>NZ_CP100470.1:2025000-3356672 GCF_030323145.1 Mesorhizobium sp. C432A | reverse complement strand
CGCTGAAGCCGAAACAATTGGTGCTGGCCACGGGGCAATCCGGCAAGGCCAACATGCCGAACTTCAAGGGCATGGACACATTCAAGGGCGACCAGCATCACTCCTCGAAGCATCCGGGACCCGATGCCTATGTCGGCAGACAAGCTGTCGTCATCGGCTCGAACAACTCCGCCCACGACATTGCAGCAGCCCTTTGGGAGGCCGGCGCCGACGTCACCATGGTGCAGCGCTCGACCACGCACATCGTCAAGTCGGACACGCTGATGGAGATCGGCCTGGGCTCACTCTATTCGGAAAAGGCGGTTGCGAGCGGCATGACCACAGCCAAGGCCGACCTCGTCTTCGCCTCCCTGCCCTACAAGATCCTGCACGAATTCCAGATTCCGGCCTATGCCGAGATGAAGAAGCGCGACGCCAACTTCTACAAAGGCCTGGAGAAGGCCGGCTTCATGCTCGACTGGGGCGACGACGGCTCCGGCCTTTTCATGAAATATCTGCGACGCGGCTCGGGCTATTACATCGATGTCGGCGCCTCCGACCTGATCATCGACGGGTCGATCAAGCTGAAAAGCGGTGTCGACGTGAAGGAGATCAAGGAGCATTCGGTCCTGCTCAGCGATGGATCGGAACTGCCGGCCGATCTCATCGTCTACGCCACCGGCTACGGTTCGATGAATGGCTGGGCGGCCGATTTGATCTCACGGGAGGTCGCCGACAAGGTCGGCAAATGCTGGGGCCTCGGCTCCAACACCACGAAGGACCCAGGCCCCTGGGAAGGCGAGCTGCGCAACATGTGGAAGCCGACGCAGCAGGAGGCGCTGTGGTTCCATGGCGGCAATTTGCACCAGTCGCGCCATTACTCCCAGTTCCTGGCGCTGCAGCTGAAGGCGCGCATGGAAGGCATCGCGACGCCGGTCTACGCGCTGCAAGAGGTTCACCACAAGGCTTAGGCAGCGCCGCCGATGCGCTTCCAGTAGATGAGCGTGCCGGTCAGCCCGCCATGCGGTTTCAGGGCAAAGTCCAGTATTTCGCCAGTGAGCGTGAAGCCGAGTTTTTCGTAAAGGCTGGAAGCGCCCTCCTCGGTTGCGGTGTCCAGCACCAGAAGCGTGCGGCCTTTCTCGACGGCGAGCGTTTCGGCCGCCCGCATCAGCCGGCTCGCTATGCCCTTGCCGCGGTGTTCGACGCGGGTCATGAGCTTGGCGATCTCGGCCCGGTGCGGCTGATTGACCGGAAAGTCGAGCAGCAAAGTGACGGTGCCGATCAACGCGTCGCCATACCAAGCACCCAGCACCGCTCTTTCACCTCTCTCTGCTGCCATCAACGAGTTGCTCCAGAAGGTTTCCGCCGCTTGCCTGGATAAGGGATGCATGAAGCTGACGGAGCCGCCGGCCGCGACCGTCTCGATCAGGAGGTCGGCCAGCATGTCGCGTGTTTCCGCAGTCAGCGACCTGATTTCGATGGGACTCACCTGCACTTTCCCTTGCTAATCCAGACGCGCGACGCGGCGCCGCTTTCGTCTCGCCTTGATCGCGGCGATGCGATCGGTGTCTTTCGGCTGCAGATGCAGCCCGCGTTCGAGGATTTCGAGCGTGTATTCCTCATAGGTCAGGCCAAGCCGCTCGGCCTTTTCCATGCGCATCAGCATCACGTCACGGCTTGGCGCCTTCCACGCCTTGGCATGCGCTGCCTGCCAGGCCAGGAAGATGTAGGGATCGCCCCTGCCCCATGGCGGACCCTTGTAATCATCGAGCGGCGGTCCGCCATTGTCGGAGCGCTTGGGACGTCTTGCCACGATTTCAGCCCCTGACCAGCGCAACCAGATAGTCGGCCGGCTGCGGTCCGACGGCATGGAACGTGCAGTCCGACGGCGCGCCGAGCGCCAGGCAGTCGCCGGGCTCGAGACTATGCACCATATCACCCTCGGTGAACTCAAGTCGCCCGGAGATCAGCCACATCTGCTGCTTGATGAAGGCATAGGACGCCGCCGGGAAACTCACACTGGCGCCAGCCGGCAGTTGCACCCGGATCAATTCGAGCGGCGTGTCGGAAACCGGCGACAGATGCCGGCGGACATAGCCCGTACCGGGGTCGCGCCAAACCGGCTGCTCACTCTCGCGCAGCAGGCCGCCACCTTGCTGCTCGGCGCGTGCAATCAGCGTCGACAGCGTCATGCCGAAAGCAGCGGCGATGCGCACCAGCAGCGCGGCCGTCGGGCTGGTCATGCCGCGCTCGATAGTGCTGAGCATGGCTTTGGAGACGCCGGAGCGGTTCGCCAGGTCGGCCAACGACCAGTCCCGCAAGGCTCTTTCGGCGTGGATTCGTCTGCCTATCGTGGCCGACACGTCATTCGCTATATCAGTCATTCGTCCAATATATCGAATCTTCGGATTGGGGGAAGAGGACGGCCGGTTGAATTTTCGCTGACGGGTTAACCCCTGCTACACCATCCCGCATCACGCCACCTTAACCCCGTCTGTGTAGGATCGAGGCTCCACGGGAATGGGGATCGGATCGTATGTTTGTCGAGCGCGAAGCCTCCGTCGGCGAACCGACCTCGCAGGAGCGCCGCCGCGCAGAGCAGAGCGACAAGCGCATTCTCGGCAACGTCGTGCAGTGCGACGGTGCGCGCGCCACCATCAGCGCCTATGCCGACGACATCGAAGGCGCGGTCACCGGCCTGTGGACCGTCGGCAAGATGATCTCCATCAATCTCGGGACATCGCGCACCGTTGGTCTGGTCTACGAAATCGGCAAGTCGGATCGCGCCTGGAGCAATGAGGGACAAAACCCCATCGAGGTCAGCGTCGAGCTGATCGGCGAAGTGCGCGACGGCGCCGAACCGGGGGCCAAACCGGTGTTCGACCGCGGCATCACCACCTATCCTCATATCGGCGCCATAGCGCACCGCATCCGTACCCGTGACCTGCAGGCGGTCTACGATCTCGCCGGGCGTCATTCGATCACCATCGGCACGCTGTCGCAGGATGAGTCGATCGACGCCAACATCGCCATCGACGACACGCTGGCGCGCCATTTTGCCGTTGTCGGCACAACCGGCGTCGGCAAATCCACCGCCATCTCGCTGCTGCTGCGCAAATCGATCGCCGCCCGGCCCGATCTGCGAATCCTCATTCTCGATCCGCACAATGAATTCGCGGCATCCCTGCCTGAGTTCTGCGTCCGGGTCGATTCCAAGACGCTTGATCTGCCGTTCTGGATGTTCAGGCTCGAAGAATTCGCCGAAGTGCTGTTTCGCGGCCGAGAGGTCGTGCCGGAAGAAGTCGATGTCCTGCGCGACCTGATCCCCGCCGCCAAGAACCTCTATCGCAATCCCAATTCAGGCTCTTACGTGCGCCGCGGCAGCGATGCGCTGACCGCCGACACGCCGGTGCCCTACCGCATGGTCGATCTCATCAAGCAGATCGACGAGCGCATGGGCCTCCTGGAAAGCAAGAACGACCGCCCGACGCTGAAATCGCTGAAGACGCGCATCGAGTCCGCCGCGTCCGACCCGCGCTATCGCTTCATGTTCAATTCGCGGCTGATCGAGGACACGATCCACGAGACGATCGGCAATATTTTCCGTGTGCCGCATCATGGCCGCCCGGTGACCTGTTTCGAGATGGCCGGCATGCCGTCCGAAGTGGTCAACTCCGTCTGTTCGGTGCTGGCGCGCCTGGCCTTCGACCTTGCGCTGTGGAGCGAGGGCCGGCTGAAGCTTTTGCTGCTGTGCGAGGAAGCGCACCGCTATATGCCGGCCGATCCGCGCCTCGGCTTCGCGCCGACAAGGCATGCATTGTCGCGCATCGCCAAGGAAGGCCGCAAATATGGCTGCTATCTCGGCGTCGTCACCCAGCGCCCGGGTGAACTCGATCCGACCATCCTGTCGCAATGCTCGACCTTCTTCGCCATGCGGCTGGCCAACGAGCAGGACCAGGCAATCATCCGCTCGGCGATCGCCGATTCCTCCGCCTCGACGCTGGCCTTTCTGTCCTCCATGGGCCAGCGCGAAGCCATCGCCTTCGGTGAAGGCGTGGCGACGACCATGCGGCTGAAGTTCGAAAAACTGGCGGAGAACCTGATCCCCGGCACCGCCAAGCGAGAGCAGGACGAGTTCTCGCAGGACGGCAACGACGTCGATCTCGCCGCCATCGTCGAGCGGCTGCGCAACGTCCCGAAACCGCAGCAGCAGATGGCCTTCGCCGAAGCAGTGGATTCCGGCCGCCAGGCCGGCGATCCCGATTACCGCAAGCCGGCCACCGCCCAGCGCATCCAGCCCGACGACGATTTCGACCTGCGCTACGGCCTCAAGCCCACAACCTTTGGCATGCGCCCGCAGAACGATTGACCTTCAGCGTAGCGACTTTTTTGCCGGCCAATTGAGAAGCCGCCGGAGCGCCAGGGCTCGGCTTCGTTGGCCGCTTGGGTAAATCACGCCAGAAAATTCGTCAGGCTGAGTCGGTTGGTGTCGACTTCGAGAACCGGAGCGGAGCGGACATTGAGTCCGTGAGCACCGGCCTACGCCGGCCGTAGCCATAGCTGCCGCCACCACCTCATGAGTGCTTCGGCCGGCGAAGGCCGGAAGCGCAGAAGACGGCATCAAACGGCCAGCCTCACGGATTTAATGCCGGGATTTAGGCGCAGACGCGGTTGCGGCCTTGCCTCTTCGCCTCGTAGAGCTGGCGGTCGGCGCGGCGGTAGAATTCCTCGGCCGTTTCCTTCCGATCCCAGACGGCAAGACCGACGCTGGTGGTGATCTTGAGGCGGACATTGCCCGACAGCACCGACATGTTGGCAATCGCCTTGCGGATGCGTTCGGCGAACTTCCCCAACAACTCCGCGTCCATGTTGGGGGTGACAACGGCGAACTCTTCGCCGCCGAGCCGCGCCACCACGTCGTGATAGCGCGTCATGCCTTTGAGGCAATTGGCGACTGCCCTCAGCACCTCGTCGCCGACATCGTGGCCATGCGTGTCGTTGACCTGCTTGAAATGATCGAGGTCGAGGATCATCAGCCCGACGGGCTTTTCGATGCGGCGGAATTCCTCGAGATATTCCTTCAGCGCATCGTCGAAATAGCGCCGGTTCTGCATGCCGGTAAGGCCGTCGGTCAATGCCGCATGCTGCAGCGTTTCCGAGCGGGCGCTGAGCGAAACCGTCATGGCGCGCAGCTTGCCCTCTTCCGTCGCCTGCCTACGGATCAACGGGTAGATGAAGAACACGCCGAAGAACAGCGCTGTCGCCAGCAGCACCCCGGTGACAAACAGCAGCGTGTTGAGATAAGCGATCCTCTCGACCCGGGAAGTCGTATCGTGACCGACCGCGATGGACTGCAATTGACCATAGGCATAAAGCGTCACCAGGCCTGCGGCCAGGATCACGAAAATAAAGACGAAAAATGCGGATTCCGCCTTGTGGAAACGCATCTGCTCCCCGTTGGAAAAGTACCCCCCGGATCTATGGCATGCCGGCGCCTTACGGACGGTTAATCCAGACAACCGGAGCGGGAATGTTCATTCCTACTTCTGTTTCTTTAATTGTATTAGCAGCACGAAAATCAAATCACGGCTTGCAGGCCGTCGCCGGGCCGCAATCTCAGCCATTCCGGTCCCAGCTGATGGCGAAACCACGTCGTTTGCCGTTTGGCATATTGCCGCGTCGCTGCCTTGCAGCGCTCGATGGCCTGAGGAAAGCTGATGTCACCGGCCATGGCGGCCGAAAGTTCGCGAACGCCGATCGCCTTCATCGCCGGCAGCTCGGGATCGAGGCCAAGCGCCGCAAGCCGTTTGACCTCATCGAGCGCGCCGAGATCGAGCATGCGGTCGAACCTTGTTTCGATCCGCTCGACAAGGGCGGCGCGGTCCGGCTCGATAACGAAGAACCGAGCGCTGTCGCGGTCGATCAGCGGCCGGCCGCGTGCTGCCTGCCATTCGAGGATGGAGCGGCCGGATGCATCGAGCACCTCCAGCGCCCGCACGATGCGCTGGCCGTCGGTCGGCTTCAGCTGCATGGCGACCGCCGAATCCTCATGCATCAGGATGCGGTGCAGCTTGGCTGCGCCTTGCTCCTTTAACTCGTAGCGCCAGCGGTCGCGTACCTGCTGCGGAATGTCGGGCATTTCCGAAATGCCCTCGGCAAGTGCGCGAAAATAGAGCCCGGTGCCGCCGACGAAAATCACCGGACGTTCAAAGGCGGCGTCGTCGGGCTGTCGGGCGAGCGTGCCGTCATCGATCAGCTTCATCACGTCGCGCAGCCAGGCGCCGGTGGAATAGGCGGTGGAGGGATGCACGTGGCCATAGAGAAAGTGCGGCGCGCGGCCGAGTTCGGCGGCGCTCGGCCGCGCCGTCAGCACATCGAGCACCGAATAGCCCTGCATGGAATCGGTGTTGACGATGACGCCGCCCTTGCGCTCGGCGAGATCGAGCGCCAGCGCCGACTTGCCGCTGGCTGTCGGCCCGGCTATCAGGATCGCGTTCTTCACGCGGCCCTCGCCCGCCTGCCCGCCCTCGCCTAGCTGCTTGGAAGTCTCGATGCCGCTCATTGCCACGCTTGTGTCCCACCCCCTCCGCCGCGCGATGTCGGCCTCGCTTGCGAATATCGCCTCACGGTCGGTCGGTGCAAGCGCTGTTCGCTGGCTGGGCGATGGCGTCGCCTGCGACCTGGTGCTGCCCGAGGGGGCAGAAGCCGCCGAGGCAAGTGCCGCCTTGCGCACAGCACTTGGCTCCGAGCCGGTCGACGTGATCGTTCAGCAGGCCGAAAGCCGCCGCAAGACAATCCTGCTTGCCGATATGGATTCAACCATGATCGACCAGGAATGCATCGACGAACTCGCCGACGAGATCGGCGTCAAGGACCGCGTTGCCGCCATCACGGCACGCTCGATGAACGGCGAGATCGCTTTCGAGCCGGCGCTGCGTGAACGCGTGGCGCTGCTGAAAGGCCTCGATGCCGCCGTCGTCGGCCGCATCATCGCGAACCGCCTGACGCTGGCGTCGGGCGGCCGCGCCCTGGTGCGGACGATGCGCGCCAATGGCGCCTGGACGGCGCTTGTCTCGGGCGGCTTCGACGTCTTCACCAGCCGTGTCGCCGCCATGCTCGGCTTCCAGGAAAACCGTGCCAACCGCCTGATCGAGGAGAACGGGCGCTTTGCCGGCCTTGTCGCCGAGCCGATCCTCGGCCGTGCCGCCAAGGCCGATGCGCTGAACGATATCTCGGCCCGCCTCGGCCTGACCCCATTCGATGCGATTGCGGTCGGCGACGGCGCCAACGACCTCGACATGATCCGCCTGGCCGGCACCGGTGTCGCGCTCCACGCCAAGCCGGCCGTTGCTGCCGAAGCCAAGGTCCGCATCGACCATGGCGATCTCACCGCGCTGCTTTATCTCCAGGGCTACCGCCAGGAAGAGTTCGCCCAATGAAACCGATGCGCACCGAGCGACTGATCCTGCGCAACTGGGAAGACCGTGATCGCGAACTCTTCCACCGCATCAATTCGGACGAGCGGGTGATGGAGTTCTTTCCATTTCGCCGCGACCGCGCCGAGACGGATGCCAAGATGGACGAGTTTCAGGGCTGGATCGCCGAGGACGGCTTTGGTTTTGCCGCCGCCGAGATCGCCGCGACTGGGGAATGCATCGGTTTCGTCGGCCTCTTAAAGACCGATCACGTGCCGTCCCTGCCCTCCGATACGATCGAGATCGGCTGGCGGTTGGCGCCCGAGTTCTGGGGCAAGGGCTACGTCACCGAGGCAGCCGAGGCATGGCTTTCTTATGGCTTCGAGACGCTTGACCGGGACGAGATCGTCTCCTTCGCCGTCGCGGCCAACCGCCGCTCGACGGCCGTCATGGAGCGTCTTGGCATGAGCCCTGACCCGGCTCGCGATTTCGACCACCCATCCATCCCTGACAGCCACCCGCACCTCAAGCGGCATGTCCTCTACACCCTGTCGCGCAAGGACTGGCAGGCAAGAAAAAAGGGCGGCTAACTAGCCGCCCTTTTCATTTCGAAATCAGATCGTTGCAGGCCTGACCGGACTCAATCCATCCGGATCGTCACGAAGCGCAACTCGCCTGTCTTGGACGCCAGCATCAAGAGCGCATTCTTGCGGCCCTGCTCCTTCAGCGCGCCGATCCGGTCCATCACGTCCTTCGGGGTCGCGACCGATTCCTGGGCGATTTCGGTGATCACCTCGCCGGCCTGGATGCCGCGCTCGGCGGCGGCCGAATCCTTGGTGACGTCGGTGATGACGACGCCGGAGACGTCGGCCGCGATGCCGAATTTTTTCCGTGTGTCGTCATTGAGCTCGCCGACGGTCATGCCGAGCACCGAGGCCGTGGAGACCGCGGGCGCCTTGTCGCCGCCCTTGTCCTCATCGGTAGTGCCGTCCTCACCGGCAGCGACCTTCTCGCCGTCCTCAAGCCGGCCGAGCGTCACCTTCACCGTCTGCTCGACGCCCTTGCGCACGATGATCACGTCGACCGCCTTGCCGACCGGGCTTTCCGCCACGACGCGCGGCAGGTCGCGCATTTCATGGATGTCCTTGCCATCGAACTTGATGATGACGTCGCCGGCGAGAATTGTGCCGTTGTCGACCGGTCCGCCCTTGATGACGCCGGCCACCAGCGCGCCCTTGGCGGTCGCCATGCCGAGGCTCTCGGCGATGTCGTCGGTCACCGGCTGGATGCGCACGCCGAGCCAGCCGCGACGGGTCTCGCCGAACTGGCGCAGCTGGTCGACGACGCCCGAGGCAAGCTGCGAGGGGATTGAGAAACCGATGCCGATCGAGCCGCCCGACGGCGAGATGATCGCCGTGTTGATACCGATGACCTCGCCCAGGCTGTTGAACAGCGGCCCGCCGGAATTGCCGCGGTTGATGGCGGCGTCGGTCTGGATGAAGTCGTCATAGGGGCCGGAATTGATGTCGCGGTTGCGGGCCGAGACGATGCCGACCGTCACCGTGCCGCCAAGGCCGAACGGATTGCCGATCGCCATCACCCAGTCGCCGACGCGCATCTTGTTGGAATCGCCGAATTTCACCGCCGTCAGCTTGTGGCCCTTCGGGTCGACCTTGAGCACCGCCACGTCGGTCTTGGTGTCGGTGCCGACCAGCGTCGCCTTCAGCGTCACGCCGTCGGAGAAATTCACCTCGATATCGTCTGCATCGGCGATGACGTGGTTGTTGGTGACGACAATGCCTTGCTCGGCGTCGACTACGAAGCCGGAGCCCAGCGACTGCACCTTTTGCGCGCCGCCATCCTTGTCGCCGCCACGGTTCTTGAAGAAGTCGTCGAAGAAATCCTGGAACGGCGAACCCTCCGGCAGCTGCGGCATCGGCACCGCGCCCGGACCTTCCGTGCCCTTCACGGTCTGCGAGGTCGAGATGTTGACCACCGCACCGAGCAGGCCTTCGGCGAGGTCGGCAACCGAAGCCGGTCCGTCCGCGGCCACCGTCGGCGTCACGAAAGCCGGAACGGCAAGCGCGCCGACCATAAGTGCCGCAGCACCTGCGATGAACGTCCGCCGCGCCGCGCGCAGAAGGGTGTTGGATGTCATCGAAAGCCTCCCGGATTGCTGAAAAGAAAAAGCGCTTCGGCAAAACGCCGCGTCGCGTCATGTTGGCAAGAAATACGGCACGTTTGCGGCTATGGCCACATCAGGAGGAGAAATCCTCCGTTACACCTTCTAGAACGGTTGGCCGTCTCGCGGAAACGGCGAACCGTTCAATCTCTTTGCTTTTACGCAATTCCGGACGGAAACCGCTCACACTTTCCTGGAATTGCAGATCAGCGGTCCTCAGCCACGCACCAACCAGACGATGCCGACGCCGATGGCGATCGCCACCAGCCCGACGATGCGCAGCGCAATTTCCGGCGTCGACAGCACTTCGCCGGCAAGACGTTTGGCAAGGCCGGGAAAGCCGCCATAGACCAGGCCCTCGACAACGAGGACCAGGCCTATGGCCGCAAGGAAATCCTGCACCGCCCTACTGGGCGGGTGCAGGTTGTGCAGCCGGCGCGGCAGGTGCCGTCGCCGGCGCGGCAGGTGCCGTCGCCGGCGCGGCAGGTGCCGTCGCCGGCGCGGCAGGTGCCGTCGCCGGAGCCGCAGGTGTCGCCGGCTTCGCGTCCGTACCGTCCGGATTGCGGAAGAAGCGGAAGAACTCCGAGTTCGGCGAAAGCACCATCGTCGTCCCGGAGTTGTCCAGCGCCGTGCCATAGGCATTCATCGACCGGTAGAAGTCGAAGAACGCCGGATCGCGTTTGTAGGCGTCGGCAAAGGTCGCGCTGCGCTGGGCTTCACCTTCACCACGCAGGATTTCCGATTCCTTGCGCGCTTCGGCGACGATTTCCACCACTTCGCGGTCGGCGCGGGCGGTGATGCGCTGCGCGGCCTCTTTGCCGCGTGCCCTCAGCCGTTCGGCCTCGGCCAAACGTTCGGCCTTCATGCGGTCGAAGGTCTGCTGCGAAACCTCAGCCGTCAGATCGGTTCGGCGGATGCGCACATCCTCGATCTGCAGGCCGAGCGAGGTGGCGTCGGGCCGAAGCTGATCGCGCACTTCGCGCATCATCACGGCCCGCTCTTCCGAAAGCGCCGCCTCGAAGTCGCGCAGACCGTAGACACGGCGCAGCGCCGCATCGAGACGCGTCCTCAGTCGTGCTTCGGCCAGTGTGATCTGACCGGACACGGCTGAGCGGAACACGCGCGGATCCGAGATGCGGTACGCGATGAAAGCGTCGACCTCGTAGAACTTGCCGCCCGAAACCTGGACGCGGATGTTGTCGAGATCGAAGCGCAGCACCCTGTTTTCGATCAATTGCACGCTGTCGGCGTCGAAGAAGGCGAAAGGCGCCTTGAAATAGATGCCGGGTTCATTCTTCACGTCGACGATCTCGCCGAACCGCAGCACGAGCGCCTGCTGGCGCGCGTTGACCACGAAGACCGAGGAGTAGAGCAGGAACAGAAGCACGGCCGCGATGACCGCGATGATGGGAAGACGATTGGCCATCACTGGGCTCCTCCCGTGGTCGCAGGCGGCAGCGCCTTCGGCTGCAGTGCCGGCAGCGGCAGATAGGGAACGACCCCTTGCCCATTGCCCTGTTCGACGATGACCTTGTTGGAATCCTTCAGCACCTTCTCCATCGTTTCCAGATAAAGCCGCCGGCGCGTCACGTCGGGCGCCTTGGCGTATTCGTCATAGACCGAGATGAAGCGCTGCGCCTCACCTTCGGCTTCCTGGACGACACGGTTCTTGTAGGCTGCCGCGTCCTCGCGGATCTGCGCCGCGGCGCCACGCGCCTGGCCGAGCTTCTGGTTGGAATACTGGTTGGCCTGCTCGACGAACTTGTCTTCGTCCTGCTCGGCGCGCTGCACTTCGTCGAAGGCATCGGCAACTTCACGCGGCGGGGCCGCGTCCTCGATCGAAACCGCGTTGACATTCAGGCCGGCCTTGTAGCCGTCCAGCGTCGTCTGGATGATTTCACGCACCGACGCGGCGATGCCCTGACGGTCGTCGCGGAAGATGTCCTGCGCCGGTCGCCGGCCAACCGCTTCGCGCATGGCGCTCTCTGCGACCTGCTGCAGCATGCCTTCGGGATCGGAGACGTCGAACAGATAGGCCCGGGGATCGGAGACCTGATAGGCCACCGAAAACTGGACGTTGACGATGTTCTGGTCGCCGGTAAGCATCAGCCCCGACGAGTTGCCGCTCGTCGCGCCGCCACCACCGATATCGACGAGTTGTTCGGCGATGTTGGCCGTCTCGACGGTTTCGACCGGCCACCAATGGAAATGCAGACCCGGCTGCGACAGCTCCGCCTTCGGCTTGCCGAAGCGCAGCTCGACCGCAACCTCGTCCGGCTGCACGGTGTAGACCGCCTTGAACGCCCACAGCACGATCAGGGCCGCTGCGATCAGCGCAAAGACGGCCGGGCTGGCGCCGCCGCCACCGGGCAGCGCGCGCCGCAGCCGGTCCTGGCCGCGGCGGATGATGTCTTCGAGATCGGGAGGTGACCCCGGCGGGCCGCTAGGCCCCTTCGGTCCCTGCCCCCAGGGTCCCTGATTGTTGCCGCCGCCGCCCCATGGGCCGCCGCCGCCGCTCTTGTCGTTCCAGGGCATGAATGTCCTTTCGCTTGGGATTCCCTCAGCGCCGACGTTGCGGCGCAAAATCCAGTTGTTCTTCTATAGGGACGCAGCGATGCGCTTTCAACGCGATCCGCTGCCGAGCATGTCCGTTTTGGACGTTCGCGACCCTTTTATCGTCTCAATGCACGCCGCGGCGTCGCTCGTAAACCGAATAGCGCGTCGCATGGCTGTCCTTTTCACCGGCCGGAACGTCCTGAGCGCTGACAAGGCGCCACAAATCCGGATCGATGTCGGGAAAATGCGCGTCGCCATCCACCGCCGCCAGCACATGGGTGACGTGCAGCCGGTCTGCCAGCGGCAGCGCCTGCGCATAGATCTCGCCGCCGCCGATGATGCAGATTTCGTCGACGCCGGCCATGCAACGCCCGCGCACCGTGGCCAGCTGGATCGCTGCCTCCAGCGAGTGCGCCACCTCTATGCCCTCGGCGCGCCAGGCCTTGTCGCGGGTCACCACGATGTTCAATCGGCCCGGCAGCGGCCGGCCGATGCCTTCATAAGTCTTGCGGCCCATGATGACGGGCTTGCCCATCGTATCGGCCTTGAAGCGCTTGAGATCGGTGGACAGCCGCCACGGTAAGCCGCCGTCGCGCCCGATGACGCCGTTCTGCGCAATGGCGACATAGATCGCGACGTCCATCAGTTGGCTCCCCCGGCGCCGTCATCCGACGGCTCCAAAAGCAATATGTCGATGTTGTGCTCGGGATAGAGATCCTGCGCCGCCGTCTCGAAGGTCGTCGGCCCGACCTTCTTGACATTGTCGCCGCAAAACGAGATCAGCGCTTTCGGATTGCCCTTGTCGACGGTTAGCTTGAACTTGCCGATGCTGCCATTGGCCCAGTTGCCGCCGGTGGTCAGGATATAGGCTATGCGGTTCTCGTAAAAATGCGGATAACCGTCGGCCTTGGCGGCCTGCCGCACCGCATTCTCGAAGCTGTCGTCCATGCAGTAGCGGGTCTTGTAGGTCGTGTACTGGCTGCCCTCGGTGAACTTGCCGCCATAGAAGAAACTCACCGATGACGTGCCGCCGACGCTCGGTTTGTAGCGGTGCGAGACGTGGACATCCTTGTTGGCCGGAAATATCGCGCGCCACCAATAGGTCGAGCGCAACTGCCACCACGGCGTATAGACCTTGTTCGCCTCGGTACCGTCGCTGCCCGTATCCTCGATGATGATGCCGCGGTTTTCCCAATCCTCGGCGACCGTTTTCGGCAGCTTCGCCAGGGCCGCCTTGGCCGCATCGCCGAACGGATTGAACGGCACGTTCTGCGCCTTCAGATCGGCGCCGATATCGATGCCGACAGCGAACACTTTCTGCTCGAGCTGCGGCTTTGCCGGCGCTCCGTCGATCGTCACCTCGAAGCCAAGGAAATTGTCGCTCTGGTTTTCCGGGATGGCCGGCATTTCCTCCGGATTGCCTTCGATGTCCGGCAGCGGAAAAGCGACGATGGCATTTACATCCTTGTCGGTGTTGTTGTGGAAGACGTAGTCGACCGTGATCTTTTCCGGCGAGATATAGAGATCCTCGCTTTGCATCGACACCGCGTCGCTACGCGACAGGATCAGGCCACCTGTGCCGAGTTCGGCGGTCGTATCATTGGCCAGCGCGGGCACGGCAAAAAGCGCCAGCGCTACGGACAGAACATATTGCAACATCGAAGCCCCTCGCCAAGAATGCCGCGACCCTAGCCGTTTCAATGTGGCGTTTCAAAGCCTTCCGTCTCCCAGCAGGACGCCACAGTGTCTGGACACGCCAATCGGCGGTCTGGACTAACAGGTTTCGATCGGGCAGGAGTTCGCGTCATGCGCAAGCTTCTCGTCATCGGCATCGGCGCCGGCAATCCCGACCATATGACCGTGCAGGCCATATCAGGCCTAAACCGGGCGGACGTCCTGTTTATCCCCGACAAGGGGGCGAAGAAGAACGACCTTGCCGAATTGCGCCGCCATATCTGCGACCGTTTCGTCAGCAATCCGAAATCGCGCCGCGTCGAGTTCGACGTGCCGGTGCGCGCCGAGCCGGCGCCTTCCTATCGCTCGACCGTCGATGACTGGCACGAGGCCATCGCCCAGATCTATGAGAGCCTAGTCCGCGACGAACTTGCCGAGGACGGCTGCGGCGCCTTCCTGATCTGGGGCGACCCCTCGCTCTATGACAGCGCGCTACGCATCCTCGCGCGCGTACGACTGAGGGGCAATGTCGCATTCGAACTGGAGGTCATTCCCGGCATCACCGCCGTCCAGGCGCTAGCCGCCGGCCACAAGATGGCGCTGAACCGCATCGGCGACCCCGTGCTGATCACCACCGGCCGCCGCCTCGCCGAACAAGGCATGCCGCACAATGCCGGCAGCGCCGTGGTCATGCTCGACGGCAAATGCGCCTTCAACACGCTGGCAGACAAGGATCTGATCATCCATTGGGGCGCCTATCTCGGCACACCGGACGAGATCATCGTTTCCGGTCGCCTGGGTGATGTCGGCGAGGAGATTGAGAGGACGAGAGAAGAAGCCCGGAAAAGAAAGGGCTGGATCATGGACACCTATCTGCTGCGTAAAGCAGGAGAGCCCGAGGAATAGCGCGCTCAAAGGTCGAGTTCCTTCGCGCCCCCTCTGTCCTGCCGGACATCTCCCCCTCTAGTGGGGAGATTGGCCGTCACGGAGGATTTCGCCAATCGCCTAACAGATTAGCGCCCGTCTACGGGCTAGCTGATCTCCCCCCTTGCGGGGGAGATGTCCGGCAGGACAGAGGGGGGTGTGACGGATCGCAAGCTTCAACCCTCACCCAGCATCGATCTCCGCCTGCAAGGCGTCCATATGCGTGGCCGCCGCTGCCGCCGCAGCGCGCTCGATAGCGCGAAAACGGCTGACAACTGCAAGGCCAACTGAGGTCAGCTGTGCGCCGCCACCCTTTTTGCCGCCGGTCTGCGCCGCGACCAGTGGCTTGCCGAACACACGGTTCATATCTTCCACCAGATCCCAGGCGTGCTTGTAGGACATCTCCATGCCGCGTGCCGCAGCCGAGATCGAGCCGAAAGTGGCGATCTGCTCCAGCAATTCGATCTTGCCCGGACCTATGCGCCCGTCCGGATCGAGATTTATCCGCAGGCTCAGCGACGGCATCTCTTGTCCTCCACGGTCACACTAGCCCCTCTCGACCCATAGCGCTATTCCAAAACGATATAGCGGCTATCAGCCATCCGCTTCGGCCGGCAGCCCGGCGCCGGTGTTGGCACGGTCGAAACTGACCGTCTTGATCACCGCGAACACCTTGCCGCCGAGTTGAAGGTTCAGTACCTGCCTGGATTGTTCGGTGATGCGCGCAAGCACGGTTGCGCCATTGCAGTCGATGCCGATTTCGACCGTCGGCCCCTCGCCCGAGCCGATTGCGACGATGGCGCCCGGCAGGATGTTGAGCGCACTGAGACCTTTCGGCTGTTCGGTGGCGATCATCACGTCGCGGGCGCGGATTCGGATGCGCACAGGCGCGCCGACCGAGACCGCCAATTGCGGCACCCGGATTTCCCCCGCCGCCGAGCCGAGCACGGTCATCCCGAAGATCTCGTCATGGCGCAGCACCTTGGTGTCGAGAACCGCGCCGCCCTCGCCGCGTTCCTCCGTCGGCAGCAATTCGAGCCGTTGCATGATCGCGCCGGTCGGGCCTGAGGCAGCGACCTTGCCTTGCGCCATCACCACCACGTCGCTGGCCAGCCGCGCCACCTCGGCGACGGAGTGGCTGACATAGACGATGGGCAGCTTGGTCTCGTCGCGCAGCCGCTCGATATAGGGCAGGATCTCGGCTTTGCGCGCATCGTCGAGCGAGGCCAGCGGCTCGTCCATCAACAGCAGTTTCGGGCTGGCAAGCAGCGCCCGGCCGATCGCCACGCGCTGCTTCTCGCCGCCCGAGAGCTTTGCCGGTCGCCGGTCGAGCAGAGGACCGATGCCGAGCAGTTCGACGACCGCGTCGACATCCGCATAGCGCTCCGCCGGTGGCGTGAACCAGCGGCCATAGCGCAGATTGCCGGCCACGCTCATATGCGGAAACAGCCGCGCGTCCTGGAACACCATGCCGATCCGGCGCTTGTGCTTCGGCACGAAAATGCCGGCATCGGTGTCGACCAGCACACAGCCGTCGACCGCGATACGGCCCTTGGTCGGCCGGATCAGGCCGGCGATCACGTTGATCAGCGTCGTCTTGCCGGAGCCCGATGGCCCGAACAGCGCCGTCAGCCGCCCGGCGCTTTCGAAACGCGCGTCGACGGCGAAACCGCCGAGCCGATGGCTGATGTCCACCAGCACGCTCATTCGATGTCCATCCGCCGGCCGACGCGCCGCGCCAGCACTTCCGAGGCGACCAATGCGGCCATCGAGATGACGATGGAGATCAGCGTCAGCCTGAGCGCCCCGTCATCGCCGCCAGGCACCTGCGTGAAGGTGTAGATCGCCGAAGGCAGCGTCTGCGTCTCGTTGGGAATGTTGGAGACGAAGGTGATGGTGGCGCCGAACTCGCCCATCGCCTTGGCGAAGGACAGGATCGAGCCGGCGATCAGCCCGGGCAGGATCAGCGGCAGCGTGATGGTGGCGAAGACCCAAATCGGGTTGGCGCCGAGCGTTCCCGCCGCTGCCTCCATTTTGCGGTCGACCGCCTCGATCGACAGCCGGATCGCCCGCACCATCAGGGGAAAGCCCATGATACCGCAGGCCAGTGCGGCGCCGGTCCAGCGAAACGAGAAGACGATGCCGAAATGCTCGGCCAGGAACGCTCCCGCCGGCCCGCGCCGGCCGAAGGTAAGCAGCAAGAGATAACCTGTCACCACCGGCGGCAGGATCAACGGCAGGTGAACCACACCGTTGAGCAGCGTCTTGCCCCAGAATTTTCCGCGGGCCAGCAAAAGCGCCATCAAGATGCCGGGCGGCAGGCTGAACAGCATCGCCACCGTCGCCACCTTGATCGACAGCCGGACCGCATTCCATTCGTCGGGAGTAAGGTCCAGCAGCCAGTTCATGCGTCAGCCGCTACCTTAATTGCTCGGCGTGAGCACGGTGAAACCCTGATCCCTAAACAGCTCCACCGCCTTGGCGGACTGCAGGCACTTCAGGAAAGCCGGGGTATCCTTGTCCTTCGAATCGGTGGTCTGGGCAACCGGATAGATGATCGGCGGGTGCGAATCCTCCGGGAAGGTGCCGACCACCTTGACTCCCTTGTCGGCATGCGCGTCGGTGGCATAGACGATGCCCAGCGCGGCCTCGCCCGTTGAAACCAGCTTCAGCGCGGCGCGCACATTCTCGGCCTGCGCCACCTTGCCTTCGACCGACGACCAGACGCCGAGCGATTCAAGTGCCGCCTTGCCATACTTGCCGGCCGGCACCGCCTTGACGTCGCCCATGGCGAGCTTGCCGTCGCTGATCAGCTTGGCGAGGTCGAAGCCTTTCTCGATCCTGGTTTCGACCTTGGAATCCTTCGGCGCCACCAGCACGATCTGGTTGCGGAGCAGTTTCACCTCGGTGTCCGGCTTGGTCAGTTTCTTGTCGGAGAGATATTTCATCCAGTCGAGGTCGGCCGAGATGAACACATCGGCGGGCGCCCCGCTTTCGATCTGCTTGGCCAGCGCCGAGCTCGCGGCGTAGGAGACGGTCGCCGCTTCACCGACATCGGCTTCGCAGGCCTTGGTGACGGCGTCGAGCCCGTCCTTGAGGCTGGCTGCGGCAAACACGATCACCTTGTCTCCCGCGTGAGCCGCCGGCATCACGGCCATCAGAGCTACGGCAAAGCCGCCAATCGCGATCGCCCTCAAACCAAAACCTTTGTGCCCCAACATGAAAACTCTCCCTGGGCTTGAAATCTGCTGGCTCGACTCCTGCCGACCGATATATCTGGATGAATATAACAAGGGAAGGCCGCCTCCTGCGAAAGCGTATGTTCGGCATCGATTGTTCTGGTTTGGACGTGCACCGAAACCCGGAAAGGAACTTCGATGAAGATCAGCGCCCGCAACATCCTCAAGGGAACGATCGTCGAGATCGTCAAAGCACCTCGCCTGTCCGCGGTGATGTCGCCGGCTCCGTCGTCACGCTTCGATCACCAACGAGGCCGTTGCCGATCTCAAGCTCGAAAAAGGCAAGCAGCCTATGCCATGATCAAGGCAACCGACGTCATGGTCGACATCGATTGAGGGTCGGAATTGATTGACGGTGGACGGATCAGACCGCGATCGGCGCCTTGATCGACGCGTCGGCAAAATAGTTTTCCAGCCGGAAATCCTCGAAGCGGAAGGCGAACAGGTCCTTCACCTCCGGATTGATCCACAGCGTCGGCAGCGCCTTGGGTGTGCGCCGCAATTGCTCGCGCGCCTGCTCGAAATGGTTGGAATAGAGATGCGCATCGCCCAGCGTATGGACGAACTCGCCGGGCTTCAGCCCGGTCACCTGCGCCACCATCAAGGTCAGCAGCGCGTAGGAAGCGATGTTGAAGGGTACGCCGAGAAAAATGTCGGCCGAGCGCTGGTAGAGCTGGCAGGACAGCTTGCCCTCCGAGACGTAGAACTGGAACAGGCAGTGGCACGGTGGCAGCGCCATCGCCTCCACTTCGGCCGGGTTCCACGCCGAAACGATCAGCCGGCGTGAATTCGGATTCCTGCGTATCTCCTTCAGAACATTGGCAATCTGGTCGATCGACCCGCCATGGCCATCCGGCCAGGAGCGCCACTGCTTGCCATAGACAGGGCCGAGGTCGCCATTCTCGTCGGCCCACTCGTCCCAGATCGAAACGCCATGATCTCTAAGGTATTTGATGTTGGTGTCGCCGGCCAGGAACCACAGGAGTTCATGGATGATCGACTTCAGATGCAGCTTCTTGGTCGTGGTGATGGGAAAGCCGTGCGACAGGTCGAAGCGCATCTGGTAGCCGAACACCCCACGCGTGCCGGTGCCCGTGCGGTCGCCACGATCGGCGCCATTGTCCAGCACATGCTGCAAAAGGTCGAGATACTGGCGCATCGGCTTCGCCTCGATTCGGGATTGTCGGCATCATAGCCGACTGGCCGCCGGCCGAACACAGCAAAAGGACCAGAACGCGGCTTGCCCCATCACTCTTCAAGGGTTAGCGCTGCCCCTCACCTGCCTGCCGGCATCCTCTCCCCGTATAGGGACGTGGAGAGGGGCGCTGTGATCAGCGGTTTCGCCAATCACAAGCGTTCGAGAGAGAGAGAGAGAGAGAGAGAGCCAAGGCTGCGGTCAGCCCTTTCTCCCCGTCACTATACGGGGAGAAATGCCCGGCAGGCAATGTGGGGCGGTGCTGACCTCCGGTGAGGAGCAAAATCAAACGCGCGCTCTGCCTATCGGCAATAATCTCTACAAAGAGCCGAGCTTGCCCAGATTCTTGGCGACCAGATAGTAGAAAGTCACGCGGCTCTTGAAGCTGTCGGCGGCCAACGCCTTGCAGGTCTTCTCGATCGCTGAGTCGGCTTTCGCCCCGTCGGTCACGCCGAGTTTCTTGGCAACCCAGTTGGTCTTGACGCGCTCCAATTCCTTGGGGTCGGTGCAGGATACCAGCGAGGAATCGCGGTTGCGCAGCGCGATGCCCAGATGTTTCACAATCTTGGCAACCACATCGGCATTTGCGGCGGCGTCGTATTTCTTCACGTCTGCGAGATAATCGGCCATCAAATTTCCCCATGTCGGCGCCACGGGATCCGATCGATGAGGGCTGTGGCGCGCTGCCGCAACTTGTGCGCTCGGTCGATACTCCTCACCATCGCAAAGCTTCGGTTGAGACCGCGCGCGAGTCAACCCTCGGCGCCGCAGTTTGGTGCGGCCAAGAAGTGTCATTGCGGCCTTTCATTTTGTGCGCCCGCCCCCTATATTCGTTTTGTCGGCTTGACCGACTATGGCGATAAATGGGCGATGTAATAAGCCGTTCGGACCCGGGGGCGGTACCCGGCGCCTCCACCAAGAACCGCTCTGTGATCAGAGCGGCTGTTGCTGGGGGCGAAATAGGATCGACGAAGGTGTAAAGATCGTACTTTTGCCCGGCATGGTACCACCGTCATCGGGCTAAACCTGTAGTTGCAAATGACAACTATGCGGAAGCACGTCTCGCCGCGTAAGCGGTGCGATAGCTTCAAATCAAGCCCTAGAGGTTCGCACTTCTAGGCGGGGTTCGGAGGTACCTGGCAACAGAAACCTCCACTTCTCCCCCTCGACATCGTTCTCGCAACGCCGGCTGCCGCTGGCCGGATTTCGCATGACGATGGGACGCGAAGCCTACACCAAATTGAGCCATGAGCTGGTGCAATTTGCCGCTGGCGTCGGTCGAAGGCCGTGGTTCTGGCCGGGGCCGGATTACCCCAGACGTGAAAAAGGCCGGGATGACCCGGCCTTTCCGGTCGATTGCGGTCAGCTTACTCGGCCGGCGCTTCAACGGCTTCGCGCGAGCGGCCGAGCGTCAGTTTGGCCAGCGTGAACGAGATTACGGCGCAGAGCGTGATGCCGGCCACCATGGGCAGCGGGGTGCCGTCGAAGAAGATGCCGGCGACGCCCATCGCCAGCGCACCGATGGCGAAGTGCAGCGTGCCCATCAGCGCCGAGGCCGTGCCGGCGATCTCGCCATGCTCTTCCATGGCCAGCACCGACGTCGTCGGGATGACCAGGCCGAGGAAGCCGTAGCCGACGAACAGCAGTGCCGCCATCACATCGAGCCGGTCGACGCCGGTCGCCATGACTGCGAACAGCACCACCATCGTCGTGGCATAGCCGGTCACCGCCACCCAGACGACGCGCTTCAGCCCGAAGCGCTCCGACAGCAGTCCCGTCAGCTGCGACATGCCGATGAAGGCGACCGCATTGATCGAGAAGAACACGCTGTAGACGGAAGGCGACAGCCCGTAATGGTCGATCAGAATGAAGGACGAACTCGAGAGGTAGACGAAGAAGCTGGCGATGCCGAAGCCGGCGATCGCCACCAGGCCGAGGAAATTGCGGTCACCCATGAGGAAGCGATAGCCGGCGAGTGCGGTTCCGAAGGAGGAACCGACGCGTTCTTCCGCCGGCCGCGTCTCCTTCAGCGAGGTCGCCAGCAGAATGGTGGCCAGCAGGGCCGCGCCCGTCACCGTCCAGAATACGGCGCGCCAGCCGAAATTCTCGATGATCTGGCTGCCGGTCAGCGGCGCCAGGATCGGCGACACCGAAAACACCAGCATCAGCAGCGACATCAGCTTGGCGGCTTCGGTGCCGGTGTGCAGGTCGCGCACGATGGCGCGCGGCACCGCCATGCCGGCGCTGGCGCCCAGTCCCTGCAGAAAGCGGAAGGCGATCAGCCATTCGATGGTCGGGCTCATGGCCGAACCGATACCGCCGACCATGAACAGCGCAAGGCCGCCGTAAAGCGGCAGCTTGCGGCCGACCATGTCGGAGATCGGTCCGACGACGATCTGGCCGAAGCCCATCGACAGGAAGAAGATCAAAAGGCTCATCTGAACGGCGGCGGTGCCGGCATGCAGATCCTCGCCGATCGAAGGCAACGCCGGCAGATACATGTCGATGGCGAAGGGGCCGATAGCGGACAACAGGCCGAGCACGACCGCGATGCGGAGGAATTTGGGACTCATGATAAAGGCTTCTTTCAAGTCTGGTTGGCGCCGCCAACGCGACGACTAACCCTAGGACGTTCCATCCCGTTGAAATCCGACGGCTCAGAGCGAGATTATTCGTCTCTACGGAGCGAATTCCCATTTATTGTGTCCACAAATTTAGACAGCCTTGTCTAATTCGTCAATCACCTCTATATAGATTTCTATGAAGCTTGCCGTTTCTCCTGACATTTTCCCGCCACGCGGCCACGAGGCCAAGCGTATGTCGATCATCGATGCGGCGGCTTCGGTCTTCTGCCGGGAAGGCTTTGCCGGCGCCAATATCGACCTGATCGCGGTGGAGGCCGGCGTGTCGCGCCAGACCATCTACAATCACCACCGCGACAAGGAAAAGCTCTTCATGGCTGTGGTGCGCGATCTGACGGAGCGCTGCAATGCCGGCATCTTCGCCACCTTCGCCTCTTTCCCAGACCAGCCGAAGGATCTGGAAGCCGACCTGATCGGCTTTGCCGTGCGC
Source organism: Mesorhizobium sp. C432A (assembly GCF_030323145.1). Classification (NCBI taxonomy): domain Bacteria; kingdom Pseudomonadati; phylum Pseudomonadota; class Alphaproteobacteria; order Hyphomicrobiales; family Phyllobacteriaceae; genus Mesorhizobium; species Mesorhizobium sp. C432A. Next base: position 3,334,436 of record NZ_CP100470.1, on the reverse strand, counting down.
ATGAATCAGAACTGCATCTGCAACCGCGACGGACGCTTCCTGCGCAAGCTGATCCAGACCGAAGGCGAGCGCTATCCCGAGCTCTTCGCCGAATGGCGCGACCAGGGGCCGAGCCGGACCTGGCCCGCACTTGCCGCCCGTTTTGCCCGCCTCGCCCATGCCGGCCATCTCGCGGTCGACGATCCCGATGTCGCCGCACGCCAGTTCCTGGCGCTAGCCAACGCCGAACTGCAGACCACCTTCATGCTAGGCAGCATGCCGTCGGAAGACGAAGTGTTGCAATCCGCCACCCACGGCGTGCGCACATTCCTGCGCGCCTTCGGCAAGCGCAGATCAGCGGCAGCGGTGGAAAAACAGCTGGCCAGCGCCTGAACGCCAAAGCAGGCGATCAAATCGTCCGTTACGGGCTTCGCTTCGGCGCATCAGCGATCTATATCCGGTTTACGCCGCGCTCAAGCTTGATTACAGCTATGCGGACGATTCAACGGAACCCGACCAGCACATGGCCGACGACCACATCCGCTACGACATTCTGGCCCAGGAGGCATTGCGCGGCGTCATGCGCAAGGTCCTGGCCGAAGTCGCGCGCACCGGCCTTCCCGGCAATCATCATTTCTTCATCACATTCCTGACCGGCGCGCCGGGCGTGCGGGTGTCCTCCAGGCTGCGCGAGCGCTATCCCGAACAGATGACCATCGTCATCCAGTTCCAGTATTGGGACCTCAAGGTGACCGATACCGGCTTCGAGGTCGGGCTGTCCTTCTCCGACGTGCCGGAGAAGCTGGAAATTCCGTTCTCGGCCGTACGCGGCTTCTACGACCCATCGGTCAATTTCGAACTCGAATTCGACGTCAAGACCGACGTCCCGGCGGAAGACGATGCAGCCGCCCAGCCGGCTGCCGAGCCTTTGGCTATCGTCTCCGAGAAAAAGCCGAAGGCCGAGAAGAAGGCAGCTGCCACTGAGGCGGAGAAAAAGCCCGCCGTGGCCGATGCCGCCGCCGGCAAGGGCGCCGACGTCGTGTCGCTCGACGCCTTCCGCAAGAAGTAGCGGGACGGTCGGCGCGACATGGGCGAAATCGTCAACCTTCGCCAGGTCCGCAAGCAGAAGGCGCGCACCGAAAAGGAAAAGCTCGCCGGCGAGAACCGCGCTCTGCACGGCCGTTCCAAAGCCGAAAGAACTCGTGACCGTCTGACATCGGACAAGGCCGAAAAATTCGTCGCCGGCCACCGCCGCGAACGCCCGGAAGACCAGGGCGATTGATGGACCGCCTGCGGTGAGCCCGGTCGAAAAACGCTCCGTGACCATCCGCGGCCATCGCACCAGCTATTCCCTCGAAAAACCCTTTTATGACGATCTCGTCACTATTGCCGCCGCGCGCAAGCTGACCCTTGCTGCCCTGGTCGCGGAGATCGACGAGACAAGACCGCGCGATGCCAATCTGTCCTCGGCGCTCAGGCTCCACGTGCTGGACTGGGCCAAGCGCGACGCCAGAACTTCTTAGGCCTTTATGACCGCATCCTGTTTCTTGCGGCGGGTGCCAAATCCCAGCAGCGTCGAGCGATCGCGTTCCTCGGCAAGCTTCTTCGACCGGACGCGCATCAGATCTTTCCAGCCGACATAGCCGACCAGCCGCGCGTCCTCGCGCGCGACAACCGGCAGATGCGAGACATTGGCCATCAGCAGCTTGTCGGAAAGACCCTCGAGATACTCGTCCGGATAGGCAAGCGTGAGCTTGCCGCCGTCAAGCAATTCGCCAAGCGTCGTGGTGCGGTGCTTGCCCGCGCGCCTCCAGCGCAGGATCGCCGGCGGATCGATGACGCCAAGCACCTGGCCGTCTTCGCTGACGACGGGAAAGCTCGGATGCCGCGTCTGGGGCGCGGTCAGGAAGGCGGCTGCGCCATGTAGCGTCATCGTCGCCGGCACGCTCTCCACCTGCGCGGTCATGACCTCGCGCACCCTGGTCAGCGCGAAGGGATCGACACGATATTCGCGAACCAGATGATGCCCTCGCCTGGCAATCTTTTCCGTCAGGATCGACCGCTTCATCAACAGCACGGTGACCGCGTGAGCGGCCGCGCAAGCGGCGATCAACGGCACCAGCACATGGGTGTTGCCGGTGAGTTCGACCGCAAAGCTTGACCGAACACGCCGAAGACCGTCTTGCCGAATTGTCCGCCGCGCATCTCGATGAGCTCAAGCGCATCGAACCGATGCTGGAACGCCTGCTGACCCGTCACAAGCAATAGTCCGCAAGTCGCGGACCGGTGCCGTCGGCGATGCGGGTGCCTAATTGCCCAGCGACTTCAGCAAATTATCGACCGAGAACGGATTTGTCCTGGGCTTCGGCGGCGCCGGGGCCGAACCGTCATTGACGCCGGGAAGTGAGCGGTCGACCTTCGGCGCCTGCTCCTGAGCCTTGCGCTCGGCCTCCAGCCTGGCTTTTTCCTGCGAAGCGATCCGAGCCTGTTCGGCCTTCTTCCGTTCGTCCTCGGCCTTGGCGGCGTCTTCGGCAGCCTGCTCTTCGGCCTGGGCTTTCGCGTCCGCATCTGCCTTGGCCTTTGCGTCAGCCTCTGCCTGCGCTTTCGCATCGGCATTGGCCTTTGCTTCGGCATCCGCCTTGGCCTTCGCATCCGCTTCGGCCTGTGCCTTCGCATCGGCCTGTGCCTTCGCCTTGGCGTCGGCCTCGGCTTTGAGCCGTGCCGCTTCCTCCTGCTTGCGCAATTCCTCGGCCGCGTTGTCGCGCTCGGTCTGCAGGGCGGCGTAGTAGCGCACCTCGCGCCGCAGCCGCTGCTTCTCGAGCAGTGCGGCCTGCATCGCCTCGACCCGCTGCTGCTCCTTTTCCAGCGCGCGCTGGGTCAAAAATTGCGCCAGCGGCTCGCTGTCGAACTGCTTCTTCAGCGCCCCGAACGGCCCATCGACGCTGAAATTGACCGTCGGATCGGAGCCGATCAGCGCCTCGTCGCCAGGCTTGTAGGTGACAGCGCCCTTGGTGGCGACGGTGCCGGTGTTGAGGTCGGCCGTGATGTCGGCAGACAGCGTCGCCGCCTGGTTTTCGAATTTGATCGGTGGTGCCCGCAACGTGCCGCCGGCGACCGTGAAGGCGATGTCGGCATCGCCGGCAGCAAAGCTGCCGTCGCCAGCGATCTCAGGTGCAAAGCCCGCGGTCTTTGCTGTGTCGATGTCGCGCCCGATCGCATCAGCCTTGGCAATCAACGCGCCGAAGGCATCGGGATTGACGCCGGCAATGGTGAGGCCTTTCAGCGCCGCCGTGCCCGAGCCGGAGAGTGCGGCAATCATCGCGTCGACCGATTTGCCGCTGGTCGACAGCCCTGTCGAGAAGTCGCCGCTGCCACTCAGGCCGGCAGCCGGCAGCACGGTCGCCAGGTCAGCGCCGGCAAGCCTCATCTGGCCGGAGAACAGCCCCGTGCCGTCTGTGTTCTTCAACTCGAACAATCCGGTGAGCGCGCCGCCGAGCAGTTTTGCCTTCAGGTCCGAAACGCGGATGCCTTCCTGGTCCAGTTTCAACGACAGCGACGCATCATAGGCTGTCGCCAGCGGTCCGGCGGCAAGCGTCGCCGTCGTCAGATCGAGATCGGCGCTGAACGGCAGGCTGGATTTCTGGCTGAATGGCGCCGTCGGCCAGTTCGCGTTGCTGCTGAGGAACGACTGGTCACCGAACAGCGCAACCGCAATCGGGTCGAGGTCCAGTTCGTCGAGCGCCAGCGCACCGGCAAAATGCGGCAGCCCCTGCTTCGCATCGATGTTGACGTCGCCCGAAATCTCCGACTCGTTGATGGATCCGCTGAGACCGCTCAACACCAGCAGGCCATTGCCGAAATCGGCATCCGCGCTGAGCGAGGTCGAGGTGCCCGTTCCCATGCCCGGCAGGCCGGCGCCGGTCGTCATCAGCCAGGGCTCGATGTCGGAGGCGTCGAGGCCGATCTTGCCCTTGGCGGTGGCGCCTTGCGGCGTCTGAGCAACGGTGCCGTCGAACGTCGCCCTGAAGTCGTCGGCGGCGAAATTGAAGCTCGTCGCCAGGCCGCCGCCAAACGTGCCTTTGGCCGAAATATCGGTGCTTGCCTGGCCGAGCATGCCGAGCGGCAGCGCCGGCAGGCCGTAGAGCGCCAGCAGCACGGTGGCGTCGGGATTTTTGGCGTTGAAGGTCAGCGTCACCGGCGCGTCGAGCAACTGGCCGACGGCACCCTCGCCCGACAGCGACGCCGAAAAGGCCGAACCGCCGGCCTTGCCTTGTCCGCTCACCGCCAGCCCGGTCGTGCCGTCGCCATTGTCGGCGGCGCTCGCCACCAGATCGACGCGCGCGTCCTGGAACAGTTCAGGATAGGCGGCCGTGCGGCCAGCCAGTCCCTTCAGCATCAGATTGTCGGGATAGTGTTGCGCGGCAATGTCGATCAGCGGCTTCAGATCGACGGCGACCACCGAGGCATCGAGCTTGCCGGTCGGGCTTGCCGGAAAATCCTTGATCCGGCCGGTGGCGCTGATCGAGGCGCCGGCAAGGCCGCCAATCGACAGCCGGTCGATTTCGAGCAGCCCGTCGCGGAGCCGGAGCGCGGTATCGACCGTGTCGGCGGTGAGCCCGCCAGCATTGACCGGCCCTGCCTTGATCTGAAAATCGAGGTCACGGTCGGAAAAGCGGTTGGCGCCCTTGTCGCTGACGAAGATCGAGGCGAAGGCCGTCAGCCCGTCGACATCGAGTTCGCCGCCCTCGAGCCGGATCAGCACCGAGGACTTGGCGTCGTCGGGCTGGCTGGAATCGATGCGGCCGGTGAACTTCGACTTGCCGAGGATCAGTTCGAGATCGCTGAACGCCTGGCGCTTCTCCGACAGGTCCACCTTGGCCTTGAAGCCGGCGGCCGGCAGCCGGCGGATCGCCTCGTCGACATCTTTGGACAACCAGGCAGCAAAGCCGGAAGGCTGCGCCACCGCCAGCAGCATGGAGCCGCTGAAACCGAAATGATCTTCGACGCTGAGCATGCCGCTGGCTTCCAGCGTCGTGCGCCCGGGCAAGGTCGCGGCCAGCGATTTCACCGACCAGCCGCCCTCGACCGGCTCGGCCGAGAGATGCACGTCGCGCACCGTGGTGTCGCCGGCCACCACCGCCGGCAGCTTGACCTCGACAGTGCCGGGGATGCTCGGCTTCGGCAGTTCGAGCAGCGCCTGCTCGATTCCGGCAATGCGCTGGTCCAGCGTCAGGCCGGCGCCCTTCTCAGCGCCCACCGCCTCGTCCAGTTGCACCTGCGCGCCATTGGCCTCGATGGCGAAGTTCGGCCTAAGGCCGAGATCGACCGAAGCCTTGCCGTCGGCTGTGTAGGGATTGTCGAGCGGCCCGGTCTCGAAGCGGAATTCGTCGACGCCGAGCTTCTGGTGATCAAGCGAGAACTTGCCGTTCAGCCGGAAGCCCGGATCGGGCTTGCCGGCGCTGACCTTGCCCGTATTGATCTCGACAACCTCACCATCGCTGCCGCGCAGCGTAGCCGAATTCTTGTCGTTGCCGGAAATCTTGAACTGGCCGGAATAGACGGCAGCCCCATTGACGATGCCTGCATTGCCGTCGGTTTCGATGACCAGTGGATAGGCATCGGGATCGACCTTGAGCCTCAGCCGCATCTGGCCGCTGCCTTCGGCCTTGCCGGTCGAAGCCGCAACCGTCGAACGCAGTCCGTCGAGCAGCAACGTTCCGTCCATGCGCCACGGCCCGGCCAGCGACTTGGCAGAGATGGTCGAATTGATCTCGGAAATCAGATGGCTGCGCCCGCCTGCGGCATGGCGGAGCGCAATTTCTCCCTCCGTCACCGTGAGCTTCTCGATCGAGATCTGGTTGAGATCGAAGGGCGAGGACGGCCGTATCGCCCAGTCGACCGTGCCGTTATCGGCGATGTCGATCGTCGCCTTCGGATGCACCAGCCGCATGTCGAAAATCAGCACTTCGCCGCGCAGGAACGGCGCCAGTTCCGCGTCCATCGAAAAGGTCTCGACGGTCATTGCCGGCTGGCCGCCGGGGCCGCCGGCGACCGTGACGTTTGAGAAGGTCACCGAGGGGAACGGCAACAGCCGCGCCGTGGCGTCGCCTTGCACCGTCACCTTGCGGCCGAGAATGGCGCTCGCCTCGCGCTCGAATTGGGCGCGGTACCCGGTCCAATCGACAAAATACGGCACCACCAGCGCCGCAACCAGCACCAGCACAAACAAGCCACCGAAGATCACGAACAGGCGTGCGAGCATCAGCTCCGAACGGGTTGATTGAAAGTCAGCCGCACTCTACCCGCATCAGCGTGTCGATAAAGAGGCAATTCATCCAGAGTTGCTTGATCTCTGATGTATCTGGAAGAGCAGAGATTTTTGGACGCCTTTGACCGCGGTCCGGCCTGTGCGCAAGAGACTATCCTGCCATGGCCCGTCGGCGATATTCGTTCAGCAGCACCACCATCTCCTCGGGCGACAATGTCCAGCCCTGCGGTAATGCGGCTTCGGCGCCGAGGCTTTTGGTCACGCTGCCCATGACGGAGCTTTTCTTGACCCCCGGTGCGAAATTGTACCCGATCATATCGCCTATCCTGCGCCGGCGATGGACGACGAAGAAGCTTTCGATATTCTTCCAGGGGACCAGGTTGGGCGATCGAACAAGGCCTCCGCCGAGACTGAAACCTTGTCCGTTCAGCACCAGAATCTGCGGCCGCACAAGCTGCCAGGCAAACACCAACGCGACCAGCCCGAAAAAGGCCACGCACCACCAAAGGCCGGCGGTGTCGCCGTCCTCGGAGACATAAATCAGGAAAGCGCAGGCCAGGACAAAGAAGAGGCTGGCCGACAGCAGTAACAGTGTCTTGCCAAGCGATGCCCTTATAATCAGGGTATCCATTGCCGCTCCTCACATTTCGGCTATGCAGGTAATATCTTGCCCGGGTTCATGATGTCTTGCGGGTCGAGCGCTTTTTTTATGGAGCGCATGATGTCGACACCATGGCCGAGCTCATGGCGCAGGAAGCCGATCTTGCCCTGGCCGATGCCGTGTTCGCCGGTGCAGGTGCCGTCCATGGCGATCGCCCGCATGTTCAGCCGCGAGACGAATTTCTCCGCCAGCGCGATCTCTTTGGGGTCGTTGACGTCCATCAGCACCAGCACATGGAAATTGCCGTCGCCGGCATGGCCGACGATCGGCGCAACCAGGCCCATCTCGGCAATGTCGGCCTCGGTTTCGGCAACGCATTCGGCCAGCCGCGAGATCGGCACGCAGACATCGGTCGAAAGGCCCTTGGCGCCCGGCCGTAGCGTCAGTGACGCCCAATAAGCATCGTGCCTGGCTTTCCAGAGTTTCGTGCGCTCCTCGGCGACGCTGGTCCAAAGGAATGGCCCGCCGCCATTGTCTTCAGCAATGGCACCGAAGGTCTCGGCCTGTTCGGCGACGCCGGCATCGCTGCCGTGGAACTCGACGAACAGGCACGGGCTCTCGGGATAATCGAGCTTCGAGTAATTCTTCATCGCCCGCATCTGCAGTCCATTGACCAGTTCGATCCGCGCCACCGGAATGCCCATCTGGATGGTCGCGATGACCGCGTTGCAGGCCGCCTCGAGGTTTGGAAACGGGCAGACGCCGCCGGAGATCGCCTGCGGAATGCCTTGCAGCTTCAAGGTCAGCGAGGTGATGATGCCGAGCGTGCCTTCCGAGCCGACCAGAAGCCGCGTCAGATCGTAGCCGGCCGAACTCTTTTTCGCCCGCTTGCCGGTCGTCACCGTCTCGCCATCGGCCATGACGGCCGTCAGCGACAGCACGTTTTCACGCATCGTGCCGTAGCGCACCGCATTGGTGCCGGAGGCCCGCGTTGCCGCCATGCCGCCGAGCGAAGCATTGGCGCCGGGATCGATGGGGAAGAACAGGCCGGTATCGCGCAGGTGCCGATTCAAATCCTCGCGCGTTACGCCAGGCTCGACCGTGCAGTCGAGATCCTCGGGGTTGACCGACAGGATGCGGTTCATGCGCGAGGTGTCGACCGAGATGCCGCCACCCGGCGCGTTGGTGTGGCCCTCCAGCGAGGAACCGACGCCGAAGGCGATGACCGGCACGCGGTGCGCGGCGCAGGCACGTACGATCTCCTGCACCTCTTCTGTCGTCTCCGGGAACGCGACACCGTCAGGCGCCTGCGTCGGAATATAGGTGGTGGTATGCGCATGCTGCGAGCGGATCGCCGCGCCTGTCTGGAAGCGTTCGCCGAGCTGCTGCTTGAGAATGCCGAGCACGGCGGCGATGCCTTCCTCGTTGCGTTCGACCGGATTGAGGTCGCTCAGAGCCATGAATTCCTCCGCGAATGGACCAGCGTCCACGCTTGTTATGCGATTATGGATGCGTAGTCTCGACTGCCGCGCTCTGTCCAGCACCAGAACAAGGAAGTTTCCATGCGCATCCCTGCCCCCTTCGTTTCCAAACCGATGGACATCGAGAAGGACTGGATCGACTACAACGGCCATCTCAACATGGCCTATTACAACGTGTTGTTCGACCGCTGCTCGGATGAGGCGTTCGAGGCGATGGGCATGGGGCTGGACTATGTCGAAGAGCGGCGCCTGACCATCTACACGGCCGAAGTCCATGTTTGCTATGTCCAGGAACTGCACCTCGAACACAAGGTCGTCGTATCCTTCCAGCTGATCGATCACGACGACAAGCGGCTGCGGGCCTACCAGGAAATCCGCCATGTCGATGGCTGGCTCGCCGCCACTTCCGAAACCCTGTCGCTGCATGTCGACATGTCCGGGCCGAAAGTCGCGCCCTTCCCCGCCGATGTGCAGGCCAAGGTGGAAGCCATGCGCGCCGCCCATTCTGCACTGCCGATGCCCGAGCGGGCCGGCCGTTCGATCGGTATTCGCCGCAGGACCGCTTGAAGCGCTGCCGCGCCCGCGTTAACCTTACCAAGGTTTTAACGTGAACAAGCCATTTGGGCCATTGAACGACTCAGCTGACCGTTTGAGAACGGTGCCATGCGAGTTGCGACGCGGGCGGCGGGCAACAGGCGGTTCGAGGAACGTGCATGAAAACCGACATCAAGGTCGAGGTGGACAGGCTGGCTGCCGATCCGCGCATCACCGACTATGATTTCTGGCGCTCGTTGAAGAACGTCAACAACGAGATCTTCCACATCGCCAACAACAACGAGCCTATCCCCTTCGACATGATCCGCTGGCGCGCCATCCTGAAGCAGGCGCGCATGAAGCGTGGCCACGCCTGATGTTTCCGCTGTTCTGAGAAAGCCGCCACCGGCGAGCGCCGCCACGGACCATTGCGACCTGATCATTTCTATAGGTCGGCGCCAGCCCTGCTTTCAGCGAATCGGCTACATCCGACAACCTTCAAAAACCGTTCATTTCGACAGTTTGCGCAACCGGCGATTCGGTTTCGCAAACGGCTGCCTGCGACAAGAAGATCAAGATTGAACCAATTCCACGTCTAAGCCGTTGTGACCCCTGAAAAACGGCTTGGAGTGAAAGCATGGATTGGAAAAGGACCAGGGAACCGGCCGACGCATGGCACATGACGGACAATCTGCATGCCGAGCACGGCAAGGGCGATCCGTTCGCGGCCGCCATCCGCGCCACCCGCATGTCGATGGTCATCACCGATCCCCGTCAAGCGGACAATCCGATCGTCTTTGCCAATGACGCGTTCCTGCGCCTGACCGGCTACGAGCGCGACGAGGTCATGGGCAAGAACTGCCGCTTCCTGCAGGGGCCAGAGACAGACAAGGCAGCTGTGGCTAGCGTGCGCGACGCGATAGCAGCGGGAACCGATATCGCCATCGATCTGTTGAACTACCGCAAGGACGGCTCGACATTCTGGAATGCGCTCTACATCAGCCCGGTTTCCAACGACAAAGGCGAACTCCTGTTCTTCTTTGCCTCACAGCTCGACGTCTCCGATCGCAAGCGCTCCGAGGATCGCATCACCGCCGACAAGAACCGTTTTGAAAAGGCTGTCAAGGAACGCACACGCGAGCTTGAGGCCGCCCTTGAGGCGCAGACCACGCTGCTGCACGAGGTCGACCATCGGGTGAAAAACAACCTGCAGATGATCTCCTCGCTGATCATCATGCAAAGCCGGGCAATCAAGGATGAAGCGACAAAGCGATCGCTGACCACCATGCTGGAGCGCATCGAGGCGCTGAGCACGGTGCATCGCCGTCTCTACCAGTCAAAGGATGTCAGCCGCTTCGATGTCTCGGATTTCGCCAGGGATCTGGTCACCGACCTGCTGACCGCATCCGGACGCGCCGAGATCAAGCCGACGCTGGACCTCGAACCCATCGTCATTCCGGCCGAAAAAGCCACGCCTGTTGCCTTGATGGTCAATGAGCTTGTCACCAACGCGCTGAAGCACGCCTTCAAGGCAAAGCCGGACGGCACCACCGCGGGGCGCATCGGCATCAAGATGAGCCAGCCCGACGGCCACTTCAACATCGAGGTTTCCGATGACGGCGTCGGCATGGCCGAGGCCAGTGGCGATGCTTCTTTTGGCATGCGGCTGATCAAGTCGCTTGCCCGTCAGTTGCATGCCGACATCGAATGGCGCGACGCCGGCCCGGGCACAAAGGTCGTCATCTCGATGCCGAACGAACCGCAGCAGAAAGGGAAGCTGTCATGAACGAACCGCTCAAGGTCCTGATCGTCGAGGACGAGGCGTTGCTGGCGATGGAACTGGAAAGCCTTGTCGAGGAAGCCGGCCACAGCGTTGTGGGTTGGGCGACCTCCTTGGCCGAAGCAAGAGGCATGATTGATACCGCCGATGCCGATATTGCCTTTGTCGATATCCACCTCGCCGACGGGCCGACCGGGGTCGAGGTTGCCGAGCATATCCGCGAGGGTAACCGTTCCATGGTGGTGTTCATGACCGCCAATTCAAAACGCATCCCCGACCATTTCGCCGGCGCGATCGGCGTCATCGCCAAGCCCTACACGATGAACGGACTGGTGTCGGCGTTGCGCTATCTGCAGGAGGGCGTGCGGCGCCCGCCCCCGGTCTCGGTGCTGCCGGCCGGTTTTACGCTGTCGCCGGCCTATGAGAGCGTATGGGCGTCGTCGGCGGCCTGAAGCCTACGCCAGCTTCTCCTTGAGGAAAGCGATCGTCCTGCCCCAGGCGAGATCGGCTGCCTTCTTGTCATAGCGCGCGGCCGAGGTGTCGTTGTTGAAGGCATGGTTGACGCCGTCATAGACATAGAGCGTGTATTCGACATGGGCGGCGTCGAGCGCTTTCTTGTAGGCATCGATGCCGGCGTCGATGCGCTCGTCGAGCCCGGCATAGTGCAGCAACAGCGCCGCCTTGATCTTCGCCACATCCTCGGCCTTCGGCTGCATGCCGTAATAGGCGACGCCGGCGGCGAGATCGGGCGCGTTGACCGCCAGATTGTTGACCGTGCCGCCGCCCCAGCAGAAGCCGACAGCACCGACCTTGCCGTTGCCGTCCTTCTCGCCCTTGAGATAGGCGATGGTCGCCACACCATCGGCGGTGACCTGGCTGGCTTCGAGCTTGGTAAACATGTCGCGCGCCTTGTCTTCGTCAGCGGGCGTGCCGCCGAGCGGCGACAGGAAATCCGGCGCCAGCGCCACGAACCCTTCCAGCGCAACGCGCCGCGCCACATCCTTGATATGCGGGTTGAGCCCCCTGTTCTCATGCACCACGATGACGGTGCCGAGCTTGCCGGACTGGTCCGCCGGCCTGACCAGATAGCCCTTCATCTCACCGCTGCTGCCGGAATAGGTGATATCTTCAGCCTTCACGCGCTGATCGTTGTCGGCGACGATTGCCGCCTGCGCCGAATTCGCCGCAAGCAGCGGCGCGATCGCGGCCGCCGCCGCGCCCGATCCGGCAAGCCTGGTCAGCTGTTCCATGAAGCGGCGGCGGTCGAGCGTCAGATGCGTGTATTCGTCATAGGCATCGATCATCGCCTGGGTGATGGCAGGTTTGGCAGGTTTGACGGCTTCGGCGGTGGGTTTCGTCATGGCGTGCTCCTCGTTAGGAGATGATCTCACGGTCACTCCGGGATGACCTCGCGTCACTCCGGGATGACCTCGCGGTCACTCCGGGATGACTCGCGGATCAAGATAGGGTGCAAGCTCGCACGGTCCAGTCTCGGATGGGTGACGCTTGCGCCATCGAACGATGCGGCCGCCCCGCCGAACGCGCCCATCACATTTTGGTCATTTCAGAGAATGTCGATGGTGCCGCCACAATATGGAAGGAAGCTGATGATGGTCTCGCTCGTAGCGGCGAGCCCGACGAGAAGGAACAACGCCATGACCTTGTCTACTCCGATCCTTGCAAGCGCGCTCGTGCTTGCTGTTGCTGCCTTGCTGGCAATGCGCTCCGCTGCTGCCGCAGCCGCCGCTCGGATGGTGAAGGTCCGCGTCGACCGGCACCACGCTGATCCAGCAGGCCGAAACAGGGCCGCAGCTAACCAATGAAGTACTGGGCTCCGTGCCCAGCCTCAAAGGCCATCTCTTACGCAAGCTGACCAAGGCTGCTGCTGCCCTCATCGCCCTGCCGGGCACTTCTCCCCGTATAGATGCCGGCAGGCAGATGAGGGGCGGCGCGACAGAATATCTGCCGGGCCGATCACTTACCTAAGTCACATCGCTGCTACTTCGGCAGCGTATAGGCCATCACATAGTCGCCGGGCTTGGTGCCGACCGAGCCATGGCCGCCGGCGACGATGACCACGAACTGGCGGCCGTCGGCGACGGTGTAGGTCATCGGCGTCGACTGCCCACCGGCCGGCAGCCTGGCCTGCCAAAGCTGCTTGCCCGATGTCAGGTCATAGGCGCGCAGATAGTCGTCGACCGCCGCGCCCAGGAAGACGACGCCGCCGGCGGTGATCATCGGCCCGCCAATGCCGGGAACACCGACCTTCAGCGGCAAGGGCAACGGCGTCATGTCGTAGACGGTGCCGTTGCGGTGCTTGTAGGCGATCTTGCCGGTTCTGAGGTCCGCTCCCGCCACATAGCCCCATGGCGGCGCCTGGCAGGGCACGCCGAGCGGCGACAGGAACGGCCCCATCACCACCGCATAGGGTGCGCCCTCATTGCGGTTCAGCCCCTGCTCGCTGCCGCGCCCCTCATCCGGCGGCGGCACCTGGTCGCGCGGAATGAGCTGCGATTTGAACGCCAGATAGGTCGGCATGCCGAACATCACCTGCCGCACCGGATCGACGGCGACGCCGCCCCAGTTGAATGTGCCGAAATTACCGGGATAGACCAGCGACCCCTGCACCGATGGCGGGGTGTAGCGGCCCTCGTAGCGCAGGCCCTGGAATTCGATCCGGCAGGCCAGCTGGTCGAACATGGTGATGCCCCACATGTCGGCGCCGGTCAGCGGCCTCGGATTGAAGGAGAGATCCGAGACCGGCTGCGTCGGCGACGTGTGATCGCCCTCGACAGCGCCGCCCGGCGCCGGCACTTCCTTGATCGGGATGATCGGCTCGCCGCTGCGCCGGTCGAGCACGTAGAGGTCGCCCTGCTTGGTCGGTCCAACCAGGCCCGGAACGACGCCGGCAGCGGTGGTGATGTCGACCAGGGTCGGCTGTGCCGGCACATCCATGTCCCAGAGGTCGTGATGCACGGTCTGCCGCACCCAGCGCACTTGTCCGGTGGCCAGATCGAGCGCGGTGATCGAGGAGGAAAACTTCTCGACATTGGCGCTGCGGCCCATCCCGAGCTGGTCCGGCGTCTGGTTGCCGAGCGGCACATAGAGCAAGCCGAGCTTCTCGTCGGCGCTTGCCGTCGACCACATGTTGGGCGAGTTGTGGGTGTAGGTCTGGCCTGCCGCCAGCGGCGTTGTCTGGTCCGGATTGCCGGAATCCCAGTTCCACACCAGGGCGCCGGTGTCGACGTCGAAGGCCCGGATGACGCCGGACGGCTCTTGCGTCGAAAAATTGTCGTTGACCGCGCCGCCGATGATGATCTTGCCGCCCGCAATCAGCGGCGCCGAGGTCGAGTAATAATAGCCCGACTTCGGATACGGCATGTTGGTCAACAAATTGAGCGTGCCGGCTTCGGCGAAGGACGGGCAGACCTGGCCGTTGGCGGCGTCGAGCGCGATCAGCCGCGCATCCGAGGTCGGCAGATAGACGCGCGTCGCGCAAGGCTGGCCGGCGGCGATCTTGGCATCGGCATAATAGGACACGCCGCGGCAGGTCTGGTGCTGGCGGTCCTTGTCGAGCTTGATCTTGGGATCGAAACGCCATTTCTCCTTGCCGGTGGCGGCATCGATGGCGATAGCGAAATTGTGCGGCGTGCAGATATAGAGCGCGTCGCCCACCTTCAGCGGCGTCACCTGGTAGGTGGTTTCGCCGACATCGTCCGGCCCTTTCACGTCGCCGGTCTGGTAGGTCCAGGCCGGCTGCAATTTGGCGACATTGTCGGGCGTGATCTGGTCGAGCGGCGAATAGCGCTGGCCAAATTGCGTACGGCCGTAGAAATGCCATTCGCCCGGAGGCACATTGCCGCCGAGATCGGCAGTCGGCGTCACCTTGTCGGCGCTGAGGTCGCCGGCGATGTCCTTGGGATCGGCCGTCATCGAATAACCGGCGACGGCGAGCGAAGCCAGCGCGGCCAGAATGAGCGGCGCTCGCGCGTCGGGGCCGGTCAGGCCCCGCCTTGCCCAAGGTGTCAGCAGCCACAGCGCCAGAAGCACGACGATGCCGCCGCGCGGTCCGAGTTCCCACCAGTCGAAGCCGATTTCCCACACCGCCCAGGCCAGCGTGCCGAGCACGATCGCCGCGTAGAGCCAGAGCGCCGTCGATTTGCGCCGGAAGAGCAGCCATGCGGCGATCAGGAAGGCGAGACCGGTGATGACATAGTACCAGCTGCCGCCCAGCATCACGAGCCAGACGCCGCCGCCGCCAAGTGCGAGGCCGATGAGGAACAGAATGAGGGAGGTGATGACGACAGCCAAGACGATACTCCTTCGACTGATGCGCATTCCGCGACGCGGCCATGGGCAAAGGTATGCCAATCCTGCCCCCGGCGGTACAACCTTCTCCCGGCCGCCGTGCCTGTCAAGCCGCCGGGGAGCGATCCACGGCGAAACCAAAAGGCCATGCCGCAGGCTCTCTTGCGTAACAGGGCGTTTTTCGAGGCCACACGCCAAGGTGGCAATCCCGCCTTGCCGGCATCCGGGTTTTCCAGCAGTCTGCTTTGGACCAACCATCAGGAGCAACCAGAGTGACGTCATTCGCCTCGCCTCTGACGCGCGTAGTCCTTGTCCTCAGTAGCTTCGTCGCGCTCACGGCCGGCACAGTGGCCGCGCCGGCACAGACGCTGAGCGAGATCAATAAGGCAAACGGCTTTCACGAGATGCTGATGGGCATCGGTCCCGGCATCGCCGCAGCCACGAAATCCATACCCGAACCGTTACCGGCAAATTTCCAGGACGCCTTGTCGGTCGCGCTGGAAGGCGCCTTCGACGCAGTCAAAATGGAGACTGCCATCGAATCGCGGATGGCGGACAGGCTGTCGGCCACCGATCTGTCCGACCTCGCAGCGTTTTACGCTTCCCCGTTGGGCAAGCACGTCACCGCTTTGGAAATTCAGTCGTCTGGCCCGGAAGGCAGGCAAAGCAAGAAGACAGAGGGCAAGCAAATCCTCGCCGAGCTTCCGACCAAGGATCCAGCCCGGCTCGAATTGTACCGCAAGATCATCGACGATATCAGCGCTGTCGACACCGGCGAGGCGATAGCGCTGAACATGAGCTACGCGATGGTCACGGGGATGCTGGGCGCAGCCGGAAAGCCTCTGTCGGACGAACAGATCATGGCGCTGGTGCGTCAGCAATCCGTGAAAATTCGCCAGAACATCGAACAGAATGCCATGCAGGGTAGCGCTTATACATACCGGGATATCTCGCTCGGCGATCTCAGACTGTACTCGACATTCCTGGCGTCACCCGCGGGCAGCCGCTATTACGACCAGATGCTGACGGCCTTTGGCATGGTGATGACAGAGGAAGCGCGCTCGTTCGGACATCGATTGTTCGTCGCGCTCGGTTACCGAAAGGCCTGAGCCGCGGTATCGGGGACTTTAGCAGAACAAAACGTAGACACTTCTGGTCTTTCGCTCCCGAATCACTACATTCGGGGAGATGTCCGGCTTTGCGGAAGACATGCCCTTTTTCGACGAACCCAATGCGCGGCCCGCGGGCCCGTCGGGCATAGCCGCGCGCGCCATGGCGGCCCGCAGCGGCCCCAACAGCGCGCCCGATTATCTCAACGGCCTCAACCCCGAGCAGCGGCTGGCGGTGGAAACCACCGAAGGCCCGGTCCTGCTGCTGGCCGGCGCCGGCACCGGCAAGACCCGCGTGCTGACCACCCGCATCGCCCATATCCTGGCCACCGGCAGGGCTTTCCCCTCGCAGATCCTGGCGGTGACCTTCACCAACAAGGCCGCGCGCGAGATGAAGCAGCGCATCGGCCATCTCGTCGGCGAAGCCGTCGAGGGCATGCCGTGGCTCGGCACCTTCCACTCCATCGGCGTCAAGCTCTTGCGCCGCCACGCCGAGCTGGCCGGGCTCAAATCCGATTTCACCATCCTCGACACCGACGACGTCGTACGGCTGATCAAGCAGCTGATCCAGGCCGAAGGCCTCGACGACAAGCGCTGGCCGGCCAAGCAGTTCGCGCAGATGATCGACGGCTGGAAGAACAAGGGCCAAGGCCCCGCCGACATTGCCGAGGGCGACGCGCGCAGCTTCGCCAACGGCAAGGGCCGGGAACTCTACAAGGCCTATCAGGAGCGGCTGAAGACGCTGAACGCCTGCGACTTCGGCGATCTGCTCTGCCACCCGATCCGCATCTTCCGCGCCAATCCGGACGTGCTGAAGGAATACCACAAGCGCTTCAAATACATCCTCGTCGACGAATACCAGGACACCAACACCGCGCAATACATGTGGCTGCGGCTGCTGGCGCAGCGGCCTACCTCCCCCTCGATGGGGGAGGTCGCGCCGCGTAGCGGCGCGGGTGGGGGTGGCAGCGCCGGCGCCAGTCACCCCTCCCCGCCGCTTCGCGGCGACCCTCCCCATCCAGGGGAGGGTAAAGCGCGATCGGCCGAAGGCCGCAAGCCCGACCGGGCGTCCGAGCCGTTGCGAGGCGACTCCCGCGACGCCGAAGGCGCGCAAAAAAGAGGGGGCGGAGGGCCCGCGCCGGCAGGCGCGGAACGGCCCGTGAGCGAAAACAAAGTCAACATCTGCTGCGTCGGCGACGACGACCAGTCGATCTATGGCTGGCGCGGCGCCGAGGTCGACAACATCCTGCGCTTCGACAAGGATTTCCCGGGCGCCACCATCATCCGGCTGGAGCGCAACTATCGCTCGACCGCGCACATCCTCGGCACCGCCTCGCACCTCATCGCCCACAATGAGGGCCGCTTCGGCAAGACGCTGTTCACCGAGAAGGTCGCCGAGGACGACGAGAAGGTGCATGTCCACGCCGCTTGGGATTCCGAGGAGGAAGCGCGCGCCGTCGGCGAGACCATCGAGACCTACCAGCGTGCCAAGCACAAGCTCAACGACATGGCCATCCTGGTCCGCGCCTCCTTCCAGATGCGCGAATTCGAAGACCGCTTCGTCACGCTCGGCCTCAATTACCGCGTCATCGGCGGCCCGCGTTTTTATGAGCGCATGGAAATCCGCGATGCGCTGGCCTTCTTCCGCGTCGTCGCGCAGGGCGCCGACGACCTCGCCTTCGAGCGCATCGTCAATGTCCCCAAGCGCGGCCTGGGTGAAGCCACCATCCGCCAGATCCACGACACGGCGCGGAGCTTGCGCATCCCGATGCTGGAGGCAGCCGCCAAGCTCGCAGAAAGCGACGAGCTGAAGCCCAAGCCCCGCGCGGCCTTGCGCGAAGTGGCGGCCAATTTCGAGCGCTGGCAGAAGGCGCTGGAAACCACGCCGCACACCGAACTCGCCGAGACCATTCTGGAGGAGAGCGGCTACACCGACATGTGGAAGAACGACCGCTCGGTCGAGGCGCCGGGCCGGCTGGAAAACCTGAAAGAGCTTATCCGCTCCATGGAGGAGTATGAATCGCTGCGCTCCTTCCTCGAACATGTCGCCCTGGTCATGGACGCCGAGCAGAACGCCGAGCTTGACGCCGTCAACATCATGACGCTGCATTCGGCCAAGGGCCTCGAATTCGAGACCGTGTTCCTCCCCGGCTGGGAGGAAGCCCTGTTCCCGCACCAACGCGCGCTGGACGAAGGCGGCCGCTCCGGCCTGGAGGAAGAGCGCCGTCTCGCCTATGTCGGCCTGACCCGGGCCAAGAAGAACCTGCATCTGTGGTTCGTCTCCAACCGCCGCATCCACGGCCTGTGGCAGTCGACCATCCCGTCGCGCTTTCTGGACGAACTGCCGGAAGCCCATGTCGAGGTCGCCGAAAGCGGCAACTCCTATGGCGGCTACGGCAATTCCTATGGCGGCGGTTCGTTCGCGTCGGGCCGTGGCGGCCAGGGCGCAGGGCGGCAGAACCCCTACGGCGCCTCGCGCTTCGACAATGTCGGCGCGGAAAAATCCGGCGCCTTCTCCAACACCTATGCGACGCCCGGCTGGCAGCGCGCGCAGGCCAACCGCACCGAGGCGACCGACCGCAACTGGGGCTCGCGCTCCGGCCACCAGGTCGAGCGCATCGGCTATGGCGAGACCGACTCCGGCTACGGCGCCGGCCGAACCAGCGTCAAAGGCCGCACCATTGACGGCGAACTGGTCGCCAAATCCGTCGCCGACACGCCGTCGCCCTTCAGCGTCGGCGACCGCGTCTTCCACCAGAAATTCGGCAACGGCAACATCTCCAACATCGAAGGCAACAAGCTGACCATCGACTTCGACAAGGCCGGCCAGAAACGCGTGCTGGACGGGTTTGTGGCGGCGGTGTGAGCGCCCGCTTGTCCTGTTGTCCTACAAGCGACCACATTGTTGTAGTCTGGCGGAGCCCTCCCCGCCTCGTCATCCACGGCGGAGCAAGGAGCGTAGCGACGCAGCGTAGACCCGAGGATCCATCCCGCGTCTTCAACGCGTTGCCACGGTGCGGAATCCTGCGCAGCTGCACGCCAAGGTCGCGGAATGGATTCCAGGGTCTACGCGACGGAGCTTCGCTCCTGCTCCGCCTTAGAATGACGAAGCGACGGGCGTCTGCCCAGTCGTCGGGGCATGCGGTCCGCAACATGAGCGTCCCCGTCAATTTAGCCCGCCCCTCACCTGTACCGCGCCTGGTTCCACTTGTGCCCCAGCAGCGACAGGATGATGATCAGCCCGTTGAAGAACTGGACGTAGAAGCCGCTCAGGCCCGCCGCCACGACGCCGGTCTGGATGAACGACACGGTGACCGCGCCGATCGCTCCACCGGCAACCGTACCGATGCCGCCCCAGGTCGGCGTGCCGCCGACGAACACCGAAGCCAGCACCGGCAAGAGATAGCCGTCGCCCGCGGTCGGCCACCAGGTGAAGTTGATCATCACCGAAAACGTGCCGGCGATCGCGGCCCCGATGCCGGTGAAGATGAACACTTTCACCCGCACACGCTTGACGTCGATGCCCATTTGCTGGGCGCTGTCGGGGTTGTCGCCGACGACCCTCACCTGCGCGCCGAAGCGGTGCCGGTTGTAGAGCATTGCCGAAAAAATGACGAAGGCGAGTGCCCATAAGACCTGTACCGGAAAACCCCACACCTGACCGGAGAAGATGGTGTACGCCCAGCTGTCGCTGAGACCGGTCAATGCCGTCGATCTGCCCTCGTTGATGATCTGGATCAGTCCCCGCAGCAGGAAATTCATGCCGAGGGTGGCGATCAGCGACGACAGCCCGCCATAAACGACCAGGGATCCGACGAGAAAGCCGAGCAGCGTGCCGGTGAGAATCGCCGCTGCGATGCCGAGAAACGGATCGTAGCCGGCCTGCACCACCAGCGCGAACACCCAGGAGGCAAAGCCCATGGTTGCGGGAAACGACAGGTCGATCTCGCCACAGGTGACGACGAAGACCAGCGGCACCACCACGAACAGCGCAACGGGCAGCGTGGTCAGCACGGATCTGTAGAGATACCAGGTGGTGAACACGGTCGGGTTGGCGATCAGGAACGCCGCCATCATGATGATGAACACGGCGAGCGTGCCGAGCGCTGCGCGGTTGTCGATGACGAAACCGCGCAGCCAATGGTCGGACGGGTGCTTCCACTCAGGTCGGGCCGCCTTGCCGCCAAGAGGGCTCTGCAGATCGGGTTCCATGGTCTTGCTCATCGTGCTGCCCTCTCCGTGTCGCCGGCCTCGTGCAGCCCCGGCAATCCTCCGGGATGCGCAACGTCTTCCATGAAATTGATCAGCTCTTCGGCCGACTTGACCTCGGTGCGATCGGCGGTCAGCGCCACCTTGCCGCGGTCAATCACCACGAAGCGGTCGGCGATGTCGAAGACATGGTGGATGTTGTGGCCGATGAACAGGATCGAACGGCCGCTCGCCCGCACCTGGCGCACGAAATGGAAGACCTTGGCGGTCTCGGTCAGCGACAGCGCCGTCGTCGGCTCGTCAAGGATGATCAGCTCGGCCTGCTTGTAGATGGCGCGCGCGATCGCCACGCCCTGGCGCTCGCCGCCCGAGAGCTGGCCGACGATCGAGTGCGGCGTGAACACCTTCGAGGTGAAGCCGATCTCGCGCATCAGCCGGCTCGCCTCCTCTATCTCTTTATTGACCTTCAGAAAGCCCATGAAGCCGGTGAGTTCGCGGCCCATGAAGATGTTGCGCACAATGGTCTGCTGCACGGCCAGCGCCCGATCCTGGAAGACCGTCTCGATGCCGGCGTCGCGCGAGCGTGCCGCACTCCAGCCGGTCACCGGCTTGCCGCGCACCAGGATCTCGCCGCTGGTCGGCTTGACGACGCCGGACAGGATCTTGATCAGCGTCGATTTGCCGGCGCCATTGTCGCCGATCAGGCCAACCACCTCGCCGCGGTCGACCGAGAGATTGACCCCGCCCAGCGCATAGACCTGGCCATAGGATTTGCTGATGTCGCGCAGTTCGATGATGCGTTCGGCCATGGCGATCCTCGCTCCTGTGGTATCATCCCGGCCTGGTGCCGGCGGTCCTGCCGGCCGGGCTTGCGCCCAGCCGGCAGTTTGGGAGGTCAGCGCAGCGCCTGCTTGGCGAGCTCGGCGACGATCTCGTAATTCTGCGGCGTGACGAAGCCCGCCCCGGTGTCGACATTCATCGGCGCCAGGCCCAGCACCACCTGCTGGCAAAGGCTGAGGATCGGCAGATAGCCTTGCAGAAACGGCTGCTGATCAGCCGTCAGCTGCACCCAGCCGCCCTTGAACGCCTCGACGATCTGCGGGCTGGTATCGAAGCCGAAGTTGAAGATGTCGCCGGGCTTGCGTCCTGCCGCCTGCATGTAGGTGGCGACGTTGCCCAGCATCTGGCCGCCGGGATAGCCGACCGCCTTGACGTCGGGATTGTTGAGCAGGGCCGCGGTGATCACCGGTATCGCCAGATTGGGGTCGGACGCCCATTCGCCGCTCGGCGGCGACGACAGCTGGATGACCTCGACGCCGGCTTCCTTGAGTGCTGCCACCGTGCCGCGCTCGCGCGCGCCGCGGGCCTCGTTCTCGAACGGACCGATCATGATTGCCTTGTCGCCGGACTTGAGCTTCCCGAGCTTGAACGCCTCAGTGCCGAGCGCGCGGCCCTGCTGCTCCTGCTGGGCGCCGACATAGCCGCCGCCGAACGCGTCCACCACCTTCGGCACCGGCACGTTCTGGTACATCATCTTGATGCCGTCCTTATGCGCCTGTTCGGCCAGCGGCATGATCGCGGCGTCGCCCGGATGGCCCATCATGGCAATGCCGTTTGGCTTCACGGCGACGGCCTCACGCAATTGCTGCACCATCTTCTCGACGTCCCACTGCGAGAAGATGTAGTCGACCTTCGGCCCGAGATCGGACGCCGCCTGCTTGGCGCCATTGTAGACGATGGTGCCGAAAGCGTCGCCCTCGGCGCCGCCGACGAAAAAGCGGATGTGGACATCCTTGCACCACTGGGCGTCGAGCGCCTGCGCCGGCAGAGTGGAGATGGCAGCGCACAGCGCCGTGGCGGCGGCCACGACGGTCGAGCGCAGAAGTGTCGTTCTCATTGCGATGCTCATGCACGTTCCTCCCTTTTGTCCTCGGTGAGCCGAGGGGTTTCGTCGTTCGCCTGTCGGCAGTGCTTGTCGGCAGTGCTTGGCAATCTGTCAGGCCGGCTCCTCCCACCGGCCCTCGGTCACGCCGGGTTCGGCAGGTAGGTCGCTCCTCCCCGGCATTGCTTGAGGTATTCCAGCCCGCGCACCTGGCCTGTGATTTCGAGGTCGCCGCGATAGACCGGGTCGTGCCAGCCCTCGATGTCGATGGCGCCCTTGTAACCGGCCAGCCGCAATTCGCTGATCACCCGCGTCCAGTCGCTGTCGCCAAACCCGGGCGTGCGCATCTGCACGAAGGGCAGCTTGCCGAACACGCCGTGCTCGCGGATCACATCCCAGCGCACCGTCGCGTCCTTGCCGTGGACATGGAAAATGCGCGGCGCCCATTTGCGGATCTGCGGCATCGGGTCGATGAGGTAGACAAGCTGGTGGCAGGGCTCCCATTCGAGGCCGAGATTGTCGTCGGGCAATTCGTTGAACATCAACTCCCAGGCATCGGGATTGTGGGCGATGTTCCAGTCGCCGGCCGCCCAGTTGCCATCCATGGCGCAATTTTCGAAGGCAATGCGCACGCCCTTGTCGGCGGCGCGCTTGGCCAGTGGTCCCCAGACCTCACGGAAGCGCGGCAGGCTGTCGGTCAGCTTCTTGCCGCGAAGGCGGCCGGTGAAGCCGCTGACCGTCGAGGCGCCGAACAGATGCGCGTTGTCGATGACGGTTTCCCAGGCCGCGAGCACGCCGCGATCGACCTCGCCATCCTCCAGCGGATTGCCGAACACGCCGATCGACGACACGGCGACATCGGCATCGCCGATCGCCTCGCCAATCTCACCGGCGAGCCGCGCCAAATCCTTGCCGCCCAGCGTCTGCCAGAAGAAGGGCTGGATGCTCTCGAAGCCGAGCGGCAGAATCTCTTTGATGTAGGCGGCCGGGTCTTCGAGATTGGCCCGCACCATGGTGCCGATGCGGATGTCGAGAAGCGGGTTTGGCATCATGATGCTTCCTGTGTGATTGCGACGCGCCGTCCGGTCTCGGCGCTTTCGATGGCGCCGAAAACCATGGCCAGGCTTTTGATGTTGTCGCTGCCACGGGTTTCCGGCTCGCTGCCGGTCTCGATGGCGTGGATGAAATCCTTGATGATGCCGAGATGACCGCCGACGCGGTCGGCGGAATCGAGCGGCGGTACTGTGATGGGCTGGGTCAGGTCGAACAGGCCGTCGCGGACCGACAACACAACCTCGGCCTTCAGCCCGTCCTCGCCGTCCCAGACCAGGCTGCCGTGCTCGGCGACGATGCGCCATGTGCTCTCCCAACTGGTGCGGAAGCCCGCCGCGCACCAGGAGCCTGCATAGGTGAAGCGCTTGCCGCCGCCGAGATCGAAGATAGCGCTGGCCGACGAGCCCTGCCGGTACCAGGAATTGGCCGGCTCCCATTCCTGGCAATAGACGCCGGCGGGATCGCCTGCGACCATGTAGCGGGCGGCGTCGAATGTGTGGATCGCCATGTCGAGCAAAAGCACATGCGCCATCTCCTCGCGAAAGCCGCCGAAATGCGGCGCGACGAAGAAGTCGGCATGGATGCTGGTCGGCTTGCCGATGGCGCCGGAGTCGAGAAAGCGCCTGATGCGCCGGACATTGGCGACGTAGCGGCGGTTCTGCACCACGGCATGAACGCGCCCTGCCTGGCGCGCCGCGTCGACAATGGCGCGGGCATTTTCCGGAGTGTCGGCGAGCGGCTTTTCGGTGAGCAGATGGCAATTGTGGGTAAAGGCGGAAAAGGCGACGTCTCGGCGGGCGGCGGGAACCACGACGTCGAACACCGCTTTCGGTTTGGTCTGGTCGAGGACCTGATCGAGGCTGGTGCCGATGGCGGCGCTATCGAGCCCGTATTCGCGTGCCCTCGCCCGCGCCCGTTCGGCGTCGAGATCGACAAGTCCGACAATGGCCAACCCGTCGATCTGCCTCGCGGCATCGAGCCAGGCCTTGCTCATCGCACCACAGCCGACGAGGACGGCATTCATCATCCGGCATTCCTCCCGTCCGGTCCCTCCAGACCGAATGTCACGGCATTTCCGGCATCACCGTAAACGTTTCTCCGTAAACGTTTACGAGAACACACCCGATGGCCTAGAATGTCAATCGGCTGCCCGCGAAAATCATCCCGAAGCCTTGGCCTGAGCGGCAGCCGGTGCTAGCCAAGGGTCGGGGGAGAGAAGTCCTTGGCGTCCAGCATCCATGACCTCGCGCGTCACCTGAACATTTCGATCGGCACCGTGTCGCGGGCGCTGAACGGCCGCGCCGACGTCAATGCCGACACCCGCCAGCGCGTGCTCGCCGCCGCCAAGCAATTGAACTATTCGCCCAACCAGTCCGGCCGCAGCCTGCGGCAAGGCACCACCCATTCGATCGCCTTCATGCTGCAGCCGCATCCGGGCGACCAGCAATATGGCGAACCGTTCTTCATCCCGTTCCTGATCGGTCTGCAAGGCCGGCTTGCCGAGGATGACCTGGATCTGATGGTCGTCATGGGCGAGCCCGGCCAATATCAGCAGGAGAGGCTGCGCCGCGTGGTTGAGACGCGCCGGGCCGACGCGGTCGTGTTGGCCAATACACGGCGGGAAGACGATCGGATCGACTATCTCAGCAAGGCCGGCTTTCCCTTCGCCACGCTTGGCCGAAGTCAATCCGGCGACGACACCTATCCTTCGCTCGATATAGATTTCGAGAGGGCGGGTGATGAAGCCGTCGACCGGCTGGTCGCGCGCGGCCACCGCCGCATTGCCGCCATCCGCCCTTCGCTTGATCTCAACTTCGGCTACCTGTTCCTCGACGGCTACCGCAAGGCGCTGAAGCGGCATGGTATCGAAGTCGACCCCGGCCTGATCGCCGACGGCTTCATCAACGAGGCCGGAGGCTACCAGGTGACGCCGCGCGTGATGCTCTCCAAGGACCGGCCCACAGCCATCATCTTCAACAATGACGCAATGGCGCTCGGCGGCTGCAAAGCACTGGCCGAGATGGGCATCAGGCCCGGCCACGACATCGCGGTGATCGTCATCGTCGACACGCCGCTCTGCCGCTATTTTTCACCTGCGCTGACCGCCTTCCGTCCGTCGCTGGAGCCGATGGGCCGGCGACTGGCCGAAATGCTGCTGGCCTCGCTTCCGGCCTTTGCCGGCCCGGAAGGTCCGCGCATCATCCGCGAAGTCTGGCCGCTGGAGCTGATCGCGCGCGACAGCGATTGATCATTGCGCTCTTCCCTCTCCTACAAGGGTGAAGGAAGAGGCCCTCTCTGTCACGCAAGTATCATGTTCGCGTCCTAGACCGCTTTGCGAGAGGGCGACATCGTCGATGCGATGCGGTGGCCCCTTTGCGCCGCTCAAGGCTTGTCACAAAGAGGATCTCCATGAAAATCTCGCACCGAACCGTGTCGCTCGGCGCCGCGCTGGCGCTGTTTAACGCCCTGACCCCTGCCCTTGCCGACAGCACAGCCACCGTTGGTGGCTTCGTCAACAAGGGCCTGGTCGGCGTCGGCCGCATCCCGGCCGATCAGAAGGACAAGTTCGGCGAGACCTTCGGCTCCGGCTCCGGCATGTCCATCGACGCCGCAAGCTGGACCCGTGGCGCGGACGGCTACAAGGGCTCGCTCTGGTTGCTGCCGGACCGTGGCTACAATGTCGTCGGCACCACCGATTACCGGCCGCGCCTCAACACTATTCGCATCGAGTTCACGCCGGTAGCACTAGGCGCCACGCCCACCTCCGGCCAGGAACAGACAGGCGTCAAGGCGACGCTTGCCGATTCCCTGCTCCTCACCGACGACAAGGGCGCTGACGCCACCGGCCTCGATCCGCTCAACGGCGTGCGCGCGGCCAATGGCGACCTGCCGATCCTGCCCGAGGCCAATGGCAAGCTGGCGCTCGACAATGAGGCGATCGCGCGGCTGCCCGACGGCACCATGTTCATCTCTGACGAATACGGCCCCAACATCTACCGCTTCTCGGCCGACGGCCATCTTTTGTCGGCAACGCAGCCGCCCGCCGCTTTGGTGCCGATGCGCAAGGGCGCGCCGAACTTCGCCTCCGACAATCCGGGCCCCGGTGCAGCCGAACCCGATCCGAAGGATCCCGAAACCGGCCGCCAGAACAATCAAGGCCTCGAAGGCATGGCGCTGACGCCGGACGGCAAGTCGCTGATCACTGTGCTGCAGTCGGCGCCCCGCCAGGATGGCGGCGATTCGCCCGCGACGCGCCAGAACACCCGCGCG
Organism: Mesorhizobium sp. C432A; assembly: GCF_030323145.1. Taxonomy (NCBI): domain Bacteria; kingdom Pseudomonadati; phylum Pseudomonadota; class Alphaproteobacteria; order Hyphomicrobiales; family Phyllobacteriaceae; genus Mesorhizobium; species Mesorhizobium sp. C432A. The sequence continues at coordinate 3,307,962 of NZ_CP100470.1, read as the reverse complement.
CTGGTCTACGACGCCTCCGACCCGGCCCATCTCAAGCTGGTGCATGAATATGCCGTGCCGCTGCCGGTGTTCAAGGACGCCAAGGACAAGACCAAGGTCGCCGCGCAGAGCGAAATCGTGGCGCTGTCCGACAAGACCTTCCTGATGCTGGCGCGCGACAGCGGAAACGGCCAGGGGGTGAAGGGCGATACTTCGCTGCTGCGCCAGATTTTCGTCGTCGACGTCTCTGGCGCCACCGACATTGCCGGCGGCGCCTTCGATGCCGCCGACAAGCCGCTGGCGCCCAAGGGCGTGCTCGACCCCTCGGTGACGCCGGCCAAGCTGACGCCGTTCATCGACATCAACGACAACAAGGAACTCGGCCGTTTCGGCCTGCATGACGGCAAGCCCAACGACAAGAACAATCTGTCGGAGAAGTGGGAAGCAATGTCGGTGGTCAGCGTGCTCGATCCGGCGCTGCCCGACGACTATTTCCTGTTCGTCGGCAACGATAACGACTTTCTCACCGAGGACGGTTTTCAGGTCGGCGCGCCCTACAAGGCCGAAGACGGCGCCGATGTCGATACCATGTTCCTGGTCTATCAGGTCACGCTTCCGGGCCTCGCCAAGAAGTAGCCGTATACGGAGAGGCGGACGCGCCCGGCGCGTCCGCCTCTAACCGTTTGTCGGCGATCAGCGATGCCGTGAAGGCACCTATTTCAAAATCTCCGCATCCCTTGGCACGCCGGCATCGATCGGCTCGGCGGTCCGGCTCGACACAGCCATGATCTTGCCCGCGGCCGACAGGTTCGGGCGCACATAGACCTGGGCTACGCCGTTGACCCGGCTGTAGAGGTCGATGATGTCCTGGTTCATGAAGCGCACGCAGCCTGACGACGCGTTCTTGCCGATGGAATCCCATTCCGGCGTGCCGTGCAGCCGGTACATCGTGTCCTTGCCGTCGCGGAACAGATAGAGCGCGCGCGCACCGAGCGGGCTCTGCGGTCCGGGCGGCATGCCGTCCTTGTATTTCGCCAGTTCCGGCCGGCGCTGGATCATTTCGGGCGGCGGCGTCCACACCGGCCATTTCTTGCGCGCCTGGATCACGGCGCTGCCGGTCCAGCCAAACCCGGCCTTGCCGAGGCTGACGCCATAGCGCATTGCCTTGCCGCCGTCGCGCACCAGATAGAGAAAATGCTCGGATGTATCGACGACGATCGTGCCGGGTTTTTCGCCGGTCGGATCGTCCACGATCTGGCGCACGAATTTCGGATCGAGCTTGGCGACGGGGATTGCCGGCAATGAAAAGCCCTCATCGACGCGCGCCGAATACATGGTGGCGGCATCGCCGAAAGCGGGCTCGGGTGCGGGTGCCGGCGCCGGCGTCGGCGGTACTGCCACATCAGTGGTTGTGCAGGCCGAAAGTGCCATGGCAGCGGCACCCAAAGCGGATGCTCCCAGAAACGCGCGCCTATTCAGGCGCTCGGAAAATAATGGATTGTCGGACATGATCCCCCCGGTTTGCGGCCCCTCGCGGCGATGACCCATAGCCCATTACGCAAGCTTTGAGAACCTGATCGCCTCAGCCGCGTTAAGCGTGATGTTCCGATGCCGCATCGACCTTGTCCGTTAAATCGGCGATCATTGCCGGGCGGACTTTGAGATGAACCTTCGCCGAACAGCCCATGGACGAAAAAATACCACCGCGCCGGCGCACCGGCGATCTCACCAGCGGCCCAATCCCTCGCACGCTGCTGTTGTTCGCGCTTCCGGTGCTCGGTTCCAATGTGCTGCAGTCGCTCAACGGTTCGATCAACGCCGTCTGGGTCGGCCGCTTCCTCGGTGAATCGGCGCTGACGGCGACCTCAAACGCCAATCTGGTGCTGTTCCTGATTCTCGGCACCGTGTTCGGGATCGGCATGGCCGCGACCATCCTGGTGGCGCAATCGGTCGGCGCCCGCGACCTGCCCGAGGCGCGGCGCATCGTCGGCACCAGCGCCAGCTTCTTCTTCCTCGTCTCGGCTATCTTCGCCGTCTGCGGCTGGATCTGGGTCGACGCCATCCTCAACACACTGGGCACCCCGCCCGATGCGCTGCCGCTGGCGCGCTCCTATCTGCGTATCATCTTCGTCGCCGTGCCGATGATGAATCTTCTGTCCTTCGTGATGACGGTGCTGCGCGGTGCGGGTGATTCGCGCACGCCATTCTTCTTCATGGCGCTCGCCGTCGTGCTCGACATCATCCTCAATCCGCTGCTCATTCGCGGCATCGGCCCCTTCCCCGAGCTCGGCATCGCCGGCTCCGCCACCTCGACGCTGATCGGCCAGACAGTGAGCGTGATCGCCATCCTCGTCGTGCTTTATGCCAGAAAGCATCCGCTGCGGCTCGCCGGCGCCAACCTCGCTCTGCTGCGGCCGGATCCGGCGCTGCTCAGGATCGTCGTCTTCAAGGGCGTGCCGATGGGCCTGCAGATGATCGTCATTTCGGCGGCGGCGCTGACCGTCATGGGCATCGTCAACTCCTACGGCTCGCAGGTCGCCGCCGCCTACGGCATCGCGGCGCAGCTGTGGACCTATATCCAGATGCCTGCACTGGCGATCGGAGCCGCAGTCTCGTCGATGGCGGCCCAGAATGTCGGCGCCGGGCGCTGGGACCGCATCGGTCGCATCGCGGCGTCCGGCGTCGGCTTCAACCTGGTGCTCACCGGCGCCCTGGTGGCGCTGCTGTTCTTCTTCGACAGGCCGGTGCTCGGCCTGTTCCTCAGCGGCGACAGCACCGCAATCGACATTGCAGCCCACATCAACAAGGTGGCGTCCTGGTCGTTCATCCTGTTCGGCGTCACCATCGTGCTGTTCGCCACCGTGCGCGCCACCGGTGCCGTGATGCCGCCGCTGATCATTCTGGTGATTTCCGTGCTGGTCGTGCGTACCGGCTTTGCCTACTTCTTCAGGACCTACATCGGCGAGGAAGCGCTGTGGTGGAGTTTTCCGGCGGGATCGATCACCTCGCTGGTGCTGGCCGCCGCCTATTATCGCTTCGGCCGCTGGCGCACCATGCACATGATCGAGGACCGGCCGGCCGCCGGCGAGCCGCCCGACACCGGCCTCGGCATCCCGCGCGGACGGGCAAACATGGCGCCCGAGACGCCAAACGGGTGAGGCTCAGCGCGCGTATTTGACGCCGAACCCCAGCGCTACGACAGAGAACAGCGTGATCATGCCGGCGAAGGCCAGGCTTGCCGTCGTCGGAGTGGTCCAACTCGACAGCAGCCCAATGCCGATCACCGGCAGCGCATTGCCGCAGAAGCAGCAGATAAAGAACGCCGACACCAATTCGGCGCGACGCTCGGCAGGTGCGATCTGGTTCACCACCTGCAGGCCGCCGCGATAGCCGAGCGCCGCCGCCACGCCGCACACAGCGGTGGCGGCAACCATCAGGGACATCGACGCGAAAAACTGAGCAGCAACCATCAGCCCTACGGCCGGGATCATCAGCGCCAGCGCGGCCAGCATGCCGGCGCGGCTGGACAGTCGGGTCGTGGCCAGAATGGTCGCGGCCGCAACGATCGACAGTTCAAAGAACAGCGCGCCGGCCTCGGCATGGTTGGCCACATGCAGTTGCTGCGCCAGGATGCTCGGCGCCAGGGCTGCATAGAAGCCGACCAGCGCCATGGCGCCGAAACCGGTGACCGCCGGCGCCACGAAGGCAGCGCGGATATCGCTCGGCACCGATAGCCGTGGCCGCAACGAAACGTCGGTCAGCCTGCCCGGCCGGGACACGGTTTCGCGGGTACGCCAGATCAGCAGCGTCACCACCACCAGCAAGGCAAGATAGACCGCAAACGTTAGTCTCAACGGCCAGGGCGCATATTCGGCGAGCAGGCCCGATGCCAGCGCGCCGAGGCCAAGGCCAACGAAGTTGGTGCTGGTGGCGATGATTGCCGCGCGCGATTTGTCCTTACCTTCGATCAATTCGGCAAGCCAGGCCGTGCCGGTTCCCGCGCCGACGCCGATGCCAAGGCCGCTCAATATGCGGGCGACATCGAGCCATGCTACATTCTCGGCCAGCAGGAACACCACCGCGCTGACCACCGCTATGGCCATCGACGCCAGCGCCGCAGGACGGCGGCCAATGCCGTCGGACAAGCGCCCGAACATCAGCAATGCGCCGAGATTGCCGACGACATAGACGGCGTAGACCAGCGTCAGCGTGATCTGCGAGAAACCGAAGGCCTGCTTGTAGATGACGTAAAGCGGCGTCAGCACCGTGCTGCCGGCGAACAGCGCGGCGATCATGGCGGCAACCGCGGCCATCGCGGGCCGGCCATCGAGTCCGTTGTCGCGCGTCGTGGTCTCGGCATAGCTGGTCATGGCAACCTCCGGCCAATCGCCCAACGCCCAATTGCGCCCCAACGTCCATGTAAGGATGGCCGTTCCACGCGCCGAACTTCATCCTGACAACCTTGTCAGGATGGTCTTGCCCGAAGTCCTCGCTTAACGTCTTTCCATCGAGAGGGAGAAACCATGGGAAAAGGTAGAGTCGAGGCATTCACCGATGGGGTGGTCGCCATCATCATCACCATCATGGTGCTGGAGCTGAAAGTGCCGCATGGCGAGGATTTTTCAGCGCTTCTGCCGCTGTGGCCGATCTTTTTCAGCTATGTCTTGTCGTTCATCAATGTCGGCATCTACTGGAACAATCTGCACAACATGTTCCACACCGTCCAAAGGGTCGACGGCCGCGTGCTGTGGGCCAACCTCAACCTTCTGTTCTGGTTGTCGCTGATGCCGGCAACGACGGCCTTCATGGGCGAGAACCATTTCGCGCCGGTCCCCGTCGCCGTCTATGGCATCGACCTGGTGCTGTGCGCGGTCGCCTACACCTTTCTCGCCACCAAGGCGCTGGGCAATGACCGCAAGGGCAAGATCTCGGTGGCCCTCTACGCCGCAGCCGTCCCGCTTGCCTTCGTCAACCAATGGATCGGCGTTGCGATGTTTGTGCTGGTGGCCGCCGTCTGGTTCGTGCCGGACACGCGTTTTTCGCGGGTGCTGGAAAAGTAGCGTAGGACGTCTCTACTTGCGCATCGCCTTCAGCTTTTCGGCAACCGACGCCGCAAGGTCGGCATAGCGCTCCTCCAGCCGCTCGGCCGCCTTGACGATCGAAAAATCATGGCCGAATTTTTCCAGCGCCATGCGCAATTTCTCGACGAACTCGGCCTGTTTTTCGAGTGCCGAAAACAAGGTCTTCACCTGCGCTTCGCTTATGTCCGGATTGGCAAGCATCTGCGGCACCTCGCGGCCCATCTGGTCGCCGGTGGCGGTCTGCTCCTTCAGGATCGCAACCCAGTCGGTCAATCGGCAGTCTCCCTGTTCGGCAGCAGCATGCACAGCCGCCGTTGATGCGGTCAACCCGAACACGCGGGACGGCCTTGCACGATGCGCGTCCCGCGCTAAGTTCGGCGCCACCCGAACCCTAGGAAAAAGATCATGACCTCCGACGCCGAAATCCAGTCCGCTTTGCCCGCCCTCAGCCGAGGCAACGTCGCCGTCATCACCGGGGGCGCCAGCGGCATCGGGCTTGCCGCTGCCAAAAGGCTGGCGGCTATGGGCATGAGACTGGTGCTGGCCGACATTGGCGGCGCGCGCCTCGATGCGGCCCGCCAGGCAGTCGCCGCGATCGCCGGCGAGAATGCCGTGCTTGCCGTCGCCACCGACGTGTCGAAGGCCGACGAACTCGGCCGACTGGCAGAAAAGACGCATGCCGCTTTCGGCGCCGTATCGCTGCTCATGAACAATGCCGGCGTCGGCAACAATCCGGGAAAACCGTGGGAGAACGGCGACGCCTGGAAGCGGCTGATCGACATCAATTTCTGGGGCGTCGTACATGGCGTCGAGGCCTTTGCGCCGGCCATGCTGGCCTCCGGAGAGCCGGGCCTGATCATCAACACCGGCTCCAAGCAAGGCATCACCACGCCACCCGGCAATCTCGCCTACAACGTCTCCAAATCGGCATTGAAGACGTTCACCGAAGGCCTGGCGCACGCATTGCGCAACGAGCCGGGCGCGAAGGTCGCGGCGCATCTTCTCATTCCCGGCTTCACCTTCACCGGCCTCACCGAAGGAGCGGTCGAAAAACCGGCTGGCGCCTGGACCGGCGAGCAGGTGGTCGACTTCATGCTGGCTTCGCTGGCGCGTGGGGATTTCTACATCCTGTGCCCCGACAATGAGGTGATGCGGCCGACCGATGAAAAGCGCATGGCCTGGGCGATCGGCGACATCATCGAGAACCGGCCTGCTCTCTCGCGCTGGCACCCCGACCATAAGGACGCTTTCGCGGCCTTTATGGGAAACTGATCGTCGAACTCAGCCAAAGCCGAGACTCAGGCGGGCGCGCGTTTTTTCGCGGTGCGCTTTTGCGCGACGGCCTTCTTGCCCGCCAGTTCGGCGAGCTCGTGGTCATGGCGTTTTGCCGCCCGCTCGCATTTGTCTCTGATCTCCTCGACCTCGGATTCGGTCAGGTGCTCGATGCCGATGAAATGATTGTGGCCCTCGCTGACGCGGATCAGTTCGTCGAGCTTGGCCTGAACCGCGGCGCCGTCGCGGTTCTGGGTGTTCTGAATCAGGAACACCATCAGAAAGGTGATGATCGTCGTTCCCGTGTTGATGACGAGCTGCCACGTATCGGAGAAGCCGAAGAATGGCCCGCTTACCGCCCAGACGATAACGATGGCGCAACAGGCGATGAAAGTCGGCGGCAGGCCCGCCAAGTGCGAAACGGTGTTGGCGATTCTGGTAAACAGCTTTTCGATCATTCACATCCTCGACGGCTCAAGCGCGATAAACTGACCGAGGCCCATTCATCGCTCCAACAATAAACAACCGGCAGCCGCTTCCGGTTCCCAGTCGCAAATGGCATCGCTGATGCAATTGTATGCACGCCAAAGGCGCAGCGCCGTGAAAAGCCGCCTTATCGGTTTGTTGCCAAAGTCGCCATGCAGGCCAAAACCTGTTCGTTCCGCTTCACGGCGGATTTGTCTCCAAGCCCCTTCCGCTGCGCCACCCCCGCATGGCGGAAGGGGTTCGTTGCGTTGCCGCAGACCGGCGGAACTCTTCCCGACACGTGCCGTTCAGAATTTTGGCGCCAGGATTTCGGCCAGCCAGTCGATGAAACCGCGCACGCGCGGCGAGCTCTCAGGAATGCTCTTGCTCCCAGCGATCGAGGAAATCCTCAATCGGCAAAGCCTGCATGTCGGGAACCGCTTTGGCGAGTTTCTCCGGCGGCCAGTCCCACCAGGCGAGGCTTTCGATCCGCGCCGCGATCTCGGAGGGAAAGCGCATGCGCAACGGCTTCGCCGGTACGCCGGCGACGATTGTGTAGGCCGGCACATTCCGCGTCACCACCGAATTGGCGCCGACGATGGCGCCATTGCCGATGCTGATGCCGGGCATGATGACGGCGCCATGGCCGATCCAGACATCGTTGCCGATGCTGACCGCCTTGGCCTGCCGCCGCGCGCGGAACGCCGCGTCGACGCCCAGCCAGCGGAAATACTCGTTCGGCCGGTAGCTGAGCTTGTGCTGCGTGATCCGCTCGATCGGATGCTCCAGCGCATTGATGCGGCTGTTGGCGGCGATCGAGCAGAATTTTCCGATCGTCGTGTAGATCGCCTCGGCGTGGCGCTCGAAATAGGAGAAATCGCCGACACTGACCTCGCGCAGCACCACCCGTTCGCCGATCGAGGCATAGCGGCCAAGCTTGCACGCTTTGAGCTCCGCGGTCGGATGGATGCGCGGCTCGGGATCTTTCAGGACGAGGTTTTCGGTACGGTCCATCTGGCGGATTTACCCCCGCACAATTGCGGAAGCAATTGTCGCGTTGCGCCCGGAGAATCCGCTATTTCGGCTTGCCGCCGGTCCACACCACGTTCTGGCCGAACAGCGGCACGGTCGTCACCGACATTTTCGCCGAGCCGTCCTGCACCTGGCGCGAATGCGAGAGATAGATCAGCGTCTCGTTCTTCTTGTCGTAGATGCGGTTCACCACCTGCTTCTTCCAGATCAGGCTGATGCCTTGCTTGAACACCTCTTCGCCGCCCTCGCTCGTGTCGATGTCGCCGATGGTGATCGGCCCGGTCTGGCGGCAGGAGATCGAGGAATCAGACGGATCCTCGAACCAGTTGCCCTTGTGCAGCCGGTCGATGACGCTGCGGTCGAAATAGGAGACATGGCAGGTCACGCCGTCGATCTTGGGATCCTTGATCGCCTCGACGATGATGTCGTTGCCGACCCAATCGACGCCGACCTTGCCGACTTCCTCTGCCGCTGCGGCACCGGCGCCAAGGGCAATGCATGCGGCCAGCGCGCCGCCGATCAGTTTCTGCCCAATCCGTCTCTGCCCAGTCCGTCTTTGCAAGGGAGCCTCCTCAGGTTCAGTTTGCCGGTCTCAGGTGGGATAAGGGCCAGCTGTTTGCAAGGTAGCGCCCAGCCCGGTTGCGGCAACGCGGCATCTTTGCCTTGCCCCCTGCGACCGGCTAAGACTGCCGGCAGAGAGGCGCCGATCCGGCGCTCGATGATTTCTGCTACGGACAATTCCTGATGATGCGTTCAATTCTGGTCGGCATTCTCGTTCTGATGGCGGCGGGCATCGGCTGGCTCACCTTTGACTTCTATCGCGGCCACTATGGTGGCGAACCGTATGGCGCGCCATTCACGCTGGTCGACCAGAAAGGCGCGCCAATCACCGAAGCCGCCTTTCGGGGAAAACCCAGCATCGTCTTCTTCGGCTTCACCCATTGCCCGGAAGTCTGCCCGACCACTTTGTTCGAAATGGCCGGCTGGCTGAAGACGCTGGGCGACGACGGCAAGAACCTCAACGCCTACTTCGTTACAGTCGATCCAGAGCGCGACACGCCGCCGGTGATGAACACTTACGTCAGCAATTTCTCCGACCGCATCGTCGGCATATCGGGCGATCCCGACAAGGTGCACGCCATGGCGAAGTCCTTCAACATCTACTGGAAGAAGGTCGACACCGGCGACGGCGATTACACGATGGACCACACCGCCTCCGCGCTGCTGCTCAACGCCAAGGGCGAGTTTTCGGGCACCATAGCCTATGGCGAAAGCGCCGATACCGCTATCGCCAAGCTGAAGCGGCTGGCGGCAGGCTAGGCATGATCCCGAAACGTGGATTCCGGTTTTCTCGGACAGAAAAGTGTTGTCCAGAGATCATGCTCAAGCAAGAGACCAACTGATGGGTCAGACCAGGCTCCACTTCATCGCTGGGAAGATCGAGGCCGACCGCATCTTTGCCGCGCTCGAGCCGGCTTTCGAGGATGAAGGCCTGCCGATCGCCGTGCTCGAAGTCGATGAAGACCGCGACATCTATGAGGTTTCGCTCTACACCGACGGCAATGTCGACGCGGTTGAGGCGCGGCTAAGGGACAGCCTTGCCGGACTGTCCCTGTCGAAGCCGATCGAGCGCGAGGTTTTGCCCGACATCGACTGGGTGGCGCGCTCGCTGGAGGGACTGAAGCCGGTGCGCGCTGGACGTTTCTTCGTCCATGGCGCGCATGACCGCAGGAAGCGCCACAGCGGCGAACTGGCCATCGAGATCGAGGCCGGCCTTGCCTTCGGCACCGGCCATCACGGCACCACGGCCGGCTGCCTCGAAATGCTGGAGCGGGTCGTGCGCCGCGAACGTCCCAGGAATGCCCTCGACCTCGGCACCGGCAGCGCGGTGCTGGCGATCGCCGTCGCCAAACTGGCGCATATTCCGGTGCTGGCGACCGACATCGATCCGATCGCCGTCAGGGTCGCCGCCGCCAATGCCCGCCTCAACCACGTCAAGGCGCTGGTCGAAACGGTGACGGCGCCCGGTTTCCACCACCCGATCTTCGGCAAGCGCGCGCCTTTCGACCTCATCGTCGCCAACATATTGGCGCGGCCGCTGATGCGGCTGGCGCCTGAGATGGCCAGGCACATCAGCCTCGGCGGCTCGATCGTGTTGTCCGGCATCCTCGAGCGCCAATGCAATGCGGTGATCTCGGCCTATGTCGGCCAGAATTTCCGGCATGTCAGGACCTTGCATCGCGAAGGCTGGGTGACGATCCACCTGAAGCACTGAGACGCAACGCGCTTTGGACCATCCGAGCCTGTTGCGGTTGGCGAAAATCGATTCCGGTTTTCCGGGTCATGCGCTACGGTCGCGCCCGATACAGGAGGCATACCATGTTCCAGACCTTCGATTCCGCAGGCGACCCCAGCGTCGGCAAGCCGCGCGTGACGTTGCTGCGGCGATGGCTGGCGGATAATGGCCTCGACGGTTTCCTGGTGCCGCGCGCCGACGAGCACCAGGGCGAGTATGTCGCCGATCGCTCGGCGCGGCTGAAATGGTTGACCGGATTCAGCGGCTCGGCCGGCGTAGCACTTGTGCAGCGTGACCGCGCCTTCATGTTCGTCGATGGCCGCTATACCTTGCAAGTGCGCCACGAGGTCGATCTCGACATTTTTGCGATCGAGAGTCTCGTCGACAACCCGCCGGCCTCCTGGATCAAGGACAATCTCGGCAAGGGCGCCAGGCTTGGCTTCGACCCGTGGCTGCACACGATCGCTGAGGTCAAGGCGCTGAAAACCTCGGCCGAGCAATCCGGCGCGACGCTGGTGCCGCTCGACAGGAACCCGATCGACATCATCTGGAAGGATCAGCCGGCGCCGCCCGTGGCGCCGGTCGAAATCCACCCGATCGGCTTTGCCGGGGAACTCGCCAAGGACAAGCTGGCGCGGCTGGCGGCGGCAATCGGCAAGGAGGGCGCGACGCACGCCGTGCTCACCGACCCCTCCTCGATCGCCTGGGCCTTCAACATCCGTGGCGGCGACGTGCCGCACACGCCGCTGGCGCTCGGCTTCGCGATCCTTGCCGCCGACGGCAAGCACCAGCTGTTCATGGACCAGCGCAAGTTTTCGCGCACGGTCGCCGCCTATCTCACCCAACTCGCCGATCTGCACGAGCCCGGCGAATTCGAGGCGGCGGTCGTTACCCTTGCCAAGGGCGGCGCCAAGATCGCGCTCGACCCGGTGCTGGCGGCGGAGAAGCTGAGAATGCTGGTCGAGGACAATGGCGGCGCATTTGTTTCAGCGGCCGATCCCGCCCGCATTCCGCGCGCCACCAAGAACCAGGCGGAAATCGCCGGCAGCCGCGCCGCGCACCGCCGAGACGGGGCGGCGGTGGCGAAACTGCTGTGCTGGCTGGAACGGCAGAAGCCGGGCACGCTCGACGAAATAACCGTTGTCACCAAGCTGGAGGAGGTGCGCCGGCAGACCGGCGAGGAAACGCAGATGCCGCTGCGCGATGTCTCCTTCGACACCATTTCCGGCAGCGGTCCGAACGGCGCCATCATGCACTACCGCGTGTCGCGCGCCACCAACCGCGAGCTGGCAAAGGGCGAGCTGTTCCTGCTCGATTCCGGCGCCCAGTATCAGGACGGCACCACCGATATCACCCGCACGGTGCCGATCGGCCAGCCGACCGAGGAGATGCGCGAGCGCTTTACGCTGGTGCTGAAGGGCATGATCGGCATTTCGACGCTGCGCTTTCCCGCCGGCACGCGCGGCTCGGAAATCGACGCGGTGGCGCGCATGGCGCTGTGGAAGCATGGCTGCGACTTTGCCCATGGCACCGGCCATGGTGTCGGCTCGTATCTGGCCGTGCATGAAGGGCCGCAGCGCATCGCCCGCACCGGCACCGAAAAGCTGCTGGCCGGCATGATGCTGTCCAACGAGCCCGGCTATTACAAGGAAGGCTCCTACGGCATCCGCATCGAGAACCTGATCCTGGTTACGCCTGCCGAACAGGTCGAAGGCGGCGACATTGCCATGCACGGTTTCGAGACGCTGACACTGGCGCCGATCGATGTCAGGCTGATCCGCACCGACCTGCTGACGCGCGACGAGTTGCACTGGCTGGATACTTACCATGCCGGGGTGCTGGCCGAGATCGGCCCGATGCTCGACGACGAGACGCTGGCCTGGCTGGAGAAGGCAACAGCGCCGCTACCGCACGACGCCAAGATTTGAAATGAGCTTCTTTCTCCCCGTCACTATACGGGGAGGTGAGGAGCGGTCCGCGAAGCGGACGAAAAGCCAATTGCTTGGCTTTTCGAGTGACGAACGCCCGGCAGGGCAATGAGGGGCGGCGCCGACAGTTCGAAACTGTTCTGCCGGCAGGCGCCCTATGCCACAAACTGCCGCGCTAGGATCAGCACCACCGCCCCTGCCAGAAACATCGCCATCAGTCCGCCACGTAGCGAGACCACAGCGGCGACGACCAGCGCCGCCCATTCCGCCGGTCCGGCGCTGAGTGCGGCGGGCGCCACCAGCGTCGTCAACACCGCCGCCGGCACGGCGTTCAAGCCAGCCTCGACGCGTGGATGGATGTGGTCGAAGCGCGAGATCACCAGATGGCCGCCGACGCGGGTGAGATAGGTGGCGATCGCGCCGGCAATGATGATCCACAAAGTCGCGCTCATCGTTTTGCCTCCACACCGCTATGGTGCGGCGGCAGGATGACGGCCAGAAGCACGCCTGCAACGGCGCCGATGGAGACGTGCCATGGCGATCCCACAGTTTTGTAGGCGATGATCGACGCCGCGGCGCTGGCGATCACCACCGGCAGCCACAGTGGCCGGTTGCGAAAGCCCATGACCAGCCCGAGGAAATAGATCGGCAGCAGGAAATCGATGCCCAGCGCATGCGTGTCGGGGATCAGCTTGCCGAACACCGCGCCCAACGCGCTTTCAATCCCCCAGAACACATAGACCGGCAGGCCAAGGCCCATATACCAGGCAAAACCGACGGTCTCGCCGGCTTCGGCCCTGCGCTCGGCCACCGCGAATTGCGGATCGGTGAGCACGAAATAGCCCAGCGCTTGGCTGATAATCGGCCAGTGCGCGATTCGCCGGCCGATGCTGGCGGAGTAAAGCACGTGACGGAAGTTTACCGCGAAGATCGACAGCACGATCAGCCATGGCGCGACATGCTGGCCGAACAATTCGATGCCGACCATCTGGCTCGCGCCGCCGAAGATCAGCGCGCTCATCAAGAAAGCTTCGAGAACGGAAAAGCCGTTGTCGACGGCGATGGCGCCGAACAGCAGCCCAAATGGCGCCGCGGCGACAACCACCGGCATCGACAGCCGCACGCCGTCCCAGAAGTCGCTGGCCACAGAATTTTCGCTTAAGGTCTCTGCCGACATGTCACATTCCCATCTCGCGCTGCTATGTAGGAGCCGGCGTTTGAAAAGTCAGACGAATTCGCTTGAGCCAACAAATCAGCGAAACTGATGTTGTAAAAAATGAGGGATTCGGATGATCGCTTATGATTTCACCGGCAGGCACGCGGTCGTCACCGGCGCCGGTGGCGGTATGGGCGAGGCGATCTCGCTGGCGCTGCTCGAGGCCGGCGCCTCGGTCACCGCCATCGACGTCAAGCCGCGTCCGGCGTCGCTTGCCGCCTATGACGACCGGCTCACCTTTGCCCAGGGCGACCTCACCGACGCCGCCTTTGTCGAGCAGACCATCAACGCCGCGGGCCGCAAGCGCGGCGGCATCGATTATCTCGCCAATGTCGCAGGCGTGCTCTGGTTCGGCCGCGACAAGTCGGCCCTCGAGATGGACCTTGATGTCTGGGACCAGGTCTTCAACATCAATCTGAAGTCCTTCGTGCACACGGCGCGTGCCGTCGTTCCGCACATGCGCGCTGGCGGGCGCGGCGGCGCCATGGTGCACTTCTCCACCATCCAGTGGTATCGCGGCGATCCGACCCCGCAGGATGCCTACCAGGCATCGAAGGCCGGCGTCTGTGCGCTGTCGAAGTCGCTCGCCATGCAGTTGGCGGGCGATGGCATCCGCTCCAATTCGATCTGCCCGGGCATGGCGTTGACGCCGCTGCAGGCGCGCTGGGACACCGAGGAGAAACGCGCGGCCGTTGCCAATTATGCGCCGCTCGGCCGCATCGGCACGCCGCAGGACATGGCCAATGCCGCGCTATTCCTGCTTTCCGATGCGGCAAGCTACATCACCGGCATCGAACTGGCAGTCGACGGTGGTCTTTTGATGCGGATGTAGCCGTGCAGTGCGCCGAGCTGATTTAGCTCCGCGGTGCCGTGCCCTGGATCGCCCTGCCCCAGTCAAGCAGCGGCTTGGCGCGCAAGGCGAAATCGACAAGCTCGTCGACCAGCGTCGGCGCGTGAATTCCAGCCGGATCGATCATGTGCTGGACATAGAAGTGCCGGTTGCGGATGGCGTCGACAAGATCGGGTTCGTTGACCTGCTCGAAGCCACGCGGCGTGCGCTTCATGCGGCCCTCGGTTTCAAGTTCGAAGCCGTTTTTCTTCAGCGTTGAGAGCAGTTTTCGGAACTCGGCCGGCCGGGCGATGATCGCCTTGCGCATCGCCAGCAGCAGGGACGGCTCCGGATTCCACCAGGCGACATCGGCAAAGCAACGGTCGATCCCGACATAGACGAAGAACACGCCCTGCTCCATCTTGGTGCCATCCGGCGACAGCATGGCCGACAAATGCTGGTTGTAGGGCCGCTTGTCCTTGGCGAAGCGCACGTCGCGGTTGATGCGAAACAGTGACTTCTTGCGGTCTCCGCGCAAGCCCAGACCCGCCGCCGCGAAGCGCTCCGTCAGCGTCTCGACCAGATCGCAGAACGGCTCATGCAACTCGCTGTCGTAAAGCGCGCGGTTTTCCTGGAACCATTCGCGGCTCTGGTGGAAGTCGAGCGCCTTGAGGAACGGGATGGCCTTTTGCCCGAACCCTTTGAACGAACCGGCCATCACGCCTTGCCGACCCGTTGCAGCCAGGTGTCCTCGTCGATGACTTCGACGCCGAGTTCACTGGCCTGCTTCAGTTTGGAGCCGGCACCCGGCCCGGCCACCAGCAGATCGGTCTTCGCCGACACCGAACCCGCCACCTTGGCGCCGAGCCGTTCGGCCATCGCCTTGGCTTCGGAGCGTGTCATCTTTTCCAGCGTGCCGGTGAAGACGATGGTCTTGCCGGCAACCTCGCTGTCGGTCGACACGGTGACGACATACGGCTTCGGCTTGACCTGTTCGAGCAGTCTGTCGAGCACGTCGTCATTGCGTTCATTGCCGAAGAAATCGCGCAACGCATCGATCACTGTATCGCCAATGCCGTTGATGGAGGGGAAGACGCTGTGCGGATCCTCAGCCGCCGCCGTTTCCTTGCCGACGCGGATCAGCTCCTCGATGGTCGAAAACGTCCGGGCAAGCACGGCCGCCGTCGTTTCGCCGATATGGCGGATGCCGAGTGCGAAGATGAAGCGGTCGAGCTCCGGCTCGCGGCGCGAATCGATGGCCGCGAACAGCTTGTCGAGGCCTTCATAATTGCGGTCCTCGACACCGCGCACATTCTTGCGCGCCTTGCCCGATGCCGCCTCGCGCAGCCTGGCCTGCTCCTCGCGCCGCTCGGCCAGCGCCCTGGTGACGGCCGGGCGGCGATCCCTGAGGGTGAAGATATCAGCGGCGGTCTTGACCAGTCCCGAATTGAAGAACAGGTCGATATTCTCGGCGCCCAGCCCCTCGATGTCGAGCGCGCCGCGCGACACGAAATGACGCAGCCGCTCCACAGCCTGGGCGGCGCAGATCAGCTCGCCGGTGCAGCGCCGGCGCGAATCCTCCTTGCCGGTCTTCTCGTTGATTTCGCGCGTCGCCGGCGAGCCGCAGACCGGACAAATGTGCGGGAATTCGTAAGGCACCGCATCAGCCGGCCGCTTGTCGACGACGACGCTGACGATCTGCGGAATGACATCGCCCGCCCGTTGTATGACAACCGTGTCACCGATGCGGACATCGATGCCGTCGCGAATCGGCAGGCCGTTGCTGTCGAAGCCCTTGATGTAGTCCTCATTGTGCAGCGTGACGTTTTCGACCACCACGCCGCCAACCGTGACCGGCGCCAGCCGCGCCACCGGCGCCAGCGTGCCGGTACGGCCGACCTGGATGTCGATCTTCTGCACCGTCGTCATCGCCTGTTCGGCCGGGAATTTATGCGCAACCGCCCAGCGCGGCTCGCCGGTGACAAAGCCCCAGCGACGCTGCAATTCCAGCTGGTCGACCTTGTAGACGACACCGTCGATGTCGTAGCCGAGCGACGAACGCAGCTCCTCGATCTTGTGGTAGTGCGCGATCAGCTCCTCGACCGACTTCGCCCGCACCATCAGCGGGCTGACCTTGAACCCCCATTCGGCGAATTTCTGCACCGAATCATATTGGGTCGGTGCAGGATCCGCTGTCGTGTAGCCCCAGGCATAAGCAAAAAATTTAAGATTGCGGCTGGCGGTGACGGACGCATCCTTCTGTCGCAAGGAGCCCGCTGCCGTATTGCGCGGATTGACATAGTCCTGGCCGCCCACCGCCGCCGAGCGGGCCTTCAGTGCCTCGAATTCCGCATAGGTCATGTAGACTTCGCCGCGGATCTCGATGGTCTCGGGCCAGCCCGATCCTTTGAGCTTGGCTGGGATGTCGGCGATGGTCCTGAGATTGGCGGTGATGTCTTCGCCGACAGCGCCGTCGCCGCGCGTAGCACCCTGCACGAACACACCGCGTTCATAGCGCAGCGACGCCGACAGGCCGTCGATCTTCGGCTCGGCCGTAAACGCGATGTCGAGGTCCTTGTCGCGGTCGAAGAAGCGCCGGCCACGCTCGATGAAATCGGTGACGTCCTCGTCTGTGTAGGCCTTGGCGAGGCTGAGCATCGGCACCGCATGGCGCACCTTGGCAAAGCCTTCCGCCGGCGCGGCGCCGACCCGCAGCGAGGGCGAATCCTCGCGCACCAGACCGGGAAAGCGCTCCTCGATGGCAAGATTGCGCCGCCGCAGCGCGTCATATTCTGCGTCCGTAATCGTCGGCGCGTCCTCGGCATGATAGCGCCGGTCATGACCGGCGATCTCCTCGGCCAGCCGCTGGAGCTCATCCGCGGCTTCGCTTTCGCTCAACGATTCGACTGGTTTTTCAGACATGCAGCGGTCCCTGGACAGTGGCGAGGCACCATAAATCAGGATTTCGGAAAAAGCATTCCTGAACAGCGGGATGGAGCCATATCCTGACTCAGTCCGAAAGCCTTGCGACGACTACGCTGCAGCAATATTCTCGCGCAGCAGCCGTTCGGCGGCTGCGCGCGCCTCTTCGGTGATGGTGGCGCCGGCCAGCATGCGCGCGATCTCTTCCTGGCGCGCCGCCCGGTCCATCTCGGCAATGCCGGTGGCGACCTTGTCCGAGCCGCCGGATTTGGAGATCAGGAAATGCGTTGCCGCGCGTGCCGCCACTTGCGGAGCATGCGTGACCGACAGCACCTGCACGCGCTTCGACAGCCTGGCCAGCCTTTGGCCGATCGCATCGGCCACGGCGCCGCCGACGCCGGTGTCGATCTCGTCGAAGACCAATGTCGGCGCCGAGCCACGGTCGGCCAGCGCCACCTTGAGCGCCAGCAGGAAGCGCGACAGCTCGCCGCCGGAAGCGACCTTCATCATCGGCCCAGGCCTGGTGCCGGGATTGGTGCGCACCCAGAACTCGACCTGGTCGATGCCTTCTTCCATGCGGTTCTCGCCATCGCTGGCCAGTTCGACGATGAACTCAGCCCGTTCCAGTTTCAGCGCCGGCAATTCGGCCATCACAGCCTTGGTCAGGCCGACCGCGGCCGCATGGCGAAGCGAGGACAGCTGGGCTGCGGAAATATCGTAGGCTTCGCGCGCCGCTGAGGCCTGCTTTTCCAAGAGATGCAGGCGCCCCTCGCCGGCATCAAGATCGGCGAGATCGGCGGACATGGTGTCGCGCAGTTGCGCCAGATCGTCGACGGCCACACTGTGCTTACGTGAGGCCGCACGCAGCGAAAACAGCCGCTCCTCCGCCTTCTCCAGCCGCTGCGGGTCGTATTCGGTAGCGCGCAGTGCCGCCTCGACGCCCGATTGCGCTGCATCCAGCGACAGCATCGCCTCATCCAGCGACTTCACCACATCCTCGAGCAGGCCCGGCGCTTCGCTGGCCTTGCGCTGCAGGCGCCGGAGCAAACTGGCCAGTTGCGGCAGTGGCGAGGACGGGCCTGACAGCACATCCTGCGCATCGTGTATTTCCGAGGCGATCTTTTCGGCCCGCATCATCGTGGCGCGCAATTCGGCCAGTTGCGTCTCTTCGCCGGGCTGCGGATCGAGCTTTGCCAGTTCCGCCACCGAGGCCCTGAGATAATCGGCCTCGCGCGCCGCTGCCTCGACCTTGGCGCGGTGCCTGACGAACTCCTGCTCGGCGCCACGCCAACAGCGCCACGCCTCGCCGGTCGCGCGGGCAGCGCCCAGATGGCCGCCAAAACTGTCCAGCAATTCGCGATGGGCGCCGGGATCGACCAGAGCCCGCTCGTCATGCTGGCCGTGGATCTCGACCAGCGCGTGGCCGATGTCGCGCATCAGGGTGACGCTGGACGGCTGGTCGTTGACGAAGACACGGGTGCGGCCATCCGCGGTCTGCAGCCGGCGCAGGATGATGTCGCCGTCATCCTCGATGGCGTTTTCGGCCAGCAGCGCGCGCACCGGGTGGTTGCGCGGCACATCGAAGACGGCAATGACCTGGCCCTGTGCCGCGCCGTGGCGCACCAGCGAGGCGTCGCCGCGCGCGCCAAGCGCCAGCGACAGCGCGTCGAGAAGGATGGATTTGCCGGCGCCGGTTTCACCGGTCAGCACGGAAAGGCCGGGCTGGAAGTCGATATCCAGCTTCTCGATCAGGACGATATCGCGGATCGACAGTCTGGAAAGCATCAGAACCCGGACCTCAAGCAATTCCGGGAAAAGTGCGTAGCGGTTTTCCGTCCGGAATTGCGTAGAACAAAAAGTTAGGACGGTTCAGCGCCTCAATCAAACCACTGAACCGCTGTGAAGCGGCATGCGACCGATGGAGTCGCAGCGCCGCACTATCTTTTTGTTTGAGCGTCGGATCAATCCGAAAAGCGCGTTCCGCCTCAGTCGATGCTCGGGCGTCAGGCGCCGGTGATCAGCTTGCCGGCCTTGGATATCCACGATCCGGCATTCTCGCGCGGCTCAAGCCCGTTGCTCTGCAACAGCTTGTAGGTATCCTTGTACCATTGGCTGTCGGGATAATTGGTGCCGAGCACCGCAGCGGCGGTTTGCGCTTCCGAGGTCAAGCCCATGGCGTAATAGCTTTCGGCCAGACGCGCCAGCGCCTCTTCGACATGGCGGGTGTTGGAATAGTTCTCGACAACGTTGCGGAAGCGCTTGACGGCAGCAATGTATTCGCGCCGCTCGAGATAATAGCGGCCGATCTGCATCTCTTTGCCGGCCAGCTGGTCGTTGGCGAAACGGATCTTTTCCTTGGCGTCGTCGACATATTCCGACGTCGGCCAGCGCGTCACCAGATCCTGCATCGTCTGCACGGTCTGGCGTGCTTCCTTCTGATCCTGGGTGACGTCCTTGATCTGCTTGTAGTAGCTCAGCCCGATAATATACTGGGCGTAAGCCGCGTCGTCGGTCGACGGATAGAGCGTGAGATAGCGCTTGGCCGAGCCGATCGCTTCGTCATAACGGCCGGCGCGATAGTCGGCGAAGGCGCCCATCACCATCGATTTGCGGGCGAATTCCGAATAGGGGTGCTGGCGGTCGACGGCGTCGAACTTCTTGCTCGCCTCATCCAGGCGGCCGGCATTGAGATTGGCAAGGCCTTGATTGTAAAGGACGTCGGCCGGTTCGGTCTGGTCGACATAGGTCGACAGGTCGACGTCTTTCTCGGACGACATGCAGGCCGAGAGGAAGAGCGATGGCACAACCACCGAAAGCGCCAGGAAAACAGCCCGATACGGCGCTTTCGATTGACCAACTCGCTTGAAGAACATGATTGGATTGCGCCCTTTCGGCGTTAGTTCAATGCCTTTCGCATGGCGTTCCCTCAAAACTGATCCCCACTTTTGAGCGACATGCGCCTAACAGACGGCAGCAGCCATAAACCATAACTGCCTTGCCCAGCAACGCTATGTCTAGCCAATCGCACATTTTTGTGGCGGCTTGGTGTTGCCCGGAAAGCTATGCACTTTCACCGCCGGTGATGCATCCGTGCAACACCGGCCAGCGTTCAGAAAGCCAGAAATACGTTAAGAATCAGATCACCCAAGGTGCAAAGACAGGGCCGGTGACGGCGCTCATCTCGGCGGTGCGGCCGCGCTCGCGGCGCGTGGTCTCGACGACCTCGAAGGCCGAACGGTCGGACAGAAGTCGCCGCAAAGCAGCCGCATTCATCCGGTGACCGCCGCGATAGGAGCGGAAACAACCGATGAAACGGGCGCCGGCCAGCGCCAGGTCGCCCATGGCGTCCATCGTCTTGTGGCGAGCGAACTCATTGGGATAGCGCAGGCCACCCATGTTGATCACCCGGTTGTCGTCGCCGATCACCAGCGAGTTCTCCAGCGAGGAGCCCAGCGCATAGCCGGCCGCCCACAGCCGCTCGACATCCTTCATGAAGCCGAAGGTGCGGGCGCGCGCGATATCCTGGCGAAAGATGTCGGGGTTGATGTCGGAGGCGAACAGTTGACGGCCGATCGCCGGGCTTTCGAAATCGATCTCGACCTCGAAGCGCGTGCCGCTATAGGCCCTGAACTCGGCCCAGGACGCGCCATTCTCGATGCGGACGGGCTTGACCACCCTGATGTAGCGGCGCTTGACCGCCAGCGTCTCGATGCCGGCCTGGTCGATGGCTTCCACGAACGCCACCGCACTGCCATCGAGGATCGGAACCTCATGACCGTCGATCTCGATGACGATGTTGTCGATGCCGAGCCCGAAAAGCGTCGCCATCAGATGTTCGACGGTGGCGATATGCTCGCCTGCCGGATCGCCGAGCATGGTGCAGAGATCGGTCGCGCCGACTTCAGCAACCAGCGCGCGGAACTCGCGGCTCTCGCTTCCGTTCGAAAGGTGGAAGAGCACGCCGGTGTCGGCGTCCGCAGGGAGGAAATTGACGGTGACCGGTTTGCCGCTGTGAACGCCGGTACCGGTCAGCGTTGCACGCGATTTCAGTGTCGTCTGATAGTCTTGCAAGACAAACCCCATAGCCCAAACGCCTAAGTCCGCTTTAACCCAAAAGGCGCGGCTCTTTTTTATCGGCAGGCAGGGCCACTTCCCCGAATCCCAGCACACCGAAAGTGCTGCGGCAAAGATAATGGTCTGTCAGGGAGACTCCAAATCACGGTTTCTTACTCTGTGTAACCGCGACAGACCTTGAGCGTCACATCGTAACGCCTTGTTATTAAACCACTTTAAACGTTAACAGGCAGACAATCTCTCGTCTGCCTGTTAACAAGTGTTACATACCGTTAACGGCTCAGTTGGCCTGGCGGCGCAGGAAAGCCGGTATCTCCAGCTGGTCGTCTTCCTGGGTCGACCTGGTCTGCGGCGTCAACCGGCCCTGATCGTCGAGCTGGCCGCGGCGCGGCGCGTAAAGCTGCGGATCCTGGCTGGCAAGGCGGCGCATTTCCGGCGCCGCCTGGCGCAGTTTCGGTTCGCGCGGCTGTGCCGGCTGCAACCGGGCCGGCTCTTCTTCGCGGCGCGTCAGCCCGTTGGTCAGCCGCTTGAGCAGCCCCATCGGCCCGCTGTTTTCATGGTCGGCCGGACGGCCCTTGGCTTCCACCTCGGCCCGCACCACCGGCGGAAAATCCTCCACCCGCGGCATGCGCTGCGGTGCGGCAGCCACCGGCTGCGGCATTTCCCGCATCGGCGCCGGTTGCATCACCTGCTGCACGACAGGCTGCGGCTGGGCAGGCGGGGCCTGGAAGATCTTGCTCTGCGGGCGGAAATCTTCCGCCTGGGCCATCGGCGCCGGACGAGCCATTGCCGCCGCATTGGCCTCGGCAAGCTGGATCGCCTCGGCCACCGGATCGGCCGCGCGCTGCTCATAGGTCTGCTGCTGGACCGGTGCCGGACGGCCTTCCGCCCCCGGAGCCGCTGGGCGGCTGACCGGCTTCTGCTGCGGCGGCACGGCCCGGATCGAGATCGGCGCCGCGGCAATTTCAGCTGCCGATTTGTCGATGCCGGTGGCGACCACCGAGACGCGGATGACGCCTTCGAGTTCCTCGTCGAAGGTGGCGCCGAGGATGATGTTGGCGTCCTGGTCGACTTCCTCGCGGATGCGGGTCGCGGCCTCGTCGACTTCGAACAGGGTCAGGTCGCGGCCGCCGGTGATCGAGATCAGCAGGCCCTTGGCGCCCCTCATCGAGGTCTCGTCGAGCAACGGATTGGCGATCGCCGCCTCGGCGGCGGCCATCGCGCGGCCCTCGCCCGAAGCTTCGCCGGTGCCCATCATCGCCTTGCCCATTTCGCGCATCACCGAACGCACGTCGGCGAAGTCGAGATTGATCAGGCCTTCCTTGACCATCAGGTCGGTGATGCAGGCAACACCGGAGTAGAGCACCTGGTCGGCCATGGCGAAGGCGTCGGCAAAGGTGGTTTTGTCATTCGCCAGCCGGAACAGGTTCTGGTTGGGGATGACGATCAGGGTATCGACACATTTCTGCAGCTCCTCGATGCCGAGATCCGCCGTCTTCATGCGGCGCTGGCCTTCGAAATGGAACGGCTTGGTGACGACGCCGACGGTGAGGATACCCCGTTCGCGCGCCGCGCGGGCAACCACGGGAGCCGCACCGGTTCCGGTGCCGCCACCCATACCGGCGGTGACGAAGCACATATGGGTGTTGGAGAGATGATCGATGATCTCATCGATGCACTCTTCCGCCGCCGCACGGCCCACTTCAGGCTGCGAGCCGGCGCCGAGCCCCTCGGTGACATGCGCGCCGAGCTGGATCAGCCGCTCGGCCTTCGACATGGTCAGCGCCTGTGCATCGGTGTTGGCCACGACGAACTCGACACCGCGCAAGCCCGCGGTGATCATGTTGTTGACGGCATTGCCGCCGCCGCCGCCGACACCGAATACGGTGATCCGCGGCTTGAGCTCGGTGATGTCCGGCTTTTGCAGATTGATCGTCATTGTCTCCGTCCTTTGCCTTTCCCGCCGCTTCGCCGCCGCGGCCGCCTATGGGGCTGTCCCCGTCAATTAGAAACTGTCTCTCAACCACTGACTCATGCGATGCAGTTTTCCGCCCGTTCCGGTCATCCTGAGACCGGAAATTCCTTTCGCCGGATGGCTCTCGAAGCTCGCCATCTGCGGATAGATCAGCAGCCCGACCGCCGTCGAGAAAGCCGGCCCCTTGGCAGCTTCCGGCAGGCCCGCCACGCCGAGCGGGCGTCCGATGCGCACATTGCGTCCCAGAATGCGGCGCGCCGCCTCGGGGAGACCCGCAAGCTGGCTGGCGCCGCCGGTCAGCACGACGCGTTTTCCCACGGCATTGCCGTAGCCCGACTTGTTCAGCCGGTCGCGCAACAGTTCCAGCGTCTCGTCGATGCGGGCGCGGATGACGCGCGTCATCACCGAGCGCGGGATCTGCAGCGGCATCTCGCCGTCTTCGCCGATCGGCTGGATCGAGACCAGGTCGCGATCGTCGGCACTGCCGGGCAGCGCCGAACCATGCATCACCTTCAGCCGCTCCGCGGCGTCGAGCGAGGTCGACAGGCCCTTGGCCATATCGAGCGTCACATGATTGCCGCCGATGGCAATGGCATCGGCGTGGACGAATTTGCCTTCCGAAAACACCGAGATGGTCGTCGTGCCGCCGCCCATGTCGATGCAGGCCGCACCCATTTCCAGTTCGTCGTCGACCAGGGCCGCAAGCCCGCTGGCATAGGGCGTCGCCACCATGCGCTCGACCGAAAGATGCGAGCGGTTGATGCATAGCTCCAGATTGCGCAGCGGCGCGGCATCGCCCGTCAGCACATGCATATCGACGCCGAGTTGGTCGCCGACCATGCCGCGCGGATCGCGCACGCCGCGCTCGGCGTCCAGCGAAAAGCCGACGGGCAGCGAATGGATCACGTCGCGTTCGGCCTTGAGCGCCTGCTTGGCGCCGGCGGCAAGCACGCGCTTGATGTCGGCTTCGTCGGCCTGATGGCCACCGAGATTGATGGTGGCCGAATAGGTTTCGCTCTTCAGCCGGCCGGCCGTCATGTTGACGATCAGCGAATCCACGGTCAGTCCCGCCATGCGTTCGGCTGCGTCGACGGACAGGCGAATGGCGTGCTCCGCGCGGTCGAGATCGACGACCACGCCCGACTTCACGCCTTGCGATTTCTGGTGGCCGATGCCGATCACCTGGATGCGGTGCGAGCGGCCGCGCAACAGCTTGCCGTCCTCGCGCGGCTTCAGTTTCGCCACCACGCAGCAAACCTTGCTCGAGCCGACATCCAGCACGGTGAGCGTGCCGGAACGCCGCGAAGAGGCATCGCTGTTGCCGCCAAGCCAGCTCATATCTTCGTCCCCGACTTGCGCTTCAGATTTTGCGGCTTTTCATTGAGCGCGGCCTGGCGCTGCGTCGCCGCTTCCGGCGTCAGCTGTACCACCAGGCGATCGGAGATGCGCATGTCGACGGCGGCGATGTCCCGCGTCAGAAGCCCGTTGTCGTGGTCCATCCGAACCAGATCGGCGATCGCCTGATCCTCGCCATCCTCGGGCAGCTTGATCGTGATGCCGTTTTCCAGCTTAAGATCCCAGCGCCGTTCGCCGATGCGGATATAGCCTTTGACCCGAGCCGCGAGCTCGGGAAATTTGTTGATCTTGGCCACGAAGTCGGGCGCCTTGGCCGGTGCGCCGGTGCCGATGATCAGCGGCAGCAGCGCCTGCTTGCCGCCGGAGAACGGCGCGATCACCGCGCCGGAGCGTTCGATGACCGAAAGCTCCGCGCCCTGCTGCCAGAGCGCGAAGGGCTCGCGCTCCTCGACACGCACTTCCAGCGTATGTGGATAGACCTTGCGCACCGCCGCCACTTCGACCCAGGGCAAGGTATCAATACGTTCACGCGCGGCCTCGGCATCGAAGCCGATCAGTGACGTCCAGCCGTCGAGCTCGAGCCGGTCCAGTATGTCGATCTCCGAAGTCTGGCGGTTGCCGACCACCTTGATCTGGTCGACGGCAAAGCCGGTCCGGGCGGTGATGCTCTGGACGATGTCGTCGGCATGACCGCCGAGAATGGCGCCATAGAGGCTGCTTGATGCAATGAGCGAAGCCGAAAGGATGGCCGCGGAAAAGCGCGGCGCGACGAAGTCGCCGCCGCCCAGGCGCGCCAGCACGCGCACCGGCCGGCGCAGCACGCGCGGCAGCACGAAATGGTCGAACGACAACGACATGCCGAACAGCGCCGGCCCGGCGCCGCCCCTGCCCTTGTCCTGTCCCCATTTCAACGCAGACACGAAGCGTCCTCCACCATCCAACTCAACAATTCGCCAAACGAGTGCCCGGCCTGGGCGGCGATTTCAGGCACCAAAGACGTCGGCGTCATGCCCGGCTGAGTGTTGATCTCGAGCCAGACAATCTCGCCGTTTTCGGAGTGACGGTCGTCATAGCGGAAGTCCGATCGGGAAACGCCCCGGCAGCCGATAGCCAGATGTGCCTTGAGCGCCAGTGTCTGTATTTTTTGGTAAATATTTGATGAAATTTTAGCAGGGATTTCGTGTTTTGATCCGCCGGCGACGTATTTTGAATCATAGTCGTAGAAGGAATGGCCGGTCGGAATGATCTCGCAGACGCCGAGCGCCACGTCGCCCATGACGGCGCAGGTCAGCTCGCGCCCATGGATGTAGCGCTCGACCATGACGGTCTCGCCATATTTCCATTCGGACGAGCCGATGACCTGCGGCGGATGCGACTGCCCTTCATGCACGATGACGACGCCGAAGCTTGAGCCTTCATTGACCGGCTTGACCACGTAGGGCGGCTTCATCGGATGCTTGTTCTGGATGGCAAAGCGGCTGGCAACCTTCGATTCCGCCACCGCGATGCCGGCAGCCTTGGCGACCTTCTTGGCTTGCTCCTTGTTCATGGCGAGCGCCGAGGCGAGCACGCCCGAATGGGTGTAGGGAATGGCCAGATATTCGAGGATGCCCTGGATGGTGCCGTCTTCACCGAACGGGCCGTGCAGTGCGTTGAAGACGACATCGGGCTTGAGTTCGGCGAGCACGGCGCCGACATCGCGCGCAACATCGACGCGGGTAACCTGGTAGCCTTCATTCTCAAGCGCATCCGCACACGCCTTTCCCGAAGACAGAGACACGGGCCGCTCGGACGAGAATCCGCCCAGGAGGACAGCCACATGCTTGTTCTTCATATCCCGTCATCCCTCTCACGGCGGGCCCGCAACCACGCATTCAGCGACCAGATTGAGTCCGAGTCTCCCGGCAGGTTGCCCCCCAGACGGAAAACGCGGTCGACGCGTCGAACGACTCAAATCAGGAAACGCTTTAAGGCAGAGAATCAGAGAGTTGATTCGCTGGCAAGTGCTTATGATTCCGACAGATTCACTTTCCGCGAAAACGGCCGGAAAAAGCGTGTTGTGAGTCTTTGGAGCAACGGTGGCGCTGTTGTTTCAGACCGTTTGAAGTTCAAGCATCACATGAACTTCAGCTTGCGCTAAAGAAGCTGTCCGAGGAATTCCTGCACGGCATGGCCGGGGCGGAAATTGCCGAGCCGCTTGATTTCCCACTGCAGGCGGATGCCTGAATTTTCAAGCACGCGGGCGCGCACCGTCTCGCCGAGATATTCGAGGTCGTATCCGGTCGCTGTTCCGGTGTTGATCATGAAGTTGCAGTGCATCGGCGACATCTGCGCGCCGCCGATCATCAGCCCGCGGCAGCCGGCCTTGTCGATTTCCTTCCAGGCCGAGGTGCCTTCCGGATTCTTGAAGGTCGAGCCGCCGGTCTTCTCGCGGATCGGCTGCACCGTCTCGCGATGCGTCTGGACGGCGTCCATGGCCGCCTTGATCGCCTCCTGGTCTTCCAGAACACCTTCGAAAACGGCGGAGGTGAAGATCAGCCCGGCAGGTGCGGCCGAGTGACGATAGGCATAGCCCATGTCTTCATTGCTGAGGGTGTGGAGATTGCCCTTGCGGTCGAGCGCCCGAACCTCGACGACACGTTCCCGCGTCTCGACGCCATTGGCGCCGGCATTCATCCTCAGCGCCCCGCCGATGGCGCCGGGAATGCCGTGATAGAAATGAAAGCCGCCAATACCGGCCTCATAAGCGACGGCCGCGACGCGCTTGTCGGGCGTCGCAGCACCGGCCTTGATGACGGTCGGCGAAACCACCTCGGCTTCGCCAAAGCCCTTGGCCGAAAGCCGGATGACGAAACCCGGAATGCCGCCGTCGCGCACCAGGAGGTTGGAGCCGACACCGACGATGGTGAGCGGGATGTCCTCCGGCACGGCGCGCAGGAAGGCAGCCAGATCCTCCTCGTCGGCCGGCTGGAACAGGGCGTCCGCCAGACCGCCGGCGCGGAACCAGGTGATCTTGTCCATCTCGGCATTGGGCGTGATGCGGCCGCGCAGGCCGGCAAGCCGGTCGCCAAGTTTGTCGAGCAGGTCCTGGCCGCGCATCATGAGACGGTACCGCCGAGTTCCCCAGGCAGCGCATAGGCCCATTGGGTGATGTTGCCGGCGCCCAGGAAGATGACGAAGTCGCCCGGTTTCGCCAACGCGCGGATGACGGGCGAAATCGCGGCAGGGGTTTCGACGTAGCGCGCATCGCGATGGCCCCCGGAGCGGATGCGCGACACCAGCGCCTCCGAGGTCACGCCGTCGATCGGCTCCTCGCCCGCCGCATAGACCGGCGCCACCATCACCGTGTCGGCATCGTTGAAACAGACCGAAAACTCGTCGAACAGATCGTGCAGCCGGGTGAAGCGGTGCGGCTGCGCAATGGCGATGACGCGGCCCTTGGTGGCGCTGCGCGCCGCTTTCAACACCGCCGTGATCTCGACCGGGTGGTGGCCGTAATCGTCGAAGATGTCGACGCCGTTCCACGAGCCGGTGTGGGTGAAGCGCCGCTTGACGCCGGCAAAGGACGACAGCCCTTTCTTGATCGCTTCGGCCGATAGGCCGAGTTCATGCGCGACCGCAATTGCGGCGGTGGCGTTGGAGACGTTGTGGCGGCCGGGCATCGGCAGCCGCAGATCCGATATCGTCGTCTGGCCGCCGGTCTTGCGGTCGCGGATCACCACGTCGAATGCCGAGACGGCACCGGCCATCCGGTGGTTGGTGAAACGCACATCGGCCTGCGCGTTCTCGCCATAGGTGATGACGCGGCGGTCCTCGATGCGGCTGACCAGCGCCTGTACTTCCGGATGGTCGGTGCACATCACGCCAAAACCGTAGAACGGCACGTTCTCGACGAATTGCCGGAACGCCTCGCGCACCTTGTCGAAACTGCCATAATGGTCCAGATGCTCGGGATCGATGTTTGTGACGACGGCGATCTCGGCCGGCAGCTTGAGGAAGGTGCCGTCGCTTTCGTCGGCTTCGACCACCATCCACTCGCCATCGCCCATACGGGCATTGGTGCCATAGGCATTGATGATGCCGCCATTGATCACCGTCGGGTCGAGCCCGCCGGCATCGAGCAGCGTCGCCACCATCGACGTGGTTGTGGTCTTGCCATGCGTGCCACCGATCGCGACCGCCTGGCGGAAGCGCATCAGTTCGGCCAGCATCTCGGCCCGGCGCACGATCGGCAGCAGTTTTTCGCGCGCGGCCTTCAGCTCGGGATTGGATTTCTTGATCGCGGTGGAGACGACCACCACTTCGGCCGCGCCGATATTCTCGGCCTTGTGGCCGACAAAGCATTCGATGCCCTTGTCGCGCAGCCGCTGGACATTGGCGCTGTCGGCCTGGTCCGAACCCTGCACCTTGTAGCCGAGATTGTGCAGAACCTCGGCGATGCCGCTCATGCCGATGCCGCCAATGCCGATGAAATGCACAAGGCCGATGGTCTGCGGCATCTTCATCAATGCGTCCCTTTCCTGAAATCCGAAACGGTTTTTCTGGACGCAATAGCCTCTGTGAGATCAGCGAGCAACCGTGCCGCGTTCGGCCGGCCAGCCGACTTCGCTCCGGCAGCCATGGCCGTCAGCCGCTCGGGAGTGTCCATCAGCCCGCCAATGAGAGCCGCGATGCGCTCCGGCGACAGTGACGATTGCGGATGCACCTCGCCGCCGCCCGCCGCGGCAAGGGCGGCTGCGTTCGCCGCCTGATCGTGATCCAGCGCATAGGGATAAGGCACCAGCAGCGCCGGCCGGCCGATGACGGCGATCTCCGAAACCGTCGAGGCGCCGGAGCGCGAGATCACCAGATGCGCCGCGCCCATGCGCTGTGCCATGTCGGTGAAGAAGGGCGAGACCTCGACATGGACGCCGAGTGCCGCATAGCCGGCCTTCACCCGCGCCACGTCGTCGGCGCGGGCCTGCTGGGTGATCACCAGCCGCTTGCGCTGCGCCTCCGGCAGAAGTGCGATCGCCGTCGGCATGGCGTCGGAAAAGAACTGCGCGCCCTGGCTGCCGCCGAACACCAGGAGCCTGAACGGATCCGCCCCTTTGGATGCGGTGTAGGGCGTCTTGGCCGCCTCCAGGATTGGCGGCCTGACCGGATTGCCTGTCGTCACCGTCTTGGCGCCTGTGGCACTTTCATCTTGCGGCAGGAAGCCGCCGGCAATCGCATCGACACGCCCGGACAGCGCCCGGTTGGCGCGGCCCATCACTGCGTTCTGCTCATGGATCAGCGTCGGCAGCTTGCGCCGCGTCGCGGCATAGAGCGGTGGCAAGGTCGGATAACCGCCAAAGCCGACGACCGCATCAGGCTTGATCCTGGCGATGACGGCAGAGGCCTGGCGCACGCCGCGCCAGATCTTCCAGAACGCTCCGAGCAGAGCGGCGGGGTTTTTCGAGCCCATCGTCGCCGACTGGATCGGATGGATGGCGGCGGCCGGGAAATGGCCGGCAAAGCGCTCGGCGCGGTCGTCCGTCGCCAGATGCACGCCCCAGCCGCGCTCGATCAGCTCATGCGCCAGCGCCTCGGCCGGAAACAGATGTCCGCCGGTTCCGCCAGCCGCGAGAAGGATGACACCCCGCGCCATATCACTCCGCCGGCAGGGCGCGCTGCGACAGGGCAAAGCCCATCTGCTTGCGCTTTTCCGGTCGCTTGCGCGTCAGCGCCAGCACCATGCCCATCGAGATGGCAATGGCGATCTGCGAGGAGCCGCCATAGGAGATGAAAGGCAGCGTCATGCCCTTGGCCGGCATCAGTTGCAGGTTGACGCACATGTTGATGACCGACTGCAGGCCGAAGACGGTGACGAGACCGCCGACGGCGTAGCGGGTGAAATCATCATGTTCCTTCAATGCCGTGCTCAAGCCGCGCAGCACGATGAAGGCGAAGATCGACATGATGAAGAAGCACATGATCAGCCCGAACTCTTCGCCGGCGACCGAAAACACGAAATCGGCATGCGCGTCGGGAATGACCCGCTTGACCGTGCCCTCGCCCGGGCCGACGCCGAACCAGTGGCCGTTGATCAGCGCCTCGCGGCCCATGTCGACCTGGAACGTGTCGCCTTCGCCGGTCAGGAATTTGTCGATGCGGGCGGCGACGTGCGGGAACACCGTATAGGCGGCAAACAGGCCGCCGGCGCCGGTGGCGCCAAGCGCGATGATCCATAGCCAGGGCAGGCCGGCCATGAAGAACATGACGCCCCAGGTGCCGGTCACCAGCATGGTCTGGCCGAGATCGGGCTGCGCCACCAGAAGCGAGATGACCAGGATCAGCAGCAGCATGGCAAACAAATTGCCCGGGATGTCGGGCTGGCGCTTGTGTTCGGCGAACAGCCAGGCGCAGACGATGACGAAGGCGGGTTTCAGAAATTCCGACGGCTGGATCGACATGCCGACAAACGACACCCAGCGCCGCGCGCCTTTCACCTCGACGCCGATATAGAGCACGGCCACCATCAGCACCAGCATGATGCCCAGGATGATCAGCGCCATGCGCCGGATCTGCCGCGATTCCAGGAAGGACACTGCCAGCATCACGCCGAGCGCCGGCACGGTGAAGATGATCTGCCTGGTGGCAAAGTGGAAACTGTCGAGGCCGATGCGTTCGGCCACCGCCGGGCTTGCCGCAAAGGACAAGACGATGCCAAGCCCCATCAGCGACAGGAACGCCGCCAGGAACCAGCGATCGATCGTCCACCACCAGGTTGCGACCGGGCTTTTGTCGAGACGGCTTTGCATTATCGTGCCCCTCCGATGGGTTTCACGCCCTCGATAGCATTCGCAGCTTGCCTGAAGGCTTCGCCGCGAACTTCGAAATTCTTGAACTGGTCGAAACTGGCGCAGGCCGGCGACAGCAGCACCACCGCCTCGCCGCTGTCATCCTTGGCCGCGTCTTTCGCGGCATGGTCGACCGCGGCGGCCAGGGTGCCCGAGATTTCATAGGGCACGGCTTCGCCGAGCGTCGCCGAGAACGCGGGCGCCGCCTCGCCGATCAGATAGGCCTTGGCGATGCGCGGGAAGAAACCGCGCAGCGGCTCGATCCCGCCTTCCTTGGGCAGTCCGCCGGCGATCCAGTAAATGCGCGAAAAACTCGACAGCGCCGGTGCCGCCGCATCGGCATTGGTCGCCTTGGAATCGTTGACGAACAGCACGTGGTCCTTCCGTCCGACCTGCTCCATGCGATGCGCCAGGCCCGGGAAGCTCTCAAGTCCTGCCTGGATCTCGCCGAGGCTCAAGCCGACCTTGAGGCAGGCGGCGACCGCGGCAAGCGCGTTCTGCGCATTGTGCTGGCCGCGCAACGAACCGATGCCTTCGAGGAAGGCGACGCGGCTGTAGCGGCCATGCACGGCTTCCATCAGATCGGAGCCGTCGGCGAAATAACCGTCGGTCAGCGGCAGCCGCTTGGAGATGCGGATCACCTGTCGGCCCGCCCTCTCCAGCCGGTCGGCGATCTGCGCGCACCAGCTATCGTCGACGCCGACAATGGCTGTCTCGCTGCCGGCGACCAGCCGCTCCTTGATCGAAGCGTAGTGCTGCATGGTGCCGTGGCGGTCGAGATGGTCGGGCGTCAGGTTGAGCAGGATGCCGGCCGTCGGATTGATCGAGGGCGCGAGATCGATCTGGTAGGACGAACACTCGACGACATAGTGCCGGTCAGCCCGCGGTGGATCAAGCGTCATGATGGCGCGGCCGATATTGCCGCCCATCTGTGTGCCGCGCCCTGCCGATTTGAGGATATGCGCGGTCAGCGCCGTGGTCGTCGACTTGCCGTTGGTGCCGGTGATGGCGATGAACGGCGCATCAGGCGCGCGCGCAATCCGCTCGCGGCAGAACAATTCGATATCGCCGATCACTTCGACGCCGGAGCCACGCGCCAACTCCACCGTCCAGTGCGGCTTGGGATGCGTCAGCGGTACGCCGGGTGAGAGCACGAAGGCCGAGAATTTCGACCAGTCGGCGCCGCGCAGATCGGCGGTCGCAATGCCTTGGTCAGCAGCCTTGGCGACGCTATCGGGATTGTCGTCCCAGGCGAGCACGTCGGCGCCGCCCTCGATCAGCGCGCGCGCCGTGGCGATCCCCGAGCCACCGAGCCCGAAGAGCGAAACGCGTTTGCCCGAAAAGGATGCGGCGGGGATCAAGCGGGTTCCTATCTCAGCTTGAGGGTCGACAGGCCGACCAGCGCCAGGATGACGGCGATGATCCAGAAGCGGATCACCACCTGGCTTTCGGTCCAGCCGAGCTTTTCGAAATGATGATGGATAGGCGCCATCAGGAAGACGCGCTTGCCGGTCATCTTGAAGTAGCCGACCTGGATGATGACCGACAGGATTTCCACGACGAACAATCCGCCGACGATGACCAGCACGATTTCGTGCTTGGTGGCGACCGCGACCGTACCGATCAGGCCACCCATGGCCAGCGAACCGGTGTCGCCCATGAAGATCGCTGCCGGTGGCGCGTTGAACCAGAGGAAGCCGAGGCCGGCGCCGATGACGGCGCCAAGCACGACAGCCAGCTCGCCGGTGCCGGGCACGAAATGAATCTGCAGATATTCGGCGAACACCGCATTGCCGGAGAGGTAGGCAATAACGCCGAAGGATGCCGCCGCGATCATGATCGGCACGATCGCCAGCCCGTCGAGGCCATCGGTCAAATTCACCGCATTGCCGGCGCCGACAATGACGAAGCAGGAGAACGGCACGAAGAACCAGCCGAGATTGATGATGAATTCCTTGGCGAAGGGGAAGGTCAGCGACGACGAGAACGGCGCCTGGCCATTATGCATGATCGCCCAGGCGGCGATGCCGGCGATGACGAATTCCAACGCCAGCCGCGCCTTGCCGGAAAAGCCGAGATGCGACTGCTTGGTTACCTTGAGATAGTCGTCGTAAAAGCCGATCGAACCGAAGCCCAGCGTCACCAAGAGCACCACCCAGACATAGATCGAGGAGAGGTTCGCCCATAGAAGCGACGAGCCGACGATGCCGCACAGGATCATCAGCCCGCCCATCGTCGGCGTGCCGGCCTTCTTGAAATGCGTCTGCGGGCCATCGGCGCGGATCGGCTGGCCCTTGCCTTGCCGCAGCCTAAGCGAATTGATGATGGTCGGCCCGAAGATGAAGACGATCAGCGCCGAGGTGATCAGCGCACCGCCGGTGCGGAAAGTTATGTAGCGGAAGACATTGAAGACCGAGACCTTGTCCGCAAAATCGACGAGCAATGTAAACATACGATTCCGTTCCCCGGACTAGTTCTGTTTCGTGCCTGCGGCTTCCGCCGGATATTTGCCGAGCAAGGCCTCGACCAGCTTTGAAAAGCCGATGCCTTTCGACGATTTGATCATCACCACGTCGCCGGCCTTCAGCGTCGACAACAGCAGCGGCTTCAATTCCTCGGCGCCGGCGCGGTATTCCGTTTTGATCTCGTCGGGCAGGATGTCTGCCAGCGCCCGCATTTCCGGACCGCCGAGAAAGACCGTGTTTGTGCCGGTGCCGACGATCAGTTCGGCAAGGGCTGCATGGAGCTTGGCCGAATGGTCGCCGAGCTCGAGCATGTCGCCGAGCACGGCGATGCGCCGGCCCTCGCCCGTGACAGGCGTCGCGTTGAGCAGCGCCATGGCAGCAGCCATCGAGGCCGGATTGGCGTTGTAGCTCTCGTCGATCAGTGTGATCGGTCCCTTGGGGTGGCGAAGCATATGGCGCTTCCCACGGCCACGCTCGGCCGAAAGATCGGCCAGTGCCAAGGCCACCTTGCCGATGTCGGCTTCAACCAAATGCGCGGCGCCGAGCACCGCCAGGACGTTCTGTACCATGTGGCGGCCGGGCGCGCCGATGAGCGCCGTCACATCCTGCCCGCCGATCCTGGCGGTGATGTCGGAATGATCGGCATGCAGCTCGCATTTGGTCAGCTTGTAGGTCGACCGTGCATTCTCGCCGAAGCCAAAGACATGTTCGACGCCGGCGGCTCGCGCCATCTTATCGAGCAGCTTCCATCGCGCATCGTCGCGGTTGAGCAAGGCCGCACCGCCGGGCTCGATGCCTTCAAAAATCTCGGCCTTGGCCTTGGCGATCTCGTCGAGATTTCTAAAGAAGCCGAGATGCGCCGCGGCGATCATCGTGACGATGGCCACATGTGGCCGGACCATCTTGACCAGCGGCCGGATCTCGCCCGGATGGTTCATGCCGATCTCGAACACCGCATAGTCGCAATCGCCGGGCATGCGCGCCAGCGTCAGCGGCACGCCCCAATGATTGTTGAAGGACTGCGCCGACGCGTGCACCTTGCCAACGGCCGACAGCACATGACGCAGCGCCTCCTTGGTGGTGGTCTTGCCGGCCGATCCGGTCACCGCGATGATTTTTGCGCTGGAACGGGCGCGGGCGGCAACACCGAGTTTCTCCAGTGCTGCCAGCACATCCTGCACGACGATCATCGGCGCCGTCAGCCGCCCGAGCGACGGCAATTTGACTTCGGCGACGACCAGAACGCCGGCGCCGGCCTTGATCGCCGCGGTCGCGAAGTCATGGCCGTCCATCGCCTCGCCCTTGATGGCGAAGAAGGCGTCGCCCGGCTGCAGGCTGCGGCTGTCGATCGAGATCCCCGAAATTCCCTCCGGCATCGGCCCGAGCGGCCGACCGCCCATGGCGTCGACCAGCGCCTCGGAAGTCCAGAGCACGCTCATGCGGCCCGCTCCCGCAGCGCCGAGCGGACTTCCTCGTGGTCGGAGAAGGGAAACGTCTCGGCGCCGATGGTCTGGCCCTCTTCATGGCCCTTGCCTGCAACGATCAGCGTATCGCCCGCTTTGAGCATGGCGACCGCTTCGTGGATCGCCTTGCGGCGGTCGCCGATTTCAATCGCGCGGGGCGCGGCTGCCAGGATCGCGGCACGGATCGTTTCCGGCACTTCCAAGCGCGGATTGTCGTCGGTGACGATGACGACATCGGCCAGCCGCGTGGCGATTTCGCCCATGATCGGCCGCTTGCCCCGGTCGCGGTCGCCGCCGCAGCCGAACACGACGATGACGCGACCGGTGGTGAACGGGCGCACGGCGGCCAGCACATTTTCCAGCGCATCCGGCTTGTGGGCATAGTCGACATAGACGGGCGCGCCATTGGCGGTGGCGCCGACAAGGTCGAGCCGTCCCGGTGCCCCCTGAAGTTTCTCCAATGCCATCAAAGCTTTGGCGACCGGCGTTCCAGTGGAAATGGCCAGCCCGGCCGAAACCAGGGCATTGGCGATCTGGAAGTCACCTGCGAGCGGCAGGTCGATCTCGTAGAGCACGCCGTCGGCTTCGACCTCGGCGCGCTGGCGGTGGCGCTCGTGCTCGACCCGCTTCAGGCGCAGGAAATCGCCATGGCGGCCGACCGTCAGCACCTTGAGCCCGGCGGCCTGCGCAGCCTGGATGGTCGGCGCCGACCACGGATCGTCGGCAAAGATGACCGCCGGCGCGCCTTTCGGCAGCAGCGTGTCGAACAGGCGCAATTTGGCGCGATGGTATTCCTCGACCGTCGGATGATAGTCCATATGGTCGCGGCCGAGATTGGTGAAACCGCCCGCGGCGAGCTTGACGCCATCAAGGCGGCGCTGGTCGAGACCATGGCTGGAAGCCTCCATCGAGGCGTGGGTGACGCCGGCCTCCGCCAATTCCTTGAGCAACTGGTGCAAAGCCACTGGATCGGGTGTGGTCAACGAACCGTAGTCGTTGCGGCCCGGCGCCACCACGCCGGTGGTGCCAATGGACGCGGCGGCAAAGCCGGCCTGCTCCCAGATCTGCCGGATGAAGGCGGCGACCGAGGTCTTGCCTGCGGTGCCGGTAACCGCGACCATGGTCTCCGGCTGGCTGCCGAAGAAACGTGCCGCGCTCAGCGCCAGCGCCAGGCGTGGGTCGTCGACGCTGAGCACCGGGACGGACAGGCCGGAAACGGCGCTGGCGTTGCCAACGACAACCGCCGCTGCGCCGCGCTTTGCCGCATCGGCGGCATAGGCCGAACCATCCGCCTTGCTGCCGGCGAGCGCGAAAAAGACCACGCCGGTCTTGACCGTGCGGGAATCCGACGAAATCCCGGTTACCTCCACATCGCGGGAAGATGTTCCCTCGACAGGCAGGATACCGGCTAAATCTCTCAGGTGCATCGAACCCCGTTTATCTCAACAAAATGGCGCGCAGTTGCCGGCGCGCCCTAAGAATCACTGATAGGAAACCAGCGTTGCGCCATTTTCATGGCTGAAATCTGGCTTCACGCCAAGCATGGCGGCTGCCCGCCTGATGATGTTTCCGGCCATGACACCCGCATTGTTGGCGGCGACGTCGGTCATCCCGGGCTTTTCCGGGTGCGGAGCGTCAGCGATCGTAAACACCAGATACTGCGGATCGTCCATCGGGAAGGCGGCGACGAAGGTGTTGAAATTCAGTTCCTTCGAGTAGCGGCCATTGATCACCTTCTCGGCGGTTCCGGTCTTGCCGCCAACGCGGTAGCCGGGGGCCCTGGCGTTTCTGGCCGAGCCTTTCTCGGCATTGAGCGTGTAGAGGTAGCGCATGCCCTCCACAGTCTTTTCGCTGACCACTCTCTTGGCCACCGCCATGGCATCCTGCTCGCTGCGGACCAGGAAAGTCGGCGGGATCAAATAGCCCTGCATCAGCGCCGCGCAGCCGACGGCGGCCTGCAGCGGCGTCGTCGACACGCCATGGCCGAAGGCGATGGTGAAGGAGTTGACCTGTTTCCAGACCTTCGGTTCGGTCGGGCGCGCGACCTCAGGCAGTTCGGTCTGCATCCTGTCCAGAAGGCCAAGGCGATGCAGGAATTCGCGGTGCCCCTCGATGCCGACCATTTCGGCCTCACGCGCCGATCCGATGTTGGAGGAGTAAAGGAACACCTCCGGCAATGACAGCACGCGGTTCTTGCCGTGGAAATCGTGAATGGCCTGATGGCCGACCCGGATCGGATGCGAGGCGTCGAAACGGCTGTTCATGTTCGCCTTGCCGGAATCGAGCGCCATGGCCGAGGTAAAGCTCTTGAAGGTCGAGCCCATCTCGTAGAGGCCGGCCGACATGCGGTTCAGCCGATCCTTGTCCTGCGCATTGAAGGGATTGTTCGGATCGAAATCCGGCACCGAGGCCATCGCCACCACTTCGCCGGTCTTGATGTTGAGCACGACGGCGCCGGCGCCCATGGCGCGATAGCGCTCGAGGCCGGCGGCAATCTCGTCGCGCACCACATGCTGGACGCGCAGGTCGATCGACAGCTGAACCGGCTTCAGATCCTTGGCGATCGCCAAGCCTGAGGCCTGCAGGTCGCTCAGGCCCTGCTCGTCAATGTACTTCTCCATGCCGGAGATGCCCTGATTGTCGATGTTGGTGAGGCCGACAATGTAGGACGAGGTCACGCCGGCAGGATAGAAGCGGCGCTTTTCGGTGCGAAAGCCGATGCCGGGAATGCCGAGCTGCATGATGTCGGCCTGCTGCTTGGGCGTCAGCTGCCGCTGCAGCCAGACGAAGCCGGCGCCGCTCTTCAGCTTGTGATAGGTCTGCTCGGGGTCGATATCTGGCAGAATGGTCGACAGCTTTTCGATCGCCTCGTCGGCATCGACGATGCGGCGCGGCTCGGCAAACAGCGATGCCGTCTTGATGTCGGTCGCCAGCACCTCGCCGTTGCGGTCGACGATGTCGGGACGCGACGCCGTCACCCGGCTTTGCGGCCCATTCGACATGTCGGGGGACTGGAAACCGAGATAGACCAGCCGCCCGGCGATGGTCGAATAGATGCCGAAGAACACCGCCATCGTCATCACGATGCGGGTCTTGGCCTTGCCGCCGGTCGCCTTGCGCGCGCCTTCGACCACGATGGAGCCGTCCTCGCCGGTCCGTGCGCGGCGCTTCAGCAATTTGCCGACCGACGGAAGTTTGGCGCGCATTGGAAATCCAGCGATCATTGGACGATGGCTCCGGTGACCACGGGATCCTTGTCGGCTGGTCCTTTGCCGGAATTGTCGGCCATGCCGCCAAGCCGTTGCGACGACAGGTCCTCGATGTTGAGCGGTTTTGCCGGCAGGTCGTCGAGCCCGACGATCTGCCGCGCATTGACCGGCTCGAGTGCGAGCTGCGATTTGTAGATTTCAGCCAGCTTCTGCAGGCGCGACGGCTGGGTCAGCAGGCTCCAGTCGGCCTTGAGCAGGTCGATCGTGTCCTCCTCATAGCGGATCTGCGCCTCGATCTTCTGCACCGAAGCCAGCTGTTCCTCGGCCTCGCGCTTGGCCTTGTAGGTCAGGGCCGCGGCCGAGACCATGACGGCGATCAGGACTATGTCGCTGGTTCGAAACACGTATTCACCTCTCTCGCGGCGCCTGGATGCCGGGAAGCTTTGGAAGGCCGAAAATGGTGAGATCACCGGCGCGCGCCGGCGCCTCGGTGCGGATGGCGGTACGCAGCCTGGCCGAGCGCGCCCGCGGATTGGCAGCGACCTCGGCATCGCCTGCCGTCACGCCGCCACCAGCCTTGCGGAAGGTCGCAGTGCGCGCGTGCGCCTCGGGCAAATGACGTGAGCCGGTGGCGACGTCGGCGCGGTCGGCGATGAAGCGCTTGACGATGCGGTCTTCCAGCGAATGGAACGTCACCACCGCAAGCCGCCCGCCGGGCTTCAATACCCGCTCGGATGCCACCAGAGCCTTGGCCAATTCGCCCAGCTCGTCATTGACGAAAATGCGCAGCGCCTGGAAGACGCGGGTGGCCGGATGAATCTTGTCCTTCGGCGCGCGGCCGATATGCGTTTCGATGGCGTCGGCGAGATCGAGCGTGCGCTCGAACGGACGTTTTTCGCGGCGTGACTCGATCATGCGGGCAATGCGGCCGGCATTCCGCTCTTCGCCGAGGAAGCCGAAGATGCGGGCAAGGTCGCCTATCTTGAACGAATTGACGACGTCGGCAGCACTCAAGCCCGCCTGCGCCATGCGCATGTCGAGCGGCCCGTCGGTGCGGAACGAGAAGCCGCGCTCGGGCTGGTCGACCTGCATGGAGGAAATGCCGATGTCGAGCACAACGCCGTCGGCGCTTTCGACCTGCTCGTCCAGCGTCGAGAACGGCGCCTGCACCAGCCTTAGCCTGCCGCCGGATTGCTGTTCCAGGCCGCGCCCGGCGGCAATCGCATCGGGATCGCGATCGATCGCCACCACCGAGGCGCCGCTCGCCAGGATCGCCTTGGTGTAGCCGCCAGCGCCGAACGTGCCGTCGACGATCACATCGCCGGCTTTGGGCGAGAGCGCTTCCAACACTTCGGCAAGGAGGACCGGAATGTGGCGGACCGGTCCGCCAACGGCGCTGAGATCATCGCCGTGATCCGCCATCACTCCGGTCGCTCCCCAGCCTTGCCCTCGTGAGCCTTCGTCCCCTGCCGAAGCTGCAAAAGTCTGGCTCGCGCCTGCGCCCCATAGGCGGCCAGCCGTCCAGGCTCCCAAACTTGAAAGAAATTGCCGCGGCCGACAAAGGCCACTTCGCTCGTGATGCCCGTATGCTCGCGGATGAAATCGCTCATCGTGATGCGGCCATCCTGATCGAGCTTCAGGAACGTCCCGTCGCCATGGCAGAAGAACGACATATCGTCCGCCGTCTGCAAAAAAGGGTCTTCCAGCGCGATGCGCTGCTCGTAGCGGTCGAGCAGATCGAGCCCGCCGACATCCATCGCAGGCACGTCCAGTCCGCGCAGCGCGTAGAGCTCCGAATAGCCGCGCTTCTGCACGACCGCGCGGAAATGCGCCGGAACGGAGACCCGCCCCTTCGCATCGATCCTGTTCACCGCGCTTGACAGAAACCGGTCCATGACACGCTGCAGCCGCTTCCGCCGCCGCACCCCTCTCCATGTTTTCGTCCGCGCCGAAGCGCGTCCCCTGCCGAAAATCCGCTTCGATCCCAGCGGCAAAACCCCGCAAACGCACAGCCGCCGCAGCTGCCCGATTGGCGTACGCTTTACCCTGACGCGGAACGAAGGCTTTGGTATCGAAATGGGATATCATGGGGCACTATGGGCGTCAACGGGAACAGGCTTCACAAACGCGCGCGCCACAACCGGTGAGAGCAGCTCTGACAACACTCCCGTCTTTATCTCCCATTAAGCCTAACGAACCGTTTAGAGCGGGCTGGCCCAAGCGGAAGCGGCTTGCCGCGCATCACTGCCGCGAATAGCGTCGTCAGTCTTTTCGCTGAGCAACAAGGTCAGAAATCCATGCCCGAAACAGCCAGGTCCCGCGCGGCCTCCCTTGCCCATCTGCGGCGCGACGGACTTGCCAAAGGCGACCCCATCCCATTGCCGCTGACCATGGCCGCTATTTTCCACAACCCGGGCGACGGCGCCGGCTACAGTCAGTACGGCCGTTACAGCAACGCCACCTGGGATGCAGTCGAGCACATGCTGGCGCATCTCGAAGACGCGCCATGCGTCAGCTTCCCATCCGGAATGGCGGCAATCTCGGCGGTGTTTTTCGGCCTGTTGAAATCCGGCGACCGCGTGCTTTTGCCTTCGGACGGCTACCATGCCACACGCGCGCTGGCCGAACGTTTCCTCAAGCCCTTCGGCGTCGCCTATGATCTGCGGCCGACATCTACATTCCTCGACGGCGGCTTCGACGGCTACCGCCTTGTCTACGTTGAAACCCCGTCAAATCCGCGCTTGGACATTTGCGACATCACAGCCGTCGCCGAAGTCGCGCACCAAGCGGGTGCGATCGTCGTCGTCGACAACACCACGATGACGCCGTTCGGCCAGCGCCCGCTCGATCTCGGCGCCGACATCGTCGTTGCTGCCGACACCAAGGCGGCCAACGGGCATTCCGACGTGCTGTTCGGCCATGTCGCCAGCCGCAATCCAGACATCATCGCGGACGTCACCGGCTGGCGCGAGACCGCGGGCGGCATTCCCGGCCCGTTCGAGGCTTGGCTGGTGCATCGCGGCCTGGAGACGCTGGAGGTACGCTTCGACCGCATGTGTTCTTCTGCCGAGGTGATCGCGAAGCGCCTGAAAAACCATCGCGCCGTTAGCGGCTTGCGCTACCCCGGGCTGGAGGGCGACCCGTCGCACAACCTCGCCCGGGCGCAGATGGAGCGCTTCGGCTTCCTCATGTCCTTCGAACTCCTCTCCCAGGAAAAGGCCGAGGATTTCATCAACAACTGCACGCTGATGCAGGCGGCAACGTCGTTCGGGGGTGTCCACACCTCCGCCGAGCGGCGGGCCAAGCGAGGAGATTCGGTTCCGCCCGGCTTCGTGCGCCTGTCGGTGGGCTGCGAGCCGGTGGAAGAACTCTGGCAGGCGATCGAGGCATCGCTGGACAACATCGGCATCTGAGCTGGCGGTTAGGTCACCAAGTCGTCGGCGCCAATATCGCGCCTGCCGTGCAAAACGCGGACGATCTCGATCGCGTCTTCGCCCATGCGATACAGAGTGACATATTCGCCGACGATCAGATGACGAATGCCGGGCGCGATATCATCGCGCGGCGCACCTGAGAACGGGTGCAAGGTGAGCAGTGTCCAGCGCCTCTCCAAAGCGTCCACAAGGCGCATGGCTCCCTTTGGGCTATGTTCCGCAATGTAGTCACCGATGCCTTCGACATCTGATATCGCCTGAGGAAGCAGCCGATATTTCACTCTTCCGAGCCTGCAGCTTCCGACATCCTCTGATATTTGGCTCGCAGCCGGTCCATGAAGGGCTGGCCGTCCACCGCCGGTCCGCTGTCGATCCCCTCCTGAACCAGCCTGCGCAATTCCTCGACCGTGTAGCCGAGAAGATCGCGGCGGTCTTTCCATTGCCGCAGCGCATCACGGATGACTTCGCTGGCCGAGGCATATTCGCCGGCGGCCACGACATCGTCGACCGCCGCCGCCAGTTCCGGCGAAAGCGTGATACTGCGTTTGTCGACGTGACCCATGATGCGCTCCTGATCAAACCATGACAATCATGGTACGATTAAATCGTACCAGCTTCAAGGATGCGTTTGTCTCGACCCCAGCATGCGTACTTGATTCAATCGCTCAAGCACCTGAATCGC
This sequence comes from Mesorhizobium sp. C432A, assembly GCF_030323145.1. Lineage (NCBI taxonomy): Bacteria > Pseudomonadati > Pseudomonadota > Alphaproteobacteria > Hyphomicrobiales > Phyllobacteriaceae > Mesorhizobium > Mesorhizobium sp. C432A. Next base: position 3,265,463 of record NZ_CP100470.1, on the reverse strand, counting down.
CAGCTGCGCCCGAAGGCGCAGACTGCTGATCCAAAGGATTAATCGCGATATGGGGGAGAAATTGCCAGCTGGCCTGTAAGCCGGGTTTTGTATGGCCCTCGCCCCTTTCGGGGCGAGAACGTGGCGGCCATTCATCTTGGGCGCATGTTGCCATGCGCCTCACGCAACCTACCCGGACGGTGAGCCGGAAACAGCCCTCGAAGGTTTCCCCTCGCACCGTCCCTATTCGGTCTTGCTCCCGGTGGGGTTTACCGTGCCGCTCCTGTTGCCAGTCGCGCGGTGGGCTCTTACCCCACCCTTTCACCCTTGCCCCGATAAATCGTGGCGGTTTGCTTTCTGTGGCACTTTCCCTGGGGTCGCCCCCGCCGGCCATTAACCGGCACCGTGTCTCCATGGAGCCCGGACTTTCCTCACCCGCAGCCTTTCGGCTTTGCGGGTGCGGCCGCCCGGCCAGCTGGCAGAGCGTATAAAGGGGTTCACGTTCCAAAACGCAAATGAAAAAGCAGACTTATGCCGGCGATCCCAATGCCGCCAACTGCACCTTGACCTTGCCACAATAGGCCGCCGACACCGGGTTCATCCGCGTCGCGGCATGGCCGGCATTGTATTTCAGGATCGTGCCGCAGGTGGTGCCGCCGCCGAGATTGCGCGCCATGGCAAGGTACTTCATGCCGTATTTGATGTTGGTGTCGGGATCGAATAGACCCTTGGCCGAGCCGCTATACCCCATCATCCGCGCCGTTGCCGGCTTGATCTGCATCAGGCCGATTTCACCCGCGCTGCCGACGATGTTCGGCCGGTAGTTGCTCTCGATCTTGATGACCGCCTGGGCCAGCGACACCGGCACGCCTTCGGCCGCAGCATAGCGGGCAATGATTGCCGAATACTGGTCGCCAAGCGCGGCTGCCGCAGTCGACTCCGCAGCGGTGCTTGGGCGGATCGATGCGGTCGTCGTCAGGTCGACGCTCTTCCTGTTGCGCTTAAAATGCCTCTTGGCCGTGGCTTTTCTGGCCTTCACCACGGCTGCTTTGCGCACATTCGCGGTGGTTGCTCTTTTTGCTTTCGGGTTTGCTTTCGTCATGGTGGCCTTGGCGGGTGCGGCGATGAAGCCCTGGTCTGCCCTCTGGCTCAGTGGTGCGGCATCGGCCGTGCTGAAGGTAAAAGTCATTACGCCGGCAGCAATAGCTGCCGTTACAACGGTCAATTTCTGCATGTGGTCCCGTTCTGTTTGGCCGCGCGAAGATCTTCACGCAGCAACGCCTAATCAATATCGGAGCATCCGGGGGGCTGGAGGTCCGATAACTTGCACGAACCGCCTTTGAGGGCGGAATTTGTGTCGAACAAGGCGAGGCAATTCACTTTCAGTGACAGGCTGTAACTTGAATATCAGAAAAAGATTATTTAGAGGCAACTGACGTAAGGGAAGTCAGCAGGCTTTGCAGCGTGCTAGACGTAGAGCCGTCGGCGACACCATCCACCAGGCGCGGTCGGAAATGCCGCTGAAAAGCTTCGACGACGATTTCGGTCTGGCGGTCGAAGACACCTGATATCTCGACGCCATAGCCATAGAGCGCCAGCATCGACTGCAGTGTCTCGACCTCGGCGCCGGTATCGCCGGCTTTCAGCGCCGCGCCGCGCCGGACCGGCGCCGCAGGCACGAGATGGCCGACCCCGGCCGCAAACAGCGCCTTCCAGGGGAATTTCTCGCCCGGGTCGATCTTGCGCCCCGGCGCGATGTCGGAATGGGCAAGCACCCTTTGCGCCGCAATGGAATGGCGTTCGATGATACCAAGGCAAAGCCCGATCACCGCTTCCACCTGCCGCTTGGGAAAGGCCGAATAGCCGAGCGAATGGCCGGGATTGACGATTTCGATGCCGACCGAACAGGAGTTGATGTCGCGACGACCGAACCAGGAACTTGCACCGGCGTGCCAGGCGCGGTCGCTTTCGCGCACCATTTGGATGATGCGGCCATCCTCATGGACGAGGTAGTGCGACGAGACTTCGCTTGCGGGGTCGCACAACCAGGCTTCGGCGGCAGCACCCGTCGCCATGCCGGTATAGTGCAGCACGATCATGTCGGGCCTGAGCGTTTCGCGCCGCGGGCCGAAATTCGGCGATACCCTGACCTCCGCGCTTGGCTCGTCGGGCGGGAAGCCGCTCATGCGTGCCTGAGGCCCCGCTCGATCATTTCATAGGCCGCGTTGATCGCCGCGACCCTGGTCGTTGCAATCTTGATGAATTCCTGCGGCAGGCCGCGCGCGATCAGCCGGTCCGGATGATTGTCGGAGACCAGCTTGCGGTATCGCTTCCTGACCTCCTCGAACGGTTTGCCGCGCTCAATGCCGAGCACGATATAGGGATCGCCGGCGCCGAGATTGACGTGCCTGGCCATGATGGCCTCGTAGTGCACCTCGTCGATGCGGAAAATCTCGGCAATACGGTGCAGGAAAATCCCTTCGCGCTCATGCACCAGCCCGTCCGCCTTGGCGATATGGAACAGACCGTCGAGTATGTCTTCCAGCATGACGCAGTTCGAATGGCCCGAGCCGCACATCTGCGCCATACTCTCGGCATAGGTCTCGAACCCGGCGACGTCGCGCTTGGCCAGATCGTAAAGCCGCGCCACATTGCGGGTCTGTTCTCGCGGCACCTCAAATATTTCCTGGAACGCGCGAACCTCGTCCTGGGTGACGATGCCATCGGCCTTGGCCATCTTGGCCGACAGCGCAATCATCGCCACAGAGAAGGCGACGCGCCGGCGCAGATCAGCGTCACCGGAGAAAACCGTGCGCACGGCCTCGACCACATCGGCTACACCGGACGTGGCTGAAGATGAAACGCGGTTGATGAAGTCGCCGAGGCGATCCCAAATCGACATGAGCGCTTATTAGGGCCGCCGGCCATTGCTATCAAGCCAAGACAGCGCCGCAGAGTGGATCGATTTGCGCAAGCAACCGACGCGCCAGATCCCAAACCGTAGAAAAGAGCCGGTTCAAGGCCCTTGAGCCCCGAATCGACCTAAACGCAGGAAGGCCGGCGCGGAGCCGGCCTCCTCTCTCGTCACGTCAAAGTGACCGGGACTGCTGCTACTGCGCGGGGGCAGGAGCAGGTGTTGCCGGAGCCGGTTCTGCAGGCTTCGGTGCATCCGGCGTCGCCGGCTTCATGGGCTCGGCGGCTGGCGGATTGGTGCTCTGGGTGGTGGTGTTATCCGTACCGCTGTCGCTGCAGGCGGCAACGCCGAACAGGGCCAGGGCGGAAACGGAAGCAAGAATGAGCTTTTTCATGACATCTCTCCTTCAACACACGCTCACGTTGCGGTGAACGGTCGAAGGCAAAATGCATCAAACGGCCATGAGTTTCGTAACGTTGCGTTTCCTGATGTAACATCCGCGCACTACCGATTGCGGGCCGGGCGATGCCGAACTAACAGTCTGGACCCAAATGCAATGCCGGAGTTCTGCGTGGACAAGAAATGGGATTTTTGGATCGACCGCGGCGGCACCTTTACCGACGTGATCGGACGTGATCCGCAAGGCGGTTTGCATCCCAGGAAATTCCTGTCGGAAAATCCCGAAGCCTATCCCGACGCGGCCATAGCCGGCATCCGCGAGCTTCTGGGGCTGAAATCCGGCACCGCTATTCCTCCGGGCCTGGTCGGTGACGTCAAGATGGGTACCACCGTTGCCACGAATGCGCTGCTGGAGCGCAAGGGCGACCGTGTGCTTTTGCTCATCACCAAGGGCTTTCGCGACGCGCTGAAGATCGCCTATCAGGCGCGGCCGGACATCTTCGCCAAGGAGATCATCCTTCCCGAACAGCTCTACGAGCGAGTCATCGAGATCGACGAGCGTGTGCGCGCCAATGGCGAGGTCGAGCGCTTGCTCGACATCGCCGCCTGCCGGCCCGCCATCGAACAGGCGAAGGCCGACGGCATCGATGCGGTGGCCATCGTCTTCATGCATGCCTGGAAATATCCCGACCACGAGAAGGCGGTGGCGAAAGTCTGCCGCAAGATCGGGTTCAGCCAAGTCTCGGTCAGCCATGAAGTCTCGCCGCTGATCAAACTGGTCGGCCGCGGCGACACCACCGTGGTCGATGCCTATCTGTCGCCGATCCTGTCGCGCTATGTGCAAAGGGTGGCGGGAGAACTGGGCGCGACGCCAATCTCCCCACTTGTGGGGGGTGAGGAGCGGTCGGCCAAAGGCCGAGAAAAAGCCAACGATTTGGCTTTTTCAGCGACGAACGCCCGGAGCCATAGCGAAGGGCAGTCGGCAAAGCCGACAGAGGGGGTTCTCTCAGGAGGCACCACCAAAGCGTCGAGCACTGCCGCGGCGACCCCACCCGGCGGCTTCGCCGCCACCCTCCCCTCGAGGGGGAGGGAGAACCCTCGCCTGATGTTCATGATGTCGTCGGGCGGGCTTACCGCCGCCGACATGTTTCAGGGCAAGGACGCGCTGCTGTCCGGCCCGGCCGGCGGTGTCGTCGGCATGGTCGAGACGGCGAAACTCGCCGGATTCGAGAAAGTCATCGGTTTCGACATGGGCGGCACCTCGACCGACGTCGCCCATTATGACGGCGAGTATGAGCGCGCCTTCGACACCGAGGTCGCCGGCGTGCGCATCCGTGCGCCGATGATGCGCATCCATACCGTCGCTGCCGGCGGCGGCTCGATCCTGCACTACGAAGCCGGCCGTTTCCGCGCCGGCCCGGATTCCGCCGGCGCCAATCCTGGCCCCGCCGCCTACCGGCGCGGCGGCCCGCTGGCCGTCACCGACGCCAATGTCATGCTGGGCAAGCTGCAGCCCGATTTCTTCCCGGCAATTTTCGGCCCAGGCCAGGACCAGCCGCTCGATGTGGCCGCCGTGCGCAAAAAATTCGCTGCGCTGGCCGTCGAAATCGGCGATGGCCGCACGCCGGAAGCCGTCGCCGAAGGGTTCGTTACCATCGCGGTGGAAAACATGGCCAATGCTATCAAGAAGATCTCCGTGCAGCGCGGCTACGATGTCACCGAATATCTCTTGAACTGTTTTGGCGGCGCCGGCGGCCAGCATGCCTGCCTGGTTGCCGACGCGCTCGGCATGGAGGCGGTACTGATCCACCCCTTCTCCGGTCTGCTCTCAGCCTATGGTATCGGCCTGTCGTCGGTTTTCGCGTCGCGCCAGCAGGCGCTCCTGAAGCCGCTTGCCGAAGAATCCAGGACCCAGATGGGCAGCCTCATCGGCACGTTGAAAAAAGCCGTCATCGCCGAATTGGCAGCGCAAGGCATCGCCGAGGACAAGATTGCGGCAAAGCCGGTGCTGCACATCCGCTATGACGGCACCGACACCACGCTGCCGGTGAATTTCGAAGGCGACTCGATCTTCCAGGCCAGGCGCGATTTCGAAATCGCCCACAAGGCGCAGTTCGGGTTCGTCTATGATGACAAGCCGATGATCGTCGAGACCGTTGGCGTGGAAGGCGCCGAGATCGTCGAGACCACGGCCGAAGCCGTTGCGCCCGCCGGACCGGCAAGGGTTGAAGCGGGTGCGTCGGGAACGCGGCGCATCTACACCGAGGGCCGCTGGCATGAGGCCGGCATCCATCGCCGCGAAAACCTGCGCCCATCCAATCTGGTCCCAGGCCCCGCTTTGATCATCGAGCCGAACCAGACCATCGTCGTCGAGCCGGGCTGGCAGGCCGAAATCACCAACCTCAATCACGTCGTCATTCGCCGCACGGAACGGAAAGTTCGCACGGCTGCCCTCGGTACCGAAGCCGATCCGGTGATGCTGGAGGTCTTCAACAACCTCTTCATGTCGATCGCCGAGCAGATGGGCGTCACGCTGCAGAACACCGCCTATTCCGTCAACATCAAGGAAAGGCTGGACTTTTCCTGCGCCGTCTTCGACCGTCATGGAGCGCTGGTCGCCAACGCGCCGCACATGCCGGTGCATCTCGGCTCCATGGACCGCTCGGTCGAAACCATCATCCGGCTGAACTCCGGCGACATCCATCCCGGCGACGTCTTTGCGCTGAACGCCCCCTATAATGGCGGCACGCATTTGCCTGATATCACGGTGGTGACGCCGGTGTTTTCCCTCCCCCTTGAGGGGAGGGTGGCCGCGCAGCGGCCGGGTGGGGTCCTCTCAGAAGGCACCACAAGAGCGTCGAGCACTGCCGCAACGACCCCCTCCGGCGGCTCCGCCGCCACCTCCCCCTCAAGGGGGGAGGAAGTAATCTTCTACGTAGCCTCGCGCGGCCACCATGCCGACATTGGCGGCACGGCTCCCGGCTCGATGACGCCGCTTGCCACCACGGTCGACGAGGAAGGCGTGCTGTTCGACAATTTCCGGGTCGTCGATCGTGGAAAATTCCGCGAGGCGGAGTTGCAAACGCTGCTCACCGACCACCCCTACCCCGCCCGCAACCCGCACCAGAACATCGCCGACCTCAAGGCGCAGATCGCCGCGAACGAAAAGGGCGTGGCGGAATTGCGCAAGATGGTCGGCCATTTCGGCCTCGATGTCGTCGAAGCCTATATGGGCCATGTCCAGGACAACGCCGCCGAAAGCGTTCGCCGCGTGCTGGAGCGGCTGCCCGATAGTTCCGAGTACGAATACCCGACCGACACCGGCCAGGTGATCAAGGTGAAGATTACCGTCGATCGGCAAAAGCGCGAGGCGACCGTGGACTTCACCGGCACCTCGAAGGTCGAGAAGAACAATTTCAACGCGCCCGAGCCCGTCGCCCGCGCCGCCGTGCTCTATGCCTTCCGTGTCATGGTCGAGGACATGATCCCGATGAATGCCGGCTGCCTGCGGCCGATCAACATCATCATCCCCGAAGGCTCGATGCTGAAGCCCGCCTACCCCGCCGCCGTCGTCGCCGGCAATGTCGAGACCTCGCAGCACGTCACCAACGCGCTGTTCGGCGCCATGGGTGCCATGGCCAATGCGCAAGGCACGATGAACAACCTGACCTTCGGCAACAAGCAGTACCAGTATTACGAGACCATCTGCTCCGGCTCGCCGGCAGGCCGGATGAACTCCGGCCGCGGCTTTGCCGGCACATCCGGCGTCCACACCCACATGACCAATTCGCGCCTCACCGACCCTGAGGTGCTGGAACTGCGCTTTCCCGTCATGCTCGAGGATTTCCACATCCGCGAAGGTTCCGGCGGCAAGGGCAAATGGAGCGCCGGCGACGGCACCAGGCGCACCATCCGCTTCCTCGAAAAGATGGAATGCGCCATCCTGTCCTCGCACCGCAACCGCCCGCCGCAAGGCCTCGATGGCGGCAGTGACGGCGAGGTCGGCTCGACCAAGGTCCGCCGCCAGGACGGCAGCGTCGAGACGCTGAAGGCCTGCGACCAGACCGTGCTCGACGCCGGCGACGCCGTCATCCTGACGACGCCGACACCGGGGGGATTTGGCAAGGCCTGAACTCGCGTCAACAGGCTGTCACCCGCCTGTCATGCCCCTGAGTTACCCGCTTGCGGCAAAGCAAATGGGGAATCACTTTGCCATGACGGACGTCTCCTCGGATCTCGTTTTTCGCCGCGGCAAGGAAGTTGGAAAGGCCGTCTACCAGAACCGCCCGCTGTCGAAGGCCGGCCTTTCCGAACGGCTGTTTGCGCTTCTGTTTTCCGGTCTCGTCTATCCGCAGATCTGGGAAGACCCTGAAGTCGACATGGAGGCCATGCAGCTTGGCCAGGGCCACCGCGTCGTCACCATAGCGTCGGGCGGCTGCAACATCCTCGCCTACCTCACCCGCTCGCCTGAACGCGTCGATGCGGTCGACCTCAACGCCGCCCACATCGCCTTGAACCGGATGAAGCTGGAGGCGGTGCGGCATCTGCCCTCGCAGGGCGATCTGTTCCGTTTCTTCGGCGCCGCCGACACCAACCACAATTCGCAAGCCTATGACCGCTTCATCGCGCCGCATCTCGACCCGGTCAGCCGCCACTATTGGGAGCGTCGCAGCTGGCGCGGCCGCCGGCGCATCACCGTCTTCGACCGCAATTTCTACCAGACCGGCCTGCTCGGCCTGTTCATCGCCATGGGCCACCGCATCGCCAAATTCTTCGGCGTCGATCCCGCCGGTATCATGGCGTCGAAGAGCCTCGCCGACCAGCGCCGCTTCTTCAACGAAGAGCTGGCGCCGGTCTTCGACAAGAAGCTGTTGCGCTGGGCTACCTCGCGCAAGGCTTCGCTGTTCGGCCTCGGCATTCCGCCGGCGCAGTACGATTCGCTGATCACCTCGGGCGATGGTTCGATGGCCAGCGTGCTGAAGGCCCGGCTGGAAAAGCTCGCTTGCGATTTTCCGCTGAAGAACAACTACTTCGCTTGGCAAGCCTTCGCCCGTCGCTATCCCAATCCGGGTGAGGCCGCCCTGCCCGCCTATCTAGAAGAGGCCAACTACAAGGCGATCCGCAACAATGTCGATCGCGTCGGCATCCACCACGCCAATCTGATCGAATTTCTGGCCGGCAAGGACGCAAGCACCGTCGATCGTTTCGTCCTGCTCGACGCGCAGGACTGGATGACGAACGACCAGCTCAATGCCCTTTGGTCGGAGATCACCCGCACCGCCTCGGTCGGCGCCCGAGTCATCTTCCGTACCGCCGCCGAGCCCAGCCTGCTGCCGGGCCGCGTCTCGATCTCGCTGCTCGACCAGTGGACCTACGAGGACGAGGCCTCGCGCGACTGTTCGGCCCGCGACCGCTCGGCCATCTATGGCGGCTTCCACCTCTATGTGAAGCGCGCGGCATGAGCGCGAGCGAGCTGCCGGCCGACCATGCCGAACTGATGGACGGCGTCTATCGCTGGCAACGCCATATCTACGACCTGACCCGCAAATACTATCTGCTTGGCCGCGACCAGATGATAGCCGGGCTGGATGTGCCGGCGAATGGCAGAGTGCTCGAACTTGGCTGCGGCACCGGCCGCAACATCGCGCTTGCCGCCCGCCGCTATCCCGACGCCCGCCTCTACGGCCTCGACATCTCGGCCGAGATGCTGGAGACGGCGAGCAAGGCGATCGGCCGCGACGGCCTGTCCGGCCGCGCCGTGCTGGCGCGCGGCGACGCCACCGATTTCGACGCCAAGACGCTGTTCGGCGTCGAGCGCTTCGACCGCATCTTCGTCTCCTATTCCCTGTCGATGATCCCCGGTTGGGAAAAGACGGTTTCAGCAGCCCTTGCAGCACTTGCGCCCGGTGGTTCCTTGCATGTCGTCGACTTCGGCCAGCAGGAAGGTCTGCCCGGCTGGTTCCGGACATTGCTGCGCGGTTGGCTCAAGAAATTCCATGTCACGCCGCGTGAATCTCTGCGCGAAGTCGTGGAATCGGAATCTCGACGAACCGGCGCAACCTTCCGTTTCCGCACGCTTTATCGCGGCTATGCCTGGCTGGCGATCGTCGAATCGCAGGACCTCACCTCCCCCTCGATGGGGGAGGTCGCGCCGAAGGCGCGGGTGGGGGTGAAGCGCTAGGCACCCCGCCCCGGCGCTACGCGCCGACCCTCCCCATAAAGGGGAGGGTAAAGGGAGCTAGCGCAGTGCCTTCATCAGCGCGCCGACCATCACCTGCGGCCGGTAGCCGAGCTTGGCCGGCGTCAACCCCAGCCGCACCACCACCAGTTGCTCCGACGGGATGATGGCGACCGTCTGGCCGTCATGGCCCTCCATCCAGTAGGTATCGTTGGGCAGGCCGGCGGCGACGCCGGCGCCGGGATTTCCTTCGTCCCCCGGGGCTTCGATCCAAAGTTGCCCCTTGCCGTAGACTTTCGAGGCCGGTGCCGGTTCGCGCATCCAGTCGACGAAACCGGCCGGCAGGATCTGGTTGCCGTTCCAGACGCCGCCCTGCAGCAGGAATTGGCCGAACCGCGCCCAGTCATGCCCCGTGGCATAGAGGTAGGATGAGCCGACAAAGGTACCCTCCTCGTCGGTTTCGAGCACCGCGCTTTGCATGCCGAGCGGCCCGAACAGCGCTGCCCTTGGCCACATCAGCGCCTTGTCCTTGTCGCCGATAGCATCCTGCCACAGCCGCGACAGCATCACCGCCGTGCCGCTCGAATAGGAAAAGACCTTGCCGACGTCGCCGGTCAGCGGCTTGGCCTCGGCGAAGCCCGCCATATCCGGTTCGAGGTAGAGCATGCGCGTCACATCGGCAACGTCGCCATAATCCTCGTTGAACTCGAGTCCGCTCGACATCGCCATCATATCGGCAAGGCTGATGGCGGCGCGGCCGTCCGCCTTCCATGAGCCGAACAGGCCCTGATTGGTCACCGCCATCTTGCCGTCCTTGACCAGCGTGCCGACGAGCGCGGCGTTGACTGTCTTGGTCATCGACCAGCCCAGCAGCGGCGTTTTCGCCGAAAAGCCGTCGCCATAACGCTCCGCAACAATGCGGCCATTTTTGACCACCACCACGGCGCGCATGCCGATGCCGGTCATCGCCGCACCGTCGAGGATCTTGTTGATTTCGGGATTTTGCGAGGCATCGACTCGATCTCCCTCGGGCCACAGATCGCCCTTGGTGGCCGCCGACGCCTCGGCAGAGATTGACGTGCGCCGTGCCTTGCCGACGTCGCCATCGGGAACCGAGGCGCAACCCAGGCCGGCGCGCGCAACGGCAACGCTCTTGCCGAGGAAGCCAAGCAGCCCGGCCGAGACGGTCCCCCTGTTCTTGTCGACCGACACCTTCATCAGCCTGAGCAGCGGATGGCCGGGCGCCTGCACGTCGATGGCCAGCACCTCATTGGGATCACGGCCGGCGATAAAAACATTCGAGCAGACAATCTTGGCGGAATAGCCGGAACCGACGCGGATCAGGTCGGGCGGAGCGACGTAGAGCCAGGCAAACAGCGCGGCTATCGCCAGCACGACCAGGCCGAGCAGCCATTTGATGATCTTCACGGCGATCCGCATCTTTCCGTCCCTGCTTTTCGGCTGCCCGTGGCTTGCGGCCCGATTTATGTCATCGATTTGCCGCCATTGCTTCCGCAAAATCGGTGTTCTTGTCGAGCGCCGTCAACCTGTTATCAACCATGATCGGCGATCACTGGTGCATGTCGCCCAAAAGTGCGCAGCGGTTTTGGAACAACGACATGCACGAAAATAGCGTATCAGGCGATGCTGTGGGGCGATCGCCTGAGGGGCACCTGCAACGACAACCCAACAGCGACCGGCTGATTCCGGCTCGGGAAATGCGATGCGCCGTTTCGCGGCCCTCATCACGTTGACGCTGCTGGCCGCCTGCTCGACCGCCGGCGATCTCGTGCCCTCGATATCGCCATCCAGCAGCCCGACGGTTGCCGTGCGCGCACCGCGTTTCGAAGACTCCAAGCCGCATGAATGGGATAGCGGCGCGCCTTGGAACTATGCCGTTCACGGAACCGACGTCTCCAAATACCAGACCTCGGTCGACTGGCCGACGGCCAAGGCCAGCGGCATCTCCTTCGCCTTCATCAAGGCGACCGAGGGCGGCGACCGTTTCGACGAGTATTTCAACGAGCATTGGTCGCGCACCAAGGCCAATGGCATTCCGCGCGCGGCCTACCATTTTTTCTACTTCTGCACGCCTGCCGCCACCCAGGCGCGCTGGTTCATCCAGAACGTGCCCGTCGACCGCTCGGCCATGCCGCCGGTGCTCGACATGGAGTGGAACCCGCAATCGCCGACCTGCCGGCTGCGCCCGGATTCGGCGACGGTGCGGGCCGAAATGACCACCTTTCTCGAGATGATCGAGCGGCACTATGGCAAGAAGCCGATCATCTACACCTCGGTCGACTTCTTCGACGATAACGACCTTTCGACGTTCCGCGGCTATCCCTACTGGCTGCGCTCGGTGGCCGGCCACCCCCGCCAGAAGTACGGCAGCCACCCTTTCACCTTCTGGCAATACACCGGAACCGGTATCGTTCCCGGCATGACCGGCAAGTCCGATATCAACGTCTTCAACGGCACTGAGGCAGCCTGGAAAAAGTGGCTGCGGCAGAACACCCGTTGACACCGGCTCAGCCGCCTGCTTTTCGACGTCCCATGCGCACCTACCTGCAGCCACTGGGATATTTACGCCGGAAACAGTCGAAGAGCCGCCTGCGCTCCGGGCTGCTCGCGGCCCTGCTGCTCGGCGCTACGGCGATGCCGGCGGGGGCGCAGGAATGCGGCGGCGACTTCGAAACCTGGAAGCAAGGCGTGGCGGCGGAAGCCAAGGCGGCCGGTGTCGGCGCTGTCGGCCTTGACGCACTGGAAGCCGCCACCATCGACGACAAGGTGCTGGCGCGCGATCGCGCCCAGGGCGTCTTCGCACAGACCTTCATCCAGTTCTCCAACCGCATGATCTCGGCCTACCGGCTGAAGCAGGGCGCGGCCAATCTGAAGAAATACGCCGAAATCTTTGCGCGCGCCGACCAGCAGTTCGGTGTCCAGGCGCCGATCATCACCGCCTTCTGGGGGCTGGAGACCGATTTCGGCGCCGTACAGGGCGATTTCCACACGCTGAGCGCCTTGGTGACGCTGTCGCATGACTGCCGCCGCCCGCAGCTGTTTCGGCCGCAACTGGTGCCGCTGTTGACGCTGATCGATCGCGGCGTCGTTCCGGCCGACGTCACCGGCGCCTGGGCCGGCGAGATCGGCCAGACGCAGATCCTGCCTTCCGATTATCTCGCGCGCGGCGTCGACGGCGACGGCGACGGCATCGTCGACCTCAGGCGCAGCGTACCCGACGTGATCATGACCACGGCCAACAAGGTGCTGTCGCGCGGCTGGAAACGCGACCGGCCCTGGATCGAGGAAGTGCGCGTGCCCGAGGACATGCCCTGGGAGCAGACCGGCCGCACCAACAAGTTGCCGCTGTCGCAATGGGCCGCCTGGGGCGTCACCAATCCCGATGGCACGCCGCTGATCGACAATGGCCTGAAGGCCGGCCTGGCGCTGCCGATGGGCCGCAAAGGTCCGGCCTTCCTCGCCTACGACAATTTCGACGTCTATCTCGAATGGAACCAGTCCTTCACCTACGCGCTGACCGCCGCCAACTTCGCCAGCCGGCTGGCCGGGGCAAAGCAGTTCGACCCGCGCAATCCCGAAACCGGGCTCAATGGCGACCAGATGAAGGAATTGCAGACCAAGCTCGAAGCCAGGGGCTATGACGTCGGCACCGTCGACGGCATTCTGGGCACCAACACCCGCGAAGCCATCCGCAAGGAACAGATGCGGCTCGGCATGCCGGTAGACGGCTGGCCGACGCCGGAGCTTTTGGGGAAACTGTGAGTAGAATCTGCCCAAGCTGGGTTCCTTATTCCCTACTCCTTGCCCGGACGAAGTCGATAAATGCCCGCAAAGCCGGGGGGACGTGCCTCGAACTCGGGTGATACAGGAAGAAGCCTGGAAAGCTGGGCGACCAGGGCTCTAGAAATCTCATCAGCCTGCCCGCATCGATCCAGGACTGGACCTGATAGTCGATCATGTAGGCAACGCCTGCTCCACCCAGCGCCGCGTTCAGCATCAGCTCGGTGTCGTTGACAGTCAGGCTGCCCTCGACGGCGATTTCCAGAGACCGTTTGCCGCGCGCGAACTCCCATCGATAGAGGTTGCCGCCGCCCGGCCATTGGAAGTTGATGCATTGGTGCTGGTGCAGATCCTGGGGATGACGGGGAGTTGCGCGGCCCTCAAGGTAGGCCGGGGCGGCCACCGCCGCCATCTGCAAATCGTCGCTGAGCTTGACCGCCACCATGTCCTTCTGCAGCCGCTCGCCGAGAGGATCCCGGCGTCGAACCGGCCCTCGACGATATCGGTCAGGGTATCGTCGACGATGACGGTCAGCGCGATATCAGGATAGGCGCGTTGGAAGACCGCACTCGTCACCGGCAGTTCGCGCGGCATTGGGCGAGCCATCGCCGAAGGACTCGCCTCCAAGGGCGCTGCCGTCGTCGTCAACTATGTCGGCAACCACGAAGCCGCTGACGAGGTCGTGGCCGCCATCGACGGCAAGGGAGGAAAGGCGATCGCCGTCCAGGCCGACATATCAAGCGTCTCGGATATTCATCGCCTGTTTGACGAGGCTGAGAGTGAGTTCGGCGCGATCGACATCGTGGTTGCCAATGTCGGCGTCGCCGTCATCAAGCCTCTGACCGAGGCAACCGAAGCCGATTTCGACCATGTCTTCGGCACCAATGCCAAGGGCACGTTCTTCGTGCTTCAGGAAGCAGCGCGCCGTGTGCGAAACGGCGGCCGCATCATCGCGGTCTCCACCGGCGGCACCAAGATGTTCTTCACGCAAACGGCGCTCTATCTCGGCAGCAAGGGCGCCGTCGAACAATTCGTCCGTGTGCTCTCGCGTGAACTCGGACCGCGCGGCATCACCGTGAATGCGCTGTCGCCTGGCTTCACCGACACGGACCTGCTTCCCGAGCGCGATCGCGCCGTGGCGGCCGGCATGTCTCCATTTGGCAGGATCGGCGCGCCCCGCGACGTTGCCGATGTCGCGGTCTTCCTGGCCAGCGACGAGGCCCGCTGGCTGACCGGCGAGAATATCCAGGCCGGTGGAGGCGTCGCCTAATCCGCCATTGTCTCCAGGCTGGCGAATCCCTGCGGCGCATCGCCTTCATCGAAGGGTGTCGTCACCTCGACGAAGGTATCGGGATAAAAGCCGTTGAAGCGGGTTCTCAGCGACAGCGAATAGGCACCGATATGGCCGATCTCGATCCAGTCGCCGGTGTCGACGGTTTCCGGCAGCCAGAACGGCCGCGACAGGATGTCGACGGAATCGCAGGTCGCGCCGCAGACCTTGAACGGCACGATGTTCTTCTCCTCGCCATTGCGCGAGCGGATCGCCGGATCGGGGATGAAGCGGGCCGGCAGTGTGATCTTGCCGGTCCAAGAATCCGACAGCGACGCCCAGATGCCGTCATTGATGTAGAGCCGCTTGCCCTTGCGCAGCAGCACCCGCACGATCAGCGACAGGCAGCGCGCCACGATCACCCGGCCGGGCTCGGCCACCAACGGGATCTGGTCGAACTGGTATTCCCTCAGGTCGCCCGACAGCCGCGACATGATCTGGCCGAGCGACGGCATCTCGATCTGCTTGCGATTGGGGTCATGGCCGTACTCGGCGGGAAAGCCGCCGCCGACATCGAGGCCGGCAATGTCGAAGGTCAGCCGGTTGCGCACCCAATCGGCGGAGGCCAGCGCCCGCTCATAGGTGTCGGGATCCTCGATCTGGCTGCCGACATGGAAGCACAGGCCGACCTTGTAGCCGGTGCGGTTGAGTCGCTCGGCGAGTTCCACAGCATAGGCCGGCCCGGCGCCGAATTTCTTTGACAGTTCATAGGCCGCCGAACCCTTGGTCTGGATGCGCACGAACACGCTGATGGAGCCCGGATCGATGTCAAGCGCCCGCACCACCCGCGTCAGCTTGGTGATCTCGTCCTCATGGTCGAGCGAAATGACGCGGATGGCGTATTTTTCCAGCGCAAGCTTGATGTCCGACTGCGCCTTGACCGGATGCATGTAGAGCATCTCGGCGTCGGGTGAGACGGCGCGCACGGCGGCGAACTCGCCGGGCGAGGCCACATCGAAGGCGGTGACGCCGGCTTCGACCAGCGCCTTCAGCACGATCTGCTCGCCATTGGTCTTGACTGCGTAGGCGGTCTTGCCGGGAAACATGCCCATGAACTGTTTGGCATCCGCCTTCAGCACCTGCGGGCGAAAGCAGTAGACCGGATCGTCCGGCCGAAGCGCCAGCGCCGCCTCGCGGGCATTCTCGAATCGCTGCATGGACGAATCCCCTGACTTCTCGGCTGCGCACAATTAATCCAAGCTAGCGGCCAAAGAAAACAATTCTGTGTCTGGCGGGCACTGACCCAGCGGCGCACCCTCCTGGCAGCACTGTTGCCAGCAATCAGGTTTCGGGTGGCTCTTGTCGCCGGACCCGATATGCCTTCTGCCTGAGTGGCTGGCATTGATGCCGCGGGGAAGGACGTTCACGATGGCAATAGCCACGACAGCCGTGCAGCGCGGACCGATGACGCTGAGGGACTGGGGACAGCTTCTGCTGCTCGGCGCCATCTGGGGCGGCTCGTTCTTCTTTGCCCGCATCGCCGTTGCCGAAATGCACCCGCTGGTGCTGGTGCTGTTTCGCGTTGCCATTGCGGCCATTGCACTGCAGCTCTATCTCGGCATTCGCGGTCCGTCCTTCCGCCTCGCCTTCCCGCATGCCGGCCTGTTTTTCCTTTTGGCGCTCGCCAACAATGTCGTCCCGTTCTCGCTGATCTTTGCCGGCCAGACCGCGCTTGGCGCCGGCGTCGCCTCGGTGCTCAATGCGACGACGCCGTTCTGGACGCTGATCCTCGCCAACGCGCTGACAGCGGACGAAAAGCTCTCCTGGAACAAGCTTGCCGGCATCGGGCTCGGCATCGCCGGCACCGCTGTCATGATCGGCCCCGGCCTGCTGGCCGGGCTCGGCGGCCCGGTCTGGGCGAAATTCGCGCTGATCGGCGCCTCGCTGTCATACGCCGTCGCGCTGATGATTGCCCGCCGCTTCAAGGGCGTGCCCTCGCCGGTCATCGCCACCGGACAATTGACGGCGTCGACCATCATCATGATCCCGGTGGTGCTGCTCACCTATGGCCCGGCCGGCCTGTTCTCGGCCTCGCCGCCGGTCTGGACGGCGGTGCTGGCGCTGGCGCTGCTCTCCACCGCCTTCGCCTACATCCTCTATTTCAACCTCGTCGCCTCGGCCGGCGCCACCAACGCCTCGCTGGTCACGCTCATCGTCCCGGCCAGCGCCATCCTGCTCGGCCTTCTGTTCCTCGGCGAGCGGCTCGCTCTGTTCGAGTTCTGCGGCATGGCACTGATCG
The DNA here is from genome assembly GCF_030323145.1 of Mesorhizobium sp. C432A. Classification (NCBI taxonomy): domain Bacteria; kingdom Pseudomonadati; phylum Pseudomonadota; class Alphaproteobacteria; order Hyphomicrobiales; family Phyllobacteriaceae; genus Mesorhizobium; species Mesorhizobium sp. C432A. The sequence continues at coordinate 3,248,623 of NZ_CP100470.1, read as the reverse complement.
CGCTTGGCCTGTTGACGATCGACGGGCGGTTGTTTGGTCGGCGCTAATGCTTGTCGACCAAAAGTGCGCAGCGGTTTTGGGACAACGACGCGCTTTAGGTCTGGTAGCGCTGCCATGCCTCGCTTTCGCCACGGCCGCGTCACAATTTATTCACAGGCTGCCAGCGGCTTTTGCCGAAGAGTTTCAACGCTTAACGACAGGTGGCAGGTCGCAAATTCCACAATCGCGTCGCATTGCAGCATATTTTCCGCTTGCCTGTGGCACAAATGCCCCTAGACTCCACCCATAGCTCTTGAAGAGGAGACTATGACATGGGACTTACGAGGCCAATCAACGCATTGATGATCTGTGCTGCATTTGCCTTCATTGGCGCCCTTATCATAGGTGTTCTTCCGTAACCGCCGGAGCGGAAGAACAGCAGCAATAGCCCACAAATTCGAAAGGCCGGGTGTTTCGCCCGGCCTTTGCATTTCAGATTTCATACCACGATGAAGCTCAGGCGGCGGCGGATCCAGCTGCCTCTGTTTCGTGGGAGCGGATGCCGATCATATGGCAGATGGCAAACACCAGGTCGGCCCGGTTCATGGTGTAGAAATGGAAGTCGCTGACGCCGCGCTCGACGAGATCGAGCACCTGCTCGGCCGCCACGGCAGACGCCACGAGCGCATGCGTCTGCGGATCGTTGTGCAGCCCTTCGAAACGCTCGGCCAGCCATGCCGGCACCAGCGCGCCGCAGCGCGCCGAGAAATTGGCGACCTGGGTGAAATTGTGCACCGGCAGGATGCCAGGCACGATCGGGATGTAGATGCCGGCACGGCGCGCCTTCTCGACATAACGCTCGTAGAGATCGTTGTCGAAGAAGAACTGGGTGATCGCCCGCGTCGCGCCATTGTCGGCCTTGCGCTTCAGCATGTCGAAGTCGGTGGCGAAGTCGGGGCTTTCCGGATGCTTTTCGGGATAGGCCGAGACCGAGATGTCGAAATCGCCGGCGTCCTTCAGCGCTCCGACAAGTTCGGCGCCATTGGCATAGCCATCGGGATGCGGCCGGTAGGCCGTACCGACACCCGCCGCCGGATCGCCGCGCAACGCAACGAAGCGCTTCACGCCCATATCGGCGAATTCGCGGACCACGGCATCGACCTCATGGCGGGCGGCGTCGACGCAGGTCATGTGCGCCGCCGGCGTCAGCGCCGTCTCGTTCAGGATGCGCTTGACCGTGCGCGCCGTGCGCTCCCGCGTCGAGCCGCCGGCGCCATAGGTCACCGAGACGAATCTCGGCTTCAGCGGCTCCAGCCTGGTGACGGTGTCCCAGAGCCTGGCTTCCATCTCGTCGGTCTTCGGCGGGAAGAACTCGAAGGAGACGCGGACCTTGTCGCCAATGTCGGGACGGCGGGAAAAGCGGAACTGGTTCATCAGGCGATTTCCCCCATAGGGTACGCTTTGGTGGGTTGGGTGTCATTTGAAGGCTCGGCGATCAGCATGCGGCGGTCGCGGCCGAGCCACAGCTTGACGGTGAGCCTGGCTTCGTTGCCGCCGCGCGGCTCGAATTCCTGGGCATCCTCGAGATCGAGCCCGGCATCGGCAAACCATTCGGAGATCTGGCGGTCGGAAAAGCCCAGCCTGACATGCGCATGCTGGTCGCGCAGGAATTCCAGTGCATGCGGCGCGAAATCGACGATCACCAGCCGGCCCGACGGGCGCAGCAGCCTTGCCGCCTCGCGGATGGCGCGGGCGGGATCGTCCAGATAGTGCAGCACCTGATGGATGGTGACGAGGTCGAAGGCGTCGCGCTCGACCGGCGGCGCGAAAATGTCGCCTTGGCGGACCTGGGCATTGGCGATGCCTGCCTTGTCGAGATTGGCCCGCGCCACCGTCAGCATTTCGCGCGACATGTCGATGCCGACACCGCGCCGGTAGAGCGGCGAAAATATCTCCAGCAGCCGCCCGGTACCGGTGCCGAGGTCTAGCATCGACTGGAATGGCCGCTTGCCGACCAGCTTGAGGAGTGCGGCTTCCACCGCGCGGTCCGGCACATGCAGCGAGCGGATGTGATCCCAACTGGCGGCGTTCTCGGAGAAATACTCGGCGGCACGGTCCTGGCGCTTGCGCTTGACCGATGCCAACCGCTCGAGATCGCGCTCGACCTGTGGATCGGCGCCGCGAATGCCAGAGACCAGCCCCATGACGAAGTCGCGCGCGGAATCCGTATCCGACAGCCGGAAGAAGGCCCACGAGCCCTCCTGGTAGCGGCCGATCAACCCGGCCTCCAGCAGCAGCTTCAAATGCCGCGACACCCGCGGTTGCGACTGGCTGAGGATCTCGGTGAGGTCGGACACGGTGAGATCGCCGCGCGACAGCAGCGCCAGGATGCGGAGCCGGCTCGATTCGGCCGCAGCCTTCAACGTATCAACCATCGTATCGAGCGAAACATGCATCGGCGCGTTCTCGTTGAAAAAGATATAAACATATGTTTATGTCAGCTTTGACGACATGGCAAGGCCTATGTCGCTTCCTGACAAGAAAATGCCGCACACATGATCCCCGCCTGAGAGAACCGCTTTTCCCTGACGATCAGCTGGAAACTTGTGCTAGGGCGAAAGCCATGTTCGAGAAGCGCGACGGCGAAAAGCTCCTGCAGACTGACCCGGCTGACATGCCGGCGGATGGCCATATCGTGTTTATCGGCCGCATCGCCTCGCCATGGACCACGCGCGAAAGCTGCCCGAAGAACATGCGCGCCGCCCGCGAGACAGGACAGGCGGCCACCGTTCTCATCGACCCACCCTATCGCGACGGCCTGCTTGCGCTGGAGCGGGCCAGCCACATCGTCCTCCTGTCCTGGCTGCATCACGCGCCGCGGGCACTGATTGTCCAGAGACCCCGCCATGCGGCTGAGCCGAAAGGCGTTTTCTCGCTGCGCTCCCCTGCCCGGCCGAACCCAGTCGGGCTGCATATCGCCAGGCTGATGGCCGTCGACATCGACAACGGCCGCATCGACATCGACGCCATCGATGTGTTCGACGGCACCCCGGTGATCGACATCAAGCCCTATTTCGCCTCGACCGACGCCTTTCCCGAGGCGACCATTGCCGGGCGTGACGAAAAATGAGCGCGCCCACCGGCCGCCGCCGCGCCATCGCCAAGGCGCTGACCGCACTGCTGCCCCTGGCGCCCTATGCCGATATGGAGAAAATCCGCACCGAGGCCGGCGCCGTGCACATGAAGACGCTGCCGCCGGGCATCGCGGTCTGGCTGGCGACGATCGCCCATATCAGGCACGGCCATACCGACTATGAAAAGCTGCTGGCCGAGGGCTATGACCGCGACTCGGCGCGGTTCTTCGTCATCGAGCAAACAAACATGGTGCTGACCCGTTGGCGCGCCACGCGCCTGCTCGATTCAGAGGACGAAGAGGAATAACTTCAGCTACCGTCGCTTCAATACGGCAACCGCATTGTAGGGCTGGCCGTCGGCCTGGCCAACCCAGGTCCAGGACAGGTTCCCTTTGAAAAATCGGACGGTGATGCCGCCACCGTCGATGCACTTGTCCTGGCCGTAGCTGATGTTTTCCCGGTATTCCGCCGAACTGTCGTCGCGAGAAATCTCGGTCAACGATCCGCCGCAGCCGAGCGACGGATAGTCGATCGACGCGGCGCCATCGCCGATTGTCATTGCGATCGCCCAATCGGCGCCGGCAGCCCCGGCCGGACTTTGATGACCGCTGCCGGTCCAGACGCCGTTGAGCCCCGCCGCGTTGACCACGCAAGGCACGTTCTGAAAGATCGGCGTCAACTCGCTGCCCGTCTTCTCGCAACGATAGGTCTGGCCGTTCTGGCACAGCGCCTCGCCCTCGCGAGCGCATTGCGCGAAGGCATGGCCAGTGACGAAGACGAGGAAAATTGCAAAGCTGATGGTCCGAAAAGATCTGCCCATTTTGCCCCTCCCGGCCGGATATTTTCAAGCCGGACCATAGGGCATATCGAATGTGCTACCTAGGACAAACGGCGATGGTTGGGTGGCCCTATGCCGCCTGCAGGGGACCACTAGCTTGACTCTGCCGTATGAAGCCGAAGGGACCAATCGCCATGAACCGAAGCTCAGCAGCGGGTAGCATCGTGCCATTTCCTTCCATGTCCGACCGCCACATCGATCCGCATTCCTATCCCGACGGCATCGCCTTCCTCGACGGCCAGTATCTGCCGATGTCGCAGGCCAAGATCTCGGTGCTGGATTGGGGCTTTCTGCATTCCGACGCCACCTACGACACCGTGCATGTCTGGGACGGGAGCTTCTTCCGGCTCGACCTGCATCTCGACCGCTTCTTCGCCGGCTTGCAAAAACTGCGCATGACGATCCCGTCCGACCGCGATGGTGTGGCCGAGATTCTGCACAATTGCGTGGCGCTGTCGGGCCATCGCGCCGCCTATGTCGAAATGCTGTGCACACGCGGCGCCTCGCCGACCTTCAGCCGCGATCCGCGCCAGGCGGTCAACCGCTTCATGGCCTTCGCAGTTCCCTTCGGCTCGGTCGCCAATGCCGAGCAGTTGCGGCGCGGCCTGCATGTCGCCATTAGCGACAAGGTGCGCATTCCGCCGGTCTCGATCGATCCGGCGATCAAGAACTACCACTGGCTCGAGCTCGTGCGCGGCCTCTACGACGCTTATGACCGTGGGGCCGAAACCGCATTGATTCTCGACTTCAACGGCAATGTCGCCGAAGGCCCCGGCTTCAACGTGTTCTGCGTCAAGGACGGCAGGCTGTCGACGCCAGCCGCCGGCGTGCTGCCCGGCATCACCAGGCGCACCGTCTTCGACCTCTGCGCCGAGGCAGGCCTTGTCGCCGCTCCAGTCGATGTCAGCGTCACCGCGCTGAAGGGAGCCGACGAAGTCTTCATCACCTCCACCGCCGGCGGCATCATGCCTGTGACGGTGATCGACGGCGCTGCTGTCGCCGACGGCAAGATAGGCGCGATCACAAAGCGCTTGATGGCGCTCTACTGGCAAAAGCATGACGACCCGGCCTGGTCAAGCCCGGTGCGCTATCCCTGACCGGCGAAGATCCTGCTCCACACGATGTCGTGACCAAAAAGATTCCCCCTCGCCTCTGGAAAATCGCTCGACACACCGTATATCGCAGAAGCGGAGAAGCCTCCGCTTCCCAGTTCACGGCCCGCATGGGCAAGGATTCCACGTCATGACAAGCAAGGTTTGGTTCATCACCGGATCATCGAAAGGCTTTGGCCGAGTCTGGGCCGAGGCCGCACTCGCCCGCGGCGACCGTGTCGCCGCAACCGCGCGCGATGCCGGCACGCTCGCCGATCTCGTCGCGAAATACGGCGATAATGTCGCCGCCATCAAGCTCGACGTCACCGACAAGAAGGCCGTCGATGCGGCCATCGCCGAGGCGCACAAGCGCTTTGGCCGGCTCGACGTCGTCATCAACAATGCCGGCTATGGCCATTTCGGCGCCATCGAGGAAGTCAGCGAACAGGAAGCCCGCGACCAGATCGAAACCAATGTGTTCGGCGCGCTCTGGGTCACCCAGGCGGCTTTGCCGATCATGCGGGCGCAGGGCTCCGGCCATATCATCCAGATCTCGTCGATCGGCGGCGTCAACGCCTTCGCCTCGCTCGGCCTTTACCATGCCTCGAAATGGGCGCTCGAAGCCTTCAGCCAGTCGCTCAGCATCGAGGTCGCCGAATTCGGCATCCATGTGACGCTTGTCGAACCGGGAGGCTTCTCCACCGATTGGTCCGGCGCCTCGGCCAAGGTCTCCAAAGCGATCGAGGCTTACGCGCCGGCCCGCGCCAAGATGGCGGAACGCCGCGCCAACTCGGTCGCCGGGGACCCCGATGCCACCGGACCGGCGATGCTTGAAATCGTCGACGCGGCCGAGCCGCCGCTGCGCGTCTTCTTCGGCGATGGCGGCCTGCCGATGATCAAGCAGGAATACGCCAACCGCATCGCGCTGTGGGAAAAGTGGGACTACGTTTCCGTCGAGGCGCAGGGCGCCAAGAAGAACCGCAAGGCGGCCTGAGCGCGTCTTGAAATCCGGCTGCGTCGCCCCGGCGGCGCAGCCCTTGCCCTAGCCCGGTGCTAGGATCGATAAATCCACTGCTCGGGCACGCGCACCGAGATCTCTTCCCCTGTTGTCATACGACCCGGTTTCTCGACCCAGGCAACGAGGCCGCGCAGCCGTTTCGCCGCCTTCGGGAAGGCCAGCGCGCCGGCCTCCGGATCGGCCATCCCGGCGTTTTCGGCAATCGAACGTCCGGCAAGCCGGCAAGGTCCGTTCTGCGCATCAACCTTGATCGTCACGCCATCTCTGAAGAACAGCAGCGTGCCTGACGGCAGCATCGAGAGATGCGGCACGCCTTCGATCAGCAGATTGGCGCCGATCCATTCCGGCTTGATCTCGGCCAGCCCCATCCGCTCGGCAACGACGCCGAGTTCATTCGCTGCTACGATTGATATCTGCCGCTCGTTGCGGATTTCGGTGCCGCGCGGATACCAGGGTTCGCGACCGCCGGAACGACGGGTGGCGCCGGCGTGGAAGTCGCCGTCGATGCCTTCGAAACCGAGCTGCAATGCTTCCACCGGGCGCGTCTGGAAGTGATTCGACGGTGCGACGTACAAAGCGGCCACTTTGGCGGACAGCTTCCTGGCGGGGATGATGTCGACCGGCTTCTCAGACTCCGGGAAGAGGTCCAGCATGGCTTCGTTCCTTCTGCAGGATGACGTCGCAAATAGCCGTAGCCGTGGGCTCGGGTCCAGTCGAAAGCGATGATGATTCGATCAAACCGGCTGATAGCGTCCATCGGCATCGTCATGAAGGCAAGGCTGGAGGAACGCTTTCTGCGCGGAGAACTCGGCAACGCCTATGACGACTATGCCCGCCGCGTACCGATGCTGGTGCCGTTCATGCCGGCCTGATTACAGCATCCGCAAAAGCGCGCCGCCGATCGAATAGCCGGCGCCGAAGGCGCACAGCACGCCGAAATCGCCGGGCTTCATGTCGGCGTGGTTTTCCGACAGCGCGATGATGGCGCCAGCGCCGGCGGTGTTGCCGAGCCGCTCCAGCACCATCGGCGCGCGGTCATGGTCGACCTCGTGGCCGAAGGCCAGTTTCAGGATCATGGCGTTCATTCGCGCATTGGCCTGATGCAGCCAGAATCGCCTGATGGCTTGCGGCGTCAGCCCGTGTTCGGCGAGGAATTCGACAATGAATTTGTGGCCGGCGACGGTGACTTCCTTGAACACCTTGTTGCCGACCTGTTTGATCAGATTGCCTTCGAGGTTGATCATGTAAGGATCGTCCTGGGCGGTTCGGGTGTGATAGCCCAGATTGGTGCGGATATTGTTCGACATCTGCGTCCAGGTGCGCGTGTCCAGCACCTCGAAACGCCCCGGCCGCCTCTCGCCCTCGCCCAGCCCCTCGACCACCATCGCCACCGATGCATCGCCGAAGATGAAATGCGTCTGCCGGTCGCGGAAATTGAGATGGCCGGTGATGATCTCCGGCGTGACCACCAGCACGCGCTTGTGCGCGCCCGCCCGCACGAGATTGGCCGCAATGTGCAAGGCGGCCGCGGCCGATGAACAACCAAGCCCCATGTCGAAGCCGGCGCCCTTGGTGCCCAGCGCCTCCTGCATTTCGATGGCGATCGCCGGATAGGGCCGTTGCTGGTGCGAGGCCGAGCAGATCACCAGGTCGATGTCGGACGGCTTCAGGCCGGCATGGTCGAGCGCCTTCCGGGCCGCGGCCACTCCAAACTCGGCCTGCAGCGACAGCGCATCATCGGGCCGCGCCGGAATGCGCGGCGCCATGCGGGTCGGATCGAGAATGCCTTCGCGCTCGATCACATGCCGGGTCTGGACGCCCGAGGCATGGACGATGAAGGCGCTGTCGGATTTCTGCAGCAGCGTCTCATCCGTGCCTTGCCGGCGCGCATTCTCCGTGTCGACCCAGGCGTTGAAACTGGCGACCAGTTCTTCATTGGTGATCTTGGCTTCAGGGATTTCAACGCCGATGCCGCTGATGATGACGCGATGCATATCCAGTCCGTCCATGCGCAGGCATTGTCGTTCTCATGTGAACGACGAAGGGGCGCGACACAACACTTTTCTCACCCCGCCGGTTTACGCCGGCTTAAGCCACAGGCTGTGGGCGGATATCCTCGGGTGCAGAGTGCTAGCCGGCCCGCTTGGCGACGATGAAGATACGCGGAAAGCGCAGCAGCACCTTGCCGTTTGCGGTCTTCGGATAGGCCTCGGTGATCTTGGCGGTGTAATTGTCGAGGAATATCTTGCGCTCGCCGGCGTCGAGCGGATCGAGAAACGGCTTCAGCCCCGTCGACTTCACCCATTCGACGATCACCTCGGCGTCGGTCAGCGGATGATTGTAGGCCGTATGCCAGATATCCACCCGGATGGAGAGCGGCGACAAGAGATCATAATAGAACGACACCGCCGGCAGCGGTCCGCGCGCAGCACCTGCCATCTTGGCGGCGAACGGCATTTCGGCGGCCGTCTCGCGCATCAGCCGATGCGACGGCTCAAGCAGATTGTCGGGCATCTGGACGGCGAGCGCACCGCCCGGCGCGAGAAAGCCCATCAGCCGCTGGAACACTACCGGGTGGGTGGGCAGCCATTGGAACACCGCATTGGCGAAGATGACGTTGACCGGCTCGGCAGGCCGCCATGTCGAGGCATCGGCGAGGTCGAAATTGACGCTGGGCAGGCGCGCCCTCGCCTTTTCGATCATGTCGGGAGAGGTATCGAAACCGATGACCTCAGCATCCGGCCAGCGCTCGACCAGCAGCTCGGTCGAGTTGCCCGGGCCGCAGCCGATGTCGACCACCCGGCGCGGGAAATCCACCGGCACCTGCGCAACAAGATCGCGCGCGGGCCGCGTGCGCTCATCCTCGAATTTCAGATATTGGGCGGCTGACCAGTCGGTCATTCAAGCTTTCCTCGTATCAGTTGAGAAATTCGCCGCCCCGGTTGCTCCCTTACCGCGTCAGCCTCTTGTAGGTCATCCTGTGCGGGTTGACGGCTTCGGGGCCGAGCCGGCGGATCTTGTCCTGCTCGTAGTCCTCGAAATTGCCCTCGAACCATTCGACATGGCTGTCGCCCTCGAAGGCGAGGATGTGGGTGGCCAGACGGTCGAGGAACATACGATCATGCGAGATGATGACGGCGCAGCCGCCAAAGTTTTCCAGCGCGTCTTCGAGCGCCGCCAGCGTTTCCGTGTCAAGGTCGTTGGTCGGTTCGTCGAGCAGCAGCACATTGCCGCCGGTCTTCAGCATCTTTGCCAAATGCACGCGGTTGCGCTGGCCGCCGGAGAGGTTGCCGACCTTCTGCTGCTGGTCCCCGCCACGGAAGTTGAACGACGCGCAATAGGCGCGCGTGTTGGCCTCGAACTTGCCGAGCTTGACCACTTCTGCGCCGCCGGAAATCTCCTCCCACACCGTCTTTGACGGATCGAGCGCATCGCGGCTCTGGTCGACATAGCCGAGCTTCACCGTTTCGCCGATGCGGACAGAGCCGGCATCCGGCGTTTCCTGGCCGGTGATCATGCGGAACAGCGTCGTCTTGCCGGCGCCGTTCGGGCCGATGACACCGACGATGCCGCCCGGCGGCAGCTTGAATTCCAGGCCTTCGATCAAAAGCGTGTCGCCAAAGCCCTTCGACAGGCCTTCCGCCTCGATCACCACATTGCCGAGCCGCTCGCCATGCGGAATGACGATCTGCGTATCGCTCGGACGCCGCTTGTCGGCTGCATCCAGCAGGTCCTGGAACGCCTGGATACGCGCCTTGGACTTGGTCTGGCGGGCTTTCGGGCTGGACTGGATCCACTCGCGCTCGCGGCCGATAGCGCGCTGGCGGGCGTCGTCCTCGCGGCCTTCCTGCTTGAGGCGCTTGGCCTTGGCTTCGAGGTATTTGGTGTAGTTGCCCTCATAGGGAATGCCGCGGCCGCGATCGAGCTCGAGGATCCATCCCGTGACATTGTCGAGGAAGTAGCGATCGTGGGTGATGATCATCACGGCGCCGGGATAGGCGCGCAGATGCTTTTCCAGCCACGCCGTGGTCTCGGCGTCGAGATGGTTGGTCGGTTCGTCGAGCAGCAAGAGGTCGGGCTGACGCAGCAGCAGCTGGCAGAGCGCGACGCGGCGGCGCTCACCGCCCGAAAGCTTGGTGACCTCGGAATCCTTGGGCGGGCAGCCCAGCGCTTCCATCGCCATCTCGACCTGCTGTTCGAGATCCCACAAATTGAGCCGGTCCATCTCGTCCTGGAGCTTGGCGGACTCGTCGGCCGTCTCGTCGGAGTAGTTCATCATCAATTCGTTGTAGCGCTCGATGATGGCGGTCTTGGCGGCGACACCTTCCATGATGTTCTCGAACACCGTCTTGTTGGCATCGAGCGCCGGCTCCTGCGCGAGATAGCCGACGGTGGCGCCTTCGGCGAGCCAGGCTTCGCCGTTCCACTCCTTGTCGAGCCCGGCCATGATCTTGAGGATCGTCGACTTGCCCGAGCCGTTGGGGCCGAGGATGCCGATCTTGGCGTCGGGATAGAAGGAGAGATGGACATTCTCAAGCACCTTCTTGGTGCCATAGGCCTTGTTGAGGCCGGCCATGTGATAGATGAACTGGCGTGCCACGCGCGCTTTCCTTGATGATTGACCGAAATGTCGGATTGAATGGAGGTTGGCCGCTATGTAGGCGATGCCGGGCCGAACGGCAATCGCTTTTGCCATTTCAAGCCGGGTGTACACCGCACGTTAAGTTTTCCGCCGGTTGTAGGGAGCGTTGAAATCCCCGGTTAACCCTTCAGCGTCAAAACAGGATCGATCGCTGGCCTGTCGCGATCGAAAGTAGAGATCGGACCGAAGGTAGTGCTGAACAGTTTCCTGCTCCTTGCCGAAGCGGTCGTCTACTTCAGCGTCATGGTCACGCTGTTCCGCTTCAGGGATCGCATCGGCCTCGGCGTCTTCGTCTGCGCGCTGGGCGCCATGCATTTCCTCGAAACCTATCTCGCCAGCGTCTTCTATGTCGCCCTGCCCTTCGGCATGGTCTCGCCAGGCTCGGCGGTGCTGTTTTCCGGCAAGCTGGTGATGCTGCTTCTGCTCTACATGAAGGAAGATGCGGCCACGGTGCGCCAGCCGATCTATGGCCTTTTGCTCGGCAACGCCTTGATGATCGGGCTGGTCCTGATCCTGCGCCTGCACGATATTTCAGCCCTTTCCGACGGCAAGCTTCCCGATATCGGTTTCATCGACCAGTTGGGCTGGCTGATGGTGTGGGGCACGACGCTGCTCTTCATCGACGCCATCCTGATCATCCTGCTTTACGAAAAGCTCGGGCGTTATCTGCGCAAAGCGCCGTTCTCCCGCATCCTGATTTGCGTCGCCTGCGTGCTCACCTTCGACCAGGCCGGATTTTTCACCGCCCTGCATTTCGTCGCAGGCGCACCGATTGCGGTCTTCTTCGGCGGCTGGTTGGCCAAGATGGGTGCCGCTTTTGCCTACAGCGCCATGCTTGTCGCCTACCTCAGATGGTTCGAAACGCGTCAGGTCGTGGCACCCCGCGGGCTGTCCGACGTCTTCGACACCTTGACCTATCGCGAGCGCTACGAAGCCCTGGTCGAACATGTCGGCCGCGACGGCCTCACCGGCCTGTTGCACAGGGGACGCTTTGACAGCGACGGCGAACGTCTGGTCGCTGTCAGCCTGCGCACGGCCCAACCGCTCAGCCTGCTGATCGTCGACGTCGACCATTTCAAGTCGATCAACGATCGCTTCGGCCATGCCGAGGGCGACAGGGTGCTGAGATCGATCGCCCAGGTGCTGACCCAGGCGGCCGGCGCGCACGATCAGGTTTTCAGGATCGGCGGCGAGGAGTTCGCCATCCTTTGCTCGCAGCCGCATGCGGTCGCCAGGTTGCTCGGAGAAAACCTCCGCCAGGCCGTCAAAGCGTGCGTAAACCGGTTCGACATCAGCGTCAGCGCCGGCATCGCCACTGTCGATGAGACCGTAGGCTCGCTTGCCGATCTCTTCGCCCTTGCCGACGAGCGTCTCTACAGGGCCAAGTCCACCGGGCGTGACCGCGTCGTCGGCGAAGCGCATGACGATGCCGAAGACCTAACTGCGTGGACATTGCCCACGCGTGGCGTCAGCGGATAAGGCTGTCAGCTCCGCTTGCGCTGCTGCAACGCGCCGACCGCAACTGAAACGGCTATCAGCGCGATGGCCAGCCATTTCAGCACGGTGATGATCGGACTGGCATCGATGTCATAAGCGATGAACAACAGAATGCCGGGCACCAGCAGGCCGCACATGACCAGCATGATGCGGTTGATCTGCCAAGACACTTTTGCTGCCAGCGCTTCGTCACCGGCTTCGCCGACAAGACCGGCGCGCATCTCCCGAGAGATGGCCAACGCGCTCGACAGGCGCATGGAGATCGGCAAGCCGAGCCCGATTATGAGGAAGGCACACGCCGCCAGCAGAGCCGAAAATTTGAGCGCGCTGGTGTCGGCCGGCACCGGAAACAAAAGTGTCGCCAGCGGCAGGAAGACACAGACGATGCCGAGCGCGGCAATGGCGATGAAGATCGCGGCATTGACCCAAGTGAACAGCTGGTAGCGGCTTGCCCCGATCGGCGCGGCAAGCACGCGCATGCGCGCCCACTCGGCATCGGTATAGGAAAAGCCCGGCCATTCCATGCGGCCGTCTTTAATGGCGGTCATCCCCCTGGCCCAGAAAGCCAGCCGCGCCAGCGCGCCTGATGTCATGCCACTCATCGCCACCCCCGCCGAATGAAACACATCCAGACCATATCACCGCGTCACTGCCAAGCGACAGACGGATATCCTACTGGAACCCGGCCGCATCGACCGAGCCCTTCGGACAGCCCGCCTTGGTCGTCGGCGCCGAGGCGAGCATGAGAGTGCTCAGCGAACTGTCGGGGCCGATCGGGCCGGTCAGGCCGAGCGTCAGCTCGCCGATCAGCCGCCTGCCGCTCGACGGATCGACCAGGCAGGAGACACGCACCCGCGCGCCCGACCCGGCGCCGAAGGCGCTGTCGAAGGCGCTGCGGATCTGGTCCGAAGTCAGCTGCTTGCCGACATTCCTGGTGAAGAGCTCGCGCACCGGCGAGGCATTCACCGCCCGCATCAGGTTCAGCGCCTCGGCAAAATACTCCTGCTGGCTCTTGCCGTAGCAGGTGCCGTGCTTGATCCATTCATGCCGTTCGAGCTTGGAGGCGGTGCCCGGCATAACCTGGTCGAGCTCGGCGCGCGTAGCGGCATCGAGATCGACCGGCGGCAGGTCTGCCCAATGGGCCGGATTGTCATTGGCCTTGTCGCTCGCCGGCACCTGGCAATAGAAATTGCCGTTCGGCTGCGGCCAGAGCCCATGCAATGTGAAATGCGACGCGTCGAAGCCGCCCGCCGTCTGCGCCTGGCATTCGGGCTTGCTTGCCTTGGTTTCGCAGAAGGCCGGCTGCCAACTCAGCGCAAAGACATATTCGGGCTTTTCCGAAGCCGCAGGCTTGCCCTGATCGGCGGGCGCGGCCGGCTGGGCGGCTGCGCTGCCGCCGGCGACATGACCGCAGCTGATCTTGACCCAGCGACGCTCAGGATCGGCGCCCGGCACGCGGATGAGGTAATGCGTCGGCGCATCCTTGTTGCCGGCCAGGAGGTCGTAGCTCTGTCCAGCCGTTGTCGCGATATTGCCGGGGTTCTTGCCGCTCTTGATTGCCTGCGTTGCCGGGCAAGCAGCATCGGCCACGAAGGAGCCGCTCATCTTCACATCGGCGCGCGCTAGGCCGACACCGGCCAGCGCCACCAACACCGCACCCCATATCGCCGATATCCGCATTCCAGCACTCCTAGCGTTTCATAGCGCAAGCTAGAAACGTGTGACATGTCAGAATTACGATTTCTTTCGTCGGCCGCAAAAAACAATCGCTCGGTCGATCAGACCCCGCCCTCCTCGACCCGCTTCGTCAACATACGCAGCAGATCAAGCGCGGTCTCAAGCACGCGAGGCTCGATGCCCTCGCTGATGCGGTTGGCCCAGACATGCTGGCGCGTGCCGATATCCCTGATCGCGGCCCGGCCGGCATCGGTCATCGCCAGGAGCTTGGCGCGGCGGTGCGCCGGGTTGTCCGCATAGGCGGCAAGCCCTTCGGCGGCCAGAATATCGGCAAGGCGCTGCACGCTCTGGCGGGCAAGCCCCATGTCGCGGGCAATGTCGGCCACCGATTTCGGCTCCTTCAGCACCGCGCCCAGAACCTGCCAGCGCGCCGCCGTCAGCCCGGCAGGCTCCGCCAGCCGGTCGGCCGCGTCGAGAAACCCGCCATTCAGCCGGAACACGGCAAGCACCAGTTCGGTGAGCACATCTCCGGCTTCGGTCCTGCTTGTCATTTCTGGCCGGCCTCGATGGTGGAAACGAAGGTGTTGACGGATTCAGCCACCGCCTCCGGCTTGTCAAGCATCACCCAATGGCCGGAACCGGCGACGGTTCTGTGGCCAATTCGGCTGCACAGCCGAAACAGGGCCGCCGCATTGTCATTGGCCTCCGTAGCCAGCACGAAGATCGGCCCGCGATAGGCGTCGAGCGTCGGTTCGGGATTCCATTCCGCCAGCGCCTTGCCGACGCCTGCCCGAGCCGCCGGATCGACCACCGCCGCATCGGCGAGGACCCGTTTGCGGACATCTGGATTGGATCCGGCGATCGAGGTGTAATAAGCGCTCAGGACGTCGCCGCCGTTTGGCCCCGCCAGATCGCGCACGAACCCGTCGCGAATCTCTTTGGGCAGGGCGCGCGGATCGGTCGCCGGATCGACCAGCAGGATGCCGGCAACACGGTCGGCATGGCCGGCGGCATAGGCGAGCGCGGCCCCACTGCCGCCGCTATGCGCAACGAGGACAAACCGCTTCAGGCCGAACGCATCGGCCACCGCATCAATATCGTCGGCACGGCCGTCATAGCCGTAGTCGGCATCAGCTGCAGGCGCCGATGCGCCATGGCCGCGAAAATCGAAGGCGACCGCCTCACGGCCACCTGCGGTGAGCTGCATCACCCGGTTCCACTGTGTGGCGCGGCTGCAGTCGCCATGCGCGAACAGGATCGGCAGGCCGTCGCCGGATTTGATGTCGTAGCCGGCAAGCTGGCCCTGCGGGCCGGCAATGGTTGAGATCTTCATGGTCATCTCCCTGGTCTGGCTGGAAGCAATGCCGGGCAGGAGCATTGCGGATGACAGGCTCGCCAGCAGAAACGCGCGGCGCGAAACGGTCGAAAAGGTTTTCATGCTCATGCTCCCTATTTTGACAGTATGCTGTCATATAATCAAATTGACAGCATACTGTCAATAGCCCTCCCCTTGACGCCGGTCACGCCGTCGCCCAACAGTCGCCGACGGGAGCGAGAGATGGCATTTGACGAGCAGACGACGCTGGCCTCACCGACCGGGGCCACGCTCAACCTCTATGTGAAGCACGCGAGCGGCTCTCCACGCGCCGTCGTCCAGATTAACCATGGCCTTGCCGAACACGCCGCGCGCTATGCCCGCTTCGCCGATTACCTCAGCACCGGCGGCTTTCATGTCTACGTCCACGACCATCGCGGCCATGGCGCGACCAAGGCGCCCGATGCCCCGCTCGGCAGGTTCGCCGGCACAAGCGGCCCGGCCAAGGTGATCTCCGATGTCGACGCAGTCCACGATTTGATTGCGAAGGAGCAGCCCGGCCTGCCGGTCATCCTGTTCGGCCATTCGATGGGTGCGTCGGTGGCGCTCAACTACCTGCTGGCGCACTCGCCGCGCGTCCACGCCGCGGCGATCTGGAACGGCAATTTCTCACAAGGCCTGCTTGGTCAGCTTGCACTCGCCATCCTCGCTTATGAGCGCTTCAGGCTCGGCTCCGATGTTCCCTCACGCGTCTTGCCCAAACTGACCTTCCAGGCCTGGGGCAAGGCGGTGCCCAACCACAAGACGCCGTTCGACTGGCTGTCGCGCGACGAGGCTGAAGTGGCCAAGTACATTGCCGACCCGCTGTGCGGCTGGGATG
The DNA here is from genome assembly GCF_030323145.1 of Mesorhizobium sp. C432A. Lineage (NCBI taxonomy): Bacteria > Pseudomonadati > Pseudomonadota > Alphaproteobacteria > Hyphomicrobiales > Phyllobacteriaceae > Mesorhizobium > Mesorhizobium sp. C432A. Next base: position 3,232,552 of record NZ_CP100470.1, on the reverse strand, counting down.
CCTCGATCTCGATGTGGCGCGATGTCGTGGAGATGGCGCAGAAAGGCGGCAAGGATGCGGGCTTTGCCGGCATCAGGCGCGACCTGCCCGTCAGCATCGTCGGCGGCGAGAAGGATCCGGCCTCCGACTATGGCAAAGGCATCGATCATCTCACCAAGCGGATGCGCGCGATGGGCTTTTCGAATCTGGTTTCAAAAATTTACGCCGACACCCGCCACGAAAGCCTGAACGAGGTGAACCGCGACACCGTTATGGACGATTTCGCTGCCTGGGCCGATAGCGTGCTCAAACAGTGACATCGCTGGCCTACCGCAAGGCCCGTGACAGCGGCATCCCGGGTTGATAGAGGCTGCGGTTCCGACCCGTTTTTGGTGATTTATGGCTGAACCTCCGCTGAAAGGCATCCGCGTCGTCGAACTCGCCCGCATCCTGGCCGGCCCGTGGGCAGGACAATTGCTGGCCGATCTCGGCGCCGATGTCATCAAGGTCGAGAGCCCCGATGGCGGCGACGATACCCGCAAATGGGGTCCGCCCTTCGTCATGAGCCATGATGGCGAGAACCTGTCGGCCGCCTATTACCACTCCTGCAATCGCGGCAAGCGCTCCATCGCGGTCGATTTCTCGACGCCCGAAGGGGCCGAGACGGTGCGCCGGCTGGTTGCCACGGCCGACGTTCTGATCGAGAACTTCAAGTTCGGCGGCCTCAAGAAATACGGGCTCGATTACGAGAGCCTGAAGGCGATCAATCCAAAGCTCGTCTACTGCTCGATCACCGGCTTCGGCCAGGACGGGCCTTACGCCTCACGCGCCGGCTATGATTTCATCATCCAGGCCATGGCCGGCATGATGTCGATCACCGGCGAGGTCGGGCGCGAGCCGCAAAAGGCCGGGGTCGCTATTTCCGACATCTTCACCGGCCTCTATTCGGTGATCGCCATCCAGGCAGCGCTTCGCCATGCCGAAAAGACCGGCGAAGGCCAGCATATCGACATGGCCCTGTTCGACACGCAGATTTCCGCACTCGGCAACCAGAACCTCAACTATCTCGTCTCCGGCAAAGCGCCGGTGCAGATGGGCAATGCGCATATGAACATTGCGCCCTATGAGGTTGTCCCGGTCAGGGACGGCCACATCATCCTGGCGGTCGGCAATGACGGCCAGTTCGCCAAATTCTGCGCCGCCGTCGGGCTCGACCATCTCTCAGCGAATCCCGATTTCGCCACCAATCCGGCCCGCGTCGCCAACCGGGTGAAGTTGCGCGAGCACTTGATCGAGACGCTGAAGAATTGGGATCGCGACCCATTGCTGGCCAAGCTCGAAGCGGCAAGCGTGCCGGCGAGCCCGATCAACGACATCGGCCAGATGTTTGCCGACCCGCAGACGATCGCACGCGGCATGCGCCTCGACCTCGACGATGGCCATGGCAATCGTCTGCCCTCGGTACGCGCGCCGATGGTGATGTCCGGCACACCGCTGGTCTATGAACGCCCTTCGCCGCGCCTTGGCGAACACACGCAAGAAATCCTTGCCGAACTGGAGAAGTCTGGACGATGAAGACCGGTGGACAACTGATTGTCGACGCACTCGAGGCGAACGGCACCGACCGCATCTTCTGCGTGCCCGGCGAATCCTATCTCGCGGTGCTCGACGCATTGCATGACTCGCCCATCCGCACCATTGTCTGCCGACAGGAAGGCGGCGCCGCCATGATGGCCGACTGCCAGGGGCGGCTGACGGGCAAGCCCGGCATCTGCTTCGTCACCCGCGGCCCCGGCGCCACCAATGCATCGGCCGGCATTCACATTGCCATGCAGGATTCGATACCCGTCATCCTGTTCATCGGCCAGGTCGCCAGCCACGCCAAGGAGCGCGAGGCTTTCCAGGAGGTCGACTACAAGCGCTTCTTCGGCGACATCGCCAAATGGGTGGTGGAGATCGACGATGCCGCGCGCATCCCCGAACTCGTCACCCGCGCCTTCGCCGTCGCGACATCGGGCCGCCCCGGCCCCGTCGTCGTCTCGCTGCCGGAGGACATGCTGACCAGTCTTGTCGACGCGCCCGCGGCCTTGCCGCACACGCCGGTCGAAACCCGGCCCGGCGAAGCCGAACTCGATGCTTTGGAAAAGCTTCTGGCCAAGGCCAAGCGTCCCTTCGTCATCCTCGGCGGCACACGCTGGGACGAGGAAGCGGTGGCACGTATGCGCACCATTGCCGAGGCCTGGTCGCTGCCGGTCGGCTGCTCCTTTCGCCGCCAGATGCTGTTCGACCATCTGCACCCGAACTATGCCGGCGATGTCGGCATCGGCATCAACCCGAAGCTGGCCACCGCCATCAAGCAGGCCGACCTGGTGCTGCTGATCGGCGGCCGCATGGGCGAGATGCCGTCCTCCGACTATACGCTGCTGAAGAGCCCTTACCCCGACCAGACGCTGGTCCATGTCCATGCCGATGCCGGCGAACTCGGCCGTGTCTACCGGCCGACCCTGGCGATCAACGCTGCGCCGTCGGCCTTCGTCGAAGCCTTCGCCAAGCGCAAGCCAACGTCCACGCCAGCCTGGGCGGATGAGACAGCGAAAGCACACGCTGCCTACCTCGACTGGTCGACGCCTCCTGAGACCGGCCCCGGCACGGTCCAGATGGGGCCGATCATGAACTATCTGGAAAAGATTTTGCCCGATGACGCCATTTTCACCAACGGCGCCGGCAATTACGCCACCTGGGTGCACCGCTTCCACCGCTTCCGCCGCTTCGCCACCCAAGGCGCGCCGACCTCCGGTTCGATGGGTTACGGCACCCCGGCCGCGGTCGCCGCCAAGGCGCTCCATCCCGACCGCACCGTGATCGCCTTTGCCGGCGACGGCTGCTTCCTGATGAACGGACAGGAATTCGCTACCGCCGTGCAATACGACCTGCCGATCGTCGTAATCGTCGTCAACAACGGCATCTACGGCACCATCCGCATGCACCAGGAGCGCGACTATCCCGGCCGCGTCGTCGCCACCGATCTTAAGAACCCTGACTTTGCCGCTCTTGCCCGCGCCTATGGCGGCCACGGCGAGACGGTCGAGAACACGGCAGATTTTGCCCCTGCCTTCGAGCGTGCCCGCGCCAGCGGCAAGCCGGCGATCGTCGAAATCAGGCTCGACCCCGAGGCGATCACGCCGACGCGGACGATGACGCAGATCCGCGACAAGAGCTGAGAAGTTAGCAGCGAAAGCCGAGTTCCGTCACACCCCCCTCTGTCCTGCCGGACATCTCCCCCTCAAGGGGGGAGATTGGATGTCATGTCGCCCTTCGCCAATCTGCAGCGTTGCAGACAGGGCGCTATGGTCAGAGCTGCTGATCTCCCCCCTTGAGGGGGAGATGTCCGGCAGGACAGAGGGGGGTGCTGTCCCGCCGACGCTGCCAAGACGATCGCCCCTTTCCTGATATCTACAAGCGAGCTATCAGACCGCTGCCAGCGCCTGCGTCAGGTCGGCGATAAGATCGTCCGGATGCTCGACGCCGATCGACAGCCTGACCGTGGTCTCCAGCACGCCAATGCGCTGGCGCACGTCGAAGGGAATGCCGGAGTGCGTCATCGCCGCCGGGTGGCTGGCGAGTGACTCCGTGCCGCCGAGGCTCACCGCCAGCTTGAATATTTGCAGCCCGTTGAGAAATGCGAAGGCCGCCTTCTCTCCGCCTTTGATATCGAAAGAAAATGTCGACCCGGCGCCGCTGCATTGCGCCTTGTAGGCCCGTCCCGCTGCCGTATCCTCGCCCAGGAACGGCAGGTAATGCACCTTCTCGACCTTGGCGTGATCGCGCAGGAATTCGGCCACGAGCCGCGCATTGTCGTTGGCGCGCTCCATGCGGATGGACAGCGTCTCCAGCGAGCGGCCGAGCATCCAGCAGGAATGCGGGTCGAGTTGCGTGCCGATGGCGCCGCGCAGCGCCTTGATCGGCTTGGTCACCGCCTTGCTGCCCATCGCCGCACCGGCGATCAGGTCGGAATGGCCGCCGACATATTTGGTCAGCGAATAGACGGAGACATCCGCGCCATGTTCGATCGGTCGCTGGAACACCGGGCCGAGCAGCGTGTTGTCGCAGACGATGATCGGCGTTGATCCTTGGCTTGCGCCGATCTCGTCGGCAAACTTCCGGATCAGTGCGATGTCGACCAGGCTGTTGGTCGGATTCGACGGCGTTTCGATGAGAATGACCGAGACACGCCCCTTCGCCACCGCTGCATCAGCAGCGGCCCGCACCGCCTTGTCGTCGACGCCGTCGGCGAAGCCGACAGCGCCGATGCCGAAGCCGGACAGCGTGCGCGTCAAAAGCGTCTCGGTGCCGCCGTAAAGCGGCTGCGAATGCAGGATGACATCGCCCGGCCGGGCATAGGCGAGCAGCGTCGTGGCGATCGCCGACATGCCCGACGAGAACAGGATGCAGGCGTCCGTTCCCTCATAGACCGCCAGCCGGTCCTCGACGATCTCCGAGTTGGGATGATTGAAGCGCGAATAGACCAGGCCGGACGCCGTGCCGCTCGGCGGCTCCTTGCGGCCGGATGTGTAGTCGAAGAAGTCGCGTCCCTCCTCCGCCGATTTGAACACGAAGGTCGAGGTCAGGAACACCGGCGGCTTGACGGCGCCTTCCGACAGTTGCGGATCGAAGCCATAGCTCAACATCAACGTTTCCGGATGGAGCTTGTGGTTGCCGATGTGGGTTTTCGACGGGCGCGGCGCGGTCATGGCTTTTCCTGCGTTCTGGAGGAGTCTCGTGCAGCAATTTATGCGATCCCGGTCCACCAGTCCTTGCTATTTTCGGCCTCGCATGGCTGCATTCCGGCAACAAATTGCCGAGCGAGAGCAAAAGTGCAACAGAAGATAGCCGACGATTTCGACCGCAAGATCCTGCGCGAGCTGCAGGCCGACGCCCGCATCACCAACAATGAGCTGGCGGAGCGCATCGGCCTGTCGCCGTCGCCATGTTTGAGGAGGGTACGCCGGCTGGAGGAGGCCGGCATCATCAGGGGCTATACCACGCTGGTCGACCCGGCCGCCTTCGGGTGGAACATGGTCGCCATCGCCACCGTCCGGCTCAGCCGCCAGAACGAGGACGAGATCGTCATGTTCGAGGACGCCATCCGCGGGTGGGAAGAGGTGCTGGAATGCCACCTCGTCACCGGGGCGCGCGACTATGTGCTGAAGGTGGTGACCGGCAGCCTCGAACAGTACGAGCGCTTCATCAAGGAAAAGATCGCGCGGCTGAAATGCGTCGCTTCGATCGAGACCAGCTTCGTCATGAACACCATAAAGGAACGGCGCCTCTGACATTTGGTCAAAGGCGCCGCTCTCGAGGTCGAAATTGCCTGGCCAGGCTTATTTGATCGCCTTGTCGGTGATGGCCGTGGTGTAGGCGCCGGTCGGCGCCTTGGTGATGATCTTCTGGTCGAGCAGCGCCTTGGCGGTGCGCTCGTAGGTCGCCGGGTCGAGCTTGCCGTCGGCATTGTCGATCAGCTTGGCGACTTCGCTCATCATCCGCTTCTGGTGGTTTTCGTCCTGGCCACCGCCGTCCATGACAATGCCCGCGGCCTCGTCATTGTTGTCGATGGCATATTTCCAGCCCTTCATCGAGGCGCGCACGAAACGCACCATCTTGTCTTCGAAAGCCGGATCCTTGAGCTTGTCTTCCGAGGCATAGAGCCCGTCCTCAAGCAGGTCGTTGCCCATCGCCGAGTAGTTGAACACGGTGAGCTGGTCCGGCTTGTAGCCGGCATCGATCAGCTGCCAGTACTCGTTGTAGGTCATGACCGAAATGCAATCCGCCTGCTTCTGGATCAGCGGCTGCACGTCGAAGCTCTGCTTCAAAACCGTGACGCCATCCGGGCCGCCTTCGGTCTTCAGGCCGAGCTTGTTCATCCAGGCGTAGAAAGGATATTCGTTGCCGAAGAACCAGACGCCGAGCGTGTGACCCTTGAAATCGGCTTCGGTCTTGATCGGGCCATCCTTCGGGCAGACCAGCTCCATGCCGGCCTTCTTGAACGGCTGGGCGATGTTGACCAGCGGCACGCCCTTTTCGCGCGCGGCGAGCGCCCCACCCATCCAGTCGACGATGACGTCGGCGCCACCGCCGGCGATCACCTGCTCGGGTGCGATATCGGGACCGCCCGGCTTGATGTCGACGTCGAGGCCTTCGGCTTCATAAAAACCCTTGGCCTTGGCGACATAGTAGCCGGCAAACTGCGCCTGCGTGACCCATTTCAGCTGCAAGGTCACCTTGTCGGCGGCCATTGCCTGGAACGCGCCCAGCGACATCGCGCCGGCCAGCATCGGAATGATCAGTCTTTTCATGTTTTTACCCTCTGAAGTTAACACCCGAACCCACCGCCCTATCCACCACGGACAGAGGGATGCCAAAACGTGACGGCTCTCTCGACGAGAGCGACCACGCCATAAAAGACCGAACCCGCCAGTGCTGCAACTGCGATTTCGGCCCAGACCATATCGATGTTCATCCGCCCGACCTCGGTCGAGATGCGAAAGCCCATGCCGACCACAGGCGTGCCGAAGAACTCGGCGACGATGGCGCCGATCAGCGCCAGCGTCGAGTTGATCTTCAGCGCGTTGAAGATGAAGGGCGCTGCCGCCGGCAGCCGGAGCTTCAAGAGTGTTGGCCAGTAGCCCGACGCATAGGTGCGCATCAAATCGCGCTCCATATGGCCGGAGGCGGCAAGACCGGCAACCGTGTTCACCAGCATCGGGAAGAAGGTCATGATGATGACGACCGCGGCCTTGGACGGCCAGTCGAAGCCGAACCACATCACCATGATCGGCGCCACACCGATGATCGGCAGCGCCGAGACCATATTGCCGATCGGCAGCAGACCGCGGCGCAGGAACGGCACGCGGTCGGCCGCAATCGCCACCAGGAAGCCGGCGCCGCTGCCGATGACATAACCGAAGATCACCGCCTTGAAGATGGTCTGCCTGATATCGGCGCCGAGCACCGGCAGGGAACTGGCGATGCGCACACCGATGGCGCTCGGCGGCGGCAAAAGGATGAAGGGAATGCCGGCGCCACGCGTCACCGCTTCCCATATGATCAGGATCCAGGCGCCGAAGATCGCCGGGATGATGAGGCGCAGCGCCATCCGCGCCCCTTTTGCCATCGGGCGAAGCCCCGACAGCACCGCCACACAGCGCCAGGCCAGCAGCCAGGCAGCGGCGAGCAGCAGGAAATAAGGCGCCAATGCCGTGCCTTCGAAACCTGTAATGCCCGAGATCAGCATCCAGGCGACGAGATGAGCGCCGATGAACAGCACCGCAGCCTCGGCCAGCGGCGAAATTCTGATCATCGAGATCAGCCCTGCCAGCACGGCCAGGCCGATCATCGGGGTCTTTATCCCGAAATAGGGGTAGTCGAAGCTTGCTGTCGGGTCTGCAAGGGCGGCCGCTTCCGGCTTCGACATCGCACCGAGCGCGACGGCGACGAGGCACAGCGCAATGGCCAGCACGGCTTGCCAGGAGGGCTTCAGCCAGTTCATGCCGGCCTCCCGCCCATCGCGCGGTCAACGAGGCGCCCGGCTATGCCGACCACCATGACCAGAAGGGCCGCCACCACCGAGCCCGCCACAAGGGCGGACCAGATGTCGATGGACTGGCTGTAATAGGCGCCTGCCAAAAGCTTGGCGCCGATGCCGGCGACAGCACCGGTCGGCAGTTCGCCGACAATGGCGCCGACCAGGCTCGCCGCCACCGCCACCTTCATCGAGGTGAACAGGAACGGCACCGAGGCCGGCACCCGCAGCTTCCAGAAGGTCTGCGAGACACTGGCATTGTAGGTGTGCATCAGGTCGAGATGCATGAGTTCGGGCGAGCGCAGGCCCTTCACCATGCCAACCGTCACCGGGAAGAACGACAGGTAGGTCGAGATCATCGCCTTTGGGATCAGACCGCTGATGCCGATCGCCCCCAGCACGACGATGATCATCGGCGCCACCGCCAGAATGGGAATCGTCTGGGAGGCGATGATCCACGGCATCAGGCTGCGGTCGAGCGTCGCCACATGCACGATGCCGACCGCGATGACGATGCCGAGCGCCGTGCCGAAGGCAAAGCCGAGCAACGTCGACGACAGGGTCACCCAGGCATTGTAGACGAGGCTGCGGCTCGATGTGATGGGCCGCAGGAAGGTGTTCTCGAAGAAGTTCACCGCCACCTGATGCGGCGCCGGCAGCGTCGGCTTGGGCTGCGACAGCGTCTTGCCGATGAATTCGACGGTGTCGTGGGTTTCCCCGGCGCGCCGGTCGAGGTCGCGCTGGAAGGGCGCGTTTAGGATGACGGCGAAGACATACCAGAGCACCACCACGCCCAGGAGGATGGAGGTCACGGGGATGAATTTTTCGCGGAAGGTGTCCATCTAGCGCGCCTCGCCAGCGGGGCGCCCTCCTCTCCCCAACGGGGAGAGGGTGGCCGGAGCGAAGCGGAGGTCGGGTGAGGGGGTAGAAATCTTTCCGTCGAGACAAGCCAAGATCGTATCCAGGACCGCTCGGCGCTCAGCCAAAACTTCGTGATTCCAGAAGCGCAGAACCGAATAACCTTGTCCGTTCAGCCAGGCTGTCCTGGCGGGATCGGTCAGTGAATCCGCGTGTTGGCTGCCATCAAGTTCGACAATCAGCCCCTGCTCGCGGCAGACGAAGTCCGCGATGAAAGGTCCGAGCGGCACTTGCCGCACAAATTTGTAGCCGTTGAGATGACGTCCTCTCAATTCCCCCCAAAGCCGGTATTCAGCTTCGGTCTCGTCAAACCGCAGCTTTCGGGCGCGAGCGGTTGCCCCGACATTTCTCTTGGTCGGATCCGTCGGCGCCGCCCCCTCACCCGACCTCCGCTTCGCTCCGGCCACCCTCTCCCCGTTGGGGAGAGGAGCCAGCCGGTCGTTCGCCCCCTCAATCATCATAGCTGTGCCCTGCCCTCAAGCCATCGCGCACCCTGGCCGCGATCGCCAAAATTCCGGCGTCTCGCGGATATCCAGCGGCCGCTCCTTTGGCAGCGTCGATTCGATGATGTCGGTAACCCGACCTGGGCGCGGCGACATGACGACGATGCGCGTCGACAGATACACCGCCTCGGGGATGGAATGGGTGACGAAGCAGATCGTCTTGTTGGTGCGTGCCCACAATTCCAGAAGCTGTTCATTGAGATGGTCGCGCACGATCTCGTCCAGCGCGCCGAAGGGCTCGTCCATCAGCAACAGGTCGGCGTCGAAGGCGAGCGCGCGGGCGATCGAAGCGCGCTGCTGCATGCCGCCGGAAAGCTGCCAAGGGTATTTCTTCTCGAAGCCGGAGAGGTTGACGAGCTCCATCGTGCGCTTGATGCGCTCGGCCTGCTCCGCTCTCGAAAGGCCGATGATCTCCAGCGGCAGCGCCACGTTACGCTCGATCGTGCGCCACGGGAAAAGGGCTGCCGCCTGGAAGACGTAGCCATAAGCGCGTTTCTCGCGCGCCTGTTCCGGCGTCATGCCGTTGACCGAGATCGTGCCCGATGTCGGTTTTTCCAGATCGGCGATGACGCGCAGCAAGGTGGTCTTGCCGCAGCCCGATGGGCCGATGAAGGAGACGAACTCGCCCTTGCCGATGGTCAGGTCGACATTGGAGAGCGCCTCTACCGGACCGTCATTGGTCTGAAAGGTAAGGCCAAGTCTGCTTGCCGAGACAACGGCTGGCGATCGTCCCGTCATCGCTTGCTGCCTGCCTCTCGCAGCCGCCCAGGATGAAATGCCGTTGCATTCGCGTTGATGTTGCTTTCCACTCGTCCAATCCCACCCAATCGACGCCCGGAGCCTTGCCGATGTCGCCCAAACCCACTTGTCACCTTATCCGTCCTGAAAGCACTTATGAAGGCAAGCAGGGATTGACCTATTTTGCCGGCATTGCCGCCGAGACGGTCGGCTCGTCCGGCATCTGCATGCATCTGCTCACCCTGCCGCCCGGCGCCCGCGCCAAGGCGCATCTGCATGAAAGCCATGAGACGGCGATCTATGTGCTCTCGGGCGAGGTCCACACATGGTATGGCGACAGGCTCGAGAACCACATCGTCGTCAAGGCCGGCGACCTCTTCTACATCCCGGCCGGCGTACCGCATCTGCCGGCCAATATGAGCAACGCCCCGTCCTCGGCCGTCATCGCCCGCACCGATCCCAATGAACAGGAAAGCGTCGTCCTGTTGCCGGAGCTGGATGCGCTGGTGGCCTGACGCTGACGGGACTGCCGTCATTTGCACCGCGCCACTTCGCCCATGACATTGCCGTCCTCGTCGGCGACCGTCAGCTTCTTGGCGTTCTTGGCGCTGCGCTTGATGGTGAATTTGGTCGGCTCCTGCCCGTCTTCACCTTCCGCCTCGCACGTCGCCGTCACCACCAGCGAACCATCAGCCTGCGCTTGCTTCTCCGTGAAGGTGCAGGCGCTGGCGGCGGTGATCAACGCCTCGTCGGTCAAAAGCAGCATCCGATCGGCGGCGACCTCCTGGCCGTTGCGGTTGATGCAGCCATATTTGTCGCCATAGGGTTTCGACAGGTCGATCCCTGCCGCATGGGCCTGACCCGCAGCCAGCCCGGCAAGAACCGCTACGAATAGAACCAACCCACGCACACTCATTCCCCCGAAACCAACATCACGAACACGGCAGCAGCGGCCCCATTTCTTCGAGGCCGGGGATGGTCACGAAGAAACCACCCTCGCCCTTGTTGGTGACCACAACGGTTTCAGCCGTCGTCCCCGCCTCGCCCTCGGCGGAACAGGTCGCATCAAGCGATTGCGTGCCCGGCGCCCACGTCAATTGCTGCGCGAACCGGCAGCCGCTGCCATAGGTCTCGATGCCCTCGGCGGTCAGCACGATATAATCGTCGCGGCCCTGAAAGCCGGCCTTTGCAAAGACACAACCGGCATCGTTGCCCCAGAAGCCCACCAGCCTCTCGGCCCCTGTTGCCGGACCAGCGACCACCATCGCCACGACCAGTGAAATGAGCGCCCCCGGGCTCCGCAACGTCAAACGCCTGTCGCCGGAATGCCGGTGCGTTCGACCTTGCGCGGCGCGGTGATGTCCTTCCAGGTCGATAGAGCCCGGTTGACCGCCGCGTTCGGCTCGCGGGCGACGAATTCGCCATGGCCTGGCTTGGCCCTGACCTCCGCTTCCTCGACCGACAATTCGCCGCGCGAAAAGACGAAGCGCGGCAGGCCGGTCACCTCAAAACCTTCGAAGACGTTGTAGTCGATCACCGATTGCTGCTTCTTTGAGGTGATGGTCTTCTTGGCGCTGGGGTCCCACACCACGATGTCGGCGTCCGCGCCTTCAACGATGGCACCTTTCCTAGGGTACATGTTGAGGATCTTGGCGATGTTGGTCGAAGTCACCGCGACGAACTCGTTCATCGTCAGCCGCCCGGTGTTGACGCCCGTCGTCCACAGCACGGGCAAGCGGTCTTCAAGCCCGCCAGTGCCGTTCGGGATCTTGGTGAAATCGCCGACGCCGTTGCGCTTCTGCTTGGTGGTGAAGGCGCAGTGGTCGGTCGCCACCACCTGCAGCGATCCCGCCTGCAGGCCGGCCCACAGCGAATCCTGGTGCAGCTTGTTGCGGAAGGGCGGGCTCATGACGCGGCGCGCCGCATGGTCCCAATCCTTGTCGAAATACTCGCTTTCATCCAGCGTCAGATGCTGGATCAGCGGCTCGCCGAAAACCCGAATGCCCTTCTGGCGGGCGCGGCGGATGGCTTCGTGGCTCTGCTCGCAGGACACATGCACGACATAGAGCGGCACGCCGGCCATGTCGGCGATCATGATGGCGCGGTTGGTCGCCTCGCCCTCCACTTCCGGCGGCCGCGAATAGGCGTGTCCCTCGGGGCCATTATTGCCGGCGGCGAGCAGCTTTTGCGACAGCGCCGCAACCACGTCGCCATTCTCGGCATGAACGAGCGGCAGCGCGCCGAGATCGGCGCAGCGCTGGAACGACGCGTACATCTCGTCGTCGTCCACCATCAGCGCGCCCTTGTAGGCCATGAAATGCTTGAACGAGGTAATGCCTCTGTCGACGACGGTGGCCATCTCGTCGAACACCTGCTTGCCCCACCAGGTGATCGCCATGTGGAAGGAGTAGTCGCAGGCAGCCTTCGAGGTCTTGTTGTCCCACATCTGCAACGCTTCCAGCAGCGATTGCTGCGGCGCCGGCAGGCAGAAATCGACCACCATCGTGGTGCCACCGGAAAGGGCCGCACGCGTCCCGGACTCGAAATCGTCGGCCGAATAGGTGCCCATGAACGGCATTTCGAGATGGGTGTGCGGATCGATGCCGCCCGGCATGACGTAACAGCCGCTGGCGTCGAACTCATGGTCGCCATGCAGGTTCGAGCCGATGGCGACGATCTTGCCGTGCTGCATCAGCACATCGGCCTTCCAGGTGCGGTCGGCGGTGACGATGGTGCCGTTTCGGATGACTTTGGTCATTGTCGTGTTCCCTTGTTCTCTTCGCGCTTCTTGTGAGCGTCGTTTTGAATACAGATCTTAGTTCACGCCACGATCCCCGCCGTCTCCACCACCGCATGAAACAGCACGTCGGCGCCGGCGCCGGCCCATTCCTTGGTGATTTCCTCGGCCTCGTTGTGTGACAACCCGTCAACGCAGGGGCACATCACCATGGCGGTCGGCGCGACGCGGTTGATCCAGCAGGCGTCGTGGCCGGCGCCGGAGACGATGTTGCGGTGGGAATAGCCGAGCCGATCGGCGGCGTCGCGGATCGCCTTGACGCAGCCGGCATCGAAGGTGACCGGATCGAAAGCGCCGACCTGCTCGACCTTGTACTGGATGTCGAGCGCCTCACAGATCGTGTCGATGCCTTCGCGTATGCGCCCATCCATCGCGTCCAGCACTTCCTTCTCGGGCGAGCGGATGTCGATGGTGAAGACGGTGCGCCCGGCGATGATGTTGCGCGAGTTCGGAAACACTTCCATGTGGCCGACCGCGCCGACGGCGTCGGGCTGGTAGTCCATGGCGATCTCGTGCACCAGTTCGATGACCCGAGCCATGCCGAGCCCGGCATTACGGCGCTTGGGCATCGGGGTCGAGCCGGTATGCGCCTCCTTGCCGGTCAGCGTTACCTGCAGCCATTTCAGGCCCTGGCCGTGGGTGACGACGCCAATGTCGATGCCTTCGTCCTCGAGGATCGGCCCCTGCTCAATATGCAGTTCGAAGAAGGCGTGGATCTTGCGATCACCGACTTTCTCGGTGCCTTTCCAGCCGATGCGCTCCAGTTCCTCGCCAAATTTCCTGCCCTGTTTATCAGTGTGCTGATACACGTCCGCCTGATCGAGCACACCGGCGAACACGCCGGACGCCATCATCGCCGGGGCAAAGCGCGAGCCTTCCTCATTGGTCCAGTTGGTAACGACGATCGGATGCCTGGTCTGGATGCCGAGATCGTTAAGCGAGCGAATAATCTCCAGCCCGCCGAGCACGCCGAGCACGCCGTCATATTTGCCGCCGGTCGGCTGCGTGTCGAGGTGGCTGCCGACATAAACCGGCGGCAGGCTGGGATCAGCGCCTTCCCGGCGGGCAAACATGGTGCCCATTTCGTCGAGCCCCATTTCGAGCCCGGCCGCCTCGCACCAGCGCTTGAACAGATGCCGTCCCTCGCCGTCCTCGTCGGTCACGGTCTGGCGATTGTTGCCGCCGGCAATACCGGGGCCGATCTTCGCCATCTCCATGATGGAATCCCACAAACGGTCTGAATTGATTCGCAGATTCTCGCCTGGGGCGGCCATTCAAAGTCCTCTCATTTCATATAACCAACCGGGCGGCGGTTCCCGCCGCCGCCCGACTGGCTGGATAGATTAGTCGATCGCCCTCAGCACTTCTCTGACATGGTCGATCAATTCGTTGATCTGGCCCTTGGTGATGATCAGTGGCGGCGACAGCGCGATGATGTCGCCGGTGGTGCGGATCAGCGCGCCGCGCTCGAACGCCTTGACGAAGGCCGAGAAGGCCCGCTTGGTCGGGCTGCCGGCGATCGGCGCCAGTTCGATCGCGCCGATCAGGCCGATATTCCTGATGTCGATGACATGCGGCTCGTCCTTCAGCGAATGCAGCGCATCTTCCCAGTAGGGCGCCAGTTCCTCGCCGCGGGTCAGCAGGCCCTCTTCCTTGTAGGTGTCGAGCGTGCCGAGTGCCGCGGCGCACGCAATCGGATTGCCCGAATAGGTGTAGCCGTGGAAGAACTCGATCATGTGCTCGGGGCCGGTCATGAAGGCGTCGTGGATTTCCTTCTTCACGAACACCGCGCCCATCGGGATGACGCCGTTGGAGACGCCCTTGGCGGTGGTCATGATGTCGGGCGTGACGCCGAAATAATCCGCTGCGAACGGCGCGCCGAGACGGCCGAAACCGGTGATAACCTCGTCGAAGATCAAGAGGATGCCGTGCTTGGTGCAGATTTCGCGCAGTTTCTGCAGATAGCCCTTCGGCGGCAGGATGACGCCGGTGGAGCCGGCGACCGGTTCGACGATGACGGCGGCGATGGTCGAGGCGTCATGCAGGGCAACGATGCGCTCCAGCTCGTTGGCGAGTTCCGCGCCATATTCCGGCACGCCCTTGGAGAAGGCGTTCTTTTCCGGCAGATGCGTGTGCGGCATGTGGTCGACGCCGCCGAGCAGCGTGCCGAACATCTTGCGGTTGGTGACGATGCCGCCGACCGAGATACCGCCGAAATTGACGCCGTGATAGCCGCGTTCGCGGCCGATCAGGCGGGTGCGCGCGCCCTCGCCCTTCACACGGTGATAGGCGATCGCCATCTTCAGCGCCGTTTCGACCGATTCCGAACCGGAATTGGTAAAGAAGACATGGTCCATGCCCTTGGGCGCGAGATCGACCAGGCGGTTGGCCAGCTCGAACACGATGGGGTGGCCCATCTGGAAGGCCGGCGCATAGTCGAGTTCGGCCGCCTGGTGCTGGATCGCCTCGGTGATCTTGGGACGGCAATGGCCGGCATTGACGCACCAGAGGCCGGCGGTGCCATCGAGCACCTTGCGGCCGTCGCTGGTGGTGTAGTGCATGTCCTTGGCGGACACGAACATGCGCGGCGCCTGTTTGAACTGCCGGTTTGCCGTGAACGGCATCCAGAATGCGCTGAGATCGTTCGGCGTGACTTTCAGCCGGTTGGACATGACCAAGACTTCCCCTTGTAACCTGTTTCGGTGCGGCTAACGCTTGGTCTTTCCAAAGCTTGGTCTTTGCTGCGTTTTCATGCTACGCAAATTTTTGACCGATTGGACAAACGTTAGCACCGCCCTGTCGGCGGTCAAGGGATTACTAGCGGAAATGCGGCCTGCGAAGTGCGCTCCACGGGTAAGAGAAAAACTGGTCCAGAGAATTGGTCCAGATGAACCCTGCGGCCAAGGCTTGCAGGGGTGAGCGGCGCCATGGAAGGCTCAGCCCCTCGCCGCACCCGCATCCAGCAGGAAAAGCGTGAACTGATCCTGGAAGCAGCGCTCGAAGTCTTCTCCACCAACGGCTTTCGCGGCTCGACCATCGACCAGATCGCCGAGGCCGCGGGGATGTCGAAGCCGAACCTGCTCTATTATTTCCGCCGCAAGGAAGACATCCACGAAACGCTGATGGAGCGGCTGCTGGCGACGTGGCTGGCGCCGCTACGTGAACTCGACGACATCGGCGACCCCCTGACCGAGCTCAGGAGCTACATCCGGCGCAAGCTCGAAATGGCGCGTGATTTTCCCAGGGAGAGCCGGCTGTTCGCCAACGAGATCCTGCAAGGCGCGCCGCGCATCATGCCGCTGCTGGCGGGTGAGCTGAAAACGCTGGTCGACGAGAAGGCCAACGTCATCAAGGGCTGGATGCGCGCAGGAAAAATCGCCCGCACCGATCCCTGGCACCTGATCTTTTCGATCTGGGCGACGACGCAGCACTATGCCGATTTCGATGTCCAGGTCCGCGCGGTGCTCGGGCCCGACCGCGGCAGCGACGGCCGCTTCGAGGATGCGGCGCGGTTTCTGGAGCAGTTGTTCATTGATGGGCTGAAGCCGAAGGGCTGACCTTGGGCGTCAGGCGCTGCGGCGCTCCGCCGGCATCGCCTCAAGCAAATTCTGCAGCTTCTCAATCGAATTCTGTTCGGCCAGCGGCGTGTAGACGATCAGCTTCATGTCCGAGCCGTCGTCGATCGACAGGCTCATATGCTCGAACGTCATGGCGCCGGCTCTCGGATGTCGGACATGTTTCACCCCCGACAATCGGCGTGCCACGTCGCGTTGCGGCCACCAGTCGCGAAACTCCGGACTTGAGCGCGTCATAAGCACGATCAGCCGCTCGAAATCCGCATCGCCCACATAGCGGGCGCTTTCCGCCCGAAACGAGGCCAGCACGGTGCGCGCCAATTGCTCCCAGTCAACCAGCAGGCGCCGGTGATGCGGATTGGTGAACACCATGTGGACGATGTTGCGGGCGTCGCCCTCTAGCAGGCCATAATCACCGAACACCGCTACCGCCGCCGGATTCCAGGCCAGCACATCCCAGCGCCGCCCGACGACATAGGCCGGCTGCAGCACCAGGCTCTCCAGCATATGCATCAGCGGGCCATCGACCTTTTCCGGCGCAGCCACGCGGTTCTCCGGTTGCTGGCGGCCTGCCAGGATGAACAGATGCCGCCTTTCAACGGGGTCGAGGCGCAGCGCTTCGCTGAGCGCCGCTAGCACCTCCACCGAGGGTCTGACCTCGCGCCCCTGCTCCAGCCATGTGTACCAGGTGGTGCCGACGCCGGCGATCATCGCCACTTCCTCGCGACGCAAGCCTGGCGTGCGTCTCCGCAGGCCGGTCGCGATGCCGGTGGCGGACGGCGTCAATCTTTCGCGGCGCGAGCGCAGGAAGGCGCCAAGCTCGCGCCGGCGGCTGTCTTCAGCGGAGTGCGTGGGAGCATCCATGAGAGCTATTATAGCAGTATTGATACCAGGATAAAGTTTGAACTGTTTGGGCTGCGTCAGGCGCCCCATCTTCCATCCAGAGAGATGGAGGCTCTGAATATGGATCTGAAAGACAAGACAATCCTCATCACCGGTTCGACCGATGGCGTCGGCCGTGTCGTCGCGCAAAGGCTGGGCGCCGGCGGCGCGCGCGTGCTGGTGCATGGCCGTGACGCGGCTCGCGGCAAGGCAGCCGTCGCAGAAATCGAATCCGCCGGCGGCAAAGCCGAGTTCCTCGCCGCGGACCTCGCCTCGCTAGCCGAGGTCCGCCGCCTTGCCGAGGCCGTACGCGCAAAAACCGACCGGCTTGACATCCTCATCAACAATGCCGGCATCGGCACGGCCGGCGCCAAGCGACAGCTCAGCGCCGACGGCTTCGAACTGCGCTTTGCGGTCAACTATCTCGCCGGTTTCCTGCTGACCTCGGAACTGCTGCCGCTGCTCAAGGCGAGTTCGCCGGCGCGAATCATCAACGTCGCTTCGGCCGGCCAGCAGGCGATCGATTTCGGCGACGTCATGCTGACACGTTCCTATGACGGCGTGCGCGCCTATTGCCAGAGCAAGCTGGCGCAGATCCTGGAGAGTTGAAAGGCAGCGGCGTCACCGTCAACGCTCTGCATCCGGCGAGCTACATGAACACCACCATGGTCCGCCAGGCCGGCGTGACGCCATGGAGCTCGGTCGAAACCGGCGCCGATGCCATTCTCAACCTCGCGACATCGCCCGCGCTGGAGGGCCGCAGCGGCCTCTATTCCGACGGCCAAAGGGAGGCCCGCGCCGACGCACAAGCCTATGACGCGAAGGCCAGACAGCAATTGCGAACCCTGAGCCTCGACCTCGTCGGCCAAGCCTCCGCAAAATCGAAGGAACAGCATTCATGACCGGCAAGATCGAACACACGGTCGTCATCGGCGGCTCATCCGGCATCGGCCTGGCGACGGCGCGAAAACTGCTAGGCCCAGGCATGAAGGTGACCATCACCGGACGAAGCCAGGACAAGCTCACCCGCGCCTGGAAGAGCCTCGGCGGCGCCGCCGAAAAAGCTGCCTTCGATGCTTCGAAGCCGGACGAAGTCCGCCATTTCTTTGGGGAACTCGGACCGTTCGATCACCTCGTGCTGGCTGCCAGCGGCGGCAAGGGACTTGGGCCGTTCGAAACCCTCGATCTCTCAGACATCGCCGGCGGCGTCGACGAGAAAGTCAGGCCGCAGCTGTCCTGTTTGCAGGCTGCCTTGCCGACGCTCAACAGATCGGGATCGGTCACTTTCATCTCGGCGGTGTCGGCACAATTGTCGGCGCCCGGCGTGGCTGGCATTGCCGCCGTCAACGGCATGCTGTTGACGGTGGTGCCGATCCTGGCGGTCGAACTGAAGCCGCTGCGCGTCAATGTCGTTGCCCCCGGCGTCATCGACACGCCATGGTGGGATTTCCTGGCCGAAGACCAGCGGCAGGCGGTGTTCAGCGAATATGCCGGCAAAACCCCGGTGGGCAGGATCGGCCGCGCCGAAGACGTCGCCGGCGCAATCGCCTTTCTCGTCTCCAACGGCTTCATGACCGGCCAGGTGCTGACCTGCGATGGCGGTTTGCGCTTCGCGGCGTGACCTTACAGCGACTGTGCGATCAGCGTGAGAAAGCCTCCGGCCAGGGCGACGTTGCCGACGAAGCCGTTGATGCGCGAGGCCCGGTCCGGGCCCTGATGGTCCCAGAAATTGTGGAACATCGGCGTCGCGACAATGAGAAACAGCACCAGCACAGCACTGGCGATCGCGGTCCACAGGCCGGCCATCACCAGCGCGCCGGCAATGGTCTGCAGGACGATGCCGGCCCACAACGCCAATCTCGCCTGCGGCACGCCGCGCGCGGCCATCAGCCCGGTCAGGAACGCCTCGTTTTGAACATTGCGCAGTCCCGCGTCAACGAAGGCGCCGCCAAGCAACAGGCGGCCGAGAAACAACAGGGTCGAAGGCAAATCGACAGGCATGAAATCTTCCCCGTACTTAAGCATGAAACAGGTGGAGCGCCGCCCTTTCCACGGCGCTCCATGACTAACGGACGGTCAGGCTGCTTTGGCAGCCGGCATCGGGTGAATGGCGTGGAACGGGATGCAGAGCCGGTTCCAGGTGTTGATCATGCCGATCGCGACCGACAGCTTGACCAGTTCCTCTTCCGAGAAGTGCTCTAGCGTGCGGGCATAGAGTTCGTCCGAAACGACATTGTTGGCGATCAGGGTCGTTGCCTCGGTCCAGGCAAGCGCCGCGCGTTCGCGCTCGGAAAACAGCGGCGATTCCTTCCAGGCCGAAACCAGATAGAGCCGTGTCTCGGTTTCGCCATCGCGCCTCGCCTCGCGGCTGTGCATCTCGACGCAGTAGGAGCAGCCATTGATCTGCGAGGCGCGGAGCTTGATCAAATGCAGCAGGCTCACTTCAAGCCCGCATTCGTCGACCGCCTTGTTGAGCGCCGACACGGCTTTCATGATCTCAGGCGCCTTGGCGAAGAATTGCAGTCTCTGTTTCATCGTCTTTCCTTTCACATCTGTTTGGCGGGGATTAAATCTGTTTGGTCGAAGCGGGTTTCTGCGGCCGCTGATGGCGCGCGACAAAGGCACAGCTGGCGGCAAACGATCGCGGATCGCCTTCGGCCTTGTAATCAGCCACGATGTCGGACAACCGGGTTTCCGCGAGGGCCGCGCGATAGGCGCGCTCGGCCTTCAGCATCGCGGCATTGATGCCGCACGGCTTCACATAGGCCGAAGCATCGATCTTGACCGGACCGCGCTGGCGGATCTCGCCGCAGCGGAAGGCCGGCTCACGGCCTTCGACCGCAAGCACGATATCGAGCAGCGTGATGCGCTCGGCCGGACGAGCCAGCCGGTAGCCGCCCGCCGGTCCCGGTACCGATTCCAGGATGCGCGCAGCAGTCAGCTGGTTCAGATGTTTCAGCAGATAGCTCGGCGACAGGCCGAAGGACTCTGCCAAAGCAGCACCCGGCATCGTGCTGTTGCCCTCCACGCTGGCCAGTGTGGCCGCGCAATGGATGGCCGCTTCTACACCCTCGCCCAGCTTCACGATGTTGCGCTCCTATTCATGGATATCTTTTATCCCAGATAGATTTTATCTGCAATAGGAAAATGAAAAACGGCGCTCGAAAGCGCCGCTTTTTTCTTCGACCCGTTCCCTACTCCGCAGCCACCTTGGCCATCGGGTTGTTCGGGTGTGTCGTCCAATTGGCATAGACCGGCGACACCGGCTTGCCGGTGCGCTGGTCCATCACGCCGGCGGCCAGCGGCTCCATGGTGATGCAGTTCTCGACCGGGCAGACATTGACGCACAGATTGCAGCCGACGCATTCGGCCTCGATCACCTCGAAATGCCTGACGCCGTCGACCATGTTGGTGATCGCCTGGTGCGAAGTGTCCTCGCAGGCGATGTGGCAGCGGCCGCATTTGATGCAGGCGTCCTGGTCGATATGCGCCTTGGCGATGTAATTGAGGTTGAGATACTGCCAGTCGGTGACGTTGGGCGTGGCGCGGCCGACAATGTCGTTGAGCGAGGCGTGGCCTTTCTCGTCCATCCAGTTTTCGAGACCGGCGATCATCTCCTGCACGATCTTGAAGCCGTATGTCATCGCCGCCGTGCACACCTGCACATTGCCGGCGCCGAGCGCCATGAATTCAGCCGCATCGCGCCAGGTGGTGATGCCGCCAATGCCGGAGATCGGCAGGCCGCGCGTTTCCGGATCGCGGGCGATCTCGGCCACCATGTTCATGGCGATCGGCTTCACCGCCGGGCCGCAATAGCCGCCATGCGAGCCCTTGCCGTCGATGGTCGGCTGCGGGGCGAAGCTATCGAGGTCGACGCCGGTGATCGAGTTGATGGTGTTGATCAGCGACACCGCGTCGGTTCCGCCGGAGAGTGCGGCGCGCGCCGGCTTGCGCACATCGGTGATATTCGGCGTCAGCTTGGTGATGACAGGCATGCGGGTGTTGGCCTTGCACCAGCGCACCACCATTTCGATATATTCCGGCACCTGGCCGACAGCAGCGCCCATGCCGCGTTCCGACATGCCGTGCGGGCAGCCGAAATTGAGCTCGATGCCGTCGGCTTCGGTCTCCTCGACCACCGGCAGGATCGCCTTCCAGCTTTCCTCGACGCATGGCACCATCAGTGAGACGACGATGGCGCGGTCGGGCCAATCCTTCTTGACCTGCTTGATCTCGCGCAGATTGACCTGCAAATCGCGGTCGGTGATCAGCTCGATATTGTTGAGGCCGAGCAGGCGCCGGTCCGCCCCCCAGATCGCGCCATAACGCGGGCCGTTGACGTTGACCACCGGCGGACCTTCTTCTCCCAGCGTCTTCCACACGACGCCGCCCCAGCCCGCCTTGAAGGCGCGGATGACATTGTAGGCCTTGTCGGTCGGCGGCGCCGAAGCCAGCCAGAACGGATTGGGCGATTTGATGCCGACGAAATTGTTGCGGATGTCTGCCATGACAGGTCCCTTTCAACCGAGACGAAGGAGCATTTCCACGGGTGCGAGAATGCCGCCTTTAAGCGCGGGGGTGAGATTGCCGATCTTGGTGCCGGCGTTCTCGCCCATGATAAGATTAACGCCAGGCGGCGGCTTTTTTCCTTCCGCCTGCGCCGCAGCCATGCGCGCCCGTATCGTGTCGAAAAATTCGATGGCGAAGGCGCCACGAGGGCGCTCGGCGGTTACAGAGAACCCCGCGGCGGCGGCAGCCGAACGATAGTCGTCGGGCGTGGCAACGAAGGACATGCTCTCGTCGGATGCCCATGGCAGCGGATAGGTCAGCGCACCTGCCTTGAGCCGCATCACATCGTAGACGGCAAAGACGCCGCCCGGCTTGAGCACACGCGCCGCCTCGCTCATCAGCTTTTTCTTGTCGGGAAGATTCATGCCGACATGCAGGATCATGGCCGTATCAAAGCTTTTGTTGCTGAACGGCATGTCCAGCGCGCTGCCCTGCACGAACCGGACTTTGTCGGCCATTCCCACCCGCTTCGAAAGGCTGGTCGCAATGTCGACATAGCTTTGCGTCAGATCAATGCCGGTGACATCGGCGCCGGCATTGTTGGCGGCGAAGCGGGCTGGACCACCCACGCCGGAACCAATGTCGAGCAGCCTGGCCCCCGGCTTCAAACCCATCTGGCCGATGAGTTCCCTGGTGGCGGCGATACCGCCAATGTGGAACTCGTCGACCGCTTCGAGATCGCCAGCGCGTAGATGGGCAATTTCCACGCCGGTATCGGCGAGCACGGCAAGAATGTGCTGCTCAAGATCCGAGACGTCGTAGTGACGGGCGATGCCCGATTCCACTGAGGCCATGATCTCTATCCCTGTGTCAGACTCCGGTTGATGCTCTCCGCCGCATCGCGGCCTTGCGCCACGGCCGAAACCGTCAAATCGTCACCGCCAAAAATGCAGTCGCCGCCCGCCCAGACATTGGCGAGCGAGGTGCGCCCTTCCGCATCGACCTTGATGCGGCCGGCCTCGAGTTCGATCGCAGCACCGCTGCCGTTAAGTGCCGCCGGCACAAAGCTCTGGCCGATTGCCTTGAACACCTGGTCGGCGGTCAGCGTCAGCCGCTCGCCGGTGCCGACAAGACTGTCGCCGTTCATCGCGGTGTATTCGAGCTCGATCCCCGACACTTTGCCACCTTCGACAATGACCCGCTTCGGCTGCAGCCAGTGGCGGATGGTGACGCCGTTGGCGGCTGCCAGATCCTGCTCGAACTCGGAAGCGTTCATGTGTTCCTGGCCGCGCCGGTAGCAGATCGTCACCTCCTCGGCGCCGAGCAGCTTCGACTGCACGGCGGCGTCGATCGCCGTCATGCCGCCGCCGATGACGACGACGCGCCGGCCAACCGGCAGGCTCGCGAGATCGCTGGCCTGGCGCAGTTCGGCGATGAATTCGACTGCATTGACGACGCCACCGGCCTCCTCGCCATCGGCGCGCAGCGCATTGACGCCGCCAAGCCCCATGCCGAGGAAGACGGCATCGTAATTCCGGATCAGGTCCGACAGCCGGTAGTCGCGGCCGAGCGCCCTGCCGTTCTGGATATCGATGCCGCCGATCCCCGTGACATAGTCGACCTCGGCCTGGGCGAAATTGTCGATGCTCTTGTAGGCGGCGATGCCGTATTCGTTGAGGCCGCCGGCCTTCAGGCGGGCTTCCAGTATGGTCACCTCGTGGCCATGGCGGGCGAGCCGGTGCGCCGCGGCTAGACCGGCCGGACCGGCGCCGACCACGGCGACCGACTTGCCGGTCGATTCAGCGCGCGAATAAAACTGCTTGTGCTCGGCCATCGCGACATCGGTGGCATATCGCTGCAGGCGGCCGATCTGCACCGGCTTGCCTTCCGCCACCTCGCGCACGCAGACCTCTTCGCAAAGCGTCTCGGTCGGGCAGACGCGGGCGCACATGCCACCCAATATGTTCTGGTCGAAAATCGTCTTGGCCGAACCGATCGGGTTGCCGGTCGATATTTGGCGGATGAACAGCGGAATGTCGATCGAGGTCGGGCACGCGTTCATGCACGGCGCATCGTAGCAGAAATAGCAGCGGTCGGATTCGACCAGCGCTTCGTGGTGATCGAGCGGCGGATGCAGGTCGGAAAAATTCTCGGCGTACTGGTCGGCGGCAAGCCGGCCGCCGGCAATGCCGTCCTTGAACTGGCCTTCTGGCATCGTCAGTTCCCCATGTTTTCGTTTTGGGGAAGGCTAGCACGTTTTATTTTTTTATCAATTGGTCAATTTTCGCCGCAAGCCACTGAAAAGCCTAGCTGATAATATGATCGGACCACTCATGTTATGGCCTATGTCACGGGCGAAAAGCCAGTGCTCGTAGCGCCGCCATGAATCGACCTGATCTCGTCGGCAACCAGTTGCTGCAGCCGCCACAGATTGCGGTCGCGGATGCCGAATTCCTCGAGGTGGCTGACGGTGTTGTAGAGATATTCCGCACCCGAGCCGACATGGCCGCAGGCCCGCGCCAACACCCGCGCCACCCGATCTAGCGGCTGCCCAAGCGAGGTTCCCCTGCCCGTCACCCCGACCCAGAAGCCGAGCGCCCGTATCCGGCCCTGCTCCGTGCGCACGGGAACCCACCGGACCGAGCTGACACTCTCATGGTCGTCGATCTCGCGCCGCAACAATCTTTCGATCTGCTGCGGCTTGTCGCCGTCGGGCAGGCGGTAGATGACGCCGTCGCATCGGCCGCCGCGTTCGAGCGCCATCATCAGCCCCGGCTGCGCGACGCTGCCGCGCCAGCGCACCATGTCGAGGCAGAAGGAGCGATGCCAGCCAAACGCAGTGGCGCGCTGGCGTTCGACGGACTCGAAAGCCGGCTTCCAGATCAGCGAGCCATAGGCGAACACCCATAACGGCCCCGCATCGGCTTCGTCGGAGAGCCGTAAGGCAAGCGTGCGAAAATCCTCATCGTTCAGCTGCGTCCAACTGCAGTCGGGTCCGGGATCGACCTCTTCGCGATGACACAGTGACACAAGCTCAGGCGTGAGCGACATAAGGCGCATGAAACGACTACCCCTCGTTTGCCCAAGGAAAGTCGAAAACCGCCGCACGTGCAAGGCGTCGGTGGGGCGAAGTGCGGAACGATGTGTCAACGCAGCCGTTGAATTTTCTCCGGTTCGCTGTCGGATTCGCGTCGCTGAAAACGTCCTTTGATGGATCGGACGACGATCTATGCATAGGTGAGGAGACCGAGAATGCCGAGATCCCCAATGCCCTTCTTCTGGTACGAGTTGATGACCAGCGACCTCGATGCGGCGCAAGCGTTCTACACCACCGTGGTCGGCTGGCGGGCCGAGCCCTTCGACAAGGCGCCCGGCATGCCGCGCTATATCGTGGTGAACTCCGCCGAGCGTGGCGTCGGCGGGCTGATGACCCTGCCCGAGGAAGCAGCCAGGACGGGTCTGAAGCCGGCCTGGTTCGGCTATATCCACACCAGCGATACCGATGCCTCGACCGAGGCACTGAAAGCCGCCGGCGGGGCTGTTCACCGCGAACCCGACGACATTCCCGGCGTCGGCCGCTTCTCCGTCGTCGCCGACCCGCAAGGCGCCGCCTTCATGTTCCTGCAGCCCAATGGCCCCGACCAGCCCGTCCTTCCGGCAACGACGCCGGGCCATGTCGGCTGGCACGAGCTTTATGCGTCCGACCGCCAGAAGGCCTTCGATTTCTACTCCAGCCAGTTCGGCTGGACCGATGCCGGTAGCATGGACATCGGCGAGATGGGCATCTATCAGACCTTCTCGGCCGGCCCTGAATCCGGCGGCGGCATCATGAACAAGCCACAACAGCTGCCGGTGCCGGTGTGGCTGTTCTACTTCAATGTCGATGCCATCGACGCAGCCGCCAAACGCGTCACCGACAATGGCGGCAAGATCGTCATGGGTCCGATGCCGGTGCCGACCGGCCAATGGATTGCCCAGTTCACCGATCCGCAAGTCGCTTATTTCGCGCTGATCGCGCCGGGCCGCTGATCCCCTCCGGTACTCGCCTGCACGGAACTGCTCTCATCGCACTGCCGGTGCGATGAGAGGCGCGTCCGGGCGCGGTCACTCCGGCGCCAGCACCGCGACCTTGAGGTTCTCTTTCCTGGCGCCGCTGAGCTGGATCGTGGCTGCGCCAGGCGTCAGCTTGAAGCGCACGCTCTTGCGGATGCCGGGGCAGGTCTTCACGCCGGTGAAACCCGCTGATTTCACGGCTTGGCCATCCTGAATGACGTCGACCCAGGCCTCGTCGGACAGGCTGATCTGGAGCTCTCCTTCCGGTGGCACCGCCACGTTTGCCGTCGCGCCGAACGTGCCGGCTGCCGGCGCGCGTTGCGGTGAGACCGTGAAGCTGACCGCATCGACCGGCTCCAGCGCCATATCCGCGGCTTCGCCGAAAGCAAGAGAGGCACCGGACTGCGCGGCGGGCGCAGCCGGAAACAGTTCCTGCTCGCGTGTCACCGGCCATTTGAAGGCATCGCAGCCAGCATCAGCGGTCATGGCGAAACTGGTGCTTGCGAGAATTGCGAACAGGCTGACGGCGACTTTTTTCATGGCTAGGAACCCGTTTGGTTTGGAGTGTCTACACGCAGGCATACAACTTAAACGAGCCGTATGCAACCATAACGAGAACAAATTTTGAAGTCCAGACTGGAAGTGATTTCCAATCACCGATTGTTGATGACAGGCCACGCGAAGTGAATGGTCCAGCGCCGGGTGATAATTTATGGCCGGGCCGCAGGGTTGGAAAAATGGAGTTTAGATGAAGCTTTTTGACGGTCTCGCCAGATTTCAGCCGCAGGCACTCGGCGTCCTGCGCATCATGACGGCCCTGCAGTTCCTCGAGCATGGCTCGCAGAAACTGTTCAATTTTCCGGTCAGCGCCGAGCCTCACGCTCTTAGCGGCCTGACGGCGACGGCAGGCATCCTGGAGTTCGCCGGTGGCATCCTGCTGGCGCTCGGTCTGTTCACCCGCCCGGTCGCGTTCCTTCTGGCCGGCGAGATGGCCATCGCCTATTTCATGGCGCACTACCCGCGCGACTTCTTCCCGGTCAACAACAGCGGCGACGCGGCAATCTCCTTCTGCTTCATCTTCCTCTATCTGGTGTTTGCCGGCGCCGGCGCCTTCGCGCTCGACAACCGCCGCAGCACCTGACGCGCCTGATGCATGTCGCCCAAAAGTGCGCAGCGGTTTTGGGATAACGACTTGCACAAAACAAGACTCTGAAGCGCCTCGGCGAAGCCGAAGCGCTTCAGGCGCGCATTCGCTCGAAGTTCGCGTCAAAGAGCGGCGCTGCCTGAACGCGCGCCGCGTGGCGCTTGCCCAAAAGTTCGATCTCGAAGCCGTCGCTCTTGTCTGCGATCTCCTTCGGCACATAGCCGATGGCGACGGATTTCTTCGAGTGATGCGCATAGCCGCCCGACGTCACCCAGCCGCGCACCGCGCCATCGTACCAGATCGGCTCGTCGCCGATGACATCGGCATCGTCGGCATCGAGGATAAATGTGCGCAGCCTGAGCTTGCCGCCCTGCTTGCGCTCGGCAAGAGCGCCGGCCTTGCCGACGAAATCGGCATCCTTGCCATAGGCGACGAAACGGTCGAGCCCGGCCTCCAGCGGCCCGTAGATCGGCCGGTATTCGCGCGCCCATGAGCCGTAGTTTTTCTCCAGCCGCAGCGCATTGAGCGCGCGCGAGCCGAACAGGCCGAGGCCGAATTCCGCGCCTGCCGCCATCAACGCCTGGAAGGCAGCGCGCTGATATTCCGGCGCCACCCAGATCTCGTAGCCGAGATCGCCGGTGTAGCTGACGCGGCCGACCAGGCACGGCGCCATGCCGATGTCCATTTTCGCGACGGCCATGAAGGGGAATGCTGTGTTGGCGACATCCGCGCGGCTGACCTTTGCCAGCACCTCCCTCGCCTTGGGTCCGGCGATCGCCAGACCGGTCAGTTTCTGCCCCAGCGCCTCCATGCGCACTGAGCTATCCGCAGGTAAATGCGCCTCGAACCAGCGCATATGATACTGCTCGGCGATACCGGAGCCGGCGATGAACCACTCGGTCCCGTTGGAATTGGGGGCACCGATATTGGCCAGCGTGAAATCGCCGATGAGCTTGCCGTCATCCTTCAGCATCGGCGCCAACGTCATGCGGCCTGGCTTGGGCAACTTGCAGGCAAAGATCCGGTCGAGCCAAGCGGCCGCCCCTTCTCCCGTCACCTTGTATTTGGCGAAGTTCGAAATCTCCGCCAGGCCGACGCTTTCACGAACCGTCGCGACCTCATTGGCGACATGGGAAAAATCGCTGGAACGCCGCCACGAGAATTCGTCCCTGACACCCTCGGGCGCATACCACAGCGGCACTTCCAGCCCATAGGACACACCCCATTGCGCACCCTTGGCCGACAGCAAATCGTAGATCGGCGTCGTCTTCAGCTGCCGCCCGGCGGGCAGCTCCTCATTGGGAAAGCGAATCGAGAAGCGGCGCGAATAATTCTCGCGCACCTTGGCGTTGGTGTAGGCCATCGTCGCCCAGTCGCCATAGCGCGCCACATCCATGGCCCAGATGTCGGCGCCGGGATCGCCCTCGATCATCCAGTTGGACAGCGCCAGACCGACGCCGCCGCCTTGTGAAAAGCCCGCCATGACCCCGCAGGCGACCCAGAAGCCCGGAAGGCCGCGCACCGGCCCGACCAGCGGATTGCCGTCCGGCGCGAAGGTGAAGGGGCCGTTGATGATCTGCTTGATGCCGGTCCTCTCGAAGGCCGGGAAATGCCGGAAGCCGACTTCGAGCGACGGCGCGATGCGGTCGATATCCGGCTCCAGCAGTTCATGGCCGAAATTCCACGGTGTCTGGAATTCGGACCAGACCTTGTTGGCCTTCTCATACGTGCCCATCAGCATGCCGCCGCGCTCCTGGCGCAGGTACAGCTCACCGTCGAAATCGACGGCATGGATGATCTCGGTCCCCGTCTTGGCGTTCCACGCCGCCACCTCGGGCATATCCTCGGTGATCAGGTACATGTGCTCCATTGCCAGCACCGGCAGCTCCAGCCCGACCATGCGGCCGACCTCGCGCGCCCATAACCCGCCGGCATTGACGACATGCTCGGCCACCACTTCGCCCTTGTTGGTGATGACGCGCCACATGCCGTCGGGCCGGCGCACAATGTCCTCGACCTTGGTGAAGCGCTCGACCTCGGCGCCCAGTTTCCGCGCGGCCTTGGCATAGGCATGCGTCACGCCGGAGGGATCGAGATGGCCGTCCTCCTTGTTGCGGACGGCGCCGACGAATTGTTTCGGGTCGAGCAGCGGCATCAGCTCGGCCGCTTCATTGGCCGATATCTCCTCGAGGTCGATGCCGAGGTAACGCCCCTTGGCGACGACGCCGCGCAGCCAGTCGAGCCGCGCCTCGGTTGCCGCCAGAAGCACGCCGCCGGTCAGATGTACGCCGGTCGCCTGTCCCGACAGCTCCTCGATCTCCTTGTAGAGCGAGATCGTGTATTTCTGCAGCTTGGCGACGTTGGGGTCGCCATTGATCGTGTGCATGCCGCCGGCCGCATGCCAGGTCGAGCCGGAGGTCAGCTCGTCGCGCTCCAAAAGCACGACATCGGTCCAGCCATGACGCGCCAGATGGAACAGCACGGAGCACCCGACGACGCCACCGCCAATGACCACGACCTTTGCATGCGATTTCATGAGTTTTGCTCTGTTATCAATGAGTTGAGGAGATAAGGTGAATCAGAAAGGCAGCGCCGCGCGCCGACGCTGAAAAAGTCACGGCTCGCCCTGCCCGATCGCTTCCTTGCGCCTGGCCACATACGCCTCCAGCGCCTCGCGCACGGCGATATCCATCACCGGCTCGACATAGTCTTCCAGCGCCTTCTTCCACAGCCGGGTCGCGCGCGCCGTCGTGTCGAGGCCGCCGGCCTCCTGCCATGCCTCGTAATTCTGCCAGTTGGACAGTATCGGCTGGTAGAAGGCGGTGGCATAGCGTTCCAGCGTGTGCGGTTCGCCGAAGAAATGGCCGCCGGTCGGCACCGCGCCCAGCGCCTCGACCGCAAGCTCCGCCTCGTCGACGACGATCGGGCGCAAGAACTCCATCATGTGCTGGATCATCTCGACATCAATGATGAGCTTTTCGAACGATGCCGTCAGCCCGCCCTCCTGCCAGCCGGCGGCATGATAGACGAGGTTGCCGTGGCCGAGCACAGCGCCCCACAGCGCCATCAGCGTCTCGTAGGCGCCTTGCGCGTCCGCCGCATTCGATGCCGACCCCGGTGTCGTGCGGTAGGGCAGATTGTAGCGCCGCGCCAATTGCCCCGAGGCGATGTTGGCCTTGGTGTTCTCCGGCGTTCCGAAGGCCGGCGCGCCCGACTTCATGTCGACGTTGGAGGTGAAGGCGCCGTACATCACCGGCGCGCCGGGGCGCACCAGTTGCGTCAGCACCACGCCGAACAGCGCCTCGGCATTCTGCTGCGCCAGGGCGCCGGCGAGCGTCACCGGGCTCATCGCGCCCATCAGCGTGAACGGCGTCACCGCCACCGACTGGCCGAACTCAGCCATGGTCATCAGCCCTTCGGCCATCATCTCGTCGAAACGCCGCGGCGAGTTGACCGAGATGATGGTGGCAATGCCGGGATCATCGCGCATCTCGTCCAGCGTCAGCCCGCGCGCGATTGCCATCATCTCGATGCCGTCCAGCGCCCGGCCTCGTCCGATCGCCGAGACATGGAACGATTTGTCGGTCAGCGTCAGGTTGGTGAAATAGGTATCCATGTGCCTGGTGTTGGCCGGCAGTTCCACCGGCGCGCAGACCTGGTTGCCGAGCATGTGGATGCAGTTGAAATGCTGCGCCAGCCGGGTCAGATCGGCATAGTCGTGCAAGTTTCCAGCGCGCCGGCCGCGCTCCATGTCGTGCACATTGGGCGGCCCGGCGACGAGGGTGAAATTGATCGTGTTGCCGCCGAGATGAATGGTGTTGGCGGGGTTGCGCGGCGTCAGCCGATAGCTGGACTGCGTGGTCTTCAGCGCCTCGGCGACAAGGCCCCGGTCGATGCGGACATTCGCGGTCGCATGGTCGACTTTTGCGCCCGCCTTCTCGAACAGCGCCAGCGCCCGCTGAGACATCACCTCGATGCCGAAATTTTCCAGAATGTGCATCGACGCCTGGTGGATCGCTTCGACCTGGTCGACTGAGAGCATCGCCATCGGCGGATAGGGATTGGTCACCCGCCGCAGTGGAAGTTGCGGGATGGCGGCGGGCCCCCGGTTGCTGGTTCGCTCCGCGCCGCGCTTTCGTCTTGGTTCATTCATGCCTGGCATCAGAGCGCCGGCATCCGGATATCGCTGTCAGAAATCCGCCCTTCGCGGGCGTGATTTTATCCAAGGCGGCATTTTTGAATTCTGATGGAGATAAAGGCGACGCGAAAGGTCGGAATAATGATACAGGCCCACCGAGCGCAGCCAAGCCGGCAAGCCGTTAAGAAACACCGCAAGATTCCCTTTATGATTTCGGCCTATTCGTTTTCCAATGCGTAGTTCGAGTTTGAGTAAAATTGTAGCGGTTGGCGTGCTGCTGGCTTTGCCGGCCTGCGCGACGCCGCCCAACCATATCAACAATGTCTGCGCCGTCTTCGACCAGAACGACGGCTGGTTCGACAACTGGCAGTCGGCCGCCGAGCGCGCCTCGCAGAAATACGGCGTCCCTGTCCCCGTGCTGATGGCGACGGTGCGCAAGGAATCCGGTTTCAAGAGCAATGCCAGGCCGCCGCGTACCAAACTGCTCGGCTTCATTCCGTGGAAACATGTCTCGTCGGCCACCGGTTTCTCGCAGGCGCTCGACGGCACCTGGTCGCAATATCAGAGCGAAACCGGCAGCTGGGCGGCGCGGCGGACCAAGTTTGCCGATGCCGTCGATTTCGTCGGCTGGTATCATTCCAAGACATCAGACACGTTCGGCGTCGCCCGCAACGACACCTACAATCTCTATCTCGCCTACTATCTCGGCTGGACCGCCTACGGCCGCGGCAACCGTGGCGATGCCGGCGTGCAGGGCTATGCCAGGGCGACCGAAAAGATGGCCCGCGACTATGCCGAACAGCTGCAGCAATGCGGCAGCTGACGTTGCCAAGCGGTCTTGCAGCCACGCAGTTTGCGATCGAAGCGGAACTCAGCCATTCATTCGCTTGGGATCAGGTGGAGGATCGACCTCCCTCCCTTTACCGCTGCCGTCGACAGCTTTCGGTCAAACGTCGCCAATTGGCCGTCACGCGCCTTGGCGAGTCCCAACAGATAGCTATCCGTTACCTGTGCCGGGGTGAGGATCCTGGCTGCATCGATGTCGTTGGAACCGACAAGGCTGATCTCGTCAGGCCAGAACTGATGTCCTGAAAGGGCATGCAGCTTGCCGACAATCTGCGCCACCACGGCGGGCGAACCCGGAGAATTGGGGTATTTCGGGTTGCTTACAATCCTGATGACGCCATTCTAGGTAATGGGACATGTTGCCCATGATAAATGCCCGGTGGATTGGAACCACCGATGGGCATCTTCATGCGCGACGTGAGCCGGATCGATCAACGCAATCAACACATTGACGTCGAGCAGGAAGGTCACGCCAATTCGTCGCGAAGCGCATTGACCATTTCGAGATCGACCATCGGGCCGTCGGGCCGCGATGCAAGCAAGGGGATGCCGTTGCGTTCACCGCCGGTCGGTGGCCTGCGCAGTGAGCGGCGAGCCAGATCGGAAATGACATCGCCAACGCTGCGATCCTGCTGCCGCGCCATGGCCTTGGCCGCAAGTAGGACATCGTCATCGATTGCAAGTGTGGTTCTCACAATATGCTCCCTATCGCGCATCAAACATCACGCATCACATAATGCAATGGACAGCAATATTCAAGCGAACGTAGCTGTCGTTCCTTGAGCTATGGCGACGCTGCGGCAATGCGCCAACGAGCGGCATTGCCTCTATGGCTGGTCAGCTCGGCTTCTTGCCATGCGGGCGCTTCGGCGGTTCGCCGGCGAAACCGGGGCCGATCCCATCCGGTGCGTCTTCCGGCACGCCCTCATGCGCTGCGTGTTCCCTGTCGAACTTGATCACGGGCTCCATCGTCGCCAGCACATCGTCCGACAGCCAGCACAGGCTCATATGGCCATCGCCGAGATGCTTCACCGGCGGCACCTTGGTCTCGCACAGATTGTCCGGCACCAGTTTCTTGTAGCCGCAGCGCGTCTGGAACGGGCAGCCGCTCGGCGGGTTCATCGCCGACGGGATATCGCCTTCGAGCACGATGTGCCGTTTGACCACGCTGGTGTCGGCGATCGGGATAGCCGACAGCAGCGCCTCTGTGTAGGGGTGATAGGGTGGCGCGAAGATCTGGTCGGTCGTGCCCTGCTCGACGATGTAGCCGAGATACATGACGACGACGCGGTCGGCGATGTAGCGCACGACGGACAGATCGTGGCTGATGAACAGCATCGTCGTCTTGTTCTTGCGCTGGATGTCCATCAGCAGCTCGGTCACCGCCGCCTGCACCGAGACGTCGAGTGCCGACACCGGCTCGTCGGCCACCACCACCTTGGCATCGCCGGCAAAGGCACGCGCCACGCCGATGCGCTGCTTCTGGCCGCCTGAGAGCTGACGCGGCTTGCGCGTCTCGAAGGCCCGCGGCAGCTTCACCAGGTCGAGCAGCTCCAGCATGCGCTTGCGCCGCTCGGCGACATTGTTGCCGACTTTGAATTTTTCCAGCGTGCGGATGATCTGCGAACCGACGGAGTGGCTGGGATTGAGTGTATCGAACGGGTTCTGGAACACCATCTGGATCGACGACACCGTTTCGACGCTGCGCTTCTCGATGCCGGTCGACTGGATCTCCTTGTTGCCCAGCGTCACTGTGCCGGCACTTGCCGTCTCCAGCCCCAGCAGGACCTTGGCCAGTGTCGACTTTCCGCAGCCGGACTCGCCGACGATGGCGACGGTCTCGGATTCGCGCGCCATGAACGAGATCGTCTCATTGGCCTTGACGACGCGGCCTTCGCTGGAGCCGAACACTTCGCTGCCGCCGACCTTGTAGTATTTTCTCAAATCCTCGATCTTGAGCACCGGGGCGCCGGGCACGACCTTCTCATTGACCTTCTTGGCGCCGGGAGGCAGCGCTTCCCAGTCGATCTCGTTGAAGCGCACGCAGCGCGAGAAATGCCCTTCGTGACCGGCGACCTCGATCATCGGGATTTCGGCGGCGTTGCAGACGCCCTCGACGAAATGGTGGCAGCGCGGCCCGAAATTGCAGCCCTTGGGCCGCTCATGCGGCAGCGGCAACTGGCCAGGGATAGAGATCAGCGGCCGCGAATTCTTGTCGGCGCCCGGCAGCGGAATCGAGCGGAACAGCCCTTGCGTATAGGGGTGACGCATCCGGTCGAACACGTCCTTGATCTTGCCGGTCTCGACCGCTTCGCCCGAATACATCACCGTGATGCGGTCGCAGGTCTCGAGGATGAGGCCCAGATTGTGCGACACGAAGATCATCGACGTGCCGAACTTCTCGCCCAGCCCCTTGACCAGTTCGACGATGCCGGCCTCCACCGTCACGTCGAGCGCCGTCGTCGGTTCGTCGAGCAGAAGCAGCGCCGGCTTCGACAGCAGCGCCATGGCAATGACGATGCGCTGCTGCTGGCCGCCGGACAGCTGGTGCGGATAGGAACGCATCATGCGTTCGGGATCGGGCAATCTCACCGAGCGCACCATTTCGAGCGCCCTTTTGTAAGCCTCTTCCTTCGACACCTTGTCGTGGATCAGCGGCACTTCCATCAATTGCTGGCCGACCTTCATCGCCGGATTGAGGCTCGCCATCGGCTCCTGGTAGATCATGGCGATCTTGTTGCCGCGGATGGAGCGCAACTCCTCGTCGGACAGCTCGCCCATGTCCTTGCCCTGGAACTTGATCTTGCCGCCGACGATCTTTCCGATGTTGGAGAGGTCGCGCATGATGCCGAGCGACACAGTCGACTTGCCGCAGCCGGACTCGCCGACGATGCCCATGGCTTCGCCCGGCATCACCGTGCAGGAAAAGTCCATGACGGCAGGGATCTCGCCCTTGCGGGTGAAGAAGGAGATCGACAGGTTCTCGATCTCGATGATCGGCCCATTGGTCGACTTTGGGGGATTTCGAACTGCCTCATTCATGGGTCGCTCCAATCCTATTTTCATGCTCGCGGGCCGAAACCCGCAGATCAGTCTTTCATCGATTGTTCGCGCAGCGAGTCGGCAAGCAGGTTCAAGCCCAGCACGAACGACATCAGCGCGATGGTCGGCGGCAGCGCCGGGTGGATGAAGGAGCGCAGCAGGCGGCTGGCGTCCTTGATTGCGGTGCCCCAATCCGGGCTCTCCGGCGCCAGACCCAGCCCGAAATAGCCGAGCGTGCCGAGCAGGATCGTGGTGTAGCCGATGCGCAGGCAGGCATCGACGATCAGCGGTCCGCGCGCATTGGGCAGGATCTCCCACAGCATGATGTACCAGGGCGATTCACCGCGCGTCTGCGCCGCCGCCACATAGTCGCGCGTCTTGATGTCCATCACCAGGCCGCGCACGATGCGGAACACGCCGGGGCTTGAAGCAAACACCACCGCCACGAAGATATTGAGCTGGTTGGGGTCGATGTGGATGATCTTGAACGGATCGGCATCGAAGACCAGGCCGGCATAGACCCAGCCGCCGATGATCAGCGTCAGCCCGAGCAATATATAGAGGCGGTCCGGCCGGTTCTTGTAGCGCGTCCAGAACAGTACGGAAAAGAATATGATCGGGAACAGGAAGAACAACCCGGCCATGGCGTAGGGGATGGGCGTATCCATGATGCCGGGCGTCACCAGCAGGTAGAACAGCAGGATCACCGGGAAGGCCAGCACCAGATTGGCCAGGAACGACAGCACGGTGTCGATCCGGCCGCCATAGTAACCGGCGGGCAGACCGAGCGTGATGCCGACCATCAGCGCGAAACCGGTCGCCGCCGGTGCGATGATCAGCACGATCTGGCTGCCATAGACCATGCGCGAAAAGACATCGCGGGCGAGCTTGTCGCCGCCGAAATAGTAGATGAGTTTCGATACCGGCTCGAGCGCGCCCGGCAGCGCATCCTTCATGATCGGGACCTGGGCGAGCGGATCGAAGGGCGCGACGGTCGACGCGAAGATTGCCGTGAACAGCCAGAACAGGCAGATGCCGACACCGACTATGCCGACGCCGCTATCGAACAACTGGCCGTAGAGGCCGAGCCTTTTCTTGTAGGTGAAGCTCACCCCCATCACCAGGGCAAGCCCTAACCAGACTGGCCAGAAACGCCCAATCACGCCGAGCACGACATTGAAGGCACCGATATATTCGACCTGCATCTGCCCCAGCCCCCTATTGAACTCTGATACGCGGATTGAGGAACGCGTAGCCGACATCCGAAATGAGCTGCGTGATCAGCACGATGAACACCGAGACCAGTGAACAGCCAAGCAGCAGATCGATGTCGTTGTTGCCGGCGGCCTCGACCAGCGTGTAGCCAAAGCCCTGGTAGCGGAACATCACCTCGACGATGACGACGCCGGTAAGCAGCCAGGGAAATTGCAGCATGATGACGGTGAAGGGCGCAATCAGCGCATTGCGCAGCGCGTGCTTGACGACGACGCTGCCGAAGGAAAGCCCTTTCAGCCGGGCGGTGCGGATATATTGCTGCGTCATCACCTCGACCATCGAGGCGCGTGTCATGCGGGCGATGTAGCCGATGCCGTAGATCGCCAGCGTCATCACCGGCAGGGTGAAATTGTAGAAGGTGATGCCCTGGCTTGCCGAGGCGGCCGAACCGTTCAGCCAGCCGAGCCAGGAGGCGAAGATGACGGTGAAGATGACGCCGGACACATATTCGGGCGTCGCCGTCGACGCGATCGATGCGACGGACAGCGTTCGGTCCGTTCGCGAGCCCTCGCGCATGCCGGCCAGGATGCCAATCAGCAGCGAAATTGGCACCATCACCAACAGCACACAGAGCATCAGGATACCGGTGGCGGCGAGTGCGGGGAAGAGCTTTGACGCAACGGAGGTTTTGAACTTGGTCGAGCAGCCGAAATCACCTTCCAGGATGCCGGAGAATTTCGGCTCCAGCGGATCGTTGCAGAAGGAGAAACGCTGCGTCGGCTTGCCGGTCGCCGGATCGGTCACCGGTTGTTTCGGGACGACGCCCAGCCATTGGCCGTAGCGCACGAAGAAGTTCTGCCGGTAGCCATGGTTGACCAGCCAGCTTTCGAGCTGTTCGGCCGATGTGTGCATTTCGGTCTGGCTGATCGCCAGCTTCTTCAAATTCGGCTCGAGGTTGATCAGGAAGAAGACGATCATCGTCAGGCACAGCATCGTCAATGCCATGGTGCCGAGACGCCGGATTACGAAAGAAAGCATGGCGGTCCCCTGCCGGTCTGGTTGGGGTTGGAGCCAGTTCGAAAAACCAGCTTTGCCGTTGCCGGCAGAGTTGGCCGTCAAATCGGCACTCGGATGCAATCAACCCAGTTTATTGAACGGTCTTTCAGGAGAGTCCGCAACTTTTTGCTGCGGCGGCTTCCGGTTCTGGGCCATGCGAGGCGTGACGGGAAGGAGCGAAGCGCCCCTTCCCTGACGTTCCGATCACGCCTGGTCGAGCCAGACCTTGCCGTAGTCGCGCTCGAAGGTCGGATGCATCTTGTAATTCTGCACCGCCTTGACCGAGTGGCTGTAGAGCTTGCGCCAGTATGGCTGGATCATGATGCCGGAATCCTGCAGGATCTGCTCGATGTCCTTCATCATCTCCTTGCGCTTGGCCGCATCGGCAACGGCCAATGCTGCATTGAGCTTGGCATCCCATTCGGGGTTGGAATAGGCCGACTCGTTCCAGGCCTCGCCGGTGCGATAGCCGATCGCCAGAACCTGGACGCCGAGCGGCCGCATGTTCCAGTTGGTCATCGACAGCGGGTACTTGGTCCAATCGTTCCAGAACGTCGAGCCCGGCAGCACCGTGCGCTTTACCTTGAGGCCGGCGTCGCGCATCTGCGCGGCGATGGCGTCGCCGGTATTCTTGTGCCAGTCTTCGTCGACCGTGATCAGCTCATGCTCGAAGTCGGCCTGGCCGGCTTCCGCCATCAGCGCCTTGGCCTTGGCCGGATCGCGAGCGACTTTGGACAGCTCGTAATATTCCGGGTGGATTTGGCAGACATGGTGGTTTTCAGCCACCGTGCCGGCATTTCCGTAGCCAAGCTGCAGAACGACATTGTTGTCGACCGCCAGTTGCAGCGCGTTACGCACCTTCTGATCGCCATAAGGCTTGTTGTTGATGTTGGTGCGGCACACGATGGTCGAGGCGGTGACGATTTCGGACTTGACCAGGTCCAGTCCGTCGAGGATCGACACATAGTCGGCCGAGGTCTCGAAATTGGTATGGACTTCGCCGGCCTCGAAGGCACTGACCATGGCTGCCGGATCGGTGCCGTAGTCGACGAATTCGATGCCGTCGAGGAACACCTCGCCGTCCCACCACTTGTTGTCCTCGCGGCGCTTGTAGACCACCTTCTGGCCGACATCGTAGGAGACGAGCTCGAACGGACCGGTACCGATCGGGCAGGCTTTGAAGTCGCCGCCCTTCTCGTCGAAGCTCTTGTGGACGATGAGACCGGGATAATCGCACATGTTCGGAATGAGCGCGATGTCGGCCTTGCCGAGCTTCAGCTTGACGGTGTGGTCGTCGACCTTGGTCACGGCGCTTTCGTCGAGCTTGTCGTCCTTGACCAGCGTGCCGAGACGGCCAGGCATGGAATTGCCCTCGGCCTTCTTGTCGGCCCAGCGCTTGAGATTGAAGATGACGTCATCGGCGGTGAAGGCATCGCCATTCGACCAGGTCACACCCTTGCGAACATGCAGCGTGTACTCGGTGGCGTCGTCGTTGACCTCCCAGCTCTCCAGAAGGTACGGGCGGAACGTGTATTCGCTGGTGTACTTGACCAGCGGCTCAAGCGCCTGGCGCTCGGCATTGGCGATTTCCGACCAATCGGCCTTGCGTGGATCCTTGGGATCCTTGACCCATTGCGCGACTTTCAGGATGCCGCCCTTCTTGCCCTGCACCTCTTCGGCCCTGGCTTGGGTCGGCACGGCTACGCCGAGCATGCCGTAGGCCATCGCAGTCGACGCGCCGAACACGCTCGCCATGGCGAGGAACTCGCGGCGATCGACTTTGCCTGCCTTGGCTTCTTCGGCCATGGCCAGGATGTGATCGGGAACGCGATCGCCATTACTCTTGTAATTTGTCATACCTTAACTCCCATTGTTGGCTTTCCGCCTTTTAACATTCCGCATCCCTGCCGTGATGTCAAAGACGGCATGGCTACGGAACCTATTAGGGAATGTGCAACTTTGAAAAGGGAGCGGTTCGCGTGATAACGACAGACTTGGCGCAAAAGTGCTAGCGCGCCCAGATTCCGCCGGAATCTGCTTAGGCGAGTAACTGATACATTTGGGCGGGTTGAGACAGCGCCAGTTCCGGCGGCGGTAAGGGCCAGGAACTCAATATTCCTTTTCGTAGAAGATGCCGCCCTTGGCCTCGCCGCCATCGTTGGCCTCGCCGCGCAGCTTGACGCCGCGTCCCACATTGAGGTCGATCGTCGCCTTGCCCGATCCTGGCCTGTCGCCTTTCTGGATCGTCACATAGGTGCGGTCATTGAGGTACTTGCCCGCCGACACGGCGGTGCCGCCCTGGTCATCGGTGGTCACATCCAGGTCGTCGACGCCGATTGCACTGCGCAGGTTTTCGAGCAGCGAGGTCGAGCCGCCGACGCCGGCCAGTTGGCCGGCGGCCTCGGCCAGCTGCGCGATCTGAAGCGGCGACAGGTTCGACATAGAGCGGCCGAAAATCAGCTGCGCCAGCACCTCGTCCTCGGGCAGCGCCGGCACCGAGGAGAAGTCGAATTTCGGATTGGTCGCTTCGCCCGAGACGACGATGGTGACGGTGGCGCTGGTCGTGGTCGATGTCGCGGTCAAGTTGAGGTAGGGCACCAGCGAGCCCGAAAAGCCGACCGTGCCTTCGGTAAAGGTCAGCCGCTTGCCGAGGATCGACAGCCGCCCACGCTGCAAGGTGAAGGTGCCGACCGCCTGCGGCGAAGCCGCCGGGCCGGTCAGCCTCAGCGAACCGCCGAACTCGGCATCGACACCCCTGCCCTGGATGAAGATCTGGTTCGGCGCATTGACCGTGACGTCGAGGACAAGCCCACTGCCGCCACCCCCGCTGGCCGCCGCCGGTCGCAAGGCCTTGTCCTGCGCCCGCACGGAGGCGGGCGCGTTCTTGTGCTTGACACCGAGCGCCGCCAGCGAGCCCGGCAGCTTATCGGGAACGGTGATGACGGTCTTGGCCAGGTTGACGGTGCCCGAAATCACCGGCGCCGAGGTGAGCGGCCCCTTGATGGTCAGGTCGCCGCCGAGATTGGCTGTCACCACCCTGCCGTCGGTATAGCGGCCGTCAACCAGCTTGATAGACAAATCGGCTGGGAAACCTTGCGCCGGATTGATGCCGAGTGTGCCGGAGGCCGACAGGCTGCCGCGTGTCGACAGCGTGCCGGTCAGCCGGTTGATCCGGGCAACGCCGTTGCCGATCGAAATGTCGGCGGCAATGTCGTTGACGGCAAGGCCGGAGCGCGCGTCGACCAGGCGGGCGCCCGACGTGCTGACCGTGCCGCCGATCACCGGCGACGCCGCCGGGCCGCGCATCTGGATATTGACGTTGGCGGTGCCGCTGAGCGACAGGCCTTGCGCCGCAAGCTTGGCGGCCAGGAAGGAAAATGGCACCTTGCCGTTGAAGTCGAGCACCAGCGCTGGTGTGCCGGCCGTCGTTACCGTACCGCCGCCCTTGAGGCCAAGCCCGGCGCCGTCGCTGATGTCGGCGTTGAAGGTGAGCTTCTTGCCGGCGAATGTTCCCGACGAAGAGATATTCATGCCGCCAAGACCGGCGCTGCGCGTCTGCGAGGTCTGCACCCCACCAGCATCGATATCGAAAGCGACAGTCGGATTGCCCGGCGCGCCGGTTACCTTGACTGTTCCCGAAATCGAACCGGCGGCCTGGAGGCCCGGCGAAAAACTGTTGGCGAGTGAGGCCGGCACCTTCGACAGCGCGGCGCTGATGTCGAGTGCCTGCCCGACCTTGCCGGTCACCGTCGCCGTGCCGCCACCGAGATTGAGCACCAGCTTGTCCAGCGTCGTGGTGCCGTTCGCGATGCTGACGGTCGAGGCCTGGGCGATGGCCGCCTTGATGCCCTGCACCGTGGCCTGGCCGGAAGCGAGTTCGATGGTGGTGGTGCCGCCAGCCACCTTTACCCTGCCCGCAGCCTTCGCCGGAATGCCCTTGACGGTGGCGCCGCCGGAAAACCCGGTCCAGTCGCCGTCGCGCTTCAAATCGACATCGATGCCGCTGATGGCGGTGCCGCCGGAAAT
Organism: Mesorhizobium sp. C432A; assembly: GCF_030323145.1. Lineage (NCBI taxonomy): Bacteria > Pseudomonadati > Pseudomonadota > Alphaproteobacteria > Hyphomicrobiales > Phyllobacteriaceae > Mesorhizobium > Mesorhizobium sp. C432A. Next base: position 3,191,552 of record NZ_CP100470.1, on the reverse strand, counting down.
GACGCTGTCGGCGCGAATTTTGCCCGAGATGACCGGCGCGGCGAGATAGTTGGCGACCAGCGCATCGATCGACACCGTCTTCGCCTGCAGATCGCCGCGCGTGATCGAAGCGGTCGCAGCCTTGACGGCGACGTTCGGGCCATCCGCGGTCTTTGAGAAGGCGATGGTGCCGCGCACGTCGCCTTCGGCCTTTTCCAGCGCCAGCGCCGCCAGCGGCCCGATATCCGGCAGGTCGAGCGCGATGGTGCCGACCGGCACGAAAGCCTCGTCGAGGGCGAGGTCGCCGGAAATCCTGTTCTTGCCGAGTGACAACAGCAGGCCGTTGATGGCGCTCTTGCCGTCGGCCGTGGCCAGCACCGCGCTGCCTTGAAGCGCCTGCCCCGCGACATTGCCGGTCAGTTGCACATTGGCCGCCGGATTGGCGGCGTCGGCCTTGCCGGTTGCGGTCAGCTTCAACCCGGTGATTTCGCGTTCCGCCACCAGCAGCCGGTCGCTGTTGACTGTCAGCGACAGGTCCGGCGCCAGGCTAGGCCCCTGCGCGCTGAGTGCGAAGCTGATCGCGCCTTTGGCATCTTTCGACAACAGTGAGATGTCGGCCAGTGCACCCTTGATATCTGCGCTGAGCTTATTGTCGGCGAGACTGGCCTGACCGTCCGCGGTCAGTGCGCCCGACGCCAGCTTGACCGGATTGGCGCTGACATTGCCATTGCCATCCCGCTTCAGCGTGGCGCTGAGCTGCGTGCGCTCTGCCAGCACGCTGCGCGCCGCCGCCGGCAACGCCGCCGACAGCACGTCGGCGTTGAGGTTGAGGTCGATTGCTCCATCGGCAAAGCCGACACGGCCATTGAAGGCGCTGCCCAGCGCATCGGCCTGCACCGAGCCGCTGTCGATGGTGATCGCGTCCGCCGCCAGGGTGCCGGCGATCTTGGCGGTGATCTTGCCGGCGATCAGCGGCGCGATGGTCGGATTGTCCAGACCGATCTTGTCCGCCGTCACCGTGCCCGAGATCGGACCGGTTCGGCTTTTCATATCAAATGCATCGGAATGCAGCGCAAGCGCAATGCCCTCGACCTTGGCGTCATCCGTCGCCACCGAAGGCAGTACCGCCGAGATGTCGAGCTTGGCTTGCGCAGCCTGCCCGGCCGCCTTCACCGACAGCGCCTGCAATTCGAGCTTGATCGGGCTTTCCGCGCTGCCCAGCGTCAACGGCAGGCTCGGACCTGACGATGTCAGATCGAGCGCGAAATCGCTGGCGCCGTTCGGGTTGAGGGTGCCGGCCGCCTTGCCGGAGATTTTCTCACCCGAAAGCGTCGCCTGGTCGAGCACGACGCCGCCGGCCGCGGAATAGCTGCCGGCCGCATCGACATCGAGCGGCCCGAGCCCGGCCTGACGGGTCTGGCTCGTCTCGGCGCCGGCCAGCTTTGCATTAAAGCGAATGTCGGGATTTGCTGATGGCCCGGTGATTTGCGCCGTGCCGTCGAGCGTGCCCGCGGCATCGAGGCGGGGCGAAAAGCCATTGGCAAGCGCAGCCGGCAGCGCCGAGAAGGTCGCCGCCAGATCGAGCGTCTGGCCCGCCGTGCCCGACAGCGTCACCGAGCCGCCGCCGAGATCGACTACCAGCCTTTGAATGTTGGTTATGCCATCGGCAATGGTCAGGCTCGACGGCTCGGCGATCGCCACCTTGATGCCGCGCACCGTCGCCTCGCCGGACGCGATCTCGACGCTGGTCGCGCCGCCAGCAATCTTCGCCCGCCCGGCAGCTGTCGCCGGAATGCCTGATATGGTTGCTCCGCCGGTGAAATTCGTCCAGTCGCCGTCACGCTTGAGGTCGACGCCGATGCCACTGACGACGGTCGTTCCCGAGGTCACGCTCTCGGCCTTGATCGTGCCGGAGATCGCAGGGCTGTTGAGATAGTTGGCGATCAGTGCGCTGACGGTGACTGCCTTGGCTGCCACATCACCGCGCGCGATCGACACGCTGGCTGCATTGATGGTGACAGTGGGAGCCTCGCCGTCTTTGGCGAACACCACGGTGCCGCCGATATCGCCGGCCGCCGTCTGCCCGGCCAGCGACGCCAGCGGCGCGATATCGGGCGCGGAGATCGTCAGCGTCCCCAGCGGCAGGAATTTCTCATCGAGCGTGAGGTCGCCCGACACCTTGTTGTCGCCCAGCGCTACGCTGAGCCCCTTGATGGAGCGCTTGCCATCGCTCGTCACCAGCGCCGCCTTGATGGCGAGCGGCTGTTCGTCGACCGCGCCGGTCAGCGAGATATCTGCGGCCGGGCTCACAATGTCGGCCTTGCCCGATGCGGTCAGCTTGATGTCCTTGACCGTGCGGCCGGAGGCCGTCAGGCTGGCACTGTCGGCCGAAACCGAGAAATCCGGTGCGTTGCGCGCGCCGCTTGCCGTCAGCGCGAAATCGACCCCGCCGGCGACCGGCACGCCGACCAGCGAAGACAGCACCGAGACGTCGCCGAGCTTGCCCTTGATGTCGGCCTGGATATCGCTGCCTTGCGCGCTGGCGGTGCCGCTGGCGCTCAGCGAACCGGAAGTGAGTTCGATCGAGTTGGCGGCGAAAGAGCCCTGCGGATCGCGCGTTGCGGTCGCCGAGAATTTGACCCGTTCGCCAAGCAGCGAACTGATCTGCGGCGGCAGCGCCGTCGACACAGCATCGGCATTCATCTTCAGCGTCATGGCGAGATCGGCCAGCGTCACCTTGGCCGTCAGCCCGGCATTGAGAGCATCGCTGCGCAGCGTGCCTTCGTCGAGGGAAATCTCGTCCCTGCTGATCGAACCGGCAAGAGAGGCCGTCAGCTTGCCGGTGATCAGCGGCGCCAGCGTCGCCACGTCGGTCTTCAGCCCGGCGGCCGCCAGACTTACACTGACCGGGCCGCTGCGGCTCTCGATGTCGAAACCGTCGGAATGGATCTTCGCATCCAGATTGTTCACCTGAGAGCCGCCCGCCACCACCGACACCAGTGAAGCGCTGGCGTCAATCATCGGCGCCTTGCCGTCACCGAAGGCGCGCGCGGTCACATTGTTGATGGCCACCATGATCGGCTGCGCCTGGGTACCGACATTGACCGTGACCGGCTTGGCTTTGGCCACGAGTTCGACCGAAAGGTCGCTGGCGCCCTTGGGGTCGACCATGCCGGCAGCGGTACCATGAACTGCGTCGCTCTCGATCGCAGCGCGCTCGATGTCGACGCCGCCGGTCGCGGTCGCGGTGCCGGCTAGGTCGAAGCTGGTCTTGCCGGCAAACAGCGACTTGAACCGTTCCGGCAGGAAGCCTTCGAACGAACCGTCGCCCTTGGCCTCGATCCGGTTGCCCTTGTCGGTGAGCTGGTGCCGGCCGGTGAGCTGGGTAACGATCTGACCGTCGACCATGAAGGTGCCGATGCCGCTCCAGTTGGCCAGCGGCCCGGTGCCCGAGACGACGATGTTGACCGGCGGCGCGCCGGGTAGCTTGAGCAGGTTGGCGATGATGCCGCCGGCCGGCTCGGAAGCCTTGAGATCGAGGTCGAGCTTGTTTTCATCCGGCGCGAAGTGGATGTTGGCGTCGACATTGCCTTGCTTGCCGTCATGGCGGGTAACGTTGAGCACCGTCTGGATCGCCAGCGGCGACGCATCGACCTTGGCCGATCCCTTGGCCGCAAGTTCGGCAATGCCGCTGCCGGCAAGTTGCTGGCCGAGCGCGATCTCCGGCAAATCGATCGCTCTGATATCAAGCGAAACCGGCAGGCCGGTCGACCCGCTCTTGCTCGGCTCGGTGCTCGCCACAGGCAGCCGTGCCAGTTCTATCCGTTCGGCCGCTATGCGGTCGGCGCTGAAATTCTTCGACAACAGCGCCAGCGGCGACCAGTCGACGGCCACCTTGCGGGCCACCAGCCAGGCGCCCTCGCGGTCTTCCAGCACGACATGGTCGACCGTCAGCGCGCCGGACCAGATACCGTTAATGCCGCTGACCGTGACTTTGCTGTCCCCTGACGAGGCCATGTCAGAGATGATGCCGGCGAGATTTTCGCGGCCGCGCTCGGTCTTGGTCAGCACGACCAACGCGCCGATGCCCGCCGCCGCCACGATCAGCAGCGTGTAGAAAAACAGGCGAAGGATGCGTTTCAAAATCTTCATCGTCAGAACGCCTGTCCGATCCCGGCATAGATGCCGAAACGCGGGTCGCCACGGTCGCGGTTGAGCGGCACGGCGGCGTCGATGCGCAGCGGCCCGAACGGCGTGATGTAGCGCAGGCCAACGCCCGCGCCGACCTTCACGTCTGAAAAGTCCGGCGTCGCTGTGGTCGAGACAGTGCCGGCGTCGACGAACGGCACGATGCCGATCGTGTCGGTCAGAGCAATGCGCATTTCGACCGATGTTTCGAAGAAGGAAAGCCCGCCGATCGGCTGATTGTCGATGTCCTTCGGTCCGATGCCCTGATAGGCATAGCCCCGCACCGAGCCGCCACCGCCGGAATAGAAGCGCCTGTCGGCTGGAACGTTCTGAAGGCCGGTGCCGACGATCGAACCCAGCGCGACGCGTTCGGCAAGCACGAATTTCGAGGCCGTGTCGAGCGACTGATAGGCCGACCCCTCGCCCCTGAGCTTGAGGAAGGCGGCGCCGCTCAGAATGTCGTAGCTCGGTTCGGCATAGGCCAGAACCCTGAAGCCGCTGGTCGGATTGAGCCGGTTGTCCCTGTTGTCATAGACATATTGCAGCGGAATGCTGGCGATCAGGTATTTGTGCTTGCCGAAGGCGTCCGTGATCCTGGAATAGTCGAGCGCGATTTCAGCCGAAACCGTCTGCTTCTTGTCGATCTCATAGGACAGGCCGGTGCTGCCCTTGACCGAGAAATGGTCGTAGGCATCGGGATGTTCGAGGACGGTCTTGACGCTGGCGATGAATTTCGAAGCCGGCCCGATCACGCCCGGCTTCTCGAACATGATGCCGGCATTGTAGTTGAGCTCGCTGAGATCGTTGCTGCCGATGCCGCTGATCTTGCCCTCGATGCGCAGCTTTTCGGCCCGGCCGAACAGATTTCGGTGGCCCCAATAGCCTTCCAGGCCTAGCCCTTCGGTGTTGGAGAAAGTGCCGCCGACGCCGAAATAGCGCGGTTTGCGCTCGCTGACCTGAACGCCGATCGGAATGTTGCCGTCGGCGTCGAGACTGTCGGCTTCCTTCAGCGTCACGCTGTTGAACACTTCGAGCCTCAGCAGCCGGTCGCGGGCATCGTCGATCTCGTCGGGCGAATATTGCCGGCCGCGTTTCAGCCCGGTCATATATTCGGTGAACTCGCGATCGACCTTCTCGGTGCCATCGACGGTGGTGTCGCCATAACCGGCAACCGGCCCGGCGGCCACCGTCAGCGTCACGTCGAGCGTCGAGGTGGTGTGCTCGGCCACGACCTGCCTGTCGGTGATCCGGGCCAGCGGCCGGCCCTCCTGCTTCAGCGCCCGCACGATCAGCGCCTCGGCCTTGAGCACGGCGCCCGAGCCGGCATCGCCGCCGGCTATCAGGCCGAAATCGGCGCTCGCCAGCCCGGCGGCATCGCCCTCCAGCCGAATATTGCCGAGCGTGAATTTGGGCCCGCTCGAGATGCTGATCACCACCGGGATCGGCTGCGGACCCGTAAATTCGGCATCGGGCGGCAAATCGTCGAGCGCCTTGCCCTGGATGGTGATGGTGACGACGCCTTCATAACGGGCGTCGGCATAAAGCGCGGCGACCAGCTGTTCGCGGTCGCTACGCGCCTTTGCCAAAAGGCCGAGCGAGCCGGAAACCGGGCGGTCTTCGTCGGATTTCAGCGACGAGGCGTTTTCGAGCTTCTTGACCAGGTCCTTGTCGGCATCGGGCGCTTCGATGGTCACCGCATAGCGCAGCGGGTCGACGATATCGGCGTCCTCGTCATTCGAAGAGCCCCACAATTTGATGCCGAAGAGCTCGAAGGCGGCCGCCGACCCCGATTCGGCAACGAGCACGGTCGAGCACGCCAACGCCACAATCAGCGCACGCGAAAGCGTGCGCCGTGGCGCACTTACCTTCGACATCTGCGCTTCATACGCCGGCATCAGGACAACCTAGGTTACAAAACTAAAATTGGAATGAAGTTTTGAAGCGCTCGTAAAGGGGCCACAATCCAATTGTCTGAAATAGGCAGGGCTTGGAATTCACACCTTCTGCGTTTTCGCAAGAAAGCGTGATCCCTTCCCGTGGATGAACTATCGGCATACCGGTCATTGGCCGGTTTGGGAACCGTTGGCGGGCGGAAACCTGCCCGTCCTCGTGTTGACAAGCTTGACTGAAGCTTGAACATGCCGCGGACGTAGCAGTGTCTGGAGGGTGTTATGGCGATGCGCGCGGCGGCTCGTGGTCTGTCGATCTTGATTCTTCTCATTTTCGGCTGGGGGTCTGTAGCGCAAGCGGCCGAAGCCCGCCGGGTGGTGACCTCAAATAATTCCGACTATTTCGGCTTCGATCTCAGATCGGACCAGAATGTCAGCCTCGATCAGTGCAAGACGACATGCCTCGGCGACCCCGCCTGCCGCGCCTTTACTTACAACAACAAGGCCAAATGGTGCTTCCTAAAATCCGACTATAACCAGTTGAAACCCTTCAGCGGCGCGGTCGCGGGCAAGGTCGTCAATGTCGATGGCGACCCCGATATCGGCGCCCCGCCGGAACTCGCCTTCTTCCCCAACTGGATGGCCGACCAGGCCCAGCAATACCGCAACAAGCTGACCGATCCGGCCTATGACAAGCCGACCGACGGGCTGGAATCACTCCGCGCCGCCGCCGAACAGGCTGCACTGACCGGCGACCATGGCCAGGCCATGAACAAATACGAGGCCGCGGTCTCGGTCCTGCCTGACGACGGCCAGCTTTGGCTCGGTCTGGCGCGTGAAACGCTTGCCATACAGCCGGCCAGCGGCACCTCCGAATCCTACAATCTGCCGGTCAAAGGCACCTCCGCCGCCATCAACGCCTACAAGTTGCTGCGCACCACCAAGACCCGCGCCGAAGTGCTGGCGCTGCTCGGCAACGGCCTCGACCGCCGCGATCTCTACCGTCCGGCCCTGCAGGCTTATGAAGCCAGCCTCGCGCTGGTCAGTTCGCCGGCGGTCAAGGCCGAATATGAGGATCTCAAGGCCCGCAAGGGCTTCCGCGTCATCGATCACTCGATCGACGCCGACACCAGCGCGCCGCGCATTTGCGCGCAGTTTTCCGAGGAGCTGGTCAAGACCGGCGTCGACTACGCCCAGTTCGTCACCGTCGACAACCAGCCGCCCAAGGGCGTCGAGGCCAAGGACAAGCAGATCTGCGTCGAAGGCCTGGAGCACGGCCAACATTACGAAGTGACCTTCCGCGCCGGTCTGCCGGCCGCCATTGGCGAGGTCACCGCCGCTCCGGTCGTGCTGTCGATCTATGTGCAGGATCGCGCGCCGTCCGCCCGCTTCACCGGCGACAGCTTCGTGCTGCCCGCCGGCGCCCGCCGCGGCATCCCGGTCGTCACCGTCAACATGAATGCCGCGCAGATGAAGCTCTACCGCATCGGCGATCGTTCGCTGGCGCAGCTTCTGTCCGGCTATCAGTTCCTGAAGCAGCTCGACGGCTATGATATCTCCAGCATTTCCGACCAGATGGGTGAGCCGGTCTGGCAGGGGCAGCTCGATATCGCCAACGACCTCAACAAGGACGTCACGACTTCGTTCCCGGTCGACGAAGCCTTGCCGCAGCGCAAGCCCGGCGTCTACGTGCTGACCGCGCAAGCGGTAAATGAAAATGACGAGGACAATTACAATTCGCTTGCCACGCAGTGGTTCGTCGTCTCCGACATCGGCCTGTCGACCTATACCGGCCAGGATGGCCTCAATGTCTTTGCCCGCTCGCTCGGAACCGCCAAGCCGATCGCCGGCGCCGAACTGACGCTGCTGGCCAGGAACAATGAAATCCTCGGCACAGCCACGTCGGACGCCGAAGGCCATGCTGTCTTCAACCCCGGCCTGACGCGCGGCGACGGCGGCATGGTGCCGGCCGTTCTGATGGCCAAGCGGGGCGACAACGATTTCGTCTTCCTCGACATGGGCCGCGCCGGCTTCGATCTGTCCGATCGCGGCGTCGCCGGACGCGCCGCACCGGGCGCGCTCGATGTCTATGCCTGGACCGAACGCGGCATCTACCGCGCCGGCGAGGATGTGCATGTCGCAGCCCTTGCCCGCGACGGCGCCTCCAAAGCGGTGGAAAACCTGCCGCTGACCTTCATCTTCACCCGTCCCGACGGCGTCGAGAACCGCCGCATCGTTGCCGATGGCGTCTCGGCCGGCGGCTATGCCGTCGACCTGCCGCTGGAAGCCAACGCCATGCGCGGCACCTGGACGGTGTCGATCTATACCGATCCCAAGCAGGCGGCCGTTTCCAGCCAGATGTTCCTGGTCGAAGACTTCGTGCCGGATCGCATCGAGTTCGACATGAAGTCCGACAAGCAGGAGATCGCCCAGGGCGAAACCGCCAACATCGACATTGACGGCCGCTTCCTCTATGGCGCGCCGGCCGCCGGCCTCGCGCTCGAAGGCGAGCTGACGCTGTCGACGGCGCGCGACTGGGACCGTTTCGCCGGCTATTCGTTCGGCCTTGCCGACGAGCAGTCGGCCGAGCCTTCGGTCACCCCGTTCACCGGTCTGCCGGTGGTCGGCGACGACGGCAAGGCGACCTTCCCGGTCACGGTCGACCAGTTGCCCGCGACCACCAAGCTGGTCGACGCCAAGGTCACGGTTCGCATGCGTGAAACCGGCGGCCGCGCCATCGAACGCTCGCTCAACATCGGCATCCGCCCGCAAGGCCACATGATCGGCATTCGTCCGGATTTCGCCGACAATGAGGTGCCGCAGGGCGGCACCGCCAAGTTCAGCCTCATCGCGGTCGACCCCGACGGCAAGCGCGAGACGCTGAAGGGCGCGCAGTGGTCGCTGGTCAAGGTCGAACGCAATTACCAGTGGTACCGCAACAACAACTCGTGGAACTACGAACCGGTCACCTTCACCAAGTCGATCGCCAACGGCCAGGTCGATCTCAGCGCCGATGCCGAGGCGACCGTGACGATGCCGGTCGACTGGGGCCAGTACCGGCTCGAGATCGAGACTGCCGATCCCGAGGGCCCGGCGACCAGCTATGAGTTCGACGCCGGCTGGTATGTCTCCTCGACCTCCACCGAAACGCCTGATGGGCTCGAGATCGCTCTCGACAAGGACAGCTATGCCGTCGGCGACGTGGCCAAGCTGAAAGTGTCGCCGCATTTTGCCGGCGAACTGCTGGTCACCATCGGCGCCGACAAGCTGCTCAAGACCGTCACGGCAACCATGCCGGCCGGCGGCAGCACGGTCGACATCCCGGTCGGTGACGACTGGGGCGCCGGCGCCTACATCACCGCAACCCTGTTCCGGCCCGGCGATGCGCAGGAAACCCGCATGCCGGCGCGCGCCATCGGCGTAAAATGGCTGACGGTCGACCCAGGCTCGAAAAAGCTCGCCGTCACCCTGACGCCGCCGGACAAGACGATGCCGCGCCAGCAGCTGTCGATCCCGGTTTCGGTCGCCGGCGTAGCGCCGGGCAGCAATGCCTATGTCACGGTCGCTGCCGTCGATGTCGGCATTTTGAACCTCACCAACTACAAGGCGCCGGATCCGGAGGGCTGGTATTTCGGCCAGCGCATGCTCGGGCTCGAAGTCCGCGACATCTATGGCCGTCTCATCGACGGCTCGCTCGGCACCACCGGCAAGCTCAGGACCGGCGGCGACGGCGCCTCGATGCAGCCGCAAGGCAGTCCGCCGACCGAAAAGCTGGTCGCCTTCTTCTCCGGCCCGGTCCAGCTCGACGCCGACGGCAAGGCGAGGATCGACTTCGACATCCCGCAGTTCAACGGCACCGTGCGCGTCATGGCCGTCGCCTGGACCAAGGAGGCCGTCGGCCATGCCACGACCGATGTCATCGTGCGCGATCCGGTGGTGATCACTGCCGGCCTGCCCCGCTTCCTGGCGCCTGGAGATGCAGCCATCATGCGGCTCGACGTCGCCGACACCGACGGTCCGGAGGGCGACTATGCCCTGTCGATCGCCACGACCGGCGACCTCTCGACCGGCGACAAGCCCTTGCCCGAAAAGCTGACGCTGGCCAAGGGCAAGCGCCAGACGCTGACCGTGCCGCTGATTGCACAGACGGCGGGCAATGCCTCGATCACCATCAAGCTCGCCCATGGCGACGGCACCGCCGTCGAGCAGACGCTGTATGTTCCGGTGCGTCCGGCGCAATTGCCGGTCACCACCCGTCTGGTCGTCGACCTCAAGGGCAATGGCGGCTCGCTGCGCGTCGACAAGGAGCTGCTCGCGGCAAGCCTGCTCGACGGCGCCTCGATCAGCGTCGGCGTTTCGCAGGCTGCGGCCTTCGACGTGCCGTCGCTGCTGATGACGCTCGACCGCTACCCCTATGGTTGCGCCGAGCAGACCACCAGCCGCGCCATGCCGCTTCTCTACGTCAACGATCTGGCGTCCGGCGTTGGCATGCAAAGCGATCCCGAACTGCACGGCCGCGTGCAGGCCGCCATCTACAAGGTGCTGAGCTACCAGGCTTCGGCCGGCAGCTTCGGCCTGTGGGGTCCGGGCTCCGGCGATCTGTGGCTCGACTCTTACGTCACCGACTTCCTGACCCGGGCGCGCGAGCAGAACTACGACGTGCCGGCCCTGGCGATGAGCCAGGCGCTGAGCAATCTGCAAAACTCGGTCGGTTACGACCAGGACGTCCAGGATCGCGGCAGCGAAATCGCCTACGCGCTCTATGTTCTGGCCCGCAACAAGAAGGCCTCGGTCGGCGATCTGCGCTACTACGCCGACACCAAGCTCGAAGCCTTCTCGAGCCCGATGGCCGTCGCCCAGTTGGCGGCGAGCCTGGCGCTCTACGGCGACGCGCAGCGTTCGGAAGCAACCTTCCAGACGGCGCTGCAGCTGGCCAAGTCGACCACCGAATACGACTACTACCGGTCCGACTATGGCTCGCGGCTGCGTGATGGCGCCGCGATCCTGGCGCTCGCCGCCGAATCGAAGCCGGTGCCGACCATCGTGCCGGAGCTGATCCGGCTGGTGGCAAGGGAACGCGCCGATGCCCGCTGGACCAGCACGCAGGACGAGTCCTGGATGCTTCTGGCGGCCCGCGCGCTGAAGTCGGGCAACGACTCGATCACGCTCTCGGTCAACGGCGCGCCGCATGCAGGTGGATATTCCAACCACCTCAGCGGCACCGACATTGCCGACAGCCCGCTGACCATCGCCAACACCGGCGCCACGCCGCTGCAGGCGGTCGTCACCACGGTCGCCTCGCCGGTAGAGCCCTTGCCGGCCGGCGGCGACGGCTTCACCATCGACCGCACCTACTACAAGCTCGATGGCACCGAAGCCAACGTCACCGAGGCGACGCAGAACGAACGCTACGTGGTCGTGCTCAAGGTTTACGAGCAGAACCGCTGGCCTTCGCGCCTGCTGATCACCGACCTGTTGCCGGCCGGCTTCGAGATCGACAATCCGGGCCTTGTCTCCAGCGCCCAATTGTCGAACTTCACCTGGCTGGCGCAAACGGACGCAGCCCATCTCGAATTCCGCGACGACCGTTTCGTCGCGGCATTCAATCCCAATGACGGCGATGGCGACCGCAACATCATGCTGGCCTACGTCGTGCGTGCGGTAACGCCGGGCACCTATGCCCATCCGGCAGCCACGGTGGAGGACATGTACCGGCCGCAATATTCGGCCCGCACCGCCACCGGCATGATGGAGATCAAGGCGCCGTAAGGCGCCTTGACGAAGATGAACACGCCGATGTCCGCGACCATCTCCTTCTCCCCGCTATGCGGAGAGAAGGAGCCGGCAGGCGGATGAAGGGCACCACCATGCTCTCCAGAAAATTTCTCCGTCGAACAGGCATCGCCGCCGCCTCCCTCGTCGGCTTTGCGGCGATCGCTGCCGCTTCTCTCTGGGAACTCGACCGCGCTTTTCCGCCGCCGCTGCCCGGAAGGCTCACCGTCTCCACCGAGGTCCAGGACCGCGACGGCCAGCTGTTGCGCGCCTTCGCCACGCCGGACGGTTACTGGCGGCTCGACACTCATCTCGACCAGGTCGACAAGCAGTTCGTCGACATGCTGGTCACCTATGAAGACAAGCGCTTCTGGGACCATGATGGCGTCGATGTGCTGGCGCTGGCGCGCGCCGCCGGCCAGTTCGCCACCAGCGGCCATATCGTCTCCGGCGGCTCGACCCTGTCGATGCAGCTTGCCCGGCTGATCGAGCCACGCGAAAACCGCAGCCTCGGCTCGAAGATCAAGCAGATGCTGCGTGCCATCCAGATCGAGCGGCGGCTGTCCAAGCAGGAGATCCTCGAACGCTACCTGACCTTGGCGCCCTATGGCGGCAATCTTGAAGGCGTGCGCGCCGCCTCGCTTGCCTATTTCGGCAAGGAGCCGAAGCGGCTGACGGTTTCGGAAGCAGCCCTCTTGGTGGCGCTGCCGCAATTGCCGGAAAAGCGCCGGCCCGACCGCAATCTCACCATTGCGCATGCCGCCCGTGACCGCGTGCTGACCCGCATGGTTTCGGCTGGCCTGCTTGGCGAGCGCGAGGCCGCGCGCGCCGCCCTCGACGATGTCTCGGGCCTGCGCCGCAAATTGCCGGCGCTGGCGCCGCACGCCGCCTACGCCATGCTGCCCAAGGCCGTGCCCGGCAAGCCACTGCAGCTTACGATCCGCAAAAGCGTCCAGCAAGGGCTGGAACAGGTGGCGCGCGATGCCGCGATCAAGCTTGGCCCGCGCCTGTCAGTCGCCATGGTGATGGCGGACGCACGCACCGGCGACATTCTTGGCGAAGTCGGCTCGGCCGATTTCTTCGATGCCAGCCGCTCCGGCTGGATCGACATGACCAGGATCGTGCGTTCGCCCGGTTCGACGCTGAAGCCGTTCATCTATGGCCTCGCCTTCGAGCAAGGGCTGGTGGCGCAGGAAATGCTGATCGAGGACAGTCCGGTCGATTTCGGCGGCTACCGGCCAAAGAATTTCGACATGGGCTATCAGGGGGATGTCTCGATCCGCCAGGCGCTGCAGCTGTCGCTCAACGTTCCGGCGATCCGCGTGCTCGACTCGGTCGGCCCGGCACGGCTGATGGCGCGCTTCCGCCAGGCCGGCGTCAGCCCCGTGCTACCGGTCAACGAGGCGCCGGGCCTCGCCATCGGCCTCGGAGGCGTCGGCGTAACGCTGCGCGATCTCGTCCAGCTCTATACCGGCCTCGCCAATGGCGGCAAGGCAAACACGCTCCATGACGGCACCGAGCCGGCCAACGACGAGCGCGCCACCGCCACCATCCTCGACGCCCAGGCGAACTGGCAGATCACCGACATATTGTCGGGCGTAAAGCCGCCCGAGGGCGCCTTGCAGCGCGGCATCGCCTACAAGACCGGCACGTCCTACGGCTATCGCGATGCCTGGTCGGTCGGCTTCGACGGCCGCTACGTGCTGGGTGTGTGGGTCGGCCGCGCCGATGCCGGTGCGGTGCCCGGCCTGTCCGGCTATGTCTCAGCCGCCCCCATCCTGTTCGAGGGCTTCGTCCGCTCCGGCCTCACCGCCGTCCCGTTGCCCAGCCAGCCGGCCGGTGTCCTCAAGGCCAGGCGCGAAGACCTGCCGGTGACATTGGGGCGCTTCGGCGCCGGCGCCGACGGACTGGTGCAGGCAGGCCCGACGGAACCGGCGCCAACGATCATTTTCCCGCCCAACGGCGCCCTCGTCGATCTCGCCACCAATTCCGCCGAGGCCTCGCCGCTGGTGCTGAAACTGCAAGGCGGCCGCGCGCCGTTCCGCTGGCTGGCCAATGGCAAGCCTCTCGTCGGCATCGACCGCCGCCGCACTGCGACCTGGCTGCCCGACGGCGCCGGCTATTCGACGCTCACCGTCATCGACGCCGTGGGACGCGCGGCAAGCGTGAAGGTGTTCGTTGAATAGATGGCGCCAAGCGATTCAGGGGATTGGGCTTCTTCGCCCGAGACCCGGCGCGAGGCACCCCCCTCTGGCCTGCCGGCCATCTCCCCCGCAAGGAGGGAGATTGGCAGCTTCGGCGCCGCGCTCATTCAGCAACGTTGAAAATTGGCGAAAGCCGCAGCGACACCTGATCTCCCCCCTTGCGGGGGAGATGGCCGGCAGGCCAGAGGGGGGTGTGCCGAAGCGCTTGCATCGAGGATTGGCCTTAGCCCTATCCATGTTCGTTTCGACTTGCTCCCCCGCCGCCGCCGATCCCCTGCCCGCCGGCTTCGTCCGCCTGGCCGATGTCGATCCCTCGATCCGCCAGGACATCCGCTATGCCGGCCTGGAAAACTTCCTGCATCGCAAGGCCGACGGCTATGACGCGCCGGTCTGCATACTCACGAAGCAAGCTGCGCAAGCGCTGTCCGGTGTGCAGAAAGCGCTCGCCGCCGATGGCCTGACGCTGGTCGTCTTCGACTGCTACCGCCCGGCCCGCGCCGTTGCCGACATGGGCAAATGGACCAGAGAGGGCGGCCCGCCCGATCCGCAATGGTACCCTCAGGTGCAGCGCGGCGACCTCATCGCCAAGGGCTATATGGGCGAATTGTCCACCCATTCGCGCGGCTCGACCGTCGATGTCGCCATCGCCCGCAGCGACGGCAAGAACAAGTCATCCGCCGCTTGCGGCGCGGCCGGCGCCGGCACGCTCGGTTTCGGCACCAGCTTCGACTGTTTCGACCCGGCAAGCGAAACCGCCCATCGCCCATTGGCGGCAGAAGCGGCGGCAAACCGCAAAAGGCTGCTCGACGCCATGCGCGCCGGCGGCTTCAAGAATTATGCGCGCGAGTGGTGGCACTACACGCTTCGGGATGAGCCGTATCCAAAGCTGCGCTTCGATTTTCCCATCACTGCGGGCTGAACCGCCCGGTGCTACACCGAGCCTTCCCTCGCTCGGCCTTGCTTCTGCGCTGTCAGCTCCTAGATAGCGTCAAACCGGCCGGATTCGGGTTAGACCAATATGAGGAAAATATTTCCTTCCGAAACCCAATATCGGCGAAAATTTCCTTCGGGGGACAAAAAATGCAACGTTGAATGCATCTAATTTCTATCAATTCGATAGAGTTCAGCCGTCATCAACGGAGGCGGAAATGACCAAACCTCATTTCAAGAAACTGCTCGGCGCACTGGTCGCCACATCGATCCAGTTCGGCACGCTCGGTTTCGCGTTTGCCGATACGACCATTCTGAACGTGTCCTACGACCCGACACGCGAACTCTACAAGGCCTATGACGAAGCCTTCGTCGCACACTGGAAGGCCGAGACCGGCGAGACGGTCACCATCCAGCAATCGCATGGCGGCTCCGGCGCCCAGGCCCGCGCCGTGATCGACGGCCTCGATGCCGATGTGGTGACGCTGGCGCTCGAAGGCGACATCAACGCCATCGTCACCAAGTCGAAGAAGATCAACCCGGACTGGCGCAAGAAGTTCGAGAACAATTCGGCGCCGTACACCTCGACCATCATCTTCCTGGTCCGCAAGGGCAACCCGAAGGGCATCCACGACTGGAGCGATCTGGTCAAGGACGGTGTCCAGGTGATCACGCCGAACCCGAAGACGTCGGGTGGCGCCCGCTGGAACTACCTTGCCGCCTGGGCCTATGCCAACGCCAATGATGGCGGCGACGAGGCCAAGAACAAGGAATTCGTCGGCAAGCTCTACGCCAATGCTCCGGTGCTCGACACCGGTGCGCGCGGCTCGACGGTCACCTTCGCGCAAAAGGGCATCGGCGACGTGCTGATCGGCTGGGAAAACGACGCCTATCTGGCGCTCAATGAATTCGGAGCCGACAATTTCGAGATCGTCTATCCCCCGACCTCGATCCTGGCCGAGCCGCCGGTGGCGATCGTCGACGCCAATGTCGATGCCAAGGGCACCCGCAAGGTCGCCGAAGCCTATCTCGGCTGGCTCTATTCCAAGGAAGCCCAGACGATCATCGCCAAGAACCACTATCGTCCGGCCAAGCCCGAGCTGGTGGATGCGGCTGACATTCCGAAGACGCCCGAAATCAAGCTGATCTCCATCGACGATCCGCTTTTTGGCGGCTGGAAGAAGGCACAGCCTTATCATTTCGGCGATGGTGGTATATTCGACCAGATCTACAAGCCGGCCCAGTAGGATTTAGATCAGGACGACATGACCATAGCACCCGCCAAGGCGGGGTGGCGATTCAGACAGCCGAGTGTCATTCCGGGTTTCGGATTGACGCTCGGCTTCTCGCTTGCCTACCTCACGCTCATCATCCTCATCCCCCTGTCGGGCCTGATCTGGCGCTCGGCAGCCCTCGGCTGGACCGATTTCTGGGCGATCGCCACCGACCGCCGGACCATCAACGCACTCGAAATCAGCTTCGGCACAGCCTTCATCGCAGCCGCCGTCAACGTCGTCTTCGGCACGCTCGTCGCCTGGGTGCTGGTGCGCTACCGCTTCCCCGGCCGCCGCGTCGTCGACGCCATGGTCGACCTGCCCTTCGCGCTGCCGACCGCGGTCGCGGGCATTGCGCTGACCACTCTTTATGCGCCCAATGGCTGGATCGGCCATCTCCTGGCGCCGCTCGGCATCAAGGTCGCGTACACGCCGCTCGGCATTGTCGTGGCGCTTGTCTTCATCGGCCTGCCGTTTGTCGTGCGCACGGTGCAGCCGATCATGGAGGAGATCGACAAGGAAGTGGAGGAAGCCGCCGCGACGCTCGGCGCCAACCGCTTCCAGATCATCACCCGCATCCTGTTTCCCGGCCTGGCGCCGGCCATCATCACCGGCTTCTCACTCGCCTTCGCGCGCGGCGTCGGCGAATACGGCTCGGTCATCTTCATCGCCGGCAACCTTCCCTACAAGTCGGAGATCGCACCGCTTCTGATCGTCATCCGGCTCGAGGAGTACAATTATCCGGCGGCCACCGCGATCGCGGCGATCATGCTTTTGCTGTCGTTCGTGATGCTGCTGGTCATCAACCTGGCGCAGTCATGGAGTCGCAAGCGCTATGGCTGACCCCGAGATCAAATCCTACGAACCGCATCACGAGAGCCGGTCGGCGGCGGTGACCGAAAGCCGGCCGGTGCGGCTGCTGCTGATGGCGGTGGCCTTCGCCTTCCTCGCCATCTTCCTGCTGCTGCCGCTGATCATCGTCTTCCACGAGGCGCTGGCGAAAGGCATTGGCGCCTACACGGAATCGCTCTCCAATCCCGATACGCGCTCGGCGATCCGGCTGACTCTGCTGGTGGCGGTGATCGCCGTGCCGCTCAACGTCGTCTTCGGCATTTCGGCTGCCTGGGCGATCGCCAAGTTCGAGTTCAAGGGCAAGGCTTTTCTAACCACGCTGATCGACCTGCCCTTCTCGGTCTCGCCGGTCATTTCCGGCCTGGTCTATGTGCTTTTGTTTGGCGCTCAGGGACTGTTCGGTGAATGGCTGAAGGCGCACGGCATCCAGATCCTTTTCGCCGTGCCCGGCATCGTGCTCGCGACCATCTTCGTTACCTTCCCCTTCGTTGCCCGCGAACTGATCCCGCTGATGCAGGAACAGGGCAACGGCGACGAGGAAGCCGCGCTCTCTCTGGGCGCCAATGGCTGGCAGACCTTTTGGTACGTGACGCTGCCCAACGTCAAATGGGGATTGCTCTACGGCGTGCTTCTGTGCAACGCCCGCTCGATGGGCGAATTCGGCGCGGTGTCGGTCGTGTCGGGCCACATACGCGGGCTGACCAACACCATGCCGTTGCATGTCGAAATCCTCTACAACGAGTACAACGCCGTCGGCGCTTTTGCCGTCGCTTCGCTGCTTGCCGGCCTGGCGCTGGTCACGCTGGTCTTGAAAACACTTCTTGAGATGCGCTACGGCGCCGAGATCGCCGCGACGCGCGGACATTAGATGCATGTCGCCCAAAAGTGTGAAGCGGTTTTGGGATAACGACATGCATCCACTAAAAAGGGACATTTGATGGAAGTTCGCGTTGCCAACGTACGCAAGGAGTTTGACCGGTTTCCGGCCCTCCATGACGTATCGCTTGACATCAAATCGGGTGAGCTGATCGCGCTGCTTGGGCCATCCGGCTCCGGCAAGACGACGCTGCTGAGGCTTATCGCCGGCCTGGAGCGGCCGACGCGCGGAAAGATCTTCTTCGGCGACGAGGACGCCTCGCACCGCTCGATCCAGGAGCGCAATGTCGGCTTCGTCTTCCAGCACTATGCGCTCTTCCGGCACATGACGGTCGCCGACAATATCGGCTTCGGCCTCAAGGTGCGGCATGGACCGTCGCGACCACCGGCGGCCGAAATCCGCCGACGCGCCTCCGAACTGCTCGATCTCGTTCAGCTTTCCGGCCTGGAAAAGCGCTATCCGGCGCAACTTTCGGGTGGCCAGCGCCAGCGCGTGGCGCTCGCCCGGGCCATGGCCATCGAGCCCAAGGTGCTGTTGCTCGACGAGCCGTTCGGCGCGCTCGATGCGCAGGTGCGCCGGGAACTGCGCCGCTGGCTGCGCGAGATCCATGACCGTACCGGCCACACCACCGTCTTCGTCACCCACGACCAGGAAGAGGCGCTCGAGCTTGCCGACCGCGTCGTGGTGATGAGCCAGGGGCGCATCGAGCAGGTCGGCTCCGCCGACGAGATCTACGACACGCCGAACTCGCCCTTCGTCTACTCCTTCATCGGCGAATCGAGCATGCTGCCGGTCAAGGTTGAGAATGGCGAGATCTGGCTCGCCGACCGTCCGATCGGCGTGTCGGCGCCGCACGCACCCGAGGGCGATGCGACGCTGTACTTCCGCCCGCACGATATCGAACTGCTCGACGGCTGCAGCGGCTGCATCGCCGGCACGGTCGCCGCCAGCCGCCGCGTCGCCGGCACAAGACGCGTCGAACTGGAAATCGGCGGCGAGCGCCAGCGCGTCGAGATCGAACTGCCTGTGGACCATCCTGCGGCGCAGAAGAGCCGGGTGGCGTTCAGGCCGAGGCGCTGGAAGCTTTTCCCGGCGGCATAGACATCGATCCGGCGCTACTCCAGCCAGTTCTCGACCGTCAGGCCCTTGATCCGACGGAACTCAGCGGTGTTGGCCGTCACCAGTGTCGTCCCCAACACACAGGCATGGGCAGCAATGAAAAGATCATTGTGGCCGATTGGCTGGCCTCTGGCCTCCAGCTCGGCACGAAGTGCTCCGTATTCGTTATCCATCGGCACATCGAGCGGCAACACAGGAACCTCGGCGAGCAATTGCTCGACCTTGGCGAGCAGCTTGGCCGATCTCTTGCGGGCGCAGCCATAACGCAGCTCCGAGGCGACAACGATGCTGGTGCACAGGGCACCGTCTCCCGCGCGAACCGCCGCACTGGCAGCCTTGCCGGTAGGGTTTCGGATCATGTCGCTGAGAATGTTGGTGTCCAGCATGAACCGCATCAAAAGATATCCTCAGGCCCCACGGGCGCATCATGGATCTCGGGAAAGTCGTCTTCAGGACCAAGCGGCGGCTCTTTCGCCCATTGGGTGAGCAAGGCGGTGAGGCCTGGTTGACGGACCGGCTCGATGATCAGCCGGTCGCCATCGCGGCTGATCAGGACCTTCTCGCCAGGCAGCTCGAATTCGACAGGGATGCGAACCGCCTGACTGCGGTTGTTGCGAAACAACTTCGCCTCCCTGGGGGGTGGTATTGAGTGACGGTGCTGCGGCATGGCAGCCTCCCCTGTCTGTTCCACTTGTATATGCCATTTGTATATGCCACTCGGCCTCGAATTGCAAACCACAGAAAACCCCAACGCATCGGCATTTCGGCTGGAATGAAATTTCGCCGATAACCTGCTTCAGCGATTTCTTTTTCGCTGCAACGCCATACGTCTGCCCCGTGTGCCTCGCAGTACACCCTCCGGCCCGGCTATGTTCTGGCAACGCATTGCACATCGGAGCCTGTGTTCATGAAGCGATTTTTCCTCAGCGTCGCCACTGTCGCCGGCCTGATCCTCGCCTGTTCGCAGGCCTGGTCGGCCGACAAATTGCTCAACGCTTCCTATGATGTCGGCCGCGAATTGTTCGCCCAGGTGAACAAGGCTTTCGTCGCCGGCCATCCGGGCGTCACCGTCGACCAGTCCCACGCCGGCACCTCGGCGCAGGCGCGCGCCATTGCCGAAGGCCTCGGCGCCGATGTCGTCACCTTCAACCAGGTCACCGACATCGACTTTCTGGTCAAGAAAGGCCTCGTCTCCGCCGACTGGCAGAAGGATTTCCCCGACAACGCCTCGCCCTTCTATTCGCTCCCATCCTTTCTCGTCCGCGCGGGCAACCCCAAGCACATCAAGGACTGGAACGACCTCGTGCGCGACGACGTGCAGGTGATCTTCCCCAACCCCAAGACCTCGGGCAATGCGCGCTACACCTATCTGGCCGCAACCGCCTACGCCAAGGAAGCCTTCAAGGGAGACGACGCCAAGGTGAAGGAGTTCGTCACCAAGCTGTTCAACAACGTGCCGATCTTCGACACCGGCGGGCGCGCCGCCACCACCACCTTCGTGCAACGCGAGATCGGCGACGTGCTGATCACCTTCGAGTCGGAAACGCGCGGCATCCGCAAGGAGTATGGCAACGACAAGTTCGAACAGGTCACGCCAACGGTCAGCCTGCTCGCCGAATTCCCGGTGGCGATCGTCGACAAGGTCGCCGACGAGCACGGCAGCCGTGACCTCGCCAAGACCTATCTCGATTTCCTCTACACGCCCGAGGGCCAGACCATCGCGGCTGAAAATGGCCTGCGCGCCCGCAACGCTGAAGTCGCGGCAAAATACAAGGCCGACTTCCCCGATGTCCGCCTGCTGACTGTGGAAGACGTCTTCGGCGGCTGGGACAAGGTACAGAAGGAGCACTTCGCCGCCGGCGGTCTGCTCGACCAGACCTATGGCAGCCGCTGATATCAGCAGCGTTCGACCTCACCTCACAAGAAAGCCGGCGCTTTGCCGCCTTCTTCGTTTTCGCGCGCCGACAAACGGCTTCAGGCGGAATCTGTCGCGATCGGTGAAAAACGTTACAAAGAATCAACGCCTTTGTGCCCAACGTGCAATCGGGCGGCTTGTTCTACGCGAAACCGGGTTGTTCAGGCGAAACGTCATGATTTGCACACAAACAACCGCCAGATGCGGGTGGTTGGGGTTTTCATGAACTGAAGCGGGCATGCTTACCAAAAAAGGCAAATACGGCCTCAAGGCCCTCGTGCATCTTTCCGGCCTGCCGGTCGGCCAGCTTGCATTCGTCAATGACATCGCGATCGCCAACAACATCCCGAAGAAATTCCTGGATGCCATTCTGGGCGAGCTGCGCAATGCCGGTTTCGTCCTCAGTCGCAAGGGCAAGGAAGGCGGTTATCGCCTCGCCCGGCCGGCTTCCGAAATCAAGATCGGCCACGTCGTGCGCGTGCTGGACGGCCCGCTCGCTCCCATACCCTGCGCCAGCCGCACGCAATACCAGCGCTGCGAGGATTGCGACGAGGCGACCTGCCAAGTCCGGCACATGATGCTGGAAGTGCGCCAGGCGATCGCCGAAGTGCTGGACAATCGCAGCCTCGCCGCCATGCGCGACGCCGACAATGATGATTTTCCGGTCGAGCTGACATCGCAGATCTAAATTAGAGCATGGTCCCGAAAAGTGCGAACCGGTTTTCGGACAAGATCATGCTGAAATGAGAGTCCTCAGACCAGGCCGAGCTTGCCGGCCAGGCCGACGCGCTGGATTTTGCCGGTGGGACCCTTGGGTATCTCCTGGAGAAACAGGATGTGGCGCGGCACCTTGAACTCGACGATCCGGCTGCGCGCGAAAGCGCGTATCTGCTCGGCATCGGCGGTGGCGCCCTCGGCCAGCACGATAGCCGCACCCACCTCCTCGCCGAGCATGGCATGCGGCACGGCGAAGGTCACCGCCTGCGCCACCAGCGGATGATCGAGCAGCACATTGTCGACCTCGAGCGGCGAGATCTTTTCGCCGCCGCGGTTGATGATCTCCTTCAGCCGCCCGGTGATCTTCAGATCGCCATCCTCGTCGATGAGACCCTGGTCGCCGGTGCGGAACCAGCCATCGCTGAAGGCAGCTTCATTGGCCACCGGATTGTTGAGATAGCCATCATGAATGTTGGCGCCGCGCACCGCGATCTCGCCCTTTTCACCCGCCGGCAGGATCGTCCCCTTGTCGTCCAGGATCGTCAGCTGCGGACCCGCAGGCAGGCCGACCGAGCCTGGCTTGCGGCGCGCCGGCGGCAGGCCGTTGGATGTCATCTGGTGCGCCGCCTCGGTCATGCCATAGGCCTCGACCACCGGACAGCCGAAGACGCGCTCGAGGTCGCGGAACACGGTGTCGGGAAGCGCTGCCGAAGACGAGCGGATGAAGCGCAGCCGCGCAGCCGCGATGGTTTCGCCATTGCGGGCGGCGCGCGCCAGGATCGCCTGATGCATGGTCGGCACCGCGCTGTACCAGCTCGGCCGGAAATCGCCCAGCCAGCCGTAGAATTTGAGCGGGTTGAAGCCCGGCGTGCAGACAACAGCGCCGCCGACTGCCAGCTGTGCGCTGAGCGCCGCCATCAGCCCGTGAATGTGGAACAGCGGCATCACGTTGAGACAGATATCGTCTGCCGAAAGCGCCAAGGTGCGGGCGATGTTGGCCATTGATGCCTGCAGATTGCGCTGCCGCAAGCCGACGATCTTCGGTCGCGCCGTGGTTCCCGACGTGTGCAGGACCAGCGCGAAATCGTCCGGCCCGTTGAGCTGCATATCGTCGAGGCGAGCCTCGCTGGCAGCCTCCACCTCGGCGTCGCCCGCCAGCAGAAACTCGCCGGCCTTGGCGCCGTCAGTCACGACGACGTCGAGCACCGCAATGCCGTGCCCCTTTGCGGCGTTGCGCGCGGCATCGCCCATGCCTTGTCCGCACAGCAGCAGCTTCACATCGAGATCGCCGAGATAGAAGCGGAATTCGTCTTCGCCGTAAGCCGGATTGAGCGGCGCCGCCGTCGCCAACGCCGAGACCGCCAGGAAACAGGCCGCCATTTCCGGGCCGTTGGGCAAGACGATGCCGACGGCCGTGCCGCGGGCAACGCCACGCCTGGCGAGATCGCCGCAGAGCTTGTCGACAAGATTGACGAGGCCGGCAAAGCTGAGGGATGGCCGGTCCGGCGCCATCAGCGCCACCGCAGCCGGCTGCCAGGGCGCCAGTTGGGGAAGTGCTACCGATAGGGCCTGTTTCAAGTTCGAACCCTGAATGGCGTTCACCATGGCCTTGCCGGCGCCGATTGCGCGCCCGTGGCAGACGCAGTAAAGCGATTTCCGGACGCACGCAAGAACAGGTGGACACCGATCGGATGAGGCTGCCGTGGTTGGGAAAATCCCGGAAAGCCGACCGGACACCATCTTCCGCCGTCATTTATCATACGGAAATCATCGCCGACATCCTGGTGCCCGAACGCGCCGAGCATGTCCGCTTCTTCAGCCGCAAGCAGGTCCGCGCCGGCAAGTTGCGCACCTTCAACAACAGGGATCTCCGCGAGCTGCTGCTGGCCGCCTTTTATCTCGGGGTCGCGGCATTGCTACCGGTCAATTGGTGGGCCGCGATCTGCAGCCGCGTATCGGGGCTGCGCCTGAAGCGCCATATCCGCAAGGATTTCGTGCGCTACGCCGCCGCGACGCGCGCCGTGCTCGGCAATGGCATCGATGCGCAAAGGCAGTTCAGGGCCTTGCTCTGCGCCAACCACCGCCGGCGTTTGCTACTTGCCGCGCATCTCATCGGTCGCCGCTGGTCACCTGATATCCGGCTGGAGGGCCTGGAAGGCCTGCAAGCGGCGCTGAAGCGCGGCCACGGCGCTATCATCTGGTGCGATCAGTTCACGACCCAGACCATCATCGGCAAACGCGCTCTCCATGAAGCCGGCATCGAGACACACCAGCTCAGCGTCAGGGCTCACGGCATATCCGATTCGACCTTCGGCTTGCGCTTCCTGAACCCGCCGATGGTTCGGGTCGAGAACCGTTTCCTGAAAAGCCGGATCGTGTTCGACCGCAGCGACGCCTACCAGGTCACCGGCCGGATCCAGAAGATCCTTGGCAGCAACGGCGTGGTGTTGGTGACCAACACGGTGCATGCCGGCTCGACATTCACCGAAGTCGGCCTTGGCGAGAGCGGCTGGACCCACCTGGCTTCGGCGCCGACGAATTTCGCTGCCAGAGGCAAGGCGGCGCTGTTTTCCATGTCGACCTTCGAGACCGATCCGTTCCGCCAATACCGCGCCGTCCTAAGTCCCGAACTGGTGCCGGCCCTGGCAGAGGCCGGCGAGCCCGCGACCAGAGCCGGCGGCGCCAAGAACATGGCGCTTCAGGCCGAGTACATATTGCTCAAGCGCGACCGCTTGCTGGAGGCGCTGAAACTCTATCCCGAGCAAATGATGGTCTGGTCAGGCCATGACCGGTTCACCGAACGGCCGGAAACCGCCTTGCCCGACGAGGGTGGTTCATGATTTTGCGCCGGCCAGCAGGCTGGCAACGGCGGTGACGATTTCAGCCACTGGAAGTGTGGCGTCGGCCGTCAGCGCCCGCTCGTCGGCGCCAGGCGGTTCAAGGATGGCGAACTGGCTTTCGACCAGGCTTGCCGGCATGAAATGCCCCTTGCGGCTGGCGACACGCTGCTTGGCGGTAGCGGGATCGATCTTCAGATAGATGAAAACGATGTCCCGGCGGAAGCCGCGCAGACGATCGCGGTAGCTGCGCTTCAGCGCCGAGCAGGCGGCAACCACGCTTTGGCCGCTGCCGGTCAGGTCCGCGATCCGCTCGCCAATGGCATCGAGCCAGCCCTCACGCAGTTGATCTGTGAGCGGCTCACCGCTCGCCATGCGGGCGACGTTTTCGGGCGGGTGCAGCCTGTCGCCTTCGACAAAGACGGCCCCTTCCTCTGCTGCCAATGCTTTGCCGACAGCCGACTTTCCGCAGCCGGCGACGCCCATCACCACAATGGCCCGAGGCACTGAGCCGGTAGCGCCCATTGGCGCCTGTGCCGTCTTTTCGTCCACGGTCAGCGGCTTGCCGGCGCGCGGCCGTAGAGCAGGAGCATGGCAACGATGACCAGGCCATAGACGATCTGCCGCCCCGCCTCCGGCATCTGCATGACCGAGAGGATGGACTGCAGGAGCGTAATCAGGATGACACCGGCGACGGTGCCGAGATAGGAGCCGCGGCCACCCAGGATCGAGGTGCCGCCCAGAACCACGGCGGCGATCGACGGCAAGAGATAGGCATCGCCCATCGATTGCGCCGCCTTGGAGGCATAGCCGGCGAGAAGCACCCCGCCAAAGGCGGACAGCCCGCCTGAGATAGCGAAGGCGATCATCACCACGCGCCTTGTATCGATGCCGGAGAGGTAGGCG
Source organism: Mesorhizobium sp. C432A (assembly GCF_030323145.1). NCBI lineage: Bacteria > Pseudomonadati > Pseudomonadota > Alphaproteobacteria > Hyphomicrobiales > Phyllobacteriaceae > Mesorhizobium > Mesorhizobium sp. C432A. The sequence goes on along the minus strand of NZ_CP100470.1, from coordinate 3,166,093 downwards.
GCACGCTCGCGGTTGCCGATGCCGTAGACGGTGCGGCCGAAGCTGGTGCGGGACAGCACGAACACCATCGCGGCACCAATCAGCGCCCAGATGATGACGGCGTTAGGCACGCCAGGAATGGTAAAACCTGTCGCAAGATAGCGCATGGCGCCGGTGGCCGAATCCTGTGGCGAGTAGCCGCCGGTATAAACGACCATGAGCCCTTGCGCGACAGCGTTGGTGGCGAGCGTGATGATCATCGAGGGTATGCGCAGATAAGCGACGCCAAAGCCGTTGACGATGCCGATCAGCACCCCGCAAAAGATGCCGAACGGGATGGCCAGCGCCACACCGATCGGGCCATAGGCCGCAGCCGCACACGCCATCATCGCGCCCGCCGCCACCGCCCACGGCACCGACAGGTCGATCTGGCCTAGCAGGATGACCAGCATCATGCCTGTGGCGATGACGCCGAGGAACGAGGCCACCTTGAGCTGCTGCAAGAGATATTCAGGCGACAGAAAGCTCCTGGAATAGAGGCTGCCTAGGAACAGCAACAGCACGATGCAGGCGAAGGCCGTCAGCACCGCCGGATCGGCGCGGCGGATGAATTTCGGCATGCGGCCGGCGATGCCGCCCAACGTCGTTTCGCTCACAGGAACCACTCCAGCCGGTTGCGGACCCGAAACAGTGCGAAGGCGCCGAGGCTGACCGCAACCAGCAGGATAACGCCCTGGAACAGTGGCTGCCATAGCGGGTCGAAATCGAACACGAACAACAGGTCGCCGATGGTGCGGAAGGCCAGCGCGCCGAAGATGGCGCCGATGGCGCCGCCTTTGCCGCCGAACAGCGAGACGCCGCCCAGCACCACCGCGGCGATTGAAAACAGCGTATAGGCGTTGCCGCTGGCATAGGCTGCATCGCCCGTATAGGTGAAGAAGGTCAGGAACAGTCCGCCGATCGCGGCCAACAGGCCTGCGAGCGCGTAGGCAGCGAACTTGCCGCGCCTTATCGGCACACCGGACATGTAGGCCGCCGTCTCCGACGAGCCGGCCGCATAAGCCGCGCGCCCGAGCACCGAGCGGCTGAACGGCACCCAGACGATTAGCACGACGGCGAGCAGCGCGATAAGACTGGCCGGCACTACGCCGAACAGGCGCCCGGTCAGCGCGTCGGCGAGACCTTCGTTGACCGAACCGCCGGGAAACGGCCTCAGCAGCAGCGCGATGCCGAAATAGACCGCACCCGTGGCGATCGTGGCGACGATCGGCTGCAGGCGGCCGTAGATGACGATGGCGCCGTTGATCGCCCCGCAAAGGAGCCCGGTGCCGAGCACGGCGATGACGCCGAAAGCGGTCTCGAGGCCGGTGCCGATGACCAGCCAGGAGGCGAGGCAATTGGTCAGCGTGAAGATCATGCCGACGGAGAGGTCGATGCCGGCGGTGATCACGACGAGTGTCTGCGCCATGGCGACGAAGGCGAGCAGCACGCCCTTGTTCGACGCCGTCTGCACGACATTGGCGGTGAAGCCCGCCGGATGGTTCGAGGTGTAGATGACGAACATGACAATGAATATGCCGAGTGCCATCAGTGTTCCGCGCTGCTCGGCCAGCCAGTAGCGCCACTCTTTCACGCGTCCGCTCCCTGTCTTGCGCCGGCATCGTCTCTTGCGCCGCCGTCATCGCCGTGGATGTTGAGCGCGCTTGCAATGAGCGCCCGCTCGGTGATCTCGGCCCCGACCAGCTCGCGCTTGACCGCGCCGTCATAGAGCACCAGCACGCGGTCGCAGCAGCCGATCAGTTCGTCATAGTCGGTCGAATAGAACAGGATCGCCGCCCCCGCATCCGCCAGCTTGCGCATCAGTTGATAGAGTTCCTGCTTGGTGCCGACGTCGATGCCGCGCGTCGGATCGTTGAGCAGGATGATACGCGGCTGGCGCATCAGCCATTTGGCGATGACCACCTTCTGCTGGTTGCCCCCCGACAGCGCACCGACCGGAATGTCGAGGCCGGCCGTCTTGATCGCCAGCAGCCCGACCATGTCGTCGATCAGCCGCTGTTCGGCGGCGCGGTCGATGATGCCGGCCTTGGACAGCCGGTCTAGGGCGGCAAAGGAGAGGTTCTCGCGCACCGTCATCGGCAGCATCAGGCCTTCGGTCTTGCGGTCCTCCGGGATCAGCGCCATGCCGATGCGATCGTCGCGCGCCGCTTGCGGGCTGGCGATCGAAACAGGCTTGCCGTCGATAAGGATCTGTCCGCCGAGGCCGCGCAGCACACCGAAAAAGGCAAGCAGCAATTCGCGCTGGCCCTGGCCGTCCAGGCCGCCAAGGCCGACGACCTCGCCTGCCCCGACCTTCAGCGAGACATTGTCCAGCCGGTCCGTCCAGGACAGCTTGCGCGCCTCCAGCACAGGAACGGCGGCGGCTGCGGCGCGCGCGGGTTTCGGCGGGAAAATATGGCTGTATTCGCGCCCGATCATCAGTTCGACGACTTCGTTGTCGCTCTTTGTGCCTGCCTTGTAGCTGGCGACATTGCGGCCGTTGCGAAACACCGTGCAGTGGTCGGCAAGCTCGGCGATCTCGTTCATGCGGTGCGAAATGTAAAGCAGCGCCAGCCCTTCCGAGCGCAATCGCTTGAGCACGCTGAATATCCTGGCGACGTCCGTCGCGGTCAGCGCCGAGGTCGCCTCGTCGAGGATCAGGATGCGCGGCTTCCTGGCCAATGCCTTGGCGATCTCGACCATCTGTCTTCTTGAAAGCGGAAGATCCTTGACCAGCGCCAATGGATGGATGTCGGCCGCACCTGCGCGTGCCAGCGCATCCTCGGCAATGCGGCGCTGCGCCTTGCGGTCGATCATGCCGAAACGCTTCGGCGGATCGGAGATGACGATGTTGTCGGCAACGCTGAGTTCGGGAACCAGCGACAGCTCCTGGAAGATGCAGACGATGCCGGACTTGTTTGCAGCAGCAGGCGAAGCGAACGTCACCTCGCTGCCGTTCAGCATCATGCGGCCTTCGTCGGGCGCGACGACGCCCGCCATGACCTTGATCAGCGTCGATTTGCCGGCGCCGTTTTCGCCGAGAATGGCGTGGATGCTACCGGACGAGACCGAAAGCTCGGCCTTTTCCAGCGCCCGCACGCCACCATAGCGCTTGGATATGCCTTCCATCCGGAAGAGCGGAACCGCACCGTCCATCGGCCCTCCCGAGGCAGTTTGACTTCAAGGGATATCGAGTGGCCGGCGCCGCGGAGATCCCGCGGCGCCGGATATGCCGCCTATTGGTCAGCCCTATTGGTCAGCTTTGGTCTGGCCCATGATTTCCTGCGCGGTGAAATTGATGCCGCAGGTCGGGAAGGAATTGCCGACGAAGAAATTGTCGGACTGGTCGGGGAAGAAATCCTGACCGGCCTTGAAGTTCGGATCCTCGACGATCGCCAGTGGCAGTTTCACTGCTTGCGGAACGACGTTGCCTTCGAGCGCGGCAATGGCCGTCTTGATGGCGACCGCGACCTGCGCCGGACCGGTGCCGGCCGATGAGCATTTCAGCCCGTCGCCGGCATGTGCCGCGCAGAACTTGCGGAAACCGTTCTCGGTCTCGCCGCCGAACGGCACGAAAGCATGCTTGGCATCGATCATCGCCTGCACGATGCCGGTGTCGCCGCCTTGCCCGGTGATTCCGTCGAACGGACCGTTGGTGGCAATGGCGTCGGCCGTAGCCTTCTGTGCCACGCCGTCGTCCCATTTGCCGACCACCTCGGTGACCTCCCATTTCTTGCCGGAGGCATCGAGCGCTTCATGGATTCCGTTGTGACGGTCGGTGTCGACGGAAGTCCCGGCAACGCCGCGCACTTCGAGCACCTTGCCGCCATTCGGCACATGGCCGACCAGCCATTTGCCCCACAATTCGCCAAGGCCCTTCTGGTCGACATTGACGTTGATGGCGTCCTTGGTATCGAGAATATTGTCGAAGGCGACGAGGATGACGCCAGCTTCCTTGGCGCGCTTGATGACCGGCCCGAAAGCGGTCGGGTTCTGGGCGTTGACGACGATCGCGTCATAGCCGGAATCGATGAAGTTGTTGATCGCCGAAATCTGAGCCGGCACGTCCTCGCCGGTCGAGACGACCTTGAATTCCTTCAGTTTCGCAGCGACCTCCGGCTGGGCCGCATAGGCCTTGGCGGTCTGCACCATCTGGATGCGCCAGGTGTTGGCGATATAGCCATTGGCGAGCGCGATGCGGTATGGGCCGTCTTTCTTGGGGAACTTGAAGAACTGCGTATCGGCCGCCCAGGGCGCAAAGCAATCCGGCTCAGCCGACGGGCCCTTGACAACTTCCGGGTCGGCCATGGCCGACGAACTCAGCATGACGAATGCAGTGGCGGCAACGATGCCACCAACAAGTGACTTGATCATCGATATTCCTCCCAGTTGTAGTTTTATTTGCTGCTGCTTGTTAATTTGATGCTGTTTGTCGTGGTGTGTTTTCCACGCCTGCCGAAGGCCCTCCAGCCTGGCCGGCGCCACGTCTCAAGGGCCCGAAGCCGGCCCGATCCCCTCCCCCTCGCCGCTTCACAGGCGAGAAACGAAACTAGCATATTATACATAATAAACAAGCATGAGCTGTTGCTTATGTATAATAAACAGGGGCGGCCTTTCATCAAAACGTCTGCCCGACGAAAATGGTAGCGCTACCATGACGTTGTGTAAAGCACCATTTGCTGAGGCCGGCCAAAGCGTGTTCAACGTGCGGTGCTCTCGCGGGGCTTGAGTTCGAAACCAAGATCGACGACCCGCTGCTCAGGCCTTCGTCCTGCGATCGCCGCCAGCGCCATGGCGACAGACCGACGGCCGATTTCATAGCGAGGGGTGCGGATACTGGTGAGCGGCGGGAACGCCGCCTGCATCATTTCGAGGTCGTTGAAGCCGACAATGCCGATTGTTTTCGGCACGTTGAGCGCGGCGCTATGGCATTCGAACAAAACGCCGAGCGCGATGTCGTCATTGTTGCAGAAGACGCCGTCGAGCGCCGGCATCTTGGCCAGCGCATCGCGAAGCAGCTCGCGGCCGAGCGTCACGCTGGACAGTAGCGGCGTGGTGGTGACCAGCCGCGGGTCGAACAGGCCGGCCTTCTCCATTGCCGCGCGATAGCCGGCAAGCCGCCGCTGCGAGCGCGGGTCCATGCGTGCGCCGATGAAGCCGATCCGCCGGTAGCCCGCCTCGATCAGATGCTCGGTCGCGGTGCGGCCGCCGTCGAAATGCGAGAAGCCGACCAGCATGTCGACCGGATCGGGCCCGGTCTCCATCACCTGCACCACCGGGCAGCCCGCGCTCTCCAGCAGCTTTCGCGAGGTCGGCGTCTGGTCGATGCCGGCCACGATCAGCGCCGCCGGGCGCTGCGGTGCGAACACCTGCAGCAGGCGCTCCTCCTCGAGGCCGGAATAATGGGTGTTGCCGAGCTGGACGCGGAACGGGCCGTCCGACAGGCTGTCATAGATGCCGCGCACCACTTCTGCGAAGACGTTGTTGGTCAGCGACGGCACCAGCACGCCGAACACATCGGCGCGCGCCGAGGCCAGCGCCCGTGCATTGGGATCCGGGACATAACCGAGTTCGTCGACGGCGGCCTGGATCTGGCGCCGCAGATCTTGGCTGACGCGTTCCGGTTCGCGCAGCGCCCGCGACACGGTGATGGCGCCGACGCCGGCCTTGCGCGCCACATCTGATAGGGTCGGGCGGCCGCCCCCACGACGCGAGCGCGGCTTGGTCATGGACATCCTCCACGTGCCGGGCCCCGGCCGCTGCGCCCTTGCGAAACCATGTTCAGCTTTTCCACCGCCACCATGCCAACCGGCTGCTGCCGCACCCACTCGCCTGCTGGCGTCGCGCAGCCAATCGCCCTTGTCAAGCAACAGGGCAATCCTGCCTTCCTAAGCCATCAGGGCAGCACTGCGTTTTGCTTTCCACAGCAGCAGCCCGATCGCCACTATGTTCAGCAAGTTCCACGCGATCCCGTTGAGGAACGCGGCGGCGTAGGAGCCGGTCAGGTCGTAGATCCAGCCCGACATCCAGCCACCGATCGCCATGCCGAAGATGGTCGCCATCATGACGATGCCGATACGCTGGCCGGCCTCCCTGGCGGGCAGGTATTCGCGCACGATGATGGCATAGCAAGGCACGATGCCGCCTTGCGACAGGCCGAACACCAGCGACACGACATAGAGCGAGGCAAGCCCGTCGAACGGGATGTAAAACAAAAGCGACAGGCATTGCAGCACGGAACCGATAAGCAGGGTTTTCACGCCGCCGATGCGGTCGGCGACAAAGCCGGAGGCGAGCCGGCTGACGACGCCCGCCGCCATCATGATCGACAGCATGTCGGCGCCATGCGCAATGCCGTAGCCAAGATCCATGCAATAGGCGACGATGTGCACCTGCGGCATCGACATCGCCACGCAGCAGCCGAGACCGGCAACGATCAGCAGCACCTGTAACGCCGCCGGCGACAGCGAAATCGACTGCACTGGCCGGCTTCCGGGTGAACCGGCGGCAGCCGCCGCCGGAGCAGCGCGCCGCAACAACAGCACCAGTGGCACCATGGTGACCAGGCAGAAGACACCGATGCCGGCATAGGTGAAGCGCCAGCCTTCCGCCTTGATCAGTGTCGGCATGATGGTTGGCCAGAGCGCTCCGGCGAGATAGTTGCCAGCCGCCGCCGCCGTGACGGCGACGCCGCGCCGACGGTTGAACCAGTGCGAGATGTCGGCGATCAGCGGCCCGAAGATCACCGATGTGCCGACACCAATCAGCACGCCCTGGGCAAGGGTGAATTGCAGGATAGAGGTCGACAACGCGGCGAGCAGCAGGCCGGCGGCGAGAGCCACCGAGGATAGCAGTGCCGGGATCCAATACCCCATGCGATCGACCGCGCGGCCAACCAGCACATTGCCGGCGGCGAAGCCGACCATGGTTGCGGTGTAGGGCATCGATGCCGCGGCGCGGTCAACGCCGAACTCGGCCTGCACGGCCGGCAGCACGACGACGACGGCCCACATGCCGACCGCACCGATCGTCGCCAGCAGCATGGAGATGGCAAGCCGCATCCAGGCGTAGCTGCTGTCGATGCCGGGGCTATCCGCCTGATTGGCGACGATCGGGGTCAAGGCGTTTCCTGTCTACGGTCCTGGGAAGTCGACCGTTGTGTCGCCACTATCGGCGCATTCACCGCGACGGGCAGCGCCACAGGGCCATGATCCGTGGCTCCAGCGGCCCGGCGACTTTCTCGGGAACCGGCGGCGGCCTGCCCGAGTTTTTGCGACAGGAAGGAGTTTGTCATGACCGCGAAAAAGCAATGGTCGGCCGAGGTGACCGAGCACAGCGATGCGATGGACCTCGAGGACCACATCTTCGAAGCCGACGACGCCAGGAAGATCGCGGCCTCGCTCAAGCGCTCGGCCGAGCACAGCGACCGCCGCAAGGCCGAGCCGTTTCAGTCGGCCATGTCGATGCTGAATTTTTACATCAACCGCGCCGGCAAGAACCTGCCGCAGGCGCGCCGGAAAGTGCTCGAGGACGCCCAGGACGAACTGCGCGCGGCCTTCGGAAGGCCGCAGCAGGATTAATGCATGTCGCTCAAAAGTGGCGCCGGTTTTGAGACAACGACATGCATAAAACGAAGACATAAAGCGCGTCGACTTAGTCCGTTCAAACGGGAAGCGCTTTTAGCGCTCCCGATTGGTTCTGCCAAATTCACCTCAACTGGACCTAGTGACAGGTCCTCTTTCCCCTCAGTTTGCCGGCCTCGGCTTTGTGGTTCCCCGAGCCTTTGAAGTAGCGGCATGACGGTCAAGATCGGCATCAATCCCATCACCTGGAGCAATGACGATGTTCCCGCACTCGGCGGCGATACGCCGCTCGCGACATGTCTGTCGGAAACCAGGCAGGCCGGCTATCGCGGCACCGAACTCGGCGGCAAATTCCCCAGGCGAAGCGACGAGCTTGGACCGATCCTGTCTTCTTACGGACTGGAGCTCGTCTCCGGCTGGTATGACGGCCGCATTCTGGACCGCACGGTCGACGAGGAATTCGCCGCCATCACCTCGCATCTGACCCTGCTGCGCGACCTCGGCGCCAAGGTCGTCGTCTATGCCGACACCTCGCGCGGCCGTCATGACGGCATTTTCGCGCCGGTCTCACAGCGTCCGCGCCTCGCTGACGGCGAATGGACTGCCTATGGCGAGAAGCTGACCGAACTCGCCGACCGCATGGCTGCCTTCGGCGTCGGCATGGCTTTCCATCACCATATGGGCACCATCGTCGAGAGCGATGACGAGGTCGACAGGCTGATGGCGGCAACCGGCAAGAGCGTCGGCCTGCTGTTCGATACCGGCCATTGTCTGTTCTCAGGCGGCGACCCGGCCTCCCTCCTGAACCGGCATCTCGACCGCATCGTGCATTTCCATTGCAAGGACGTCCGCGCGGCCGTGCTGGAGAAGGCACGGCGCGAGGACATGAGTTTCATGGCGGCAGTGATGGAAGGAATCTTCACCGTGCCCGGCGATGGCTCCGTCGATTTCCTGTCGCTGCTGCAGCCTCTGGCCAGCCATGGCTTCGAAGGCTGGATCGTCGTTGAGGCCGAGCAGGATCCGGCCAAGGCACACCCCTTGACCTATGCCACGAAAGGTTACGCTTCGCTTCTCAAAACGGCCTGCGCAGCCGGGTTCGACGTCGCGATACGAGACTTGGCCTAACCACCGCCGGGGGGCTGGTGGTTGGGCCGGTTGGGCGCGCGCCTCGGTAGGGGTAGCGACGCGAAAGCGCCCGGCGATCCGCGCCGCCGCCCTCCCTTGGCGGCGCGGATCGCACAGCTCTTGGCATCGAAATTTTTGCCCCCGAGTTGCCGGCCCGGCGTTTCCAGCTTGAGGCTGGCGACGAGGCATGCCTTGATGCGGATGGAGGAGCGACATGGCATTCGAGGCGGCACTCGGCATGGAACGGCTTTGCACCATCCGTGAGATCGCCGAGAAGGCGGAACTCGGCGCGGCAACCGTTCACCGCGCGCTGAAGAACAGCCGTGAGGTCCGTCCCGCAACCAGACGGCTGGTGCTCGAGACCGTCTGCCTGCTTAACGAAGAAAAGATCGCGCGCGCAGCCAGGCTCGTCGGAGACTAGCTTGGCCGACCATATGCGCCTTTCCCTCGACATCATGTCGGTCGACCGCGGCTCGGACGAACCGATGCACCGACAGATCTATGGCGCCTTGCGGCGCTTCATCCTCGACGGCCAGATCCAGCAGAACACGCTGCTTCCTTCGACACGCTCGCTGGCCGAGGATCTCAAGGTCGGCCGCAACACGGTGATCGCCGCCTACGACCAGCTGCTCGCCGAAGGTTTTATCGAGGCGCGCGCCGGGTCCGGCACCTGGGTGGCGCCGATCCAGCAGAAACGCCCGCCGGCCGCGCTGCGCGCCGGCCTCGCCGCCCCGCAAAAACTTTCGCGGCGTGGCCAGACCATCGTCAACGGCCCGCAGCCGCCGCGCAATGCCGGCGTCATCAACTTCCATCCCGGCGTGCCGGAAACCGCGTCCTTCCCCTTCACCATCTGGTCGAGCCTTCTGGTGCGCAATGCCCGCAGCCGCGACGAGAACTTGCTCGGCTATATCTCCTTTGCCGGCCATCCCGGCCTGCGCCGGGCCATCGCCTCGACCATCAGCCTGTCGCGCGGCATCAACTGCACCGCCGACCAGGTCATCATCGTCACCGGCGCGCAGGCGGCACTCGACCTCGCTTCGCGCGTGCTGATGGACGAAGGCGATCATGTCTGGATGGAGGAGCCCGGCTATCTCGGCGCCAAGAGCGCCTTTCTCGCCAGCGGCGCGCAGCTTGCGCCCTTGAAGGTCGATCGCCTTGGATGGCATCTCGCAGACCCAGAGCTGCCGCCGCCGCGCCTCATCTATGTGACGCCATCCTGCCAGTGGCCGTTCGGCACCATCATGCGCATCGAGGAACGACTGCAGCTGCTTGACATCGCGGAACGCCACGGCGCCTGGATCGTCGAGGACGATTATGACGGCGAATATCGTTATCGCGGCCGGCCGGTGCCGGCGCTGCGCGGCCTCGATCATGCCGACCGCGTCGTCTATATTGGTTCCTTCGGCAAGACGCTGATCCCGGCGCTGCGCATCGGCTATCTCATCGTACCCCGCGAACTGTCCGTGCCCTTCGACCGTGCCGTCTCGATCACCGGCCAGTTCGCGCCGCTGATCCTGCAGGCGACGGTCAACGACTTCATCACGCAAGGCTATTTCGCCACACATCTGAAACGCATGCGCCGCCTTTATGCGCGCCGGCAAGCCAATTTCGTCAAGCTGTGCCAGGAGCATCTGGCCGAATGGCTGACAGTGACCGAGAACGATTCCGGCATGCAACTGCTGGCCAGTTTTGTCCGACCCTACAAGGACAGTGACGTCGTCGCCGCTGCCGTCAAGGAGGGCCTCGACGTGCAGGGCATCTCGATCAACTACCATTCGAGCGAGCCGGAACACGGCCTGCTGCTCGGCTATGCCGCGATGGACGAACGCCAGATCCTGCGCGCGGTGCTGGCGTTGCGCGCTGCCTTCATGCGGCTGGACCGGCAATAGGCCGATCCAGCGCTGAGCGCTTCAATTCACACTATCGAATTTCTGCAGATCGACGGGCGCTGCCTTGCGCACCTCGACATCGTCCAGCGAGGCATTCTCCAGCGCCACACGGGCCGCCGCATCGATGTTATGGATCATGTCGTCGATGTCGGCGTCGCCATGCGCCGGATTCATCGCGATCATCACCGTGCGGTTGAGGATGTCGAGAGAACCCTTGCCGAGGTCGTCGGCATAGGTCAGCCGCAGGCCCTTGTTTTCCGGCAGCGTGTACGGATTGAGCGCCGGATGATGCGCGCCCTCATGCATCAGCACCTGGTCCCACTGGGTGAAATTGTGGCGGCCGGTCTGGCCGGCAATGACGCTCGGAATGGTCTTCGAAAAAGTCTGCGCCGCCTGTTCGCTGGGCAGCAGATACATTGCCTGTGCCGCGCAATCGTCGTCGGGGCTGTTCATCGGCGACGGCGTCAGGCCGAGATTGCCGAGATGGCGCGTGCCGGCCAGCACCTTCTTCTTCTCCGCCCGCATCGCCTCGATGATGCCGTCCAGACGGTCGAGCTGGACATTGAGCATCGCGCCCATCAATTCCGAGGCGCGCGCGCCGATGCCGGCGAACGGCTTGATGCTGTCGCTGCGGCCCTGCCAGTAGAAGTGGCAGGGGTCGATGGCGCAGCGCGCGCGCTCGGCCACTTTCGGATCGCTGGTGGCGATGCCGCCGCCCTCGCCCGACGTGATGTTCTTGAAGTAGTTGAAGGAGTAGGCGCCGGCATGGCCGATGGAGCCGAGCTTCCTGCCCTCATAGCCGCCGCCAATGCCCTGGCAGACATCTTCCAGCACGAGCAGACCGCGTTTTTTAGCGATGTCCATGATGGCGTTCATGTTGCAGGCCGCACCCCACATATGTACCGGGATGACCGCCTTGGTGCGCGGGCCGATGGCGTCGCGCAGAGCGGCCGGGTCGATGGTCAGGCTCTCGTCGATATCGACAATGACCGGAATGGCGCCGACCGACAGCACTGCTGTGGCGGTCGCCATATAGGTGTGCGCCGGCACCAGCACCTCATCGCCCGGGCCGATGCCGAGGCCGATCAGGCCGGCGGCGAGCCCATAGGTGCCGCTGGCGGCAAGCGCGAAATGCTCGACGCCGAGATGCCTTGCATAGCGCGCCTCGAAGCGGTTGCACTCGCTGTTCTTGCCATAGCGAAACAGCGCACCCGAGCGGATCACCCTGGCAATGGCTTCGATCTCTTCTTCGCCGGCAGTGTACATGGCAAGTCTCCCACATCGCTGATGGTATGAAAGCAGTACGCCTGCGGCCGCTGTTTGAAAGAACCACTCCGCTGCGATCTGACCAAGCCATCCTGCTCACGTCGGAGCGGCGTTTAGCGCCGACTGTGGGCATAGCGAATGAAATCGGCATTCCAGAACGCAGGCCCGCGGAAAAATCGTACCCATCCGAATTCGTCGAAGTGGCCCTGTCGGAAAGCCCGCATTGGGCGTTCCATCGCGTCCAGTTGGGCAAACGGTCGGTTCCATGCAGCACGGGACACACTTTGGAAGACCCTCGAAACCGGCGTGCCGGCAAGATGGTGGCCCGCAAGATGGTGGCCGGCAAGATGGTGGCCGGCAAAACGGTGGCCGTCCATGACGCGACAGCTCGTCCTGCATGAAGACGATGTCGGCATGTGCCATGGCGCCAACAGCGCCTTCCTCGAACTGACCGCATTGGGCGCCTGCAGCTCCGGCGCCGTGATGGTGCCGTGCCCATGGTTCCCTGAGATGGCCGAAGCGGCAGCCGCCAATCCGCGGCTCGATCTCGGCGTCCACCTGACGCTGAACAGCGAAAAGCAGCACTACAAATGGCGGCCGCTGACGTCGCCGTCGCGCGCGGCCGGCCTGACGGACGAGTTCGGCTATTTCTGGCCCGATGTCGCGACCACCCGCCGCAAGGCAGCACCGCAAGCGGTGGAAACCGAGCTTCGCGCCCAGATCGACACCGCCTACCGCGCCGGCATCGACGTCACTCATCTTGATGCCCATATGGGGGCAGCGCTGTCGCCCGAGTTTTGCGACGTCTACATCAAGCTCGGCCTGGAATATCGGCTGCCGGTGCTGTTGACCAAAACGCTGTCGGCCTATTCGCCCAACGACAATCTCGTCGGCGTCACCGAAGCGGCGTTCCAGCGCGGCGTCACTGAAGCCCGCGCTAAGGGCTTTGTCATCTTCGACGCCGCCATTCAGACGACCTGGGGCCGTCCACGCTCCAAGCCGATAGAGCCCGCCTACAAGGCATTGGTCGAAGGGGTGCGCGAAGGCCTGACCTTCTTTTGCCTGCACTTCAACGCGCCGGGCGAGCTCGAACTGATCGAGCCGCGCTCCGCCTATGTCCGCACCGAGGAATATGAACTCTTCCGGGACCAGGGTTTTCGCGACTGGCTCGGCGTGCAGGACATCGACATCATCGGCATGAAGCCGCTGCGCGAGGAGCTTCGTGCACGGCTCGGGGCATCGACATCGGCAAAGGCCCGCAAAGCGGCCACCCGGGCAGCACCGTAAGCCGATCCGGTCGGCCGAGGCGCAAAGAGGGAATTGGAACTGCAACGACAATGGGAGAATGACATGAAGACTGTTCTGAAACTGGCGCTCGGCGCGCTTGTCTCGATGAGTATGCTGGCGGATGTCGTGCAAGCCGCGGGCCTGAAGGACCCGAAGGATGTCCGCATCACCTTCGTGGTGCATGGCTCGGCCTCCGATCCCTACTGGTCGGTGGTCAAGCGCGGCGTCGACGATGCGGCGGCGCTCACCGGCGCCAAGGTCGAATATTATGCGCCGCAAGTGTTCGACGTGGTCGAGCAGGCCCGCCTGCTCGACGCGGCCATCGCCACCAATCCAGACGGCATCGCCGTCTCCATTGCCGACGCCAATGCGCTTGGTAAATCGGTCAAGGCCGGACTTGCCGCCAACATTCCGATGGTCGTTCTGGATTCCGGCGAGAAGGAAGGCGCCGAACTCGGCACCTCTCTCTACGTCGGCACAGTCTCCGAATATGATTCCGGCAAGAAGGCCGGCGAGCGGCTGGCCAAGGAAGGCACGCTCAAAGTCGTCTGCATCAACCACGAGGTCGGCAATGTCAGCCTCGACCAGCGCTGCCAGGGGTTGAATGACGGGCTGAAGCCGTCAGGCGGCGGCACCGAGGTGCTTACCGTGTCGCCCGATCCGGCCGACATCCAGCGCCGCACCGAGGCCTATCTGTCGGCGCATCCCGACACCCAGGCGGTGTTTGCGCTCGGCGCCACCGCCGCCAATCCGCTGATCCCGTTCTTCCGGCAGAAGGAACTGTTCGGCAAGATCAAGCTCTACACCTTCGACATCAGCCCCGAAGTCCTGGATTCCGTCGTCGCCGGCGAAATGGGCTTCGGCATGGACGCCCAGCAATATCTGATGGGATACCTGCCGGTGATCTATCTGGTCGAGCATGCCACACATGGCTTCTGGCCGCAGAACAACGCCTACACCGGGCCGCTGTTCATCGACTCGCCCGACAAGGCCAAGGCGATCCTGGCGCTCGCCAAGGACGGCATCCGCTAAGGCAAGACCAAAACGGATCGGGGAGCCGCCATGCGCTCCCCGTCTCTGGTCGAGATTGCGAAGTGAGCGATTGGGGAGCCTAATGGCTGTTGTGGAAGACAACGCGATACCTCCAGAAGCGCCGGCCCCCGGGGTACTGGGCAAGGACCGTTTCGGCATGACGTCGAAACGGGCTGCCGGCACTGACGAGCGGCTGGCCAGCACCGGCCGGCTGACGCAATGGCTGCGCCGGCCCGAAGCCGGTGCCGCCGGCGGCCTCATCGCCACCGTCATCATCTTCGCCCTGCTGCCGGGTGCGTCGAACCTCTATTCGCTACAGGGGTCGATGACCTTCCTGACGCTGGCAGCCGAACTCGGCATCATCGCCACGGCCGCAGCCCTTCTCATCATCGCCGGCGAGTTCGATCTCTCCGTCGGCTCGATGGTCGGCTTCGCCGGCGTCGTCATCGGCCTGACCGTCAAATACTGGGGCTTGCCGCTGTGGGGCGGCATCGCCTGCGCCTTCGCTGTCGCCATCCTCACCGGCTACGTCAACGGCCTGATCGTGGTGAAGACCCGCCTGCCCTCCTTCATCGTGACGCTGGCGTCGCTCTACATCCTGCGCGGCCTGTCGATCGGCATCACCCGCGCCGTCACCGGCCGCACGCAGATCCCCTACATCCTCGACGGCGCGCCGGACCCGGCAACCGCGGGCCTGTTCAACGGCCATCTCCTGACCGGCTTCTTCCAATGGATGGGCACGCAAGGTTGGATCGCCACCCGCACCGACGGCATTCCCTTCGTCGTCGGCATTCCGATGTCGATCGTCTGGTGGCTCGGACTGACAGCGCTTGCCGGCTATGTCTTGACCCAGACCAAATACGGCAACTGGATCTTCGCCACCGGCGGCGACCTCAATGCCGCCCGCAATGTCGGCGTGCCGGTCGACCGGGTTAAGATCGCGCTGTTCATCTACACCGCCTGTGCCGCGACCTTGCTTGCCACCATCCAGGTGATGGAGGCCGGCTCCGCCGACACCACGCGCGGCCTGCTCAAGGAATTCGAGGCGATCATCGCCGCGGTCATCGGCGGCGTGCTGCTGACCGGCGGCTATGGCACCGTCTATGGCGTGCTGTTCGGCGCGCTGATCTTCGGCCTGGTGCAGATGGGCATCTTCTACACCGGCATCGACACCGACTGGTTCAAGGTCTTCCTCGGCATCGTCATTTTGATGGCCGTGCTGGTCAACAACTACATCCGCCTCAAGGCGCTCGGACGCGGAGGTGGCAAATGACCTACCCGAACCCGTCCCCGGCCATCCAGCCAGCCATGGAATTGCGTGGTGTGTCGGTCAATTTCGGCTCGGTGCGCGCGCTCCAGGATATCGACATCAAGGTCTATCCCGGCGAGGTGCACTGCTTGCTGGGCGACAACGGCGCCGGCAAGTCGACGCTGATCAAGGTTCTGTCGGGCGTGCACCGGCCGACCAAGGGCGAGATTTTCGTCGACGGCAAGCCCGTCACCTTCCGCAGCCCGCGCGACGCGCAGGACCTCGGCGTCGCGACGGTCTTCCAGGACCTCGGCATGATCTCGCTGATGTCGATCACCCGCAACTTCTTCCTCGGCCGCGAGCCGACGAGAAGTCGCCTGCCCTTCTCGCGCTTCGACAAGGAGCGCGCCAACACAATTGCCCGTCAGGCGATGGCCGATATCGGCATCGACGTGCGCGACCCGACACAGGCAGTCGGCACGCTGTCGGGCGGCGAGCGCCAATCGGTGGCGATCGCGCGCGCGGTCCACTTCGGCGCCAAGGTGCTGATCCTCGACGAGCCGACCTCGGCGCTCGGCGTGCATCAGGCGGCGATGGTGCTGAAATTCATCATCGAGGCGCGCATGCGCGGCCTGGCGGTGATCTTCATCAGCCACAACATCCACCACGCCTACCCTGTCGGTGACACTTTCACGCTGCTAAACCGCGGCCGCAATCGCGGCACATACGCCAAGTCCGAGATCTCGCGCGACGAGGTGATTTCGATCATGTCGGGCGGCGAGGATTTGAAGGCGGTGGAAGCTGAGATTGCCGGGCTGTTGGCGCAGATCGGCAATCGGCCGGCCGCCGCACCCTGAGCCTGGAACACTTTTGCAGAGAGTAATAAAAGCATGAGCAGGATACGCATCGGCGTTATCGGCGCCGGCATGATTTCGCAGGTCGAGCATATACCAAACCTGCTGCAGCTCGGCGACCTGTTCGAACTGGTCGGCGTTGCCGACCCGTCAAGGATTTCGCGGGAATATGTCAGCGAAGTTCACGGCATCGCCAATTTCGAAACGCCGGAGCAACTGTTCGGCCAGAAGCTCGACGCCGTCGTCATCGGCTCGCCCGACCCGCTTCATTACGAGCAGGTGCTGGCCGCCCTTGGGTGCGGCCTGCATGTCTTCTGCGAAAAGCCGCTCTGCTATTCCCCGGCGGAAATCGCCGAGATCATCGCCGCGCGCGACAAGGCCGGCAAGGTCATGCAGGTCGGCTATATGAAGCGCTTCGATCCGAGCTACCGGCTGGCGCTGGCCTCGCTGCCCGGCACGGCAAAGACGCTGCGGTCCGTCTCCGTCGAGGTCAACGATCCCGATGCCTGGCCGTTCATCGCCCACCAGCGCTACAAGCGCGGCAACGACATTCCCGAGGAGCTGATTGCCGCAGCTCAAAGCAAGCAGAAACAACAGGTCGAGCGCGCGCTCGGCCAGCCAATAACCGATCTGGCTTTCCGTGGATTTACCGGCGCTTACAGCTCCGCCTTGATTCACGATGTGAATGCCGTGCACGGCCTGCTCGACGCGCTCAGCGTGCCGGATGGCGAGGTCGTCGGCGCGCAGATCTTCGCCAATGGCGATGGCGGCCAGGGCGCGGTAAAACTGCTCGACGGCCAGGCGCTGTGGACGATGACGCATCTCACCGTGCCGAAGCTCGCCGACTACAAGGAACGCATCACGCTCTTCTTCGACGATGCCAGCCTTGAGCTCGAATTCCCCTCGCCCTGGCTCAACCATCACCCGACCCGGCTGACTGTGAAGACCTCGGACGGCCACACACTGTCGGCGAAGGATCTGCGCGCCGGCTACGGCAAAGCCTTCATCGAGGAACTGCGCGGCTTCTGGGGTGCGATCGTCAATGGCGACGAGGTGATCAACCGCCCCGAGCACGCCGCGCGCGACCAGGCGCTGCTGATCGCGCTGACCAAGCAGCACCTGGCCACTTCGCAGGCCGGCTGAGCGCTCGCAGGATGTGTTGAGATTCAGGTCAGGCCGCGCCGAAAACATTGGGTTTCGAGAACCGGAGCGGAGCGTACTTAAGTACGTGAAGCGCGAAAGCCGGCGTTTGCAGGCCGGCCTCACCTGAATATCAGCACATCCTACCGGGTGTTGATGACGCCGTCGGTATTGGCGAGCAGCTTGCGCACCGCGTTGCGGGCCGCATCCGGCCGCTGCAGGCGGATGGCCTTCTCGATCGCCTCGTGCAGTTGCTGTGCATGCTGCAGATCGTCGAGTTCGCGCGTCGTATAGGTGAACAGATGATCGAAGGCGGATTCGATCAGCACGCCGAGCGGCACCAGCAGATCGTTGCCGGAGGCGCGCAGGATGGCGAGATGAAAGCGCGTGTCGGCGCGCGTGCGCTCCTGCAGGCTCGACGCCTCGCCCATCTCGCGGCAGGCCTGGCTGATCTCGGCCATCTGCTCCTCGGTGCGTCGCATGGCGGCGAAGGCAGTCGCTTCCGGCTCGATGATGTGGCGGAATTCCTGCACCGCCTTCAGGAACACCTCACGGTCGGGCGCGGTCGCGTACCAGGCGAGCACATCGCGATCGAGCAGGTTCCAGCGCTCCCTGGGCTCCACCCAGCTGCCGATTTTAGGGCGTGATGCCAGAAGGCTTTTGGCCATCAGCATCTTGATCGCCTCACGCACCGCCGAGCGGCTGACGTTGAAGGTTTCAGACCATTTGGCTTCATTGGGCAGGATGGTGCCCGGCGGATAGTCGCCGCGCACAATCCGAAGCCCGATTTCGCTGGCCAGTGACGCATGCACGCTGGTGCCGGGCATCCGGGCCGCGTCAGCCCGGCGAAGGGTCGCCGGGCGCTCTGCGGATGCCGCCTTTTCAGGCATCTTTCCCTTGTTCGGCTTTCCGTCCCTCATGCCTCCACAAAGTCCGGATTTCGGAAGCTGTCAAGCAAAGGGCGGGGCGTTGACGGCAAAGGCTGCGGCTGTGCACAGATCAGGTCGCAACCTTGCCCCCGGCCGGCCTATTTGACGTATTTGCGCCAGCTGTGCTCGGGACGGAAGCCAAGCATGTCCCTGGCTTTGCGGTTGGAAAGCAGCGTCTCGTGTTCGTCGAGCTCCGCCTTGACCGGCACGTCGGGGTAAAACCGCTTCAAAAGTTCCGCTGTCGGCAGGTCGGACGAGGTATCGTCATTGGCCGCGTTGAACACCTGGAAGCCGAGCCCGTCCGTTTCAACGGCGCGCAGCGTGATCTGGCCGAGATCGCGCGCGTCGACATAGCTCCAGGCGATGCGCTTGCGAAAGCCCGGATCGGCAAACCACTTCGGAAACAGCGAATATTCGTGCGGCTCGATGACGTTGCCGATGCGCAAGGCATAGATATCGGTGCCGTTGCGCTGCGCAAAGGCGCGCGCCGTGTGCTCGTTGACGACCTTGGACAGAGCATAGCTGTCCATCGGATCGACGTCGTATTCTTCATCGAGGGGAAAATATTTGGGGTCGCGCGGTTCGTTGGCGAACACCACGCCATAGGTGGTCTCGCTGGACGCGATCACCACCTTGGGGATGCCGAGTTTCACCGCCGCCTCGATGACGTTGTAGGTGCCCATCGCATTGATGCGGAACACCTCATTGTCGGTCGTGATCATGATGCGCGGTATGGCGGCGAAATGCACCACGGCATCGACCGGCTGCGGGCGCAGCGACGGGTCGAATTCGTGCAGACCCATATAGCTCGACAGCGCGTTGAACACCTGGCCGCTGTCGGTGATGTCGGTGATCAGCGTGCGTACCTTGGGATTGTCGAGCGGCTTGGTGTCGATGTTGAGCACCTGGCAGCCCTGTTCGATCAGATATTGCACGACATGGCGACCGGCCTTGCCGCTGCCGCCGGTGAACATGATCCGCTTCGTCATTTTCGTCTCCAATGCCTAGGATTTCTGTGTATTGTCAGACAATATGGCATTCTGCAACCACCCTCGCCCGCAAGACGGCGGCGCCCAATATCAATCATCGCAACAGGACTTCAAGACATGACCACGACCGCCGCGAGCGAAAAGATCGGCTTTATCGGCCTTGGCCTGATGGGGCACGGCATTGCCAAGAACATCGTCGACAAGGGCTATGGCCTGACCTTCCTCGGCCGCAAGAACCGCAAGCCGGCGGAAGACTTGGCTGGCCGCGGTGCGAAGGAAGTGGCCACCTCGCGTGAGGTGGCAGCGGCATCCGATATCGTCTTCATCTGCGTCACCGGCTCGCGCGAGGTCGAAGCCATCATCCGTGGCCCCGGCGGCCTCAAGGAGGGCCTGAAAAGAGGCTCGGTTGTCGTCGATTGCTCGACCGCCGATCCGGTCTCGACCGTGGCGCTGGCGGCGGAACTGAAGGAGATCGGCGTCGACTTCGTCGATGCACCGCTCAGCCGCACGCCGAAGGAAGCCTGGGAAGGCACGCTCGACGCCATGGTCGGCGCGCCCGACGCGCTGTTTGCCCGTGTGAAGCCGGTCATCGAAACCTGGGCCGGCCGCATCGTCCATATTGGCGATACAGGTGACGGCCACCGCATGAAGCTGCTCAACAACTTCATCTCGCTGGGCTATGCCGCGATCTATTCCGAGGCGCTGGCGCTGGCCGAAAAGGTCGGCATCTCGCCACCGCGTTTCGACAGCGTCATCCGCAACGGCCGCATGGATTGCGGCTTCTACCAGACCTTCATGCGCTGGACGCTGGAGGGCGACCGCGACGCGCATAAATTCACCATCGCCAACGCCTTCAAGGACCTGACCTATCTGGAATCGATGGCGGGTGCGGCCGGCATCGCCAACCCGCTCGGCAACGCCACCAAGAACTCCTTCGCCGGTGCCTATGCCACTGGCCCGGCCGAGCAATTCGTGCCGATGCTGGCGACATATATCGGCAAGGTCAACGGCGTCGACCTGATGCCCAGCAAGGACGGCAAGAAGCAGACGATTTGAAGGCGGCGAAAAGCCTGTGTCAGCGCCTCGACCGGCCGATAACATCGTCGGTGTTGGCGAGCAGTTTGTGCACCGCATTGCGCGCGGCCGCAGGACGCTGCAGGCGGATGTTCTTCTCGATCGCCTCATGCAGCGCCTGCGCCCGCCGCTGATCGCTGGTCTCGCGTGTGACGAAGACAAAGAGATGATCGAGCGCCGACTCGATCAGAACGCCAAGCGGCACCAGCAGATCGTTGCCCGAGGCGCGCAATATGGCGAGGTGAAAACGCGTATCGGCGCGGATACGCTCCTGCAGGTTCAAAGCCTCGCCCATCTCACGACAGGCCTGGCTGATCTCGTCCATCTGCTCGTCGCTGCGCCGCGTGGCGGCAAAGGCCGACGCTTCCGGCTCGATGATGTGACGGAACTCCTGCACCGTGCGCAGGAAGGCCTCCCGGTCCGGCCCGGTCGCGTACCAGGCCAGCACATCGCGGTCGAGCAGGTTCCAGCGTTCCCTGGGCTCGACCCAGCTGCCGATCTTGGGCCGTGAAGCCAGCAGGCTTTTGGCCATCAGCATCTTGATGGCTTCGCGCACCGCCGAACGACTGACATCGAAGGTCTCGGCCCATTTGGCCTCGTTGGGCAGAATCGTGCCGGGCGGATAATCGCCGCGCACGATCCTGAGGCCGATCTCGCCGGCCAGCGAGACATGGACGCTCGCTCCCGGAAAATGCGCGGCACCGGCCCTGCGCATGACAGCCGGACCGCGGCTGGCTTGTGCCTTGGCCCGCTCGGTTCGCTTCTTTGATTTCTCGTCCGGCATTCACGTTCCAATGCGTCGGCCGTCTGCGTCCGGACTGGTCCGAACCTGCACGGCGCGCCGATCTCGTTGCCGAAAAATCCAAACTACAGGCGCGTCAAAGCCGGAGCCTGCTGCCCCAACCGTTGCGTCCGTTCGGGAAGAGACGGGGCGCCCGTCAAAGGGCGCCCCGAAATCGAGAACCTACTTCTGGATGCAGGTGTCGACCGTGTCCTTTGTGCATTCGTCGAGGCCGGTGAACACCGGATCGGCGACGGCCTTGCCTTCGACCAGATCGATCATCACCGACGGTGCCTTGTAGCCCATTTCGAACGGCCGCTGACCAACCAGAGCGGTTACAAGGCCGTCACGGGCGATCGCCACTTCATCGCCGATCGTATCGGCGGCGCCGATGACGAAGTCGTTGCTGGCGATGCGGTCCTTGAGCGGCCCGAACAGGTCGCGATAGGGCTGCGGTGCGCCAAACAGCGGCCAGCCGCCCATGATGCCGAAGGCGTCGAGCTTGGGATTGGCGGCGAGGATGTCGGTCATCGCCTGCACGCCCTTGGCGCCGTCGTCATTGGTGAACACCGGGCAACCGGCGACTTCGGTCCAGCCGCCTTCGCCGGCAAGTGCCGCCAGGCCTTCCTTGCCCGACAGCGCGTCACGCATGCCCTGCGCGCGGCGCAGGATGTTGTCGGCCGCGGGATTGCCTTCGATGGTACAGATCGTGCCGCCGTTCGGCTTGCCCTTCTTGATGTACTCGCCGATCTTGTGACCCATCAAATAGTTGTCGGTGCCGAGATAGGTCTTGCGCAGCGCGGCATCTTCCTTGCTGAGATCGGCGTCGAGCGTCATGATCGGGATCGTCGGATTGGCGGTCTTGATCGTCTGAGCGATCAGCGGCGCGTTGGATGGCGAAATCGCCATTGCCACCGTGTCGGCCTTGCTCAGCATGTCCTGAACGATCTGCGCTTCGCCGGCCTCGTCGGAGGTCGATGCCGGGCCGGTGTAGAAGCATTCATATTCCGAGCTTGCATTTTCCTTGTTCCATTTCTCGCAGCCCTGGTGGATGGCTTCGAAGAATGGATTGTCGAGACCCTTCACCACGATGACGAGCTGTTTCTTGGCCAAAGCCGGCCCGGCGCCCAGCGCCATGGCGGCGACGGCGGCGAGCAAAAGTGTTTTTCTCATGTCAGTCCTCCCTTGAAACAGACGGACACGGCGTGCCCGCCACACAGATCGACCGGATGCTTAATGACCGAGGTTCGTTTCACGAGCACTCGTGTCGCCAAGACAGATCGATAAGCATTTCCAGATGCGGCATTGGCCCGGCTCAACACATGGGTGGCGCCGCAACCTCGACCGATAAACCTCCGCCGATTCCGCCCGGCTAACCGCCAGCGGCATCGGCATAATCTCCTCCGACGCTTAGCTAATATCGGCTTGCGGCCAACGTCAATGCTATTTGTCCTACAAAACGGATTTTTGGATAACCAAGGCTTCAATTCGTCCGACAATTGATTGACGAGCGCCGGCTTTTGCGTAAAAGAACGCTGACGCTGTTTCCGGGAGGAGATGGGGAGAGCGGGGCCAAAGCAGCGCCGGCATTCACGCCGGGAACAGCAGCGGGTCGCAAAACACGGGGAGGCAAAGACTGGTGGCGGTTCTCGAACTCACCAATATCTCGAGGCATTTCGGCGCCATCCAGGCGGTCAACGACGTATCGCTGTCGATCGAGCCCGGACAGGTGGTCGGCCTGATGGGCGACAACGGCGCCGGCAAGTCGACACTGGTCAAGATGATCGCCGGCAATTTCCGCCCCAGCCATGGCGTCATGCGCATGGACGGCAAGGAGTTGATCCTGCACAAGCCGGCGGAAGCTCGCCAGCACGGCATCGAGATCGTCCACCAGGACCTGGCGCTGTGCAACAATCTGACCGCCGCCGCCAATGTCTATCTCGGCCGTGAATTGCGCCGCGGCCTCGGCCCTTTACGCATCCTCGACTATGCCGCCATGTACAAGCGCGCCGGCCAACTCTTCGCCGAGTTGAAGTCCGAGACCCGTCCGCGCGACCTCGTCAAGCAGATGTCGGGCGGCCAGCGCCAGGCAGTAGCGATTGCCCGCACCATGCTGTCGCAGGCCAAGATCGTTTTGATGGACGAACCGACGGCCGCGATCTCGGTGCGCCAGGTCGCCGAAGTGCTGAACCTGATCCGCCATTTGCGCGACCAAGGCATCGCAGTGGTGCTGATCAGCCACCGCATGCCTGACGTGTTCACCGTCGCCGACCGCGTCATCGTCATGCGGCGCGGCCGCAAGGTCGCCGACAAGACGATTGCGTCAAGTTCGCCCGAGGAAGTCACCGGGCTGATCACCGGCGCCATCGAACAGGTTTGATCTCAGCGAATTTCACCACGCACAGCACATGAAGGTCGACGATGGCACTGACAATTGACCAGCCGATCGAACAAAAACAGCAATCCTTGCCGGCAAGACTGTTTGCCAGCCAGACCTTCTGGGTGGTGATCGCGGTCATCCTGGCCTGCCTGTTCCTGTCTTTTGCCACCGACGCCTTCGCCACGTCGAAGAACCTTTACAACATCACCCGCAACATCACCTTCGTCGCCATCATCGCGCTCGGCATGACCTTCGTCATCATCACCGGCGGCATCGACCTGTCGGTCGGTTCGGTGCTCTGCCTGTCGTCGATGGTGCTGGCCGTCACCATGCATGCCGGCTACTCCATAGAAGTCGGCATCCTCGCCTCGATCGCCACCGCGCTCGCCATAGGCGCCTTCAACGGCATCATGATCGCCTATCTCGGCTTTCCACCCTTCGTGGTGACGCTCGGCATGCTGTCGATTGCCCGCAGCCTGGCCATGGTCGCCTCCAACAACACCGTCGTCTTCCAGTTCGGCCCGGATCACGACAAGCTTCTGGCGCTGGGCGGCGGCGCGTGGGTGTTCGGCATCGCCAATCCGGTCCTCTACATGATCCTTCTGGCGCTGATCACCGGATTCACGCTGCGCTGGACCAAGTTTGGCCGCCACATCTTCGCCATTGGCGGCAATGAGCACGCGGCGACGCTGACCGGCGTTCCCGTCAAGCAGATCAAGGTCGCCGTCTATATGATCTCGGCGCTGGCGGCGGGAATTGCCGGCATCATCCAGACCGGATGGCTGGGTGCCGTCACCACCAATCTCGGAACCGGCATGGAACTGCAGGTCATCGCTGCCACGGTCATTGGCGGCGCCAATCTCGCCGGCGGCGTCGGCACCGCCTTCGGCGCCATTGTCGGTGCCGCGCTCATCGAAGTGATCCGCAACAGCCTTGGTCTGCTCGGCATCAATGCTTTCTGGCAAGGCGTGTTCATCGGCGGCGCCATCCTGCTCGCGGTGCTGTTCGACCGGATCCGCAACTTCAGGCGCAATGACTGAATGTTTTTGGACTGAACCTTCCGGCTGGAACCGTTGCCTTGACATCGAAATCCCTGTTCGAGCTCAACGGCCGGCTGGCGCTGATCACCGGCTCCGGCCAGGGCATCGGCCTGGCGCTGGCGCGCGGCCTTGCCGAGCATGGCGCAAGTGTCGTGCTCAACGGCCGCGATGCCGGCAAGGTTGCCGGTGCCGTCGCCGGCTTGCGCGACGCCGGCTTCAAAGCGCACCCCTCGACCTTCGACGTGACGGATTTTCGCGCGGTCGATGCCGATGTCGCCCGCATCGAGGCCGAGATCGGCGCCATCGACATCCTGATCAACAATGCCGGCGTGCAGTTCCGCGCCCCGCTCGAGGACTTTCCCGAGGAGCAGTGGGAGCGGCTGTTCAAGACCAATGTCTCCGGCGCCTTCCATGCCGGCAAGGCGGTCGCCCGCAACATGATCGCGCGAGGCAAGGGCAAGATCATCAACATCGGCTCGGTGCAGAGCGAACTCGCCCGGCCCAACATCGCGCCCTATACGGCGACCAAGGGCGCAATCCGCAATTTGACCAGGGGCATGTGCACCGACTGGGCGAAATACGGCTTGCAGATCAATGCCATCGCCCCCGGCTATTTCCGCACCGAGATGAACCAGGCGCTGGTCGACAACCAGGAATTCTCCGCCTGGCTGGAAAAGCGCACGCCGGCCGGCCGCTGGGGTTATGTCGACGAACTGATCGGCGCCGCCGTGTTCCTCGCCTCCGACGCCTCATCGTTCGTCAACGGCCATACGCTTTATGTCGACGGCGGCATGACGGCTTCGGTTTGACGAGAAACCCTATCGCTCAGTCTGAAAATCCGTCGGCATAAGCGGCCCCCCAAGCTCACCACACCTCCTAGCCTTGACGCGACCCCGAACTCAGCCGCACAATCCCGTTGCAGGCGAAGGGAGGCCAGTCGTCTGCGGGAGGTATACCCATGACGGACGCGATCAGGCTCTATTGGGGCCGGTTCGGACATGTTTCTGTCCTGAATGTCGCCAGCGACTTCGTCACCCATGCGCATGTCGAGGCCCACATCATCATCTGGCTGGAGGGCACGGCCGGCGAGATGACCGTCGGCCGCGAGACGGTGCTTCTGGGACCCGGCACCGCCGCCGGCATCAATTCCTACCAGCCGCACAGCCACATTCTGTCGCAGAACGGCAGGCCCGGCCTGTTCCTCGCCTTCTACATCGATCCGGATTGGGCGCGCCGGCGCCGCGACCTGCCTTCGTCGGCGCCGCTGTTTGCACAGGCGGCAATCACGCTCGAACCATGGCTGCACCGGGCCGCCGCCAACCTGCTTGACCATTTGAGCGAGAATGAAAGCATCGACGACGTCGCCAATTACGAGATCGAGCGCTTCATCGATAGCGTGCTCGACGCCGCCGACGCCTCGGCGCCGCAGGAGGCGCGCATCCGGGTCAACACAATGCAGGACTTTCGCGTCCGCAAGGCAATCCAGCTGATGAAGGCCAATGTCTGCGAACGCATCTCGTTCGACGACGTCGCCCGCAGCGTTGGCTTGTCGCGGCCGCATTTCTTCGCATTGTTCAAGGAACAGACCAATCTCACGCCCAATGTCTACTGGAACACGCTGCGCATGGAGGAAGCCGTGCGGCAGTTGCAGTGGTCGCAGGAGCCGCTGATCTCGGTCGCCTGCAATCTCGGCTTCACCACCCAGGGCAATTTCTCGCGCTTCTTCCGCGACCATGTCGGCGTGCCGCCGACGCTTTACCGCGAGGCGGCGCGGGCCATGGCCTGAGCCAAGCCGCTCGTTTTTCAGACTCCTTGATAGGGCCGCAAGACCCATTGATAAGCGCAGCACCGGCCGCCGCCCTACCCTGCTGCGTATCGAATTCGTAGGGGAATGATCATATGGCTGAAGTCACCGTCTCCAGCGTCATCGACGCGCCGGTCGAAAAGGTCTGGGCGCGCATACGCGACTTCAATGACCTGCCGGGCTGGCATCCGCGCATGGTCAAGAGCCATATCGAAGACGGCAAGAGCGCCGAAACCATCGGCTGCGTGCGTAATTTCGAGCTCGCCAGCGGCGCGCGTATCCGCGAAAAACTGCTCGACTTCTCCGACGCGAATTTCCGCGTCAGCTACTCCATCCTGGAGACGCCGCAGCCGCTGACCAATCACAAGGCGACGCTGCAATTGCGCCGCGTTACCGACGGCGACCGCACCTATGCCGAATGGACAGCAACTTTCGACGCGGCGCCCGAAGAGGCCGACAAGATCGCCGCCGGCATGGCCGCCAATGTCTTCCAGGGTGGCTTCAATGCGTTGAAGAGCCACTTTTCTGGCCAGAGCTGAGTCAGGGGAGACTGCCATGGCGCTTGCCCTCCAGACCTTTTCGGCCGTCAGGGATGCCAACGCGGCGCTGAAGGCGCCCGGCACCCGCTATCTCGGCGGCGGCACGCTGGTCGTGCGCGCCGCCAATGAAGGCGATGTCTCCGTCACCGGCCTCGTCCGCTCGACCGATCCGACCCTCTCCGGGATCACCGTTGCCGGCGGCAAGGTCCGCATCGGCGCTTCGGTGACAATGGCGGCTATCGCCCGCCATCCCGAGCTTGCGGCGCTGTCCAAGGCTGCGCGCGCCGTCGGCGGCCCGGCGATCCGCAATATGGCGACTGTCGGCGGCAATTTGTTTGCGCCGGCGCCCTATGGCGATTTCGCCGTGGTGTTGCTGGCGCTGGATGCGACGGTTGGCACCGATGATGGGGAATTGCCTATCGAGGATTTTCTGGCCAGGCGGGACGGCAGCCGCGCCATCGTCACGTCAGTCGCCTTCGCACTGCCAAGGGCCGAGAATTTCCGCTTCCTGAAAGTGTCGCGGGTCAAGCCGAAGGGCGTCTCGGTGCTCAGCATCGCCGCCGTTCTCGAACAGGCCGGCGACGGCACTGTCTCCTCGGCGCGGATCGCGCTCGGCTGCATGGCAGACCGGCCGATGCGCGCCCGCGCTGCGGAAAAGGCACTGATCGGCAGCAGGCTTGACCAGGACGGCGTCGCAGCGGCGCTGGCTGCAGCCGGTGAAGGCACTTCGCCAATCACCGATCCGATCGCCAGCGCCTGGTATCGCGCCGAGGTTCTCCCGGTCCATCTCGGCCGGCTGCTGCTTACTTAACCACCGCTTGGGGGGCGCGCGTCTGTCCGATCAATCGGGCAGGCGCGCTGGGAGGAAAACATGGCAAAGGTTCCGGTTCAGTTCACGCTCAACGGCTCGGAGAAGGCCGAATTTGTCGACAGCGGCACGACGCTGCTGCACGCGCTGCGCGACAAGATCGGCGACACCTCGCCCAAGGGCGGCTGCCACCAGGGCACCTGCGGCGCCTGCTCGGTGATCATCGACGGCGAACTCCGGCTCTCTTGCCTGACCGTGGCCGAGACCTGCAGCGGCGCCGACATCCGCACCACATCGGGCCTCGCTGAGGCCGGCGTCCTGCATCCGCTGCAGCGTGCCTTCCTCGACGCCTTCGCCACGCAATGCGGCTTCTGCACGCCGGGCATGATCATGGCCGCCAAGGTGCTGCTCGACCACACGCCCAATCCGAGCCGCGAGGACGTGATCGAGGCGCTGTCCGGCAACATCTGCCGCTGCACCGGCTACGAGCCGATCATCGAGGCGGTGCTGACGACGGCCCGAGCCAATTCGCAGAACGCGGCCTAAGGACCAAAAGAATGGAACTGCGCAAAAACTATTTCGCCGATCAGCGCAAGGACGGCCTGCACGAGATCGGCCATGGGCGGCCGCGGCTGGATTCGCCGGGTCATGTGACGGGCAAGACCGCCTATTTCGCCGACCGCAACGTCCCGAATATGCTTCACCTGAAAATGGTGCGCAGTCCGCACCACCATGCCCGCATCCGTTCGATCGACACTTCCGAAGCGGAGAAGCATCCCGGCGTGGTGAAAATCCTCACTGCCAGGGACGTTCCGCACAATGTCTACACCATCCTGATCCTGATCCAGGTCGGGCCGGAGGACGAGACGGTGCTGGCCGACGGCAAGCCACGCTGGAAGGGCGAGGCCGTGGTGGCGGTGCTGGCCGAGACCGAGCGCGCGGCTCAGGAAGCGGCAGCCAAGGTCAAGGTCGATTATGAGGTGCTGCCGGCCGTCTTCGACATGGAAGAAGCGCTGAAGCCCGGCGCGCCTTTGGTCAACGAATATCACGGCCAGAATTATTACCTCTATGACAGCGGCGAATGCCGCAAGGTGCGCTTCGGCGATGTCGAGGCGGGCTTTGCCGGCGCCGACCACATCCTGGAACAGAGCTACCAGTCCTCGCCGATCGAGCATGCGCCGACCGAGACCACGGGCTGCGTCGTGGTGCCCGAAGGCAATGACCGCTTCACCTGCTACACCAACACCCAGGCGATGTTCTTCACCCTCGACAACGCCTCGATCATCCTGCAGATGCCCGGCTCAAAACTGCATTTCGTCGGCGGCACCGTCGGCGGCGGCTTTGGCGGCAAGGTCGACGTCATCGTCGAGCCGATCGCCATTCTTGGCGCCAAGCTCACAGGACGTCCCGTCTCCTTCATCTACAGCCGCGAAGAGGAGATGCAGATCTCCTCACCGCGCGCCGCCGAAAAGATAATCATCAAGGATGGCGTGATGAACGATGGCCGCATCGTGGCTCGCAAGGTGACCGGCTATACCGATGCCGGCGCCTATTCGCGCCATTCGCCTTATGGCGCGCAGAAGGGAGCGGCGCACTATCCCGGGCCCTACACCATTCCCAATGTCTGGATCGACACTTATTGCGTCTACACCAACCGCACCCCCTCCTCCGCCATGCGCGGCTTCGGCGTCACCATCGGCGACTTCGCGCTTGAGGTGCAGATGGACAAGCTGGCGCGGCTGATCGGCATGGACCCGCTCGAATTCCGCTTCATCAACGCCTATCGCGATGGCGACATGAAGGCGCATCGCCAGCCGACCGAAGGAGCGGCGCTGATCGAGTGCATGCAGGAGGCGTCGCGGGCCGCCAACTGGCCGGTGGCGGAGAAGTATATGGCGATGTCCTCCTACACGAAGGGAGCTTGAGATGGCGATAAGGCGCGGACGCGGCGTCGCCGCGATCAACTACCCGACGGGCATGAACCTTGGCGGCGACCCGACGCAGGCGCTGGTGCATTCGACGCCGACCGGCAATTTTATGGTCACACTTTCGTCGGTCGATCTCGGCCAGGGCCTGAAGCAGATCATGGCGCAGATCTGCGCCGAGACCATCGGCGTGCCGACCGACCGCGTCACCATCGACACCGCCGACACCGACACCGGCCCGCACTGCATGGGAACCTTCGCCTCGCGCGGCACCCACCGCGCCGGCAACGCCGTCATCCAGGCGGCCAAGGAAGCGCGCCAGGTGATGTTGGAAGTGGCGGCGGAAGAGCTGGAGGTCAACGCTTCCGACCTTGAGACTGACGGCCAGGGCAATATTCTGGTCAAGGGCGCGCCGCAAAAGTCGATCTCGATCTTCGATGTCGCGCTGTCGGCTCATTTCAAGCGTGGCCGCTCGATCTCAGGCCGCGGCATGTTCTTGATCCCGCGCTCCTATCCGGAGAAAGAGACCGGCGCGATGAAGCCGTCGACCTGCTACGCCCATGCCTGCACGGTGGCCGAGGTCGAGGTCGATGACGAGACGGGCGAGGTTACGGTGCTGACCGTGAAGAACGTCTTTGAGATCGGCCGCGCGCTGAACCCGAAAATGGTCGAGCAGCAACTGGTCGGCGGTTCCTGGATGGGCATCAGCCACGCGCTCTACGAAACGACCGAGCCCTATTATCCCAACCGCGACCATGGCGGCACCGACTTCAACCAGTATCTGATGCCGGGACCGGGCGATCTCGCCCAAACCGAGATCATCGTGCTGGAGCGGCCGTCGGCGGATGGTCCTTACGGTGCCAAAGGGCCAGGCGAAATGTGCGCGAACCCGCAGATCCCCGCGGTTGCCAATGCCGTCTTCGACGCGGTCGGCGTGCGCATCGACACGCTGCCGATCACGCCGGAGCGCATATTGCGCGCGCTGAAGGCGCAAGCGGCGAACTGAGGACGACATGCAGGAGCCGAATGCCGAGACTGTCGCGACCTCGCCGGAGGCGGTGGCACGCCACCTCGCTGGATCGCGCTACCTCGCCGACGACAGCCTGGCCACCGCCATCTTCCTGGCCATACGGCTCGGCAAGCCGCTGCTGCTGGAAGGCGCGCCCGGCGTTGGCAAGACCGAAGCTGCGAAGGCGATCGCGCAACTGCTTGGCCGCGATCTGGTGCGGCTGCAATGCTATGAAGGCATCGACGCAGCACACGCGCTCTACGAATGGAACTACCAGCGCCAGCTGCTCGCCATCCGCCATGCCGGCGAGCATGAGATCGACATCTATGACGACCGCTTTCTGATCGCGCGGCCATTGCTGCAGGTGCTGCGGGCGCCGGAGCAGCGCGTGCTGCTGGTCGACGAGATCGACCGCTCCGACCACGAATTCGAAGCGCTGCTTCTCGAATTCCTTTCCGATTTCCAAATCAGCATCCCTGAGCGCGGCACGATCCGCGCCGAGGCGCAGCCGATCGTCATCCTGACCTCGAACCGAACCCGCGAACTGGCGGAGGCGCTGCGTCGGCGTTGCGTCTATCACTGGATCGGCTATCCCGACGCCGAGCGCGAAGCCGCCATCATCATGCTGCGCGCCGGCGATGTCGCCGAGACCACCGCCCGCGCCGTGGCGGCCGCTGTGCAGGAGATCCGCGTCCGCCCGCTGGCCAAGCCGCCCGGCATCTCCGAGGCCGTAGAATGGGCCAACGCCGCCACCATACTGGAGAAAGGCGGCAGCCCATGGCCGCAAGCCTTCCGCCGAGCCATCGGTGTGCTTATCAAGGACGAGGAGGATTTGTCCGCGATCGCGCCGGAGCTTGGCCAGATTGTCGAGGAGGCGCTGGGGTGACGTGTGAGGTCAACAGCTCGTTCATAGCGAGGTGGCCTCACCTGGGCACTCTGCAACGCTGGCGGGACAGCGCCCCCCTCTGTCCTGCCGGACATCTCCCCCACAAGGGGGGAGATCAGCCGTCATCCTGGTTTTCGCCAATCTCCAGCGGCGCAGAAAGAACCGAAGCGCCAAAGCTGCTGATCTCCCCCCTTGTGGGGGAGATGTCCGGCAGGACAGAGGGGGGCGCGAAGGAATGATGCGTCAGGGAACCCTTCCTCTCGCCTCCGCGCCCTTCCTCGACTTCGCCCGGCTGCTGCGCCGCCACGCCTTTGCCGTCGCCCCCGAGCAGGTCTGCAGCTTCATGCAGGCGGTCACCCTGCTCGGCCCCCGCTCGATGGCCGACATCCGCGAGGCGGCGCTCGCAACGCTTGCCCCCCCGCCCGATCGCCGCGGCGAATTCGAGGCGCATTTTCGCGATCACTTCCATGGCGATGGCCAACCTTCCGTCGAAGGCGAGGAAGACGAGGAGACCCGCATCAAGGACGACGGCGGCACGCGCGAGAAGGAGAGCGAGACCATGCGCCAGGAGAAAGGCGGCGAGCTGTCGTCGGCAATCGAACAGCTCAGCAGCCGCGACTTCCTCCGCGACGACGATGGCCTTGGGCCCTTCCGCCGCAAGCTCGCTTCAGCCCTCCCCGCGCGCCGCTCATTCCGCACCGTGCGCACCCATTCGCGCGGCAAGCTCGATCTGCGCCGCTCGCTCAGGGAAATCGTCAGCGCCGATGGCGATATCCCCTCGCCGCAGCTGCGCCGCCGCCAGACGGTGGCGCGCAAACTGCTGATCCTGATCGACGTCTCCGGCTCGATGAAGCTGCACACGGCGGACTACCTCAAACTGGGGCACGCCGCCGTACAAGGTGCTGACCGTGCCGAAATCTTCACCTTTGGCACGCGGCTCACCCGCATCACGTCCGCACTGCGTATCCGCGATCGCGACCAGGCTCTCGCCCGCGCGGCGGCACTCGTCGACGACTGGGACGGCGGCACGCGCATGGGACCGACCTTGCTCGCCTTCCTCTCGGTGCCGCGTTTCTCAGCTTTCGCCCGCGGTGCCGCTGTGATCATCCTGTCGGACGCGCTGGAGCGCGGCGACCATGCCGATCTCGAGACCGCAATGCGCCGGCTGAGCGCCCGCGCCTTTCGCCTGTCGCTGGCCACACCGCTGGCCGGTGACCCGCGTTTCCTTCCCACCACGGCAGCACTCCGCGCCATCCTGCCTGATCTCGACGATCTCATCGACGGCTCGTCGCTCGGGAGCCTCACCGATTTCGTCCTGTCGCTCGCCCGCCCCGCCCCGGCGGCGTCGGCAATCTGGAAAAGGGTATCGTGATGCAGAAAGCCATCGACGCGCATTTCCACATCTGGCGCCAGCAGGACCAGCCATGGCTGGTCGGGCCGATGGTGCCGCGCATTTTCGGCCCCTACGAACCGATCCGCCGCGACTATCCGATCGAGGAATTTCTCGCCGATCAGCAAGGCGCAGGTGTCGAGAAGGCCGTCTATGTCCAGACCAACTGGGCCAAGGAGGATTTCGAAAAAGAAGTCGCCTTCCTACAGAAGACTGCCGACCAGACCGGCTGGCCGCACGCTATCGTCGGCTATACCGATATGACTGTCGACGATGTCCGGCCCCAGATCGATCGATTGAAAAAGTACCCGCTGCTGCGCGGCGTGCGCATGCAGCTGCATTGGCACGAGACGCCGGCCTTCCGCTTCGCTGCCTCGGCCGATCAGGTCATCGACCCCAGGGTGCGGGCCAATGTCGCGCGGCTTAAAGACTATGGCCTGTCCTTCGACCTGCAGCTTTTCCCCGCCCAGATGAAGAACGGGCTGACGCTCGTCGGCGAGAACCCCGACACCAATTTCATCCTCACCCATGCCGGCATGCTGACCGGCATGGAGCCGGAAACCACCGAGGCCTGGAAAGCCGGCCTGAGTACTCTATCAACAGCGCCGAACTTCTACGCCAAGCTGTCGGGCCTCGGCACCTTCGCCCACCGCAACGATCCGGCGTTGATTGCCTACATCGTCGACAATGCCATCGACATTCTGGGCGCTGACCACCTGATGTTCGGCTCCAACTTCCCGATAGAGAAGCTCTGGACCAGCCACGCCGAACTGATCAAGGCGCATCGTGCAGCCGTGGCGAAGCACGGTCCGGTGGCGGAAGCGGATATCTTTTGGAATACAGCAGAGAAGGTTTACAGACCGGCATAGCGCACGCTTTCCCTTCTCCCACAGGGGAGAAGGGAAAGCCGCCCCTCACTTCACTTCGAACTCAGAATCGACCGGAATCTGCATCGCAGTCACCAGATGGTTGGTCTGCCCGGCCAGCCCGATGATCGACACCAGATCGCCATGCTGCGCATCGGTCAAGCCTTTGGCCCGCGCCGCAGCCGTGTGCGAATGGACGCAATAGGAGCAGCCATTGGCGGTCGACACAGCGATGTAGATCATCTCCTTGGTCAGCGGATCGATGGCGCTTTCCGTAGCCATCACCACTTTCACCTGGTCCCATGTCCGTTTCAGCAAGGCCGGATCGTTGGCCAGCCCGCGCCAGAAATTGTTGACGAAGTCCGACTTGCGCGTCGCGCGGATGTCGTCGAACACAGCCTTCGCAACCGGGATTTTTTCGACCTCGGCATCGCTGAGGAGTTTTGTGGCGGCCATGGCGTTTCCTTTCGTTGAATCGGTGGATCAGGTGGTTGAATCAGGTCTCGAGCAAGGGCGGCTAACCGGCTATTCCGATTCAGTTTTTGATGCTGACAGAACCATGGCGATTGGCCGAAGCATCTCAGCTTCGTCATTCAGGGGCGAAGCAGGCGCGAAGCGCCGTCGCGGAGACCCGAGCATGACGAAGGCGCTGAAACCTTCGCCAATTGGTGACCTATGCGCACCGTCAAACACCGACCGGCAACCTAGTGCACTGCCGCATACATGATCTTCTCCTCCGTCGCCTCCGCCGGCGAGAACTCCTCCACGATGCGCCCCTGTCGGCACACCAGAATCCGATCCGACAGGTTCATGATTTCCGGCAGGTAGGACGAGATCACCACCACCGCCAACCCCTCGTCGGCCAGCCGATTGATGATCTGGTGGATCTCGGCGATGGCGCCGACATCGACGCCGCGCGTCGGCTCGTCGAAAATGATGATGCGCGGCTGCTGCACCAGCCCCTTGCCGATCACCACCTTTTGCTGGTTGCCGCCGGAAAGCTCGACCACGCGGGCATTGTCGTTGATCGCCTTGATGTTCAGCGTCTTCGTCCATTCAGCGGAAAGCGTGCGCATCTCCCGCTGGTTGATCACCCAGGCCTTTTCGCGGCCCGCCGCCAGCAGCCCGCCGAACAGGTTCTCGGCGATGCCCATCGTCTCGAAAATGCCCTCGCTCTTGCGGTCCTCGGTAACATAGACGATGCCGTCGGCGACCGCCTCACTGGGCACGAGATAGCGCACCGGCCTGTCGTCGAGTTCAATCGCGCCACCGCGCAAAAAATCGCGCTTGTAGATGCCGGAGACGATCTTGAAGGTCTCGGTGCGGCCGGAGCCGATCAGCCCGAACACGCCGGTGATCTGTCCCTCGAAGATCGAGAAGGAGGTGTTGCGCACGACATTGCTCATCGAAATGTCCTGCACCGACAGCACCTTCTTGCCGGCCTTGCGCAGCCTGGCCTCGTCGCGTTGGCGATAGATCTGTCCCGACAGTGTACGCCCGACCATGGCGGCGACGATCTTGTCGCGATCGAAGGCCGATGTGTCGTCGGTTATGACCAGCTCGCCATCGCGCAGGATTGTGATGCGGTCGGCGATCATCAGCGCCTCTTCCAATGCATGGCTGATGAAGACGATCGAGACGCCGTTCGCCTTCAGCCGCCGGATCAGCGCGAAGAAGTGCCGCTTCTCCTCCGGCGTCAGCGTCGCCGTCGGCTCGTCGAAGATGATGATCTCGGCATTGTGGTGAACGGCGCGCGCGATCTCGACCATCTGACGCTTGGCCGCGCCCAGCGTCGCCACCATGGCGTTGGGGTCGACCGGAAAGTTCAGCGACTGCAAAAACTGCTGCGCCGAAATGTAGGTGCCGCGCAGCCGGTTGAGGAATTTTTCGGTGCCGAGATAGAGGTTTTGCGCCACCGTCATCGACGGCACCAGGCTGGTCTCCTGGAACACCATGGCGATGCCGGCCTCGAGCGCCGCATGCGGCGACGCATAAGCGATCTCGCGGCCTTTGTGGAACATCTTGCCTGAGGTGGCGTCGACGACGCCGGCGATGATCTTGGTCAGCGTGGATTTGCCGGCGCCGTTCTCGCCGAGCAGCGCGTGGATTTCGCCCTTGCGCAGTTCGAAGCTGACTTGTCTGACCGCGGGCACGCCGCGATAGTTCTTGGTGACATTTTCCAGGCGCACGATCGGTTCCATCAGAGACCTCCTGCGTCGATGGCCAGCACGCAATCGCCGCCCCTGGAGGCGATGAACAGGCGGCCGTCCGTTTCCGCCACGCTGCAGATGCCATGGCGCGTGCCGTCGGCGCGGCTGTGCAGGCTGAATTGCGGCTGCATGTTCTGATCGAGC
The DNA here is from genome assembly GCF_030323145.1 of Mesorhizobium sp. C432A. Classification (NCBI taxonomy): domain Bacteria; kingdom Pseudomonadati; phylum Pseudomonadota; class Alphaproteobacteria; order Hyphomicrobiales; family Phyllobacteriaceae; genus Mesorhizobium; species Mesorhizobium sp. C432A. Next base: position 3,129,876 of record NZ_CP100470.1, on the reverse strand, counting down.
CTGACCACCAGCCCATAGGAGCGGCTCGGCGACCAGGGCTTGTGGATGCCCATGGTGCGGATGCCGCCGCATTGCAGCGGTTCGAGGAAGCTGCGATTGGAGGCCAAAGCCGGCGCGATCCAGTAGGCCGGCGCCACTTGGTCTAGCATATCGCGCCGATAGTGGGTTTCCTGGAGAACGAATTCGATCAGCCGGTTGCGTGGCGCGAACAGAGCCAGCCACGCGCCGCCATCGCCGGCCGGCGCGAGGCGCGCGGGATAGCCGGGCAGATGCGTCAGCACGGTCGAGCGGCTACCGGTTGCACCATCGAAGCGCACGAGCTGGTGACGCCAGCTTTCGCTGACCAGCACATCCCGCCCCGTGGGATGGAGCCCATAGGGAAAGGCGATCTCGCCGGCCACTTTGCGGAACCCGCCGCCGGCTGCGTCCCGCCTCCAAAGCGATCCGGACGCGCCCTTCTTCATCAGGTCGGCGGCCCATAGCGACGGCGTGTGCTCAGCCGAGCCATTGGCCAGCCACAACGTGCCGTCGTCTGCATAGGCAAGCGCGGTGATGCAGCTGACGCCGGCCGGCAGCGAAACCTCCTTGCCGGCAACCAGCAGCTTGCCGCTTTCCAACCCCACCGTCAGTTCGCCCGACAGTGATAGAGCCAGCGCCGTGATGGGGGAAAGAAAGGTCCCGACAACCTTCGGCCCCACCCCTGCGGCAAGCGAATATACCGCATTGCCGCTGGAAACGAGCAGCCGGCCATCGGCAACCAGAAGATTGTCGGGCTCCGTCAAATCGGCGAACACTGGCGCCTCGTCCAGCCGCGTGTTGGGACGGAAGGCACCGTCGAGCGGTGGGATGGTCACCGCCTTGCCACGAAACAGGTCGAGCACAGGATCGAGGATCATGGCTTCGCTCCCCAATAAGAAGCGGAACTGGTCCAGTTCGGGTCGGCGCCCGCAATCTTGTAGCGGCCGATGCGGTTGTTAAGGATGCCGCCGACGAACAGGAAACCCTTGTGCTCGCGCATCGAGGTGACCATCGGATGCGCGCCGCCGGTGAGGTCGCCCATCGCCTCGATAATGCCGCCCTTGTCGTTGAATTTCACCACGCCGCCGGTGTTGATGTTGGGGAACAGCCACTCGTCCTGCGGCAGCCGGCGCGTCATGCGCTTGCGCATATCGGGATGGCGCAGCGACAGGTCGAAGCTCGGCGTGCGCATGCCGAGCCATGCCATCCAGTAATTGCCGTCGGAGGCGCGGTTGATGTTGTCGGGATAGCCCGGCATGTCGCGGATGACGCATTCGGCGACGCCCGCCTTCGGCCCTTCCAGCCAGTAGCGATGCACGCGGCAGGCCCAGCTCTCAGCGAAGAACAGCGACTTGCCGTCGTGCGCCATGCACACACCGTTGGTGTAGCGGTAGCCGTCGAGCAGTGTCTTCGTCAAACCGTCCTTCGGGTCATAGACCAGCAGCCGGCCGGTGGCGCGGTTCTCGATCGAGTCTAGCGCCCAATCGTGGGCGTCATAGCGCTTGGTGGAGTCGGTAAAATAGATCCGACCGTCCGGCGCGATGTCGCAGTCGTTCGGGTCGCGCAGCCGCGCATCGTCGACGATCGAGGTCCAGGAGCGCGACGTCTCCGCCGACAAGCGCTTCACATCCCGATCCGGCGAGACGGAATAGAGCCCCATGGCGCCGACGCAGCTGATCAGATTGCCCGATTTGTCGAAGGTCAGGCCCAGCGGAAAGCCGCCGATATGGGCAAACACCTCCGACTTCACATAGTCCGGTGCGAAAAAGCGGACGATCTCGCCATGGCGCGTGCCGCAATAGAGATGGTCGTCGCGGTCGAGGATGACGTCTTCCGGCCCTTCCAACTCGCCGAGCCCGATATGGTCGGCCGCCGACAGCCGGTTGTCGAGCGCGTAGGGCGTGCCTGAGCCCGGCACGGCAGACTGTGTCTCGCCCATCTTGAGATAGACCGGCGCGACATAGACCTCGTTGAGCACCTTGTGGCGGTTCTTCAGCCAGCGGATGTCGATGGTAACCGCCACCGCCAGCATGATGCCCAGCACCATCTGGTTGGTGCCGGTGCCATAGCCCAGCCGGATCAGCCCGTTGGTCATGGTCAAGACGATGATGGCGCCCATCAGCCCCTTGATGACCGAGCCGCGCCCGCCACCCAGGCTGACGCCGCCGACCACCGCCGCCGTCAGCGCCATGATCTCCAGGTTGAGGCCGGTGCCCGGCCCTGCCCCACTCAAGCGGCAAGCGATGAGGAAGCCGCCGATCGAGGCGCAGAAGCCGGAAAAGACATAGGTCATGAACACGGTGCGGCGCACGCGAATGCCGGCATTGTGCGCCGAGCGCCGCGAGCCGCCGACCGCCAGCACATGCCAGCCCGGCCGTGAGCGCGTCAGCGCGATATGGGTGACGATGGCGAGAATGATCGCCAACCAGACCGAGACCGAAAGCCCCCAGAAGGTGCTGTCGCCGATGAAGTCGAGCACATCCGATGTCGCCTGGGAAAGCTGCACGTCGGCGGCATAGGTGGTGACGAGAATATCGAACAGCGCCCGGCCGAAGATGAACGTTACCAGGGTGGTCAGGAAGGCGCGCAGCCTGAGATAGCCGACGAGGTAGCCGTTGACGGCGCCGAAGATGAGCCCGGTGGCAAGCGATGCCGCCAGCGCCAGCCAGATAGACTGTTCGAGGATGAAGAAGACATAGACGGCGGAGAAGCAGGACAGCGCGAAGATCGAACCGACGGACAGATCGATGCCGCCGCCCAGCATCACCACCGTCATGCCGGTGACCACCATCGAGAACTCGCCGAGCTGGCGGCTCGATTCCTGCAGCGAGGTCAGCTTGAAGAAGCCGGGAATGATCGAGCCGAACACGCTGAGCGTCGCCACCAGCGCCAGGAACGGAATGGCGTTGTCGGTCCAGCGTTTTGTCAGGATCTCGCCGACCAGATGGTCGGGCACGAGATTGTAGCGCCAGGACTGGAGGCGTTCGCGAAAGGACATCGGCGGCTGCTATTCCATGAGGGAACGAGGTGACCGGATTGTCCAGTCACCTCGTTTATTTCAGTCGAAAAGCGCGGCTTACTTCGCCGCCGCTTCGGCCTGCAGCGCCTTCAGGTCCCAGCAGCTGTCGGGCTTGAGGTCGGCCTTGGTCGTAGCCTTCTCCAGCGTGTAGATGTAGGTGTGCGACGTGCCGGCCGGCTGGCCGCTCTGCAGCAGGAACTTGATGATAGCGTTCATGTCGCCGGACTGGCGGGCAAGGTCTGTCATGACAACGGCGCCATAGGTGCCGTCCTGCAGCTTGTCGCAATCGGCCGCCTTTTCACCGCCGCCGGTGGTGACCAAAAACACCTTGCCGTCGAGCTTAGCGTCGCGGATGGCGGCGGATGCGCCGGTGGCGTCGCCATCCCAGAAGTCGATGATAGAGCAGATGTCCGGGTTCTGCTGCAGCATTGTCGTCGTCACGTTGCGCGACGTCGTCGGATCCCAGTTGGAGTCGGGCTTGGCCACGACTTTGAAGTCGGGGTGCTTCTCCAGCACCTTCATGATGCCGGCATACTGGTAGAGACTGGACGAGTTGGCCTGATCACCCTGCACAAGGCCGATCTTCTTCGACGAATTCTCGCCGCAGCCCTTGATCGCCGCTTCGGCCTCGAGTTGGCCGAGCCGGTCCCAGTCACTGCCGACAAAGGCGTCGGCCGGGAAGTTGGCGGGATTGTCGACCAGTATGACGTAGGTTCCGGCAGCCTGCGCCTTCTTCATCAGCTTGGAATAGGAGTTGAGATCCGGCGCATGGATGATCAGCACGTCCGGCCTTGTGTCGGACGAGATCGCGTCGGTGATCGCCTGTGCGCCGGCATCGACGACCCAGTTCGGATCGCGTGTTTCGAAGGTGCCGCCCCAGGCCTCGACTTCCGTCTTCAGATAGTGCGACCAGCCCTGCGCAAGGTCGAAGCCCATCGCCAGCGGCACCAGCATGACGCGCTTGCCCTTGAGCGCCTGCGCGTATGCGGCCGGGCCCGGATCGTCGGCGGCGAAGGTCGGCGCGACGAAGGCGGTAGCGGCAAGCGCCGTGGCGGCCGCCATCAGTGTTCTGATCAGTTTCATGTCACATCCTCTGTTTTTCACTTATTGCCGGCCGGTCCGCATGACCCGTCGGGTACCCCTTAGATGTCGCCCTGCTGCGCGGTCTGTTCGTCGCGCGGATTGATGATGCCGTCGACGATGATGGCTCCGAGCAGGATCGCCGCCTTGATCAGGTTTTGATAGAGCAGCGGAATGTCGATGATGGTCATCGCGTTCGACAGGATGCCGATAAGTGCAGCGCCCACCAGCACATTGCGCACTCCGCCCCGCCCGCCGGACAGGCCGATGCCGCCGATCACCGCCACCAGCACGATGTCATAGAGCAGCGTCGAGTTGACGACGCGGGTGTTGATCGAGTGCAGGCTCGACGCCGTCAGCAGGCCGGCGATCAGCGCGACGAAGGCCGAAACCACATAACGCAGCACCAGCATTGGCCGCACCGGAATGCCGATGTTGCGCGCGGCGACCGGATTGTCGCCGGCGAAATAGATGTAGCGGCCCCATTTGGTGTAGCGCAGGAACAGGAAGAACAGGAAGGCGAGCCCGGCGAAGACGAACACTTCGATCGGAATGTCGAGGAAACGCAGGCCGCCGAGCAACTCCACCCAATGGCCCTGAGGCACCGGCACCGCATCCTGTGTGATCAGTTGCGAGCGGACATAGCCGAAGACGAAGGAGCCGGTCGCCAGCGTCACGAAGATCGCCGGCACGTCGGCATAAGCGACGAGAAAACCGTTGAGCAGGCCGATGGCGAGCACGCCTGCCAGCACATAGGCGAAGGCGAGCCCATCAGGCGTTCCGGCGTTGAGCAATTGTAGATACCAGGCGACCGACATCGCCATGATCGCCACCGCCGACAGGTCGATGCCCCTGCCGATTATGACGACCGCCATGCCGAGCGCCAAAATGCCCAGCACCGACACCGAGCGGACGATGGCAACGAGATTGTTGGCAGCGATGAAACCAGGCAGCCCAATGGCAGCGGCGACGAACAGCACCACGGCGATGGCAAAGACAATGCCTTCCTGATTCAGGCTCCTGACATTTGGCCAGCCAATCGTGTTCATGTCTGCATTCGCCCCGATGGCAGCTCTGCCACCCCTTCCGAGAAAGCTAATCGGCTCGGCGCCGCTTCGTCAAATGAATCCGCGCTCGGAACACCCGTTGGCAGTGATAATCTTCCAGTGGACGCACCGATTGCTAGAACTGGCGCAATCCTAGGAAAAGGCTGCGCTTTTGGCATTTGGTTGCACCATTGCGCGTATGCGCGAAGGTGCCGTTCTGAGGCGAAAGCACAAGGCGGAATTAATTGCCGCCTGAGCGGCGAAAATTGCGAATTCAGGTCCTGGACGTGTGGCCTGAAACTTCGGCGCCTGCACCGGGCGGCAGCACGAGGAACCGCAACGCCGCCGCCAGCCCGATGGCGCCGATGACCAGGAAGGCGATGCGAAAATCGACGAGGTCGAGCGCCGGCCGGTGCCTGACGATCTGCGACAGGTTCAGAATGGCAGCCGCCACCGCTACGCCGAACAGCATCGACATCTGCTGCAGCATGGACGACAAAGTTGCCGCCGAGCTGCGCTGCGCCGCATCGATATCGGCGAAGGCCAGAGTATTCAGCGCTGTGAACTGCATCGAGCGCGTCAGGCCGGCGATCAGCATCAGCGCTACCACCAGCGCCTGCGGCGTCTCCGGCGAGATCGCAGCGCAGGCCATGATCGAGGCCGAGGCGATCAGGCCGTTGACGACCATGACCGTGCGAAAACCAAAGCGCCGCAGCGTCGGCGTCGTCACCGTCTTCATGCCGAGATTGCCGAGGAAATAGGCCAGGATCATCAAGCCGGCATCGACCGGCGAAAGGCCAAAGCCGACCTGAAACAGCAGCGCCAAAAGGAACGGCGTGGCGTTGATCGCCACGCGAAAAATGGTGCCGGCGGCAAGCGTAGAGATGGCGAAGGTCTGCACCCTGAACGCGCTGAGATCGAGCAGCGGATGCGGCGCGCGCCGGAGATGCCGCACCGCCAGCCAGCCGATGACGATGCCGGCGGCAACCAGCAGCACGGCGGGCAAGGCGCCGTCTTCCGGATGTGCGATGCGCTCAAGGCCGTAGAGCAGCAGCGCGAGCCCCAGCGACGTGAGGAAAAACCCCGGCCAATCCAGCGGCTTGGGATCGGCCGCGCGGTCGCCCGGAATGAAGCGCGCGACCAGCGCCAGCCCGACGAGCCCAAGCGGGACGTTGATGAAGAAATTCCCGGTATTATGGGGCAAACTCACCAAATATGATGATAGTTACCACCTTATGTGCGGTTCTTGTGGGCTGCACAGCATTGGGCTAAAACAATGCGTCAAGAGGGAGGGGACCTCTGCCGCATTCGCTAAAACTTGCTGGTAATTTTTTGGTGCATATTATGGTCGGCGTGGGAATATTCCTCGCATTGGCCTGTGCAGCATTTGTCATTTGGGAATTCACCGAATGGATGAGGGAACACAATGCCCCTTACTGGCTTCTGGTTATATGCGATGCGGTAGCCTATCTACTGTTTGTCATTGACGTGATTTGCGCGTCATTTTTTGCTTTAGTAGAAGGTATGAAATTTGTCCGCGCGGTATGGAAGACATGGAAAAGGGAGCTGCAAGATGAGTGAGCAGAAGGACAACAGGGACTTTTTAGAGACCCTAAAGTCGGACGTTCGCGAGTCCGTGGATCTTTATTTCGCTCCGATCAAAGCGGTCGTGCGCGAGTTCCAGAATGCGATTGATAGGAACAAGGACGACGATTCCTATGATCGCCAATCGCACAGACGCGGCTAGGTCAGTGCTCTAGACTCACTGACCGCACACCGATCACATCCATGCACATCATGAAAAACGCGGCGGTGAAGCTGCCACGGCTTATCTTGTTGGCCAGATTGCGCTCGCTCTCGTGGGCGCCCTTCTCGGTCAGCCTCTCGGCCAGCGCCGCGTAGGTTATGCCTCGACGCTTCAACTCGCCTTTCAGTATGTTTTTTGCCTGCTCCTCATAGGGCGCGGTTAGGGTATTATCCGCCATCATCATTTCTCCAGAAAAAACATCACGGATGATGATATATACCCTTGCATGTGCTGATTCAATGTCCTATATCCGATGCAGAACATCATCGGATTTGATATGTCTCAGCATTTCCTCCTCTCCCCCGCCGCTAAGACCCTATCGCTGGTCAAGGTCATGCGCATGTCGGACACGGAAGCCCGGACGGCATTCCGCAAAATCCGCTGGTCGGAAACGGATGGTGAGCCGGTTTGCCCGGAATGCGGCGGCGTTGATGCCTATGACCTCAAGACGCGCCAGGTTTACAAGTGCCGCGCTTGCTACAAGCAATTCAGCATCACGTCCGGCACGATCTTCGCCAGCCGCAAGCTGGCCGTCCGCGACATTCTTGCCGCCATTGCCGTCTTCATAAACGGCGCCAAGGGCTATAGCGCCCTTCAACTCTCCCGCGACCTTTCTGTTGACTACAAGACGGCATTCGTGATGCTCCACAAGGTCCGCGAAGCCATAAAGCTTGCTCGCAACGAAGGCGCGCTTGCCGGCAACGTCGCTGTCGATGGTGCTTACTTCGGCGGCTACGTGAAGCCTGCAAACAACAAGAGCGACCGCAAGGACCGCCGCCTGACCGCTAACCAATCCGGCAAGCGCCAGTCGGTAATTGTTGCCCGCGAAGCTGATGGCCGCACCGTCACCCACGTGGCTCGCACAGAAGCCGATGGCGTTGCATTCGTCGCTGCCAACGTGAAGCACGGTTCGACCGTCCACGCCGACGAGGCGTCACACTGGGACAAGCTGGCGGCCTATTTCCCGATAAAGCGCATCAACCATCAGGAAGCGTATTCCAAGGACGGCGCTTGCACGAATGCCGCCGAATCGTTCTTCTCGCGTATCCGCCGCGCCGAGATCGGCATTCACCATCGCATCGCTGGCGACTATCTCGGCTCCTATGCCGCCGAGATGGCATGGCGCGAAGATAACCGTCGCGAAGCCAACGGCACTCAGTACGCTATGGTCGTCGGTGCAGTAGGCGTTGCGCCGAAGTCGAATCAGTGGTGCGGATACTGGCAGCGCCGCAACGCCTAGTGCTGGTCGCCCTCGTCAAAGCCGAGAATCTTTGCGTTCGCGCGCCGCTGCATCCTACGAACAAAAATCTTCAAGTGATCCTCTAGATCCTCGAAGCTTTCCGACGAAAGGTTTTCGGGGAATGTGATGGTCACGTCCCCTTCGTCCAACGCGATAACTTCCTGACGCACCCCCGGCTTGAGCGGCGACACGTCAACCATCTCTGTTGACCGTCGCTGAATCGGACGTGCCAGTTCCGTGGCCTCCATCATCTCATCCTCCATAGGGTTTGGAGAATGAGGGTACCCCTTCTCCATACTGGTCGCAAGCGCGAGAGTAGCCAGATAGGTCTTTGCCGCCTTCGCCGCGCCGTCTGCAGAAAAGCCCCGTTTAGCGAGCCAGTAGCGAAGGTTGCTATCGCTCGGCGCTGTTGGAAAGTCCTTTGCAATTGCACTGAAAAGGCTCGGCTGGAATGCCAATCGACGCAGCGCCTCCACTCTGTCCAATGAGTCCTCCGGAGCCATCAGCGCAGTAAGGCCGTCATCGGTGATTCTGTAATCGTCGCCATTGGCGTCAATAAGCCCGTAGGCCCGCAAAGCCCCGATCTTCCCGAGAGCCGGCCCGCTCAGGCTATCGTGCCCTAGGTGCCCCGCCAGCGCGGCCTTGGACACTTTGTTCCGCCCATCTTTCTCGTAGAGCTTCCTGGCCATGGCCAGAGCGCCGGCCAAATCAGTGACAGGGTAATTGGGGCTGCGGACGTTAGCCATGAGGCTTCTCCAACTCGATTGGTCTATTTAATCTATTACCAAATAGAACAAATGGGAGAAGAAATCCAGCGGTTAACTCACAAGGCTCTTGCCAAGCGATCGGTTTTCAATAAGGTTCAAGCCGCCGGGGGATTTGTCCCCCGGCGATTCGAGCATTGGAGATGCGATGGAACCCATATGACCGCTTCCTGATCTGACGAGGTTTGCCGACCTTGGTCAGTTTCAGCAGCCGCCGCTGGGCGGTAGGTGCCGGGCGCGAATGCCCGGTGCCACACTGATCCGGGAATAAGCCCGGATCATAAACCGTGGCCGAATATCGGCACACATGAACGCAACGACAATGATTCATCTTCGAATCGGCGTCAACCGATATTCGGTCGCACCCTTTTCGTGAAAGGAAAAGGCAATGCACGACCGAGACCTCACCCCGGACATGGTTCCGGTTATCAAACTGGCCCGACAGAAGCGGATTCCGTATTCGTGGATTTCGGGTTACTACCCCGGCCTCAACTTTGGCCGGATTGCTGACGTGATGTCGGGACGTAGGTTCCCCGAAATCCCTCCAGCAAGCGATCTCCCCGCCGACTTCCCTTCGGCGTAAGCAATGCCAGGGGCGGCCTATTGGTCGCCCCTTTTCAGTTTCCATAGCTTGTAAGGCCCGAATGCGTCGTGATCGTCGGTCCAGCCGCATTCCTCAATCAGCCCTTGGATCACGCAAACCTTTATGCAGGCGCCGATGCGCTTCCTTATCGTGGTGACGGTCGCTTCGTCGGCGGCTAGGCCACGGTCGGCAACCCATAGCTCGGTGATCTGGCGCGACGTGAGAGGCGCGGTAGCTTCCCGCATGGTGTTGAGTACAAAGCGCTTCACAGAGCCTTTCACGGCCCGGTGCTTGGTGACGTACTCTTTCAGAGGAGACGTGTCGGCGCTGGGATCAAAGAGCCGGATGGCCGCGTCCAGATGGTCTATGTCGATGGTCAGCTTCTTGATCTCGGCGCGGTACTTCTCACGCAGCGCCATAAGCTCCCGATGCTTGCCGACAAGGCCAGCCACGGTATTAGGTCTATCGTATTCCTGACGGTTCTCCATGCATGATGGGTAACATATCGAATACGATTATGTAAACCTCGTATTTGGTGAGTTTGCTCCATAATACCGGAAATTCCAGTGCCAGGAGAGATAGGTTGTGATGAAGCCGCCAAGCACCGGCCCGACCACGGGCGCAAACAACGCCGGCCAGGTGATCAGCGCCGTGGCGTTGAGCAGCTCCGATTTCGACGCATTGCGCAGCACCAGAATTCGCCCGACCGGCGTCATCAGCGCGCTGCCAAGGCCTTGCACGACGCGAGCGGCAACGAACTGAGGCAGACTTTGCGAGAAGCCGCAGGCCAGCGAGGCCAGCGTGAACAGTACGATCGCCAGCAGGAAGATGTTGCGCGCGCCGAAGCGGTCGGCAAGCCAGCCCGACAGCGGCACGAACACTGCCATGGTCAGCATATAGGCGGTGATGCCGATGCTCATCGCCACCGCCGGCACGCCGAAGGATTGTCCCATCTGCGGCAGCGAGGTCGAGATGATCGTCGAATCCAGCAGCTGCATGAAAAAGGCGATGGCAACGATCAACGCCACGCGCCGCGCATTGCTGGCGGTTACGGCGGAGGCCTCGGTGTCGGGAACGGCAGTCATGGCGAACCGCGTTGAACAGCATATGGCTGGCCCCGTCCAGAGCTTATCCAACAAACTTCCGTGTCGGCTCGCAGCCTGTTATGGATGGGCGGGCGGCCAAGGACATTGCATGAAGCCTATCTATATCGACTACCTCAATGGCCTCGATATCGAAGCCCTGGAGATGACCGACGGCGAAATCATTGCCGCTGTCGAAGCCGGGCTTATCGCGCAAGGCAATGGCCAGACGGTGATCGAGCCGCGCGTCCATCTTGAACCCGCCCCTTCCTTCCATGGCCATTTCAACGTTCTGCGCGGCTACGTTGCGCCGCTCGATACGGCGGGCGTGAAAATCGTCGGCGACTATGTCGACAACTATCTGCACGGGCTCCCTTCAGAATTTGGCATTTTGAACCTGTTCGATCCGCGCACCGGCACGCCGCGCGCCATTCTCGACGCCACCGTCATCACCGACATGCGCACCGGCGCCGTCACCGCCATTGGCGCCAAACATCTGGCGCGCAAGAACTCCAAGGTGCTGGCCCATATCGGCGCGCGCGGCACCGCCTATTGGAATGTGCGCCTGCTCGACCATCTCTTCGACTTCGACGAGATCCGCGTCCATTCGCGCCGCCCGGAAAGCCGCGACGGCTTCGCCGCCAAACTCTCGGCCGATCTCGGCAAGAAAGTTACCGCGGTTGCCGACTGGGAAAGCTGCATCAAGGGCGCCGACATCGTCGTCGAGGCCTCGCGGCTGCCGGAGCCGCAGCCGCTGCTCAAGACCGAATGGATCAAGCCCGGTGCGCTGGTCGTGCCCTATGGTACGATGAGCGCGGTGGAGCTGTCATTGACCGACATCATGCAGAAAATGGTCGTCGACGACTGGGGCCAGTGCAAAGGCGGCAAGTTCGGCTCGCTGCGCGCCCATGTCGAGACCGGGCGGCTGAGCGAAGCGACGCTGCACGCCGAGCTCGGCCAGATCGCTGCCGGTCTCAAGCCGGGACGCCAGAGCGACGACGAGACGATCCTGTTCTGGCATCGCGGCCTGTCGCTGTCCGACATTGCGCTGGGCAAGGCGATGCTGGCCAAGGCTGCTGATAAAGGCATCGGCCAGAGGCTGCGCTTCGCATGAGCGCGCTCGTCCTCACCGGCGCCGGCGTCAGCGTCGAGGACGTTGCGCAGGTCGCCCGCGGCGGCCGCAAGGTCGAGGTTGAACCGACAGTCATCGAGAGGCTCGACAAAGCGCGAAAAGTGCTCGATCAGGTCGCCGCGTCCGGCCAGCAGATTTACGGCCTCAACACCGGGCTCGGCGCCAATCTCGGCACGTCGGTCGAGGGCGATGCCAGCGCCTTCCAGCGCCAGTTGCTGGAAGGGCGAAGCGGCGCTGTCGGCGAGCCGCTGCCGCAAGAAGCGGTGCGGGCGACCATGTTTGCCCGTGCCGCGATGTTCTCTGTTGGCGGTTCCGGCATTTCGCCGGCGGCTTTCACCGCCCTTGTCGATGCGCTCAATGCCGGCGTGCATCCGGTAATGCCGCAGCTGGGCTCGATCGGCGCCGGCGATCTCGTGCTGATGACGGCGCTCGCCCGTCTGCTGACCGGCGACGGCGAAGCTGACTATCAGGGTCGGCGCATGCCGGCGGCCAAGGCGTTGATGATGGCGCGGTTGGCTCCGATCAGCCTGGCGCCGAAAGACGGCCTGTCGCTGATCAACGCCTCGGCGGTATCAGCCGGCACTGGCGCGTTGGTACTGGCCGACGCGCTGTCGGCCTTTGCGCAACAGCAGCAGGCCGGCGCGCTGACCATGGAAGGGTTTGGCGCCAACCGCACCATCCTCGATCCGCGCCTGCATCTGGCGCGGCCGGCAGCCTGCCAGCAACTCGCGGCCAAGGGCCTGCGCGACCTGCTTGCCCGTGACGAGGAGCCGGCGCCGACCACCTTGCAGGACCCGTTGTCGATCCGCTGCATGCCGTCGATCCATGGTGCATTGATCCAGGCGATCGATCAGGCGCGGCTGGCGCTGGAGATCGAACTCAATGCCGCCGCCGACAATCCGCTGGTGCTGGGCGATGACGGGCTGGTTCTGTCGACCGGCAATTTCCACACCGCATCGCTGGCGCTTGCCTTCGAAACGCTCGGCCTGGCGATCGCGCAATGTGCCGCGGCAAGCGTTGCCCGCTTCATCCAGCTCGCCGGCTCCGGCCGCAACGGCCTGCCAAAATATTTGTCACCGGTCGGCGGCGCATCGGCCGGTTTCGTGCCGCTGCAAAAGACCGCAACGGCAATCCTGGCCGGCATCCGCCACAAGGCCAATCCGGTGATGCTGGATTTCCTGGCCGTGTCCGAAGGCGTAGAGGACCACGCCACGCAGACGCCGCTTGCCGTGTCGAAATGCGCCGGGATGATCGCGCTGTGGCGACGGCTGATCGCCTTCGAACTGATGGCCGCCGCACAGGCCGTGGACCTGCGCGACGGTCTCAAGCTGGCGCCCGGCACAGCAGCGGTCCATACCGCGGTGCGCGCGCATGTAGCGATGCTCAGGGAGGACCGGCCGCTGGGAACGGATGCCGAGGTGCTCCATGCCATGCTCGCTGACGGAACATGGCAAGGTGCAGCGATGATCGGCAAGGAGGCCGAGTAGTTAGCCCTTTGCGTCCACCCGTTTCATGAACAGGCTGAGCTCGGCCGGATCCATGCGCACGACATGCCTGTCTTCCGGATAGGCGCCGCTATCGACGTCGGCAACGTACTCGGAAAACGCCGCGACGCGTTCCGCCTGCAGGCGATCGTACTCGGCGGCGAAGTTGCGGTAGACCTTGGAATGGCGCGGCATGTGGCCCCGGTTCTGGCCAAGAATATCGTCGGCGAACAGATACTGCGCGTCGCAGCCGGTGCCGGCACCCATCGACAGCATGATCAGCGAGGTCCGTTCTGAGATCGCCTTCGCCACCTCGACCGGCACCACTTCGATCTCGGCGCCAAGCGCTCCAACGGCCTCATACTGCTTGACCGCCTCAAAAATCTGCATGGCGGTGTCGGCGGTCTTGCCGACGGCCTTGAAGCCGCCGGTCCAGGTGGCGCGGGACGGAATGAGGCCGACATGGCCGATGACGGGGATCGCGTCGTCGGCGAGCCGCTTCACGGTGGCGAAACCGGCGCTGCAATAAACGGCGTCGGCGCCGGCCTTGTAGAGCCGGAACGCCCAGTGCAGGAAATCGTCCGCCGTGCCGATCTCATAAAAATTCTCGCCCGGCATGGTGAACAGGCTGGGCGCCGCATCGCGATACTCAGGGTTGAGCACCAGCTCGGGCGGCACCGAGACGATATCGACCCCTGCCCGCTCGGCAGCCTCGGCCTCGTCCATGGTCAGGACGCGCAGCATGGTCAGCTGGCGCTTGCCCTTCATGGCGCGCAGATCGGCGACGGTCGGTCTCTTTCGGCTCATCGGGATGTCCCTGTTGGCTGGTTGCTTTTCCCGGTCACCTTACCGGCCCCGTAACAGGCCGGATAGAAGGCGGGTGGTTTATTCGCTACTCGGCCGCCGCCGACATATCGAGCTCGTGAAATTCACCGCGATAGGGCCGCGCCGTCGGCGGCAATTCGCGCTTGAGGAAATAATCCTCGTACCGCAGCTGCTTCAGCAGCACCGGCCAGACCTCGCGATAGGCATGCCACATGGACGGGTTCGCCGCCGGCAGGTCGTGCTTGACCAGCTCGTGCAGCCTCGGCAGCGCATGGTAGGGCACCATCGGAAACATGTGATGCTCGACGTGGTAATTCATGTTCCAGTAGATGAAGCGGCTGACCGGGTTCATGTAGACGGTGCGCGTGTTCAGCCGGTGGTCGACGACATTGTCGGCCAACCCGATATGCTGCAGCAGGCCGGTCAGAACCATGTGCCAGCTGCCATAAAAACGCGGCAGGCCGATCAGCACTAGCGGCAGCCATGAACCCAGCGCGATCGCGAGGGCGATCGTCGCAACGTACACGGCGACATGCCAGCGCGCCGCCGTGATGGCCTTGCCCTGTTCGGTCTCAGGAATGTAGCTCTTTTCGTCGTCCGACAGCTTGCCCAACGCCTGGCGCGCCAGGATCGGCAGCGAATAACGGAAATCGAGAATGCCGGTGAAGGCAAGCGCCGCCTTGACCAGATTTGGCGGCCGCATTACCGCGATCTCGGCGTCACGGCCGACGATGATCGTGTCGGTGTGATGCCGCGCATGGCTCCAGCGCCATTGCACCGGATTGCGCACCACCATGAAGCTGGCGATTTCGTAGATCGCATCGTTCATCCAGCGTGTGCGGAAGGCGGTGCCATGGCCGCATTCGTGCCAGCGCGAATCGCTCGACGATCCATAGAGCACGCCATAGACGAGCAGGAACGGCACCACCCACCACGTGCCCCAGAACCACACGATGCCGGCGGCCGAGCCCAGGATGGCTGCGATCCAGATCACTGTATCGCGGATCGCCGGCCCGTCGGAGCGCTGCATCATTTCCTTCATTGCCTTGCGCGGCACGTCGGTGTGATACCACTCGGCCGAGGCCATCCCGGTCTCGATCGCCCGGCGGGTGCTTTCGCCGACCAGGCCGTAATCGCGCTTTGTCTTGGCCGCCGTCGCCATCACCGTCTCGCCTACCTCAAAGCCCGTTGGCGCGGAACTTCCCGTCGAGAAATGTTTTCGCCCGCGGCACGTCGTCCTCGGTCAGATGCTCGATGATAACAGGGATGTTCGGGTGCTTCTCACTGAGCCGCTGCAGATAGAGATCGTAATTCAGCGATCCCAGCCCGGGCGCCGGCAATTCGATCTCGCCGACGCCGCGGAAGGTCAGCCCCTCATGCGCATCCGCATCGCCGATATCGGCATGCTTTTCCGTCTTGTCGCTGCCGGAGCGTTTCACATCCTTGGCATGCGCGATCCGGATCTTGTCGGCCAGCGTGTCGAACACCTGGTTCAGCACCTGGTCCATGCGGTCGATATTGTGCGCCTCGAAATAGTTGGTCGGATCCATCAGCAGGCCGAGGCCTGGATGGTCGACCTGCGCGAACATTTTGACCGTCTCCTCGACCGAGCCGACGACATTGTTGACATAGGTTTCGAGCAGGAACACCGCGCCGTGGTCGTAAGCCGTCTGGGCAAGGTCCGAGATCACCTTGCGGCATTCCTCGAAGCCTTCCTCGGTCTTGTTTTTGGGATGATGCACCCAGTCGGATTCGGTGTTGTAGGTGCCGGTCTCCGAGATCACGTAGGGCGAGCCGAAGTCGCGCGCATTGCGGATGATTTCCTTGAGATAGCCGACGCGCTTCTCGCGCTCGGATTTGTCGGGATGAATGATGTTGGTGTAGCCGGAGATGCAGCAGACCGGCAGATTGTGGTCGCGAAACGTGTCGCGCACTGTCCTCGCCTTGTCCCCGGTGATCTGCCCGGCTGTGAGATCGACATCCCTGAAATGCATGTCGAGCTGCACTGTGTTGAAGCCGAGTGCGCGGATGCGGCGGGCGGCCTCCGCGAGCTCGTAGGGGAAATAGCCGGTGAATATACCTGCCTGCATCATGATGTGAACTCCTCCCTGTGAGCGATTCAGCCGCCACGCTATTCGGCGGCATGTTCAGTCGATCGATATCTCGGACAGCTTGACGGTGCGGCCTTGCGCCATCGAGCGGTAGCCGGCCTCGACCAGCGCCATCGTCTTGACGTTGTCGGCAACCGATAATGCCGGCGGCGCGCCTGTCTTTACCGCATGCTGCAATTGCTCCATCACGCCGATGAAGGCATGCGGGAACCACATCGTGTCCCAGCTCGGGCTGACCCACTTGCCATCCGTCGTCTCGGTCGAGGCATAGGTCAGCGTCGAGGCCACGCCTTTCGGCCAGCCGATCGTGCCTTTGGCGACACCGTTGGTGCCGTCGACGCGCCAGTTGATGTGCTGGTCGTCCAGATAGCCCTCCTGACGTGGGCCGGACCAGACATCCTCCAGCGACACGGCGAGCACGCCGGAGGGAAAGCGCAGCGTCGAGACGGTGATGCCGTCGCTATGCTCGAATGTAGTGCGCGGGTCCTTGCGTGTCAGCGTGGCGATTTCCGAGGGATCGCCGAACAGGAAGCGCAGCACGTCGAGATGATGCACGCTCATATTGGCGAGCGTCAGCCGGTCGTAGTCCTGAAGGAAAGTCTGCCAGTGCGGGATCGCATGCATGTCGATCTGCGCAAAGACGATGTCGCCCAGTGCGCCGCTGTCGATGATCTGCTTCAGGACGCGCATCGACTGGTCGTAGCGCATGTTCTGGTTGACCGAGAGGATCTTGCCGGACTTTGCGGCTTCGTCGCGCAGTTTCACGGCTTCATCGACCGACAGCGCCAGCGGCTTCTGCGCCAGGATCGCCTTGATGTGAGGCTGCTTCAGCGCATGGCGGATCAATGCCGGCTGCTGGTCGGGTGGAAAGGCAAGGTCGACGATCTCGATCTCGGGATTCTCGATCAGTTGTTCCGGCGTGTCGTGGACGGTCGGAATGCTCCAGCGTGCAGCTACCTTCTCGGCGCTGGCCTTGGTGCGCGAAGCGATGGCAACGACTGGGAAACCGGCCTGCCCATAGGCGGCAAGATGGCATTCGGCCATGATCATGCCGGCGCCGATGCAGCCGATCCGGTATTCGCTGGCGCGAACCCTTACATCCGGCTCGAAACCCTGGCCTGCCATCCATTCCTCCCTTGGACGACAGGATATAACGCCATGGCCGGCCCATCAGCCAAGGTCCGCTCCATCAATTCCCATCAGAACCATGCCGGGGTGACGGTGCGAACTAGTTTGCGGCAATCAGCACAGTGCTTTCCGGCGACCAGCTGAGCATTACATTCTGGCCCTCGGCCAGCCGGTCACTGCCGGTATTCTGGACGATGACTTTCAACGTCTGGCCGGCGCGCTCGACGAAATAGGTGCTGTTGTTGCCGGCGAAGATGCGCTTGGAGACTTGCCCCTTCAGCGTGTTGGCATTGCCGCTCGATGCCCCGGCATCGGTGGCGATGCGAATGCGTTCGGGACGCACCGCGCAGCTGGCCTTCGTACCGGCGGCAAGCCGATCACCCACCCCGGCGGCAATCGCCGTGCCGTCCGGCAGGCGGATGCCGTTGCCGGTCGCATCGCCGCGAAAAATGTTGGCGTCACCGAGGAAGGTGGCGGCGAACTCGCTCTTCGGCCGGTCGTAGATCTCCTCCGGCGGCCCTTCCTGCACGAGCCTGCCGTCCCGCAAGATTCCGATGCGGTCGCTCATCGTCAGCGCCTCTTCCTGGTCGTGGGTGACGAAGATGGTGGTGATGCCGATCTCGCGCTGGATGCGCTTCAGCTCGATCTGCATGTCGACACGCAGCGCCTTGTCGAGCGCGCCGAGCGGCTCGTCGAGCAGCAGCACGCGCGGCTTGGTGACGATGGCGCGCGCCAGCGCCACACGCTGGCGTTGACCGCCGGAGAGCTGGTGCGGCCGGCGCTCGCCGAGCTTCCCGAGTTGGACGAGATCGAGCGCGCGCTGCACTTCGGTGGCGATCGTCGCTTTCGTTTCGCCGCGCACCGACAGGCCGAAGGCGACATTGTCGGCAACGCTCATATTGGGAAACAGCGCATAGTTCTGGAACACCATGCCGATGCGCCGCTTTTCGACCGGCACCCGTTCGACGCTCTCGCCGCCAATGGCGATGCGCCCGGAGTCGGGAAAGTCGAAGCCGGCGATCTGGCGCAGCAGCGTGGTCTTGCCGCTGCCCGAGGGGCCAAGCAGCCCATAAAAGCCGCCATCGGCAAAATCGATGGAGACGTCGTCCAGCGCCTTGTGCGCGCCAAAACTGCGCGAGACGTTCGATACCTGCACGCCGGCCATTATTTCTCTCCGCCGAATTTGAAGAAGCGCGCCGTGAGCAGCATCAGCGCCATCGACACGACGATGATGATGGTCGAGACCGCGTTGATCTCGGGCGTGAACCCCTTGCGGATCGCGGCGTAGATTTCCACCGGCAGCGTCGTCTGCCCCGGCGTCGCCAGGAAGTAGGAGACGACAAACTGGTCGAACGACACGGCAAATGCGAACAAGCCGCCGGCAATGACGCCGGGCATGATCCACGGCAGCGTCACACGCCTCGTCACTTGCCACTGGTTGGCGCCGAGCGAGCGCGCCGCCTCTTCCAGCTCCGGTGCAAAAGTCTGCAGCCGGGCCGAGACGACGACGATGACATAGGGCAGCGCCAGCGCGACATGGCCGAGCAGGATGGCGGACAGGCCGCGGCCGATGCCGACGCCGAAGAAGAAGATCAGCATCGCCGTGCCGGTGATCAGCCATGGTATGGCGATTGGCGGGAACAGCAACGCCTGCAGCACTTTCTTGCCGCGGAAGTCGTAGCGGAAGAGCGCCAGCGAAGCGGCCGAGCCAAGCACCACTGAGATGAGCGTGGTGATGACCGCGATCTCGAGGCTGTTCCAGGTCGCCGCGATCAGCTGGTCGTTCTGCCAGAGCGAGGCATACCATTCCGTCGTCCATTCGAACGGCAATTGGTAGAAGGGCGAGACGTTGAACGACATCAGCGCCATGATGATGATCG
Source organism: Mesorhizobium sp. C432A (assembly GCF_030323145.1). Taxonomy (NCBI): domain Bacteria; kingdom Pseudomonadati; phylum Pseudomonadota; class Alphaproteobacteria; order Hyphomicrobiales; family Phyllobacteriaceae; genus Mesorhizobium; species Mesorhizobium sp. C432A. The sequence continues at coordinate 3,110,677 of NZ_CP100470.1, read as the reverse complement.
GCAGATAGAGGAAGACGAGCAGCAGTCCGATGTAGAAGCGGCCTAGTCCTTCGAGGATGCGGGTCGTCATCATCAAGCAGCCCTCCGCAGCACCGGCGAGGCAACTGCGAGGATGACCAGCACGACGGCGAGCAGGATGAACGACAATGCCGCACCAAGCGGCCAGTTGAACACGGCGACGAACTGGTCTTCGATCACCGTGCCGTAGAAGGTGCCGGTGCGACCGCCGAGAATGCGCGGCTCCATGAACGAGCCGACGACCGGCACGAAGATCAGTGCCGCACCTGCCACCAGGCCGGGCATAGACAGCGGGATGATCACCCGCTTCAGCACCTGCAGCCGCGAGGCGCCGAGCGAGCGCCCGGCCTCGATCAGCGAGTCGTCGATTGCCTGCAGCGTGAGATAGCAGGTCAGCACCATATAGGGCACGTAGGAGTGCACCAGGCCGATGATGATTGCGGGATAGGAATACATCAGGTCGATGTTGATCTTGAACGGCAGCACGGCGTTGAGCGCCGTGTCGAGGATGCCGCCCTCGCGCAGCACCATCGCCCAGGAGAAGATGCGCACCAGCCCGTTCGACCAGAACGGCAGGATGACCAGCAGGAAGATCGCCTCGCGGCTGCGCCCCTTCAGCACCTTGGCCAGCACATAGGCGGCGGGGTAGCCGATGACGACGCACCACAAAGTCACTTCGAGGCCGAGCCGCAGCGAAGCGAGCAGCAGCGTCAGGTACAGGCTCTGCGAGAAGAAGGCGGCGTAATTGCCAAGGGTGAACGCCCATGGCTTTCCCGACAGCGGCAGGTCGGTCATGAAGGAGAAGAATACCATGGCCGAGAGCGGCAGGAAGATCGCCACCGTCAGCCAGAGATAGGCCGGCGCCAGCAGCGGCAGGGCCGATCTCAGCCCGCTGCGCGACGCGACCGCACCCTGTACTGCCATGATACCCTCCTCCCCAGGATTGAAGGGCCAGCCGGCGCCAACCGCCGGCTGGTCCGGACGTGAGCGTTACTTCACGTCGACTTTGAGCTGCTGCCACAGCGCCAGATAGGCCTCGCGCTGCGCGTCGGTGATCGGCGCCTGGAACTGGATGCGCTTGGCCACCTCGGGATCGCCCATCACCTTGCGGTTGAAGGAGTCTTCAGGCAGCGCTTCCACCGCCTTGGTGTTGGCCGACACCGGCGCGCCGACCTTGGTGACCCATTCGACATAGAATTTCGGATCGATCATCCAGTTGATGAAGGCCTGCGCACCCTCGACATTCTTCGAGCCCACGGGAATAGAGAACGCGTCGAGCCAGGCGACGGCGCCTTCCTGCGGAACGACCAGCGAGACCGGCAGCTTGAAATGCGTCTTGGCACGGTCGGCCGAGCCGCTCCAATAGGTGCCGATGTCGATCTGGTTGGAGGCGACCATCTGGTTCCAGTCGTTCTCCGAGCTCCAGAACGTCTTGATCTGCGGCATCAGCGAGGTCAGCTTCGCCTTGACCGCTTCCATATCCTTGATGTCGTTGATATTCTGACCGGTGGCGATGGCGCCGAACTGCACCGCTTCGACAGCGTCGTCGCGAATGACGACCCGGCCCTTATGCGCTGGGTCCCACATTTCGGCGATCGAGGTCGGTGGCTTGTCGAAGGACTTTTCGTTGATTGCCAGCGCCGTCAGGCCCCACACCCACGGCACGCCATAGACCTTGCCGTCATGGTCGAGCATCGGCGATTGCGCCTTGTCCTTGCTGATGTCGGCATAGTTCGGCAGCTTCGAGACATCGATCGGCTGGATCAGCTTTTCCGCCATCGCCTGATCGTTGAAGGCGGCGTTGATCATGACCACGTCATAGAGGCCCGGATTGGTGCGGATCTTGGTCAGCATTTCCTGTTCGGAATTGAAGAAGTCGTTGACGACCTTGTTGCCGGTCGCCTTTTCGAAGGCTTCGATCGCCCACGGCTCGTCGGCGCCGTAGCCCTTCCAGTTGAGCACATGCACTTCGGCGGCACTGGCGGCCAGCGTGAGCGCGGAGGTGATGACGGCGGTCGCCGTCAGCAGGGCAGTCAGTCTTGGCATGCGCATGTTCGTTCCTCTCTTGTTTGCCCGCTTGGCGGGTCAGGCTGTCTGATGGGCCTTCTGGTTCTGGCCCGGCTCGCCCGTGGCGGCCTGGCTCAGGAAAATCTGGATCTCGCTGTCGGTCGGCGCCGATGAGCCGCCATGGCGGGTGACGGAAAGTGCTGCCGCCGCATTGGCATAGCGCGCCGCCTCGAAGGGATGCACGCCGCGCGAGAGTGCACTGACGAAACCGCCGATATGGGTGTCGCCGGCGCCATTGGTGTCGATGGCATCGACCTTGAAGCTGGCAATGGTCTGCGTCTCGCCATTGACCAACCTCACGAAACAGCCCTTGGCGCCGGCGCGGATAACGACGCCTTCGGCCTTTGGGCAGTGGTCGGCGAGCAGCCGGGCGGCGAGTGCCTCGACATCGCCTTGCCCAGCGATCTCGACCGCTTCCGTCATGTTGCAGCTCAGCCATGTCGTACGGGCAAGCACCCGCGACAGGATGGGACGTGGGATATCCGCGATGACCGGCGTTGGATCGAAAACGAAGGGAATGTTTTCTGGCAGCGCCTCGATCCAGTCGGTCAGCGCGTCGCGGCTGCCGGAATAGCTCAGCGTATAGCCCGACGTGAACACCCAATCATCAGGCGCGACCACCACGGGCCTCATCATCTCGAGGCTGAGAATGCTCTCCGCACCGGGCCACGACACGAAGGTGCGCTCGGCATCCCCGGAGATCATGGCGACGCAATTGCCGCTGTCCATGACCGGCGATGGCGACGTCAGCGTTATGATGCCTTCGGCCGCAAACGCGGCGCGCAAAAAATCGCCATTCGGTCCGCTGCCGAGCTGGCCGCCGAACACCACCATCATGCCGGTGCGGCTGGCCGCGACCATCATGTTGAAGCCACCGCCGGCGACCTGCGCAAAGCTCGACGCGGTCTTCTCGCAGCCCGGCGCCGGCAAGGCGTCGATGCGGTAGACATAGTCGACGACGGCGCTGCCGATATGGACCAGACGCCCACTCATGCCGCGGCATCCTTGCTGGCCTTTGCCGTGCGCGCCGCGACGAGGTCTTCGGCAAGCGAGCGCACCTCCCCCATATCTATGCCGACGAGCCCGGCAATGTGTTGTTGCGGCAGTTGCGAAAAGCCGACGCAGGCGCCGGCCATGCCTGAGGCAATCGCGCCGATCGTGTCGGTGTCGCCGCCGAGATTGGCGCTGATGATTGCCGCTTGCCAGGGATCGCCCTGCGCGACTTCAAGCACGGCGAAAGCTGCCGGCACGGACTCCTGGCTGGCCACACCGGTGCCGACGAGATCGGTGATGAGCCCGATCGCATCCCGCATGGTCTTGCCGCGCACGAGCTCCTGCGCCCAGGCGATACGCGCGGCGATATCGCCACCAGTCACCCAATGTCCGAGCCGGGCGCCTCGCCGCGCGGCTGCTACCGCGCTGTCGGAAGCGGCACGCCAGTCGCCACCGGCGACGCCGTGGCTGGCGGCGGCGGCAACTGCTGCGGCCGAAGCGATGGCGATCGAGGTGTTGTGCGTGGCACGGCAAGTTTCGGCCACCTTGGCGACGAAAGCGTCGAGCGGTTCCAGCGGCATCATGATGCCGACCGGCGCGATGCGCATGGCCGCGCCATTGGTGTCGCCCCGGCTTCCCGCCTCTTCCGCCGGCACGCCGTCATTGATGGCGTCGATGGCGCGCTTGGTCGATGGTCCCAGCAGGTCATAGCTACCGCGCGCCTTGACCTCGCGCTCCCAGTCGAGCAGTGCGTTCACCCAGCGCGCATGATCGAAGCGGTCGCCGGACTGGACCAGAATGCGACCAAGCAGCAGCGCCTGTTCGGTATCGTCGGTGATGGTGCCGGCAACGAGCCCCTTCGACACCGGATGATCGGCAAACGGCGCCACGAAATCCTCGACATGGCCGTATAGCTCGGCGATCCGCGCTGGCGACAGAAGCTGCGTCGGCATGCCCAGCGCATCACCGAGCGCCCCACCGACAAGCGCGCCCATGGCGCGATCGAGCGTGTCGTTGGTTCTGTCCGGCATCGCTCAAAACCTCATATGCAGCGCGAAATGCGCCGGGTTGAGCAGGCTGGTTACATATTCGATCGGCCGGTCGTCGGCCGCACGCGTCAGCCGGCGTCCGCGCAGGAACGGCGTGCCTTGCGGGCAGCCGAGAATGGCGGCGTCTTCGGCATTCAGCATCTCGATGCCGACCCATTCCTCGCCATGGTCTGGGATGAGGCCGGCGCCGCGCAGCGTCTGGTGCAGCGAGCCTTCGCGCAGACCGCGCAGCGGCACGTCCTCCAGTTCGGGCGACAGCGGCAGGCGGCTGCGTTCGATGGAGATCGCATGGCCGTCGCTAGCATTGGTGCGCACCCGGTCGACGGCGATGAAGAACGGGCTTTCGATGCCAAGCAGCGCGGCAAGATCGGCATCCTCGATCACTTCAAGCCGCAGCGTCCGCGTCTCGGCATTGGCGCCGGCATTGGCCAGCGCCCGCGACCAGCCAATGCTGTCATCGACCGGCTTGCCGTCGAAAGTGACGAAGGAGCCGATGCCGACCTTGGTCGTGATCAGCCCACGGCTGGACAACTCCTCGAGGCCCTTGCGGACCGTGTTGCGGCTGACGGAAAAGCGCTGGACGAGTTCGTTCTCGCTTTGCAGGCGGTCGCCGAAGCCAAGCACGCCGGAGCGGATCTCATGTTCGAGAACGGTGGCGATCTGCTCGGGCTTGCCCGTGCCGGGAGACAGTTGAACCGCGCGCCGCTTCATATGGGTACCTGTTCAGTAAACCTGTATAGTCCTGTTCGATATTGGAGTTGAAGGGCGACGTCAACGATATATTTGGATTCACGCATATGCGTTGTGCTCAGGAGGTGCCCCGGGCATCGTTTGTTCGCATGGCGACGCGAACCGCGCAGGGCGTCCCGTCTCCGAGACAGAGCGGGGGCAGCGCTTCCCTCAGGCGATTAGCCTTGCGCTCACACGAAGAAAAATTCCTCGATCCGTCGCTTGGCCTTCCCCAGCGCCGGCAGGATATCCCGCTCCATCGCCTCGACGGAGAACCGCGCCGACTGGGTCGAGACGTTGATCGCCGCGACGGTCTTGCCCGCGCGGTCACAGATCGGCACGGCGATCGAGCGCAGGCCGAGCTCCAGCTCTTCATCGACGACGGCAAAGCCATCCGCCCTCGCCGCGTCGATGGCCTTGGCCAGCGCGGCGCGGCTGGTGATCGTCTTCGGCGTCCGCCGTTCGATCTTGGCTTCTGCAAGGAAGGCCTTCAGCTCATCCGCGCCCAGCCCCGCAAGCAGGACGCGCCCCATCGAGGTGCAATGCGCCGGCAGCCTGGTGCCGACATCGAGCGAAACGCTGAGGATGCGGCGGCCAGGAATGCGCGCGACATAGACGACTTCCTCGCCCGACAGCACCGCCGCGTTACAGGCCTCGTCGAACTGGCCCGCGACGTCGCGCATGATGGATGCCGCGAATGTCCACAGCGAGGCGCCGCCGAGCCAAGAGCGCACGATGGTGAGCAGGCGCGGCGATAGCGAAAACTGCCGGCCGGATTGCGTGGCATAGCCGGTGGCGGTCAGCGTCAGCAGGAAGCGACGCGCGCCGGCGCGGGTCAGCCCCGCCTCCTCCGCCATTTCGGTCAGTGTCAAGCCCGCCGGATGCCTGGCCAGTATCTCCATGACTGCAAGGCCGCGCTCCAGCGAGCCGACATGGTCGCGCGTCGTTGCCTCGTCCTCCATGCGGCCTCCGCAAGACAATGCGCCGCCTTGACTCGTCTCGGCGGCGCGATGTAAAAATATCTCATACAAAACAAATGTTCGCAATACGAACTTTTGGAGTTTTCTGCGATGGTCAAATTCCTGCGCCTCAAACAGGCCGTGGCGGAGAACCTGCACGATGGCGACACGGTCGCCTTCGAAGGCTTCACCCATCTGATCCCGACGGCGGCGGCGCATGAGGCGATCCGCCAGGGCTTTCGCGACCTCACCCTCATCCGAATGACCCCCGACCTGATCTACGACCAGATGATCGGCATGGGCATGGCGAAGAAGATCATCTTCTCCTATGTCGGCAATCCCGGCGTCGGCCTGCTGCGCCGCGCCCGCGATGCCATCGAGAACGGCTTTCCCCGGGCGATCGAGATCGAGGAGCACAGCCATGCCGGCATGGCCAACGCCTATGAGGCGGGCGCGGCCGGCCTGCCCTGCGCGGTTTTCCGCGGCTATCGCGGCGCCGGGCTGGCGGCAGTCAATCCCAACATCCGCTCGGTCACCTGCCCGTTCACCGGCGAGGTGCTTGCCGCCGTTCCTTCCATCCGACCGGACGTGACCTTCATCCACGCTCAGAAGGCCGACAAAAAGGCAATGTTCTGGTCGAAGGCATTATCGGCATCCAGAAGGAAGCGGTGCTCGCGGCCAAGCGCGCCGTGGTGACGGTAGAGGAAGTCGTCGACAATTTCGACGACCTGCATCCCAACCTCACCGTGCTGCCGCGCTGGACCATCGCTGCGATCTCGGTGGTATCAGGCGGTTCGCATCCCTCCTACACGCACGGCTACTATGCCAGGGACAACGCCGCCTATCTCGAATGGGACGACATCGCCGCCGACCGTGAAAAATTCCAGACCTGGATGCAGGCCAATGTCCTCGATCGCACGGCGGACGATTTCGCCGGCCGCGTAAAGCATCTGAGGAGCGCGGGATGAGCGGCTTTACTCCCAATGAGATGATGACGATTGCCGCCAGCCGAGCCCTGAAAAACGACGATGTCTGCTTCGTCGGCATTGGCGCGCCGTCAGCCGCCTGCAACGTCGCGCGGCTGACGCATGCGCCCGACATCACGCTGATCTATGAAAGCGGCACCATCGGCACCGCGCCCGATGTTTTGCCGCTGTCGATCGGTGACGGCGAACTTTGCGACACCGCCGTCACGACCGTCTCGGTGCCGGAGATGTTTCGTTACTGGCTGCAGGGCGGCCGCATTTCGATCGGTTTCCTCGGTGCCGCCCAGCTCGACAAGTTCGGCAACATCAACACCACCATCATCGGCGACTATGCGCATCCCAAGACCCGCCTGCCCGGCGGCGGCGGCGCGCCGGAGATCGCCACCTCGTCGAAGGAGATCTACATCACCATGGCGCAGTCCAAGCGCGGCATGGTCGAGAAGATCGACTTCTTCACCTCCTTCGGCCATGGCGATGGGGGCGATCACCGCCAGCGCCTAGGCATCGACACCGCTGGACCGACGCTGCTGATCACCGACCTCGCCATCTGGAAGCCCGACCCGATGAGCAAGGAATTCACCGTGGTGTCGCTGCATCCCGGCGTGACGCGGCAGCAGGTGCAGGACAGCTGCGGCTGGATCGTAAAGTTCGCCGAGGCGCTTGACGAAACGCCGGCGCCGACGGAACTCGAGCTGACGACATTGCGTGACCTGCAGGCCCGCACCAAGGCGGCGCATGAGGGAAGCGGAAAAGAAAAGGCTGCATGACATGACCGAGGCATTCATCTGCGATTACATCCGCACCCCGATCGGCCGTTTCGGCGGCTCGCTGTCGTCGGTGCGGGCCGACGATCTCGGCGCCATTCCGCTGAAGGCGCTGGTCGAGCGCAATTCCGGCATCGACTGGCAGGCCATCGACGACGTCGTCTATGGCTGCGCCAACCAGGCCGGCGAGGACAATCGCAATGTCGCGCGCATGTCGCTCCTGCTCGCCGGATTGCCGCAGGAAGTGTCAGGCTCGACCGTCAATCGCCTCTGCGGGTCCGGCATGGACGCGCTCACCATCGCCGCCCGCGCCATCAAGGCGGGCGAAGCCGAGTTGATGATCGCCGGCGGCGTCGAATCGATGAGCCGCGCCCCCTTCGTCATGCCCAAGGCCGAGACCGCCTTTTCGCGCCATGCCGAGATCCACGACACCACCATCGGCTGGCGTTTCATCAACCCGCTGATGAAGAAACAGTATGGCGTCGATTCCATGCCGGAGACCGGCGAGAACGTCGCCGAGGATTTTTCAGTGTCGCGCGCCGACCAGGACGCCTTTGCCGTGCGCAGCCAGGACAAGGCCGTCGCGGCACAGGCCAATGGCCGGCTGGCGAAGGAGATTACCCCGGTGACGATCCCACAGAAAAAGGGCGATGCGATTATCGTATCGAAGGATGAGCATCCCCGCGCCGGCACCACGGTCGAGTCGCTAGCCAAATTGCCGACGCCGTTCCGCCAGGGCGGCACCGTCACCGCCGGCAACGCGTCCGGCGTCAATGACGGCGCGGCAGCGCTGATCATCGCCTCCGAAGCGGCTGTGAAAAAATACGGCCTGACGCCGATCGCCCGCGTCCTCGGCGGCGCTGCTGCCGGCGTGGCGCCACGCATCATGGGCATCGGCCCTGCCCCGGCGACACAAAAGCTCTGCGCCCGCCTCGGCCTGACACCGCAGCAATTCGATGTCATCGAGCTCAACGAAGCTTTCGCCTCCCAAGGCATCGCCGTGCTCCGCCAACTCGGCATCTCCGAGGACGCGGAGCACGTTAATCCGAATGGCGGCGCCATCGCGCTTGGTCATCCCTTGGGCATGTCGGGCGCGCGTATCACTGGCACCGCGGCACTGGAACTGCGCGAGCGCGGCGCCCGCTATGCGCTCGCCACCATGTGCATCGGCGTCGGCCAGGGCATCGCAGTGGCGCTCGAACGGGTTTGAGATCGCACTGCCCTTAATAGGGCAAACCGACATAGTTCTCCGCCAGCGCGGTCGACGCCGCCTGCGAATGCACGAGATAGTCGAGCTCGGCTTCCTGGATGCGCTGGCCGAACTCGCCCGTATCGGGAAAGCGGTGCAGCATCGTCGTCATCCACCAGGAGAAGCGCACCGCCTTCCACACCCGAGCCAGCGCTTTGGCTGAATAGGCGTCGAGCCCGGCCGGCGACTTGTCCAGATAGAATTCGCGAAGCCCGGCAAAGAGATAGCGCACGTCGCTGGCGGCGAGGTTGAGCCCCTTGGCGCCCGTCGGCGGCACGATATGGGCGGCGTCGCCGACCAGGAACAGCCGGCCGAAGCGCATCGGTTCGGCGACGAAGGAGCGCAGCGGCGCGATCGATTTTTCGAAGGACGGGCCGGTAACGACGGCGGCTGCGGTCTGTTCCGGCAGGCGACTGCGCAACTCGTCCCAGAAGCGACCGTCGCTCCAGGCGTCGACCTGTTCGTCAGCCGCGACCTGCACATAGTAGCGGCTGCGATGCGTCGAACGCATCGAGCACAGCGCAAAGCCCCGCTCATGGTTGGCGTAGACCAGATCGTGATCGGCCGGCGGCACTTCGGCCAGCACGCCGAGCCAGCCGAAGGGATAGGTCCGCTCGAAGGTTTTCAGCGCCTGCCCAGGCGCCGATTTGCGGCTGACGCCGTGATAGCCATCGCAGCCGGCGATGAAGTCGCAGTCGATGCGATGGCCGACGCCGTCCTTCCCGTAGGTGACGTAAGGCGCTTCGCCATCGAAACCATGCAGCGCGACGTTGGCCGCCTCATAGACGGTGGTCAGCCCGGCCGCCTCGCGCTTGTCCATCAGATCGTGCGTCACTTCGGTCTGACCATAGACGGTGACATGCTTGCCGCCGGTCAGTGCCGTGAGGTCGAGCCGGTGCAGGCCGCCGCCGAACGCAAGCGAGATGCCGGCATGCAGCAGGCCTTCGGCATGCAGCCTTACAGCTGCGCCCGCCTCTTCAAGCAACTCGACGGTGCCTTGTTCGAGCACCCCTGCCCGCACCCGGCCAAGCACATGCTCCCGGCTCGAACGTTCGAGGATCACCGTCTCGACGCCAATGGTGCCGAGAAGCTGGCCAAGCAGCAGCCCGGACGGTCCGGAGCCGACAATGACGATCTTTGTGCGCATCAGTGTCCCAGGCTTTCGATCTGTCCGGCGAGTTCGGCGGCGAGCCGTAGCGCAGCCGCGGTCGCTATCGCCATTTGCGGCAAGAGCAGCCATTCCAGCGTCCAGGCAGCACCGGAGCGCTCCTGCTCATGCACCAGCGCCTGGTGCATGCCGGAAAGCTGGGTGGCGTTGAAGCGCGCCAGCGTCACCAGCACTTCCGCCTTCACCGGGTTCTGCTTGTGCGGCATGGCCGACGAGCCGCCGCCGCCGGACAGCTTGATGTCGGTTCCACCTTGCGCCATCAGCGCAACGTCCTGGCCGAACTTGCCGAGACTGCCGGTGATGAGCGATAGCAGCCCGGCGAATTCGGCCAGCGCATCCCGCTGGCTGTGCCATTGCGGCGCGTCGCCAAGGCCGAGCTTTGCGGCAAGGGCCGCGCGCACCGCAGGTCCTTTGTCGCCCAGCTTCTCCAGCGTGCCGGCGGCGCCGCCAAACTGCACCACGAGCAGACGCTTGGATTGCTCCGACAGTCTCTGCTGATGCCGTTGCAGCGGCGTGCGCCACACCGCCACGCGATCCGACGCCTGAATTGGGATCGCCGGCTGCATGCGCGTCATCGCTGTCAATGCACGGCTGCCAAAACGTTCTTCCAGCCCCACCAGCCGCAGAATGTTTTCAGTCAGCAGCAGGTCGAGATGTTCAATGAGCCGGCGCAGCCGAAGCACCAGGCCAGTGTCGATGACGTCCTGGCTGGTTGCGCCGAAATGCACGCCGGCGTCGTGCGGCGCCCCGACCGCTGCCTTCAACTGGCGCACCAGTTCGGGCACGATCACGCCATCCTTCGCCACACCGGCCCGCAGCCGCGCGGTGTCCGGCTTGTATGACAACAGGACAGGTATAATCGCCGCGGCGGCATCCGTGCCGATAATCCCGCTTTCGGCTTCCGCTTGCGCCAGCGCGCGCTCGAAATCGAGCATGGCGGCGATTTCCCCATCCACCGAAAAATGCCGAGCCGCCTCCTCGTCGCCGAGCAGGCCGGAAAGCAGCGGATGGTCGAAGGGCGATACGGTCATGTGCTGGTTTCCTCCGTCAGCTGTCGAAGAAGACCGTTTCCTTCTCCCCCTGGAGATGGACGTCGAAAATATAGTCGTCGCCTTGCCGCTCGGCGATCAGCGTCGGCACGCGCACCTTGTGCTCGATGCGGGCCAGGATCGGATCCTCGGCATTGGCCTTGGCCTCGTCGGAGAAATAGAGCCGCGTGTGGAGGCCGATATTGATGCCGCGGGCGACGATCCACAGGCTGATATGCGGCGCCATCAGCCGGCCGTCGCCATACGGCACGCGTCCCGGCTTGATCGTCTGAAAACTGCACAGGCCGGTTTCCATGTCGGTCGGCTGACGGCCCCAGCCCTGAAAATCCGGATCGGCATCGCCGCGCAATTCGGCCGGCGAATTGTAGAAGCCATTGGCATCCGCCTGCCAGATCTCGATCAACGCATCCCTGAGCGGCGTGCCGGTGCCGTCGAGCACGCGAATGCGCAAACCGATGCGGTCGCCCTTGGCGTTGTCGTTGAGCATCGTGGCGCCCAGGTCTGTCGGGTAGACGCCGCCGATACCGCCGAAATTCGGCGTCAGCCCGATATGCACGTAGGGCCCGGCGGTCTGCGACGGGCTCTCCTTCAGCCGGGTCAGCGATTGCGCCATCAATTGCCCTCCGGACGGTTTTCGAACAGCGAGGCGCGGCGTCCGCGCAACACGATGTCGAACTTGTAGGCGCGCGCGTCGAACGGGATCGTCGCCTGCATGTCGAGCGCGGCAACCAGCGTCTCAATCGCCGCCTTGTCGCGGATACCGCGCACGATCGGGCACCGCCAGATCAGCGGGTCGCCCTCGAAATACATCTGGGTGATCAGCCGCTGTGCGAAGCCGTGGCCGAACACCGAGAAATGGATGTGCGACGGCCGCCAGTCATTGGGCCCGTTCGGCCAGGGATAGGGACCTGGCTTCACCGTGCGAAAGGCATAGCCGCCGTCGGCATCGGTGATGGTGCGGCCGCAGCCGCCGAAATTCGGATCGAGCGGCGCCAGATAGCCGTCCTTCTTGTGGCGGTAGCGGCCGCCCGCATTGGCCTGCCAGAATTCGAGCAGCGCGCCGGAGACGCCCTGGCCGCGCTCGTCGAGCACGCGGCCATAGACGATGATACGCTCGCCGATGGCGCTCTCGCCGGACTTTGCAAAATTGTGGATCAGGTCATTGTCGAGTTCGCCCAGCACGGCGTGGCCGAACACCGGACCGGTGATCTCCGACGCCGTGTTGTCGAAGGCCAGCAGCGCCTTTTGCGGCGAGCGCAGCACCGAAGTCTTGTAGTCGGGCGTCAGCGCCGGCGGGTGCCAGCCGCGGTCGCGCTGGAAGAAGGCGCCGGTCTCGGGCCTGCGGTTCGAGCCGGCATCAGCTGGCATGGCCAGCCCTGCTTCCGTCCATTTCCGAAAACACCTCCTTGGCGATCCTGAAGGCGCGGTTGGCCGCCGGCACGCCGGCATAGATCGCGACATGCAGGAACGCTTCGCAGATATCGTCGCGCGACGCACCGGTGTTGGCGGTGGCGCGCACATGCATGGCGACCTCTTCATCATGGCCAAGGGCGGCCAGCAGTGCCAGCGTCACGATCGAGCGTTCGCGCCTGCTGAAGCCCGGACGCGCCCACACAGTGCCCCATGCTGCCTCGGTGATCAGCTCCTGGAACGGCCGGTCGAAATCGGTGACGGCATCCTCGCTGCGATCGACATGAGGGTCGCCGAGCACCGAGCGCCTGACGGTCAGCCCGGTTCGGTATCTGGTTTCGTTTTTGGGCAGTTCATCCATGGGTCTGCTTTCTCATGGGAAGCGCCGCGACGAAATCGCGGATCAGGGTGGTCAGCGCCTCGGGCTGTTCGACGCAAGGGATGTGCGCGGCGTCACGAATGATTTCGAAATGTGCGCCTGGGATCAGATCGGCCAGCCAGCGGACGAGATCCGGCGGCGTCGAGCCGTCCTGGTCGCCAACGACGCAAAGCGTGGGCACCGCGATCGCCTGCGCAGCCTCGGTAAAATCGGCATCGCGCACCGCGGCGCAGGTGCCGACATAGCCGGCGACGGCTTGCCGGGTCATCATGTTCCAGTAGCCGTCGAGCTCGGCGACACGGTCCGCGTGGAAGGCAGGCGTAAACCACATTTTGAGCACGGCATCGGCGATGGCCTGGATGCCTTTGCTTTCGACCGTTTCGATGCGGGTGTTCCAGCTGTCGGCCGTGCCGATCTTGTGGGCGGTGTCGCACAGGATGAGGCCGTCGACGATTTCGGGGCGCCGGGCATAAAACCCTTGCGCAATCAGGCCGCCCACCGACAGGCCGCACAGCACCGCATTGTTCAGTTCGAAATGATCGATCAGGCCCGACAGATCATCGACATGCTCGTCGATCGAGCTGACGCCACCAATGTCGGACAGGCCATGGCCGCGCTTGTCGTAGACCAACACAGGCATTTCGCCACCCAGTTCGGACAACACCTCGTCCCAGATGCGGAAGTCGGTGCCCAGCGAATTGATGAACACGATCGGCCGCGCATTTCCCTTCGCCTTGATATGGCGATGGTGCAGCGTGATGCCGCCAATGTTGACGAATGGCACGATTTCGATCCTCCGTGTTCACATTGCACAAGGCATTTGGTTTGGTAAAATGATATTTTACGCCGTTTCATTAACTGCTAGGTTATGAGAACATGTCCGAAAGCCGCATAAGGTTCCGTCACCTGCAGGCATTCCTTGAGGTAGCGCGGCAAGGCAGCGTGGCGAGGGCGGCCGACTTTCTCCATGTCAGCCCACCGGCCGTGACCAAGACGTTGCGCGAATTGGAGGAGGCGCTTGGCATCGCTGTCGTCGAACGCGACGGCCGCGGCATCAGGGTGACGCGGCTTGGCGAAATCTTTCTCGGCCATGCCGGCACGGCGATCACGGCACTGAAGCGCGGCGTCGATTCCGTCCGCCAGGACGGCGCCATCAACCGGCATCCGATCCGCATCGGCGCGCTCCCGACAGTGTCGGCCAAGGTGATGCCACGCGCCATAAGCCTGTTCCTGAGTGAAAATACCGGTGCTGCGATCAAGATCGTCACCGGCGAGAACGCGGTCCTGCTGGAACAGTTGCGCGTCGGTGCGCTCGATCTCGTCGTCGGCCGGCTTGCGGCGCCGGAAAACATGACCGGCTTCTTCTTCGAGCATCTCTATTCCGAACCGGTGCTGTTCGTGGTGAGGGCCGGCCATCCGCTGCTGCAGCCGGGCCAGGACATCTTCGCCCGGCTCGATGAATTCCCGGTGCTGATGCCGACGCGGGAGTCGGTCATCCGCCCGTTCGTCGACCGCCTGTTCATCACCAACGGCATGACGGCGCCTGCGACCGAGATCGAGACCGTCTCGGATTCCTTCGGCCGTGCCTTCCTGCGCCAAAGCAATGCGGTCTGGATCATATCGACAGGCGTCGTCGCCAACGAACTCTCCAGCGGCGCCTTCGTCGCCTTGCCCGTCAACACCGAGGAAACCAAAGGGCCCGTCGGCCTGACGATGCGGACCGACACTGCGCCTTCGCCGGCCTTCACCATCCTGCTGCAGACCATTCGCGAGGCGGCCAGCCAGAACGCCTGAGCACCTTTCGCCAATCTGGCGCAGAGCGGGCCTTCAGCCGTATTTCCATAACCTGTTGGTTAACGAAACACCGCAAAATATCATTTTACCAAACCAAACACCTAGGGCACTGTGACGATGGGAGGATCGAAATCGTGCCGTTATCGGCATTGGCGGCGTTCCGCTGCCGCCTCAAGGCATGCCGGGGCGATCTCCGATCTTAAGAACGGGCGGCATCGATTTTGAGCAGGCCGGCGGTGACCTCCAGGTGCCGTCAGGAAAGGGAGGAATACCAGCATGACCTCAAGCAAATCCGGCGTCTCGCGGCGCCAGTTCATCGCCACATCGCTCGCCGGCGGCGCGGCACTTGCGCTCAGCCGCGGCCAGGCATTCGCGCAGGCCGCCGACACGCTGAAGGTCGGCTTTGTCAGCCCGCGCACCGGGCCGCTCGCCGGCTTCGGCCAGACCGACGGCTATGTGCTCGATCTCGCCCGCAAGGCGCTCGCCAACGGCCTCGACATCGGCGGCAAGAAATACAGTGTCGAGATCATCGACCAGGACACGCAATCCGACCCGTCGCGCGCCGGCCAGCTCGCCAAGGACCTCATCAACAACCAGGCCGTCGACCTGATGCTGGCGGTGTCGACGCCGGAGGTGATCAACCCGGTCGCCGACGCCTGCGAAGCCGCCGGCGTGCCTTGCCTCTCCACCGTCATGCCGTGGGAGGCCTGGTATTTCGGCCGCGGCGCCAAGCCCGGCGAACCCTCGCCGTTCAAATGGACCTATCATTTCGGCTTCGGCGTCGACGAGTTCTTCCGGACCTACATCTCGCAATGGAGCCTGATCGAGACCAACAAGAAGGTCGGCGTCATGTATCCCAACGACGCCGACGGCAATGCCATCCGCACCCATCTGGCGCCGTTGCTGGCAAAGCAGGGTTTCACCATCGTCGATCCCGGCGCCTACGAGACCGGCACCACCGACTATTCCTCGCAGATCGCGCTGTTCAAGCAGGAAGGCGTCGAGATCTTCAACTCCTTCCCGATCCCGCCGGACTTCGCCGCCTTCTGGCGTCAGGCTGCACAGCAAGGCCTGATCAAGCAGATCAAGATCTGCCAGGTCGCCAAGACCGGATTGTTCCCGTCCGACATCGAGGCGCTGGGCGATCTCGGCAACAAGATTTCGAGCGCCGCTTACTGGCACAAGGCCTTTCCCTACAAGTCGCCGCTGACCGGCGTTTCGGGGACCGAACTGGCCGACGGTTATGAGGCCGCCAGCGGCAAGCAGTGGACGCAGCAGCTCGGCGCCTCGATGTCGCTGCTCGACGCCGGCTTCGAGGCGCTGAAGGCAAGCACCGACGCCAAGGACAAGGCGGCCGTCGCCAAGGCGCTGAGCACGCTCAACACCGAGACCATGATCGGCAAGGTCGACTTCACCAGCGGCCCGGTCGCCAATGTCTCTCCCGGCCCGATCATCGGCACCCAATGGGTGGCGGCCAAGGAAGGCGGCAAATTCCCGCTCGACTACGTCGTGACCGAGAACGCCACCGACCCGAAGGTTCCGGTCGAGGCCAAGCTCCAGCCGTATAACAGCTGACGGTCGGTTACGGGGATCGCATCGTGAACGGTTCAGCAAACGCCGCGATCCTCCGCGCTGCCGGCATCCAGAAACGCTTCGGCGCGCTGGTGGTGCTCGACGATGTCGACTTCGCCATGAATGCCGATGAGGCCGTCGGCATCGTCGGTCCGAACGGCGCCGGCAAGACGACGCTGCTCAGCATCTTATCAGGCGCCTTCCCGCCGAGCGCCGGCACGGTCGCCTTCAAGGGTGGCGATGTGACCGCGATGCCGGCTACAGCGCGCTGTCGTCTCGGCCTGGTGCGCACGCACCAGGTGCCCAAGCCGTTCAGCGGCATGACCACGTTCGAGAACGTTTTTGTTGCCGCGTCGCATGGCGCCGGTCTCGCCCGCGACGAGGCCTATGAAGAGGCGCTGGAGTCGCTGAAACTGTGCGGCATGATGGGCGTGGCCAACCGGCGCGCCGAAACGCTCGGCCTGCTCGACCGCAAGCGGCTGGAACTTGCCCGCGCGCTCGCGGCAAGGCCTACGCTGCTTCTGCTCGACGAGATCGGCGGCGGACTGACCGATGGCGAGGCGAGCGAACTTGTCGATACCATCAAGGAATTGCGCCGCCGCAAGATCGGCATCGTCTGGATCGAGCACATCGTCCACATCCTGCTGCAGGTGGCCGAGCGGCTGATCTGCATGGACGCCGGCAAGATCATCGCCGACGGCGAGCCGCAAGCGGTGATGGCCGACCCCGAAGTCGTGCGGGCCTATCTCGGCGGAGGCCCGAAATGAGCCTGCTCGCAATCGAGAATCTGGTCGTCCGCCACGGCCTGTTGCAGGCGGTGCGCGGCGTGAACTTCTCGATCGAGCGCGGCGAAACGCTGGCGCTGGTCGGCGCCAACGGCGCCGGCAAGACGACGCTGCTGCGGGCGATCGCCGGCGCCCATGAGCCGACGGCCGGCCGCGTGCTGCTGAATGGCGCCGATATCACCGGCGTTCCCTCGCACAAGCGCGTCGGCATGGGCGTCGCGCTGGTGCCGGAAGGGCGAAAACTGTTCGTGCAGATGACGGTCGAGGAGAACCTCCTGCTTGGCAAGGCCGCCGGCCGTCCCGGCGACTGGAGCGTGGAACGAGTGCTCGACACGTTCCCCAATCTGAAGCCGCGCCGCCACGCCAAGACCGGGCATCTCTCCGGTGGCGAGCAGCAGGCCACCGCCATCGGCCGCGCGTTGATGAGCAATCCGGAGCTGCTGCTGCTCGACGAGGTCTCGCTCGGCCTGTCGCCGCTGGTGGTCGATCGCGTATACGCTTCGCTGCAAGGGCTGATCAGCTCCGGCACGACGATCATCCTGGTCGAACAGGACCTCAATCGCGCGCTCTCGGTCTCGGACAAGGTCATCTGCATGCTCGAAGGACGCGTCGCGCTGGAAGGCCCGAGCAAGGGCATGTCCCGCGATGAAGTGACGAAAGCCTATTTCGGCCTGCACAGGAAAAGCGCCGGGAGTGTGCCGGCATGAGCAACCAGATCGTCCAGGGCATCCTGCTCGGCGGCTACTACGCGCTGATCGCCTGCGGCCTCTCCTTCATGTTTTCGGTGATGCGCATAATCAACCTCGCGCATGGCAGCCTGGCCGTGTTTTCCGCCTACGCGCTGTGGTGGCTCGCCTCGCAATTCCATATCTCGCCCTTCGTCGGCCTGCTCATCGTGCTGCCGCTGATGGCGGCCATCGGCTGGGCGCTGCAGCGCTTCCTGCTCGAGCGCAGCGCCCGCGGCGGCGCGCTCCTGCCGATCCTGACCACGTTCGGCCTCGCCATCGTCATCGACAATGCGCTGTTCGAGCAGTTCGGCGCCGACACACGTTCGCTGGCGCCCTATATCGGCAGCCTCTCCTACGATTCCTGGGAATGGCCGGGCAGCATCTATGTCGGCAAGCTTGCCGTGATCATGTTCGCCGCCGCCGTCATATTGCTTGGCGGACTGCAGCTGTTCCTCACCCGCACCAGGCTTGGCCGCTCGATCCGCGCCACGTCGGAAGATCCCGACACGGCCGGTCTCGTCGGCGTCGATGCGCGCCGCGCCAATGCCCTCGCCGCCGCCATCGCCATGGTCACCGTTGGGCTGGCCGGCGCCTTCCTCGCCATGCGCGCCACCTTCGATCCCTATACCGGCGCACCTCAATTGCTGTTCGCTTTCGAGGCGGCGGTGATCGGCGGCGCCGGTTCGCTATGGGGCACGCTGGTCGGCGGCATCGTGCTGGCGCTCGCCCAGACCCTCGGCGCGCAGATCCATCCGCAAGGTTTTCTGATCGGCGGCCATGTCGCCTTCCTGATCGTGCTGTTCATCCGGCTCTCCACCTCCGGCCTCGGCCTGCGCGGCCTGCTGCGCCTGCCCGCGAGGAAAGCATCATGAGTGCGGTTTTAAACGCCCCCGTCATCGAGCGCGGCACCTCCGCCTCGCGCATCTCGGCGATCGCGGTCGTCGTCATCATCGCGCTGCTCGCTGTTGCGCCGCATTTCCTGTCGGCCGGCGCCGTCGACCGCATGACCGCCTTGTTCATCTATGTGATGCTGGCGGCGATGTGGAATGCGCTGGCCGGCTTCGGCGGGCTGGTTTCGGTGGGACAGCAAGTGTTCTTCGGCCTCGGCGCCTATTTCACTATCCGCCTGGCCGATGCAGGCCTCAACCCGTTCGCTTCTCTGTTTGTCTCGGCGATCATCGTCGGCGCGATCTCCTGGCCAATGTCGCTGTTCATGCTGAAGCTGAAGAACGGCGAGTTCGCCATCGGCATGTGGGTGATCGCGGCGCTCACCCATCTCCTGGTCAATCTCGACCGGCTGGTGCAAGGCGAGACCGGGACGTCGCTGATCTCGCTCAACGTCTATGACGCCGGCGTCAGGCGGGCGACGATCTACTGGCTGGCGATGGCCGCGATGACGGCGCTGCTCGCCACCCTGTTTAGCCTGCTGCGTGGCAGCACGGGTGCGGCCATCCGCGCCATCAGGGACAATGAGGAGGCCGCGGCATCGGTCGGCGTGCGCGTCACCGGAACCAAGCGGCTGCTCTTCGTGCTCGCCGCCTTCGGCATCGGCATGGCCGGCGCGCTGTGGTTGGCCACGTCGATCACCTTCCAGCCGAAAACCTACTTCAACGTCCAGTGGACCGCCTACATGATCTTCATGGTCCTGGTCGGCGGCATCGGCACCTTCGAGGGCGCCATTCTGGGTGCGCTGCTGTTCTTCCTCATCGAGACCTGGTTCGGCGGCACCGGCGTCTGGTATCTGATCGGTCTCGGCGCCACGGCGGTGCTGTTCTCGCTCTTCCTGCCGCGCGGCCTGTGGGGAACGCTGGAGGAGCGCTTTGGCCTGCGCCTGCTACCGGTCGGCTATCGCGTCAGGCTGCCGGCAAACGCCGGCGATAGCGACGCCACGCCTTCGCCGCAACAGACCGCAACACATAGTGAAAAGGCGTGACCATGCTGTTCGGCAAGACCATCCTCATCACCGGTGTCGCCTCTGGTATCGGCGCTCGCACGGCCGAACTTGCCGGCCAACTGGGCGCTGACGTGATCGGCGTCGACGTGCGTGAACCGGCAGCATCGGCCGGCAGTTTCGTCAAGGCTGACATCTCATCCAAGGCCGGCGTCGACGATCTCCTCGGGCGCCTGCCGCAGCGCATCGATGCGCTCTGCAATGTCGCCGGCCTCCCCGGCAACACCGGTGCGGTGTCGACACTGGCCGTCAACTTCTACGGCCTGCGCGCGCTCTCGGAAGGCCTCGCACCCAGACTTCGTGAAGGCGGCGCCGTGGTCAACGTCGCCTCGATCGCCGGCTATGGCTGGCGCGCCAATCTCAACCGCGCGGCATCGATGGTCGGCATCGAAGGCTTTCCCGATGTGGCGGAGGTGGTCGCCGACCATCAGGTGAAGAACGAGGAAGGCTATTCCGTTTCCAAGGAGCTGCTGCTGTTGTGGACGCAGAGCGCCGCGCATCAGGACCTGTTCAGGAGCCGCGGCATCCGCGTCAATGCAGTGAGCCCCGGCCCGGTCGAGACGCCGATCCTCAAACAGTTCCGCAATGTGCTGGGCGACGCCCGCGTCGATAGCGACATCGCCCGTGTCGGCCGCGCCGGCACATCGGGCGACATCGCGCCTGTCGTGCTGTTCCTGTGCTCGGACGGCGCACGCTGGGTCAACGGCGCCAATGTGCCGGTTGACGGTGGGCTTGAAGCATCGATCAATGCCGAGGTGCTCGGCTTCTAGACCATCATCCCGAAAAGTGGGAGCCGATGTTCGGATAAGATCGTGGTCAATATAGAAAAGACGCTCCACGGCGAGCGAGGGAGAGAACAATGGACATCGGACTTCTGATCGACGGCGATAAAAGGGATGCCTCCGGCTCAGCCTCTTACGAGCGCATGGACCCGTTCACCGGCAAGCTGGCGACCCGCGCTGCCGCAGCCAGCATCGCCGACGCCAATGCCGCGGTCGAAGCCGCTGCTGCCGCTTTCAAGACGTGGTCGAAGACCGGTCCGGGCGAGCGCCGCGCTTTGCTGTCCAAGGCGGCCGATGTCATGGACTCCAAGGTCGGCGAATTCACCAAATTGATGATGGAAGAAACCGGCGCGACCGGCCCCTGGGCCGGCTTCAACGTCATGCTCGCCGCCAAAATGCTGCGCGAGGCAGCCGCCATGACGACGCAGATTTCGGGCGAGGTCATTCCCTCCGACAAGCCCGGCACGCTGGCCATGGCGATCCGCCAGCCGGCCGGCGTCTGCCTCGGCATCGCGCCGTGGAATGCACCGGTCATCCTCGGAACCCGTGCCATCGCCATGCCGATCGCCTGCGGCAACACGGTTGTGCTGAAAGCCTCCGAAATGTGCCCAGGCACACACCGGCTGATCGGCCAGGTGCTGGTCGAGGCCGGCCTGCCCAAGGGCGTCATCAATGTCGTCACCAATGATCCCAAGGACGCAGCGACAATCGTCGAGGCACTGGTCGCGCACCCTGCAGTCAGGCGTGTCAACTTCACCGGCTCGACCAAGGTCGGCAGGATCATTGCCGAACTCGCCGGCCGTCACTTGAAGCCGGCGCTGCTCGAACTCGGCGGCAAGGCGCCGCTGGTCGTGCTCGACGATGCCGACATCGACGCCGCGGTCAATGCCGCGACCTTCGGCGCCTACATGCATCAGGGCCAGATCTGCATGTCGACCGAGCGTCTGGTCGTCGATGAAAAGGTCGCCGACGAATTCGTCGCCAAGCTCGCCGCCCGCGCCGCGCAGCTGCCTGCCGGCGACCCGCGCGGCCATGTCGTGCTCGGTTCGCTGATCAGCGACCAAGCCGCCGACAAGATGGAAGAACTGGTTGCCGACGCCGTCGCCAAGGGCGCCAGGCTTGTGGCCGGCGGCAAGCGCACCGGAACCGTGGTCGAGGCGACATTGCTCGACCACGTGACGCCGGCGATGCGCGTCTATTCGGAAGAATCCTTCGGCCCGGTCAAGCCGGTGATCCGCGTCAAGGGCGAGGACGAAGCGGTACGTGTCGCCAACGATACCGAATACGGCCTGTCTTCAGCCGTGTTCAGCCGCGACATCCGCCGTGCCATGGCGGTCGCCGCGCGCATCGAAGCCGGTATCTGCCACATCAACGGCCCGACCGTCGGCGATGAGGCGCAAATGCCGTTCGGCGGCGTCAAGGGTTCAGGCTACGGCCGCTTCGGCGGCAAGGCCTCGATCGCCGAGTTCACCGACCTGCGCTGGCTAACCATCGAGGATCCGGGGCAGCACTATCCGTTTTGACTGCACCTTCTCCCACAGGGGGAGAAGGAAAGGAGCCCTCAGGGCCGTTGCCTGGCGAGCCAACGGATTCCCGCATCAAAACCCGGCAAGGCTCGAGCCGCGCGATCGGCGGCCCCTCCCGGAGTTGTAAATCGTTTGATGGTGGGTATTTTACCCCTCAAGCACATGCCGCCGGAAAGCGGCAAGTGGTTTTGGGACTACCACAAGTGCAAAGCAAAATACGCGATGCGGATCGCGCCGGGGAGGAATCGTCATGCCAAACAAGGCCTTGCCGCTGGTCATCAGCGCGCCGGAACCACGCACGCTCGACCTGATCTTCACCCCACCGCAGCTGGCGCGCCTCAAGGCGCATTACCGCGTCGTCGAGACGACGGCCGAGGGCGTGGCGAACTTGCCCGCCGACGTGCTGGCCGAAGCCCGCTATATTATCGGCCAGCCGCCGATCTCGCCCGAGACTTTGGACCAGATGCAGGCGCTGCGTTGCGTCTTCAATGTCGAGACCAACCTCATCAACAACATGCCCTATGAGACGCTGTTTGCGCGCGGCATCCATGTCGTCACCACCGGCCTCGTCTTCGCCGAGCCGGTGGCCGAGCTTGGCCTCGCCATGGCGCTCAACCTTGCCCGAAATATTGTCGATGCCGACCTCGCTTTCCGCAAAGGCGAGGAGCTGTGGGGCGGCGATGGCAATTTGACGGCGCGGCTTCTGTCCGGCGCCGATGTCGGCATCATCGGCTTCGGCGATCTGGGCCGTGCGCTGAACCGGCTGCTGTCGGGCTTTCGTACCCGCACCAAGGTCTTCGATCCCTGGCTGCCGCCATCGATCCTGATCGACAATGGCGTCGAACCGGCCTCGCTCGACGAGGTGCTGTCGACCAGTGACTTCGTCTTCGTCGTCGCTTCGGTGACCTCGGAGAACCAGGGTTTTCTCGGCACCGATGCTTTTACCAGCATGCGCAAGGGCGCCGCCTTCATCCTGCTCAGCCGCGCCGGCGTCGTCGATTTTCCGGCCTTGATGGCGGCGGTGAAGAGTGGTCACATCCTTGCCGCCAGCGATGTCTTCCCCGAAGAGCCGCTGGCGGCGGACCATCCGGTCCGTGCGATCCCCGGCTTCCTGCGCTCCGCCCACCGCGCCGGCGCGCTCGACATCGCCTTCAAGCGCATGGGCGACATGGTTCTGGAAGACATGGACCTGATCGACCGCGGCCTGCCGCCGCTGCGCTCCAAGCGCGCCGAGCGCGAGACCGTGTCAAGGATGCGTTCGAAGCCGGCGGACAGGAACTAGTTATCGCGATAAATCCGTCTGAAATGGATTTCGGAGTTGGCCAAGCCGCGTTGTCATCGTCGCTCAGGATGACCGCAAGCGCGGGAACCTTTGCACGGCGATACCCCGCCAGGCCTGGCCGGCGGGGTATTGATTTGCGGATGACGTAAAAATCTGCGTGCTATCCGGCCGCGACGCCGGCAGCTGCGCGATTGGCCAGCACCAGCCCGACCTCGCCGACAACCTGCTCGACGCGCTTCAGGATGGGTTCGGCCCGCAGCACGCCGTCGGAAAAGTCCTTGTCCGTGGCATAGACCCCTGTCGGCAGCGTCAGCGCCTCGAAGAAGCCGAACAACGGCCGCAGCTGGTGCTCGACGATCAACGCGTGGCGATCGTTGCCGCCGGTGGCAAGCAGCACCATCGGCTTGCCGCGCAAGGAAGCGGGATCGAACAGATCGAAGAAGTGCTTGAACAGGCCGGTGTAGCTGCCCTTGTAGGTCGGCGACCCCACCACCAGCACATCGGCATTGACGACGCTGTCGAAGATTGCCCGCGCCTGACCGTCGAGATCGCGCGCCCATTTGGCAGCGCCAAGTGAGGGCCGAGGTCTTCGATGTCGTAGGTACTCGCCGACAATCCATGCTGGCGCGCAATGTCCCTGACGACCTGGTCGACGAAGCCGCGCGTCTTGGACGGCCGGGTGAAATTGCCGGAAAACCCGACGACGGTTGGATTGGGCATATTCTGGCACCTCTTGCGCGGCGGGCAGGCCCGCTTCATACCGCATGTTTACAGGCTTGCGCCTGCCGCAAGAAGCAAATGACTGACCTTGCAGCACCATAGTGAGGAATTTTTTTCCGTTGCCCGCTCGTCTCAGGCCGCGAGAAGCGGGCCATAGGATTCCAGGTAGAAGCCGGGCGACCTTGCGCAGGTCCGCACCGCCTCCCTGGCGGCAACCGTTTCCTGCCACCGCAGCAGGCGCTCGCATTCGGTCGGCATGACGAAGCCCAGATATTTCTCAAGCACGCACAGCTGTTCGAACCAGGGATAGAAGGCGATGTCGGCGGCGCTGAATTCCGAGCCCAGCAAAAACCGTTCGTCCGCCCCTCGCAGGGCGAAGGCATGCTGTTCCACAAAGCGCAGATCGTCGGCAAGCTGGGCCTTGATCCGCTCATGAACCATAGCGTCGGAACTGTGCATCATGGTTGCCGTCCTGGCGTAAAGCTGCGTGTCGGCGAAGCTGATCCAGATGCGCGCCTCAGCGCGGGCATGAGCATCCCTGGGGAAAATCGGCCGTTCGGGGAATGCATCATCGAGATATTCGCAGATGATCGCCGACTCCCTGACATATTGCCCCTGATGGCGCAGCAGCGGCACCTTTCCCGTCGGCGTGAGTTTCAGGAACCACGCCGGCTTGTTGCGCAGATCGATTTCGATTTCCGTCGCCTGCAGGCCTTTCTCGGCAAGGGCGAGCCTGACACGGTGCGCATAGGGACAAAGCTGCGCGACAAAAAGCTCGATTGGCGGCATGAATAACTCCTGAGTTTCGTTATCGCCGACAAGCGGCCTGTCGGGGCATAGCTAGGTCCAGTAAGGCCGGCGCGCTATTCGACAGCGTCTGGATTGATTTATCGATCGTCTGTTTCTGGAGCGAAGCGTGGATCTCCTGGCTACCCTCATGCGCGAATTGCACTTCGCAGCCGCCGGGTACCGGCGCCTCGAACTGGCCGCGCCCTGGGCGATCTCGTTCAGCCAGGCTGGACTTCGCGGCATTCACGTCGTCATCAAGGGGCGATGCGAGGCGGTGTTCGGTGAGGAAGATGTCGAGCCTCTCGATGCCGGCGACCTGATCATTGCACCGCGCGCCGATCCGCATGTGCTGCGGTCGCCCGGCGCGCTCAAAAGCGCGAACGTCCCCGCCGCCGAACTGGCGACCCAAACCGCAGCCGGGCGTATTCGCAGCGGCGGCGAAGGCGAAAAGACCGTCATCCTGTGCGGCGCCTTCGCCTTTCGCGACGCCGACCATCCGGCACTTGCCGGCCTGCCGCGCATCGTTCACATCCGGGGATCGAATGGCCGTCTGCCCAAATGGCTGCGTGGCTATGTCGAGGCCTTGCTGGTGGAAGCGACCGACGAAGGTCCCGGCAGCGACGTAGTAATGGCTCGCCTGTCTGGGGCCATCGTCACGCGCGCCTTGCGCTCCGGTCTGGAAAGCATGGACAATCCAGGTTGGCTGAGGGGATTGCAGGACCCCGCGATCGCCAGAGCGCTCGCGACCCTGCATGAAGCCTATGGCCACGGCTGGACGATCGAGACCCTGGCACGCGCGGTCGGGCTCTCCAGGGCAACCTTTGCCGCCCGCTTTCGCGATCTCGTCGGCGAAGCGCCCATGGCCTATCTCTTCGGCTGCCGCATGCGGCAGGCTAGCCGGCTGCTGCACGAGGGCAAGAGCCTGGGCCAAGTCGCCGAGGCGGTCGGCTACAGCTCGGAAGCCGCCTTCTCCACCGCCTTCAGGCGCCACGCCGGCGTCTCGCCCGGCCAATTCAGGAAACGGAAGGATCTGTAAGGCAGAGCGATATTGGCGGCGGCCGCGCCTCGCGCTAGGGCTTTGCCAGCACTATGTCTGATCATATCCCGACGCGGTTCGCCGCCGCTTTGCCCAGGAGATGCTTCGTGCCCAAAGGTTCTGACCTGCTTGTTGCCGCCCTCGAGAATGAGGGCGTCGATCGCATCTTCGGCATTCCCGGCGAAGAAAACCTGGACGTCGTCGAATCCATCCGCAAATCCTCGATCCAGCTCATCCTCACCCGTCATGAGCAGGCGGCGGCGTTCATGGCCGCCACCCATGGCAGGCTCACCGGCAAGCCAGGTGTGTGCATCACCACGCTGGGACCCGGCGCCCTGAACCTGACGACGGGTGCCGCCTATGCGCTGCTCGGCGCCATGCCGATGATCATGATCACCGGGCAGAAGGGCATCCGGTCGTCGCGCCAGGCCCGCTTCCAGATCGTCGACATCGTCGCCGCGATGAAGCCGCTGACCAAGCTGTCACGCCAGATCATCTCGGCGAAGACCATTCCCGCCGTGGTGCGCGAAGCGTTTCGGATTGCCGAGGAGGAGCGTCCGGGGCCGGTGCATCTGGAACTGCCCGAAGACATCGCGGCCGAGGAGTGCGACGATGTCGCGCTGATCCCGCCGCATCCGGTCGAGCTTCCGCTGGCCAGCCCGCTGGCGCTCGACCGTGCCGCTGAGATGATCATCAAGGCGAAACGTCCGCTGGCGATGCTGGGCGCCGCCGCATCGCGGCCGCGCTCGACCTCCGACCTCGCCCAGTTCGTGATCAGGACCGGCATCCCCTATTTCACCACGCAGATGGGCAAGGGCACGGTGCCCGGCGGCACCGAACTCTACATGGGCACCGCCGCGCTCTCCGAGCGCGACTATGTGCATGAGGCCATCGAACAGGCCGACCTCATCATCACTATCGGCCACGACACGATCGAGAAGCCGCCCTTCATTATGGGCGACAAGGGACCGAAGGTGATCCATGTCGGCTACCAGCCGGCCAATGTCGAGCAGGTCTATTTCCCGCAGACCGAAGTGGTCGGCGACATCGGCGCTTCGCTCAGGCTGCTTGCCGACCGGATCGAGGGCAAGATCCCCAACGCGCAGGCGCTACTGCCGCTGCGCGAAGGGATTTTGAGCCGCATTGCCGCCCGCGCCACCGAAGACCGTTTCACGCCGCAGCGTCTGGTGCATGACGTGCGCGCGGTGATGCCGGCCGACGGCATCCTGGCGCTCGACAACGGCATGTACAAGATCTGGTTCGCGCGCAATTACCGCACGCGCGTCGCCAACACTTTGCTGCTCGACAACGCCCTGGCCACGATGGGCGCCGGCCTGCCGTCGGCGATGACGGCCGCGATGCTCTATCCCGCACGCCGCGTCATGGCGATCTGCGGCGATGGCGGCTTCATGATGAACAGCCAGGAACTGGAAACCGCCGTCAGGCTGAAACTTAACCTCGTCGTGCTGATCATCGAGGACAATGCTTTCGGCATGATCCGCTGGAAGCAGGCGGTCGACCAGTTCCCCGATTTCGGCATGACCTTCGGCAATCCCGATTTCGTCAGATATGCCGAGGCCTATGGCGCCAAGGGAACCAGGGTCGGCGCCGTCTCAGAAATACAATCGACGCTTGAACAGGCTTTCGCCGGCGGTGGCGTCCATCTCGTCGTCGTTCCGATCGACTATTCGGAGAACGAGCGCGTGCTGGTCGAGGAACTGCGCCACCGGTTGCCGGCGCCACCGGAGGCCTGACGGTGGAGTAGATACCGCCGCAGCAGCGCTCAGGCGGCCCGGACCTTGGCGCTCCCACGCGCCCAGGCCGGCAGCCAGTCGCCATGTGTCGCCAGCAACTCATCGACCAGCGCCCAGATCTGGTCGAGATCGAGTTCGGCGGCCGTATGCGGATCCATCATCGCCGCGTGGTAGATGTGCTCGCGGTTTTCGGTCATCAGCGCCTGCACCGTCAATTCCTGCACATTGATGTTGGTGCGTATCAACGCGGTGAGTTGCGGCGGCAGCTCGCCAATATAGGTCGGCTGGATGCCGGAGCCGTCGACCAGGCACGGCACCTCGGCGGCGCAATTGTCCGGCAGCGAGGTGATGCAGCCATTGTTGCGGACATTGCCGTAGATCACCGAAGGCTCCCCGGTCCACACCGAGTTCATGATCGAGGACGCGTATTCCTTCGATTGCTCGACCTCGATGCGGTCGGCCGAGCGATAGGCCTCGGCCTGGCCCTTCCAGCGCTCGATCTGTTCGATGCAGCGCTTGGGATATTCGTCGAGCGGAATGCCGAACTTGTCGATCAGGTCGGGGCGGCCTTCCTTGATGAAATAGGGCGTGTATTCGGCGAAATGCTCGGAGCTTTCGGTGACGAAATAGCCGAGCCGCGTGAGCATCTCGTAGCGCACCTTGTTGGGGCAGCGCGGGTTCCAGCCCGGCTTCGGCGCCCTGCCTTCGCGATAGGCGCGGACCAGGTCCGGATAGAGGTTGCGGTAAGAGCCATCCGGCTGCCGGTGCTCGAACTTCAGGTAGAAGGCCATGTGGTTGATGCCGGCCGAGCGGTAGCGTATCTCGTCGTAGGGAATGTCGAGATCGTGCGCCAGTTCCATCGCCGTGCCCTGCACCGAGTGGCAGAGGCCTACCTGTTTGATCTCAGGGTATTTCTCTGAGATCGCCCAGGTGTTGATCGCCATCGGGTTGACGTATTGCAGCATGATCGCGTCGGGGCAGACGGCCAGCATGTCCTCGCAGATCTTCCACAGATGCGGCACGGTCCGGAGGCCGCGCATGATGCCGCCGACGCCGAGCGTGTCGGCAATGGTCTGGCGCAGGCCGTATTTCTTCGGCACCTCGAAATCGGTGACGGTGCAGGGCTCAAAGCCGCCGATCTGGAAGGCGACGACCACGAAGTCGGCACCGGCGAGCGCCTTGCGCTGGTCGGAATAGGTCTCGGCCTTCGCCTTCACGCCCAGCGTCGCGATCAGCTTGTTGACGACGATGGCGCTCTCTTCCAGCCGCTGCGGATTGATGTCCATCAGCGCGATCGTCGCGCCTGACAGCGATGGGCGCTGCAGCACGTCGCCGACAATGTTCTTCATGAACACGGTCGAACCCGCGCCAATGAAGGTGATCCTGGGATGTCTTGCCACTATTAAACCTCCGGCACTTTGCTACGCCACGTCGAAGGCGGCCCTGACGAGCCGTTCGGTGTAGGCGGTCTTGGGATGGGTGAGGACCTCGTCGACAGTCCCCTGTTCGACGATCTTGCCGTTCTGCATGACGATGACACGGTGGCAGAGCGCGCGCACGACCTTGAGGTCGTGCGAAATGAAGAGATAGCTAAGGCCGCGTTCGTCCTGCAGCTTGCGCAACAGGTCGATGATCTGCGCCTGCACCGAAAGGTCGAGCGCCGATGTCGGTTCGTCGAGCAGGATGAATTCGGGCTCCAGCGCGATGGCTCGGGCAATGGCGATGCGCTGCCGCTGGCCGCCGGAAAATTCGTGCGGGAACCGCGACAGGATATCGCCGGGCATGCCGGCGCTGACCAGGGCGTCGCGCACCCGACCGACCCTCTCGCGCCGTGTCGCGCCGATCCTGTTGACGACCAGCCCTTCCTCGATGATCTGGCCGATCGTCATACGCGGGTTAAGCGACGAGAACGGATCCTGAAAAACGACCTGCATGCGCGAGCGCAGCGGCCGCATCCCGGCGCGCGACAGGCCGTGGATCGGCTGGCCGTCGAAGCTGACCTCGCCGCGCTTGGCCTCGGTGAGCTTGAGCAAGGCGAGACCGAACGTGGTCTTGCCGGAGCCGGATTCGCCGACCAGCCCCAGTGTCTCGTGGCGGCAAAGCTTCAGGCCGAGATCGTCGACGGCGACCAGCTCGCGCCAGTCCGGCTTCAGGAAGCTGCCATGGCGCAGCATGAAGCAGACGCGCATATTGCGGGCCTCGAGGATGGTGCCGCTGTTTTCCGGCAGCGGCTGCGGCTTGCCGTGCGGCTCTGAAGCGAGCAGCCGCTTGGTATAGGCATGCTGCGGGTCGGCGAACAGCCGCTCGGTAACGTTGTGCTCGCACATCTCGCCATGCTGCATGACATAGACATAGTCCGAGAATTTCCGCACCACGGTGAGGTCGTGGGTGATCAGGATGACCGCCATCCTGAGTTCTTTTTGCAGATTGCGGATCAAATTGAGGATCTGCGCCTGGACCGTGACGTCGAGCGCTGTCGTCGGCTCGTCGGCGATCAGCACATCGGGGTCGTTGGCGAGCGCCATGGCGATCATCACGCGCTGGCGCTGCCCGCCCGACATCTGGTGCGGATACTGCTTGATGCGCGCTTCCGGCTCGGGGATCTGGACATGCCGCAAAAGCTCGAGCGCCCGCGCCCAGGCTTGCTTGCGGCTGACCTTTCGATGCACTCTGATCGCCTCGACGATCTGACTGCCGACCGTATAGATCGGGTTGAGCGAGCTCATCGGCTCCTGGAAGATCATCGAGATGCGATTGCCGCGCAACTTGCGCCGGGCGCTCTCGGGGAATTTCAGTATGTCCTGCCCGCAATAGTCGATGGTGGATTTCGGCGACACGGTGGCCCGCTTTGACAAGAGCCCCATGACGGCGCGCGCCGTCACCGACTTGCCGGAACCGGACTCGCCGACGATGGCGATCGTCTCCCCGCGATAGAGCTGGAACGAGACATCCTTCACCGCGTCGACGACGCCGTGCTCGACCTTGAAGGCGACCTCGATGTTGCGGGCATCGATGATGGGTTGGTCGTGGCGGCCGGCATGGTCGAGCCGGACGGCTGGTGCGAAGGTGGCTGCGAGCGCTACGGTCATCCCGGCCACCTCAATAGGGATCGACGGCATCGCGCAGGCCGTCGCCCAGCGCGTTGAAGGCAAAGACGGTGATCAGCACGAAGCCGACCGGCGACAGGATCCACGGATAGGTGCCGATGACCGAATAGGTAGCCGTGTCCTGCAGCATCAGCCCCCATGAGATCAGCGGCGGTTTCACGGCGAAGCCGAGGAAGCCGAGAAAGGCTTCGAGCAGTACCACCGTCGGGATCGCGATCGTCACGGCGACGATGACGTGGCTCATCACATTGGGGAAAATGTGCTGCATGATGATACGCATGTCGGTGGCGCCAACCGCCATGGCAGCGCGCACATAGTCGATCCGCGCCAGCGCCAGCGTCTTGCCGCGCACCTCGCGCGACATCTGCGCCCAGCCCAGCGCCGACATGACGATGATGACGAAGGCGAGGAAGACGTTGGTCGGCGCGGTCACCGGGATCAGCGTCGTCAGCGCAAGATAGAGCGGCAATTGCGGGAAGGCGAGCACCAGCTCGACAAAGCGCTGCATCCAGACGTCGAAGCGGCCGCCGAAATAGCCCGAGACCATGCCGACTGTGGTGCCGATGACGGTGATGATGAACACCACCGTCAGCGCGATCATCAGCGAGACGCGCGAGCCCTGGATGGCGCGCGACAACACATCGCGGCCGAATTTGTCGGTGCCGAGAAAATGCACCGGCTGGCCGTCGGCCGAAGCGAAGAAATGCCGGTTGGCGGGGATCAGGCCAAGCAGCCGGTAGTCGGCGCCCTTGACGAAGAAGCCGAGCAGGCGCGGATGCTCGTAATCCGGCCCGACGACCGGCTGGAAGGTGACCGGGTCGAGGTCTGCAGAATCCGCCAGCGCATAGACCCGCGGCTGGAGCACGAAATTCCCGTCTCTGTCGTGAAAACTCATCACTTGCGGCGGGGCGAAAGCGACATCGGTCACCTTGGGGTCCATCGGCGCGAAGAAATCGGCAAACAGCGCCATCAGCACCAGAAGCACGACAAGGATCAGCCCGGCCATGCCGGTCCAGGAGCGCCTCAGCCGGCGCCAGACCAGCGCCATATAGCTCTCATTGCCGCGTGGGGTCGCAATCGCGGTTGCTTCAGCCGGGGGCGGCGGCGGGGATGGGTCACGCGCCAGCATCTAGCTCTCCCTGAACTGGCGTACGCGCGGATCGAGCAGCGCGAGCAGCATGTCGGCGATGATGTTGCCGACGATCAGCGTTGCCGACAGCACCATCATGAAGGTCGCCGTGACATAAACGTCGCCGACCGCCATCGAGCCGACGATGGCGGGCCCGACCGTCGGCAGCGCAAAGATGATCGCCGTCTCGATCTCGCCGGTCAGCATGTAGGGCAGCACCACGCCCTGATACATGATGAGCGGGTGCAGTGCGTTGGGCACGGCATGGCGCATGACGACGGCGCTGCCGGTCAGGCCCTTGGCCTTGGCCGTCTCGACATATTGCGCGTTCAGCGTATCGAGCAGATTGCCGCGCATGACGCGCATATTGTAGGCGAGCCCGCCGAAGGTGGCGATCGCCACCACCGGCCAGACATGCTTGACGAGGTCGGCGAATTTCGCCCACGACCACGGCGCGCCGCCATATTGCGGCGAGAAGAAGCTGCCGATCTCCGACACGTTGAACTGGAAGACCAGGAGATAGACGATGATCAGCGCCATCAGGAAGCGCGGCACCGTCATGCCGAGGAAGGAGATGGCCGACAGCACCGAGTCGATCCATGTGTATTGCCTGGTCGCCGCCCAGATGCCGAAGGTGATGCCGAGCACCGACGCCAGCAGATGGCAGACCAATGCCAGCAGCAGCGTGCGCGGCAGCCGCTCGCCGACCACTGCGGCGACCGGCTTGTTGTAATAGAGGCTGTAGCCGAAATCGCCGCGGGTGATGATGCCGGCGACCCAGTTCAGGTACTGGACGGGCAGCGGTTTATCGAGGCCGTGCTCGACCCGATAGGCCTGCGCCTGCGCGTCGGCTTCGGCAAAAGACGCCCCGCCCTGGTTGATGAGCTGCGAACGGATATAGTCGGCATAGTCGCCCGGCGGCGCCTGGATGATGGCAAAGGTGACCAGGCTCAGGATGACCATGACCGGCACCGCCGATGCTATGCGCATGGCCAGGAATCGCAGCATCGGACCGTTTCTCCTCCTTGGATCTAATCTGTTGCCGCTGACCTTACTCCGTCCCGGCCGCGCGCGCAGCGCGGCCGGGCGTCAGCCAGGGGAGGAAACTCAGTTCGTCGGACCCTTGTCGCCGGGCTTGCCGGGAAGCTGGTCGGGAAAGAGTTCGTATTTCTGCTGCTTGTCGGCGGCGACGAAGACGCGTTCGCGCACGATCGAATCCTCGGCCCAGTTGAACATGAAGATCGGCGTTCCCTGCGGGATGTTGGAGAAGCGCTTGTTGATGATCAGGGCGCCGGGATATTCGGTCAGTCCAATATTGTAGACATGCTCCGTCGAGATCTTCTGGAACGTCTTCATCAGGCTGGCGCGCTCGTCATTGTCTGACGAGGAGACGAACTTGTTGACGATGTCGACAAGCTCCTTTTCGAACGGCATCAGGTCGACCACGCCGCTTTCGGGCGCGCGGTGATCCCAGCTGGTCTTGGGTCCGACGGGCGCGAGTTGCACGGTATTCTGCACGACGGAAGTCAGCTCCTGCTCGTTGCGCCTGATCAGCCAGTCGAAGCGGCCGGAATATTGCGAGGCATCACGCTGGGTGCCGTTGAGGCCGTTGAGCACGACCCTGATGCCAAGCTTTTCCATCTGGCCGACGACGCCTTCGGCGAGGCTCTTGTCGGTGCCGTAGTCATTGTTGACCAGCATCACGATCTCGACATTCTTGCCGCCGGCGGTCCCGGCCGGGAAGTTCACGAAGCCGTCGCCATCCGTATCCTTGAGACCAGCCTTGGCCAGTTCCGCCTTGGCGCCCTCGATGTCGAAGGGATAGTAGACGGTCGAGTTGCGGTCATAGAAGCTGGTGCCCGAGGAAAAGCCACCGGGGTAGATGGCGGTGAACGGCCCCTTGACCAGCGAGTCGCCGAGCGCCTTGCGGTCGAGCGCCATGGTGATGCCCTTGCGGAAGTCCTCATTGCGGTTGAGCTCGCGGATCGCCTGGCCGCGTTCGTCGGGATTGCCCCAGCCATTGGCGGAAAAGTTCATGCGCAGATTGTAGCCGATCAGGCGCGGGCCAAAGGCGAGCCGGGCCGGCGCGTCCTTGTCCGCCGCTCGCTTCAGCGAAGCGACGAAATTCTCCGGCTGCTCGAGGTTGGAGAAGTCGGCGGCCCCTGCCACCGCCTGCACGTCGCGGTCGGCCCAGGTCGACAGCTTGTAGTGCAGTTCGTTGAGATAGGGCAGCTGGTTGCCCTTCTCGTCGACCTTCCAGTAGTAGGGATTGCGACGCAAGACGATGATGTCGTCGGGCCTATATTCCACCGGCACCCAGGCGCCCATCACCGGAATGTTCATATATTCCGGCGGGAACGCGTTCTTGAACTGCTCGTAGGTATTCTTCGAGTACTTCGGATGCTGCGGCTTGAGGACATGCGCCGGGCCGGGGCAGAAGGTGCCATAGGCCATGGCGTAGAGATACTGTTTGGGGAAGGCGTCCTTGAAGGTCCACTCGACGGTGTAGTCGTCGACCTTCTTCAGCGTCGTGCCGACACCGAAGGTTTCCGCTGTGGCGCCGTTCAACGGCGAGACATTGGGGTCGACGACCTCATCGTCCCAGTAGAACATGACATCGTCGGCATTGAAGGCAACGCCGTCAGACCATTTGGCGCCTTCGACCAGGTGCATGGTCAGCGTGTGGCCATCCTTCGACCAGTCCCAGCTCCTGGCGAGGTTGGGCAGCGGCTCGGTGTCCTTGGCCTCGACCTGGAACAAAGGCGCGGTGCGCGTCAGGCATTCCGAAAGGCCGATGTCGATGCCGCCCCATCCTTGGGTCTGGCCGGCGCCATAATTCCAGCCTTCCGGCCGGCCGCCAATGACGTGGCGCATGGTGTCGCCATAAACGCCGATGCCGTCCGGCATGTTGCCGGTCTTGAACACCAGCGGCTCCTTCGGCAGGCGATCCTTGACCGGCGGCAGCTTGCCAGTCTTGACGTATTTCTCGGTGACCCACTCGGGCTCGTGATATTCGGGCAGCGCCTTGAACTCCAGGATGGAATCGCGGGCGACGTATTTGATCTTGCCCTCGGCGGGAAACGCCGCCGGCGCCGGCGGCGTGGTCGGCTCGGACGCGTATGCACTGCCAAGCGCCGATGCCGAGACGCTCAGCGCCAGCCCGGCGAGAATGCCAATTCTTCGCCCGGCGAGAATGCCAATTCTTCGACCGGCGAGAATGCCAATTCCACGAAAGTTCCTCATTGTGTTCCTCCCAGATGTTTCGACGTCTGCTGCTGCCGCATCTATTCATGACGGCTGATTGGCGAACCGGCCTCCCGCTGTCCGCCTGCCAGCATTCTCAGCCGGCCTGTTTCAGGGCCGTTTTTTCGGCGCGCAGTTCCTCGATCGAGCGCACTTTGCGCCGCGCCGCACCCGCCCAGTCGCGGGTTTTCACCATCGATTTCGAAAGCCGCTCCTTGGCGGCCGGCACGGCATCGGCGTATTGCGGCAGCCAACGCGCCTGGGCGACGACCATCTCGTCGACCATCTGCCAGACCTCTTCCGGCGTCGACACCGCACCCACCAGCGGATCGTGCAGCACCGCGAGCTTGAGCAGGTCAATGTCGCCCGTAACAGCCGCATGCACCGACATGCGCTGAACGTTGATCGAAGCCATGCAGGTGGCCGCGCAGGCTTCCGGCAGCGTGATGCCTGACGCCATGTTGATGCCGAAGCGATCGACGAAACCGGGCGATTCGATGATCGCGTCCTGCGGCAGATTGGTGATGATGCCGGTGTTCTTGACGTTGAAGTGGCCGCGATAGACGCGGTTCGTCTCCAGCGCTTCGAGAATATGGCTGGCATGCTCGTTCGAGCGCTTCGATACGTCGAGCGGCTTCGACGCCGCTTCGAGGAATTGCGGATATTCCGTCTCGAACCAGTTGCGGGTTTCCGTGGAGTAGCGAAGATAGCCGCCGGTCTCGCCATGGATCCAATCGGACATGTCGATCCAGCGGGTGATTTCGTCCGGCCGCTTGCGATACCAGGGCAGATATTCGGAGAGATGACCGTTGCTTTCGGTGGAGTAGACGCCGAAGCGCTTCAGCACGTCGATGCGCAGCTTTTCCTGCTGCGAATAGACCGGATGCGCCTCGAAGGCAGCCACCAGTTCGTCCTTGCCGATCTTGCGGCCGTTGAGCCGCAAATCGATGAACCAGGTCTGGTGGTTGATACCGGAGCAGACATAATCGAGTTCGCTGTGCGACTTGGCGCCGAGCACTTCGGCGATCTGTTCGGCGCCGTGCTGGACACCGTGGCAGAGGCCGACCGTATCGACCTTGCCATATTCGATCGCCGCCCAGGTGTTCATCGCCATCGGGTTGGCATAGTTGAGGAATTTGGCGCCTGGCTCGGCGACCTCCAATATATCCTTGCAGAAGTCGAGGATGACCGGGATGTTGCGCTGGCCGTAGAGGATGCCCCCGGCGCAAATCGTGTCACCGACGCACTGGTCGATGCCGTATTTCAAGGGAATGCGGATATCGTCGGCATAGGCTTCGAGCCCGCCCACCCGGACGCAGCTGATGACGTAGCGCGCGCCTTCCAGCGCCTTGCGGCGGTCGGTCGTCGCCGTCACCCTGGTCGGCAGCTTGTTGGCCTCGACGATGCGGTCGAGGATCGCCTTGATCATTTGCAGATTGTGTTCGCTGAGATCGGTCAGCGCGAATTCGATGTCGCTGAATTCCGGGACGCACAAAATATCGGTGAACAGCTTCTTGGTGAAGCCGACGCTGCCGGCGCCGATAATAGCGATTTTGAAACTCATCACCTCACCTCGATGCATTCGAAATGCCGGGTAAGGAGCAACAGGAAAGGGAATGGCGGCTCGCCTCGGCGCGCATGCCATTCGAGCCGGAATTCCGGCTCGTTCTCCTCCCCGCCCGCTCCTCGACCGCGGGTCTTTCGCGTTCTCAGGATTTGGATTATGCCGTTATTCCAGGGCGCGGCCAGAGAACGATTATGCTTTCGAGGGTAATTTTGTGCTGCATGATCTGATCGCCAACGGACAGTTGATGCGCACCATCTCGCTGCCGCGCGGCCGCCAGCGCCTGCATGCCATGCCAACCAGCACCGGCTATGAAGTACGCGAGGGCGTGACCTATGACTGGGATGGGCGCAAGCGCGGCCAGACACCGTTCACCGTGCTGCAGCACACGATCAGCGGCACCGGCCAGCTGCGCTACGAGAACCGCAACTACCGCCTGCAGGCCAACGACACGCTGCTGGTGCTGGTGCCACACAACCATCGCTACTGGCTGGAGAAGGGCGACCGCTGGGAATATTTCTGGATCTCGATGAATGGCGAGGAGGCGCTGCGCGTCCACAAATCCATACTCAGCGTCTCCGGCCCGGTGTTTCGGCTGCAGCCGGAGACGATCGATCATCTCGCCGATTGCAGCCTGCGCCTGATCAAGGGTGGCGCTTCGCCTGGCGCTGCTTCGGCAATCGCCTATGAGGCGGCGATGGCGCTTTACGACGATGTCTTCGGCTCGCACGCCTTCACTGAGAAACAGAGCGTCATGCAGCCGGTCATCGATCATATCAACGCCAATCTCGACAAGCCCTTGCCCGTGGCCGAGCTCGTCCAGATCAGCGGCCTCAGCCGCGCCCATTTCTCGCGCTGCTTCGCCGAGAGCGAAGGCGTTCCGCCGGCCGAGTTCGTGCTGCAGCAGCGGCTGCAGCGGGCGGCGAAGCTGCTAACCAAAGCCGATTTCCTGCCAGTCAAGGAGGTCGCCATCCTGTGCGGCTTCGAGGACGCCAACTATTTCTCGAAAGTCTTCCGCCGGCTCTACGGCATCAACCCGACGCAGTTCCGCACCACCGGCATGTATGCCAGCCTGGGCAGCCTTCGATAGGATCACCCGATGCGGTTGCCGCTTGCGGGATCGAACAGATGCAGCGCCGCCGGATCGGCAGACAGCCGCACCTTATCGCCAGGCCGGATAGTGCTGCGTCCCATGACGAAGACACAAACCAGCTGGTTGGCGAGCCGGACATAGAACTGCGTCGACAGGCCGAGCGGCTCGACCACCTCGACCTCTGCCCTGAGCGGACCATCGTCGGCAAGCTGGATGTGCTCCGGCCGTAGCCCGACAGTAAGCACATCGCCATCCTTCAACGGCAAGCCATCAGGCAACCGCAGCTTCTGGCCGTCGGCCAGCACCGCGTCCACCTTGCCGCCCTTGGCCACTGTCGCCGGAAAAAAGTTCATGCCGGGCGAGCCGATGAAGCCGGCGACGAAGGTGTTGATCGGCCGATCGTAGAGTTCGAGCGGATGGCCGACCTGCTGCACATAGCCGTCATGCATGACGACGATGCGGTCGGCCATAGTCATGGCTTCGATCTGGTCGTGGGTGACATAGACCGATGTGGTCTTGAGCTGCTGGTGCAGCGCCTTGATCTCGGCGCGCATATGCACGCGCAATTTGGCGTCGAGATTGCTGAGCGGCTCGTCGAACAGAAACACTTTGGGATCGCGCACGATGGCGCGGCCCATGGCGACGCGCTGGCGCTGGCCGCCGGACAGTTGCCTGGGCAGACGGCCGAGGAAACTGTCGAGGCCGAGGCGCTTGGCCGCCGCCCCTACCCTGCCGTCGATCGTCGTCTTCTCCGCCTTCTTCAAAAGCAGGCTGAAACCCATATTCGAC
This sequence comes from Mesorhizobium sp. C432A, assembly GCF_030323145.1. NCBI lineage: Bacteria > Pseudomonadati > Pseudomonadota > Alphaproteobacteria > Hyphomicrobiales > Phyllobacteriaceae > Mesorhizobium > Mesorhizobium sp. C432A. Next base: position 3,072,213 of record NZ_CP100470.1, on the reverse strand, counting down.
GACACATCCATGTGCGGATAGAGCGCGTAGGACTGGAACACCATGGCAATATCGCGGTCCTTCGGCGCGACATCGTTGACCAGCCGATCGCCGATATGGATCTCGCCGCCCGACACCTCCTCCAGCCCGGCAATCATGCGCAAAAGGGTCGACTTGCCGCAGCCGGACGGGCCGACCAGCACGACGAACTCGCCATCGGCGATCTCGAGGTCGACGCCGTGCAGGATGCGCAGCGAACCGTAATCCTTCTCGACGTTTTGCAGCGTGACGGAAGCCATCGATTATCCTTTGACCGCGCCGGCGGTGAGGCCGGTGACGAGATAGCGTTGCAGGAAGGCGAAGAAGATGCAGACCGGGATCAGCGCCAGGATCGACGCCGCCATCATCTGCCCCCAGTCCACGGCGAACTTGCCGATATAGGTGAGCAGGCCGACGGCAAAGGTCTTCTGGTCGTCGCTGGAGATCAGCATCAGCGCGAACAGCAATTCGCTCCAGGCGGCGGTGAAGACGAAGCCGAGCGTGGCGCCCATGCCGGGCAAGGTCAGCGGCACGATCACCTTGCGCATCGCCTGCGCCCGCGTGCAGCCGTCGATCATCGCCGCTTCCTCCAGATCCTTCGGAATGCCGTCGAAGAAGGACTGCATTAGAAAGGTGGCGAAGGCGGTGTTGAAGGCGGTGTAGATGATGATCAGACCAACCAGACTGTTGGTCAGGCCAAGCTCGCCCATGACGCGGTAGATCGGCGGAATGACCATCACCAGCGGGAAGGTTTGCGTCAGCAAAAGCATGATCGCCAGCGTTGCCTTGCCGCGAAAGGTGAAGCGCGACATGGCGTAGCCGGCGAGCGTGGCGATGACTGTCACCAGGGCCGCCGTCGACACCGAGACGATAACGCTGTTGAGGAAATAGCGGGGGAAGTCAGAGGCTTCCAGGACAGTGATGAAGTTGCGGAAGGAGGTCTGCGACGGCCACAGCGTGATGCCCTCGGAATAGAGCAGCCGCTCCGGCGTTACCGAAATCTTCAGCGTCCAGAAGATCGGAAACAGCGCAAAGATCATATAGGCGGCAATCGCCGCGTAGAGGCCGATGCCGCTGAAGATGCGCGAGGAGGTGGAGCGTCCGGCAATCATCAGACGTGCCTCACCAGCAAGCGGCGGATGGCGATCAGCGCGATCGCATAGGCGATCAGCAAGATCAAGAGCAGCACCGCCACCGCGGAGGCATAGCCCTTGTCCAGCGACTTGAAGGCACTGACATAGATGTAGACCGGCACCGTGCTGGTCGAGCCTGCCGGCCCGCCCTCGGTCATGACGAAGATCAGATCGGCGAAGGTCGCGATCCAGATCGTGCGCAGCATGACGGTGATGACGATGGTCGGCGCCAGGAACGGCAGCGTCACCTTGGTGAAGCGCTGCCAAGGCGAAGCGCCGTCGATTGCGGCCGCCTCATGCAGTTCCGACGGGATCGACTTCAGCGCCGCCAGCAGCGTGATGGCGAAGAACGGAATGCCGAACCAGATGTTGGCGATGATCGGCCCCCACATGGCGGTCGCCGGATCGGACAGCACATTGGTCGGCTCGGCCTTCAGCCCGAGCGTGAAGAGCCAATGCGGCAGTGGTCCGATGATCGGATTGAACAGCCACGCCCAGGTCAGGCCCGACAGAAAAGATGGCACCGCCCAGGGCAGGAACACCACCGCCTGCACGAACTTGCGCCCGACAAACGGTTTGTCGAGCAGCAACGCCAGACCCAGGCCGAGGAAGAACTGGAAGAACAGGCTGGCGACGGTCCACCAGAGCGTGTTGACCAGCGCCTGCCCCAGCACCTGGTCGGTCAGCATCGCCTGATACTGGCCGAGGCCGACATATTCGGATTTGAAGGCGGAGAACTTCCGGAACGAATAGCTGATGCCGATGATCAGCGGCACCAGCAGCACCACGACCAGCAGAACGATCGCCGGGCTGAGATAAAGCCAGGGCTCGATTGCTGCATGCGTCAGCCGCTTCTTTCGCGGTCGGCCTGCGGATCGTATTTCGGGTACGGCGTAGGTCATTGGCTTCTGGATCGTCTCCTGGAGGAGCGGATTGGCAACAAGCGTCGCCGTTCATTGGGGAACAGATGCCGGTCCACCCTCCGTAGCTGCAGCACAGCTGCTGCGGAGGACGGGCAGGCAGATGAGGGGCGGCGCCAGCCTTGGGGTGCTCGAGCTGCCCCTCATCCGGGCCTGTCTGTGCATGTCGTTGTCCCAAAACCGCTACGCACTTTTGGGCGACATGCATTCGGGCCACCTTCTCCCCGTAAACGGGGAGAAGGTGGAAGAACTACTTCTTGTTCTTGGCCAGCCAGTCCTGCTGTTCCTTGGTCAGGAACGCGGCCCATTGATCGGCAACGTCCTTGGCCGACTTCTGGCCGAGCAGCACTTCCTGGAAATTCTTGATCGCCACCTGGTCGACGAAATTGCCGAGGTTCTCCAGATGTGTCGGCGGCGTCACCATTTCATATTTGGAAGCGTCGCTGAGTTCGGTGAACCAGCCTTTGAACTGCTCGGTCTTGAAGTGGGCATCCTGGTCGGCGCCATTGTGGATCGGCACGACGCCGACTTCCTTGGCCCATTCGAGATTGTCCTTGGGCGACAACAGCGTCGCCATCAGCTTCCAGGCATCGTCCTTGTGCTGCGAGTTGGCGAACATCGCCCAGCCGGCATAGCCCAGCGTCGGATAGGATTTGCCGCTTGGCCCCACAGGCAGCGGCGCCACTGCAAAATCGTCGGCACTCATCTTGTCGGCAATGCCGATCAGCGCATCCGGATCCTGGTTGAGCATGGCGCAGGTGCCGGAATAGAAGCCGGTGACGGTCTCGTTAAAGCCCCAGCTCACCGCATCCTTGGGCGCCAGCCCGTCCTTGTACATGTCGGCCAGCATCTGCAGGCCCTTGACCGAGCCCTCCTCGTTGATGGTCGAGGTGCCGTCCTCGTTGAAGTAGCCGCCCTTGCCAGCGGCGATGTTCATGAACATGTGCATGCCGTTGAAGGCGCCCGGCCCACCGCGCAGGCAATAGCCGTACTTGCCTGGAATGGCGGAGATCTTCTTGGAGTCGGCGATGAAGTCGTCGAGTGTCGCCGGCGGGCCGTCGAGACCGGCCTCCTTGAACAACTTCTTGTTCCAGAACAGCGCATTCACATAGTAGCCGTACGGGATCATGAACTGGGTGTTGTTGACGGTCGAGCCGAATTGCTTGGCGCGGTCGCCCAGCGTCTTGGCGTCGTCCCATTTGGCCATGTAAGGGCCGAGATCCTCGAGCTGGCCGTTGGTGGCGTACAGGCCCATCCAGCGCTCCGGCATCTCGACGATGTCGGGCGTATCGCCGGCCTGCACCATGGTGAGGAATTTCTCGAAAGCCTGCCCCCAGGGCAGCGAGACCACCTCGACCTTGACGCCGGCATTGGCGGCCTCGAACTCGGCGATCTGCTTCTTCAGGAATTCGGTGCGCTGCGGGCTGGTGATGACCTCGACCAGCTTGAGGGTGGTATCGGCCAGCGCGCCGCTGGCGGACATCGCCAGGCCGGCAGCGGTGGCAAGCATGATGCTCAGTCGTTTCATGTTCAGAACTCCCATTTTGAACCCAGTCATTTTTTTGCTTTGTCGAAGGCCTGGCCGATGTCGGCCCAGAGGTCTTCGACGCTTTCCAATCCGACATTGAAGCGGATGGTTCGGGGGCTGACGCCGAAGCGCGCCATCGAATTGAGACCCGGTGTCTGCTCGAGCGAGGCCTTTGCCGGCACGACCAGGCTTTCATGACCGCCCCAGCTGACGCCGATGCGGAAAAATTTCAGCGCATCGACGAAAGCGGGAATGTCGACATCCTCCGTCACCTCGAAGGAGAACAGCCCGGCATAGCCGGCAAGCGTCTTCTTGCCGGGATGGTTGGAATAGGCGGGATGATTGACCCGCTCGACCTTGTCATGCGCCTTCAAGCGCTCGGCGATGATGAGCCCACTCTTCATGTGATGCGGCAGTCTCAGCGGCAGCGTGCGCAGGCCGCGCAACAGCAGCCAGCCCTCGAAGGGCGACAGCTTTGCGCCGAGCTGCGAATAGGTCTGGTCGTTGATATGCTTGATGTGAGCGGCCGAGCCGGCCACCACGCCGGCGACGGTGTCGCTGTGACCGCCGAGATATTTCGAGGCGGAATGCAGCACCAGATCGACGCCGTGCAGGATCGGCTTCTGGAACACCGGCGTCGCCCAGGAATTGTCGATGGTGGTGACGATGCCCTGCTCTTTCGCCAGCCGCGTCAGATGTTCGAGATCCTGCAGCTCGAACGTCATCGAGGTCGGGCTTTCCAGGTAGAGCAGTTTGGCGCCGGGAAGAGCCGCGGCCACCGCATCCGGATCGGAGCCGTCGACATAGTCGACCTTGATGTGCAGGCGCGGGAACAACCGCTCGAACAGTCGGTAGGCGTCACCATAGCAGTTGCGCACCGCAACGATGCGCTCGCCGGCGCCGACAAAGGCAAGCAATGTCGCGCTGATCGCCGCCATGCCGCTGGAGAATCCGCGCGCGGCTTCCGCACCTTCGAGCGCTGCGACGCGTGACTCGAATTCCATCACCGTCGGGTTGTCGCCGCGCGAATAGATCGGCTGCTTCCTGCGCCCGGCAAAGGTGTCGGCCATGTCGGCATAGCTGGCGAAGGTGAACAGCGAGGTCTGGTAGATCGGCGGCACCACCGCATTGCCAGGGAACGGGTCGTCATGCGCCAGAAGCGTCGCCGCCTCGGCGAGATAGTCGCTGCCGGAAATGCCTGGGTCGAAGCTGTGCTCGTTCATGTGCGGACCGAAAGTTTGAGGTTGGCGGCGCCGCGCTTCAAATCGTCCTCGACCGTGGCGATCAGTTTCAGCGCTTCGGCCCGGGCGCCTTCCGGATCGTGCGCGGCGATGCAGTCGAACATGGTGCGGTGGTAGGGAAAGCTTGCGTGGCCGAAATCGCGCACGCCGAGCGGATGTTCCCAGAAGCGGTGGAACAGTTCGTGCATGGCGGCGATAATCTGCTCGAACAGCGGATTGCCGCAGGCGCGGTAGATCGCCTGATGGAATTCCCAGTCCTCTTCCGACGACATGCCGGCGCGGCTGAGAAACTCTTCCTCCATGATGTCGAGCTTGCGCTCGATCTCGGCGAGGTCGTCCCTGTCGGCACGAATGGCGCAAAGGGCGGCGGCTTCCGCTTCCAGCGCGCGGCGGATTTCCAGCGTGCGCATCAGGCCGGTGAAATCATTGCCGCCGGCAAGCGTCAGCGGCATGTGCAGCATGTCGAGCGAGACGGCGGCCTTGAGATAGGTGCCCGAGCCCTGCCGGCGCTCGACCAGGCCAAGCCCTTCCCAGCGCGTCAGCGCCTCGCGCACCGTATTGCGGCTGACCTTCAGACGCTCAGCGAGGATGCGTTCGGTCGGCAGCCTCTCACCGGGTTCCAGCTTCTCGCGCATGACGAAGCCGGCCAACGCCTTCAGCACCGCGTCGTCGCGGGCCGTCGTCTGGATCGGCGGAAGGCTGAATTGGGTCACCGGGGCTATTACCGAAGTGGTTCAATGGTCCAACCAATTTCTGCACAGACGAAGGGACCTGTCAACAGTGGAAACGCAGCAAGGCCGAAGGGCCAGGGGATGCACCTTCGGCCTTGCTGCTTCAGCCGTGGATGCGCGCCGGCGCAGCGGCGGCGCGAGCCTCGCGCCAGCGAGCGAAGATTGCCTCGCGAACCCGCCTCGAACCAGAGAGGCGCTTTTTTGCCTGCGCCAGCACCGCAGGCGACGCCTCGGCGGGCGTGCCGGACCGAAAGGGAGGAGCCGGGGCGTATTCGAGCGAGAGCTGCACGATCTCGGCCTCCTCCTGTCCAAGCAGCCTCGCAACCAGCGCCAGGCCGAAGTCGATCCCCGAAGTGACGCCGCCGGCGGTGATGAGCTTGCCGTCTTCGACGATACGCTCGTCGACCGGGATCGCTCCGAACTCCTCAAGGAAATCATGCGCATACCAGTGCGTGGTCGCGCGCTTGCCCCTCAGCAGTCCGGCCGCCCCAAGCACCAGGGCACCGCTGCAAACGGAGGTGATGTAGCGCACCTGCCCCGCGCGCTCCCACACGAAATCGAGGACTGTCTGGTCCTCCAGCAGCGCGTTGACCCCGCCCCCGCCAGGAATGCACAGCACGTCGAGGGGCCGGCAATCGTCAAAGGTCGCGGTTGGCGTCAGCGAGAGGCGCGTCGATGACGTCACCGGGTTGCGATCCTTCCAGATCAGTTCCACCTCGGCATCCTTGGCCGATGCCAGGACTTCGTATGGGCCGGTGAGGTCGAGTTGTTGGACGTCGGGGAATACGAGGATGCCGAAACGAAGGGGCATGGAAATCTCCGTGGGTTGACTTCCGGCAATCTACGGCATCATGGTTTGGCACGATTGCCATTCATCCCTCGCTTCGGGCCAAACCAATGCGCCGTATCGAAGTACTTGCCTATCCCGACATCCAGCTCCTCGACGTCAGCGGACCGCTGCAGGTCTTTGCCAGCGCCAATGATTTCAAAAGGCAGGCCGGCGAACCGGCTCCTTACGAGGTCGTGGTCGTCGCCGCCTCACCGCGCATCCGGACATCGGCCGGTCTCGTGCTGGAGGCAGCAGTGCTGCCAACCCACGGAGGTAAGATCGACACGCTGCTTGTCCCCGGAGGATGGGGCGTCAACGCGGCCTGCGACGATCCCGTGCTGGTCCAGTGGATCGCCGGTCGCTCGCGCGATGCCACCCGAACCGCTTCCGTCTGCAGCGGCGCCATGCTGCTGGCGACGGCTGGCCTGCTCGACGGCCGCCGCGCGGTGACCCATTGGGGACGCTGCGCGGAGTTCGCCCGGCGCTTTCCCGCGGTCCGGCTCGAACCCGATCCGATCTTCATCCGCGACGGCAATGTCTGGACATCCGCCGGCGTAACGGCGGGGATCGATCTCGCCCTCTCCCTCGTCGAGGCCGACCTTGGCCGGCACACGGCGCTCGGCGTGGCGCGCGAGTTGGTGGTCTTCCTGAAACGTCCCGGTGGCCAGGCGCAATTCAGCCAGACCCTCAAGCTGCAGCAAGGCGACGGGCGCTTCGACCGGCTGCATGGCTGGATCCTCGAAAATCTGGCCGGTGACCTGTCGCTCACGCAGTTGGCCGACCACGCCAATATGAGCCCGCGCAGCTTCTCGCGGCGCTATCGCGAGGCCACCGGCCGGACACCTGCCCGCGCGATCGAGGAGATCCGGATCGAGGCGGCGCGGCGGATGCTGGAGCGGGGCCAGCCCGTCAACCAGACGGCCCGCCGCTGCGGTTTCGGCTCGGAAGAAACCATGCGGCGCGGCTTTCTGCGCGTGCTGGGCACCAATCCGCGCGCCTATCGCGAGCGTTTCTGATCGCGACTGCTTGCTCCATTAGGCCGGCGGTCGATGCGGTAGAAATAGAGCCTCTCTAGCGTTCAGGCGGGATGCTGTAGCTGGCTGAGCCCGCCATCGACGACGAGGGTCGCCGCGTTCATGAACGGGCACTCCTCAGAAATCATGAACACAGCGGCCAGCGCGATCTCGCGCGCCGAGGCGATGCGGCCGCCGGGATGCAGCGCCAGCGTCCTGGCGCGCGCCGCAACCGGATCGGCAAAACTGTTCCAATAGTCGGTCGCCTTCTGCGTCTCGACATAACCGGGCGCCAGCGCGTTCACGCGCACGCCCTGCCCGGCATATTCCAGCGCCAGCGATTTGGTCAGCCCAAGCAGCGCGTGCTTGGCCACGGGATAGGGGAAGGTATGAGGGATGATGGTGAAGCTGTGCGTCGAGGCGATGTTGAGGATCGCGCCACCACCATTTGCGATCATTCCTGGCAGCACCGCCTTGCTGCAATTCCAGGCGCCCTTGACGTTGACGTCGAAATTGCGGTTCCACTCCTCCTCGGTCGCCTCGAGCGGCGTCGAGAACACATTCATCCCCGCATTGTTGATCAGCGCGTTGATCGGCCCGATCGCGTCGGTCGCCCGGCTGACGGCAGCGGCAATCGCGGCCCCGTCGCTGATGTCGGCTGCGGTATGTCCGACATGGCCCTGCGGTGCGGCAAGGCCGGCGACCGTTTTGTCCAGCAGCGCGCCGTCGCGATCGACCAGGAACAGTTTTGCCCCTTCGGCCAGGCAGGCCCCGGCGATGGCAAGCCCGATGCCTTGCGCGGCGCCGGTGAGGAAGATGCGTTTGCCGGACAGGCGCTCAGCCATGGCTGTCACTCCACTGCAAGATGGTCAGCGCCGGCCCAGTGCCGACGAACGCAGATTGTCGAGCAAAACGGCAAGCAGCAGGATCACGCCGCGCACAATGTACTGGTAGAAGGCTGGGATGTTGAGCAGGTTCATGGCGTTTTCGGCAATGCCCATGATCAGCACGCCGACGATGACGCCCGACATGGTGGCGCGGCCGCCGGCAAGCGAGACGCCGCCGAGCACGCAGGCCGAGATGACCGAGAGTTCAAGCCCGACCGCCGCATTGGGCTGGCCCGACGTGATGCGCGAGGCCAAAAGGATGCCGGCGATGCCACAGACCACGCCTTGCAGAGCAAAGATCCAGATGCGCGTCCAGTCGACATTGACGCCGGCCAGGCGCGAGGCCTCCGGGTTGCCGCCGATGGCCAGCGTGTTCTTGCCGAAGACGGTACGATTGAGGACAAAACCGAAGATGCAGAACAGCACGGCCAGGACCCAGACCGGCGTCGGAATGCCGAACAGCTTGGATAGCGCCAGCTGGTAGAAATCCGGGCTGTTGATGCCGACGGCGCGGCCATCGGATGCGATCAGCGCAAGGCCGCGCACGATCTGCATGGTGGCAAGCGTCGTGATCAGCGCGTTGATGCGGAATTTGGCGATGACGACGCCATTGATGAAGCCGACGAAGGCGCCGCAGGCGATTGCCGCGAGAAGCCCGAGCAGGATCGAACCGGTATAGTTCGACGCCATTACCGCGACCATGCCGGCAAAGGCGACGATGGAGCCGACCGAGAGGTCGAAGTCACGCGCGGCAAGGCAGAACATCATCGTACAGGCGACAATGCCGACGGTGACCACCGACTGCAGCAGGCCGAGCATGTTGCGGTCGGTGAGGAAGTTCGGCACCAGCAGCGACACCAGCACGAAGGCGACGATGAAGATGACGACGAGGCCCTGTTCGCCGAGCAGGATCTTCTTCAACTGATCGGTCATGGTAAAGATCCTCAGGATGCGATCGCGTCGGGGGTTTTCTGATCGGGAAGAGCAGCGGCCAGGATCGCTTTTTCGGCGAACTGGTCGCGGGCGAGTTCGGCGCTGATGCGCCCGCCGCACATCACCAGGATGCGGTCGCAAATGCCCATCGCTTCCGGCAGTTCGGACGAGACGACGACGATCGCCATGCCGTCTTCGGCAAGCTGGTAGAGCAACTCGTAGATTTCCGCTTTGGCGCCAACATCGATACCGCGTGTCGGCTCGTCGACGATAAGCACGCGCACGCCCTGCTCCGACAGCCAGCGGCCGAGAATGACCTTCTGCTGGTTGCCACCGGAGAGGTTGATGATGTCCTGCTTGCGCGACGGCGTGCGCACCTTGAGCTTCTTGATGAAGGTCTCGGCGGTGGCGATCTCGCTGGCGCGGTTCAGGATCCCGAAGCGCGTGTGATGACGCCGCGACGAGATGTTGATGTTCTCCTCGATCGAGCGGCCCTGGATGATGCCGTCATGCTTGCGGTCTTCCGAGCACAAAACGATGCCGGCGCGGATCGCGTCATGGGGATCGGTGGCATGAACGACCTTGCCGTCGACGCTGATGGTGCCGCCTGAGCGCCGGTCGGCGCCGAAGACCAGCCGCATCAGTTCCGAGCGCCCCGCGCCGATCAGGCCGAAGAAGCCGACGATCTCGCCGGCCCTCGCCTCGAAGCTGGCAGGCGTCGTCAGTTTTACTCCGGAAACAGCGTCGACCTTCAGCCGGACATCGCCGGCCGGGCGTGGGCGAAACCCCCAGATATCGGAGATTTCGCGGCCGACCATTTCGGCGACGACCTGGTCGCGTGTGACGTTTTTCAGCGACGCATGGTGCGCCGCGAGCTTGCCGTCGCGCAGCACGGTCAGGCTGTCGCAGAGGCGGAACACTTCGTCCAGCCGGTGCGAGACATAGATGATGACCTTGCCCTCGCCGCGCAGGCGGTCGATCAGGGCAAACAGAATTTCGCTTTCGCGCGACGACAATGACGAGGTCGGCTCATCCAGAGCGATGACGCGCGCGTCGAGCATGATCGCCTTGGCGATCTCGACCATCTGCCGTTCGCCGATGGACAGCGTCTTGACCTTGCGGCTGATATCGATGTCGATGCCCGCCGATTTCAGCTTGGCGCCGACGTCTTCCAGCATTCTGGCGCGGGCGATGATGCCGGCGTTGGTGGGGAAGCGGCCAAGGCTGAGGTTTTCGGCAACAGTGAGCTCAGGAACCAGCTGTAGCTCCTGGTGGATGACGATGACGCCATTGTCGAAGGCATCTCGCGTCGTTGCATAGGCTTGCATCTTGCCGTCGATGAGGATCTCGCCGTCATCGGCATGCTGGTCGCCCGACAGGATCTTGATCAGCGTGGATTTGCCGGCGCCGTTCTCGCCCATCAAGCCATGCACGGCGCCCTTGTCGACGCTGAACGAGACGCCGGACAGCGCCTTGACGCCCGGATAGGTCTTGGTGATTTCCGAGAAGTCGAGAAAGGACATGGGGCGCCTATCCTTTTGCCATGCCAAACAGGCGGCGACTGTGAGCCGCCGCCTGTTTGTACAGGGAGGATTATTCGATGCCGAGACCCTTGCGGACCGTCTGGTAGTCGTCGCGCTTGGCCAGCGCACCGGCGGTCAGGATGAGCTTCTCGGGTTCCTTGTTGTTGGCGACCCAGTCATACATGTTGAGCGCAGTCTCGTAGCCGTGACGCTTCGGCGAGATGATCACCGTGCCGACGAAGCCGGTGGCGGTCGGCTTCTTGAACTCGTTGATCGCCGAATCCGCGCCGCCAATGCCGACGCCGATCACGTTTTCGGCCGGGATGCCGACGCTTTCGGAAGCGCGCACGGCGCCGAGAACGGCTTCGTCGTTGAGGCCGAAGGAGACCCACTTCTTGATGTCGGCATGGGCGTTGAGTACCACCGTCGCCGCATTGAGCGCAGCCTCGGTATCGGTCTTGGCCTGCGGCGCGTCAAAGATGTTTTCGGCCTTGAAGCCGTTGGCCTTGAGCACCGAAATGGCGCCTTCGACCCGGTCGACGGCGGTCGGCAACTGATCATAGGAGACGCGGATGGCGCCAACCTCGTCGGCCTTCCAGCCGCGCGCCTTCATTTCGTCGACGATCGCCTGGCCGACGGCCTCGCCGATCTTGGTCGCCGAAATGCCCATATGCGGCACGTCTTCCAGCGCCTTCCCGTCTGCGCCGACCAGACGGTCATCAACCGTCATCAGCTTGAGATTGTTGGCGGCGGCCTTGGCGACGATGCCGGGGCCGAGCTTCACATCAGGCGTGCAGACGATGAAGCCTTGCGCGCCCTGCGCGCCGAGATTGTCGATCGCCGACATCAGCTTCTCACCGTCCTCGGCGCCGATCTTGACCAGGGTAAAACCCTTCTCCTTGGCGGCCTGGTCGGCGAACTTCCATTCGTCCTGGAACCACGGCTCCTCGGGCTGTTTGACGATAAAACCTATCTTGGTGTCCTGAGCATATGCAGCGATGGTCGTGACGGACAGCACGGCAAGGGCGCCCGCGACGAGCGCGGTCTTCAGAAGTCGCATGATTACCTCCCAGCGATGGCCGGGCGCTCAGCCCGGATGCAGAGTCTCTAATTCTTTTTATCATACTCGTCAATTGATCTGGTATGATAATTGAGCTACATGCTCTGACCAGGGATCGCTGGCGCAAATCATCCGCATCCGGTAAGGCCGGGGACGCGAGATCAGTGGTTTCGCCGCCTTGGAGGAGGGCTGAGGTGACCGACACTTCGAAGAAGGCATCAGGCGACACCCGCCGCCCGCGCGTCATGCCCGATGTGACCAAGGCGCTTGCCTCAGACATCTTTTCCGGACGCTATCCCGCCGGCTCGTCCCTGCCGACCGAAAACGAACTCGGCGTCGAATATGGCGTCAGCCGCACCGTCATCCGCGAGGCCTTGAAGGTGCTGGCCGCCAAGGGGCTGGTGCTGTCGCGGCCCCGCATCGGCACGGTTGTATGTGAACAGGACAACTGGAACATCATCGACCCGCAGGTGCTGGCCTGGCACGCGCCGCATGCGCTGGACGACAAATTGTTCGACGCCATCCTCGAAACGCGCCGCGCCATCGAACCTCTGGTAGCTGAACTGGCGGCGACTCGTGCGACGCTGCAGGAGATCGCCGATCTCGAAGCCGCCTGGCGCGGCATGGCCAATGCCGGCGAGGATCTCGCCGCCTTCTCGCGCTCGGACATCACCTTCCACCAGATCGTCTATGCCGCGAGCCACAACCCGATCTTCCGCCAGATCGGCAATCTGATCGACACCGGGCTGAAATTCTCGCTTGAAGCAACGGCGACCATTTCGCTCGCCCGGCGCATGGAAGCAGTGGCGGCGCACCGTGAGGTGGTGGAGGCACTGCGCATGCGCGATGCCGCGGCGGCGCGTGCGGCGGCAGGCCGGATCCTCGACCTTGCGGCGCGCGACCTGGTCAGCGCCAAGAAACTCAAGAACAACTGAGACCAGCATGAAAATCATCTCGCTCACCACCTACATCGTCCCGCCGCGCTGGCTGTTCCTGAAGATCGAGACTGATGCCGGCGTTACCGGCTGGGGCGAGCCTGTGGTCGAAGGCCGTGCGCTGACGGTCGAGGCAGCGGTCAAGGAACTTGGCGATTATCTGATCGGCAAGGACCCGCGCCTGATCGAGGACCATTGGACGGTGATGCATCGCGGCGGCTTCTACCGCGGCGGGCCGATCCTGATGAGCGCCATTGCCGGCATCGACCAGGCGCTGTGGGACATCAAGGGCAAGGCGCTCGGCGTGCCTGTGCACGAACTGCTCGGCGGCAAGCTGCGCGACAGCATCAAGGTCTATTCCTGGATCGGCGGCGACCGGCCGGCGGAAGTGGCTGATGGCGCCAGGGAAGTGGTGGCGCGCGGTTTTCAGGCGCTGAAGATGAATGGCACCGAGGAACTGCAGATCGTCGACAACCATGACAGAATAGATGCGGCTGTCGAACGGGTCGCCATGGTGCGCGAGGCCGTTGGGTCCAACATTGGCATCGCCGTCGATTTCCACGGCCGCGTCCACCGGCCGATGGCGCGCATGCTGGTCAAGGAGTTGGAACCCTACCGGCTGATGTTCATCGAGGAGCCGGTGCTGAGCGAAAATCGCGAGGCGCTGAAGGAGATCGCAGCGCTGGGCTCGACGCCGATCGCACTCGGCGAGAGGCTCTACAGCCGCTGGGATTTCAAATCGGTGTTCGAACAAGGCGCCGTCGACATCATCCAACCAGACCTGTCGCATGCCGGTGGCATCACCGAATGCCGCAAGATCGCGGCGATGGCCGAGGCTTATGATATTGCGGTCGCGCCGCACTGCCCGCTCGGCCCGATCGCGCTCGCCGCCTGCCTGCAGCTCGATGCCGTCAGCTACAACTGCTTCATCCAGGAACAGAGCCTCGGCATCCACTACAACGCCGCAAACGATTTGCTCGACTATGCCGCCAACAAGGACGTCTTCCGCTACGAGGATGGCTATGTCGCAATCCCCGATGGTCCCGGCCTCGGCGTCGAAATCGACGAGGACTACGTCAAGGAACGCGCCAAGGAAGGCCACCGCTGGCGCAACCCGGTCTGGCGTCACAAGGACGGCTCCTTCGCCGAGTGGTAGCCCGGCCGACCTTGCGGCCAGGCCTTCAGGACCTCGGGTTCGATTTCGCGGTGGCGCCAGCGTAACGCAGGCCTCTGATGGGCCGTAGCGCCGAGCACCAGCGCATGGGAACCGTCGGCGCCGGCAAGCCGCAACTCGCTGACCGCCTGGGTTGCCGCAAGCGATCGAAAGCAGTCGCTATCCATGGAACATGGCGGATGTCCTGTTCTCATCGACCTTTTCTTGGCCCGCCAGCCGCGTCACCTGCCCGCGGCGTGCCGGCCTGCGTTCCTGCCGGAGAAGATGCAGCTGCCGAGAAATGTCCCTTCCAGCGCATTGTAGCCGTGATAGCCGCCGCCACCGCCGCCGGCCACCTCGCCTGCCGCATAGAGCCCGGCAATGGGTTCGCCATTGCCGTCGAGAACCTGCGAATTGAGATTGGTGTGCAGGCCGCCAAGCGTTTTGCGCGTCAGGATGTTGAGGCGCACCGCGATCAGCGGCCCGTGCCTGGGATCGAGTATCTTGTGCGGCTTGGTCACCCGGAAGATCTTGTCGCCAATGTAGTTGCGGGCGCCGCGGACGGCTGTGACCTGCGCATCCTTGGTATAGGCATGGTCGACCTCGCGATCGCGCGCCACGATCTGCGCCTTGAGCCGGTCGTAGTCGAGCAGATTGTCGCCTGACAGCGCGTTCATGCCGGCGACCAAGTCGGCCAGGTTGTCGCGGACGACGAAGTCCTCGCCCTTTTCCAGGAACGCTGCCACCGATGGTGGCGCCTTGCCGCCGCGCCGGTTCTTCAGCACGGCCCGCCAATCCTTGGCCGTAAAGTCTAGGTTTTGCTCCGAACCCGACAGCACGAACTCCTTCGAAGCGATCGTCTTGCTCAGCACGAACCAGGAATAATCGTGTCCCGTCGACAGGATACGCTTCAAGGTGCCGAGCGAATCGAAGCTCGGGAAGAACGGCGCCTCCATGCGTTGTCCCAGAGCATCGAACCATAGCGGCGACGGCGCCGACAGGATGCGGATGCCGTGGTTCGGCCAGATCGGATTCCAGTTCTTGATCCCCTCGACATAGTGCCACATGCGGTCGGCGTTGATGACGGCCCCGCCGGCGTCCTGGGTGATCGCCACCATGCGGCCGTCGACATGGTGCGGCACGCCGGCAACCATACGCTTCGGCGCTGGCCCCAGCCGCCGGACCGGCCAGACCTTGCGAACCAACTCATGATTGCCGCCGATGCCGCCGGAGGTGACGATCACGACACCGGCCGAAAGGTCGAAATCGCCGACGGCCGTGCGGCTCGACTGCTTGCCGCGCTCGACATCGGATGCCTCCAGGATTTCGCCCGCGACGCCGGTGACCGCACCATTGGTCTTGATCAGCCGGCTGACCTGATGACGGAATTTCAAAGTGATCAGCCCTTTGGCGACGTGCTCGCGCACGCGCCTTTCGAACGGCGCGACCACCCCCGGCCCAGTGCCCCATGTCAGGTGGAAGCGCGGCACTGAATTGCCGTGGCCATTGGCCAGCGCGCCGCCGCGCTCGGCCCAGCCGACCACCGGCCACCAGCGCATGCCCATGGCGTAGAGCCACGGCCGCATCTCGCCGGCGGCGAAATCGACATAGGCTTCCGCCACTTTCCTTGGCCAATGGTCCTCGGGCCGGTCGAACTGGGCAGAGCCCAGCCAATCCTGCCAGGCGAGGTCGCGGCTGTCCTTGATGCGCAGGCGGCGTTGCTCGGGCGTGTTGACCAAAAACAGGCCGCCGAGCGACCAGAATGCCTGGCCGCCGAGAAAACCGCCACCCTCTTGCTCGACGATGATGACGCGCTTGCCGGCATCGCCGAGTTCCGCAGCTGCGGCCAGGCCGGCCAGCCCGCCGCCAACGATGATTGCGTCCGCGTCAGCCATTGTCGTAACTCCTGCCCCGGCTTTGTTTTTGATATCGGATGCTCATTGCTAGCCGCGCAGCGCGTTCCAGATGATGCGCGGCAGCTTCATGAGGCTCGGCCGGTAGTTGAAGTCGGTGATCAGGCGGCCGACCATGTGTGCCCTTTTGTGGGTCAGGAACCAGGCCGGCTTCGGCATGATGCGGAACGGCGCTTCGAGCACGCTGCGTTCCGGTTTGTCGAACAAATAGGTGTTATGGACGACGCCGATGCCGCTCTGCACATCGTCGAGCGTGTGGCCAGGGAAAGCACCCCAGGTCGGGCGCAGCAGCGCGAACAGAACGCCGCTCCAGGAATTGATGCCGATGCCGCCATAGCGCAGTTCGGCAATGATTTCCTCGAAGCGCTGCCGGCCGATCTCGGCGATCGTCCTGGGATGGATGAGGATGTTGGCGGCAAGCGTGCCGTGCAGCTTTTCATTGGCGTAGGCGACAGCGGCGCGCAGATAGGATTCCGCATTGCCCGCCGGCAGCCGCATGACGCTGAGCGCCGGCGCGAACACCTCGGCATTTTCGAGATAGGTATCCGTGCCCGGCCGGAACGGCACCACCACGCAGGCCGGCCCGCCGGGCCGCTCGAATTTCTGTACGCTGTCGGCATGCGCCTCGAAGGCGGCGAGGCGCTCGGTCGCGCCGGGATAATAGGCCGGGCGCGACGGGGCTTTCTGCATCACCTTTTCGAGGGCCGCCAGAAGCGCGTCGGATTTGTCCCAGCCTTCGGGCAGAACCAGCATCTGGCAGGCGATGCAGTTGAAGCCGGAATTGTTGAGCTTCTGGGTGGCGATCAGTTCGGCGTGGTAGGCGATATCGGCATCCGACCACGGACCGGGCACCACAATGGTCGGTGCCACGCCGCCAAGCTCAGAGGTGATACGCCGGCTGTTGCGCGGCGTGCCTGCCGCCTTGTTCTTGCGGCCCTCCTCGCCAGGCCCCCAGACGATCGCGTCATGCGAAGCGGCGGCACCGGTGATGTGGATGTCGTCGACGAGATCGTGGTTGCACAGATACGCGCCGACATCGGCGCCGCCGCGCACGATGCGCAGCGCACCGAATTCGATCAGCGGCCGCAGCGCCGGCCGCAGGAAATCGATCAGATAGTCGTTGACCGGGTTCATCTTGAGCAGAACCACCTGGTGCTCGACCAAAAGCTTGTGCAGGCAGTCGAGCGGCGCGATCGAGGCGACATTGCCGGCGCCGAGCACGAGGCCGATCTTGCCCTTGCGGCTGGTGCGCGGCGCGTCATAGGCCGATGCGGTGTTTGCGGCCAGGTTCGCCTTGGTCACGCCGGGCTGCATCCAGATCTCGGCCTTCAGCCCGGTGAACAACACCTTGTCCCAGAGCGAATTCGGAACCACCGTCACCGCCACCTGTCCGCTAGGCAAGGTGCGGACCGGCAGTCTGTCGAGGAACTTCTTGCCCTCCATCAGGCTGAGCGTGTGGATGAACTGGTTGCAGCCATCCATCAGCGCCGCCGGGCCAGCCAGCCATTCCTCACCTTCCAGCGGCGAGCCGGTCGGGATGCCCTTCTTGCGCGTCGCGGTTTTGACCCACGCCTCGGCGACCTCGCGGATGTGATCCTTGACCTGCCGCAGCAAGGCGATCCGCTCGCCATTCGAGGTCTGCGCCCAGTCGTCCTTCCTGGCGTCGAGATCGGTGAGCGCGAGGTCGAGTTCGGCTGCCCATTCAGGCTGCACGGGCTGGGTTTTGACTGCCTTGGCAACCATCCTATCCTCCTCCACTTCGATCTCTTTGTTTGACGCAATTCCTGTGGGAAAACCGCTTCACACTTTTCCTGGAATTGCTCTACGAAAACGGCAGTGCGGCCCATTGCTCGACGAATTTCCCGCCGGAATAGACCTGGATCGAACCGAACTGCTGTAGCACGAATTCGCTCTGCGTCGGACGCAGGAAGGCGTAGTCGTCAGGCCCGACATTGACGTTGTCGGGCAGCGCCATGAATTGCTGATTGGTCGAAAAGCCGAACGTCTTGTCGGTCTTCATCCCCACGGGATGGACGGGCTTCGCCATCCATTTTCCGCCATAGAGAAAACAGCCGCGCCGCGGCAACAGCCCGAGCTTCTGCAGCAGCCAGGAGCGCTGGTCGAGGCCCGGCGCCTGGACATCGACCACTTTCAGGATCGGCGTCGCGATGAATGCGGCAGGCCGCAATTGGCTGAGGCTCGGCACATCGAAATCGGTCGGCAGCATAAAAGCCGATCCGATGGACAATTCATTGGCGCCGACCCAGCTGTCATAGAGCAATGCGGTGCTGCTGCCGCCAAGATTGAGGATCTTGCGCTGGTCGGCGGCAAGGCAAGCGACATACTGGCGAAACAGGCTGATCGCCTTGACGCGCGCCTTGGCCGGTCCTCCCAGCAGTTTGGGGATATGGCCGATATGCGCCTCGTAGGCCATGACGCCTTCGCATTTCAGCCGCGGGTAATTCGCCAACGCGGAAACTGCCCGGGCCAGTGAGTCGGGATCGCTGATACCGCCGCGATGAAGGCCGACATCGACCTCGAAGCAGACGCGCAGCTCGCGGTCGAGCTCGGCGGCAAGCGAGCCATAGGCGGCCAGCCGCTCCTCGGTATCGATCAGCCAGACGATGCGCGACGTAGCTTCGCCGAGCCCGGCGAGAACGCCCTTCGTCAGCGCGTGCCTGGCGCCGGCAACCGGCATCGGCTTGCCCAACAGGAGATCGACTTGGGGAAACACTTTCAGCATCTCGGCGCTGATCGGCAGATGAAAGGTCATCAGCCTGTCGGTCGCAAACGCCGCGCGGATATGGTCGATCAGCGGCAGGCATGGCAGCGACTTGTCGACGAG
This sequence comes from Mesorhizobium sp. C432A, assembly GCF_030323145.1. Taxonomy (NCBI): domain Bacteria; kingdom Pseudomonadati; phylum Pseudomonadota; class Alphaproteobacteria; order Hyphomicrobiales; family Phyllobacteriaceae; genus Mesorhizobium; species Mesorhizobium sp. C432A. The sequence continues at coordinate 3,053,551 of NZ_CP100470.1, read as the reverse complement.
GCGCAGATCGAGGCCCGTGGCGAACTTCGCCTTGATCGCAGCGATGTTGTGATCGAGCCGGTCGAGATCGAGCACCAGGCAAGGCTGAAAGATCCCGGCTGCCCTGAGCGCGCCCGACATTTCCGCGAAATAGGTGTCGGTCAGGCTCATGCCGCGACGCCGAGCAGCCTGGCAATATAGGGCGACACGAAGCGGTTGTCCGGGTCCATCTCGCGGCGGACCGCCATCGCATCGTTCCAGCGCGGATAGAGCGCGCTCAATTCCCTTGATGTCAGGCTGTGCATCTTGCCCCAATGCGGGCGGCCGCCGCGCCTCCTGAAGATCGGCTCGGCGGCGTTGAAGAACGCCATCGGATCGCGCTCGACGCCGTGATGGATGGCGATGGAACAGGTTGGGCGCTTGTAGAAGGGGCTGAGCCAGACATTGTCGGGCGCGACGACGCGCACCTCCATCGGAAAATAGACCTCTGGAAACCGCGTCTCGAGCAGCGCAATGATTTCGCTGAGTGCGGCCGCCCCTTCCTCGAACGGCAGGTGGTATTCCATCTCGTTGAACTTGACGTTGCGCTCGGAGGTGAAGACCTTCAGCCACTCCTCGATATAATCCTCGGCCGGCACCTTGGCGAAGGCCGAGCCGATGAGACGGCGGCGCAGCCAAGGGAGCCAGCTGAGATAGTCGCGCAGTTTTCTCAGCGTCGTCACCGCATCGTCGTCTTCCGTCGGCGGACGCACCGTCGCCGGCGCCTCGGTGATGTCGCTGGCAATCAGCAGCGCCTGGCCGGAAAACGGCACATAGTAGAACTCGGCCGAACGATGCGCCGTCATGGTGCTTTCGAATTGCGCAAGCACATCGGCAATCGGCGCCGTCCAGCGGCGGTGCCGCATCCGGTAACTCGCCACGTTGCGGATCGTCACTTCGGTGACGGCGCCGAAAGCGCCGAGCGAAGCGCCCATGGCTTCGATCATGTCGGGGCTCTTGGCACGGTCGAACTCTTTCACGGCGCCACGCCCGTCGACGATCTGCATCGCCTCGAGCTGGGTATGGTAAGCGCCGAGCGTGATGCCCGAGCCGTGGGTGGCGGTGCCCAGCGCCCCGCCGAACGCCTGCTTGTCGATGTCGCCCATGTTCGGCAGCGCCTGGCCGACGCCGTGCAACAGCTTTGCCAGCGCGCCGATCTTGGTGCCGGCGCCGACCCGCGCCGTCAGTTTTTCGGGATCGTGCGACCTCAGGCCCTCGAAGCGGTCGAGCGACAGGATGGTGCCGTCATTCTTGACCAGCGGCGTAAAGGAATGGCCCGTGCCGACAAATCGAACTGGTCCCGGCGCGTTGCGAATGGCACCACTCAGCTCATCGAGACTCTGCGGTTCGGCAAAAGCCTGCGGCGTGGCCGTGACATAGCCCGACCAATTGCTCCACTGGCTGATAGCCTCTCCCACGATGCCTCCCTGGGGCGCCGGCTTTGCCGGTCTTTCTCCTAGCGCTAGATAATATGATACATAGTCAGCTTTTCCGGATATGATACATTGTCAGCTTTCTGTCAACCTGGCAATCGGAGGTGTCTTGCGTCCGCGCCGGCCGCATTATCTACAGCGACGCACGCTGAGCCGGCGTCGGCATTGAACGCAGTCGTTGCCCCTTCAAGCCAGCCCAAACGTTTCCACGGCCCGCATGATGCCGCGCAATTCGGCCAAGCCCTTCAGGCGGCCGATCAGCGAGTAGCCGGGATTGATCCTTGTCTTGCCGATATCGTCGGCGAGCAGGTGGCCATGGTCCGGCCGCATCGGGATTTGCCAGTCGGCGCGGCCCTCCTTGCGGCGGCGCGCCTCCTCCTGCATCAGCGCCAGGATGACATGCGCCATGTCGGTGCCGCCTTCGAGATGCTCGGCCTCGTAGAACGAGCCGTCATCCTCGATGGTGATGTTGCGCAAATGGGCGAAGTGGATGCGGTCGGCGAATTCCTTGACCATGGCGACGATGTCGTTGTCGGCGCGCGTGCCGTAGGACCCGGTGCAGAACGTCAGCCCATTGGCCTGGCTGTCGACGGCATTGAGAATGAAACGCGCATCCTCGGCGGTCGAAACGACTCGCGGCAGGCCGTAGAGCGAAAACGGCGGATCGTCGGGGTGGATACACATGCGCACCCCCTCCTCTTCCGCCACCGGAATGATCTCGCGCAGGAACCACGCGAGGTTGTCGCGCAACTCCTTCGGCCCGATCCCGTCATAGTCCGCAAGCGCCTCGCGAAAACTGTCGCGGTCATACTTGCGCTCTGTAGCCGGCAGGCCGGCGATCAGATTGCGCTCGATCTGGTCGATCTTCTCGGGCGGCAATTCCTTCAGCCGCGCTTCCGCCTGCGCAATACGCGCCGGCGTGTAGCTGTCAGCTCCGTTCTTGCGCTTCAGCACGAACAGATCGTAGGCGGCGAAATCAACGGCATCAAAACGCAGGGCGTAGCCTGTCGTCGGCAGACGGCAGGCTAGATCGGTGCGGGTCCAGTCCACCACCGGCATGAAATTGTAGCAGATCGTGGCGATGCCGGCCTTGGCCAGCGCGCGGATCGAATCGCGGTAATAGCCGGCATAGCGCTCGCGTTCCTGCGCGCCGATCTTGAAGGAATTGTGGACCGGAATGCTCTCGACGACCGACCAGGTCAGTCCTGCTTCCTGGATAATGCGCTTGCGCTCCAGCACTTCGGCCTCAGGCCACGCCCGGCCGTCATAGATATGGTGGAGCGCCGAGACCACGCCGGTGGCGCCCGCCTGCTTGACATGATCGAGCGTCACCGGATCATCGGGCCCATACCAGCGCCAGCATTGTTCCATTTTCGGCTTTCCTTCTGCGAGAGGTTGGCAACTTATTGTTGGACCTCGATGGGAGTCGATAGAAAATGGAAGAGTTTTTAGAAATGATGGATTTCGACGGCAAGGTCGCCCTGGTGACGGGGACGACCGGCATTGGCCTGGCAACCGCCAGACGCCTTGCGGCCGGTGGCGCCGCAATCATCGCCTGCGGCATCGACCGCAGCGCCAATGCGGCGATGAAAGCGCAACTGGAAAGCGCTGGAGCTGCGGTGCTGGTCATCGAAACCGATGTGTCCATCTCCGACCAGGTGCGCGACGCGGTGGCGGCTGGCGTCGCAAGGTTCGGCGGCCTTGATGTCATCGTCAATTCAGCCGCCGTCCATCCCTATGGCACGGCGACGACCACCGACTGGGAAACCTGGAACCGAACGATGACGGTCAATGTCGGCTCGATCTACCTGACCGCGCATTTCGGCATTCCGGAAATGATCAAGCGCGGAGGCGGCGCCATCGTCAACGTCGCCTCGGTGCAGGGCTTTGCCTGCCAGCAGAACGTCGCCGCCTATGCCACGACCAAGGGCGCCATCCACACGCTGACGCGCTCGCTGGCGCTCGACTACGCGGCATCAGGCATCCGCGTCAATTCGGTCAGCCCGGGCTCGATCCGCACGCCGATCCTGGAGAAGGCTGCGCGCGGTGACGGCGGCAGCGATGCCGATGTCGAAGAGGCCTACAAGCGCTTCGGCGCGGCGCATCCGCTCGGCCGTATCGGTGAACCGGAGGAAGTGGCGGAACTCATCGCCTTCCTGTGCTCGTCGAAGGCCGGTTTCTGCACCGGCGCGGACTACAGGATCGATGGCGGCCTGACGGCAGGTATTGGCGTGAAGTAGCGCTATCATGGCGTTCTGCGCGCTTGCAGGCAATCGGTGTCCGACCGCGCTACAGCTTCCACATCCGCTTGGCATTGCCCGACAGCAGTTTCGTTCTCTCCTCAGGACTTGCTCCAGCGATCAACGCATGCGTCGCCGCCACCCAGGTCGCAAGGCCACCGCCAAGCGTGCACACCGGCCAGTCGCTGCCCCACACGACGCGGTCCCAGCCGAAGCAGCCGATCGTGTGCTCGACATAGGGGCGCAAGGTCTCGACTGTCCATGAGCCGGCATCGGCATAGGCGACGACGCCGGAGATCTTGCCGATGACATTGGGACGCCGCGCGATCTCACTCATATGCTCGCGCCACGGATGTTCCGCACTGGCCTTGATGTCGGGCACGCCGCAATGGTCGAGCACGAACTGCACATCCGGCGCCAGATCGGCGAGCGCAACCGCCCTTGGAATCTGATGCGGCAGGACGACGAAGTCGAAGGTCAGGCCTGTGCCGGCAAGCCGCTTGATGTTTTCGCGAAACAGCGCGCTGTCCGAAAGCTCGTCCGGCATGACATGCAGCACGCGGCGGAACCCCTTGACGAAGGGATCGGCTTGCTGGCGCTCGAGATAGGCGGCGAAGCCGGCCTCCTCCGGACGGCAGGAGGCGATCGCCCCGCGCAACAGCGTGCCCTTTTCCAGCGACTGCGCCTTCACATGGCTGGTCTCGGCCTGGATGTCGGCTTCATCGACGTCGACCTCCATATGCAGCGCGGCCTCGATGCCGGCGCGGCGGGCCTGGATCGCATATTCTGCGTGCGGGAAATCGCGGTTGAGCGCCGGCTCGCGGCTGAGCCAGGGATAGCGCAGCGCCGACAGGTCGATCAGGTGCAGATGAGTGTCGATGATCATGGCTGTCCTCCTCGGTGATTTCAGATCATCGCCAAATGCCTAAACCCAGCGCATGGACATACTCTGGCTCAGCCCCGCTTCGGGATCTCTTTGTCCTCGAGCAGCAGCGTCAGCCCCATGGCCACGAAATAGAGCGCCGCCACCCAGATGAACATCACGTTGAAGCCACTGGAGTAATGGTCGAGCACCACTTCGCGGATCGCGCCCGGCAGGCTCGATGCGAGGTGCGGCGTCAACCCGTTCAGGCCACCCGGCAGCAGGGCGGCGGCGTCTGCAGGAAGCTCGGCTGTCTGCCGGTTCAGCGCCCAGATCATCACCGCGCCGTTCAGCGCCAGTCCGAGCGATGCTCCGAGCGTCCGCGCCTGGGTGATCAGCGATGTCACCGCGCCGATATCCTGCAGCGGTGCTGCCGCCTGGATCGCCACGATCAGCACCTGGAACTGCAGACCCATGCTGATGCCGAACACTGCCATCATCGTCGCCAGCACCCAGATCGACGTGTGCTGGTTGGTGAGGACGAAGCCCAGCATCAGAAACCCGCCAATACCCATGGCGACCACCGGCATCCATTTGTAGCGGCCGGTTGCCGCGATCACCCGCCCGGCCACGATCGAGATGACCATCGATGTCAGCGACGCCGGCAGGAACAGGAAGCCGACTTCGGCCGGGCTGAGACCCGTCAGCGTCTGCATGTAGAGGGCGAAATAGAAGAACATGCCCAGCGTCACCGTTCCGGCGACCAGCGACACGCCCGAGACGATGCTGACCGTCGAATTGCCGAACAGCCGCAGAGGTACGATCGGCTCTTCGGCCCGCCGCTCGACCATGACGAACAAGGTGATGGCGCCTAGTGCCAGCAGCGGCAGCGCGAAGGTGATGAGGTCCGGTCCGCTGGGGTCGAGCACGTGGTAGCCCCAATAAACAATCGCCGTCGTGCCGGTGGCGAGCAGCGCGCCGCCGAGATAGTCGATGCGGTGCCGTTTTTCGTTGAACCGGCTGCGCATGGCGAAGGCCAGCACAGCCAGCACGATGATCCCTATCGGCAGATTGACCAGGAACACCCAGCGCCAGCCGAACAGGCCGGTGATGTAGCCGCCGGCCAACGGGCCGAGCACTGATGACAGCGCGAACACCGCCGAACTGTAGCCCTGGTATTTCGCGCGGTCGCGCGGCGAAAACAGTTCGCCGATCATGGCGAAGGCCGAGACCATCAAGCCGCCACCGCCGATGCCCTGCAGCACGCGCGCGGCGATCAGGCTCTCCATCGACCAAGCCATGCCGCAGACCAGCGAGCCCACCAGGAACAAGCCGATCGCCGTCAGCACGACATTCTTGCGGCCATACATGTCGCCAAGCTTGCCGTAGAATGGCGAGACCGCGGCGGTCGAGAGCAGGTAGGCGGCACCGACCCAGCCAAACAAATGCAGATTGCCGAGTTCGCCGGCAATGGTGGGCAAGGCGGTGACGACGATCTGCATGTCGATGGTGGCCATGAACATGGCGACCAACGCGCCGAAATAGACGATCAAGGTCGTAAGGTCGGGCCTGGCTTGGGCCTCCACGGGCCGCGCATCCGGCAGCGTCTGCTCGACAGTCATCGGTGTCTCCGTAACTTGGGGCGCGATTTATGTGCCCGCAACCAGGAGGTGTCAACCAGATATGTGCGCGTAGCATATAATTGACATCTACATATAATCTTGCTAACGCGCTATGGGATGAGCAGCAACGCATCCGGCAGTCCGGACCGATTTCCAGCCCTGTTCCAGACGCGCGGCGACCGGGATCTCGCCGATCTGGCGCGCGGCAGCGGCCTGTCCGAACCGGCGGCCGAGGCCGTGGCCGCCATCGATGCGGTAATGAGCAAGGTGCGTCGCTCTATCCAGCGCCGCAACTTCGGCCGCATGATCCTGGCGCGCGTAGACCCTTCGCTGGAAGTGAGCCATCTCGATGCGATCGGCGCCATCGCGAACAATCCGGTTTTCAGCGATAACCAGCAGGACGAGGTGACGGTTGGCGTCATCGCCGAGCGCCTCGAGATCGACCCGTCGCGCGCCAGCCGCATCTCTGCCGACCTCGTCGAGCGCGGCTATGCGTGCCGTGTCGCATCGCAACGCGATGCCCGGCGCATCTGCCTCAAACTCACCGCCAAGGGCGAGCGCTTGGTGGCGGCGGTGCGCCAGACCAAATGGCGGATTTTCGCCGGCTCACTGGCACAATGGGATGAGCAGGACCTGGTAACGTTCGCCACCTTGCTGGAACGCTTCGCCGGTTGGACCATGGACGAAACCGGGATGAAAAGATCTGCCGACGCCGTCAAGCAGTTGATGGACGAGATGCTGCCCGAAACGAAATAGGCGGCACCGCGTGGACGCTAACCCATGTATGCGAGCCCTTCGATAGCCCTTGCCGCTCAGGTCGCGTCGGATCGTTATCGGTCGAAGAAACCGGCGTCCTCTTCCGCAAGGTACTTCTTCGCTGCTTCGGCATCGATGTCGACACCCAGTCCCGGCGCTTCGAGCAGGTCGATCATGGAGTCCTTCACGATCTGCCCCTTGGGCAGGCCGATGACGATGTCCTCCCACCACGGGTCGGAGGCGCTGGGATATTCGAAGGCGATGTAGTTGGCCGGCAGCGTGGCGCAGACATTGATCAGCGCGCCGAGGCCCAGCAGACCGTTCGCCGTGCCGTGCGGCGCCATCATGATGGAGTGCATATAGGCATGCTCGGCCACCCATTTGAGCTCGGCGATGCCGCCGATATCGGCGGGGTCCGGACCGATGACACGGACCGCCTGGGTCTCGATCAGTTCCTTGAAGTTATGGCGCAGGTAGATCTGCTCGCCGGTGTGGATGGGGGTGGACGTCGATGTCGTGAGTTCGCGGTAGGCCTGCGGATTGACCCATGGCACGTAGTCGCCGGTCAGCATGTCCTCCAGCCACATCAGATTGTATTTTTCCACCGCCTGAGCGAAGCGGATGGCGTCCGGCAGGAACCACCCGGGGCCGCAATCCAACGCCAGCGAGACCTTGTCGCCGAGCACATCCTTCATGGCGATGACGCATTCGATCATATGCGCCATGCCGCGCTCGCTGATCTGCCCCTGGTCCATCGCGCCGTGATAGGTCGGCGGCTGACGCACGCCGTAGTGGAAGTCGGGGACGCTGGTCTTCATGTTGGAATGAAAGCTGATGCCTTGCTTGACCATGAAGAAACCTTCCGGCCGCTCCATCATCCATTTGACGTCGGCCGCGTAATCCTCCGGCCTGTCGCCGGTGCGCTTCTTGCGGATGGAACCGTTATAGACCCGCACCTTGTCGCGCACCTTGCCGCCGAGCAGCTTGTAGACCGGAACGCCTGCCGCCTTGCCGGCGATGTCCCACAGAGCATGCTCGATAGCGCTGACGGCGGCGCCGTAGGGCTTGAACGAGCCGCGCTGGCGGATTTTCAACATCACGCGTTCGACATCGGTCGGGTCCTCGCCGATCAGCGCGTCGCGGAAATGCAGCACCCAGGGTTTCAGATAAGGCTTGGTGTACTCGACCTCGCCGAGGCCATGGAGGCCTTCGTCGGTGACGATGCGCACGATGGGGTGCCTGCCGATGACGGCGCACCTGAGATCGGTGATCTTCATGATGTCCTCTATTTCACCGACGAGAAGGCGGTTGGCGCGAGAAACTGGCTGGAAATATTGGCTAGGATCGGGCCATCGCGCTCGGACTCGTCGCGGGCCTTGAGCCATGCCGGATCGGTGGTGAAGGCCTTCCATCTCACTTCGCGCTCGGCAAGGGATTCCCAGGCGACGAAATAGATCAGTCGATTGCTGTTTTCGCCGACCACCGTGGTGAAGAACCCGGCCTGGCGGATGCCGTGTCTATCCCACAGCGCCAAGGTATGGTCGTTGAAACGCTTGAGCAGCGCCGGCAGCCGGCCCGGCACGCAGTCGTAAATGCGAAGTTCGTAGATCATGGTCCATCCTTCTGTTCACCTCTCCCTCCGAGGAGAGAAGTGTAGAGTCAGCTCCAGGTGCGGTCCCAGGAGTATTCGTCGTCCCAGTGATCGGTCGGTTGCCAGATGCCGGTGACGCCGGGCTGCAGGTGCTGGCTGATCACTTCGTCGACGATGTCGTCGATGCCCAGACCAGGCTTGTCGGGCACGGTGATGAAGCCGTCCTTGACCAGCGGCTTGGGCAGGCCGGTGACGATATCGTCCCACCAGTCGACTTCGACGCTGTGATATTCGAGCGCCATGAAGTTTTCCGTCGCCACCGCGACATGCGCGGCGGCCATTGCCGCGATCGGGCTTTCCGCCATGTGAATGGCCATGGCGACGCCATGCTCCTGCGCCGCGTCGCCGATCTTCTTGGTCTCGAGAATGCCGCCGGTGGTCAGCAGATCCGGATGGATGACCGAGATGCCGGCGTTGAGCAGCGGCTCGAAGCCTTCCTTGAGGTAGATGTCCTCACCCGTGCAGATCGGCACCGAGGTCGCCTGCTGCAACTGCCGATACTGCTCGGTGTACTGCCAGGGGATCACGTCCTCGAGCCAGGCCGGTGCGTATTTCTCGATCCGCCGGGCCAGACGGATGCCGTCCTGCAGCGAGATGTGGCCGACATGATCGATGGCGAGCGGAACCTCGTAGCCGATCACCTCGCGGACCTCGTGGATATATTGGTCGAGCAGGTCGATGCCCTTTTCGGTGAAGTGGAGGCCGGTGAAGGGATGCGGCACGTTTTGCGCGTCATAGGCGGCATTACGCGCCCGGCGCTCGTCCAGCGTGCGTGCCGGACCGCGCGCGGCATGGCTGCGGAAACCGTCGAGCACGCCGGCCGGCGCCACCACTGCGCCCGATATGTGCGAAATCTGCGCCAGACCGAGATCCATCTTGAGGAAGGTGAAACCGAGATCCATCCGCGCCTTGAGCCGCTTTCCGGTCTCGGTGCCGCTGGGCTTGTCCGCGTCGGTGTCGCAATAGACACGCACCTTGTCGCGAAACCGTCCTCCCAGCATCTGGTAGATCGGCACGCCATACGCCTTGCCGGCGAGGTCCCAAAGCGCGATCTCGATTGCCGAGACACCGCCACCTTGCCGCCCATGGCCGCCAAATTGTTTGATGCGGCGGAACAGCCGGTCGACGTCGCAAGGGTTCTCGCCCAGCAACCGGCTCTTCAGCATCAGCGCATAGGTCGCGCTGGCGCCGTCGCGCACTTCGCCCAGGCCGACAATGCCCTGGTTGGTGTAGATCTTGACCAGGGCGGAGGTGAACGGCGCGCCGACGATCTCGGCAACGCGCAGGTCGGTGATGCGCAGGTCGCTCGGCCTGGAGTTCGTATTTACCCGATTGAGCGCCTCGCCGGCGCTACCCGTCTTTGCCATGGCTTATCCTCGTTCTGATTGGTGGCGCCCCGCACCTCCGGCCTGCATAAGCGTTGCTAGCCAAGCTCTATCTCGTGGGCCTGCAGGTAGTCTCGGTTCATCTCGACACCGAGACCCGGCTTCGACGCCAGCTTGAGGCTGCCGTTCGAGACATCGAGTGGCTCGTCGATGAGGTGATTATATTTGTCCAGGTTCCACTCCGACGTTTCGAGCTTGTAGAAGTTGGGAACCGTCATCATCACCTGCGCTCCCGCAACCACATTGATCGGTCCCGCGGCGTCATGGGGCGAGACCGGGATGTAGTAGGCTTCGCACAGGGCGGAAATCTTCTTCAGTTCGGTAATGCCGCCGGTCCAGGTAACGTCCGGCATGATGTAGTCCGCAAGCCTGTTCTCGAGCACCGGCACGAAATCCCATTTGGTGTGGCCGCGCTCGCCCCACGAGATGGCGGCACTGACCTTCTCACGCACTTGCTTGAGAGCATTGAGGCTTTCTGGCGGGCATGGCTCCTCGAACCAGTCGATCTGGCCGGCTTCCTCGAGGCTTCGGCAGAGGCGAATGGCGGTGGGGACGTCGAAGCGGCCATGCGCGTCGATGAGAATGTCGACATCGGGCCCCGCCGTTTCACGGATCAAAGCCGTTAGTTCGGCAGCCTCGCGCTCGTCCTTGCGGGTCATGCTGCCATCGAGGTAGCCGTCCCGCTGTTCGCGCGCCAAGCCATCGGCGATGCGGCCCTGGTGGGGGAAAGGATCGAACTTCAGCCCGGTGTGTCCGGATTCGACGATGTCTCGAATTTCGCGGACCACAGCCTCCTTGCTGGTAAACTTGGCCTGGTTGGGATGGGTATAGAGCGCGATTTCATCGCGCACCGGTCCGCCCAGCAGCTCGTAGATCGGCTTGCCTAGAACTTTGCCGCGAATGTCCCAGAGCGCTATGTCGATAGCGCTCACGCATTCGACCGCGGCGCCGCGGCTGCCCATATAGGTGAAGCTGCGGAAAATCTTGTGCCAGAGATGCTCGATGCGCGCCGGATCCTCACCTGTGACGGCAACACCGATCTGCCGCAGGATCGTGCACAGCGCGCGGTTGGCGAGCCTTGTGGTGGTGGTGATTTCCCCCCAGCCACTCACCCCTTCGTCGGTCGTCACCTCGACGAACAGGAACTCTCCCCAATAGGAAGCATCGGACTTGATCAGCCACGGCCGAACGCTCGTGATTTTCATCTCTCAACTACCTCTGTCTGATGGCCGGACCAATGATTTTCTGGGCTGGAAATTCTATCCGGCCCGAGCGGCGTTGCGCGCACGCATCTGTTCGAGAACGTGCCGGCCGGAACCCTCGACATGGCGGGCAATGAGCTCGGCCGCCTCGTCGGCATTTCCGGCTTTGATATGCGCGATGAGCTCGCGGTGTTCACGCATGATGGCGGCCCGCCGCGCGAGCGTGAAATTGAAACGCCGGCTCACGGCTCGCAGCACTTCGCGATGCTTCCACCAAAGCTCGGCGGCATGGCGGTTGTAGTGGCGCTGGTACATTACGGTGTGGAAGGCGGTATCCAGTTCACTGTGCCGCAATGTGTCGGTGAAGTTGTTCTCTTCGATCAGAGCCTGGATGCGTTCGAGTTCGGCGATGTCCTCGCCGGTCGCCATGTTCACGAACCATCGCGTCAGGGCCGGCTCGATCAGGACTCCGATCTCGTAGATATCCCGGACAAAATCCTGGTCTATGGGCCGGACGCGCGCGCCACGGTTGGCGACAAAGGTGACGAAGCCCTCCCCTCGCAACAGCTGCAGCGCCTCGCGTACGGGGTTGGTCGAGGTGCCGTGACGCCGGGCGAGATCGGTGACCACAAGCCGTTCGTTGGCGGCGAGCCGTCCCTCGATGATGTCTTCCCGGATCAGCTCATAAAGCGAGGCGCCCTCGCTGGACGCCCCGATGGGATCAATCCCCACGGGTGGCTCTGCTTTGAAATCGCTTGTTTCGGCCAAAGCCGGCTCCCCCGATTAGTACATCACATGCTCGATATCATACACGCGTTTTGCAAACAATGTACGATCGGGTGCGTTGACAGGCAATCCACGATCTGAAAACGTACCAGATGATCGAAGGGATACATTGAGCAGAAGGACACATCCCGCACGGTCGGACGAGCCCTTGGCGCACGGCGGCATGGGAGAATCTGGGAGGATACTATGACGAGGATTACACTCGGCGGTGCCGTCCTGCGCGGCACAGTCGCCACTGCTTTGATGGCGTCGCTCATGTCGGGATCGGCGCTGGGTTCGCCGCCGGTCGATTTGAGCAAGTGGTCGCCGGAATATGTGCGCTCCATCGCCGGCACACAGGATTTCGACACGGCCGCCGATTGCGGCAAGGTCACTCCGCTCGACTACAAGGGGCGACTGACGTTCTGGTATCAGGGCGTGTTCGAGGGCGACCCCGACCTGCTGCGTCAGTACTACAAGGATTTCTTCGAGACCTTCCGCAAGACCTATCCGAACATCCAGCTCGAGGATCAGGCCCTCACCTACAACGACCTTCTCGACAAGTTCCGCACGGCGCTGCTGGGCAATGCCGCGCCGATGGCGGTCCGCCTGCAAATCCTGGGTGGAACCGAGTTCGCCTCGAAGGGTTATCTGCAGCCGCTCAAGCCGGAAGATGTGGGCTATCCCACGGAGGATTTCTGGCCCGGCGCCATGAAGGCGGTAACCTGGGATGGCGTGACCTACGGCATTCCCACCAACAATGAGACGATGGCGTTCATCTGGAACGCCGACATCTTCAAGCGTGCGGGCCTCGATCCGGACAAGGCTCCGGCGACCTGGGACGACGTCGTCAAATATTCCAAGCAGATCCATGACAAGCTCGGCATTGCCGGCTACGGCCTCGTGGCGCGAAAGAACGCCGGCAACACGCCGTACCGCTTCATGCCGCAACTATGGGCCTATGGCGGCGGTGTCTTCGACGAAGCCTCCGCGAACCCGACCTATAAGGAGGTCGAACTCAATAGCCCGCAAAGCAAGGCGGCGTTGCAAGCCTCCTACGACATGTATGTTCGCGACAAGTCGGTTCCGGTTTCGGCGCTCACCAACCAGCAGGCCGATAACCAGCCCCTGTTCGTCGCCGGCCAACTCGGCATGATGGTCTCGCACCCGTCCGACTATAACGTCATGCTCGACCTGCAGAAGAAGGCAACGGGCGCCGACAAGGAGAAGGCGCAGACCGTCATCGACAACATGCGCTACGGCCTGATCCCGACCGGCCCCGACGGCAAGCGCGCCGTCGTGTTTGGCGGCTCGAACATTCACATCCTGAAGCCCGAATATGTCGAGGGCGGCAAGGTGGACGAGCCGGCCGCAAAGGCCATCATCTGCATGTGGACGAGCCCTGAATGGTCGTTGAAGATGGCGTATGCCGGCTCGAACCCAGGCAACCTCAACGGCTTCAAGACCAAATGGATGAAGGAACGTCTGGACAACATCAAGTTCCTCGATGTCACCACCTCGATGTTGCCATACGGCATTCCGTTCCCGGCGCTGCCGCAGTCGCCCGAGATCATGAATATCATCGTCCCGGACATGCTGCAGAACGCCCTGACCGGAGCGATGACCGTCGACCAGGCTGCCGACGATGCGGCCGAGAAGGTGAAAAACCTGATGGACGGACTCTAGTCCGGGCCTGACCTGCGATCCGACCGGCTGTGCCGACAGTGCGTGCAGCCGGTTTGCTCCTAACAACAAGGGCACGCCATCGTGACGATCGTGACCGGCAAGGCCGAGGCTCGCCGAAGATTGCAACCCGGTAGCTCCGGCATGCTGCGGAATATCTGGGAGCATCGCGCCGACTACGCATACGTGCTTCCAGCGATCGCCGTGATGCTCATCGTCATCGCCTATCCGATCTACTACACGGTCGAGCTGTCGTTCTTTAAGACGCCGCCTGGCCTGCAGCTCCGCGACAAGACCTTCATCGGATTGGACAACTACACGGCCATCCTCACCAGTCAGGTGTTCTGGAAAGTCACCTTGAACACCCTGATCTGGACGATCGCATCCACCTTCGTTGCCTTTGCCTTGGGATTTGCCGCTGCGCTGGCCCTCCACCGCGAGTTTATCGGCCGGGGTGTCCTGCGCGCTATCCTGATCATTCCCTGGGTCATCAGCGCGGTTGCCGCCTCCTATATCTGGAAGTGGATTTACCATTCGGACTTCGGCATCATCGGCGCGGTGCTGGTCGGCCTCGGATTGGCTGACCGGCCGCCGAACTTCATCGACAACGTCAGCACGGTGCTGCCCTCCTTGATCGTCGTCAATATCTGGCGCGAGTTTCCGTTTGCCATGATCATGATGATGGCCGGTTTGCAGACGGTCCCCGACCAGTTGCTGCGCGCCGCGGAAGTCGACGGGGCCAATGCATGGCAGCGTTTCTGGCACGTCACCTTCCCGCATCTGCGCAACGTCTCGACGGTGACGATCCTGTTGCTCGCGGTGGCCAATTTCAATTCCTTCATCATCCCGTGGATCATGACCGGTGGCGGGCCGTCGAACGCGTCGCATATCTGGATCACCCACATCTATGAGCTCGCCTTCGGCCGGCAGCGATGGGGTGTCGCATCGGCCTATTCGGTACTCCTGTTCCTCATGCTGATGGTGCTGGGCTACTTCTACGTTCGTGCGCTGGCCGGCAACGAGCGCAAAGAGGGGAGCGCATGAGCACGATCGTCGAGACAGCCCCTCGAGGTCCGGCCCGGCGCCGCATGCGCATCGACGGATGGCGGTGGGCCGGGCGCATCTTCCTCGTGTTCATGCTGCTTTACACCGCGTTGCCGATGATCTGGATGCTGATCACATCGATCAAGTCCGGGTTCGCGGCGATGCAGTTCCCGCCGCAATGGTGGCCGGAAGAGCCTACCCTGGCCAGCTACCAGAAGCTGCTCGATCCGCAAAACAGCGTCGGTCAGGACTTCCTGCGTTTTTTCTGGAATAGCCTCTACGTGTCGACGGTCACCACAATCCTTTCGGTGATCGTGGCCGTTCCTGCTGCCTACGCGTTTTCGCGCTTTCGTTTCCCCGGTCGAAACTTCCTGTTCTTCACCGTGCTTTTGCGCAACATGTTCCCGGCGGTGATCTTTCTCGTGCCCCTCTTCATCCTGATGCGCGCGATCGGTTTGGTGAACACGCATGGCTCGCTCATTCTCACCTATCTCACCTTCGGCCTGCCGCTGGCGATCTGGCTGCTCAAGGGCTTTTACGACAACATTCCGGTGCAGCTCGAGCAGGCGGCGCGGATCGATGGGGCGACCCGGTTCCAGGCCTTCATCCTGATCGTGATGCCTCTCTCGACGCCCGGAATCATCGCCACCGCGATCTATTCCTTCATTGGCGCCTGGAACGAGTACATCTATGCCTACACCTTCCTTTCCAAGAACGAGCAGTTGACCCTGCCGGTCGGCATACAGCGTTTCTTCTCGGAGAATACGACGGACTTTCCGGGCCTGATGGCGGCCAGCTTCATGATGAGCGTGCCCGTCGTGGTGCTGTTCCTCCTCCTGCAACGATACTTCGTACGCGCCCTTACAGAAGGCGCGGTCAAACACTAGAGCCGGATGATTTCAGGTCTGTTCGACCTGAAATCTGAATCCGCCTCTAAATCAAAGAGATAGAGCATGATGTCGTCCGAAAACCGCTTCACACTTTTCGGCATCATGCCGTAGGGAGTTGCCGATGGCCCACGTGGTCCTGAGAGATCTCGTCAAGACCTATGGCGGCTTCAAAGCTGTCAACGACGTTTCGCTGACGGTCAATGACGGCGAGTTCGTTGCGCTCGTCGGCCCTTCGGGCTGCGGCAAGACAACCACGCTCAATCTTGTCGCGGGATTGATCCCGGTCACATCGGGCGACATCGTCATCGGCGACCGCGTGGTCAACGACCTCGACCCCAAGGACCGGGACATCGCGATGGTGTTCCAGAACTACGCGCTCTACCCGCAGAAATCGGTCTACAAGAACCTGGCGTTCCCGCTGCAGATGCGCAAGCTGCCCAGGGACGAGATCGACAGGAAGGTCAAGGAAGCGGCGCGCGTGCTCGACATGACGCACCTTCTCGAGCGCAAGCCGCGCGAACTTTCAGGCGGGCAGCAGCAACGTGTCGCCTTGGGGCGCGCCCTCGTCCGCGACCCTGCCGTTTTCCTCATGGACGAGCCGCTCTCCAACCTCGACGCCAAACTGCGCGTCCAGATGCGCTCGGAGATCAAGCGCTTCCACCAGGACCTCAAGGCGACCATCATCTATGTCACGCACGACCAGCTCGAAGCCGTGACCATGGCCGACAAGATGGCGGTGATGAACGGCGGCTACCTGTTGCAATACGATTCTCCGGCGCAGGTCTTTGCCCATCCGGTGAACATGTTCGTCGCCAGCTTCATCGGCAGCCCGGCGATGAGCCTTGTTCCACTGGAGGCATCGACAGCAAACGGCAACACTGCGTTGACCGGCGCGGAGGGCTGGAGCCTTGAGCTCTCGCCGCTCAACGCCCGGAAGGTTGCGGGGGCAACGTCGAGGAAAGTCGTGCTCGGCGCACGTCACTCGACCATCAGGCTCCACAAGAGCGCGGTGCCAGGCAGCGTCCCGGCCAAGGCCTATACAGTGGAGCCGACCGGAGACGTCACCTTCGTGCAGGCGTTGCTGTCAGGCGCCATCGTCAACATCAGCGTGTCCCCCAACATCGTCGTCGCACCTGACGAGCAGATCTGGCTCGAGTTCGACCAGGAGCGGCTGCATCTGTTCGATGGCGAAACTGAACTGGCCCTCAAGGCCGGCTGAGACAAGACGGGGTTCATTGGGAACGTTGGGGATGACTGAAAAGCTTAAGATCACCGCGATCAAACCCTATCCTGTATGGGTTGGAACGCGTAATCAGATGCTCGTCAAGATCGAGACCGACCAAGGCGTCTTCGGCTGGGGCGAGAGCGGCTTGAGCGGGCGCGAAAAGGCCGTTGCCGGCGCGGTCGAGCATTATCGCGAGTTTCTCATCGGCCGCGACCCGATGCAGATCGGGCGGATCTGGCAGGAGGCATATCGCAGCCAGTACTTCGAGGGCGGGCGCGTTCTGCAGGCGGCGATTTCCGCCATCGACATCGCCCTGCACGACATCAAGGGCAAGGCGCTGGGGGTGCCTGTCTACGAACTGCTGGGCGGCAAGCAGCGCGACCGCATCCCCACCTTCGCCTCGACCGGAGACGAGGCCGAGGGCGACGTCGCCATCGAACGAGCCCGGGAGCTGCGCGCACGGGGGTGGCAGGCGATCCGCTTCTTCCCCGCAGGGCAAAGCAGCAGGGACATCTTCGAACCCCGCGAGTCGATCGGCGCTACCGCGAGCATGCTGAACAAGGCGCGCGAGGCGCTTGGCGACGACGTCGTTCTCGGCATCGACTATCATCATCGGCTGTCGGTGGCAGAGGCGGCGAGCTTCTGCAACAAGCTCGGCCGCGGCGTGCTGGATTTCCTCGAGGAGCCGATACGAGACGAGACACCTGAAGCCTACGAATCCCTGCGCAGGATGACCGACATCCCGTTTGCCATCGGCGAGGAATTTGCCAGCAAGTGGCAGTTCCTGCCCTACATCGAGCGCGGCATCCATCAGTTCAACCGTCTCGATGTCTGCAATGTCGGCGGGCTCACCGAGGCGATGAAAGTCGCCGGCTGGAGCGAGGCGCACTATGTCGACCTGATGCCGCACAATCCGCTTGGTCCGGTGTGCACGGCCGCGACCCTGCATCTCGCCGCCGCCGTACCCAACTTCGCGTGGCTCGAGACCAGGGAACCCGAGACGAAGCTGGGCTTCGACAATTCCGACTTCTTCCCCGTGCAGCCACGGCTCGACGGTGCCGACTATCCGGTCAGCGACCTGCCGGGCCTCGGCGTCGAGGTCAACGAAGCGGCGGTCCAGGCGGAGGCTTTTCGTTTCTGGGAAGCGCCTCACCTCAGGCGCCGGGACGGGTCTGTTACGAACTGGTAGTTCCATCTCAACCGGAGTCCACAATGACGCATATCCCTGACATCACGCGACCGTCCAAAGACCTCATTGACGCCCTGAGGGAAATCGGCGCCGCGACGGTTGCCGGCACGCTGGGCCACATGGGTTTCCGCAATCCTCACATGGTCGGTCCGGTGGCGCAGAACCATGGAAGTCGATCGTCGGGCCGGCGCTGACGCTGCAGTTCCTGCCGCAGCGGCCGGACCTCTTCAGCGAGGGAGAATACGCCGACCCGGAAACGCAACTGCACCGGCACGTGCTCTATCACGCGCAGGAAGGCGATGTGGTCGTCGTCGACGCGCGCGGTGACATGAGCTCGGGCGTCTTCGGCGATATGATGTCGACCTATTTCAAGGGCAGAGGCGGCGCGGGCATCGTAATCGACGGCTGCATGCGCGACCGGCCCAATGTCGAGAAGCTCGATCTGCCCCTATGGCTGCGCGGCTGGACGCCCAACTACCATGTGCAAACCAGCATCTATCCGAACGCCGTCAACGTTCCGATAGCCTGTGGTGGTGTCACGGTGATCCCGGGCGACATTATCATCGCAGACGACGACGGGGCGGTTGTGCTTCCCGTCGCAATGGCGGCAAAGGTAATTGAAGAATCGAAAAAACATCACGATTGGGAGGAGTTCTCGCGCGAGAAGCTCATGCAGGGCGCCCCGCTGCAGCGCTACTATCCGCTGCACGACGATGCTCGCGGCGAATATGAGGAGTGGCGCAAAGCCAATCCAGTGAAGGGCTGAGGCCCGGCAGCAACGGCATTCGGCATGCAGCCGTTCAAGAGGTGATTGTTGCCCGCAATACGTGGGTTTTGAGACCCTTGCCTTCGGCTACATGCCTGGTCCCACTCGAAAACCCTGCCGACGGGCCTCCCGATCCAGAAAAACGCTTTCCTCGGGTGAAGCGGCGGCTCCGATACGGAAGGTGAAGGACGTCACATGCGTCGCATTGGTGTCGATCCCACAGTGAAAGCGCACATGATACCAAGTCGTCGCGGTACGAAAAGCGGTATCCGGGGCGTCCAGAAGATTGCCGACCTCTAGTGGAATGCTTGGGAGCAATACGGGGCGATAAGCGGCGTCGTTCAGTTGCTGACCCAGAAGATTGGAGCAAAGGTCGGCTACGCGTTGCCCCCGTGGCACGTCGGCCATCGAGTTCGTTGCGAAGGGATCGCCGGTAGCGCCTTTTGAAAAAAGCTTGCGAACACCCGGAAGCCCCGCATACGCTAGTGAGTTGGCCGTGGGGTTTGGCTCTGCGGCCTTTGCGCGCGGCGGCTTCGCGGCCTTCGCCGGGCTGGGTTTCGGTGCAGTGTCGGGTCTGGCCTCAGGCGCCTGAGCCGACGCAGGAAGCTCGATCTCACCGCCATCATCAGCCGAAGGTGTTGCAGCGGCCGATTCGTGCCTGTCGGCGTCAGGAGCTCCCGCCTCCTGTTTGTCAGCTTCCGGCTTCTCATCGATGCTGGCTGGCTCCGCCGGCTTTGCAGCGTCGGGCGTCGGTTCAGATCTGCTCTCCGCATCGGTTGGCGTGGCAGCCGGCTTGGGCTCGCTGTCCTTGGCGGTGGACGACGCTTGGTCCTGAGCGCTTCTCCCATCCAGCGATTTCCTGGGGCCGGTGTCTTTGTCACCGAACTGGAATGCAGGCTTCAGGACTTTCTCTGACGGCAGGTTGTCCGGTACCGACTTTTCGACCTTCTTTTCAGGCTGACTTTTGGCTTCGGGTTTCGGCTTTGGTGGTTCGGGCGGCGGCACGAGTGCGACATTGATAGGTTGCTCCTCCTGCGGCTGCTGGGCAGGAACGGGCAGGCCATAGACCAGGAACGCGGTGATGAGCGCATGCAGGACCAGCGATGCGGGCAAGGCCCACAGCAAAGTCCGCCGCCGCTCGGATGTCTCGGTCTTCATCCCTCACGATGTGGAGCGAAACTGCGGCGGCATCAAGCGTGGCAACCGTATTGGCGCATTCAGCCGCAGCTCAGCAGTGAGGAGACGACGCATGATTGCTTCTCGCCGCCGGCTCCATTCTCTGCATGCCCGCCTCCAATCTCAGCGACGCAGGCTGGCGTCGCGGGCACGCTCGCGGAGCTCTTCGCGAGAAAGGCCCGCATCCGCCAATATGCTGTCTGGAAGCCGCCTCAAGCTCGCAAGCGTCTGGCGATAGGCAAGCCAGCGGGCGAAACGGTGTCGAAGTTCATGCAACATGATCGTCTCCTTGGCGAGCGGGATACCCACGCTCTTGGATTGGTCGAAAACGCAAAGCAATCGCGCAAAGCGTATGCACGATCGAACGGATTGCGCTGACTGCCTGGCCAACCGAGGTGCCTGTCATTTTCCCGCCAGGGCAGAATTATCAAGCGCTTCCAATGCCTATATACTTGCGCGTGATGGCCGCTTCGCGCTACAGCCACGGTCGCAAGGAGTTTTTCATTTCTGCAAAATGGATATTGGCTGGGACGATCTGAGGTTGTTTCTCGACGTTGCGCGGCTGGGTGGCCTGAGCGCGGCGACGGCAACCACGCGCCTCAGCGCAGCCACACTCGGACGACGCGTCACCGCGCTCGAAAAGCAGATCGGCGAAGCGCTGTTCGTACGTCAGCAGACCGGCTACCGACTAACCCCGGTCGGTGAAGAACTGCTGCGGCGCGCCGAAGACGTCGAAGCAGCAATGCAGTCGCTAACCCGCTGGCGCGAGGGAAACCTGCCCGACCGCATTGTCCGCGTCTCGGCCGGGCCATGGACCTCGGCCTTCGTTTCCACCCATATCGGCGAAATCTGGACCGTCGATGACGGCATCAGGGTGGAACTCGTCACCACCACCGACCGGGTCGACATCGGTCGCCGCGCCGCCGATATCGGCATCCGCAGCGAGCGCCCGACCGAACAGTGGCTGGCCGGCCGTCAGAGCGGCAAGGTCGCGTATGCCATCTATTCCGGACGCCACCTGATCAACGGCATCGCCGCCGGGTTGTTCGTCGGCGTCACCGGCGAAGGGGCAAACATTGCCTCGGCGCGCTGGCTGCAAGCCCATCACGGCGATCGCATCGCCGTGCGCGGCAACAACACCCATTCAGTGCGCGAATTGGTGGCCGCAGGCGCCGGCCTTTCGATCTTTCCGTGCTTCGTCGGTGACAGCGATCCGCGGCTGGTTCGCGTCGCTCATCCTATCCCAGAACTCGAAACCGACCAGTGGATCGTCACCCACCATGAGGAACGCCACTCCCCGCCGGTACGAAAGATTGCCGACCGGATTGCCGCTCTGATGCGGGCCCATCAGCCGTTGTTTCGCGGCAAGATGCCGATCCGCTAAGCGTCAGGCGTCGATCGGCCGCCAGATTCTCAAGGTTCTGGCGCGTGAGGCGGGCGCGTGAAGCTTGAAGGGGTTGGATCCCGGATTGTGGATTTTCGCTGGCCAGAAGCCGGGCCAATTCCGGAAATTGGCTGGAGACTCGTCCAAAAGGTCGGCTCGTTCAGGCGTATATGGTACAAGTCCCACATCTTGTCTTGCCGCAAAGTTCACCCTCTGATTCCCTGTGCCAAGGCGATAGAACCTGATTCTTGCACCTGGCGTGTTCAAGCGGCGCGTTCCGGGAACTTTTTTGTCGATCAATTCCAAGGAGACAAGACGATGAGCACCGCGGCAAGGCCCGTCATCTCGGAAATGCGGCCGAAGATAACCGTCATTGGTGTGGGCGGTGGCGGCGGCAACGCGGTCAACAACATGATTGCCGAAAATCTGCAGGGTGCGGAGTTCATCGTCGCCAACACCGATGCCCAGGCACTGACCATGTCGAAAGCATCGCGGCTGATCCAGCTGGGTGCCCATGTCACGGAAGGCCTGGGCGCCGGGTCGCTGCCCGCGGTCGGCCGCGCGGCAGCCGAGGAATCGATCGACGAGATCAGGGACCACCTTGCGGGAACCCATATGTGCTTCGTGACCGCCGGCATGGGAGGCGGAACTGGAACCGGTGCCGCGCCCGTCATAGCGAACGCTGCACGGGCAGCCGGCATCCTGACCGTGGCCGTCGTCACCAAGCCGTTCACCTTCGAAGGGAAGCGCCGCATGCAAGCCGCCGAAGAGGGCATCGAGCAGCTTCGCGAATGCGCCGATACCGTGATCGTTATTCCGAACCAGAACCTCTTCAGGATCGCCGACGCAAAGACGACTTTCGCGGACGCCTTCGCCATGGCTGATCGCGTCCTTTATTCCGGCGTCGGCTGCATAACCGATCTCATCGTCAAGGAGGGGCTGATCAATCTCGACTTCGCCGACGTGAAGTCGGTGATGCGCGACATGGGTCGCGCAATGATGGGTACCGGGGAAGCCACGGGCGAGGACCGCGCCAGGAAGGCCGCCGAAGCGGCGATAGCAAACCCGCTTCTCGACGAAGCCTCGATGATCGGCGCCAAGGGCGTCCTGGTCTCGATCTCGGGCGGCATGGACATGACGCTGTTCGAAGTCGATGAGGCCGCCACCCGCATCCGCGAGGAGGTCGACGCCGACGCCGACATCATCGTCGGCGCCATATTCGACCGGGCACTCGCCGGAAAATTCAGGGTCTCAGTCGTCGCGACAGGATTGCGGCAGGGCCTGGAGATACCGCAGTAGGCAGGATCCGGGCTGCTGATTTATGAGTCTGGTGGACCGTGGTCATGGGCTTCGCCACCGAAAAGTCGGCCCGCAAGCCCGCACCATTGAACTTGCCGGTGAATTCGCGTTGCCGGCCTAGAGACCGAATTTGTTTCGAGGCCGCTGCCACGAATGCGCGAACTCGCATCAGCGCCGCCGCGGAACCGCTCCCAACTGCAACCGCGCCGCGAATGCGCTTCGACCCGGATCCCCAACAGGAGGCCATACAGATTGACCGCGGCAGACATTTCGCCTGCGATATGGCCAGCGTCTGCTGACCACATGATCGGCCCTTTCTGATCGGTGATGCGGGCTCGCTGGATATGGCACAATAAAACCGGCATGGGTCAGACGTCGGGAGCGTCCAGTGGCGGCCAGCCTCGCAAGCGCTATATCGAAGAAAAACTCAGGTCGACCCGACAGGAGCATACTCCATGGCTGACACGCCGACACCCGATGCTTCGTTTCTCGCGGCCCTGACGACAGAGCATTTCGTGCAGCAGACAGCGATCAGCACGTCCATAAGTGAAATGGCGTCGCGGACGACCATCTACATTATGGCTCTGTCGAGCGCTCTGGTGGCAACGGGCTTTGTTACGCAGTCCTCCGAGTTCTTCCTGCCGTTTGTCGCGGTTGTGCTGCCATCGGTCTTTTTACTGGGTGCCTTTACCGTCTTGAGGTTGGTCGACATCGCCGCTGAGAACATGCAGGCCCATATCGGCATTGCCCGGATCAGAGCCTACTATCGAACTTTGGGCGACGAGGCTGCCTTCCAGTTTTCCAAGGAATTCGGTCGCTGGCCCGAAAATGACGCCGAACCTTCTCTTCGTACTGGGCCTCTCCTGGCGTACCTGACCACTGCAGCTACTATGATCGCATTCATAAATGCCATCGTCGCTGCGGCGGGCGTTACTCTGCTTGCGTTTGGTGTCGGTGCAGAACTATTGCTCGCGCTGTGTCTTGGTGCTGGAGCAGCAATCGGCTTGATGACGATTTTCTATTTATACCAGCGCCTTCGGACGAAAGGCATGGTCCGCATTGCCAAACCCTATGGCTCTGAAAAGAGCGTGCTTTGAGCGGGTAATGAATGTGGTGTTTGTGTGAACGGCACCGGCATGGCAATTCCGATCTTATTGACGACCAATGCTCCACGCCCCTCGCAGGCTGTTCGCAATGGCGAGCCCTTTCGGGATCGAGATATTTGCGCAAACTTTTTTGCCCGGCATGCGTTGTTCGTTCTCCGAGCACAGGAGAAAGCCATGCAGACTAAGTCGCAGACTTCAGCCGAAGCCGCCAAGCAACGCCATATCCAGCGTGGTATCGACGCCAAAGACGAGACGAAGAGCATTGGCAAAATGCAACAAGCGATGCAAGCCGGCGCCCGCAAATATCCCGAGCCACCTTTTCCCGAGCAGCATCAACCCAAACCGGGGCATGAATGGGCGATCGAGCCCGCTCCGCTCTACGATGCGCCTTACTACCTCGGATCGAAAAAACTCGATGACAAGGTAGCGCTTATCACGGGTGGTGATTCCGGCATCGGCCGTTCGGTGGCAGTCTTGTTCGCCCGCGAGGGCGCCGACATTGCGATCGTATACTTGAGTGAAGACAGGGACGCCGAAGCGACCAAAAACGCCGTCGAAAAGGAAGGCCGGCGTTGCATACTGATAAAAGCCGATGTCAGTGAACGCGAGCATTGCCGCAACGCCGTGGCGCTGACGGTCGAAAAATTCGGCAGGATCGACGTGCTGGTCAACAACGCCGCTTTCCAAATCCATTCCAGTGACTTCAACGACCTGACCGAGGAACATTTCGACACGACGCTGAAGACCAATCTTTACGGCTATTTTCATATGGCGCAGGAGAGCGTGCCGCACATGGAGCCGGGCTCCGCGATCATCAATACCGGTTCGGTGACCGGCATCGACGGTTCCAAGCAACTGGTTGACTATTCGATGACCAAGGGCGGCATTCATGCCTTCACGCGAGCGCTTTCGGGCAATCTGGTCGGCAAGGGCATCCGGGTAAACGCGGTCGCGCCAGGTCCGGTGTGGACGCCGCTCAACCCTTCGGACAAGGAAGCCGACGACGTCTCGAAATTCGGCGCGGATACGCCGATGAAACGGCCAGCGCAACCGGAAGAACTTGCCCCGGCTTACGTGTTCCTCGCCTCGTCGCATTGCTCGAGTTACATCACGGGAGAGATCCTGCCGGTGGTCGGTGGCTACTGAGGTCGCGGAACGTATTTCGTTGCATTGGGCTACCGAGTAGACGGCACGCGGAGACGTCGTCTCCAGGGAGACGCTTGCCGCGCTCGATCGCTTCAAGAAACGCGTGATCGGTGCCGTGCGCCGCCGCTACACGGCACCCGCCACGGCTCCGGAGCAATAGCGCTCCGTGTTGGTCGAAATCCTCGCTCGCGTTTTCAATTTTCTGAATTTCCGCTTGGAACTCTCCCGCCGGCATACCGTTCAAACATCATTGAGCCAGGAGAACGACCATGCCACGAGGCGACAAATCGAAATACAGCGACAAACAGGAACGCACAGCCGACCACATTGCCGCAGGCTATGAGAAGCGCGGTGTTTCCGAGAAGGAATCCGAGCGCCGGGCATGGGCGACCGTCAACAAGGACGATGGCGGCGGCAAGAAAGAAGGCGGCTCGGGTCGTGGTAAACACACCGGACACCCCGCGGCCCACAAGGGTGGGAAAAGCGGCGGCAAGGCATCGGCTTCACGGTCAGCCGAAAGCCGATCGGAATCGGCAAAGAAGGCAGCGGCAACCCGCAAGCGGAATGCCGAGCACCATGCCCATTAACTGCCCCGCAACAGGTTCGGAACGCCATGAAACCCAAGCTCGTCAATCAGGTCAGCGGGCAAAGGACTTTCGTCGTCGTGCTCGACCTCGGCGACGAAGGCTTCGGTGCGCTGACAGCCTTCGCAACCGACCAAAACCTCGGCAGTGCCTCTTTGACTGCGATCGGAGCGTTCGGCGCCGCCTTGATCGATCTTAATGCGTGAGGTTGGCAAGCGCCTACCCGGCTCCTTGGCCATCAAGGGCGGATGTCTCTGTGGCAGGATCCGATTCAGCGCCGGGATCGAACCGAGGGTTCACTACTGCCACTGCGATATGTGCAGACGAGCGACCGGCAGCGCGTTTGCAGTTCTTGCCTGGATGCCCTGCCAAAGCCTGACCTGGAATTCCGGAACGCCAACATATCGAAGGTCTTCGCCGATCGCGCAAAGAGGCTTCTGCCCAGAATGCGGGTCGCCGCTCAGCCTTTGCTATGACGCGTCCCCAACCGAGATCGCGCTGCACGTCGGTACCTTCGATGATCCGGCTCATCTGGAGCCTCGGTACAACTATGGTTCAGCGCAGCGCCTTGGTTGGGTGTGCTGCGGAATAGACCTACCGGACCGCGACACCGAGGAACGCTGGTAGCGCCGCCTGTAGCGAATGACCAAGATTGCCGATCAGGAATGCGGCCCTTTGCGACGTGGCCAGACCGTTGACAACCCCTAAGCGCTAGCCGGTTTTGATCCTTTGGGGGGCCGCATTCTCTATCGCGAGGAAAATCGCTTCGAACAGATCCTCGTCCCGGAAGGGCTTGCCGAGCAAGGGCACGTCGGCTGGCCGATCGGCAATCTCCCGGGCATCGGCATAGCCCGTGATCATGACCGCTGGCCAGTCCGAGCGCAAATTGCGCGCGAAGCGGATCACGTCGACGCCGGATACGAGTGGCATGGCGAAATCGGTGATAATGACGTCGAACTCGTCGGGAGTGCGCTCCATCATGGCCAGCGCCTCCGCCCCTCCTCCCGCGCAGGTCACCTCGAAACCACGCTGGCGAAGGGACTCGGCGGTCAATTGCCGCAAAACATGGCTGTCGTCGATCAGGAGGATTGATGGGTGCTCCATCCCGGCATCGGCGAACGCTCGTTCAATGTCGGGTTCCACCACAGGATCGACCGGCTGTTCGGTCGATCGTGGCAGCCAGAGTTGCATGGTAGTTCCGCGGTTGACGACGCTTTCTATGCGAAGTGTCCCACCTGACTGCTTCATGAAGCCGTAGACCGTGCTGAGGCCGAGGCCCGTTCCCTTACCGACCGGCTTGGTGGTGAAGAACGGTTCGACGACCTTGGCGACAAGATCGGGGGGTATGCCGGATCCGGTGTCCTTGACGGCGATCATGACATAGTCGCCCGGCGGAATATCCTCTGTTGGCGTCCCGATCGATCGATTCTGCGCATGCACGGTTATTGTCCCGCCAGAGGGCATGGCGTCACGCGCGTTGAAAACCAGATTCATCAAGGCCAATTCAAGTTGGCCTGCATCGACATGCACCGGCCAGATCGTGTCATCGATCTGCCAGTCGAAACGGATCAACCCCCCCAGCACGGGCGCCACCAATCCGTTCATCGTGTCGCCCAGCGCAGCAAGGCGCACCGCTTCCGGCTTCAGGGTCTGGCGCCGCGAGAATGCCAGCATTCGCGCGACAAGGTCAGCGCCTTGTTTTGCAGAACGCCGCGTCAGGTCGAGTACCTGTTGCGCCTGATCATCCAACGTAGCCCGGCGTTCAAGCAGCCCTAACCCACTGAGAATTGCGGCGAGCAGGTTGTTGAAATCATGCGCCAGGCCGCCGGTTAGCTTGCCGATAGCGTCGATGCGCTGGGATTGAAGCAGCTGATCCTCAAGACCGCGCCGCTCCGTGATGTCAAGCAATGTGCCGATAATTTCCGGTTCACGGCCATCTGACCCGTCCGACATCACGCCCTGGTCGAGAAAAATGCGATACTCGCCATTGGCGCAATGCCAGCGGAACTCGCACGTATAGGAGCCGGTGGTTTTGGCCGCCAGCAGCGCTTGCTTCAATCGCGGCAGGTCGTCGGGATGAACGCGGTTGAGACCGAACTCCGGATCCGATGTCAGGTATTCAGGCGCAAAGCCGGTCAAGCGCTCGACGCCCTCCGTAACAAAGCGCGCCGCGAAGGGTGGCTCGGCTGCCCGAGCATGAAAGCAGACCGGCAACGAATTCAGGATGGCATCCTGCCGTTGCTCGGCGCTGCGCAGCGCGCGTTCGGCCTGAAGCTTGTCCTTGTGCGCCTGCAACGCCTGCGCCAATAGTCCCTGCTCGACCTCCGCCTTGCGCTGGATCTCGAGCGTCTTCTCGTGGAGTTCGACGAAAACCGCGACTTTCGAACGCAGCATGATCGGATCGAATGGCTTGAACACATAGTCGACCGCGCCGGCATCATAGCCGCGCAGCATATGCGCATCCTCCTTGTTGATGGCGGTCAAGAAGATGATTGGGGTGCGCTTGGATTGCTCGCGCTGGCGGATAAGTGCGGCCGTTTCATACCCGTCCAACCCTGGCATGAGGACATCCAGGAGAATGACGGCGAACTCCTCTTTCAGCAAAAAGCGCAGAGCCTCTTCGCCCGATTGGGCGCAGATGACCTCTCCGATAGTCGCGAGCACTTCGCTGATCGCCAGCAGATTGCGCTCATCGTCGTCCACCGCCAGGATACGGGCTCTTGCCGGCCCTTCGGCAAGAGCTGCCACCTCAAGTTTCCTTACCCTGTTTCTTGCCAGCTTTTGCATCGAACGGCCGTCAGTTCGCTGCCAGGAGAATTTTTTCCGGGCTCTCGACACGGGATCGGGCACGTCCGATCCAGACACGAAGCAGCGCCAGCAGGAGATCCAGATCGACGGGTTTGGCGATGTAGTCGGAAGCCCCGGCATCCAGACATTTTTGCCGATCCCCCTTCATCGCCTTTGCGGTGACGGAAATCAGCGGGATATGAGCAATCGCCGGTGTGCCGCGAATCCGCCGCATCGTCTCGTAGCCGTCCATCTCCGGCATCATGATATCGATCAATGCCACGTCGACATCGGGCGCCTGTTCAAGAAGCGCGATGCCATCACGGCCCCGCTCGGCATGCAGAACCTGTATGTCATAGGTCTCCAGAACACTCGTGAGCGAATAAATGTTACGAATGTCGTCGTCGACGATGAGAACTTTCGCCCCGGCGAGATCGGACTTGCCGTTGTGTTCAGTTCCTGCCCAGGCCTCTTGGCGACCTTCTCCCGGCAGCGTTGCCGAAATATGCAGCGCCAATTGAGCGAAGTTCTCCGCCCGCGGTGCTTCCGCCAAGGCCGGGTTCAATGCCAGTACCTGTTCAAGCGCGTCCGGGTGAGGTGTAAAGAACAGCAGCTGCGGCAAGGCTTCGCCGAATTGGCCGGTGATCTCGTCCAGCGCCTTTGCGTTGTCCTTGGCGGAGCGTCCAAAGCCGAGCACGACGGCATCATAGAAGGCGAGGCCAACGTCTTCTGCATTTGCCGCAACACGACCGATCGCGGTGACCGACGTTACGCCGTCGCGGATTGCCTCGACCAGAGCCAGACGCCGCTCCGGGTCAGGGTCCACGACCAGAACGCGGCGCTGAACGCGGAGCTTCTTCGAGTGGATATCCTGAAACACCTTCATCAGCTCGTCCGAGGAAACGGGCTTGGTGGAAATGCTGGACGCCCCCTTGCGTGCGAGACTGTCGATGTCTTCGGCACCCGAGATGACATGGATAGGAATTCCCCTCGTCTTCTGGTCATGCCGCAGCAGATCGAAAAGCACCCAGCCATCGATATCCGAAAGTCCGAGATCAAGTGTGATTGCGTCGGGAACGAGCTTGCGGGCCAATGCCAGCGTGCCGGAACCTGCAGTCGACAGAACGCCTTTCAGCCCGGCCGACCGGGCGAGGCCAAGCAGCAACCCGCCAAAGGTCGGATCGTCTTCGACGATCAACACGATCCGATCGGTGGGTAGGATTGAATCGCGGTCGTCGATCAGCTCTGCCGAGGGCGGACTGCTGAGCAGAGCTGTCGCAGCAACCGCCTCCGCCGCCGGAGCCAAGGTCGACTGTACTGTCGTCACGCGGGGGCCGTCGAACGGGATGATGAGGGTAAATGTCGACCCCTTGCCCGGCGTGCTTTCGACCCGCAATTCGCCGCCAAGCAAGCGAGCGATCTCGCGGCTGATCGAGAGCCCAAGGCCGGTGCCGCCATACTTGCGGCTGGTGGTGCCGTCGGCCTGCTGGAAGGCCTCGAAAATCAGCTTCTGTTTGTCTTCTGGAATGCCAATGCCGGTGTCGGTGACGGCGATCGCGAGAGCCTTCACCGGCTGCGTCGCGCCATTGCGGCGGCCGGCCTTTTCAACCCGGAAGTTCAGGCTGACCTCGCCTTCCGAGGTGAATTTGAATGCGTTGGAAAGCAGGTTGAGGACAATCTGCTGCAAGCGTTTCTCATCTGTGCGGACCGTGTCGGGAAGCGCCGGATCGACCTTGATGGTGAAGCCAAGTCCCTTGTCGGCTGCCAGCTGACGAAAAGTTCGTTCCATATGCTGGCGAAGATGCGTCACCGGCATATCGTTGATGTCGATGGAAACAGTGCCCGACTCGATCTTCGACAGATCGAGGATATCGTTGATGAGGCTGAGAAGATCGGTTCCTGCCGAATTGATGGTGCGGGCGAACTCTACCTGTTTTTCGTTGAGGTTGCCGTGCTGGTTGGTCGCCAGCAGGTTTGACAAAATGAGCAGCGAATTGAGCGGCGTGCGCAGTTCGTGGCTCATATTGGCCAGGAATTCGGATTTGTATTTCGACGTGAGCGCCAGTTGCTCGGCTTTTTCCTCCAGCGCGCGTCGCGCCATCTCGATTTCGAGATTCTTGTTTTCGACCTGCTTCTTTTCGTTCTCGAGCAGCTGCGCCTTTTCCTGCAGCTCCTCGTTCGTCGCATGCAGCTCTTCCTGCTTTTTTGTCAGCTCGGTTTGACGCGCTTGCAACTCCGACGTCAGCAGTTGCGACTGCTTGAGCAGGCCCTCCGTGCGCATCGTCGCAGCGATGGTGTTGAGAACGATGCCGACGGATTCCATGAGCTGGTTGAGGAACGACTGGTGTGTGTCACGAAACTCGCCGAACGAGGCGAGCTCGATGACGGCTTTGACTTCATCCTCGAACAGGGCAGGCAGGATGATGACATTGGCTGGCGAGGCGCTGCCAAGACCAGATGTGACCCGAAGGAATTCTGGCGGCACATTGTCCAGCATGATGGCGCGCTTGTCGGCGGCACTTTGCCCAACCAGGCCCTCTCGCAGATCAAGCCGCTGCTTGATGGCAGCTTTGCTCTCGGCGCCATAGGAAGCCGCCAGCTCAAGATAGGATTCCTCCTCGTCGCGATTGGTGACGTAGAACACCCCATACTGGGCGTTCACCAGAGGAGCGAGTTCGGACATGATGAGCCGCGAGACGGTGGCAAGGTCGCGCTCGCCTTGCAGCATGCGCGAAAACCGGGCGAGATTGGTCTTCAACCAGTCCTGCTCGGCATTCTTCAGCGTCTGATCCTTCAGATTGCGGATCATTTCGTTGATGTTGTCTTTCAGCGCGGCGACCTCGCCGGAGGCTTCGACGCTGATCGAACGGGTAAGATCGCCCTTGGTCACCGCCGTCGAAACCTCGGCGATGGCACGCACCTGGGTGGTCAGATTGGCAGCGAGTTGATTGACATTGTCGGTGAGGTCGCGCCAGAGGCCGGCGGCACCTGGCACACGCGCCTGACCACCGAGCTTGCCCTCGATGCCCACCTCACGGGCGACGTTGGTCACCTGGTCGGCAAAGGTGGCAAGCGTCTCGATCATGCCGTTGATGGTGTCGGCCAGCAGGGCGATCTCTCCCTTCGCGTCGACCGTCAGTTTGCGCCTGAGATTGCCTTGCGCGACCGCCGTCACGACATCGGCGATGCCGCGCACCTGATTGGTCAAGTTCGTCGCCATCAGGTTGACGTTGTCGGTCAGGTCCTTCCAGGTACCGGCAACACCTTCGACGCGCGCCTGGCCACCAAGCTTGCCCTCGGTGCCAACCTCACGCGCGACTCGGGTGACCTCGCCGGCGAAGGAGTTCAACTGGTCCACCATGGTGTTGATGGTCGACTTGAGCTCCAGGATTTCGCCCTTCACATCGACGGTGATCTTCTTCGACAGGTCGCCGCGCGCCACGGCGGTCGTGACTTCGGCGATGTTGCGCACCTGGCCGGTCAGATTCTCGGCCATCGAGTTCACATTGTCTGTGAGATCCTTCCACGTGCCGGCAACGCCGCGCACCTGCGCCTGGCCTCCCAACTTGCCTTCCGTGCCGACCTCGCGTGCCACGCGCGTGACTTCCGAAGCGAAGGAATTGAGCTGGTCCACCATTGTGTTGATGGTGTCCTTCAGCTCCAGGATCTCGCCGCGGACATCGACGGTGATCTTCTTCGAAAGGTCCCCGAGCGCCACGGCGGTGGTCACCTCGGCGATGTTGCGCACCTGGCCGGTCAGGTTGGCTGCCATGGCGTTGACGTTTTCGGTCAGATCCTTCCACGTGCCGCCTATGCCCCGCACCTGCGCCTGGCCGCCAAGCTTGCCGTCGGAGCCGACCTCGCGCGCCACACGCGTCACTTCCGAAGCGAAGGAATTGAGCTGGTCGACCATCGTGTTGATGACGTCCTTGATCTGCAAGATCTCGCCCAGCGCGTCGACGGTGATCTTCTGGGTCAAGTCGCCGGTCGCAATGGCCGTTGCCACCTTCGACACGTCGCGCAATTGCACCGTCAAATTGCCGGCCATGGCGTTGACGTTGTCGGTCAGATCCTTCCAGGTGCCACCGACGCCTTCGACATGCGCCTGGCCACCAAGCTTGCCTTCCGATCCCACTTCGCGGGCCACACGCGTGACCTCAGAGGCGAAGGAGTTCAGTTGGTCGACCATCGTGTTGACGGTGTCCTTGAGCTCCAGGATCTCGCCTTTGACGTCGACGGTGATCTTCTTCGACAGGTCGCCGCGCGCCACGGCGGTGGTGACTTCTGCGATGTTTCGAACCTGGCCAGTCAGGTTGGCGGCCATGAGATTGACGTTGTCGGTCAAATCCTTCCATGTGCCGCCGACGCCCCTCACCTCTGCCTGGCCGCCCAGCTTGCCTTCGGTGCCGACCTCGCGTGCCACGCGCGTCACTTCCGAGGCAAAGGAGTTCAGTTGGTCGACCATCGTGTTGATGGTGTCCTTGAGTTCCAGGATTTCGCCTTGCACGGCGACCGTGATCTTCTTGGACAGATCGCCCGACGCGACCGCCGTGGTCACCTCGGCGATATTGCGCACCTGACCGGTCAGGTTCTCGGCCATCGAGTTGACGTTGTCGGTGAGGTCCTTCCAGGTGCCGGCGACGCCGCGCACCTGCGCCTGGCCGCCAAGCTTGCCTTCGGTGCCAACCTCGCGTGCCACGCGCGTGACCTCGCCCGCGAATGAATTCAGCTGGTCCACCATCGTGTTTATCGTGGATTTCAGCTCGAGAATCTCGCCCTTCACGTCCACCGTAATTTTCTTCGACAGGTCGCCCAAAGCCACCGCGGTCGTCACTTCGGCGATGTTGCGCACCTGGCCAGTCAGGTTCTCGGCCATGGAATTCACATTGTCGGTCAGATCCTTCCACGTACCACCAACACCCTCAACGCGCGCCTGGCCGCCAAGCTTGCCTTCAGTGCCGACCTCGCGCGCCACGCGCGTGACTTCCGAAGCGAAGGAATTGAGCTGGTCCACCATCGTGTTGATGGTGTTCTTCAGTTCTAGGATTTCGCCCTTGACATCGACTGTGATCTTCTTCGACAGGTCGCCCGACGCGACCGCGGTCGTAACCTCCGCGATGTTGCGCACTTGCCCGGTCAGGTTCGTGGCCATCGCGTTGACGTTGTCGGTCAGATCCTTCCACGTGCCGGCGACGCCCTTGACCCGGGCCTGGCCGCCGAGCTTGCCTTCCGTACCGACCTCGCGCGCCACGCGCGTCACCTCGGAGGCGAAGGAGGCCAACTGGCCGACCATGGTGTTGACGATCTTGCCGATGCGCAGGAATTCGCCACGCAGCGGTCGGCCATCAATTTCGACCATCATGGTCTGCGACAGGTCGCCCTTGGCGACGGCGCCGATAACGCGCGCAACCTCAGCCGTTGGCTGAACCATGTCTTCTATGAGATCATTGACTGAACGGACACTGGATTCCCAACTGCCGGTGGCATTGCGAACCCGGCCGCGCTCGCCTATCCGCCCTTCCTTGCCGACGACCCGGCTCAAGCGCTCGAACTCGCGCGTCACTTGGTCGTTGAGGTCAGCGATCTCATTGAAAGTCTCAGCTATCTCGGAATCGAGGCCTTCATAAACATTGTCGATGCGGACGGAGAAATCGCCGCGCCGGAAGGCTTTCAGAGAATTCAGGATGCTTCGACGGTCCAATTGCTTCTTGGATGCCTGCACGGTCACAGCGCCACTCCCAGCCCTATGGATTTATACGGATAAAGTTGCCCCCGCGGCCAATGGTGGATCGCGCCGCAAGACCCCAAACGCGGCATCTTCAATTTTGTTCCATCGTGCCGTGAATTCCAGGCCGACGGTTGCGCCTTGGTTTGAACGCCGGATTTTCATGATGCGGTTGTGGATTTATCCTGCTTCAGCCGACCACGACACGTCATAGCCGTTTGCCATTGCCAGAGAGGCATGAATTGCGTTGCGCAACTCGGAAGGCGAGGCAGGCTTTGCGACCCATGTCCTTGAAGGAAGATCGGATCGTGAAAACCCGAATTGGCGGAGCTTGCCGAATGGACGACAAAGGGGATGTTTCGGGCGTCAAGCAACGTAGCTATTCGTACGCAATCCCCGTCCGCCAGGCCGATATCCATGACAACAATGTCGGGAGAACTGCCCCTGAACCATTCCAGCGCGTCGGCGCAGGACGAAAAGACCCCAGCGATGTCGAACCCCGCGTCGCGCAACATGTCTTCAAGTTCGAGCGCGTTAAACGCCTCGTCTTCCAAAATCGCAACGGACCTATGGTGGTCCAATTATCGCGGTCCTTTGCTCTCCGAAGCGATCGGCAGCGCAGCACGCCGCCTGACCGGTTCCACCCGGTGGTCGAAGCTCACGGCAATTTTCTTGCCGGACATGGCATGGACCATAAGCCCGACCAATTCCTCGTCGTCGCAGCGACACTCAGGAAACCTTGCGCGGATTCATCGACCGCAAACGCCGTCGAGATAATGTCGTCAGCGCGATAGCCAGAGATCACCGCGTAGACTGCGCTATAGGTTTCAAGGTCAATGACTTCGGTTTTCAGCACATCATCCTCCCTGCGGAAGGCCGACGGCAGAGGCGCCGGATGTCTCGCAAAGATTGCTAGATGCCGGCATCGAGTCTTCGGCGCTGTATCCTGTTCATTCTATGACGGTTGGCCGCGCTGTCGATAGCTCTGCAAGGCTTTGTACGCTTCCAGACACTGATTCACGCGAGCGACCAGATCAGGCAATCGTGCCGTTCATATACGTTTTCCGGTTCACTGTAGTGCCGTCCGCCAACTGAAACAGTCCGCCCGACCAGAATGACGATTGTCGGCCCTTTCACTTGAAGCCCCCCAGATCAGCGAGTGAGTTGTGGCCAACACTCCAAAACCTCCGCCATGCTGGCCGCCTCAATCTGCTCACTGAAGCGGGAATGGTATACTTCCATCAGTGCGTCATGGGTCTGGTCGGCAGAGCTGCAGATGGCATCGGTGACGAGAATGACGCGAAAGCCACGATCGATGGCGCCAAGCACGGTCGCGAGAACGCAAACGTCGGTTTCGCCACCGGTGATCACGAGCGCACGCACGCCGGAGCCACTCAGCAGCGCGTCGAGCCGCCCCTCGGTCCAGGGCGAATAGACATGTTTGTCGACGACCGTCGCCGGCGGTACAAATCGTGCAAGTTGAGGCATCAGCTCGATCAGGCGCGGATCGATGTTGGAAAGGGTTACCTCCGCCCACCGACGATAGTAGTTTGCCCACATTCCCGGCGCCTCGCCCGGGCGGGCGGCAGGAATGAAGCGCGTGAACAGGGTACGGCTGGCATGTCTGGCGACCAGTTCTTCGATCGCCGGGACCACCTTTTCAGCCCACGGCACGGGCCAAGGTCCACCCGGCGCAAACAGGCGCTGCATGTCGACGCACAGATGCAGGCCATCGTCGCCTATTGGTCCGTGAATCAATCCTTGGGCGGCCACTGGTGGATTCCGTCGGGTTTGGGTTACTGGCCTGCCTGCCGCGCTGCATCGGCCTCAGCCACATCAACAGTGTAAAGCAATTCACCGTTTTCGTTGGATACCCTCACAAGCCAGCCGGACAGAGCGTCCGTGCCAGGCTGCAGGTCGGCGAGAAGATCGATTGCGCAGCGGATAGCTTCGGACCGGGCCGCCTCAAGGCTCGCCATCCTCGACGGCGGTATGCGTCGGCTGGTTTCGCCATCGCGATACTCAAAGACATATACGTCGCCGGCGCCGTCGCTTGCAGAGGTTATCTCGACCTGGTCGAAATTGCCGTTGCTGCTCGCGTCATATTCATTGGCTGCGAGATCAAAGGTCGCTGTCTGGACCAGGATTGCCTTTGCGCGGGCAAGCACGTCATCTTCAGCTTGTATCCCGACGTTTGCCATGTCCACCGTAACGCAGTCGCCGCCCTCGCCGCAAAATATCACCCGGCGAACCGACTGCCCGTCTGGCGCCCTGGCATTCACCACTTCGGTCCGAACGACTTGCATGACACTCTCCTGCCTGTGTCTGACAATGTTCATGGTGCGCTTTCGGTTCCTGCGGATGCAGGCGCCGGCCCGGCTGTCGAGACTGACAGGACTTCCCCACCGGACATTCACGGTGCACCGAGCCCCCGCCGCAGGAACAATTCGAACGGAAACGCGTTGCCCTAGCTGGAAACGGGATAAGCGCAAAATGGCCGCGCCACGTGCTGCCTGGAAGGGCTTCTTGAAGGTTGGTTCGGTTACTTGCGGCGTGAAGATTGTCGGCGCAACCAGCGAAGCATCCAAGATCCATTTCAAGATTTTGAACCGCAAGGACGGTCTGCCGGTCAGGAGCGTCTACGCCGACGAGGAGACCGGAAAGCTGGTGGATGCAGCGGATCAGGTGAAGGGTTTCGAGATCGCAAAGGACGAATTTCTCCAGATCGAACCTGACGACATAAAGGCGTTGAAGCTGACGTCGAAGCACACGCTCGAAGTCGGCGAATTCGTATCGATTGACGATATCGATACGCGCTATCTCGAGAAGCCCTACTATCTGATCCCGGCCGACGGCGCCGCAATCGAAGCATACGGAGTGATCCGCGATGCCATGAAGAACAAGGGCGTGGCCGCTCGATCCTGCGTGGTGCTCTACCAGCGCGGCCGCGAAGTGCTGATTCAGCCCTATGGCAAGGGGATGGTGATGACCGAGCTTCGCAACCACAACGAAATGGTTTCGGAAAGCACTGTGTTCGATGGATTGGCCAAGCAGAAATATGACCCCGATCTGCTCGAAATCGCCGGCATGCTTATTGACAAAAAAGTGACGACCTTCGATCCCTCGAAATTTGAAGACACCTATGAAGACGCGCTGATCGCCATGATCGATGCAAAGCGCAAAGGCAAGAAGCTGCCGAAGCCCGCACCAAGGCCACAGGAGAATGTCATCAACCTCGCTGAGGTGCTGAAGAAGAGCCTCAAACAGGAAGGGCTGGCGAGATCCACAAAGAGAGCCTCACCGAAACGCAAGACAGCATAGTTGATAACTGCCCAGCCAGAAGGTCCGCACAGCAGCTCCAGCCGCCCTTAATAGCTCGGAACAATTCTCGCGGTTGCCCGTTGGCCACCAAGGACGATGCCTTATGGCCGAGATCAAGAACGTCGACAGGGCAGTCCTCAAAGAGCCAGAGGCAGCGGATGCCAACATTGCGCTCAAAGGAGCCGGAACGCAGGACTCTGATCGGGCGCCGACAAGCCCCAGGACCGCTGGCCATCGGTAAAAATACATGGGGTGTGAAAAGACCCTTTCGCCTCCAGACGCGGCGACGCGCGACCGGTGGCGGGCCGAACCCCACGCCCAAGCGAAACCCGGAGAATAGATGTGCCCCCCAAACCAGAGCCAACCGAAGAGCCGCCAGTGGATGCGCCGACGTGGACGCCGGACATACGCGAGCCTGAGCCGGATCTTCTTCCCGACGAAGTGCCAGTTCCTAATCCGGACGAGAACCGTGATCCGCCAAAGCGAGGCGTGGTGACAGACTGAACAACGAGTTTGGTCCGGCATCCTCCTGCAAAGGCGTTTATCTCGCCGCCGGGTTCAAGATCGCCAGTGAAATGCGACTGGATTTGGCTGCGCCGAATGCTTGACGGATTTGGTCTCGATGGTGTGGACCTGTCGACGCCTCGCCAAGCCTCATTTTCCAAGTATCTGTTCGAACGTGCATTGCTTCGGGCTTTTGTCAGGACGCCATCGCAGAAATTTGGTGCCATGACGGAAACGATCGCCGGTGACATGATCGAACCGCACCTCCGCCACCAGTTCGGGCCGCAATGGCTCCCATTGTCCGCTTCTTTCCGTGCTCCACCGACTGGGACCGCCCGGCGCTTTTCCCGTGAAGCCGGGAGCCGATCGCAAAGCTTCAAGTTGTCGCGTAAGCTTGGCCCTGTCCTCCCGGGCGATCGTCGAAGTGAACCCGACATGGTCGAGTTGCCCCTGGTCATTGTACAGGCCAAGCAACAGGGAGCCGACTTCACGCGAATTCGCCAGGTAGCGGAACCCTCCGACGACACAATCGGCCGTGCGCAGGCGCTTGACTTTGACCATGGCGCGCTCGCCGGGTCGATATTCGTCATCGAGAAGCTTGGCAACGACCCCGTCGGTCGAACCTTGTCCGGATTGGCCAAGCCATCTGCCTGCCGCCGCCAAATCACGCGTCGCCCGAGACAGTTCGAGATCCTTTCGCGCGGCCGACTTTACGAACAGTTCGAGTGCAGCGCGCCGAACCGAGAGCGGCTGCTGCATCAAGGCGCCCTCGGAGGTCGCCAACATGTCAAAGAGGATCAGCTTTGCCGGCGTCGCGACCGACAGTTTCCGGATCCTGCTTTCCGCCGGATGCAGCCGCATCTGCAAGGCGTCGAAAGAAAGAGAGCCTGCAATTTCGATGACGATCTCACCATCGACCACGAACTCTTTTGTTTTCAGTTCATGCAACATCGCGACGACTTCCGGGAAATACCGCCCTAACGGCTTGCCGGATTTTGCACGCAACTCCACGGCCGCGCCGGATTTAAAGGCCAGGCAGCGGAACCCGTCCCATTTGGGTTCGTATTGCCATCGGCCAGCATCGGCCGGCAACGTGTCGGCAGCCTTTGCTTCCATCGGCGCCGTGCTCAACGCCACGCCGAAAGACGATTTTACACTGGTCGGCAGATCGCGAGAGATGGCAGATTCGCCCGTCATGAAAGTTCCGTGGACAACGATGGAGATCGACTCAACGCAGCACTGGTGCCGGCTTTGGAAAAATCATGCTCCAACAGGGTTAGGTCATGATGAGATTTCAACCAATCTCATCATGACCTGGGACGGTCTACTCGGCAGCCTGCATGTTGATCTTGCTTTCCGCCATTTCGGTGAGCTTGCGATCGGTCGCCTGCTCTTCTTTCAGGTTCTTGGCCAATACGTTGGCGCAGTCGCTGCGGCCAAGCTGCTTGGCCCAGGCGATGAGCGTGCCATATCTGGTCATCTCATAGTGTTCGACCGCCTGCGCCGACGCTATCAGCGCCGCGTCTAGAACCTCCTTGTCGTCGACGTCGCCGCTCACATCGTCGGCTTCCTCCAGAATGCCGTCTATCGCCGGGCAGTTGACCTCCTTGGCCTTGACGCCATGCAATTCGAACACCTGTTCGACGCGCTCGATATGGCCTTTGGTCTGCTCGAGGTGTTTTTCGAATCCGGCCTTCAATTGCGGATCGGTCGCCTTGCCGATCATCTTCGGCAGCGCTTTCTCGATCTGCTTTTCGGCGTAATAGATGTCGCGCAGCGTGTGCACGAAGAGATCGTCGAGTGTCTTGATGTCCTTCGAAAAGAAGCCCATGGCCTTACCTTTCATTGTGCAGAAGTTCGGGTTCGGCGGCGACTTGCCCGCCACCCGCGGAGGCCGGGAACTCGTCCCGGCTTGCTGGTCAACGCACCGGTGCTGGAGGAGTTCCTGATTCCGAGCCGGCCGTTACTCCTTTTGGAGACGCTGCGGTCCATCTCCGGAGGAGCTTTGACCCGATCACACGTTCCATGGTCCAGCGAGGACCCTCAGGCGCACGCCGGCGCGGAAAAACTGACGGCCAGGAGAGCCGAAACGTGCTGTGCGCCGCAAGCTCTCGCAGGCGATGGCTGCCTCGGCAGATGCAATGCCAGCGTCGGGCGCGCACTATTGTCGGGAGAACTCTTGGTCAAGCATGCGAAGGCCCTCTTCATATTTGGCCGCCGACGCTCCGACCTGCCTCGACTGCCAGATGTTGTCCTCCAGATCGGCGCGTTTTACGGGGAGCGCCACTGGGTTCGACGCAGCCCGCCGGACAAAGGCGAAATACTCCTCATCCGGCCTGCGCGACATGGCATCGACCGCCGCGGTAATTGTCGGTCCGAAGCCTGCTTCTTCGAGCTTGGCGCGGGTCCAGCCCTCGCCTTTCTCCAGAACGTCATGAAGGTAGGCAACAGTCTTCTGATCGATTGTCTCGACAGCGTCGACGACACGGCGGCAATGCTCGATGTAGGGCCGCCCGGTCTTATCGCGCTGAGACGCGTGAACCTCCTCCGCAATCTTTGCCGCCTGGTAGAAAATGCTCATCGCGCCTGTCGTTACCGTGATTGTCTCTGCCTGATGAAACCTATTCGACGATATGTGGCGTGTGTCGCTTGTCCTCGGCAGGATCGACATCGATACGGGCCTTTTCCGGATCGAAAGCGCCGTGACCTGCAATAGCCAGAGCAGCCGCATCGGGCGTTTCGTAGGCCCACATGAAATCATCGGAAGAACTGCCGACGGCGTGGACACGCCAGTAGCTTGCGGTGCCTTTGAGCGGGCACCGGGTGGTGGTGTCGGTCTTTTCGAAAAGATCGAAATAGATGTCCTCGAACGGGATATAGAAAACGGGCTCGTGCCCGTCTTCACGCAGGACCTTCGCCCGCTCCGTAGCTGCGACGATGGCGTCGGAAAACCGCACCGTCACCGTGCCGGAAAACGGTTCTATGGCCAATCGGCCAAGGTTTTGCTGTGAAGTTGCGCCTGAAGTTTGCATCTGAATTTCTCCCTGGCGATTACCGCAAGATCGGTCATGCCTGGAGACGAAATGCGCGGCGGCGCTTCAGGTTCCGGCATGTCCGATGAAGCTGAATGGCAGCCGGCTTTAAAGCGCCTACCGCCTGCCGTATCCAGCAGT
Source organism: Mesorhizobium sp. C432A (assembly GCF_030323145.1). Taxonomy (NCBI): domain Bacteria; kingdom Pseudomonadati; phylum Pseudomonadota; class Alphaproteobacteria; order Hyphomicrobiales; family Phyllobacteriaceae; genus Mesorhizobium; species Mesorhizobium sp. C432A. The sequence continues at coordinate 3,012,615 of NZ_CP100470.1, read as the reverse complement.
ACTCGTCAGTAAGGCGCGGTAAAATGCACGTCCAACCCATTCGAAGATTTTGGAAGGACGACACGGTCGTCGCTTCCGTGGAGCGTCAGGGCTGGCACCGAAATGATCTTCGCCGCCACTTGCCGGCGGGCGAGTTCGTGGCTGGAGATGCTCCAGCTGTTTGGCCGTCGTCAGCTGCCGCCTCATGTACGGGCTCCGGGGCGGCCTCAGTTGCTGCCAAGTGGGCCGCAAGGTCCCTATAAACCTTGTCCCTGCCGCCATCGTGTTTAGCGATCAGGCCAAGTAGGTCATGACGGCTTAGCTTTGCAATCTTCATTAGGAATTCGAATTCGTGCTTCGGAATCGAGGCGGCTAAGCGATCGAGTTTGGCCCGCCGGGTCTCTTTGGACACATGTGCTCCTATGTATCCAGGCAGCACGCGAGGCACGTATTCGGAGGCCCGCCATTGTCTTGATGGCGGGCCTTCGGGCGGCCGAAGCCGCTAGGTCCATCGGCTACTTGTTGCAATTTTGCACGGTCGAGGTCGTTGCGCCACTTGCAGTGTTGTTATCGATGTCATTGCCTGCGGCGTCCTTGCAACGGTCGGTCATGCCGTTCGATTTTGTAGTCGAGTTTGTGGAATTCGGATCGGTTGGCACGGCCGCATTCCCGCTGCCAGTGCCATTGCCAGCGGCGCCGCCGCTGCCAACAGTTCCAGTACCAGTTCCATTACCCGTGCCAGCCGTGCCGCCAGCACCCGTTCCATTTGTCTGCGCCAAGGCGGAACCGGCCAAGGCAATAGTTAGCACCGACGCGGCTAGAATTTTCTTCAACATTGGAGTCTCCGTGTTTGAATCGCCGAATTGCGATCGCTTTCCCAACGACAGGTTTTTCTCATTGTTCCCGGCGTAATGGATTGTGATCCGCAGCAGCTTCGTCGAGGTGGACACTCTTGACGGCGCACGAATTGTGATGAGACCTGACAAGGGCAGGATGGGCTTTGTTCAACACCAAAGCGATATGTTGGGCGCGGCTGCATGCATCCGACGCGGATCGCGATGCGGAATGTGGGCAAGACGGGTTACAACAGAAGCGGCGATCAGAGCTGCGAGCGAACCGGCCGCCTTGATGTTAATCTGACGGTTGAATCTCAAGACCATTCCGACGCAGGAGCAGAACGCATGCCGGCTCGATCCGAAGGATTTACAATCGCTCTGGCTCACAACGGGGATGCACGAACGCAGGCGGCCGCTGCGCTCTATCGACACAACATCGAACAAACCGGAATCGATGACCGGGCAGTGATCGGCGCGGAGCTTACCGACCCCTCGGGAAAGATCTGGGGTGGAATTTGGGGCAGAACGGAACTGGGGCTCCTGTTTCTCGACATGTTCTTCTTGCCTGAAAATTGCTTGGCCGATCCTATGGATCACAGCTTCTTATGGCGATTGAGGAGAAAGCCATTAGGCGTGGATGCAAGAGAGCCGTCGTCGAGACGAGCAGTTTCCAGGCGCCTCAATTTTACCGGCATCATGGGTTTGAGGAATTCGGCAAGGTCGAATTCGTTATTCCAGGACACGCCCGCATCTTCCTTCGCAAGAACCTGCAGTAATCTTTGCGGAGGCGCCATCTGCACGAACGGCTGTTCGCCGGCAAAACGCCGGCGCCTTAGCCCTCCCAGCCGTAGCCATCTACTCCCGAATGTCCTTTTGCCCTTTCCATCCGGGAAGCTCGGTCATCGGGCATAGCAGCCGCGGTCGCGCCGGATCGGAGATATCGAGTTTATCCCAGGGAATGCGGTACAGGCCGTCGCGGCGGCGCAGCCGAAACAGGTCGAGCATCGCGATGCCGATGGTCGAGGCCGACAGACGCTCGAACGCGGCGTAGATGCCAACGTGGAATTCAGTAACGACGAGCTCGTCGCCACGCTGTTCGGCGAGAATCTCTTCGATGTGACCGATGCTCTTTCCGCGCTGCGAGAGCACGCGTCGCCCGGCAAGATGTTCGAGGTTGACTGTCCTCATCATCACGCTCCTGGGATGCGCCCGATGACATGATCGCGCAACCAGTCCTGCCAGGCGAAAATCGACGTCTCGCCCACCTCGATGTCACATTCGATGTCGAGCCCGTTGTCCTGCACCTTTTTCCACGCAATCCTGTGTGGCACGGCGTGGCGTTTGCCACCCACCCTCGTCGCCAGTTGCGCCATCCATTCCCCGGGCCGCGCGCCAAGGCGGCGCGCCAAAGTGATGGAGCCGAGTTCTATCGCGACAATCCTTGGTGGTTTGCCCCGCCGCAACTCGGCCACCACTCCGTCGACCTTGCCGATCTTGACCCGCCGGCGGTCGAACACCTGCTTGTCCAGGAGATCACGCATCAATTCCATCATGTGCCTCCGAATATCTGCAGCGGAATCGTCACCACGGCGAGCACGAAGGCAAGCGCGATAATGAAGACAACGGCGGCATTCGAAATGATGCCGTTGCGATGTTCGCCGACATAGCGTTCGTCATTCAGCAGGAAGAGAAATGGAACTACCGTCAGCGGAAGGCTCGCCGCCGTTACCGCCATGGAAAAGATGGTCAGCCTCAGTGGGTCGAGGCCAAGCATGATCGGAATGGCGGCCAAAAACAATGATGCCGTATAGACGGCACTGAAGCCCGGATCATCGCGCGGCTTGCGATCCTCGCCCCAGGTCCAGCCAAAGCCCTGTGCCACCAGATATGCCTGTTGCAACCCTACTTCGAGTGCGGCGCCGAAACAGGCAATGGCGAGCGAGGCAACGAATAGAACGAACCCCCAGAAGCCGAATATAGGGATCAGCATCAACGGCAGTTGGTGATAGTCGTCCACCTGGTCGATGCCGCGCGTCGCGAGAACGAGAGCAGCGACGATCAACACGCCGATCGAAATGGTCCCACCGAAGGTCATGCCCAGCCCGGCGATGGCACGATTGGCCCCAAGGTGGCTTTCATCCCATTTGTCCTCGATAGCTCCCGAGGAATAGAACATGAAAAGATAAGGCGATATCGACGCGCCGAGAATGCTGGCCGCCATGAACCAGTAATTGATGGCATCGTGAGCCGGCAGCGAAGGCACGGCGCTGCCAGCGACCGCTGTCCAGTCGGGCTTTAACATCACCGCACCAACCACGAAGCACAGCGTCACGAGGCCGAGGACCGAAACGCCTTTCTCGATAAAGCCAAACGTGCCTTTCCACAGCAGCAACCATGCCAGCAACGCCACCGGCAGTGCCCACCACTGGAAGCCTATGCCGGTGGCAAGTTCGAGTGCGATGGCCACACCGCCGATCTCAGCGGACAGCACCATGAAATTGACGAGAAGGACGACGAGCAACGGCCATAGAAAGACGTTGAACCCAAATCTTTCACGAATGCCCTCTGAGATCGTGTGATGGCTCATCGCGGCGAACCGACCGGCCATTTCAACCAAAAAGATGATGCATATGGTGCCGAGAACTATGGCCCAGATTAGCTGGAATCCGAAGGCGGCACCCGCCTGCGCCGCCGTAGCCATCGACCCGACTTCGAGGAAACCTCCGACACTGGTGACGACGCCAAGCGATATTTCCAGAAGCTTCTTCACGGCTTTGGTCCGAAAGCGCTGGTGTAAGCGGCGGCGAGCGAGCGCATGGCCGCCCGAAGATCCTGTTGTGCGCTTTTCACCTCAGTGCGATTGTTCACCCGCAATCCCGCCTCGGCATGCGCCACCGCCACCGACAAACTGTTGACTGCTGCCGTCAGTCCTGCTCGCCCGGCTGGTTCAGCGGTCTCGGCCGATCGAATTTGCGCCTCGACATCGGCCAGCGTTTTTCCGACCGAGTGCAGTGCGGCCGTGGCATAGGCGGACGGTGCCGCTCCCTCCACCCAGGCATCCAGTACCATCGATACGGTCTGTGCCGCGGAAGCCGCTGTTCGTGATTGCTGCGCCACCTGATTGGAAGACGAGCATCCGGCCACCCCGGCTAGCATCAGAAGCAAGCACAGCCAGCCAACCGGAAAATGACGGTCGTTATGGGGTACAGCGCGCGTTGGATGCGCCACGCGGATTTCCTCCCCGGCCCGAACCAACTGCGTCCGGCATCAATGATCTAGAGCGCTCGGAGAGCTCGTCAAACGAAACCGACGACGAGCCTGTGAGGTCGGCTAGTTCAACGTAACAAAACGCTCCATCCCGGACAGCCGTTAAAAGAGGGGGGCCCGCGCTTCTCTTTGGCGCGGAGAAGCGCGGGAGATCGGGCTGAGGGGATGACCCGATCGCGCAGCATCAACATGGGAGGGCAACAACGCTGCACGGTTCGAACTTCCAACTGGGCCACTTGTTCCAACTTCAACTGATTAGGCTCATTGCCGTTCTGAGTACTCAATCCATGCGTTTGGGGCCTTTTGAAGGTAGGCCATGGCGAGTTCTCATGGCGTAGAACGGTTTTTGTCGCAACGGCCCATCCATGAATGCGCGCGAGGACCGCGACGACGACCGTCGCCTGACCGTCATGACAGCGCACGATCAATCCAGCCCAAACGCCGCGGAACAATTGTGCCCACTCGTGGTTCCGATGGCACGAAGATGGAGGATATGATGACGGACGCCAAACTCGCTGTGGTGACCGGCGCCTCGAGTGGCATCGGAAGGGAACTCGCAAAGCTGTGCGCTAAAGACGGCTACGACCTGATCATCGCCGCCGACGAGCCGGCTATCCGGCAGGCGGCAGAGGCACTTGAGACCCACAATGTAACGGTCGAAGCCATTGAGGCCGATCTGGCGACCGTCGAGGGCGCCGATCGGTTGATCTCCCAGATCGGCGATCGCGATATCGACCTGTTGTTTCTCAATGCGGGACGCGGGCTCGGCAACGGCTTCGTCGACCAGGACTGGCGAAAAGTCCGCCGGATCATCGACACCAATGTCACCGGAACGGTCTATCTGGCGCATGAGCTCGGAGCCAAGATGGCCCGGCGAGGTCGCGGACGCATCCTGTTCACCGGATCGATCGCCGGCTTCATGCCCGGCACATTCCAGGCCGTCTACAACGGCACGAAGGCGTTCATCGATTCCTTCTCGATCGCGCTCCGCCATGAGCTGAAAGATAGCGGGGTGACGGTCACCGTGCTGATGCCTGGCCCTACGCAGACGCGATTCTTCGAGCGCGCTGAAATGATGGATACCAAGATCGGCACCGATGAAAAGGACAATCCGGCCGATGTCGCCAAAACGGGTTACGAGGCGATGATGGCCGGTGATGAACAGGTCGTCAGCGGTTGGAAAAACAAGCTGCAGGTTGCCGCCGCGCATGTCACGCCGGCAGGCACTTTGGCCGAACAGCACCGTAGGATGGCCGAGCCGGGGCCGGCGTCCAGCGACTGAGCCAATATTTCGCGCCATCAAACGGGCTGGCATTCGCAGAGACCGCATGTGCTGCGCGACGTAATCAATCGCTGCCGCAAGGACGGCACCATCTCGGTCCCCACGGCGTCTGTGTTGGCCTGATCGATCACATCCCGTCTGGCGCGGCGATGAATAAGAGACCGGCTTTCCGGATGGGCCAGACGCATACGCAACGCTGCCTCGAACCTCTTTTGGCCATGGTCCAGAGCGGCGCAATCGATCCCTCCTTGTGATTACCCACCGGGCCGATCTGAAAGCAGGGCCGGATCTCTACAAGACGTTCCGCGACAAGCAGGATGGCTGCATCAAAGTCGTGACGCGGCCTCACAGCAAAGACGGGCAAGGCGACCGACACTCACTGCAATCACAAGGGAACATTCGCGTCGACGGCCGGTTAGGTGCCACTTCCGTAACGGTCACCTGCCGTCAAAGCGAGCCCATGATGAACCACGACCAGCATGACAATGTACCAGACGCAGCGCGTAGACTTGTCGTCGGAAGCATGGCGGGAGGAATTCTCGCCGCTTATGCTTCCACGGCGTCAGCCGATACGGGAACAGTGCCTGCTAAAGCAGGCCCTGCGAGCCCGATGCTCAAACAGAATCCGGTGACGCAATATCACCAGCCGCCGTTCAAGCCACAGGAACAGAAGTGGCCGGGTTTGGCCAGCAAGATGGTGCCGCGCCCGGACCACGGCGAAACGACCTACAAAGGATCAGGCAGGCTTGCCGGCCGCAAAGCGCTGATAACCGGCGGCGATTCCGGTATTGGTCGTGCTGCGGCGATTGCATTCGCGCGCGAGCGTGCGGACGTTGCTTTCGGCTACCTCCCCGAAGAACAGGAAGACGCCGACGAACTGGTGGACCTAATAAAAGCGGCAGGTCAAAAGGCTTGCCGGCGATATCCGCAATGAGGCCTTTGCAGAAAGCTGGCCGATGAAGCAGCAACGCCCCTCGGCAGTCTCGACATCCTGGTCAGCAACGCTGCCCGCCTCACTAGAGTCCACGGTCCTCAAAAAGGGGCGCCAAGGCCACCGCTCCTTAGGCGTGGTGGGCTTTCAGACTGTCTACAGGAGGAACCAATGGCTGGCGATGAAATAGAAAGAAGGCGACTGCAGATGTTGATCGAACAATATCTGGAGACCCGTAAGCGACGGCACGATTTCGTGTCGATTGCGAATGCCGAACTCGCGATCAAGGCGGTCATGCCGCATTGCCCGGTGTCGAGCGCAGCGTTGGCAGAGATGATTGCCGCTGGCGCCGTCACTTACGGCCTTGGCGTCCTATTCGACGCGAGGCAAACCGAGGGCGAACTGCCCGTTGTTTGATAGGCTCATCGCCTGACCAATCGTCGCGCCGTGGCGAAGTTTCGCCCAGCGCTGGAGTACGCCAGACCGGGAGCATGCCAATCGTGCCGGCCGGATCGCAGGCACTTGCCGGCGACGCCGTCTCGGGCCTGGACCCGAATGTCGTCGCATATCTGATGAAAAACCAGTGTCTTTGTGCAGTTACCGGGCTTCTCGTTGGGTTGGCACCGTTCCGCTGTCCTGGTGTCTTGCCAAAGCTGTCGGTTGAACACCGAGCATATTTCGCACGGCCTCGACCAGCGCGGCAGCCCACACGGGTTTTGACAGCATCTTGTGATGACGCAAATCCTGCGGAATGTCGGATGTTGTGTACCCACTGACGAAAACAAACGGAATTCCGCGTTGCGCTAGAAGAGGGACAAGGGCAGCGCTGGTCTCGCCGCCGAGACCAATGTCCAGGACCGCGGCAGATATGACTTCACTCTCGATCAGCTTTTTCGCGCGAGCAACGGACGGCACTGGCCCGGCGATGGCGAAGCCGGCCTCTTCCAGAATTGCGCGGTGCTCCTCCGCGACCAGCCATTCATCTTCGACGATAAGGATACGAGATGCAGTCACGTTTCGCTCTCCCGATGATCAAACGGAAACTCAATCCGCAAGCTCAAACCATCGGAACCGAAAGATGTTTCAAAATTTCCGCCAAGCCGATACTCAATTTCGCCTTTCACCAGCGAAAGACCAAATCCCGTCTTCTCAGGCGGAATGACAGCGGGACCGCCGCTTTCTAACCATTCGAGCTGAAAACCGTGATCCGACGCCGACCAAGTCACGGACACCACGCCGTTTGGCACGGACAAGGCGCCATATTTTCCAGCATTCGTGGCAAGTTCATGGATCACCATGCCAAGCGACAGGCCCTGCTGAGGCTTGAGCCGAATGTCCTCGCCTGTGGTGTTGATGCGTTCCAGCCCGAACGGCTCGACTTCCTGCCGCACGATTTCCTCTACCGAGACCTCTTTCCAGCTTTCACGCGAGAGCACTCCGTAGGCCCGGGCCATGGCGCGCAGGCGACCGATGAGCGCTTCGGCGAAAGCCTCCGAAGAGGGAGCATTTTTCAGGGTCTGACTGGCAATGCTGACCGTAACAGCCAGCATGTTCTTGACCCGATGGTTGAGTTCCGAGATCAATACCCGCTGGTGGGCTTCGGCTTCAGCCATGGTCGTCACATCGACAAAGGTCACCACCACGCCCTGGATTTTCCGCGCGCTGTCGCGGTAGGGGATCAGCCGCACGAGATAGTGGATGCCGTTGCTATCGCGCGGCAGCTGGTGCTCGATCATCTCGCCGGCCCTGAAAACCTGGGCAATATGGTCGCGCAGGTGCGGATAATCGAGCCGGCTGGCAAGATCGGTCAGCGGTCTTCCGATGTCGGTCGGCAGCAAGTTGAAGAACGAAGACGCCGCCGGCGTGAAGCTGCGGATAACCAGCTTGGTATCGAGAAAAACAGTCGCGATCTGTGTGCTCTCGAACAGGTTCTTCAGATCGCTGTTGGCACGATCGAGATCCTCGATCTTGGAAACCAGTTCGGCATTGATGGTGTTCAATTCCTCATTGAGGGACTGCATTTCTTCCTTGGAGGCCTCGAGCTCCTCATTGGAGGACTGGGCTTCTTCGTTGACCGAGACGAGTTCCTCATTGGAAGATTTCAACTCCTCCAACGCGGTCTCATATTCTTCGATCGTCGATTGCAGGCGCTCGCGCGTATCGCGGAGCTCGCGTTCGAAATCAGCAATCCCAGATGCCACCGGCTGTCGAACCTTTAGAGCCTCCAGCCGCGGCTGCGGCTGGCCCACCGGCTCGAACAGGACGAGAAACAGCGGCTCGCCGCTGCCGCGATCAGTCAAGGGCTCGATCGTCAATGTGACGAATTGGACACGATCTTCATCTTCTTCAATGGCTATCGCTTCGCGCACAACCGTGCGCCGGCCCTCGGCGGCTTCCCGCAAAGCGCCGCGCAATTCCAGACGCAGGCCGCTGCGTGCCATTGTGAGCAATTGTCTGCTCGGCACCCCTTGCGGCGGCTCGAGATATTTGCCGGTTCGGACCGAGTAATAGACGACATCTCCATCACCATTGACGACGACGTGAGCCGGAGCGAAGCGTTCGAGAACCTGCGCTTCAACGGTTTGCCTTAGGGAATAAGACAAGCCGCGGCGGGCATGAGTGTCATTGGCGCTGGAAAAATTGCTTGCAGGCGCAGCATTCAACAAGATCGGCAGCCGCGGCGGCGCCGTATGTTCTCGTGCCTTGAATATCCGTTGTTTCTTGTCGACCGGTGCAAACAGATCGGCATGCTGGCTTATGCTCTCGGAGGTGCCAAGGAACAGATAGCCGCCGGGCTTCAGCGAATAGTGGAAGGTCGGAATAACCTGCTTTTGCACATCGGGGCCGAAATAGATCAGCAGGTTCCGGCACGACACCATGTCCATGCGCGAGAAGGGTGGATCACGGATGACGCTGTGCGCCGAGAAGATGCAGAGATCACGTACGCTCTTGCTCAAGATGAAACTTGTGCCGTCATTGCTGAAGAAGCGTTCGCGACGTTCAGGCGAAACGCCCGCAAGCAATGACTCCGGATAGCGCGCCGAACGTGCGATGCCCAACGCCGCGTCATCGATGTCCGTGGCGAAAATCTGGATGCGCGGCACAGCCGAAAGTGTATCCATATGCTCGCGCATCAGCATTCCGATCGAGAAGACTTCCTCGCCGGTTGCGCAGCCGGGCACCCAGACGCGGATCGTATCGTTGGCGTCCTTGCCTTCGAAAAGTTTGGGGATGACGGTTTCTTCCAGGGTCTTGAAAGCGTCCGTATCGCGGAAGAAATTTGTCACGTTGATCAGCAGGTCGCGAAACAGCGACCGCACTTCCTCCGCATTTGAACGAAGCAACTCTATATAGGCATCGATCGCGGTGTTCTGTGTTATTTGCATGCGTCGCCTGACGCGGCGCAAGAACGTCTTGGCCTTGTAGCCCGAGAAATCATGTCCCGAATGGCTGCGCAGGATCGCGTAGATTTCCTCCTGGCCCTTGCGGAGTTTCAAAGCACTGGCCTTGCCATCGTCAGCTTCGAGCTCGTCGAGCAGTTCAAAGCTATGGGCAAATTCCATGAGTTTCGCACCCATCTCATCGGCGGGGATGGCGATATCGATCAGACCGGAACTGATCGCGCTGCGCGGCATGTCGGGATTGCTCGGACCCGACTCGTCGGAGAGTTGCGCCAGCGTCAGGCCGCCATGCTCCTTGATTGCCTTGATGCCCAACGTACCGTCGGAATCGCCGCCCGACAGGACGACGCCGACGGCGTATTCGCCCTGATCCTCGGCCAGCGCGCTGAAAAAGATATCGATGGGCTTGCGCTCCCTGGACACCGAATTCGGTTGGCGCAGCTTTAGGCTGGAATTTTCGATGGTGAGGATCGCGTTGTGCGGCATCACGTAGACGGTGTCAGGATGGATATCCATTGCATCTTCAGCGACACGAACCGGAATTCCGGTGTAAAGCGCAATCACTTCGTGCAGCAGACTTTCCCGTTCCGGGCTGAGATGCGTGACGATCACGAACGCCATCCCGCTCGAAGACGGCATCCCGCGAAAAAATCCCTCCATGGCGGCAATGCCGCCCGCAGAGGCGCCAATACCGACTATGGGGAACCTCGGCAGCTTTTGCATCAATTGTCCTGCTTCAGTGAAATGCAACGCGGCAGCGCTGATTTCGATCCAATGTGTAAACCGTTCCTGGTCGAATTCCCATCCCGCACCGCCGATAGCCACGGAACCGATGGACGCGACCGCCGTTTAAAGCCCGGAGGGCTGCTATGTTATTAGGCATGCGAATTCTGCTCGTCGAGGACGAATTCTTGCTGGCAAGCGAACTTGCCTCTTATTTCAGCGATTGTGGGGCGACCGTTTTGGGGCCGGTGTCGTCAGTCAGCCGGGCTCGACGATATATCGATTCAGCGGACGGGGCGGTGCTGGACATCGATCTTAACGGTGAGACTGTTTTTCCCCTCGCCGATGAGCTGACGGACAGAGGCATCCCGTTCGTATTCTTCTCCGGAAACGATCAGATCACCCTACCGGAGCGGTTCCGGTACACCCAAAACCTCTCCAAGCCGGCCGGGTTCAGGACGGTTGCCGGGATCCTCGCCGCGCAATCAACAGCGCTTGGTGAAGACAATGTTTTCCGCGCTCTTCCAAAACTGAGGCTGTCCGCGCGGCTGCTGCTGGGCGACCCACAGGCGGCCGATCGCCTCGTCGAACGGACATTGAAGGCGGCGCTGGAGGAGCGGTTGTCGACGCGGCATGACCTTCCCTTGAGCGAATGGCTCAATACACTCATGGAGGAGGTGCTCCGCAACGACAGGTCTGGCATCATGAATTAAGATTGTCCGATAGTTTGCCGCAGGCCGCCCTGTCGACCGCCCCCGCTACGGTACCCCTCCCCAAGAGCGCTTCGCTTCGTCTTGCAAATACGGCCGCATTCCTGCTAGAAATCCTCGTGGCCAAACCTCCGCAAACCAAACCTGACTCATTCCGCGATCCTGTTGAGGGCGACGCACTCGCAGCGCTGCTCGACGAAATCGCGGAAGAGGAAACACCTGAACGGCTGTTGAAGCTCGCCCTTGAGCTGCAGCAGCAACTGCTGTTGTCAAAGCAGCTGAAAAATCCCAACTGAACGGCCTGCAGCTAGGCATCTTGATGTGCCTCGAGTTCCACGATGGCGTGATCGCCTCGTTCGCCAGACCGATGCTGCTGCGGTAATCTTTCTGCGCTCGATGTGGGCGAAACCCAGTCTCAATAGCTCAGCGGTTCCTGCGCCCAGAAGGCCCTGATCCCATCATGACGCCGATGAGACGACCAGGAAGATCAGGCCAACTTGGGTCGCAGCCCAAGGTCGATCACTGCTGCCCTGGCATCTCGGTATTTTCTTGCGGGTTCTTTTTAACGCCGGGCGCGGGTGATGTCTCGGCGGGGGCATTGCCGCCTTGGTTCTGTTCCGGGGTGCGCTTTACTGGCGATGTCTGCCACGATCCGCCTGAAAGGGGTATGAACACAAAGAAGGCTAGCAGTGCGACGAAGATCACAGCCGCAATGACGACGCCCCACCCGAGTACATTTCGGGTGCCACGCTGTTCTTCCTTCCGGGACACATGCTCCGTCATCACTGGACTCCTTTGTGTCATTCGATGAAGTACAAATTTATCGTGCAGATCGACCGCACGGTCTGCTCTTCCCCGACGCGTGCCGCCGGCACAGCCGAAGAAGCTGAAGCTAATCTTCTCCAGCTTTTCGGCTGCCTGGTTTGGCGGCCCGCTTTGGGGCTTTCGGCACTGCCGGTTTCCGCTCGGGTGCAGGCGGATTGATCGCCTCGTGCGCCAAACGGGCTTTGCGCAATCGCGCCGTTTTCTCTTCCCGCGCCTTGCGCTCGGCTTCCATTACGCCTTGTGCGTAGAGGGTGGCTCGTGCGTCTCTGTCGTTTGCGGATCCACTGGCCGCCATAGTCAGCCCTCCGCCTTGTAATTTCTTGCTTCCTTCTTGGCGCCGTCTTTGCCGTGCTCGGCTGCAAGCTCTTTGGCCTGCCCGGGTGACACGTCGGTGACTTCGGCCAACTTGATTGCCTCTTTTTCAGAGAGATCACTGTCCTTTCGCGTGGGGTTCCTTGTCATCGCAGATCTCCTATCAGAGCCCAAACGACCGGACCGGCGGTGTGTTCCGTGGAACCTTCGATAGTCCACCGATTGAGGCGGGCTATCGCGCTTCCGGCAACGAGCGAAAAGTTTCTGATGCGGGCTGACAAGGTACATGATCAGCTTCAAGGCCTTTCGAACTGCTAGGCCAGCCGGGTTATTGCCGGGCTATGACCGTGTGGGACGCGTGACACACGGACGGATTCAGGCATCGATGCCAGGCGCTAGTTCTCGCCCGCGAGCGTGGCGAGAAATGACCGCCGCCATTCTGCTGCGTCATTGCGCCTGATGCGCTTGAGCAGTGCACTATGCCTTGCAATTCTTTCCTCAAGCGGCATCGCGAGCGCTTTTGCGATCGCATCGGCAACCTCGTCGACCGCATACGGGTTCACGATCAAGGATTCGGCAAGTTCTTCAGCCGCACCTGCAAAACGCGACAAAATCAGCACTCCGGGGTCGGCTTCGTCCTGCGCGGCTATGTATTCCTTGGCGACGAGGTTCATTCCGTCACGCAGGGGCGTGACCAATCCGACCTGGCTAGCGCGCAACAGGCCAGCAAGCCGAGAGCGTGATACGGCACGGTGGATGTAGCGGATCGGGGTCCAAGCCAAATCCGCGTATCTTCCGTTGACCGCGCCGGCGGTTGCTTCAAGCTGGGCCCGGATGTCGGCATAGGCGCTGACCTCCTCGCGCGTCGGCGACGCAATCTGCAAATAGGTTGCCGCCCGCTCGTGTTCCGGATGCCTTTCCAAAAGACGCGCGAAAGCCTGCATGCGGCCGGGGAGACCCTTGGAGTAGTCCAGCCGATCGACGCCGATGATTTGCTTGAGGCCCAGAATCTGGCGGCGCATGGAATCGATCTGCACATCCTCCGCCGCCTCATTGGCCATGCGTGCGATTGAATCGACGTCGATGCCTATCGGAAAACACCTCGATAACACCGTGCGGCCGTTCATCTCAGCCGAACCATTGATATCAAAAGTAGTGGAGTTGGCCGCCTGCACTGAGCGCCGGAAATTCCCCACGTCCGTTTCGGTCTGGAACCCCACGACGTCATATTGAAGCAGATCATCGATGAGTTCTTCATGGTCGGGCGTGGCTACAAACAGGTCGGGCGGCGGGAACGGTATGTGAAGAAAAAACCCGATCCGATTCCGGACTCCCAGCCGCCGCAACTGGGCGGCCAAGGGGATAAGGTGGTAGTCGTGAACCCACACCAGGTCGTCGTTGCCCGACAGCAGTCCTGCGAGCGCCTTCGCGAACCGCGCATTGATCTGCCGGTAGGCGTGTAGAAACTCTGCCCGGTGGTTCACCAGGTCGAGTCGGTAATGAAAAAGCGGCCACAGCGTGCTGTTGGCATAGCCATTGTAATAGAGCGAATACTCCTCATAGGGCAGGGTAAGCGCAGCCGTCTCGATCTTTCCCACCCGTTCCAAGCGGATCAGCGGTTCGTCGCTCGCGGCGTAGTCCTGATACTCGGCGCTTGCTCCTAGCCACAGGCCTCCACGCTCGGCCAACGCATCCCCGATGCCTACAGCAAGTCCGCCGGCTTGCGACAGATCGCGAATGTTCCCCAGCCTGTTCGAGACGACAACCAGACGACGCGGGATGGCGCGATCGCCAGTTAGCTCAGCCTCCCCACCTAAGGCGTCGCGCTCAAGGGGATCACCAACCGTTTGCGAGGCCTCGTTGAAAATTTCATCCGGTCGCTGCAACAAGAGCAAATCCTGAGCGTGAAGATCGCTTGGGGAACGGTCCGCGCGTGCGATTGTTCCCGACGTAAGTGTCCAGCCGGATTCGCTGGTTCTCGGCCCGCTCGGGCGCCTTTTTCAGCGGCTCTCGCAGGATCGTCGTCGGACACACCGGTGATGAGACCCCGATCCAGCACGCCGAGCAGCCGCTTTGGCGACGGCCGGACTTACCGCTTTGGTATTCATGCTGCCGGATCCCCTGCCCTGTCATATCAACTCCCCACCTTGGCAAAAGCCCCAAGTGACCAAACCGTCAGTCCACCTCGATTACCTTGCGCGTCGGCTTTCGTTGGCGGGGCGGCTGCTTTGCGGCTACGGGCGCGGGCGGGGTCTGCGTTATCGATGCCTCCAACAACTGTCGCTGTTCTCTAAGCCGCGCCGTCTTGGCTTCCCTGGCATGCCGCTCCGCTTCCAACAGCAACTTGGCTTCTCGATCCGCCCTCTCGATCTTTTCCCTGTCGACGCGTCGTGTTTTCAAGGTCGCCTCCTTTGGTCAGACGGCGAACAAAGTGCGGACCTGAAAAAATGTTCCCAACAAATTAAGGCCTGATCTGCCTCAAATGATATTGACCAGCAGCCCGCCGGTTGCGCGCATCTGCGGCTCTGTGACGTCCAAAGGAACTGCTTGCCGTCCGCGGCGTTACGCCACCACGCTGGCCGGAAGATTACCATGGACGACAAACCCCGAACGACGGTCAGAAAACCGGCCCGGATTGATCAAGGGCATTGCTTTTGCGGAGCCATCACAGCTGAATTCAGTGGCGATCCCTTTTGGATTTGTTTCGACCACGACGATGACTGCCGACGAGCGATCGGCAGCCCACTGACGATCTGGATTGGCTATCGTCCAGATCAGGTCGATTGGCTCGGCTCCAAACCAAAAACATTTTCGAAAACCAGGGGCGTCGTGCGCTCCTTCTGTTCGGAATGTGGCACCTCGATTGGGTACACCGATGAAGGCTTGCCAAATGAGTTCTACATCTCGATCGGATTCATGGACGCGCCCGAGAAGTACCATCCCCAAGCCCAGGCCTATTGGGAAATGCGGCTGCCGTTTATCAGGATGGATGACGGTTTGCCTCGCGTCGAGGGCTACACCCGGGCGCGCGACCCCGCCCTGGGCAATCCCAGAGACCGGTGAGGCAGGAGGCTGGATCTCGGGCGTCGTACCTGCAAGCCAGCGCCAGGGCTGGCGGAACGGCGGCCGAACCATTGGAATGAGAGAGATCTCCAAACGGACAAATGCCCGAAACCAATTTCACCGGCGTGGGTTGAAGATGGACATGCGGGACTTGTTTTCACAGTCTGACGACAAAGAAGCGGATGTTTGAAGGATTCAAGCTAGAGACCGTGGATCTGCCCGAGTCCTCACTGCGAGTCAGGTATGGAGGTTCAGGCCCGCCGCTTCTTTTGCTGGATGGCCATCCTCGGACGCACGTTACCTGGCACCGGGTAGCCCCACTTCTCGCCGCCGACCACACAGTTGTCTGCCCCGATCTGAGGGGCTTTGGCCAGTCCTCGGTACCGGCGGACGCCGTGGACCATGCTGGATCCTCCAAGCGTGCCAAGGCCAGGGACTGCATTGCTCTCATGGGACATCTCGGCTTTCGCCGGTTTGCGATCGCAGGCCATGACCGCGGCAGCTACACAGCGTTCCGAACAGCCATGGATCACCCGTCGGCGATCAGCCATCTGATCGTCATGGACAGCGTCCCTATCCTGGAAGCCCTCGAACGCTGCGACGCCCGCTTTGCGAAGCTCTGGTGGCACTGGTTCTTTTTTGCACAGCCGGACAAGCCCGAACGCGCAATCATGGCCGATCCTGACGCGTGGTATGGCGGCTCAGCCGAGTCCATGGGGGCTGAGGCCTATGTCGACTACAAGGACGCAATCCACGATCCGAATGTTGTTCACGGCATGCTTGAAGACTATCGGGCAGGTCTGGCCATCGATCAATTGCACGATACCGACGACAGGAAAGCTGGTCGCCGGGTCGCGTGCCCGACCTTGGCGCTCTGGTCCGCCCGCGATGACCTTGAGGCACTCTACGGCAACGTGCTCGATGTTTGGCGACCCTGGACCACCGAACTGAAGGGCCAACCGATCGAAAGCGGACATCATATGGCCGAAGAAGCAGCCGAGGCGGTAGCCGCAGCCGTCATGGCGTTCTTGCGCGAACCGACGTCGTCATGCGGCGAGCTTGGCTGAACCGATCCGTTTGATGGCACTGCTGATCGACCGTTCGCCATCGTCGTAGTCAGCCCAGGCGACGGTCTTTTTCAGGTGGCCCGGGACCGTGCGAACGGTGTATTTTTTCGGATCGAGATCCGCCTTCACCTGACTCCAGGTCAGCGGCATGGATACAGTCGCGCCTTCCCTGGCGCGAGGGGAGAGAGGGGCGACGGCTGTCGCCATGCGATCATTCCTGAGATAGTCGAGAAAAATCCGGGATGTCCGCAGCTTCTTGGCCATGTTGACGAGGTAGAGATCCGGGCTGTCTGCCGCCATCTGGATGCAGACGGCCTTTGCGAAGGCCTTGGCCTCGGCCCATGTCGTCTTGCTGCGTTGGGCCGCCAATGGCGTCACGACATGCAAGCCTTTGCCGCCCGTGGTTTTGCAGAAGCTCACCAAGCCCAGATCTTCGAGACGATCGCGCATTTCCTTGGCAGCCGCGACCACCTTCGCAAAAGGGACTTCCGGACCAGGGTCAAGGTCGAAGACAAGTCGGCCAGGCATTTCGGGATGACCCGGCTGGCAATTCCAGGGGTGAAGCTCAAGGCCGCCTATCTGGGCGATCGCGGCCAGACCCTCGACGCGGTCGATTTGCAGATACGGTTTGTGATCGCCGAAGACTTTCACCAGTTCCAGCAGATTGGATGTGCCTGGCATTGCGTGGCGCTGGAAAAACTGCTCGCCAGCGTAGCCATCCGGCGCGCGCACGAGTGAACAGGGACGACCTTTGATATGTCTGATCATCCAGGGGCCAACGGTCTCGAAATATTCTGCAAGATCGAGCTTGTCGACGGGCTGACCGTCGCCGGCATTCGGCCAAAGCGGCTTGTCCGGCTTGGAAATGATGACGCCCATGACAACCGGGCTTTTTCCTGTCTTGCCAGTCACCTTGGCAGGGTCGGCAATCGGCGTCTCTTGAGGATCGGCTGGACGCTCGGCCTCGACGTCTTTTGCGGGCTTGTCTTCACGCAGGCCTTTGAAGGCGGCCTGCCGGATATTGCCACCCCCGGTCCAGCCGGCGAACTCGATTTCCGCGACCAATTCCGGCTTCGTCCAGAAGACGGTTGAATTCCTTTTCGGTGCGCCGTCGCCGGTAAACGGCGACGTCGCGGCTTTCATCTCCTGCAGCCTGGGCATCAGCTGCTTGACCTTTGCCTCGCTGAATCCGGTCCCCACACGGCCGATATAGGCGAAATGTTCACCGCGATTGACGCCGACGAGCAATGACCGGAATTTGCCGTTGGTCGTCGACCAGCCGCCGATGACCACCTCATGCCCGGCGCGGCATTTCGATTTGGCCCAGGTGTCGGTCCTCCCCGAAACATAGGTTGCATCGGCCTTTTTGGAGACAATCCCCTCAAGCGACAGGCGACAGGCAGAACGCAGCACCGCGTCGCCGCCATTGCTGAAGTGCTCGACATAGCGGATGAGATTTTGCGCGCCGCGATCGACTTCGCCGAGCATCTCGCTCAGACGTTCCTTCCGTTGTGAGAGAGGCATCTTTCGCAGATCGACGCCATTTGCGAAGAGCAGGTCAAAAGCAAAGTAGATCAGGTCCTTCGTCCGGCGCTCCGACAGCGCCGCCTGCAGTGCGGCAAAATCGGGCGCGCCGTTCTCGCCAAGCGCTACGATTTCGCCGTCGATGATGACGTTGGGGAGGCTGGCGGCCTCCTTTGCGATGGCGCCAAATTTCTCCGTCCAGTCAAGACCCTTGCGGGTCTTAAGGGCGATGTCCTTGTCTTCCACGCGCAACTGGACGCGATAACCGTCAAACTTGATTTCGTGAACCCAGTTCGTCCCGGCCGGCGGCCGGGAAAGCGTTGCGCAAAGCTGTGGTGGGATGAAGTCGGGCATCTTCGCCGCTGAGGCACCAGCGGCTCGCTTCGGCCGCGGAGCAGGCTTTGCCGACCTGGCGGCGCGCTTGTCGGCATGGCCGCGCTTGCTGTCCCAAACGGCATCCGCATCGGCCAACGATGAACCTTTCATCATGAACGGCTTCGGACCTGCCCCCTTCCCCGCTGCAATCCTCTCCATGCTCCGACCCGAGGCGACGGATCGATCCTGAGCCAGCACCGCATCGCCATTGCCCTCTGTCGCGTATTTGTCGCGGTGTTTGATCAGCAGCCAGTTGGTCCGCTTCCCGCCATTGCGGTCATGCTTCATGCGCACGAGGACGAAGCTTCCATGCAGGCGCTTGCCCTGCAGCGTGAATTTCAGGTCGCCTTTTTCCAACGCCTTTTCGGGAGACATGGCGCCTTCCGGTTCCCAATATCCGCGATCCCACAACTGCACCGTGCCGCCACCATATTGTCCTTTGGGAATTGTGCCTTCGAAGTCGCCGTACTCCAGCGGGTGGTCCTCAACCTCCACGGCAAGTCGTTTGTCGTGAGGATCCAGTGATGGACCTTTGGTCACAGCCCATGATTTGAAGACCCCGCCAAGCTCGAGGCGAAGATCATAGTGCAGCCGCGTGGCCGCGTGTTTTTGGATGACAAACCGAAGTCGATTCGAACCCGCAATCGAGCTTTCGCCGCTGGGCTCTTTCGTCTTCGCGAAGTCCCTTTTGGCCCGGTAGGTTGAAAGCTCGCCCGTTTTCATGGAAGTGCCCCGACTAATGACGCAACGCCGGACTCAACGCAGTGGGTGAGATTTGGTTCGGTTCATGGCCGAGACGGCGCCGATGCTGCTTTTCCGCTTCAGAGTGGCATCGCCGTCAAATGTAGGCCTTCACGGAGATTACACGTCATGTCGTCACCGCTGACGTTAAGGTTCCTTGGTTTGCCCAACCATTTTTGCAAGCTCTGAAAATGGTGGGATGTCCAGTTCGCCTTGCGCGTTGTTTGCGATCTGCAGAAGCCTGATCGGGAAGCAGATCGCGTCACGGTTGGCCGGTGACATGTCTTCGTAGGTCCGCTCGTCACCTGTCATGGACGCCTCTGCCTTTCGCAGGGCGGTATCGATCTCGTCAATTGACAGCAGACCTTTGTGAACGAGCAGGTTGTTGATTGACGCGACCGCCATCATCAACCCTTCAAGCTGAAGATTGGCAACGTTCATGGCTTGACCGTGTTTCCGCTGCCCGGCCTCGCCGGGGCGTTCTGGCCATCGGATTGGTGCGTCTTGTCATCCACCTCATTGACTGGCCGCGTCAGACCGACCCCACTCTTGGGTTTCTTGTTGCCGGCCGCATCCTGAGAGAACGCATCCGAAGGATCAGGACCTGTTCTAGCCGGGTACTTCGTTGCGCCGGTCTCGCGACGGTTTTCATTATCAGGCATTTTTGATCACTCCAATCGGATGACCGATAACCATTACGAGCCCGGCGAGTTCCGGCGCCGCATGGAACATTTCTGGCCGTTGGTGCAGAGACAAGCGGGCGTGTCTCGGCAATCGCGCCTCGCGCACTGGCGGCAGGTCTCGCTTTCGTTGCCGACAGCACTAGGTTGCTCGTTGAGGTAAAAGGAATTCCCCATGCGGGTGGCACGCGAAGCCTGGGTTCTTGGCAAGGAGAGCATCCTCGGATTCATCAACGACAATGCCCTCAGCCACGGTGCGGCGATGGCGTTCTATGCCGTTACGTCCCTGGCCCCGATCTTGTTGATCGTTGTTGCGATTGCTGGACTTGTCTTTGGGCATGAAGCAGCTCAACTCGCTCTGTCGGCCGAAATCGCAGGCGTGATGGGATCGCAAACCGGCGACCTTCTGCGCAGCACCATCGAAAGCGCTTCTCACAGAACCGCCGGCACTCTTGCCACCTTGGTGGGCATCGTCACCCTCTTCGTGACAGCCTCCGGGGTGTTTGGCGAAATGCAGCTTTCGCTCAACACAATCTGGAAGATTGACCCACCACCCATGTCTGTGTCGCGATTGGTGCGGGCGCGGGCGGCCAGCCTGGGTCTGGTTGCAGCGTTGGGATTTCTACTGCTTGTGTCGTTGGCGGCGAGTGCCGCCATTTCCGCGCTTGGCGCTGTCATCAACGCCCATCTGCCGTTCGGCACCATCATTCTCGCGTCGATAAACGGCATTGTATCATTCGTGCTGATTTCCGCTCTGTTTGCCGCGATCTTCAAGATCCTGCCGGACCGGTCGCTCGCTTGGCGCGATGTCGCAATTGGCGCGGCAGTGACCGCTTTGCTCTTCACCATCGGCAAGTCGCTGATTGGCTGGTATATCGGAACCAGCGCGATCGCATCCTCCTATGGCGCGGCGGGTGCACTGCTGGTCGTGCTGCTTTGGGTTTACTATTCGTCTGAGATATTCCTGCTCGGCGCCGAGTTCACGCGGGCCTATTCCGTCCGTCTCGGCAGTCGGTCCGACCTTCAACCGATAGTGGAGGCAGAGAGCCCGTCGCGACAGACATCGAACCCTGGGCCAACTATCCAACGCGAGGTGCAGGCCTGGATTGTGATCACGGGTTTGCTGACCTTCGTGGCGACACGGGTCTGGCCATCGCGGCGATCTTAGCTGCTTCCCACCAATTCTGTTTCTTTGGAACGCAACCCGGACACCGGAATTGCATAGGAACAGGAGGTTGCCCATGCCAAAATTCCGCTTTGAGACGACAGTATCCGGCCAGACTACCGCTCTCGAGGAAGAGCTAGCGAGTGCGGAGATGGCCAGTCCGAGAGCAATAGAGATGGCGCGCGTAGCGGTGGCGGGGGATCCTGGGTCAGGAACCAAGCAATCGGGATCGACTATCAAGGTCTACGATGAAGCCGGATACCTGGTCGCCACAGTCAATTTTTCCGACGTGTTGCCGAGTGATCCGGACGCCGGACAGCATGGGATTGGCGACGCGATTGTCGAAGAACCGGGTGTGATGCGGTCTGGCTGACCCGTGGTAGATCAGGGTTTCACGTTTCGCTCACGCGATCCCCGGCAGGGCAATTTGCTGAGATCCCGAGGTCCTCGGCCATCGTCGGATGCTAGAGCTGAGATTCGATCGGGAGGTGACGGACGAAGACCGCCAGGATACGGCGAAAAAATCCGGCTTCTGGTTCATGCGTATAGTCCTGAATCTTGCCTTCGCCGCATCCATGCCAATGCAGAACATTGTGCTTCAGTTCGAGCCGATAGCTTGTTTCCGGAGATATTTCCGATTGGAATCGATGCCGCAGCTCGGCGACCAATTTCGGATCCTCAAACAGCACGCCCATTTCCGAGTTCAAGGACACTGACCGTGGATCGAAATTGAAGGAACCGACGAAGCCGATATTGTCGTCGACGGTGAAAGCTTTCGTATGCAGACTGGCGCCCTTCGAGCCAAACACCGAGATTGCGGAGCGCCGGTTGAACGGCTGAAGCTCGAAAATATTGACGCCATTCCTCAGCAGCCGCTTGCGATAGTTTGCGTAAGCGCCATGGACTGCGGCGACGTCCGTGGCGGCCAAGGAATTGGTCAGAACCGAAACGTCAACACCGGCGCCGACAAGGTCCAGCAAGATCGCTGTGCCCCTTTTGCCGGGGATGAAATAGGGCGACACAATTTCCAGACACCCGCGCGTGGATTGGATGATCGGACGCAGCTCTTTCATAAGCCAGCTGCGACGTCTCCAACCACGAACCTTCTCCGGCGGATCGGAAATGACCCGCACGCCATCCACCCAATGAACGTCGTTGCTGGCCGCAATAAACTCTGTGATCGAGCCCCGGTTGCCGATGCCGTTCAGGAATTTGGGATCGGGGCCGGTATCGCTTCCTTCAAGCCATTTGGCATGCTCATGCTCAGCCACTGATCCCAGGGTTTTGATTGGCTTGGCTTCATTGCAAGCCCAGAAGGCATCGAATATCGCCGCGGTTTGCCGTACCGCAGGCCCCAGGAGCAGCAGGTCAAGGTCCCGGAAATTGGTTTCTGCCGCATCGAAATAGGCATCGCCAACATTCCGACCGCCGACAATGGCAAATTTGTCGTCGACGATCCAAGCCTTGTTGTGCATCCGTCGCGTCAATGCAAAGAGCCGCAACAGCACTTCCACACCACGCATGATCCGGCCGCGCCTGATACCGCTCGGATTGAACAACTTCAATTCGATGTTTGGATGGTTGTTCAGCGCCAGATATGCCGCATCATTTTTATGCGGATTGACGTCGTCAAGGAGCATGCGTACCCGAACACCGCGCTCAGCAGCTCGAAAAACCTCGCGAAGCAGCAAGCGGCCGGTGTGATCATCATGCCAAAGGTAATACATCAGGTCGAGGCTGCCCTCAGCGCTCCTTGCCGCCAGCACGCGCACAGCGAAAGCGTCATAATTGTCCGAGACAAGCAGCAAGCCGCTCTTGCCGGTTTTGATGTTGTCGTCTGCGGTTCGCGAAAGTGATACGTCCATAAAAATTGCCACCTTTGGACGGCGCTCGCTGCCATCCCGCTCAAATCATAGCTAGAACCATTCTGAGGTATTCTGGTTGCATACGCAGCGTCCAATCACCCAATTCCTGGATGCAAGCAGGGCCAGCAATCAAGCGGCTGCAGAGCGGTCAGGAGGCTTGAGAGGCGTTGCCCCGACTGCTCTGCTGCCGCTGCGGTACTTGCGTCTCCTGCAGTCCCAGGCCCTCAGACCGCACGACCGTTGGCGGGAGCCCGATGGCGTGCGCCCCGCCGCGGCTCTTCGACGAGAATGACGTGGTCGTTGTTCTCAGTGAAGCGCAGGACCCTTTAAATTTAGATATCTCCATTATCCCGGAACCGGGTTCGGGTTTCCGAGTTAAGAAAATGCTCGCGACGGGCAATTTTCAACAGAGGAGACGGCACAATGCCCACTGCCAAGAAAGCCAATGGCAACAACAAGGACCTGGAGGACCTTTTCCTCGATGGCCTCAAAGACATCTACTATGCCGAGAAGAAAATTCTGAAAGCCTTGCCGAAGATGGCCAAAGGCGCATCCGAACAGCAAGTTGCGGCAGCATTCGAGAAGCACCTCGCTGAAACCGAGGGGCAGGTCGAACGTCTGGAGGAGGTCTTCGAGATTCTCGGCGCGGCCGCGCGCGGCAAAACCTGCCCGGCGATCGACGGCATCCTGGAGGAAGGATCTGAAATCCTTCAGGAGTACAAGGGTTCGACTTCGCTCGATGCAGGGCTCGTCGGTGCCGCGCAAGCCGTGGAGCACTATGAGATTGCCAGGTATGGAACCCTGATTGCCTGGGCTACGACGCTCGGCAAGGATGACGTGGTTGCGCTCCTCAATGCGACACTTGAGGAGGAGAAGGCCACCGACGAGGCGCTGACTGCCCTCGGTGAAGCCGGCGTCAACGAACGAGCGGCAGAACGGAAAGCGGCTTGATTGATCGCCTACCCAACCGCCTCGGCGACCCATGTGCCGAGGCGGTCGCGGGAGATGAAGGACATGGTCACGCATATCTACAAAGGACTGGAATGTTTCCTGCTTGAGTGTTCGGCCGCGCTGGTCAGGCGCCGCGCCCTTGGTGGTTCGCGCAGCGATCCTCGGCAGTTGCGAGAACAGCGCAGAGATGAGTTCAGGGCCCGCAAAGTCGCCGAATGAGCGCCAAGATGGAGAGTCGGATGGGCTTCTTTGGAAAATATTTCTCAGGACTGTTGAGCAAGAAATCGACTGACGGCAAGGGGAGCGGCGATATGCGTAAAGCTACCGGCGCGGGTCCGGCGATTGCCGCGCATTCCAAAGATGCAAAGACATCCGCTGCTTCCGGTCAAAGCACCAATGCTTCGAGCAAAAATGCAGATGGACGATGACAAAAGGCAAGATTTGGCTACCGACCCTATGTCGCATCGAAGCGGCGCAAAGACGTTAAATCGTCGAGATGACCCGCATCGCAACCTTCAACGTCAATGGCGTCAACGGCCGACTGCCAGTGCTTCTCAAGTGGCTTGGCGAAACCGGCTATGACATCGTCTGCCTTCAAGAACTGAAGACCTCTGACGAAAAATTTCCCGTCGATGCGATTAGAAACACCGGCTATGGCGCAATCTGGCACGGACAGAAGTCCTACAATGGCGTGGCAATCCTCGCTCGCGGGATTGAGCCGCTGGAACGTCGTCGAGGTCTGCCGGGCGATCCCGACGATTCGCACAGCCGCTACATCGAGGCAGATGTGAATGGGCTTGTTGTCGGCTGCCTGTATTTGCCTAATGGCAATCCAGCGCCGGGGCCGAAGTTCGACTACAAACTTCGCTGGTTCCAACGTTTGATCACCTATGGCCAGGTGCTGCTGGGCGATAGCTCACCGACCATCCTGTGCGGCGACTATAACGTCGTTCCAGGCTCGATCGACGCGGCGATGCCGGGGCGCTGGGTTGGCGATGCCGTTTACTTCCCCGAGAGCCGGAGCGCGTACGCCGAAATGCTTGCTCAGGGCTGGATCGATGCCGTCCGTCGCATTCATCCAGAAAAGGGAATTTACACCTATTGGAACTTCTCCTACCGCGGCGGGTACGATCGGAGTTCCGGGCTCCGGATGGACCATCTCTTGCTGAGTTCATCCCTATTGGATCGCCTGAAGAATGCCGGAGTAGATGCCGAAACGCGTGCATGGGACAAGCCGAGCGATCATGCGCCAGCCTGGATAGAACTTGATTGAGCTTCCTCGGCAAGGAGCCTGAAGACCTGGTGGCGCTCCTTCGTGATTAGATTTGGCCGCATGTCTATCGCCAACAATGAGGACTGCCGGCGCCAAGCGATTCAAAGGACGCAATGATGACAAACACTCAAAAGGAAGCTGAACTGATTGCGCGCCTTGCACGCCAGCATGGCGTCACTGATGGCGCTGTCATGGCTGTCCTTGAGGCGTTGCGGCGTGGTGGTGGAACCATGGCCCAGTTCAGCCACGTCGACTTCGGAGGAATGTCACAATGGTCCTCCGGCCTGACGATGGTCGGCGACATGTTCGATGACAGCCTCAAGGCGAAGCTCAACACTATCGCGGCGGAGCTCTCGGCCTACCTGCGCGATCATCCCGCCAAGCCACAACGCGACGACACGAGCTATCGTTCTGCAGCTATGGCCCACGCCGGCTCATGGTGGCCTGAGGAGTTTGGGAGCCCGTCTGCCGCTGGTTCTCAAAACAATATGCGCTACGCAGCGTTTCCTGAGCAAAGCCGCCTGGTCATCGACGATCATGGAAAGATGGAGATTTATGACACAGGCGACCATCGCATATCCGGTGTTTCGCAGAGCCAGAGCACGGACTCCACCCTGACCTTTGTCAGCCAGCACGGCGTGGTCCGCGTATCTGATCTCAAGCGCGTATCTGCGACGTAGGTCAGGGCCGCTTCAATGCAGACAGTCACGCTCATCGGCTATCTCGCGACCGTCTGCTCGATGAGCAGTTTCACCCCGCAAGCCTGGAAAATCATCAGGACACGAGAGACAAGCGGCATCTCCGCACCGATGTATGCCATCACTGTGTTGGGCTTCGCCTTGTGGCTGGCCTTCGGCATCATGAAGGCAGAGTGGCCGATCATAATCACGAATGGCGTCTGTCTCCTGCTGTCAGCCTTCATTCTCACAATGACAGTCCTGCCGCAGGCTGAGAAAGACGCAGTTGCCAAGGCTTTCGACCCCGACGACTAAAGCGCGTCGCGTTTGAACGGACTCAGAAAACGCGCGCTTTGGGTCTTTGTTTTATGCATCTCGTCGTCTCAAAACCGGAGCCACTTTTGAGCGACATGCATTAGCGCTTCCAACTTTTCAGAAGCGGACCTTGGCTACCATATGCAGGATCCTTGCGCGGACGCCCCACCTTGGGGATGGTTGCGAGCGCATCGCTATGCTGATCCTTGCTCCTACATTCGTCATAAGTCCCAAACGGAGGATACGCGCCGACAACCAAAAAATCATCGGATGCCGAGAGGCATTGGTGCCCGGTGCCTGCCGGGAGGACCGCGACGTCGCCAGCCTTCAGCGACAGCGTTCGTCCTTTCTTGCCCCCAAACCGGACTTCAGCATTTCCGCGGGCAATGCCCAGAACCTCGTGTATTTGCGAATGATAGTGAACGTAATCATAGATGCCGTTTCGCCAGCTATCGCCCCATCCGTTTGCATCGAAAAGCACCTCCATGACGGCTGCTGGATCAAGTCCTTCGGGCAATTCGACGGCGCCTCGATAAACGACGAGCGGCCATGCTGGATTATTGGGTACAAGTCCATCATCCTTGAACCAGAACTCATTCGACTTTCGCTGCCTCACAAATCCGGCGACAGCTTGCTTGCGCGGTCTTGCGAAACCGGTGACGTTCTCGATCAATTTCTTGCTGGTTTCCAAAATGCTCATCGACGCTGCCTCTAAAGCAGAGGTTAGTTTAGCCGCTCGCTCAGAGCTCGACCTTTGCGTTGTCGCCCACATTCGGCTTGGCGCCGGTAACGGCCGCAAACACCATCGTTGCGGTAGCCATCATTAGCCCCGGGCTGTCCCACAATTCGCCTTCCTCGGGTTTCACCGTTATCAGACGAATCTCGGGATCATCGGCATTATCCCACCAGGCTGAGTCAGTTTTCTCCCAGAGCTCGGCGATCTTTTCCCTGTCATTTGTCACTGTGGCCGGGCCTGACATCGTGACGTATTTGTAGTGGCTGTTGTCACTCCAGGCCAATGTGACCTTTGGATAGGTCGACAGCTGCTTGCTCTTGGCGCTGTCGTCATTGACGAGGAAGTATATGGCGTTTTCCTCACGGACCACACGCGCAGATAGCGGACGGGCTCGATTGTACTCGCCGTCCCAGGTCACGAACATGCAGACGTCGATGTTTTCGGCGAGTTCCCAGATGCGGTCTGTTGCCTCGGCGGGCGTGAGGTCCGTCTGCTGCTCTCGGGGGTTAGCCATAAGATGTCCTCCTGCGGGTGAATATCCTTGCTGACAACTCACGTCCCGCCACGACGTTCCAACTCACTGGTTCCTTCGACCTGCTAAGCGGCGGTGGAACTTTCGAAATTGCCGGAAGTTTGGATGGCAAACGCGAGGCCATGATGGCGGACAAGACGCTTCGAACATCAAAACGGACACCCGAGCAGGACGCAAAGGGTCAGTCGGAAAAGGACCACAAGGGCGGCGGAAGCGATGGCGTCGCCAGCGCCGATCCGCGGGTGATCTCCGGCAAAAAAGACGGCGACGCGACATTCCCTGTCAAGGGACCGAAGAAATAGCTATGAGCTCATTGGCAGGGCATCTGGCGGTGTCATCAATGCCACGGAGAAAATTGACGAACGGCTCAAGTCATTTCGCTAAAAGCGACAGAGTTAGGGCCGGCCTTCCCGACTTGCCGCCCGCCAAGTGCGATCGCGGCAATCGTCAATCCGCATCGGCCATGTCGTGTCTCCTACTGCGTCGGATGACACTTTACTTGCCGTCACCGACGCGGATCACCTTCAACCCTCAGGAGTTTCATGGCCGCATGACGCGCATCCGCCTGAAGGCGCTAATGGCAGCCTGGAAATTACGCGACCTTTGAAAAGAGAGCGACGTCGCATCTGGCTAAACCATAGCGCCATCGGTGATCGGTTGTGGCAACCCGGCTCTGGTAGAACAGTGAAAGCTGACTGCCATCGATCATCACTGTCGAGTGGCCGTTCTCGCCCGGTTGACCTGGCTCCAGCACCGGGCCGATCGAAACGTAAGGCCCGCTGACCTCGTCGGCGATGGCAAAAAACACCCGTTGCCGGTTTCCCCGAAGGCCATTCGGAAGAAAGCAAGTGGCGTTGAGAAGCACCCGGCCGTCCGGCAGCTCGATCAGTTGCGCGCCCTCAATGCCCCATTCGTAGTCGGGATCATCTCTGGTGTTATGGTGGGGAACATCGTTGTGGTCGAGGATTTTGCCGATCCGCTTCCACGGACCGAACCACGAGTCGGACTGGCTACGTGCCAGATAGATGTCGGGCTGAGGCACCCTGGTGAATTTTGGCATAGCCGAATAAACCAGGTAGCGCCCACCGCCAATGACTGCTGGATGCGGATCGTAAATGCCGTCCTCTTCCGTGTCCGGGATGGCCAGAATGGCCGGACTGAGGACTACCCAATGGAACCCGTCGTTGGAAACCGCATGCTCGCAACGGCCACCCGACTTCATGAATTCCGTCTGAATGAACATGTGGAAGACGCCGCACTCGTGGGTCACACCGGGAGCCGCAACACCAGTGCCGTTGATTGGAAGTTCGATCGGATCATGCTCGGCCCACGGCCCATAAAGATCGGGCGCCGTGGCATGCAAGATTCTCCACGTCTCGGTGGTGACCGTGCCGCTTGACCCGAAGACGTGCCAGACACGGCCATCGAAGACAGGACACGGGTCCTTGAGATCATCCACGCTTTGCGGATGAAACAGTGGAAAAACGTTGGTTTCAAAGTTGATGTTCATGTCAGCCCCGGAATTCGCCTCGGCAGTCGGAGACGCGCAGAGATACAGGCGAATCATTGATGTTAGGCACATTCTATAGCCAACGAGTTGAACGCAAATACGGCAATGCCGCTGTCCACCAGCATTCGTCGTTCAACCACGCTTTCAGTGGCGGCCGGGTCCCGACAGCCGCCCTCGCCTCCGCAACCAGATCCCGCTTCGTGCGTGGACCAAGCGGGCGACCGGGCCTTCTTCATTTCAGTTGGAACAACTCACCTGATCGAAAGTTAGGAGCTGGAACTAAGTAGTTCTCTCCATTCGCGATTAACAAATGTTAATCGTAACATAAATAGTGTCACAGAGGGAGTATGTCAATGGAAGCGGCCTTTGGCGGGGTAACCGGCAGTCAATATGTTCGTCGCGAAAATATACTGGTTTGCTTCTCCCACTTACGATGGAATTTTGTTCACCAGCGTCCGCAGCATCTCCTCACTCTCGCATCCGCTCAGCAGCGAGTGGTCTACTTTGAAGAACCCGTTTTCGAAGAATTGCCGCAGCCGCTGATGCGGACGAGCGTGGCATCGGAAAACATTCTGATTGTCACACCAGTGCTGCCGCTTGGCACGTCGGCCGCGAAAGCAGATGCCGTCCAGCGGAGATTTGTGCAGCAGACCATCGCTTCTATGCCGCATAGCCGGCTGATCGCCTGGTACTACACCCCAATGGCTCTTCGCTTTACGGAATTCCTCGACCCAGACATATGCGTCTATGACTGCATGGACGAACTCTCTGCGTTCAGGAATGCGCCCCCCGAGCTGGGCCAGATGGAAAAGGCGCTTCTGCGCCGCGCGGATCTGGTTTTCACCGGTGGTCTAAGCTTGTTCGAGACCAAGCGTCACCTCCATCCCGCCATCTTTCCATTTCCGAGCAGCATCGATGTGAGGCACTTTCACACCGCAAGACGGCCAGGAAGGGACCCAGCCGACCAGGCGGGCATTCCTTCCCCGAGGGTTGGATATTTCGGCGTCATCGACGAGCGGCTGGACGTCGATCTCGTGGCGCTAGCGGCAAAGACAATGCCGGACGTGCATTTCGTCATGCTCGGTCCGGTTGTCAAGATCGACCCTGCAAGCCTGCCGCAAGCCGAAAACCTGCATTGGCTTGGCCCGAAAGCCTACTGCGATCTGCCCGACTATTTGCGCCATTGGGACGCCGGATGGATGCCGTTTGCCCTCAACGAGGCGACGCGTTTCATCAGCCCGACCAAGACGCCGGAATTTCTCGCGGCGGGTCTGCCGGTGATCTCGACGGCAATCGTCGACGTGGTGCGCAGTTACGGTGCTGCCGGGCTGGTGGAAATCGCCGACTGTGACGATCTGGAAATCAAGCTGCGCTCCGTCCTTTCGCGACCGCGTCAGATGCTCCTGCAGCAAGTCGATGCCTATCTTGCGGACATGTCCTGGGAACGGACATGGAATGCCATGGCAGCTCACATTGAGCGCGCCTACCAACGCAAGAAGGTCGTGCCCCTTCGCAGGAGTGCATAGCCATGTTCGATTGGCTGATCGTCGGCGCGGGTTTCGCCGGCAGTGTGCTTGCCGAACGGATAGCGTCGCAGCGTCAGGAAAGCGTTTTGCTGATCGATCGCCGCAGCCATGTGGGAGGCAACGCCTACGACTGCTACAATGAAGCCGGCATCCTCATCCATCGCTACGGCCCGCACATCTTCCACACCAACAGCCAAACGATCGTGGACCACCTTTCGCAGTTCACGCAATGGCGGCCGTACGAGCACAGGGTGTTGGCGGCCGTGGACGGGCAACTGGTTCCCATCCCGATCAATCTCGACACCATCAACCGGCTTTACGGGCTAGACCTGACCTCGGCACAGCTGGAGGATTTCTTCGCGTCGCGACGCGAAACGGTGGAGGATGTCCGAACGGCTGAGGACGTCGTCGTCAGCACCGTGGGGCGCGAGCTCTATGAAAAATTCTTCCGCGGCTACACAAGAAAGCAATGGGGCGTCGATCCCAGTCAGCTGAGCAAATCCGTGACGGCACGAGTGCCGACCAGGACCAACCGTGACGACCGCTATTTCAGCGACAGCTTCCAGAAAATGCCGGCCGGCGGGTACACGCGGATGTTCGAGCGCATGCTCGACCATCCGAATATCAAGATCATGCTGCAGACCGATTTCCGTGAAATTCGTGAGAAGATACCGTTCAGGCGCATGGTTTATACCGGCCCGATCGATGAATATTTCGGCTGGCAGCTCGGGCACCTTCCGTACCGTTCGCTTCGTTTCGAGCACGTTACACTGGATTGCGAGCAATTTCAGCCGGTTGCCGTGGTCAATTATCCCCAGACGGAAGATTACACGCGCATTACCGAGTACAAACATCTGACCGGCCAGCAGAGTTCGCGGACCAGCCTGACCTACGAATACCCCACGGACATCGGGGACCCGTACTATCCCGTGCCCCGGCCCGAAAACGAAGTGCTCTACAAGCGCTACGAAGCGCTCGCGGCAAGCTGCCCAGACGTCTGGTTTGTCGGTCGGCTTGCAACTTACCGCTATTACAACATGGACCAGGTAGTCGGACAGGCTCTGGCCACTTTCGCGCGCATCCAAAAAAGCCTCCCGGCCTGGGCGCGCACGGACGAGCCGTTGTTGGCCGAGCCGAGAAGATAGTTTCTTTCAAGACGGAAGATCGGGCGGGTATCAGAAGGAGAAACTCGATGGATACAAACTTCAACTCGGAAAGCCGTGAGATATTTATCGTCGGCTTGCGCAACGCGCACGCCATGGAAAATCAAGCGCTGTCGATCATGAAGCCTCAGGTCGAGCGTATAGAGAACTATCCGGAGGTGGCCGATCGCTTGCGCCGGCACATTCAGGAAACCGAAGGCCAGATCACGAGACTCGAGTCCGTCCTGGAGGGCCTTGGCGAGGAGCACTCCACCCTCAAGGACACCGCCTTGTCGATGGTTGGCAGCGTGGCCGCCATTGGACATTCGATGGCCGGCGACGAGATCATCAAGAACAGCCTGGCGAATTTCGCATTCGAGAACTACGAGATTGCTGCCTACAAGTCGCTGCTGGTACTGGCCGACGCCGGGGGCTTCCAGGATGCTGAAAGGGCCCTCAAGCAGAACCTGAACGAAGAGGAAGCCATGGCCAACTGGCTCAAGGAAAATCTGAGCGACGTTACCATGCGGTATGCCAGGTTGCGCGAGGCCGGGGCGACTGCAAAAAGCTGATGCACCGCACCGGCGCGGGCGGCGTTTCGAAACAGACGCTCGCCCGCCCCTCCCTCGTTTGAGGCCTCTTCAAGGCGTCGTGTCCGCCACGAGAAGAGCTTGCTGACGGGCCAGTTCATCTGCTGTGGGTTTGCGCAGGTGTCGCCTGCCATCAGCCTGGATGACGGAAAACAAACCAACCTCGGCATGTCGCGAATTGTCCCAGCCCGGGTAGGCCGTTATCGGGTACAGGCAAATACCCTCGACCGGCGCTCCGAGACTGATTGCGGAACGCACCTCGTCGCAGACATAGTGGAGCCAAGCCGGCCCGCCGGATCCCTCGGAACCGGTCTCCGCAATGAACATCGGCTTGCCGTATCGATGAGCAACTTCTAGCAACATTTCCGACAGGGCGCGGTACTCGTGGTGTCCCATCGGAATCGTCGGCCCGTTTACGTACCATTGATTGTGCGGGTAAAAATTCAAGCCCACGACATCGACAACATCTTCGCTCCCGCCCAACTCAGGTTCGACGCGGCCCAGCAACATGTCGTAAGCTTCGAACTGCCCCTGTCGGGCGTTTTCGGCCCGGCGCCGTTCGCTGCGGGTCCGGTCGCGAGGGGCGATATGGATAAGCGGCTCGGCCCAGACAAATCTGCAGGCGGGGTCGATCTCCCGCATTGCACGAACACCCGCGATGGCGGCCTTGACGAGGTGCCGCTTGAACCATCCACGTTTGTTCGGCCCCACGCGCGGGAAATAGCCGACCTCGACAGCCCATGCGAAAAAGGAGATTTCGTTGATGGGACACAACAGAGGCGATGTTCCGGTGATCGAACGGTGTACCTTGACGGCTTCTGCCGCGAACGAGGCATAGGCGTCGATGAAATGCAGCGAGCCCTGATCGACATGGTCCGGAGATCCGTAGTGAAAGATGTCCCAGATTACCTGAACACCTGCCGATCGGGCTGCCTCGACCATTGGCGCCCAACTTGACCAGTCATAGGTTCCGGGAGCGGTTTCGATCAAATGCCAACGCAGGCCGTCGCGGATGGTGCGAAGGCCGAGTTCGGCGCAGCCGCGGTAGTCGCCCAGGGCATGCAAATTATGCGAGGTCGCACGAATAAGATCGAGGCGAACGCCGTCCTTGCGCCGGTGCGAGGAGCATTCAAAGCCTGCCATGAAAAAACTGGCGAAGCGCGAAGCTTCCGGAACCGAGGCCTCCGTCTGGCGTCCCACTTCGCTCATTTTTCGAAGTCTCCTTTGGGCAATCGGCTTCGAACTCGGCCGCCTTGTCCGGACCGGGAACCGCGTTGGCGAAATACCGAATTCAGTCGGGCGCGCCCCATGTTCGTTGCTCAGTCCAGCTCGTCCTTGCGTGGCCGGGTAGTGCCGAACCCATTGGTAGAGCCTTTGTTCCGGTGGTGAACTGTCGGGGCGCCGCGTGCAAATGAGGAACAAGGAGGCCCGTCCCAAGTTCGGGGCGATGTACAGCCGCCATCATCCACTCGAGCGGCTGCTCGGCAACAACAGAGGCATGGGATCACATGACCGTTCAGATTCGACTTTCCGAGATCGACCACGCCAGGCGCGAGGATCGTGGCGACGGCGCTTGGAGCATCGCACCGGACCTGGGTTACTTGCGGCTAGCAATCGTCAATGTCGTGTTCTTCGGCGCACCGGGCAGCGGAGATCGGAACTGGGTGCTGATCGATACCGGGTTGCCGACGTCTCGCAGCAGCATTCTAGCGGTCGCGGAAAAGCGGTTCGGCGTCAACGCACGGCCGGCTGCAATCATCCTGACCCATGGCCATTTCGACCATGTGGGAACGGTTCTAGAACTCGCAAATGGCTGGGACGTGCCTGTCTTCGCCCATCCACTCGAGCACCCCTATTTGGACGGAACCACATCCTATCCGCCACCGGATCCCTGGGTTGGGGGTGGACTGATGGCGCTGCTTTCACCGCTTTTTCCACGCGGGCCAATCGATCTTGGCAGCCGTTTGCAACCCTTGCCCGCCGATGGATCGATCCCCGGAATGCCCGGATGGCAATGGCTGCACACACCCGGACATGCCCCTGGGCATATCTCGCTCTGGCGCGAGCAAGACCGCTCGCTCATCGTAGGAGACGCTTTCATCACCACCGGTCAGGAGTCGGTCTATGAAGTCGCCATTCAGGATCTCGAGATGCACGGTCCGCCGCGCTATTTCACGCCAGACTGGGATGCAGCGGAAAGGTCCGTGAAGCATCTGGCTGCCTTGGGCCCCCAGATGGTCATCAGTGGGCACGGCGCGGCTGCTGCGGGAGTGGGCATGCGTCAGGCTCTCGACAACCTGGCTGAGCGGTTCAGGGTATTCGCCGTCCCGCCGAAATTGAAATTCGTGCGCGAGCCAGCGTCGCCGATAGCTAGGCCAATCGAGCCGCCATCGTTCTGAAATTATGGTCGGATTGGTCCAACGCGGGACATCGGACAGAGTAACTCGTCCAGCGGAACAAACCCAGCCGGCGACAGTTGGGGCACTCGCTTAGGGGCGACACCCTGCGAAGTGCCGCGAGGTTCCGCGCCATGGGGAGGCTCAGATGGAAACCCGATGAACGCATGCCCCTAGCACGCGTTCCCGCAAAGAGAGATTGCAGAACCGGTGTTGTTGCCATCCAGCCCTAAGTTGACACGCCAACTGCTCTGTATCCTCGGAGGCGCATTCTTCCCCGGTTGCGCGGGGGGAGTGCTCGATCCCCAAGGACCAATTGGCGTCGGCAACCGCACGATCCTTTTGAACTCGCTGGCGGTGATGCTGGTGATCGTTGTTCCCACGCTTGTTGCGCTTCTGGCATTCGCCTGGAAGTTCCGCGCCTCGAACAGCAACGCCCGCTATAACCCGGAGTTCACCTATTCGGGACGCGTGGAGTTGATCGTCTGGTCGATCCCGACGCTCACCATCCTGTTCATTGGCGGTCTGATCTACTACGGATCGTATCAGCTCGATCCGCGCAAACCGATCCCTTCTAGCCAGCCGCCGCTCGACATTCAGGTGGTGGCGCTCGACTGGAAATGGCTGTTCCTCTATCCCGAGCAGGGCGTGGGCGCTGTCAATCAACTGGTTATCCCCGCCGGTGTTCCAGTGCGTTTCAAGTTGACCTCGGCCAGCGTGATGAACACGTTCTTCGTGCCCCAGCTTGGCAGCATGGTCTACGTCATGAACGGCATGCAGACCGAATTGCATCTGCAGGCCGACCGCGAGGGCAGCTTTTTCGGCCAGTCGGCGCACTTCAGCGGCGACGGCTTCTCGGATATGAATTTCAGTGTGAGCGCGGTTTCAGCCGATGCCTTCACCCGCTGGGCGTCATCGCTGCGTGGCGGGGGCGGCGTGCTCAACGCCAACGCCTATCGCGAACTCGCCCGGCAAAGCACAAATGTGGCGCCGGCTTCCTTCGGTCATGTCCAGCCTGGGCTGTTCGAAGCGGTCGTTCAGCAGACGCTCCCACCGGGTCCGGGGCCTGCTGAGAGCGCAGCCAGCGGCGAGCCACAGGTGAGCCCAAGGGCATTACCCGCGGCGGCGGCAACGATGACCCATCATCCACAAGGCGCAGAATGACGATGCTGGGCAAGCTCGACTGGTCGGCCGTTCCTTTCGATCAACCCATCCCCCTCGGCGCAGCCCTTGGCGTCTTTCTGGCAGCAGCCGCCGTGCTTGGCTGGATAACGGTGAAGGGGTACTGGCCATATCTGTGGAGCGAGTGGATAAGCTCGGTCGACCACAAGCGCATCGGCGTGATGTACATTGTGCTGGCGATGCTCATGCTTCTTCGTGGTTTTATCGATGCTATCATGATGCGCACACAACAGGTGCTGGCGATTCACGGGCCGGGCTACCTCCCGCCGGAGCATTACGACCAGATCTTTTCCGCGCACGGCACGATCATGATCTTCTTCGCCGCGATGCCGTTCATGATCGGCCTGATGAATTTCGTCGTGCCGCTGCAGCTTGGCGTACGCGATGTCGCTTTTCCGACGCTCAATTCCGTCAGCTTCTGGCTGACGGCTTCCGGAGCCCTGCTGGTCAACATCTCGCTTGTGATCGGCGAGTTCGCGCGCACCGGCTGGCTGCCCTATGCCCCTTTGTCGGAAACCACCTACTCGCCGGGCGTCGGTGTCGATTATTATCTGTGGGCGATCCAGATCTCCGGCGTCGGCACGCTGCTCACCGGTGTCAACCTGGTGACGACCATCCTCAAGATGCGGGCGCCGGGAATGGGCTATCTGCGAATGCCGATGTTCTGCTGGACCTCGCTCGCGTCCAACCTGCTCATTGTCGCAGCCTTCCCGATCCTTACCGCCACGCTCGCAATGCTGACGCTGGACCGGTACCTCGGCTTCCACTTCTTCACCAACGAAGCCGGTGGAAATCAGATGATGTTCGTCGACCTGATCTGGGCGTGGGGCCATCCCGAAGTATACATCCTGGTGCTTCCCGCCTTCGGAATCTTTTCCGAGATTTTCTCGACTTTTTCATCGAAGCCGCTGTTCGGATACCGTTCGATGGTCGCGGCCACGATGTTCATCTGCATCGTCTCGTTCATGGTCTGGCTGCATCACTTCTTCACCATGGGTGCCGGAGCGGACGTTAATGCCGCCTTCGGCATCGCCACGTCGGTCATTGCCGTGGGAACCGGTGTGAAAATCTACAACTGGCTCTTCACCATGTATGGCGGGCGCGTTCGTTTCGACACGCCGATGCTTTGGGCACTGGCTTTCGTGACCACCTTCACCGTCGGCGGCATGACTGGCGTCCTGCTTGCCGTCCCGCCGGCCGACTTCGTGCTACACAATTCCCTTTTCCTCGTCGCGCATTTCCATAACGTCATCATCTCGGGCGTGTTGTTTGGAGCATTCGCCGGCTTCACCTACTGGTTCCCCAAGGCGTTCGGCTTCCGTTTGCACGAAGGCTGGGGAAAGGCGGCATTTTGGGTCACCTTGGCCGGCTACATGCTGGTCTTCGTACCGCTCTATATCGTCGGTCTGCTCGGCATGACGCGGCGCCTGCAACATATCGATATGGACCTTTGGGCACCGTGGCTGGTGGTGGCCGCTTTCGGCGTGGTGGTGATGATCGCCGGCGCGGCGCTGCAGATCACACAGCTTTTCGTTTCGATCCGGCATCGCGACAAGTTTCGCGACGAAACCGGCGACCCGTGGGACGGGCGTTCGCTGGAGTGGTCGACATCTTCCCCTCCTCCTGTCTTCAATTATGCACGGCTGCCTCACGTGGAAGACGAAGAGCCCTACTGGAGCATCAAGCAACGAGGGATCGAACAGAGCTCGGACGAGGAAAAGGCATATGAGCCGATCGAGATGCCTCGCAACAGCCCGACTGGCTTCGTCACCGCCTTCTTCAGCACACTGATCGGCTTCGCGCTGATCTGGCATATATGGTGGCTGGCGATCGTCGGCTTCATCGGCGCCTACGCAACCTTCGTCGTATTCGCCTGGCGCGATCATGGAGACTACGAGATCCCTGTCGACGAGGTCGCCCGCATCGACCATGACCACAAGGCAGCCCAGTTTGCCTGGCTGCGCGGGTGGGAGCGCCCGGCATGAGCGATCACGCATTCTCCGGCGACATCAGCGCCGGCACCCAGGCACGGGACCCGTATCGGCTTAATCACACCGGTCGGCATGCGGTGCGCTCTGCGACGGGCCACGGAGAAGGCGGCCCGGCCTCAAAGTTCGTCACGGTGACCTACGGCTTCTGGATCTTTCTCCTGTCCGACATCATCATGTTCTCGGCATTTTTCGCCGCCTACGCCGTGCTCGCCAAGGCAACCGCCGGCGGACCGACAGGCAAGGATCTGTTCGAACCGACACGGGTTGCGGTCCAGACGGGCCTTCTGCTCACTTCGAGCTTCACCGGCGGCGTGGCAACACTCGCCACCCGTCGCAGATCAATGGCTGCCACGCAGTTCTGGCTTCTCGTCACGGGGTTGCTCGGGGCAGCGTTCCTGTTCCTGGAACTACAGGAGTTCGCGGCAATGATCGGCGAGCAGGCAGGCCCCTCGCGCAGCGCATTTCTTTCTGCCTTCTTTGCGCTCGTTGGCTGCCACGGTGCCCACGTCGGTCTCGGCCTGCTCTGGCTGGGAACGATGATGGCGCAGCTGTGGGTCAAGGGCTTTCGGCCCGACATCTTGCGGCGGCTCCACTGCTTCGGGCTCTTCTGGCACGCCCTCGACATCATCTGGGTTGCCATCTTCACCCTGGTCTATCTGCTGGGAGCATCGTCATGACCGAGTTCGAGAGCAAGACCGGCGAGTTGCAGGACCGCCGCGATTCAGCGCCGGGCGAGGAACACATAAGCGAGCACGAAACGGCTGGGGGCCTCTCGGGCTATGTGCTCGGCTTCGGGCTGGCCATCCTGCTCACGATCGCGTCATTCCTGGCGGCGCGAACCGATCTGATTTACCAGCCCGCG
The DNA here is from genome assembly GCF_030323145.1 of Mesorhizobium sp. C432A. Classification (NCBI taxonomy): domain Bacteria; kingdom Pseudomonadati; phylum Pseudomonadota; class Alphaproteobacteria; order Hyphomicrobiales; family Phyllobacteriaceae; genus Mesorhizobium; species Mesorhizobium sp. C432A. Next base: position 2,974,186 of record NZ_CP100470.1, on the reverse strand, counting down.
GTCATCTCGGCCCTGGTGGTGCTCGCTGTTGCGCAGATGGGCGTGCATCTTGTCTTCTTTCTGCACCTGACCACCGGGCCGGACAACACCAACAACATCCTGGCGCTGGCCTTCGGCGTGCTGATCGTCGCGCTGGTGGTTCTGGGCTCTATCTGGATCATGGCCCATCTGAATGAAAACATGGCTGCCATGACACCCCATCAAGCCGGAACCATGCCTTGAACGCTACCCGCGAACGCACGGCCGCCCGCAGCGCCATTCGCACCGATGGCCCCAGGAGACAAAAGGCTCGTCAGATCTCGTGCTTTGGCTGGGCTGCGCGTAGGGCATCAAGCGCTAAGCGAACCGCATCGATGCATGAGACGCTGGGCTGGATCGGCCTGAAAATCAGGCGGCCGTTCCGGTAGTCCAGGCCCAACGCCTTGCTGTTCCGCCATTGGGACGCGGACGGCTTGTTCCGAGGGGTGATCGCGATGGCCTCGGGACCCACATCGACTTTGCCGACGCCCAATTCCGACGCTGCTATTCGCAACCTGGTAAATTCCAGCAAAAGGGCTACTTCGCCAGGCATGTCTCCAAAGCGGTCCTCGAGCTCTTCGCTGAATGTATCGAGGTCCGGCTCCGAACGGATGCGGGAGAGCCGCGCATAGAGGCCAACGCGCACCGTAGGCTCGTCGACATAGCTCTCGGGAAAAGCCCCCTTTCCCGAGCCATTGATCTCGGCAAGTTGCTTGCCGAAGTCGGCCCCTCCGCCAGCCGCCGAGACCGCCCGCTCCAGCAAGTGCTCGTACAAGCCCACTCCGATCAGCTTCATATGCCCGGCCTGGTCTTCGCCGAAAAGATCTCCGGCGCCACGCAGGTCGAGGTCTCTTTGACTGATTGCCAGGCCGGAGCCGAGCCGATCGAGCGCAAGCATCGTCGAAAGCCGGGCCTTGGTGCCTTCGGCCAGTTCAACGCCAGGTTGGGTCAGAAGAAACGCTACGGCCTGCACCGCCCCCCTTCCGACCCGGCCCCGCAACTGGTGCAACTGCGCCAGACCGAACCGGTCGGGGCGCCAAACGATGATGGTGTTGGCCCGCGGCACATCGAGGCCGCTCTCGATGATGTCGGTGCTCAACAAAATGTCGCCATCACCGTCGGCGAATCCGACCATGACTTCGTCCAGCTGTCTCCCCTTCATTTCACCATGCGCCGTCTTGACCCCGAGTTCCGGCACCAGTCTGTTCAGTTGGTCACAGGCCTGGGCAATATCCTCGATCCGCGGGACCACGAAAAAGCTCTGTCCACCCCGGTGAAATTCACGCAGAAGGGCCGCGCGCACCGATGCTGGATCGAACGCTGCCAAGATCGTGCGAACGGGACGTCTTTTGGCGGGCGGAGAGTTTAGAACGCTGACGTCCTGGATGCCTGACAACGCCGATTGCAACGTCCGGGGTATCGGTGTGGCGGTCATGCTCAGCGTATGGAGGCGAGGCGCCATGGTCCGCAGCGCGCGCTTCAACTTGACCCCGAACCGGTGCTCCTCGTCGATCACCAGCAGTCCAAGATTGGCGAAGGTGACGCTCCTGGACGTCAGGGCCTGAGTACCCACAACGACCGCAACCTGGCCGCTCCGCAGACCCTCTTTTGCCGCTCTCGCCTCCGCTGCCCCGACCATCCTAGAAAGGTGGGCGACCTGCAGGCTGGTTCCTGCGAAGCGGCGGCTGAACGTCTCATAGTGCTGTCGTGCCAACACCGTTGTCGGTGCTATGATAGCAACCTGTTTCCCGCAGAGAGCGGCGGCGGCGCAAGCACGCAGGGCGACCTCTGTCTTGCCGAAGCCGACATCGCCGCAGACGAGCCGGTTCATTGTTCTTCCCGACGAAAGATCATCGAGCACAGCGCGGATGGCGGCCGCTTGGTCGGGCGTCTCCGTATAGGGAAATCTCGCCGCAAAACGGGCCAAGTCCGTGCGGGAGGGCTTTATGATCTCGGCAGGCTGACTGGACCTGATTTTGGCAAGACTCAAGAGGCGTTTGGCCAGCCTGTCGATCTCGCGCAACGCAGCTTCGCGTCGCTTCGGCCAGCCCTCGCCGTTGAGGCGATCAAGGGACACTGCCTCCGGTTCCGAGCCGTAGCGCCATATTCGTCCAAAGTCGTCGACCGGAACCAGCAAGGAAGCCCCGCCATGATATTCCAGTCTGACGACATCCTGTTGCTGGCCAGCCAACTCGACCTGTTCGACCGCGGCGAGCACGCCCAGGCCATGGTCTTCATGGACGACGACATCGCCAATGCGCAACTCGGGTTCGAGTATGCCCGTGGTCGCGCTCCCGTTCGCCTTCAACGCGGGACCAAACAGGTCGGATGCGGCCACCACGGCGATATTGGATTGCGCGTCGACAAACCCTTCGTCGAGGACGAATTCAGCCTTGAGAAGAGAGCCCCTTGCGGCCGAAAGGATTTGCGGCAAGTCGGCCGCTTCCTCTGCCCGCCGGCCTAGTCTCCTATCGAGCAGGCGATCTGCTCGCTGCAATTCAGAGGCATCGCCGGTGAACACTACTCTGACTCCGGCGCTCGTCTGCCTTGTGACGAATTCCGCGAAATCATGCCCGGGTCGGGCCTGGCGGAAGAATTTGGGAACTCCCACGGCAGAAACGGCAAGTCTCACGCAGCAGCGGTTAAGCAGAGCAGCGTCCCACTCTTCACGGGATAGGTAAAATCGTCCCGGCAAAGGTTTTTTCGTTCCGGCTGCCTCCTGCCTGGCACGACGTGCATCCTCGACCAGATCCAGAATTCTGCCGAGCGGCTGCCCGTCGGTCCCTTCAAGGAAGGAGATCGAAGCGCTGGATGCCGCATCGAAGACGGATGGCATAGCGCCATACGATGCGACCAGGCGCTCCTCCATCGACGTCGCGCGCATCGCTGTCAACTCAGGATGCTCACCAGCTTTAAAGATCAGCTCGGATGCCGGTCCGACCGTAATCGAGTCTCGAACCTGATTGCTGAGCTGACTGAGCGGGTCGTAGGTCTTGAGCTGGCGGATGCAGGCATCGGGACCAACGATGATGCGAACGGGGCCGTCCGCGCCAGCAGGAAAAATATCGATGGGATCGCCCCGAAAGGCTATCTCACCCGGTTCGTCGACCCTCTCGTCGACGACATAGCCAATGGCTTCGGACCTGGTTCTGAAATCGTCACGGTCGAGCTTTTGTCCCACCTCCAGAATTGTGAAACCGCCAGCGATGACCGGAGCAGGCGGCACCCGCTGCAGAATGGCTTCGAGCGACATCACAGCGATGCGCGGGCGATCCGGCTTCGTTGCGATCTCACGCAACGCGCGAAGCCTTCGCCCCATATTGGCGCGTGTGGGCCATACCCTGTCGTAGGGCAGACAATCCCAGGACGGCAGCAAGATGATATCCGCGTCAGGCAGGAACTGACGCAAGGCGCCGGCGATCTCCTCGGCACTGCGTTCCGAGGGAGCTATATGGATGATGTGTTTGTCCCGACTGGTCTCCAGGCCACGGGCCAGCGCTACCGCGATTGCTGAGGATGGCGGTCCGCCGTGCCCTATCGCAAACCCGCTGTCATCCGTGTGATCGATTTGTTCGACATCCGTCCGCGAAATATGCCTGTTCACTGAAATCTCACCTTGCCACTGAGACAACGTCAGCGGAGCCACCCCGTTCCTGGTGGCGCATCAAAGAGTTCCAGGACTGGCTGCGGGTGCAGCCCTTGAAATTGGGGGGAGCGACTGGGTCAAAGCTGCGCCGTGATCGGCGAACTCCTGGGGCTGGCTGCCCAGCGGGACAATTTCTAACCGAGCCTATGTCATAGGTTAATGCATTGCTGCCTGGCTCACCTATGGCTGTCCTAAAAAACTGGTGCTTGGATCATTCCGGGATCTTCAACCACCCTCGACGCTGGCAAAACGCTCCAGGCATGGGACCATGCCGCACGGCGGCGCTTTCTGCCGCCGCGCATATGTCCCCATGCCAGTCGGAACTTTTGGCGCGGATAATAGTTCGATCACCAACATCAGCCAGGTAGTCAATTTGTTCCCCACCTCATCCTCGGATGTACTCATTCGCAAGCTTCAGACCATCTCGGATCTTCGAGAGGCCGACATCGGCGTTCTGAAAGGCATTCCGATCCAGGAGAAGGAATATTCGGCCAACCACGATCTGGTGCGTGAGGGCGACCGTCCTGTTTACTCGTTTGTCGTTCTTGATGGCTTGGTCGGTTCCACCAAACATACGGGCGAAGGAAAGCGACAAATCACATCATTCTTCGTCGCCGGCGACATTCCTGATCTGCATGGGCTGCATCTGTCGGTCATGGATTGTAACTTCTCGACCCTTACGCCGGCGCGAATAGGTTTCATGCGGCATGACACCCTGCGTGCCGTTTGCGACCAGCACCCTCGCATCGCCACCGCTTTTTGGCGGTCGACGTTGATAGATGCCGCGATTTACAGGGAGTGGGTCATCAATGTGGGAAGACGCGAGGCATACACCCGCATGGCTCACATCCTGTGCGAACTGATTTTTCGCTTGCGCTCTATGGGGCGCATTGAGGATCACGTGGCGGATATTCCCATTACACAGGCGGCCCTTGGCGATGCACTGGGTTTGTCCACGGTCCACGTCAACCGGATGCTCCAGGAACTACGACGCAGAGGTCTCATTGCCACCTCGGGATCAAAAGTTCACGCACTGGACTGGGCTGGCCTCACTCACGCAGGAGATTTCGACACGACCTACCTGCACCAAAGGAACCCCGCAGATTAGCAGTGACGGAAGCTCTCCGATGGCACGATTTTTCTTCGACAGCGGCGATGGCGATCTCATCTTCGAGGACGAAATAGGTGTCGAATGCGCTGGCCTCGAGGAGGTCCGCCGCGCGGGATTCGAGGGCCTTGTCGACCTCACGAGAGAGTCACTGAAGAGCGTCGACGGGCAGCAATTGTTTATCGAAGTGCGCGATGAAAATGGCGCCAAGATTTTGCGGCTAAGCCTCTCGCTTCGGGTAAAATCGAACGTATAAATTTGCACCCTACGCGCAGCGTTAGGCGAGCGGACTGGGACTGCAAACATCCACTGGCATGTCGTGTCTCAAAACCAGGGCCACTTTTGAGCGACATGCATTAACCCATAGATTGTGCCTCGATTTGTGTACAGGACGGGGAACCATCAAAGAGCCGCCGAGTTCGTCCAACGGACAAGCTCGGAATCTAACATGGAAGAAATCGGCAAGGCACAACAAAAGGTCATAGCCCGCCTCATACGGGAGTGGATTTCATCGGACGCCAATCGTCGCCAGCTTCGCCAGTTGCTGGATCTGCCGACAGATACGGACATGCCCAGCGAGCATCGGTCATTGCTTGACGAACTCGACCGAAAGCTCAACCAATGAGCGCCCCTGCTTTCGGGAGGGCTTCCGAGTGGATGCGAGCCGGTGGCGAGGGAAAGGAGCTGAGGTCGACATCTGGTTGAGGCCGCCGACATTTGACCGAAGCAGACGCGAACGCTTTACGCGGGGACGGCGCCGATTGGCCGAAGAAAGAATGTTCGGTGGTTTCGTGGAGCCGCGGTCGGATTCCTAGAGGTGAGTTTCTGCACCTTGCTGCGCGTTTAAAAGTTGAGAAACGGCAGTTATGATCTGCGGCAGAAAAAAGGGCTTGGTGATCATTATGCTGTTGGGCACGCCTTCCGCTCCCCAGTGTACCGCGCTGTCGCCACTGATATAGACAACCGGGATGGTCGAGTTGGACCTTCGCAAGTGCCGAGCGACCTCCCACCCCGACTGTCCTGCTCCCAGACGGATGTCCGTGAGCACGGCCTTGAACTTGGTCGGATCGGGGTCGAAAGCCGCCAGCGCGTCGGCGGCACTCCGAGTGCCGACGACCTGGAAGCCGGCCTCCTCCAAAGCTGACTCGAGGTCGAGCAGGATCATTGTCTCATCTTCGACGATCAGAACAGCACCTTCGCTCATCCGGAATCTCCCCAAGCCGCCACCGCTAATACGAGTTCGGCGTCAACTTGGTTCCATCTGACGCGCAGCAGCCTGTTGGTTATCGAAGCTCTACGCTGCCTCGATTGCGCGGCGGACTTGTGACGTCGGGAAGCCACCCTGGAAAAGGCCGACACCGGCTTAGCTGCTTCGACAGCCTTGGACAATGAGGCTGAATTACAGGTTGTAGCCGACGCTTAACCGTTGCCGACGAGGTCGCTTTGATCAAGCGTTCTCCTGATCTCCAGAAGCTTGCTGGATCTGCGTCATCACCTTTTGGGGATCCACATTCTCGGCGAGTTCCGGCAGCTCTTTGTCGGCCGGGGTCGAGATATTCAGACGCGCCGTCAAGGCAGCCACCATCTCGATCAGCCGCGTGGTTTCATGTTCGTTCAGAAGGCTGATCTGCAAATCCAGTTCGGCTCGGCGCTCGCTGTGGGCGGCCATTCTGTTCTGATTGATCAGCACGAAAGTAGACAGGAAGATTGCCTCAACCGAGGCGACCATGGCCAGGATCACGAAAGTCGGGTCCCAGGCTGGGACGGCTGGTATCGCGCCAAGGTTCGCGAGGACCCAGACGACAAGAATTGCAAGGTGCAGATAGACGAAAGTCATGCTTCCCGCGAAGCGCGAAACAGCGCCGGCGACCCACGCTTGAACGCCTTGGTGCTCCTCTTGCTGCCGCCTGTGCTCGACCAGGGCCTGTATGTTCTGGTGGAGCACCGACTGCATGTCGGCTGGACCTTGGTCGCTCATTTGAAAGCCCCGTTTGGAGATCATTCCGTGCAAGCGGCCTCGCTTATCGCCGGTGGCTCCCGCGAGGCCGAATCTGCCTTGAACTCGTCGGCACGCGACTTGGGTCGCTGCCGGCGGCCCGCTTGGAACAAGGCGTGCCGGCCTGCAATAGTGTGCACCATGCCAACCACCGCTTGCGGGGCGCTCTGATGAACCATGTGGCCGGCCCCCGGAACCACGTCAAGGAGAGACCCACCGACTTCCGCGTGCAAGCGTCGTGCATCGCGTTGCGCGTCGAACAACCGGTCCCCGGATCCCGCCATGATGCCGGTGGGCACGGCAATGTCCCTATAGTTGGCTTTTCCCAACAGGGACGCGGCCAGCATCGATGCTGTCTCCAGAGAAACCGCCCGCAGTTGGGAAGGGCGGCTGGCGACATCTTTGGCAAGTGCGGCGAACTCGCCGGCGACGACGGCGGGTTTAAAGATCTTCTCCATTGCCCAATGCCAAGCAAGCCTTACAAGCGGCGGCAGCAAGGTGTGACGAAACGCGGTGCCGATCACAGGCAGTGCAGGGAGTGCGGCCAGTGCAAGATCCAGCCGCGGCGGCGGATAGTAATAGCCCGAGACCAGCACGATGCCGGCGACCGATTGAGAATGCCTGCGCGCCAATTCGAGGGCGATCCAAGCTCCCCAGGAATGTCCAAGCACGAGGTATTTCTCTATACCCAGCCCGCAGGCGGCGGCATGTATAAGGTCGGCTTGGTCGCGAGCGGACCAACGCCGGCCGCGCGGCCGTGAGCTTCGCCCAAAACCGGGACGATCAAATGCAAGCACCCGGTAGGTCTTTGCCGCCTCATCGAAGATGCCGCTCGACTTGAAATCCTCCGCCATGGATCCATTGCCATGCAGGAGAAGCAGCGGCATGCCGGTTCCGGCTTCGATAAAATGCAGGCGCACACCATAGATCTCCATCACACGTCCGCATGCCCGGCCGGCAATCGCACGTTTGGCGCGGATGGCGTTGTATGCCGCCAGCGCCGCCAACGAGGCCGCGAGCAACCCGGTCGCGAGTTTCGGTCCATCTCTGTCGAACGCCATGCCCGTGCCTGTTGGAAACTATCTGCCGACCCCAACTCTCGGGGCGAAAGCTTGTTCCGCCAGACAAGACAACGCTGTACAACCGGCTCAAGCGGCTAAAGTAGGCCTTCTCCATGGAGTTGGGACCGTTAAGCCTGGGCAGCGCTGCTGCCTCCCATTTTCCAATCACCCTGCCAACGTGCGCGCACGGCAATGATCAGCATGGCCGCTTCCGTCATCCCGGTCTGGAAAAGTCTGACCAGCTCTCTCGCGATGGATTCTGCCGCGGTAGTGTCCGACGAAATCTCAAATTCCTCACACAGCGCGTCGAAAACCGACCGAAGCGTTTTCAGGTCGTCTGGATAGAGAGCGTCCGTATTCGTAAGAATGGGTCGGTCAAGCATCAAAACGTCTCCAAACGAGTGAAGTGCGGTTCGGGCACCCAGCCAGCGGGAGCTCGTCAAGTGCCCGCTGGTTTCCCCTTTATCCGCCACAGCGCGCCAAGCTGTCATTAACTTATGACCGGTGCGGCGTGTTCGGCTGACCGGCCCGCCAAGAAACTGCCGTCCTGCGGGAACTCTTGGCCGCAGACTGCATTTAAGTCCGGGCAAACGGGGGCGATATGGGGGCCACTTCGAGCAATCGGCGATCTGAACTGCAGCGCTTCGAGCTTTTGGCAGCGCTGGGCGACCGGATCCGCGACATTACGGATCCCGCAGAACTGGCCTACGCAGCCGCGGAACTGCTAGGGAACCATTTTGGCATCAGCCGAGCCGGATACGGCACGATCGATCTAGAGAAAGAAACGATCACCATCGACAGGGACTGGAACGCGCCAGGAATCAAAAGCCTGGCTGGGACGTTGAATTTCAGGAACTACGGCACGTATGTCGAGGATTTGAAGCGAGGCGAAACCGTTGTCTTTGAAAACGCCGAGACAGATCCGCGAACCAGCGGCCATGCGGAGGCACTCAAAGCCATCAGCGCCCAATCCGTCATCAACATGCCCGTTACCGAGCATGGCGGGCTGGTGGCGCTGTTATACCTGAACCACTCCGCGCCCAGACGCTGGGCGACGGAGGAAATAGCCCTCATTTCGGCAGTCGCGGACCGGACGCGTACGGCGATAGAACGCCTTCGCGCCGAACTGGCCCTGCGTGAGAACGCCGAACGCCTTGCTTTTCTCGACCGCCTCGGCAGGGAGATAGCCCTCGCGGCCGACGCCGATGCTGTCATGCAGATCACCACTCGGCTCCTCGGCGAACATCTTGGCGTCTCGATTTGCGCCTATGCCGACATGGAGCAGGACCAAGACCATTTCACCATCCGCGGTGATTGGAGCGCACCTGGCTCGCCCAGCATCAGGGGATATTACAGTCTTGCCGATTTCGGTCGCCTGGCTGTCACCAACCTCAGCGCCAACAAGCCGCTTATCATCAACAACAACCTTGAGGAAATTGCTCCCGAGGAAGCGAAGACCTTTCAGGATATCGGGATAACGGCAACCATCTGTATGCCTTTGGTCAAACAAGGCCGACTGACTGCCCTGATGGCCATCCACGACAAGCAGCGCCGCGTCTGGTCGCAACGCGAACTGTCCTTGCTGACCGAGGTGACGGAGCGGTCCTGGGCTCACATCGAGCGCGTTCGCTCGGAACAGGCGGCACGGGCCAGCGAGGAGAGGCTGAGGCTTGCCACCGACGCGGCCGCTATTGGCACCTGGGATTACGATCCCATCAGCGGAGTGCTGCGTTGGGACGACCGGTGCAAAGCCCTTTTTGGTTTGCCGCCGGACGCGGAGGTGACATATGAAAGCGCCTTCCTGGCGGGCCTCCACCCGGAAGATCGCGCACGGGCCGACGAGGCCGTACGCCAGTCGCTCGCGCCGGGCACCCCCTCCCGCTACGACATCGAATACCGGACGATCGGCCTTCGGGATGGCAAGGAGCGCTGGATTGCCGCAACGGGGGAAGCGCTTTTCCAGTCCGGCCGTGCGATCCGCTTCATCGGCACCGTGGTTGATGTCACCGCGCGAAAGCGGGTGGAGCATCAGCTTCAGTTGATGAACGCCACTGCGGCAGCCGTGGCGGCCGAGCTTGACGTGGAGCGAATTGTCCAGACGGTAACCGACGCCGGCGTGGTGCTGTCGGGCGCACAATTTGGAGCTTTCTTCTACAATGTGATCGACGACAAGGGCGACAGCTATGTGCTCTACGCCCTTTCGGGGCACCTCGTTCTGCTTTCGAAAACTTTCCGATGCCGCGCAACACCGCGGTGTTCGAGCCCACTTTCCGCGGCACAAACGTGGTGCGTTCCGACGATATCCTCACCGATCCGCGTTACGGAAAGAACTGGCCCCGCAAGGGAATGCCGGAGGGCCATCTGCCGGTGCGTTCCTATCTCGCCGTGCCGGTCGTCTCGCGTTCGGGCGAGGTCCTGGGCGGCCTCTTCCTTGGTCATTCAGAGACCGGCGTGTTCGCCGAACAGCAAGAAGCGGCCTTGCTGGGGCTTGCCGGCCATGCCGCGACAGCCATCGACAACTCCCGGCTGTTCAAGGCGCTGCAGACACTCAACGGCACGCTCGAACAACGTGTCAAAGATGAAGTTGCGGAACGCGCCAGAGCAGAAGAGCACCTGCGCCAAGCCCAGAAGATGGAAGCTGTCGGACAGCTCACCGGTGGCATCGCGCACGACTTCAACAATATGCTGGCCGTCATCATCGGCGGCCTGAACCTTGTGCAGCGCAAGCTCAGAAACGGCGATACCAACGTCCACCAATTCGTAACCGGCGCGATCGATGGAGCACAACGTGCCGCAGAACTTACCAGGCGACTGCTCGCCTTTTCCCGCCAGCAACCACTGGCGCCGAAGCGGCTGAATCCAAATCGCCTCGTCTCCGGCATGAGCGAATTGCTGAACCGGACGCTTGGCGAGACCATCCAGATCGAGACCGTGCTCGCTGCGGGCCTATGGCATGTCGAGGCCGACGCAGGGCAATTGGAAAGCGCGCTGCTCAACCTCTGCGTCAACGCAAGGGATGCCATGCCTGCTGGCGGCAAGCTGACGATCGAGACATCAAACGCCCACGTCGACGATCGCTATGCCAGGGAGAACGCGATCCCCTCCGGCCAGTATGTGATGATAGCGGTCACCGATACAGGAACGGGCATGACTGCTGATGTTGTCGCAAGAGCCTTCGATCCGTTCTTCACCACCAAGGGGGTCGGCAAAGGCACCGGGCTGGGACTCAGCCAAGTCTATGGGTTTGTTCGCCAGTCCGGCGGCAGTGTGAAGATCTATTCCGAGCAGGGCATCGGAACCACCTTGAAAATATATTTGCCGCGCTCGCACCATGGCGTGCTCGACAGCCAAATCGACGTCGTGGCAGGCGAGCACCCCGGCTGTGCAGACGAGATCATCATGGTTGTCGAGGATGAAGATCGCGTCCGGCTGATGGCCGCGGAAGCGCTGCGGGAACTGGGCTACTCCGTGCTGGAAATGCAAGGTCCACGCGAAGCGCTGGTGGCCGTCGAAAGCGGGCAAGTGCCGTCGCTTCTGTTCACCGACGTGGTGATGCCGGAGATGTCGGGCCGGGAGTTGGTGGATCAGGTCAAGACAATGCACCCGTCGCTAAAAGTGCTCTACACCACCGGCTACACACGAAATGCGATTGTCCACAACGGCACGCTCGATTTCGGAACCGAACTTTTGACCAAGCCCTACACGATCGACGAATTGGCAGAGAAAGTCCGGAAGGTGCTGGATCGAAAGTGAACGGGCAACAGCCCGCGACGCTCGCCGTGTGACCGAACCCGGCGTTTGCCGCGTAAGGTGTGCGGCGAAACGGGCCGAAGGTGTCGACACCGACATCGTATTAATATGGCCCGGCTTCACTTTTCCGAGCCAGTATCCCTCCAGATTTTGTCTACCTCTTGCCCATCCGCGGCCTTGCTCATTGCTGTGATGGCGCAGCACGATCGAAGTCTCGTTGCCGCCGGTCACCGGTCGGAGAAATAAATGCCGCCTCTGGCTCCCTGCGATGCTCAACACTGAAGTTACCGTAAAAATGCTCGCTGGCCGATGGCCGGATGGAACAATCAACTTGCCGGGATGTTCGGATGATCTAACCGGAGAGATGTCCATGTTCATGCACAACAAGCGCCTGCAATACACCGTTCGCGTCTCGGAGCCGAATCCTCGCCTGGCCTGCATGATCATGGAACAGTTCGGCGGCGCCGATGGCGAGCTTGCAGCGGCCATGCGCTATTTCACGCAAGGGCTTGGCGAGGACGATCTTGGCCGTCGCGACATGTTGCTCGATATTGCGACCGAAGAACTCAGCCATCTCGAAGTGGTGGGATCAATCGTCACCATGCTCAACAAGGGGCTCAAGGCACAGCTGGCCGAGGGCCAAATGAAGGAAGCCGACCTTTACCTGATGATCGGCGCCAGCGGCACAACAGCCAAGGAATCAATTCTGTTCGGCGGCGCTCCCGCGCTGTGCGACTCAGCCGGCGTTCCCTGGACCGCGGCCTATGTCGACTCGCGCGGTGAACCTACGGTGGATTTGCGGTCGAATATCGCCGCCGAAGCCCGCGCCAAGATCGTTTACGAACGCCTCATCAACATCACCGACGACCCGGGAATCAAGGACGCGCTCGGCTTCCTGATGACCCGCGAGATCGCGCACCAGAAGTCGTTTGAGAAAGCACTCTACGCGATCGAAAACAATTTCCCTTCCGGCAAGCTCCCAGGCGTAGAGAAGTACGCCAGCATGTATGTCAACACCTCTCAAGGCGACGGCGATGTCGCTGGCCCATGGAATTCCGGCGAAGAGTGGGATCGGATCGATGACCTTGAAGAGGTGATGCCCGTCGACGGCGGAGACGGCCTGGCAACTGTCAAGCTGGGGGCCAAAGACATGAAGGTGGTGGCCAGGATGGCCGACCGTACGCTTTCCGATCCGGCTTCCGATCCGACAACAGGCGCTGATCTAGGAGCGGGCCCGGGAGCTGGCCGTACCAAGAACGCCGATTTCGGCGGCGCGGCAAGCATTCAGGAGGCCCCGGCCGTGGCAGAGGCTGCTGTCAAACGCGCACGTAGGCGTTAGTACAGAGCCGACATCATTGCGGGCATTTATGTTCCGCGATGCGGCCGGAAGCTAACACCGACGAAGGCAGGGCGCCCGACCAGCAACGGACTGGCCGGAGCGCTCGCATCGACATCTGTGCTGAATGTGGGTGAAGCAACCATGGCCACCGCCGCACCACGATCAGATTCGGAGCGTGCGGGCCAGCCGGACAAGGTCCGTCCCGACGGTTGCAAGAACCGGTGCATCGTGACAATCGGAGCATCGGCCGGCGGCGTCGACGCGCTGAAGAGACTTGTCCGCGATCTTTCGCCGGACATTCCGGCGGCTCTCCTCGTCGTACAGCACGTTGGTCCCACGAGTTACCTCGGCGACATTCTCGGTCGCGCTGCCAACATGCCCGTTGCAAATGCCTCCAACGGCATGAAGGTTAAAAACGGGCACATCTTCGTTGCACCGCCCGGAGCTCACCTTCTGTTACATGACGATCATATGCTGCTGCGGCGCGGGCCGCGCGAGAACCTGGCGCGCCCCGCCATCGACCCCCTGTTTCGATCGGCGGCCTGCAGCTTTGGCGGCAGCGTGATCGGCGTCGTGCTCACAGGCAGCCTCTCCGACGGCACCGCCGGCCTGCACGCAATCAAGATGTGCGGAGGCGTCAGCGTAGTCCAGGACCCCGGCGACGCTGCAGTACCCGACATGCCGCTGAGCGCCTTGCAGAATGTGGAAATCGACCATTGCGTCCCTCTGTCCGAAATGGCTGGCCTGTTGCACAGGCTTGCTTCCGAAATCGCAGGACCGACACCAGAAATCCCGTCCGGCATCCGCCTTGAGGCAGCGATTGCAGCTCAGGAGCACAGCACAATGGAACTGACCGAAGGCCAGCTTGGCGCCCCCTCGACATTTGTCTGCCCCGAATGTCATGGCCCCCTATGGGAGATAGAAGACGGGCCGATTACCCGTTACCGCTGCCACACCGGACATGCGTTCGGGGCAGACGTTTTGATGCAGGCCCAGGCTGACGATGCGGAGCAGGCTCTTTGGAGCCTTTTAAGAGCGAACCAGCAGCGGGCTGAGTTGGCGAAACGTACGGCAAAACGCGAAGCCGCGCGGGAAAGACACAGCCTGGCCAGCCAAATGGCTGCGCGGGCCGCGGAGTACGAAGCCGACGCGAAACTTATTGAAGAGATCATCCATCGTCGAACGCCGTGACAAGGCAACAGCGTTTGTCAGGGCGGGTGCGTCTGCGCCATCCCGATCGCATTTTCCTGGATCAGCCGCGTTGCCTCACCGCTTGGCCTGTGGCCACGGGTATCCAGGTCCCATGCTTTGATTGAACACCTGCACCCAAATCCAACTGCATGAATTTTATGCAAAGCAGGAACATAGAAGCATTACGCGAGTTAGGCACTGACGCACTGGACGTATCCTCGCATTCTGCGGTCTGCCGGGGTGGTCCTTGTTATGTAAACGAATGCCAGGACAATGTATCGCTCGCAGCTTTTCGTACCTCTTTTTGGCCTGCTGGTGCTGATGGGTGGCCTGTTCCATGGGCACGATGCCATGGCGCAGGAGCCCTGTCCGGCCGATCACGATAAGCTGCTTGCAGCCCTCAAAGCCAACGTGAAGGCAAGCGGCGGACCAGCCAATGGCGGCTTTGAAACCAACGAATGGGCAGCCATCGTTGCCCGTGACGGCACTGTCTGCGCGATTGCGTTCAGCGGCCCCACCCCCGACTCGCAATGGCCGGGAAGTCGGCTCATAGCAGCGGAGAAAGCCAACACGGCCAACGGTCTCAGCCTGGCTCAGATGGCCCTCTCTACGGCCAATCTCTATGCGGGGGTGCAGCCGGGCGGGCCGCTATTTGGCCTGCAGGAGACCAATCCCGTCAACCAGGCCGCGGCCTATACGGGCGATCCCAAAACGTTCGGAAGCGCCGGCGACCCGCTCGTCGGCAAGCCGATCGGAGGCGTCGTGGTGTTTGGCGGCGGGCTTGCCCTCTACGACGGCAAGAGCATTGTCGGCGGCCTCGGCGTTTCAGGCGATTCCTCATGCGCCGATCACAATGTCGCCTGGCGTATCCGCGCGGCGCTCGGCTTCGACAAGGTCCCGGCAGGCGTCAATCCAAATCGCAAGGATGCCATTGTCTACGATCTGGACCCCGGCGGCAAAAGCGCTTCAGGCTGGGGCCATCCGCTTTGCGCCGGAACGGAGGCCGACATCGCCGCCGAACTCGGCGCCGGCGTGGGAGGCTCGATCAATAAATGAAAGCTATGCCGCAGTTGGCATTAACGCGCGTTGACGTAGAACGACGTACCCGCAAATTGGCAGCCGGGAATTCCTTTGGCGCTATCCTTCTGGTGACGCTGCTCGCATGCCTGCTGCTTCTGGGCGCTGCGTCCGAGCCTCCTAAAACACCAGCGATCGTACCGCCAGCCGCAGCTTCGCCACCCGATGACGGCCAATGGACGATGCCGGCCAAGAACTACGCGTCGACGCGCTTCAGCGACCTCTCCGAGATCAATGAAGGCAACGTCAAGAACCTGCAGGTCGCGTTCACGTTCTCGACAGGCGTGAACAAGGGCCAGGAAGCAGCGCCGCTGGTCGTCGGCAACACCATGTATATCGTGACGCCCTTTCCCAACTTCGTCTATGCGCTCGATCTCTCCAAGCCCGGCGCCCCGATGAAGTGGAAGTACGAACCCAATCCCGAGCCGGCGGCACAGGGAGTGGCCTGCTGCGACGTCGTCAACCGCGGGGTGGCATTCGCCGACGGGCGCATCTTTTTCAATACGCTGGACGGCCACACGATTGCCCTTGATGCGAACACGGGCAAGCCGATCTGGAACACTCATGTCGGCAACATCAACATCGGCGAGACCATCACCATGGCGCCGCTTGTGGTGAAGGGCAAAGTGCTGGTCGGCAATTCCGGCGGCGAGATGGGCGTTCGCGGCTGGGTAAAGGCGCTCGACGCCGGCGACGGTCATGTCGTCTGGATCGCCTATAGCACCGGGCCGGACAAGGACGTGCTGATCGGACCGGACTTCAAGCCGCACTACGACATGGACAAAGGCAAGGATCTTGGCGTCACGACGTGGCCGCCGGAAGCCTGGAAGATCGGCGGCGGCAACATGTGGGGCTGGATTTCCTATGATCCCGATCTGAACCTGATCTTCCACGGCACCGGCAATCCCGGACCATGGAATCCGGATTTGCGGCCGGGCGACAACAAGTGGACGTCTGGCATTTTCGCGCGCGATCCCGACACCGGCGCGGCGAAATGGTTCTATCAGTGGAGCCCGCACGACCTCCACGATTATGACGGCATCAACGAGCAGATCCTGCTCGACATGACCTGGCAGGGCAAGCCGCGCAAGGTGCTGATCCGGCCGGAGCGCAACGGCTATCTCTACATCCTCGACCGGACCACCGGCGAGGTGCTGTCGGCAAAACCCTTTGGTCCGGTCAACTCCAGCAAAGGCGTGGATCTGAAAACCGGCCGGCTGATCGTAAATCCGGACAAGAAGACCGGCACCGGCAAGGTCGTTCGCGATATCTGTCCGACGGCGTCTGGCCTCAAGGACTGGCAGCCTTCCGCGTTCTCGCCGAAGACCGGCCTGCTCTACATCCCGCACAACAATCTGTGCATGGATGAAGAAGGCGTCGAGGTGAACTACATCGCCGGCACGCCCTATGTGGGCATGAACGTCCGCATGATACCAGGGCCTGGCGGCAATCGCGGCGCCTTCACCGCCTGGGACATCGCCGCAGAGAAACCGGCCTGGAGCCTCAAGGAGAATCTCCCGGTGTGGAGCGGCGCGGTAGTGACCGCCGGCGACGTTGTCTTCTATGGCACGATGGAAGGCTGGTTCAAGGCGGTCAGCGCCAAGACCGGAGACCTGCTTTGGCAGTTCAAGACCTCGTCCGGGATCATCGGCCAGCCCATCACCTATCGCGGTCCCGACGGGCACCAATATGTCGCCATCCTCTCAGGCGTCGGCGGCTGGGCCGGCGCCATTGTATCGGGCGATCTTGACCCGCGTGACGCCACCGCCGCGCTCGGTTTCGTCAATGCCATGAAGGATCTGAAGAACGCGACAACCTCGGGAGGCACGCTTTATGTGTTCCGGCTGCCTTGATGGATTGTACTTGACCGTAGGTCCGGCGCGAAAGGGGTGTCAACGGCTGGCGATCGGCATGGCCGCGATCGCCTTCGTGTTCTTGACGGCCACAGCCGACGCACGTGAGCTGAGGGTCTGCGCCGATCCGAACAACCTGCCGTTCTCCAACGCGGCAGGTCAGGGCTTCGAGAACAGGATCGCCGAAATCGTTGCGTCCGATCTCGGCGCCAAGCTGACCTATACCTGGTGGGCGCAGCGTCGCGGCTTCATCCGCAACACGCTGAAGGCGGGCCTGTGCGATCTCGTGCCGGGCACGCCGAGCAACCTCGAAATGCTGCGCACCACCACGCCCTACTACCGATCGTCCTATGTCTTCGTCACCCGCAGGGACGGCCCCGACGTAGCATCGTTCAATGATCCGCGGCTGCGCGACATGCGGATCGGTGTTCAGCTCATCGGCGACGATGGCGCCAATTCGCCTCCGGTCCAGGCGCTTGGCCGCCGCGGTATCGTCGGGCACCTCGTTGGCTATCCGGTCTATGGCGATTATTCCGCCCCCAACCCGCCGGCGCGCATCGTCGAAGCGGTGGCGAGTGGCGAGATCGACCTTGCCGTGGTCTGGGGCCCCCTCGCCGGCTACTTCGCCGCAAGGCAGAAGGTGCCGCTCCGCATCACGCCGGTTGCGCCCCGCATCGATGGACCGCAACTGCCGATGATCTATGACATCTCGATGGGCGTCCGCCGCGAAGACGATGCGCTGCGCGGCGATGTCAATGGCGCCCTGTCCAGGCACAAGGGCGAGATAGATGCCTTGCTGTCACAGTATGGCGTGCCCCGCCTCGATCCCTCGGGGAGCCCGGTGCGATGAGAGCCGCGGTGGCCATGCTCCTGTTTCCAGTCCTGGCGCTCGCTGCCTGCCAGCGCGAGGAACGTGACACGCGCCCGCAATCGGCGCTCGGATCGGGCGAGCAGCCGACGCCTGTGACCACGCTGGAGCCCGGCGGACAGCGCCCCCCCGCCAGCGACAACAAGGCGGCGAGCTTCGAGGCCAACGCCTTCCACATGAGCGAAGGGAAACGGCTTTTCGGCTGGTTCAACTGTTCGGGATGCCACGCCAATGGCGGCGGCGGCATGGGGCCGGCCCTGATGGACCAGAAGTGGCTCTATGGCAGCTCGATCGAAAGCATCCATGCCACGATCCGCGACGGTCGGCCAAACGGCATGCCGAGCTTCCGCGACAAGATTCCCGACGACCAGATCTGGGAGCTTGCGGCTTTCGTGCGCTCGCTGAGCGGCAACGCGCCGTCTTCCGCCGCGCCGCAACGCAATGACGACATGATGGCGCATCCGTCGGAAAACCGCATGCCCGACGCGGCCACGCTGGGGAAGTCGCCGTGAAACGTCTCGTCTCGATGGCGTTCGCCACCGCCGGCGCTCTGTTGCTCCAGGGATGCGCGGGCTGGCAATCCGCCCTCGACCCGAAAGGTCCTGCGGCGAGCGAACTGGCATGGCTGATCTGGTTCTTCACCGCGCTCTGCGCCGTGGTGTGGGTGCTGGTGATGATCGCCCTCGTCGTGCCCTTGATGATGCGGTCGCGCGCGCAGGCGGAGCCGCTCGCGATCAAGGCCGGCGCCGACGACCGGAAGCTGCGCGCGGTGATGACCGCCGTCGGGTTGACCGCCATTGTCCTGATCGGACTGACCTTGCTGAGCTTCTTCGCCAACAGGACGCTCGCCGCGATCGGCTCGGATGCCGCACTGACCATTCGGGTCACCGGCCATCAATGGTGGTGGGAGGTGCGCTATGAGGATGCCACGCCAAGCCGCATCCTGACCACGGCGAACGAGATCCATATCCCCGCCGGGGAGCCGGTGCGGCTTCTTCTGACCTCGACCGACGTCATCCATTCCTTCTGGATCCCGAGCCTTTCGGGCAAGCTCGACCTCATTCCCGGCCACATGAACGTGCTCGACCTCAAGGCAGACAAGCCTGGTGTTTACCGAGGTCAATGCGCCGAGTTCTGCGGGGCGCAGCACGCAAACATGGGCACCTTCATCATCGCCGAGCCGCGTGCGAAGTTCGACGCCTGGTGGAACGACCAGTTGCAGCCGGCCGCTACTCCGACGGGGGACGAGGCCAAGGCCGGCCAGGATCTGTTTCTGAAGCGCCCTTGCGTGATGTGTCACAGAATAGGCGGCACGCCTGCCGGAGGTACGGTCGCCCCCGACCTCACCCATATAGCCAGCCGGCAGACGCTTGCCGCCGGGACATTGACGATGAGCCGCGGCAACCTCGCCGCCTGGATAGCCGACCCACAGGGCATCAAGCCCGGATCCCACATGCCGGTGGTGGAGCTCAGCGGCGACGAACTCAACGCCATGGTCGCCTATCTCGAGGCGCTTAAATGAGCAGCGCGGATCTCACAAGCGAACGCGACCTGCCGCGCGAAACGCCCGCCACAGGCGACGTCGCACCCGAGCATGACGGACCGCGCGACACCGGCATGGACGATGCCAACCTGGATCGCTGGCTGGCGCGGACATGGCGCACGCCTCCCGGCATCATCGGCGCGCTGTCGAGCGTCGACCACAAGGTCGTCGCACGGCGCTATCTGATCACCGCCTTCGTGTTTCTGTGCCTGGGCGGGCTCAACGCTGTCGCCATGCGCATCCAGCTCTCAGGGCCGCAGCGCGGTCTGATCGACCCGGACCTCTACAACCAGCTGTTCACGATGCATGGCGTAACCATGATGTTCCTGTTCGCCGTGCCCATCGTGCAGGCGACAGGCATCTATCTCGTGCCGCTGATGGTCGGCAGCCGCAACATCGCCTTTCCCCGCCTGAACGCGTTCAGCTACTGGATCTATGTTTCAGGCGGCATATTCGCCTGGGTGTCTTTCGCGCTCAACATGGCGCCCGACGTCGGCTGGTTTGCTTATGTGCCGCTGTCAGGCCCCGAATTCGCGCCGGGCAAGCGGGCCGACGTCTGGGCCCAGATGATCACTTACACAGAAGTTTCCTCACTGGCCGTCGCGGTGGCAACCATCGTCACCGTGTTCAAGCAGCGAGCCCCCGGCATGTCGCTGGACAGGATTCCGCTCTACGTCTGGGCAATGCTGGTTACCTCCTTCGTCGTCGTCTTCGCCATGCCCGCGGTGATGATCACCTCGACCTTCCTGATCCTCGACCGGCTGGTCGGCACACATATCTTCAACCCCGCCGAGGGCGGCGACGCACTGCTCTTCCAGCATCTGTTCTGGTTCTTTGGCCATCCCGAGGTCTACATCATCTTCCTGCCGGCGACCGGCATGGTCTCCGCGATCATCCCGGTCTTCGCCCGGCGTCCCGTGTTCGGGCATCTCGGGCTGGTCTTGTCGCTGATTGCCGTCGGTTTCCTTTCGTTCGGCCTCTGGGTCCATCACATGTTCGCGACGGGGCTACCCAAGCTCGGCGCCAGCTTCTTCACCGCGTCGAGCATGCTGATCGCCATCCCCAATGGCGTTCAGATCTTCTGCTGGCTGGCAACCTTGTGGGACGGCAGGCCGGTGATCCGCACGCCGCTGCTGTTCGTGTTCGGCTTCTTTTTCATCTTCGTCATCGGCGGCCTCACCGGCGTCATGCTCGCTTCGGTGCCGCTGGACCTCCAGGTGCACGACACCTATTTCGTCGTCGCCCATTTCCATTACGTGCTGATCGGCGGTTCGGTCTTCCCGCTGCTGGGCGCCGCCTATTTCTGGTTCCCCAAGATCAGCGGCCGCATGATGAGCGAGCGTCTCGGGCGCTGGCATTTCTGGCTGGCTTTCATCGGCTTCAACGCGGCTTTTTTCCCAATGCATCTCGTCGGGCTCTGGGGCATGCCACGAAGGGTCTACACCTATCCGGCCGAGCTTGGCTGGGGCAACATCAACCTGTTCATCAGCGCCGGCGCGGTGCTCTTTTTCCTCAGCTTCGTACTGTTCACGTTCAATCTTGTACACGGCGCGTTGAAGGGCGCACTGGCCGGAAACAATCCCTGGGATGCCGGTACGCTCGAATGGGCGACGTCTTCGCCGCCGCCAAGCTATAATTTCGCGCGGATACCGATTGTCACACACGTCGAGCCGCTCTGGGCCGAACGCGAGGCGCCGCCTGTGGCGACCGGACTCCGCGTCGATGTCCGTGAGCTGTTGATCTCAACCGTGGCGGAAGCCCACCCCGACATTCGCGAGAAATCGGCGACACCGTCGATCTGGCCGCTGCTGGCGGCAATCGCTGTCGGCGGTACGTTTGTCTATTCGATCTTCACGCCCTGGGCGATCGTCTGGGGCGCCGCGCCGATCGCCATCACCTTGATCGGCTGGTTCTGGCCCAAGGACGACCCGGAGGATGAGGGATGAGTGAGCGTCCCAGCTTGGATCTTTCGGACCTCCCAACCTTTGGACATGGTCCGCGCAGCCCGACCTGGTGGGGAACGCTCGGCTTCATGGCGCTGGAAGGCATGGGCTTTGCGTTGGCCGCCGGCGCTTATCTCTATCTCGCGACCTTGTGGCCCAATTGGCGTCTAAGCGCCCCGGAACCCAACCATTGGCCCGGGACGATCGTCACCATCCTGTTTATCATCAGCGTGGTGCCGAACCACATCCTCCACGGCTACGCCAAGCAATGCGCGATCGTGCCGGTGCGGATCGGGCTGGTGGTGATGTCGCTGCTCGGTCTGGCCCCGCTTGTCGTGCGCTGGTTCGAATTCCCGGCGCTGAACATCTACTGGGACACGAACGCCTATGGCTCGATGCTCTGGGTGCTGCTCGGGCTGCACACCACACACCTGATCACCGATGTCGGCGACACCATCGTTTTGACGGTGCTGATGTTCACACGCCATGGCTATAGCGGCCGGCGCTTCGGCGATGTCGGCGACAATGTCTTCTATTGGGATTTCGTGGTGCTGACCTGGATCCCGATCTATCTGCTCATCTACTGGATGCCGAGGCTAGGCTGATGCGTGCGTTGAAAATGGGAACGTCCTGGGCTGGTCTTCTGTCGGGGCCGATGGCTTGGGCAATCTCGACGCAGCTGAACTACGCACTCGTACCATGGCAGTGCAACCGCCAGGTGCCGGTGGTGCTTCCCGTGGCACTGGTGCTCGCCGTGCTTTCGCTGCTCGGCGGTGCCTTGTCATGGCGGGCGAAGCGGCAGGGCGGCGCCGCCTTCAAGCCTGAGCGCACGCGCAGCACCGAGCAGTTCGTCGCCGATCTCGGCATGCTTGCGGCATTGCTGTTTGCCCTCGTCATCATCATGCAAGGCAGCGCGGCTCTCATTCTCGACGAGTGCCTGCGATGAGCTTCGACGCGTTCTTCTCGACCTCGATCTGCTACGGCGCCGGCGCGCCCGAGGCCGGATGGACGCTCGCATTTCCCATCACGTTTCCGCTGGCCGCGATTGCCTTCCTTTATTCCATCGGAGCGACTCGGTTGTGGCGCCGCAGCAGCCGAGGCCGTCCCGAGCGGATGCGGCAGGCGTTGTTTTTCGCCGCCGGTTGGGGCGTGCTGACGGCAGCACTGGTCAGCCCCATCCACGCGCTCGGCGAGCGGGTGTTTGCCGCCCATATGATCGAGCATGAACTGCTGATGGCGGTGGCGGCGCCCCTCCTTGTCGCCGCTTGCCCAGGCGCAGTCCTGCTCTGGTCCTTGCCGGCCTCACTTCGCCGCGGAACGGGCAAGCTCACGCGCGCAAAGACGCTGCAATCGGTTTGGGCCCTGGTGATCCGCCCCCTCAACGCGACGATCATTCACGGCGTCGCCATCTGGATCTGGCACATTCCGGCGTTGTTCCAGGCAGCGCTCCAGCAGGGCTTCCTTCATTATGCCCAGCATGCGAGCTTCCTCGGCACAGCCTTGCTGTTCTGGTGGGCGCTCCTTCCGCGCCCCGGTCGACAGCAGACCTATGGCAGCTCCGTCATGCATCTTTTCTTCACCTCGCTTCATACCGGCCTGCTCGGTGTCCTGCTGCTGATGTCGCCCAAACTCTGGTATCCGGAGAATGGCGCCGGCGCCGCGTTGTGGGGCCTGACCGCGATCGAGGACCAGCAACTTGCCGGATTGGTAATGTGGGTTCCGGCCGGCTTGATCTATGGCGGCGCCGCCCTGCTGCTCGCCGGCCTGTGGATAAGCAGCAGCGCAACCAGGGAGGCAACACATGCGCTCCGACCTGGGTAGGCTGATCGGGGGCGCCCTTGCCGCAATCCTGCTGCTGACCGCGGCTGTAGCAGCGGCGACCTTGTGGTCCGACCGGCGCGACCGTGTCCGGCACGAGTCGGATGCGGCGACCGGGGGCGTAGGCGCTCGCGCCATTCCGATCATGACGGCGAATGGCTGCTCCGGCTGCCATACGATACCCGGCGTGCCGGGTGCGCAAGGCCAGGTCGGACCCCGCCTGGACGGTGGCCTTGCCGACAGGGTCTTTATCGGTGGCCTGCTGGCAAACAATCCGGAGAACATGATCCGCTGGATACGCTCGGCGAGGGAAGTCAATCCGCACACGGCCATGCCGTCGACGAGGATCACCGATGAACAGGCGCGGGACATCGCCGCTTATCTCTATGCGTTGAGGTAATTCATCCCTCGCCGCCGCGCCGGGACCACAAGCCCCGGCCGGGGTCATAGCCGATGACCGCCGCGAGGAAGAAGGCGATGAGGCAGCCAAGGACCACAACCGCCGCGACAGGATCGAACCGCAGATAGAGCGCGAAGCGTATCAGCTCGACCGCCGAGCTGAACGGGTTCCAGGCGGCGATTGTTGCCAGCACCGGTCCCGCCTCGGCAAGCCGCCACAGCGGATAGAGCGCCGTCGAGGCAAAGAACACCGGAAAGATGACGAAATTCATGACACCGGCAAAGTTCTCCATCTGTGTCGAAACCGAGGAGACAAGCAGTCCGAACGCGCCAAGCATGAGGCCCGCCAGCACGAGCGCCGGAAATACCGCGACGTAGCCGAAAACGGGCGGCCGCACATCCCAGAAACGCGCGATCAACAGAAACAAGTAGACCAGCGGCACGCCGACGATCACGCTGGCCAGCAGGCGCGCCGCAAGCAGGTACCAGCGCGGCAATGGTGCGGTCAGCAACAGGCGCATGCTGCCCATCTCGCGATCGTAGACCATGGCCAGCGAACTTGCCATGGCATGGAAGAGCAGCATCATGGCCGCTAGCCCAGGCACCACATACACGTCATAGAGAACATAGGTCTGGTAGGGTGGCGTGATCGACAGACCGAGAACGGAGCGGAAGCCAGCGGCAAAGATTGCCAGCCAGACCAGCGGCCGTACCATCGCCGAGAGCAGCCGGCCGCGTTGCCGCAACGTGCGCAGCATCTCCCTGCGCAGGATGCCGTTGAGCGCGCGCACTGCGTGAGACGTTTTCATTCGGACTCCGTCAGCGACGCGAAGGCCTCGCCCGTGCTCGCCACACCGAGATCGGCAGCCAGCCGATCGGCGCGGCCGGCCCACCGGATTGTGCCTCGATGCAGCACCACCACATCGTCATCCGCCGTTAGTTCCTCCAGAAAATGTGTTGCCCACAGGACGGCAATGCCGCGCTGGCGGCAAAGCTCCCGCACGTGCCGCTCGAGCGCGT
Source organism: Mesorhizobium sp. C432A (assembly GCF_030323145.1). Lineage (NCBI taxonomy): Bacteria > Pseudomonadati > Pseudomonadota > Alphaproteobacteria > Hyphomicrobiales > Phyllobacteriaceae > Mesorhizobium > Mesorhizobium sp. C432A. The sequence goes on along the minus strand of NZ_CP100470.1, from coordinate 2,949,556 downwards.
GGCGGCCCGGCACGTCGAGCCCGGTGGTCGGCTCGTCCAGCAGCAAAAGGCGTGGGCTATGCATCAGAGCGCGTGCTATCTCGACACGGCGACGCTGCCCCCCGGAAAGCGCTCGGGCAGGATCGTCGATCCTGTCCAGCACATCCAGCCGGCCGAGTTCGTGGATGGAGCGCTCCTTGCTCAAGGCCTGGCTAAGGCCATGCAAGGCCGCGTGGTAACGCAGGTTCTCGCCGGCTGTCAGATCGAGATCGAGGGTCGGCAACTGGAAGACGACGCCCATCTGCGCCAACGCGGCGGACGGGTTGACATCCATCGCCTGGTCGAAGACATGCACCGAGCCGGAGCGGGCGTGATAAAGACCGGTGATCAGCGAGAACAGCGTTGTCTTGCCGGCGCCGTTGCGGCCTAGCAAGATGCACATCCTGCCTTGGGCCACAGAGAAGGAGACGCCGTCGAGAACCCGCCGGCTTCCGAAACTATGGCCCAGATTCTCGACCGACAAGGCGTTCATGGCCCGATCACGACGCCCCACGGTCCCCGCCCCACCGGCAGCGATTTCACCACCTCCTGGTTTTCCAGATCGATAAACGAAATATCGCCGGAATTCCCGTTTGCGCTGACCAGGCGCTTCTGGTCGCCGGAGAGCGCAACGTGCCAGGGTCGTTGACCAACAAGGTAGAGCCGACGGACCGTCAGCGTTTTAACATCGACTTCCGCAATCCTGTTGGCGGGGCCGAGCGCCACATAGACCGTCGTGCCATCGCGGGACGTCGCCATGCCGACCGCCTGCACACCCTCGCGTCGTATACCCGGCACCTCGAACTCGACTTTGCCGGTCTGCGCGCGCGTTGCCGTGTCGAAGACGGTGACGGTGCCCCGGATCTCCGAGGACACCCAGAATTGCTTACCGTCCGGCGAGAATAAAGCCGCGCGCGGCCGGGTATCGACCAGCAGATTGTCGACGAGTTCAAGCGTGCCTGCGTCGATCAGATGCACCATGCTGGTGGTCTCCGAAGTGCAGGCGACATAGCGGCCGTCGGCGCTGGCCGCCATTCCTTCCGGTTCGACGCCGACATCCACGGTGCCGATGACCTTGGCCGCGGCGATGTCCACCACCGACACCAGATTGTCATTCTCGTTGGCGACGAACAGCCGCTTGCCATCGGGATGGACTGCGAAGAATTCCGGATCGGCTCCCGAAGGCAATTCCCCGACGACCCGCCGCTTCGCGACGTCGACCACGTCGATGCGGTTGTCGTCGCCTTCCGCGACGAACAGCATCTTGTTGTCGATCGACAGTGCCAGCCCGCGCGGACGGCGGCCGACATCGATCGTCGCCAGCAAAGTCATTGTCACGCCGTCGACGACCGCGACGGTATTATCCTGCTCATTGGAAACGTAGATGGTCTCGGCGGCGGCGGGAGCAGCAAGAGCGAACGCCGCCAACAACAGCGTCATCAGAACTTGCATGTGCTCTCCTCCAGGTCTATGCCCAGCGTGTCGAGCGGCGTGCGCTGATGCAGGAAGCCCGGTTGCGGTGAGCTGGAAATCAAGAGGCGAGGCCCGGCGATCAAAATGGGCTGGCGCATCTGTCCGTCCCAGGGACGGAAACTAAGCCCCTGCCCCTTGAAGCCAGCGAGAAGAAACGCGTCGCCGCGTATATATCTGCCGATTGCCGCGGGATCGAGACTGTGCAGGCGCGTCGCCGCTTCGCCGATACTGCGCACAGCGAGCCAGGCCGCGTAGTCGCTGGGCAACATCCAGCGCCCTGCCTGCCTGTGGAAACGGTCCTGCAGTTGCGTGGCGCCCCATTCCTCGCTGACAGCGCTCCAGCCTGTGGCGACCAGCCCTTGCGTGCCGGCGACGATTCTCGGCAGCGCGGTGCGGCCCTCCAGATAGGCGCCGAATTCATCCGCCACGTCGGCGACCACGAGCACATCATAGTCGCTGACCTGCGTGACCGCGGGTATTTCGGTCTGCAGCGTGACATGCCCTGTATCGGCACGTCCGTTGGCGGGCCTGAATGTCCACGGCTGGTCGATCGTGATCTCGGCTCCGAAGCGAGCCGCCGCCCGTCGAAAGGCCGCAGCCATCGCCTGATCCTGCGAATGCGGCCCCACAAGCAGGAACCAACGCTGCCAGCGCTTCCAGGCGAGATATTGCGCCAGCCCGTCGGCGAGCATGGCGCGGCTCGGGATCGTGTGCAGCACGTTCCCACGGCAGTCCTGCTGGCGAAGCACGTCGTCCGGCGCCCGGCTGTTGAGCAACGTCATCTGCTCGGCACCGGGCGCGGCACTGGCCTGTAGAAGCTGACTGGCGTCGAGATCGGCGACGACAAAGGCGATGCCGGCATCGGCGAATTGTCTTACCGCGTCGTCCGGCGTTTCGGTTGGTTTCAATATTCTTTCCTCCAGCCGAAATTTCTGCCCAAGAAACCGGCCGGTGCTTTCGTCGTCGGCAATGCCGAGCCTTGCGCCTTGCAGGCCGTCATCGGTGACGGCTTCATCAAGGGGTCCAAGGGGCAGAGCCGGTTTGCGCTCCTGGCCGATATACCCGATCACCATCGTCTGTTGCTCGGTGGCGCCAGGGCCGGTGATCAGCAAAAGAAAGAGAAGGCCCAGCAACAGTCTCATTGTGTCGCCCCCAGCCCAAACCGCGACGATCCCGCTTCATCGCCACCAGAGATTGCGACATCGCGCACGATGCGCGCCGGCGATCCCTCCAGGACAATAACCCGATCACCCAGCGACGAGGCATATGCGAGATCATGCGTAACCAGCAGCGTGGTAGTCCGCCGACTGGCGAAACAATCCTGCAGCAGGCAGCGCATGGCTTGCGCGGTCGCCTCGTCGAGTGAAGCGAATGGCTCGTCGAGGAGGAGTAGCGCAGGCTCCATGGCGAGCGCCCGGGCAAGCGCTACGCGCCGCGCCATACCGCCCGAGAGTCGCTGCGGATAGCTCTTCTCATTGCCTTTCAGACCGACAGCGGCAAGCCACCGGGCCGCATCGGGCGCGCGATCCGGGATGGCCAGCTCTACATTGCGCAAGGCGGTGAGCCAGGGCAGCAGCCTCGGTGTCTGGAACAGCATGCCTATCGGAAGCGGTCGTCCGCTCACGCTGCCGCGAAATTCGCGGTCGACGCCCGAAACGATCGACAGCAGCGTCGACTTGCCGACACCGGAAGGGCCGGTCAGGACGCAGACCTGTCCGTCGGCTATATCAAGCGACAGCGCGCGAAAGATCGTCCGGCGCTGGCCGTCGTCACCGGGGAAAGTCTTGTCCTCGATCCTGATCCTCAGCATCAGCGTCGCCAGGCGAACAGACGACGTTCCAACGGCACAAGCAGTCCATACTCTATGGCAAGCATCACAACGCCGAAGCTGATCGCATAGGCAAGGATGTGGGTGACGTCGAAGTTCTGAAAATAGACCTGTAGCTGGAACCCGACGCCGTTGGAGCGGCCGAGCAGTTCGGCGAGCAACACGATCTTCCACGTCAATGCCAGCCCGCTGCGCAGGGTGACGAGAAAGAACGGCGCCAATTGCGGCAGCACGACATGCCGCAGCTTTGCAGCACGCCCGAAGCGATAGAGCTCAGCCATTTCGGCAAAGTCCTTGTCCAGCCGGCTGGCGCCTTCACGAATAGTCACCACGACATTGGGGATCTTGTTGAGCGCGACCGCAAGGACAAGCGCAGTCTCGGCAAGACCAAGCCAGATATAAATTACAATGACCGTGATCAGCGCCGGCATGTTGAGGAGTAACACGATCCAAGGCCTCATCCATATGTCGGCTCTGTGCGAGCGGCCTGCCGCGTAGCCAAGGGCCGCGCCGATGACGATTGCCGACCCGAGGCTTGCCACGACGCGCGCAAGCGAGATGCCCAAATGGTATGGCAGCTCGCCCCGAACCACTTCGTGCAGGAGAACCGAAACAACCTGGACCGGACCAGGAAACAGGCGATCGGCGGCGATCGATGATGCAATCTGCCAGACGAGCACCATGGTCAGCAATGCCGCAGTCGATTGCCAACGCTGCATTGTGATGGGGAACGCTGGGACATCGGTCATTGGCGCGAGCTCAAGCCGGTATGGCCCGGAAGACACCAGGATCGAGGCTCGTCGCCTTGCCGACCAGATCCTCGCCGCCCAATTCGGCCAGGATTGCAAACAACCGGGCCGCGCCATCACGTTCGTCTTTGCCGAACCGACGAGGGATTCCGGCACGATAGGCGGCGCGTAGCGCCGCCTGGAGGTGAGGATCGTCCGTGCCCAATTGAGGCGCGAGCACCCGCCATTCGTCGTCCGAAGACTCGAGCAGCGACTTCGCTGCCGCAGTGGCGCTCGTGAATCGCTCGAGGGCGATCGGGTTGGCCCGCGCCCAGCTTTCATGGAAGACGTAGCCGAGCATCGGCAAGTCCACGGAAACGCCAAGCCCCTGCAGGATTTGAGCGACACTGAGCAGAGGCCTTGCCCCCTCTGACTCGAGACGGGCGGCGAAATTCCAGAACGTCAGCAGTGCATCCAGTCGCCCCGCCAGAAATTCCTGCTCCAACAAGGGCGGCGCGCCGAACACTGGCTCCACCTCTTCAGCAAGATCGCGCTTCACCTGACGGAGGCCGAGCGCGCGCAACAGGATCCAGCTTTTGTCCAGCGGACCACCTGCGATCCCCAGCCTTTTGCCCTTGAGGTCCGCAAGAGTTCGAATGGGCGAGCCTTGCGGCAGTTCCAGCGCGCCGACGGCACGAGAATAGGGATAGAAGACCAGATCGGCGCCTTCGCTGCGCTGGCGCATGACCCAAACCCAATCCGAAACGATGACGTCGACGCTGCCCGCCAGCAATGCGGCCTTACCGGCTTCGGTACCGGCAAGCCGCTGAGCCTCGATTGATACGCCGTGCACAGTGTCCAACGCATGTCGCCGCATGACGTCAACTTCCCAGGCGGCGGTGCCAAATCCCAGCACGCCAAATCGCACGAGCGGCGATGGCTGTGGCGCGGCTTCTGCGGAAGCACCCAATAGCCAGCAACAAATACCCGCAAGAGCGGCCCGCCGCGAGATGTGACCCTGATCATGCCGGGTCAGCCATTCGCCTGGAAGGGTAGCAGTCAGCACGGGCGCACCGGGTGTGAAGGAACTTTCCTAACGCCGTGGCGGCAGGAATGTTCCTCAATGGTGCATGGAACTAACGGGAAGCACCTAAGGTCCGTTTTTCAGCTCGTATAGCAGCCCGGGGGGCTTGTTCAGGCGAACAGAAGAAGGTGTCAGGGGCTACGGTCCGCTCTTGGCATCATCGACCTCCAACGCGTCCATTACAGGTGCCGGATCGCTCTTTTCGGAGCTCGGGCTCTGCACCCCGGACCCGGCGTTCTCGATCGCTTGCACGATAGCATCTTCGATGTTTCCGAGTTCGTCCTCCCTTACTTCACGCCCATAACCAGCCACCTCGGCATCTTGCTCGAATTGCTGAGCGAGCACCGCGACGCTGACTTCCTCTCGACCAGGAAGTGTGCCGACATTCTCCTGTAGCCAGTTTTGAAAAAACTCTCTGGTCGCGCTCATCTCAGACCACCCTTTCGCCAAACTAAGCGCGACGATGAGCCGAAGTTCCATGATGCATTCACTTTCCCAGTGGCGCTGTACTCACAGCGTTGGGAGCCACGAGGTTTTTGCAGCTTGATGAGGCAGTGGCCTTTCTCTTCACGACTCGATTGGAGTTCACTCTTATCGCGCAGTGTGCATCCTGATTGCGTCCATTTCGACCCTGTGGAACAAGCTTGTTGAGTTGAAGTTAGGCCCTATGCCAAGCTTTTCGGGCGAACCAAGTTTTTCGGGCGAACAAGTTTTTGACGTTGCCATCGTCGGCGGCGGCCCCGCGGGGCTCGCTGCAGCCATGTATTTAGCCAGGTTTCTGCGTTCGGTGATCTCGCTCGATGCGGGGCATGCGCGTGCCAAGCTCATCCCAAAATCCCGCAACTGTCCCGGCTTCCCCGACGGCATCAGCGGGGAAGAACTGCTCGGCCGCCTACGAGCCCAGGCACAGCTGTACGGCGCGAGCCTTGTCCATGGTTGCGTAGGCCACGCCGAAAAACGCGAGGGTTTTTTTGTCCTGACGACCACCTGCGGGATTGTCCAAGCAAGGCGCGTGATTCTGGCAACGGGCATTGTGGACAAGGCACCTCCCATTGAAAGACTGGAGGAGGCGATCGCAACCGGCATTGTCAGACTGTGCCCGGTTTGCGATGCATATGAGGCCCGGGGTAGCCGCATCGGCGTTGTTGGTCCGGAGCATCTCGCCGTCAGGGAGGCTCTGTTCCTGAAGGGATATGGCAGTCAGGTCGCCTTGCTCGCCAATAACCAGGATGATGTTTCCGAAGCTGCCCGCGGCGCCGCCTTGGCAGGCGGAGTTGAAATCTGGGACGCTGTCGATGACCTGATCCCTCGACGAACCGGGTTCGATGTCGTCATGGCCGAGGGCGCCCCGATGCGCAACATCGATGTGGTGTACCCTTCGATGGGCAGCGACGTACGCTCCGAACTCGCGGTTGCTCTGGGGGCTAACTGTGACGCAGAAGGCTATGTCCTGGTCAACCGACACCTTGAGACTTCAACGCCAGGACTCTATGCCATTGGCGACGTGGCCGAGGGGCTCAATCAAATTGCTGTTGCGTTCGGAGACGCCGCCAAGGCTGCAACTCACATTCATAACGACCTCCGCGATTGCGCCGAGCCGGCGACGAAATTCCGGCGAAGTTGACCTACAGATGCGAACGCACCCTACCGGCTCATCTTTGGCTGCGTTGATGCCCGGAACCTGTTCCACCCGGCGTGAGACTACCGGCTTCGGCTTTGCTAGAGTTCTCCCAGGCGCAGCCGCTGGGTTGATGGACGGGCACGCGCTGGCGAACGGCTGGAGGAAGGAATGAAAATTCTCGTCACCGGCGCGTCAGGTCTGATTGGAGCCGCGCTTTGCGCGCGTTTGGCCGGCGAGAGTCATGAAGTGGTTCGCGTGCTTCACCACGCAGACACTGGCGTCCACCCGGAGATCCAAACCGTTTCCGTGGATATGGCGCGGGGCTTGCGACCTCAGGACTGGACCCCCTACCTCGCCGGTGTGGACGCCGTCGTAAACTGTGCCGGCGTCCTGCAGGATAGTGCCCGGGAAAACACCCGGCATGTCCATTCTACCGGCGCCTCGGCTCTCTTCACCGCGTGTGAGCACGCAGGTGTGAACAAGGTGATCCACTTTTCTGCCATCGGGGTCGATCGCCAGCAGCCGTCCGCCTTTTCCGCCAGCAAGCTCGCCGGCGATGAGGCACTGATGGCACGTAGCCTTGACTGGGTCATCCTGCGCCCCTCCGTAGTGCTGGGAAGGCCGGCCTTCGGCGCAAGTGCACTTTTTCGCGGCCTCGCGGCGTTGCCGCTCTTGCCGTTGATGCCCGACACGGGCCGTCTCCAAGTCGTCCAACTCGATGACGTGATCTCCACCGTCCTGTTCTTCCTCAAACCCGGCAGCCCATCGCACCTCAAGCTGGACCTGGCTGGGCCCGAGGCACTTTCGATGAGCGAGGTCGTGGGTCGCTATCGCCGCTGGTTCGGATGGAGCAGTGCTCGGGAGTTCATCTTGCCGAATTGGGCCGCAGCTATCTTGTACAGGTTCGGGGATGCCGCGGCTCAGCTGGGCTGGCGCCCGCCGATGCGCAGCAATGCAGCAAAAGAGATTGCCCGTGGCGCTGTCGGCGATCCCCAGCCGTGGATGACGGCGACCGGCATTCAACCATCAAGTCTTGCATCTGCACTGCGTTTAAATCCTGCGACCGTGCAGGAGCGATGGTTCGCCGGTCTTTACTTTGTCAAGCCGGCGCTCTTTGTCGTCTTGCCGCTCTTCTGGATCATGACCGGCATCATTTCCCTCACCGCCGGCTGGCGCAGCGGAGTTGACTTGCTGATTGGCACTGCTGCCGGCCCCTTGGCCGAACCGGCGGTAGTCGCCGGCGCGCTGGCTGACATCGCCGTCGGGGCGCTTATCGCCTGTCGCCCAACCAGCCGGCTTGGTCTTTTCGGCGCAATCGCGGTATCGCTTTTCTATGCGATCGCTGGGAGCATTCTGCGGCCGGATCTTTGGCTTGAGCCACTCGGGCCGTTGATCAAAATCCTCCCGATCCTCGTTCTGCATTTTGCAGCGCTGGCCATTCTGGAGGAACGCTGATGACGTACTTCGTGCTTAAATACCTGCACGTGATCGGCGCTGCTGTGCTGCTCGGAACTGGTGCCGGCATTGCTTTTTTCATGCTTTTGGCACACCGGACCGGGAATGCCGCGACGATCGCAGCTGTCGCCCGAATTGTCGTGCTGGCTGATTTCCTGTTCACGGCTACGGCCGTTGTCGCACAACCTCTGACCGGACTGGGCCTCGCTAGGGTTGCGGGGTATTCGCTGTCCGAAGGATGGATCGTTCTCTCGATCCTGCTCTACATCTTAACGGGCCTGTTCTGGCTGCCTGTCGTGTGGATGCAGATCGAGATGCGGAATCTAGCCACACAGGCCGCACTCTCCAACCAACCTCCTCCCGAGCGCTACCATCAGCTGTTCAGACGCTGGTTTGTCTTCGGCTTCCCAGCTTTCGGCGCCGTGCTCGCCATTTTCTGGCTGATGATTGCGCGCCCGGCAATCGAGTGGTCATCGTTGTAGCTGCGATCGGCAAGCACTGCGCCGTGAATTCATTCGTCGCGCCTAGCTGGCTCGTGCCGGCGCGATGCACTGCGGTCGGGAACCACGGTCACTGCCGCGAGTTCTTTCGCATGGCCAATCATCCCGTCACCGGCGTGCTTACTTCAATCGGCACATTAACCTCCCGCCCCGCGGCATTCCTGATCCTGTTGGTCTACGCAATCCTTTGGATGATCTTCGAGCGACAAACCCTGGACTGGCATGGAGCGGCTACCTTGTTTACGTGGGCCATGACGCTGTTCATCCAGCGTGCCGAGCACCGCGACACTCAGGCCATTCACGCCAAACTGGATGAGATCCTGCGATCAGACCACAATGCCTCGAACATCACGCGGATCGACGATGAAGAGCCCGAGGAAATCGAAAAACACCGCCACCGCAGGCAGCAGGACGACTGATGAGCGGCGTTTTGGTTTCACGGCAGGACGAGTAGCGGGTTTCCAGCTTTTGACGCCTATCCAGCCCCGCCGCCTCCTGCGCTCAGGCCCAGGCCTTCGATCCTTGCTGCGGCTGTGGTTCAGCGACCGAAGGATCGGAGCCCTCTATTGTTCCACTGCATCCAGAAAAATTTGCCCGAGAACCAGGTCAGGCAAATCGGCCGGCTCGAAGTGCGTCATTCGCCTTTCTGGTTGCGCTCGACGAACTTGTTGAAACGGCTGGTTTGTCCGTCACCAGTCTTGGACTGGTAAAGAAAGGCCAGATCGTTCTCGTCGAATATGCGGAAGAACTCGTCCCATTCGACCGGCTCGAATGCTTCCTCGGGTTTGCCGAAGTCGATCCGCAGGATGCCGCCCGCCCCTTTGGTGCGAACCACTGCCGGCCGTCCATCCCGCTCCTCGGCCCATTTGCGGATTTCGTCGTGATTGGTGGTCGTTTGCGACTGGGACATTGAAATCTCCTTTGATCATCGGCGTTGCCAACATCGGGCATCGTCGGGCTGCCGGCGTCCTAACAGCACAAGGGCGGCAATGTTCCGGCACGGCGCGGCGAGCGCGATGTGGCTGCTTCCGAACGAAGCCGGCCAAAGGAACTTTGTTGAAGCCAAGGGAACAAACCTTTTGCCGAAAAGTTCGGGTCGCCAAGATTACCTGTCTGAGGAGTGGTCGTGAAACGGATATTGGTTACAGGGGGCTGCGGCTTCATTGGCCGGCATGTCGCCCAGGAACTCATCGAGCAGGATTATTCGGTTCGCATTTTGGATGTGCTGCTGGAGCAGGTGCACGCAGGCGAAACAGTCGCCCTTCCCGCCGGGGCCGAGCTGATCAAGGGCGACATTCGGGACCGGGAGGCGGTCGCCAAGGCGCTGGAAGGCGTTGACGCGGTCATTCATCTGGCCGCGGAAGTCGGCGTCGGACAGTCGATGTACGAGATCGCGCGCTATGTCGGCACCAACGATCTCGGCACCGCGACGCTGCTCGAGGCGCTGATCAAACACCCGGTCGAGCGCATTGTCGTCGCCTCATCGATGAGTGTCTATGGCGAGGGCCTCTATGCTACATCGGACGGCCGGCGCATCGACAATGCCCGGCGCAAGGCGAGCGACGTCAAAAACGGACAGTGGAATCCGCTGTCGCCGGAAGGCGAACCCCTCTCCCCCCTGCCGACGGACGAGGAAAAGCCGGTCGATCTCGCCTCTATCTATGCACTGACGAAATACGCCCAGGAACGCGCCGTGCTGATCTTCGGCGAAGCCTATGGCATCGATGCGGTCGCGCTGCGCCTGTTCAACGTCTTCGGCGCCGGCCAGGCGTTATCGAACCCCTATACCGGCGTGTTGGCCAATTTTGCTTCGCGTCTCGCCAACGGCCAACGTCCAATGATCTTCGAGGATGGCGAACAGAAACGCGATTTCGTCCATGTGGATGACGTCGCCCGCGCCTTTCGTCTTGCGCTGCAGCAACGCCAGGCAAGGGGTCACGTCATCAACATCGGCAGCGGCCGAGCCTATGCTATCAGCGACGTCGCGCGGGTACTTGCCGAGGCCATGGGAACGCCGGACCGCTCGCCAGAGTTGCTCGGCAAGGCGCGCTCCGGGGATATCCGCAACTGCTTCGCCGATATTTCCAAGGCCCGTGAGCTGCTCGGTTTCGAGCCGAGGCAACAACTGGAGAATTCGCTCGCCGATTTCGTTTCCTGGGTGCGCAACTCGTCCGCCATCGACCGCGGCGCCGACATGAAACGCGAGCTTGAAGAACGTGGGCTGGTGTCATGAATACGCGCAATCGACGCGACGCGCCCGTCGCCATTGTCGGCGGCAGCGGCTTCATAGGATCGAACCTGGCCGACAGCCTGTTGTCGGATGGCGAGCCGGTGCTGGTGATCGACAATCTCAGCCGCCCCGGCGTCGAACAGAACCTTGAATGGCTGGCGCAGAAACACGGAAGCCGCCTCATGGTCGAAACGATTGACGTGCGCGACGCCAACGCGCTTGCGCCCGTTCTGAGGAGTTCCAAGGCGATCTTCCACCTGGCCGCGCAAACCGCCGTCACAACGAGCCTGGTCCAACCGGACGAGGATTTCGACATCAACCTTCGAGGAACGTTCAATGTCCTCGAGGCGGCGCGGCTGAGCAGTGAGTTTGTTCCGGTGGTCTTCGCCAGCACCAACAAGGTCTATGGCAGCCTGCCCGACGTCGCGGTGCGCGAGGACGGCGATCGTTACCTGCCTTGCGACGGCATCATCCAAGCGAATGGCATCGACGAGACCCACGGCCTGGATTTCTGCACGCCCTATGGCTGCTCCAAAGGCGCGGCGGACCAATATGTGCTCGACTATGCCAAATCCTACGGCATGCCGACGGCGGTGCTGCGGATGAGCTGCATTTACGGGCCGCGCCAGTTCGGAACCGAGGATCAAGGCTGGGTCGCGCACTTCCTGCTGAGTGCGCTGACGGGACGTCCAATCACCATTTACGGCGACGGCAGACAAGTGCGCGACATACTGCATGTCTCCGATGCGGTCGCCGCCTACAGGGCCACGCTCGATCGTATCGAGACGACCAAAGGACAGGCATTCAATCTTGGCGGCGGCCCCGATAATGCGATCAGCCTGCGCATGCTGTTGGGCGAGATCCGTAGCTTGACCGGCCGTGAGCTTTCGATCCGCCATGATGGCGAACGCACCGGCGATCAGCCCTTCTTCGTCGCCGACACCCGCAAGATCAAAGCGATGCTTGGCTGGAAAGCTCGTGTTTCATGGCGCGAAGGCATTCGCGATCTCGCAGACTGGCTGCAACAACACCGGCTCCAGCCTCGCCCCGAAGTCGTGAGGTACGTCGCATGAAAATTGCCCTGGTAAACCCGTTCTGGACCTATGACGACAGCATTTATTTCGGCTGCCGCCAACCACATCTCCCGCTGGAACTCGGCTATTCGAAATCCCTGCTCGAAACAGCCGGCCATGAGGTGTTGATGCTGGATGGGCAATTGCAGAAGCTCGACAACTCGGACCTCTCCGAGCGTGTGGCTGATTTCGCGCCTGCAATGACGGTCGTCAGTACCGCCCCGACTTATCTGTTCTGGCGCTGCGCACCACCCGAGTTGCGCGTGCCGGCCGATTTCCTCAACCGTCTCGCCGGGCGCGGTGGACGCACAGTCGCGGCCGGGCCGCATGGCTCGGCTACGCCCGCGCCAACCTTGCGCAAGCTTGGCGTCGACATTGTTGTGCGCGGCGAATGCGAGGAAATCGTCGCGGAACTTGCCCGGCGTGACGACTGGAGCGCGGTGCCCTCGACCGCTTACCTGCGCGAGGCCAAGGTGGTTTTGACCGGCGGCGTCCACGCCAGCTCGTTTGTCGATCATCCGCCACTCCAATGGCCATCAGACTGGATCGCTGCCCATTCGCATCACCATCACAGGTTCGATGACAATCAGGTTGGGTTCGGCGCGGAGGTCGAAGCATCGCGCGGTTGTCCCTACAATTGCAGCTTCTGCGCCAAGATCGATTTCCGCGATGCCTATCGCCGCCGCAACCACGAGGCGGTCATAGCGGAAATCGATGGGCTGATTGCCCAGGGCGTCGGCTACATTTATTTCATCGATGAAATCTTCCTGCCGCAAAAAGCGCTGCTGGAAGCGTTGATCGATCGCGACGTGAAGTTCGGTGTGCAGACCCGCATCGACCTTTGGAAACCCGAGCTGCTGGAACTGCTCGGTGCGGCTGGCTGCGTCTCCATCGAGGCCGGCCTCGAAAGCCTGACCGTGGAAGGTCGTGCGATGCTGGCGAAACGCTGCCGGCTGGGTACCGAGGAACTTGCCGCGCTGCTCGTCAATGCCAGGCGTCACGTTCCGTTCGTACAGGCCAATCTGATCGGCGTCGTCGAGGATGACCCTGCCCTTGTGGACTACTGGCGAACGCACCTCATCGACAACGGCGTGTGGGCCAATGAACCCGTACCGCTTTATCCATATCCGAGTTCGCCAAGCTATCGCGAGCTTTGGGGCGAACCCGACGACCTCGCCTGGGAGCGCGCCCATGATCACTATCTCGCATCATTCCAGAAGTTCAGCGACATCCAGGAAAGGCGCCCGCGTCCGCTGGCGGAACTGGAGGCGACATGTTGCGGACACTGACGCCGCGCTCGCGGCGCATCCTGATGACGGTCGACGCCGTGGGCGGCGTGTGGCGCTATGCGCTCGACCTGGCCAGGGAACTTGTCAACGGCGGCGATAGCGTGGTGCTTGCCGGCCTCGGTCCGCCACCGTCCAGGCAGCAGGCCGACGAGGCGGAGGCTTTCGCGAAGCTGATCTGGCTCAACACGCCGCCGGATTGGATGACCCGGAACGGCGGTGATCTCGACGCGCTGCCTCGGGAGTTGCATGCGCCCATGCGCGACCACGCCATCGACCTTGTCCATTTCAACGCGCCTTCGCAGGCGGCGGGATTCGACGCGCCATGCCCGGTCGTGGTGGTCTCCCATTCCTGCGTGACGACCTGGTTCCATGCGGTCAGAGGACAGGCGGCGGATGGGGCATGGGCCTGGCAGAAGGAGCGCAACAGACGCGGCATGGATCGGGCCGACGCGGTCATCGCGCCGAGCCGCAGCCATGCCGACATGCTAGAGACCTGCTACGGCCCGATCGCGCGCTTGAGTGTGGTCACAAATGGTGCCCGTCCTCTGCCGAAGGCCGAAAAGCATCAACCGCTCGTGTTCGCTGCTGCCCGCTGGTGGGACGAGGGCAAAAATGCCGCGGTGGTCGACCAGGCGGCGTCCCTGACGCGATGGCCTCTGTTTGCCGCCGGGTCGACGAACGGCCCAAACGGCGAGCATGTCAGCTTCAGCCATGCTGTTCCTCTGGGAGCAGTGCCGTCCGACGAGGTGCGTTCGTTGATGGCTCGCGCCGGCGTTTTCGTATCGCCATCGCTCTACGAGCCATTCGGCCTGGCCGCGCTGGAAGCCGCCATGTCGGCTACGCCCCTGGTGCTTTCCGATATCGCCACCTATCGCGAACTATGGGACGGGGCCGCGATATTCTTTGACGCGCGCGATCCGCACGATCTCGCTGCCTGCCTCAACCGTCTCTCCTGCGATGCCGAGCTCCGGCGAGAGCTTGGCCAGGCAGCCGTCCGACGCAGCCGCAGGTTTAGGCTGACAAAGCAGACAGCGGCCATGCGCGGCGTCTACGACAAAGCGGCCTTAGCGATGGCGGAGCGCTGATCATGCGCTTTGTGTTCTACACCCATTCGGTCGTTTCCGACTGGAACCATGGCAATGCCCATTTCCTGCGCGGCGTCATGCGAGAGCTGGTCCAGCGCCGGCATCAGGCGATTGCGCTGGAGCCGGCGGATGGCTGGAGCCGGTCGAATCTGCTGGCTGAGAAGGGGTCGTTCGCCATCGAACGCTTCCGCAAGGATTTCCCCGAACTGATGCCGGTGACCTACGATGCCGGATTTGATCATGAAGCCTGGATCGCCGAGGCCGACGTTGTGATCGTTCATGAGTGGACGGATCCGGAGCTTGTCGCACGTGTTGGCCGTGCCCGGGCCGCCGGCGGCAACTTCATCCTTCTTTTTCACGACACTCACCACCGGGCCGTGTCGGCGACCGAGGCACTCTCGGCGCTCCGGCTGGAGCACTATGACGGCGTTCTCGCCTTTGGCGAAACCTTGCGCGAGAGCTATCTGCGCGCCGGCTGGGGCAAGCGCGTCTTCACCTGGCATGAAGCCGCCGACGATCGCCTGTTCAAGCCGCACCCGGAGATCCACCCCACCTCCGATCTGGTCTGGATCGGCAACTGGGGCGATGATGAGCGGACCGCCGAACTCAAGGAGTTTCTGATCGAGCCGGTGCACGATCTCGGCCTTGATGCCGCTGTTCACGGCGTACGCTACCCCAAGACCGCACTTGCGGATCTGGCCACCGCAGGACTGCGCTATGAGGGGTGGATCGCCAATGCCGACGTGCCGAAGGCCTTCGCCGCGCATCGTGTCACCGTTCACGTTCCACGGCGCCCCTATCGCGAGAGGTTGCCCGGAATCCCGACGATCCGCATGTTCGAGGCACTCGCCTGCGGCATTCCGCTGATTTCAGCGCCATGGTCCGATGTCGAGCAGCTTTTCAGGCCCGGTGTCGACTTCCTGTTTGCCGAGAATGGCTCGCAAATGCGGCAACAGCTTCGGACGGTGTTGTCCGACGAGGACTTTGCGGCCTCCCTGGTGACCTCGGGTCTCGAGACCATCCGCTCGCGGCACACCTGCCGCCACCGCGTCGACGAGTTGCTCGGCGTGCTCACGCAATGCGCGAACCGACACACCGCCGTCCCGACAGCCGCAAAGGAAGCCGTCGCATGAAGATCGCATTCTATGGATCGAGCCTTTTGTCGTCCTACTGGAACGGTGCCGCGACGTACTATCGCGGTTTGCTCAAGGCACTTTCGCAATTGGGTTACGAGATCACGTTCTACGAACCCGATGTCTACGACCGGCAGAAGAACCGCGACATCGAAGCTCCCGACTGGTGCACTGTCGTCGTTTATGAGGCGACCCAGCATGCGCTGATGCAGGTCGCGGCACGTGCCGCCGGCGCCGACATCGTCGTCAAGGCGAGCGGCGTCGGTTTCGAAGACGAGGCGCTGCTTCGCGCCGTTCTCGACCACGCCCGCAGCGACGCGCTTGTCGTATTCTGGGACGTGGATGCGCCAGCCACGCTTGCCCAGTTGCGCGACGAGCCGGACCACCCGCTCCATCGTGCACTGCAGGAGATCGACCTCGTGCTGACCTATGGTGGCGGCGATCCCGTTGTCTGGGCCTATCGTGCCATGGGCGCCAAGGAGTGCGTGCCCATCTACAATGCGCTCGATCCCGAAACGCACCATCCGGTCGCCAGCAAAGCGCGTTTTGCCTGCGACCTGGCGTTCCTCGGAAACCGGCTGCCGGACCGTGAAGCGCGTGTCGAGTCGTTTTTCCTCGATCCCGCCAGCCAGCTGCCGAAACAGCGTTTCCTGCTCGGAGGCTCGGGTTGGGGCGACAAGCCGCTCCCCACCAATGTAGGCTGGCTCGGCCATGTCGGCACCCGCGATCACAACGCCTTCAATGTCACCCCAAAAGCCGTGTTGAACATCAGCCGCGACAGCATGGCCGCCAACGGTTTTTCACCGGCCACGCGAGTGTTCGAGGCGGCTGGCGCCGGCGCCTGTCTCATCACGGATGCATGGCTGGGCGTGGAACTGTTCCTGAAACCAGGCGAGGAGATCCTGGTCGCGCGTGACGGCGGCGATGTCGCCGAAATAATGCGCTCGCTGACCCCCGGTCGGGCCAAGGCAATCGGCCAAGCCGCACTTCACCGCGTGCTGGCGGACCATACCTACGCGCTTCGGGCGGATGTGGCGGATGCCGTCTTCAAACGTCATTTCGAGCACGGGGCCGTGGAGGCAGCGGAATGACCAAGAAACTGGACATCGTCTTTCTCGGCCTGTCGCTGTCCTCATCGTGGGGAAACGGTCACGCCACCACTTTTCGAGGTCTTTTGAAAGGCTTGCACGGACTCGGTCACCACGTGACTTTTCTGGAGCGCAACGTGCCATGGTACGCCAATCACCGCGATCTGCGCGAACCGGAGTTCTGCGCCTTGCGCTACTACGAAACCACTGCGGAGCTGCAACGCGACTACGCACAGTGCCTGGAGCAGGCCGACATCATCGTCATCGGATCCTTTGTTCCAGAAGGACGCCAGGTCATCGACATCGTCGCCTCGCTTTGCAAGGGGCAGCTCTGCTTTTACGACATCGACACCCCGGTGACCCTGGCCAAGCTTTCAGCCGACGATTGCGATTATCTGAGTTCGCGGCAAATTCCGTATTTCGATGTCTATTTCTCCTTCACCGGCGGACCAACGCTCAGCCATCTGGCGCAAGACTTCGGCGCGCGCCATGCCGAACCTCTCTATTGTTCGGTCGATCCGGAACGGCATCACCCGACAGGAGATCCGATCCGCTGGGATCTCGGCTATCTCGGCACCTACAGCATGGACCGGCAGACAACGCTGAACGCTCTGCTGCTCGAGCCCGCACGGCATATGCCGAACCTCCGTTTCGTCGTGGCCGGCTCCCAATATCCATCCGACATCATCTGGCCGGACAATGTCGAACGCATCGAACATTTGCCGCCAGCCGATCACGCCGCGTTCTATAGCCGTCAGCGCTACACGCTGAATGTCACACGCAGTTCCATGATCACCGCAGGATGGTCGCCCAGCGTGCGCCTGTTCGAAGCGGCGGCTTGCGGCACGCCCATCGTCAGCGACCGCTGGCCAGGGCTCGACAGCTTCTTTCCCGCATCGGCGATCCACACCGCCGCGGAGACGGACGAAGTCATCGATATCCTCGTTGGCGAGTCCGAGCGCGCACGCCTGGCCATGGCCGGCCGGGCTCGCAAACTCGTCCTCGCTTCCCACACCGGTGGGGCCAGGGCTCGCGAATTCGTGGCGGCGCTGACCCAACCAAGGGCGACGGCCCTCGATCTCGACATTGGAAGTGCAGCATGAACGGCAGACAGGAGAAAACAGCGATGCGACAGACAAGAAAGGCGCACAGGGCAAAGACGGTGCTTGTTGCCGGCGGCGCGGGTTTCCTCGGTTCGCATCTTTGCGAAGTATTGCTCCGCAACGGCTGGCGCGTGATCTGCGTCGACAATTTTCTGACCGGGCGCATGGAAAACATCATCTCGATCATGGACCGGCCGGGTTTCCGGTTGATCGAGCAGGACATCTGCCGGCCACTGGATCTCGGCGAGCCCGTGGATCACATCTTCAACCTGGCCTGCGCCGCCTCACCGCCGCGTTATCAGGCCGACCCGATACACACCACGCGTACCTGCGTGATCGGAACCCTCAACCTGCTCGAACTCGCTGTCCGCAATGACGCGCGACTGCTGCAGGCCTCGACGAGCGAAGTGTATGGCGATCCGGAACAACACCCGCAAAGGGAGGATTATGTCGGTCATGTGAACTGCACCGGCCCACGCGCCTGCTACGACGAGGGCAAGCGCACCGCCGAAACGCTTTGCTTCGACTATCTAAGAGCCGGCAAGGCCGACGTCCGCGTGGCGCGCATCTTCAACACCTACGGTCCGAGAATGGATCCGGCCGACGGTCGCATCGTCTCGAATTTGATCATGCAGGCGCTCGAGAAGCGTCCGCTGACGATATTCGGCGACGGCCAGCAAACGCGATCCTTCTGCTATGTCTCCGACTTGATTGATGGATTGATGCGCCTGATGAACATCGACCCCAATCCGGGCAAGCCGGTCAATCTGGGCAATCCCGGAGAATTCACCATCGTGCGACTGGCGGCATTGGTGAAGGCGATGACCGGCACCAAGTCGGATCTGAAATTTCTGCCCCTGCCGCAAGACGATCCTCGGCGCAGGCAGCCTGATATTTCGCGTGCGAAAACGCTGCTCGGCTGGTCGCCGAGAGTGCCGCTCAACGAAGGGCTCAAGCTGACGATCGATTATTTCGCGGCGCTCGAAGGCACCGGCATCGGCGATCAGATGACAGGCCTTGCCAAAAGGAGACCCGCAGGCGGGCTGCAGAACCTTCCTGCATGACGTGGGCCGCGGCCGGACCTGCCCGGAGATCGTGCGGAACATCCATCCAACCTTGTAGTTTGGCGGGAGGGACCCGATACGGAGGATCATCCTCATGCAACCCAAGCGACCCGCGAAGGATGTCGACAAGATTGCCGAACGCGAGGCGGCTGCCTATCTGCGGCGCTCCTCGATCACCTATCTCGAGTGCTGCGTCAGCCTGATGATGACGCATCTGCAGCGCGAGGAAGTGGCCGCTATTCTCGAGCAGGAAGCAGACATGCTACGAAGGCTGGATTGATCGAAACGCTACACCTGAGATTCGTCCAGGAATCGTATCAGCCCCGCCCTGTATCGGTCTGCGGTCGCGGCCAGCCTTGCTTTTTCCTGGCCATTTTCGGATTGCGCAGCCGTGCTCCAGAGCCCGATTTGGAACGCCAAATAGCAGGGTTCGAAAAAATCGATGTGGCCATTGTCAATATCGAGCCCCATCCCCTCGACCAATGTCGTCACATCGCTGTCGGATAGTCCATATTCGACACGGGCGCCGGCAATGTCCCACTCTATCGGCTGGCAGCCAATCAAATCGTGTGCCCGGCAATGGTCGACGGCATCTGTCTTGAGCACCGTGCCGTCGGCACAAACGAGAAACTCCCACGCGTGAAGCTTTCCGTCGATTTCCACCCGCTGCAGAACATACGCAGGGGTTTTTTTCGAGAGCCAACCGCGCAACGTCGCCGCTCGGTTCTCGCCCAGGGCTTCAGATGTATTGGAAGCAGCCATTTCCGCGAGTGCGAGCAATGATGCACCCGGTTCGCAGGTTCGGAGATTGAGCGCCCGCCAGGTTAGATAGCGCGTCAACTCCGCGACCAGCCTTCCTCTGGGCAGCGGCGCCTGGTCCATCGTGGTGCCGTCAATCCACCGTTCGACCAGAAAGCCGTGGCAAAGCCCGACCACTTGCGATCCCAACCCGGCTTTCCCCAACATTTCCGCGGCTCGTCTCTTACGCCGTCCGGTTTCGCCGAGGCCGGCGAATTTGACGAGCCAGCGACCACACCCCGCGGACGCCAGGAATTTACGCCGCTCGATGCCGCGCGGGCTCGGCGGCCAATGCTTTTCGTCGACGTAGTGGACGCTCCTCCATTCGCCACCAGACAGTTCGGTCAGGCGTAATTCGGGGCTGCCGACCGCCTCGGCCACCCAGTCGCGCAGCGTGGGAATGTTCGAGCTTTCGGGGAAGGTGCATTCGAGCGCCGTCGCCACATGTTTCGGACAGCGCGACCATGTCTCCCTGGCCTCCCGTGACGCTTCGATGCCCGGGTCGCCAGGATGGCTGGGAAACAGGTGAATGCGGTCCATACCAATACCCAGTTCCCGCAGCCACGCGACGACGGCGTGCATCGAACTGCCGGACAGACCGGGACCCTCGTCTACAACGGCGAAGCATGCCGATGGATTGTTCTTCCAGGAAGCGATCGAGCGCGGATCGGCATTGATGTGCCTGCGGAAAGGATGGCCGACCGGACGAACGCTGAACGGCGCCGGCGCGCCAATCGCGGCAGCCACTATGGCGGCAAGCCCCAGGCCGATGCTGCGGATGCCGATCACGCATGTGTTCGCATCGAGACCTGACTCCTGCGCCGCTCCCAAATAGCTTTCGGGATAAAGCGCGTAATGCGCGTAACCCTCGGCAGAACCGGTCAGAACCTCAGCCTCGCAATCCAACCCGTCCAGCAGTTGGAGAAGTCCTGGGTCGATGCCACCGCCCACGGCGAAACCGCTTCGCCACGACTTCGCCACCTCGGCCGCAAGACCAACCAGCAATCTCGCGCCTTGCTGTTGCCGCGGCGAAAAGATGTCGATGCCGCTGGTCTCGAAATCGACATCGGCAAGCGCGCGAACCAGTTCCGATACGCTGATGAATAGCCCGACCAACGCGGCATGGCGTCGGAGGCCACGAGCCATGCGGTCCAGACTTTGAGCAATCTCGCTGGCAGCTTCGCGAAGCCGTTCTGCGCTCTGCCTCCGCTTCTGGTCGCCGTAAACGATCATCGATCGGTTTTCCAATGCTTTGCCTTGCGGCAACGCAGCGAGCGCTGCTTCGATCCATGCTGTCTTGCGCAATTTTTCGGCAGGCCAAGGAACATTCCGGCACGCTGGTGGTTCGGCGGCAGGAACTTACCTTTGAACAGCATAGGGCGGCAGTTTCGTGGGATCGAAAAAGGTTCGTGTCGGTATCGTCGGGGTCGGCAATTGCGCATCCTCCCTGGTGCAGGGCCTCTCTTATTATCGTCACGCAAAGAGCAACGAACCAATCCCAGGGCTGATGCATGCCGACCTCGGCGGCTACCATGTCGACGACATCGAGATTGTCTGCGCATTCGACGTCGCCAGGAGCAAGGTTGGCCTCGACGTCGCTGAAGCAATCTACGCCG
Organism: Mesorhizobium sp. C432A; assembly: GCF_030323145.1. Classification (NCBI taxonomy): domain Bacteria; kingdom Pseudomonadati; phylum Pseudomonadota; class Alphaproteobacteria; order Hyphomicrobiales; family Phyllobacteriaceae; genus Mesorhizobium; species Mesorhizobium sp. C432A. The sequence continues at coordinate 2,928,370 of NZ_CP100470.1, read as the reverse complement.
CCCCGAACAACACGTTCCGCTTTGCCGATGCGGCGGCAAACGGCGTTCGCGTCGAGCGCGGACCGACACTTGACGGCATCGGAAAATACTTGCGCGACGAAATCGAGGAGGCGCCGGAGCCGGTTGCCGACGTCAGCGAAATCCTGCGCAACAGCGGCGCCGACGTGCTGGTCTCTTACCTGCCGGTGGGCTCCGAGGAGGCGACGCGCTTCTACGCCGAATGCGCGCTTGAGGCCGGCTGCGCCTTCGTCAACTGCATACCCGTTTTCATCGCCTCACGTCCGGAATGGCGCCGGCGCTTCGAGCAGCGAGGGCTGCCGCTGGTCGGCGATGATATCAAGAGCCAGGTCGGGGCGACCATCGTTCACCGCCTGCTGGCAAATCTCTTCCGCGAGCGCGGTGTGCGCATCGATCGCACTTATCAGCTGAATTTCGGCGGCAACACCGACTTCCTCAACATGCTGGAACGCGAGCGGCTGGAATCAAAGAAGATTTCCAAGACCCAGTCCGTGGCCAGCCAGTTCGATGTTCCCCTGGAGCCGGGCAATATTCATGTCGGACCCAGCGACCACGTACCGTGGCTGACCGATCGCAAATGGGCCTATATCCGGGTGGAAGGGACGACCTTCGGCGGCGTGCCGCTCAACGCCGAGCTCAAGCTGGAAGTCTGGGATTCTCCAAATTCAGCCGGCGTGGTGATCGATGCGATACGCTGCGCCAAGCTTGCGCTCGATCGCGGCATAGCGGGAGCACTGACCGGCCCCTGCAGCTATTTCATGAAGTCGCCTCCCGAACAGTTCACCGACGCCGAAGCGCGGCAGCGCACGCTCGCTTTCATCGCCGGCAAGGACGAGCCTTTGCTGGATGCCGCGGAATGACGACAACGTTCTTTTTGATCCGTCATGCAGCGCACGACAATGTCGGCTCCTATCTTGCAGGACGGATGGACGGCGTTTGCCTTGGCGAGGCTGGGAAGGCGCAGGCCGCGCATCTTGGTGGCCGCATGGCCCGGGAGCCGATTGAAGCCATCTTGTGCAGCCCGCGTGAGCGTACGCAAGAGACGGCCGTGCCGATCGCGCTTGCCTGCGGCGTCGGCGAAATCGCGATCTGCGCCGAACTCGACGAGATCGATTTCGGCGATTGGTCGGGAAAGACTTTCGACGAGTTGAATGGCGATGCCGGCTGGCGGGCGTGGAACGACCAGCGGCAGGAGGCCAGGACACCGAGCGGCGAGACCATGCTGGATGTCCAGGAGCGGATCGTCGCACTGATGAACGCAGTGCGCGAGCGGCATCCGAACCAGTGTGTCGCCCTGGTCAGCCACGCCGACGTCATCAAGGCCGCCGTCTGCAAGGTGCTTGGCTTGCCGGTCGGCGACTGCTTCCGCTTCGACATCGATCCAGCCTCGATCACGACGATCGTGTCGGGTGACTGGGGCTCCAAGCTCCTGCGAATGAACGAAGCTGCCTGACGAGGACTTTCCGGATGCAGATGGTCATTTTCGGTCTCACCGTTACATCATCATGGGGCAACGGCCATGCCACGCTCTGGCGCGGACTGATCCGCGCCCTGGGTCGGCTGGGATGGTCCATCACCTTCTTCGAACGCGATACCCCCTACTATGCCGGGACGCGTGATCTCGATCGGCTCGATGGCGGCAACGTCGTCATTTATCCGGACTGGGAAGACATCCGTCGCGTTGCGGAGCGGGCAATGAAGCAAGCGGATGTCGTCGTCGTTACCTCCTACTGTGCCGACGCCGTGGAGGCCTCACGGCTGGCGCAGCAGACAGGTCGCGGATTGCGTGTCTTCTACGATCTCGACACTCCGGTCACGCTTGCCCGCATCGAGCAAGGCGAGCGTCCGCCCTATTTCGGACCTGAGGGTCTTGCGGATTTCGACCTCGTTTTGAGTTACACCGGCGGCTCTGCGATCGAGGCGCTTAAGTCGGTTTTAGGCGCGCGTCACGTGGTACCTCTCTATGGGCATGTCGATCCCGACCAACACCGGCCGGCAGAGAAGCGGGCCGAATTCGCCGGTGATCTGTCCTATCTCGGAACTTACGCGGCGGATCGCCAGGCCGGCGTCGAAAAGCTGCTGGTCCGCCCGGCCGCGCGCCTGCCTGACCACCGCTTCATCATTGGCGGCGCGCAATATCCGCAGGAATTCCCATGGAGCGACAACATCTTCTTTGTCAGGCATCTTCCGCCAGCCGACCATCCGGCTTTCTTCTCATCATCTCGCCTGACACTGAACGTCACCCGAGAGGCGATGGCGCAAAAGGGCTGGTGCCCGTCGGGACGGCTCTTCGAAGCGGCCGCGTGTGGGGCTGCCATCGTCACCGATGCATGGCCGGGCCTGGCCGAATTTTTCGAACCCGGCCGCGAAATCTTGTTGGCGCATGACACCGATGATGTGGTCGCCGCATTGCGATTGCCGGAGCGCGAGCTCGACGGCATTCGAAGGCGTGCCCGCGACCGGGTCTTGGGCGAACACACTTCCGCACGGCGCGCGGCGGAACTGGATCGCATCCTGAACGAGGCCTTTCAAAGATCTCCCGGCGAACCGATGAGGGAAGCGGTCTGATGTTGGGCATCGTACCCGCTGCCGGGCGCGGCAGCCGCATTCAGCCGCTCGGCTTCTCGAAAGAGCTGCTGCCGGTCGGTAGCCGGATCGATGGACAGACCGAGCGTCCATGCGCCGTGAGCGAGTATCTGGTACGGCGCATGGTGCAGGCCGGCGTCGACAAGATTTGCTTCATCATCGGATCGGGCAAATCCGACATCCTTGAATACTACGCCGCCGGCTACGGTGACGCGGCGGCTCTCTTCGTGGTGCAGCCGAACCCCGTCGGTCTGTGCGATGCGATCTTCCGGGCGGCGCCCCTCGTCGCGCCCGACGAGGTCGTCCTGGTCGGCCTTCCCGATACGATCTGGTTTCCCGAGGACGGTTTCCGCCATTTGCCCGACGATCAGCTCTCATTTCTGCTTTTCCCGGTGGATCAGCCGGAATTCTTCGACGCCGTCGTCACCGACGTCCACGAGCGCGTGATCGAAATCCAGGTCAAACGACAGGATGCCACCACGAACTGGGTTTGGGGTGCGTTCAAGATGCCGGGCCATATCCTGCATCAGCTTGCGGCACTCTGGCGTGAGCGCGAGCGCAGTGACGAATATATCGGCACATTGGTCAACGCCTATATTGCGGCCGGCGGTACAGCTTTTGGTGTCAGGGCTGGGTCGGACTATGTCGATGTCGGCACTTTCAACGGCTATCGAACAGCTCTGCGGTTGCTTGAAAACGACGCCTCATCCGCGCAGCGCCGGCCCACCATGATCATGCCCGGCGCGCAGTCGCATGTACCCGTCGTTCCTGGCGAAGGAGCCTGAGCCATGCTGCATTCCCATGCCGAAATCCGCCGCCGCATCGATGCGCTCGGCCCATGGTTCCACAACATGGAACTTGCCGGCGTCCAAACCGCTCCCAACCATTTTCTGGGCAACTACCCGCTGATCAAATGGCGCAAATTTGCCAATGCCATTCCCGCTGATCTGAGGGGCAAGGCCGTACTCGATATCGGCTGCAATGCAGGATTTTACTCCATCGAGATGAAACGGCGAGGTGCTGACCGTGTCCTCGGCATCGATTTCGATGACGCCTACCTGGCGCAGGCTCGCTTTGCCGCCGAGGTTGCCGATTGCGAGATCGAATTCCAGAAGCTTTCGGTCTACGACGTCGGCTCGCTGCGCGAGACGTTCGATGTCGTGCTGTTCATGGGGGTGCTTTACCATTTGCGCCACCCCTTGCTCGCGCTCGACCTGATCCGCGAACATGTCGCCCGTGACCTGATGATCTTCCAGTCCATGCAGCGCGGCAGCGCGGATCTGCCCGAGTTGGAAGAAAACTATCATTTCTGGACGCATGACCTGTTCGACCAGCCGCAGTTTCCCAAGCTGCATTTTATCGAGCACCGCTATGCCGACGATCCCACCAACTGGTGGATTCCAAACCGCGCCTGCACCGAAGCGATGCTGCGCAGCGCCGGTTTCGAGATCGTTTTACACCCCGAGCAGGAGGTCTATTTCTGCCGCGCAGCCGGGGACCCGGCCGGCGGCGGCGCCATCTACCCCTCGAAAGGACAGCTCCATGATTGAAGCCGCCATGATCTGGAACGAGCCCAACAACAAATCGCATTGGGACCCAGAGCTCGATCCCGATTGGAGCCGCTTTGCCAGGATGGCGATCTTGTCGGCTGACGCAATCGCGTCGGAGAACCCGTCTTTGACGAAAGTACTCGGTGGCATCTCGCCGATAGATCCGGGCTTTATCACCCGCATGAAGGAATTCGGCGTGCTGGACCATGTCGATGCCGTCGCCGTGCACGGCTTTCCGCTCGACTGGAACCTGTGGCAGATCCACGAATGGCCACAGAAGATTGGCGAGATCGCGACCGTCACCAACCTTCCCATCTGGGTCAGCGAAGTCGGCGTATCGACCTTCGGCGCGGAAGAAATCCAGGTTTGGGGGCTCAAGCGCACCGCTGAGTTGCTGATTGGCAACGCACCACGCATCCAGTGGTACAGCCTCTACGATCTTCCGCGCGAATGGGAAGCAACGACGCGGCATCGCGAGGCGGAGGGCTCTTCTTACTATCGACATTTCCACATGGGGCTGCTGCGCCAGGACGGTACGCCAAAACCTGCGCTGGAGGAGTTCCTGCGCTACACGCCCGCAATGGGGCTGGTGCAGTGGTTTCATTTCGAGGACCCCCGGCTGGACAATGCCGTCGCCTGGATGAAGCGGCTGGGCGTCACCAATATGCGCACGGGGCTTTCCTGGGCAGACAGCTTCCGGCCGAACGCGCTGGACTGGTTCGACCGGCAGATGGAGGCACTCGCCGATTTCGACGTGACGGTCACCTTTTGCTTTACACCGCAGCATCGGGGAATGATGCCCCACCACACCAGCCCGCCACTGGCGCCGGAGGAGTTCGCGGAATTCTGCGCAACCATGATCCGCCGCTATGCGCCCGGCATGACGTCCGCTTCGCTCCCGACGCGGCGGGCCTCGGCAGCGTGAAAGTGTCATGCTGCCAATGCATCAGACGCCTGACACATTGGACGAATTAGCGGCATCATCGACAGGTGGTGCGGCATACGGGACTGAGGCGCAACCAGCCGCGGCGCTCACTGTCCTCAATGTCGCCTACCCTCTCGCACCCGTCGGACCCGATGCTGTCGGCGGTGCCGAACAGGTTCTGTCGATGCTCGATCGGGAGCTGGTTCGCGCCGGCCACCGCTCTATCGTCATTGGCTGCCGCGGCTCCAGCGCGAGCGGTACCCTTGTGGAAATACCGGCTGAAAACGGCGTGCTCGACGAGGCGGCGAAGAGCCGCGCGCAGCAGGCTCATCGCAAAGCGATCGCCGCTGCCCGCGCCCGATGGCCGATCGATGTGGTTCATCTGCACGGCATCGATTTTCATGCCTATCTGCCCGACGATGGTCCGACCCTGGTGAGCCTCCACCTGCCCTTGGACTGGTATCCGGCCGAGGCTCTGCGACCGACGCGCGACGACCTGTGGCTCCATGCGGTCTCGCCCACCCAGCAGCAAACGGCGCCACCAGGGGCCAGACTGGTGGCGCCGATTCCCAACGGCGTTGACATCGAAGCACTGAGCCTGGTGCAGCCGAAGCGAGACTTTGCCCTGGTTCTCAGCCGGGTCTGCCCGGAAAAGGGCATTCACCTGGCCCTGGACGCGGCCAAACAGGCGGGCGTGCCCCTGGTCATCGGCGGCAAGGTCTATCCTTACGAAACACATACGCGCTACTTTCGCGACGAGGTCCAATCCCGTCTTGATGCTCGCCGCCGCTTCCTGGGCCCGCTCGGTTTTAACGCCAAGAGGCGCTTTCTCAACGCAGCCCGCTGTCTGGTCATTCCAAGCCTCGCCGCCGAGACAAGCTCGCTTGTCGCCATGGAGGCCCTCGCCTGCGGTACCCCGGTGGTCGCATTCCCGAATGGTGCGCTTGCGGATGTCATCGAGCACGGCAGGACGGGCTTTCTCGTCAACACAGTCGACGAGATGGCCCAAGCCATTCTTGCGGCGCCCAGCCTGGACGCCGAGGCGTGCCGGGTTGAAGCGCGACGGCGGTTTTCGCTGGAACGGATGATCTCGTCGTATATGGCTGCCTATCAGGCCCTGGCACAACTTGGCACCGATTGCAGGCGCTTCGCTGCGGCACCGTGAGAAAAGCAGTGTTGCGCAGCGAAATCATCGATGACCCCGTAAAATTCGATGCCTTGACGCCGCACTGGTGGAAACTGTGGGAGCAGAGTTCCTCTGCGACGCCGTTCCAATCCCCCGCCTGGCTGGTGCCATGGTGGCGCGCATTCGCACCCGGTGAACTGGCGACAGTCGCGGTCTGGCGTGGCGGCGATCTGGTCGGGCTGGCGCCACTCTATCTCGAGCATGGAACGGCCGGTTCGAAGCTGCTTCCGGTCGGTATTTCGCTCAGCGATTATCTGGACATCCTGGCTGTCCGGGATATCGAGGCGGCGGTCGTGTCCACAATTGCCGAAACGATCTGCTCGGTCGGGTGGTCACAATGGATCTTGTCTGATCTGCCGCAAAACAGTGCCGGTCTTACGATCGCGCATCCCGGTTTAACGGTCGAGAGGCCGGTAATTCATGCAGCCTGCCCCGTACTTGCTGTTGCCGGCGACGAAACGTTGGCCGGCTGCGTTCCCGCTCGGCGCAGGCGCCAGTTGCGCCGGGCGCGCCAAGCGGCGTCCAGACGCGGCCGGCTCGCGTTGGCGTCAGCTCGGGGTGATCAGAACTTCCTGAACCAATTGATCCGTCTGCACCATGCGCGCTGGGTTGGACATGGAGGTGGTGTCTTGGCCGATCCCACCGTGCAGCAGTTCCATGGGCTTTCACTTCCCTTGCTCGATGCTCACGGTCTGGTCCGATGCTGGTTGCTCGCGATCGATGGCACGACTGTCGCCGCCTATTACGGATTTCACCACCGTGGCCGCGCCTATGCCTATCTCGGCGGCCTCGATCCTGCTTATGCCGAGGAGAGCCCAGGTGCGATCCTGATCGGCCACGCGATCGCGGAGTCGATCCGCGAGGATGCGCGCGAGTTCGACTTCCTGCGCGGCCAGGAAGCCTACAAATATGGCTGGGGCGCCGTCGACAGGTGGACGATGCGGAGGATCTGGACGCGGAGTTGATGTCATGAGTGTGCACGCGCAGCGCCGGACATCGGTCAGACGGGCGGTCGAAGGTTGTGTGGCCGATGGTGCCTGCGCCGAAGCTGTTCTCGTCAGGCTGGCGCTTCACCTGCCGCCCACAATTGAAGCGGCGGAATTGGCGGAGGTCGTGCTGAAAGTCCGTCCGGCGAATACCGGCGATGCTGAAAGACTGCGAAAGGTCGCTGGACTGCTGCGCCACAAACCGGGCGTCCTTGCCACTTTGCGAGCGACAGGCGGCGCCGTTCGGCATGAACGCGGTAACGGCGAGACGGATATCGCCGTGGTCAGGAGGCTGGCCTCGAGTTTTGATGCCGCGGCAGCAATTTCGACCGCGGCAAGTGTCCAGTTAGGATCCCTTGGCGATGACGAGCGGCTGACAGCCATGACCGACGAAATCGTTGAATGGCTCGAGGCGCGAGAATTCACCGGAATTCAACGAGACATTCTCGACATCGGTTGCGGCATCGGACGTTTCGAGCGCGCGCTGTTCAATTCCTTCAAGCGGATGGTCGGCATCGACATATCTTCGCGGATGATCTCTATCGCCTCCGAGCAATGCGCAGCGCTCGGCAATGTCGAACTGCGCCAAACCTCCGGTCTCGATCTGGCCGACTTCGACGACGACAGTTTCGATTGCGTGTTGGCGGTCGACAGCTTTCCCTACCTGGTCCTGGCCGGCATGGCTGAGCGGCTTTTCGATGAAATTGCGCGCGTTCTCAAACGGCCGGGCCGGCTCGCATTGCTGAACTATTCTTATCGCGGATCGCTTTCTTTGGACCGGGCCGACATCGGCCGTCTTGCGCAAGCTCACCAATTGCGGGTCATCATCGACGGCGAGAAGCCGTTTCGGTCATGGGATGGCGACGCCTTCCTGCTTGCTGGGTGAGACGGAACATTACAGCGCGATGCCGGTTCGGGCGTCGGCACCGATCGGTGTCCTGGATTCGAAGGAGGAGATCATGGCATCCGGCGGCAAAAAGCATTTCGGCCAAGGCAGCCAAGGCAAAGGTGCCGGCGCCGGCGCAATGACCACCTTGGACAAGGACAAGATCGAAGAAAACGCGGTTTTGTCCAACCGCGACAGGAAGCAACATAGCCGAGAGCGCGGGCTGGACGGCAATCGAATCAAGTCCGATCAATTTCAGGATCACGCCGCAAACCGGTTGCTGAAGGACTGACGCCACCGCGCCGCGTCTTGCCGCGGCACGGAGGAAAAACTGTGCAAGGGCCGCCGGTGAGCCTCTCGGCGGTCGACAACGCCTTGTAGTGCCGAGCGCTCATCATCAGACTTGGATCTAGGGATGCTATCAAGAGAACGTGATGTCTCATTCGAGCGACGATACCACGGATCTGCTTGTCGAGATGGCAGTGGATCGGGAGATTGCTTCCCTGCTGGCCGCCATAGAGCAGGAAAAGATACCGGACCGCCTGTCCAAGCTGGCGATCGAATTGCAAAACGCTCTCGTCGAGAAGCGTCGGCGAGACGTGAAGAGCTGATTATCTGCGGCTGTCGACCTCTATATCGAGCTGACCATCCGACAGCTGATTTCGCCTTTCTATCAATGTCTGCAACGAGCTCTCCCCGAGTAGCTCAAGGATGTTGGCGCGGGCACGGTTCAGCCGGCTCTTGACCGTCCCTACCGCGCAGCCGCAGATTTCGGCGGTTTCCTCGTAGCCCACTCCTAAAACGCCAATCAGCATCAGCACCTCGCGCTGATGTTCGGGCAGCTTTTGGATGGCGCCGTGAACTTCCTTGCTCTGAACGGTCCATTCCTGGGTAGCTTCCGAAATCGGTCTCGAAGACGCGCAGTCGAGAAGGCCTGGCGCTTCCCGTGCAGCGATCTTGATCCGGGTGTAATAGGTGTTGCGCATGATGGTGAAGAGCCACGACTTCATGCGTGTACCGGGTTCGAACTTGTCGATGTTGGCGAGCCCTTTGGTCAACGTTTCCTGCACCAGATCGTCGGCATCGTCTGGAACGCGGCAGAAGGTGCGCGCGAAAGCCCGCAGGGCAGGTATCAGATCAACGATGGAAACGTCATTGGTTTGTTGGTCGGCCAAGAGATAGCCTCCGGATGACAATGGTCCAGCTCCCAGAAGAAAGAGTGAATGAACGAAGCCAGAGCTAAATGCATGGAAGTTTGGTTCGTTCCCGCCGTTGGAAACAACTCTTCGAAAATTCCACCGGGCGCGAACACGCCGACTACGGTCTTCCCCCAAACACGCCCACTTCAAAGGAACGAAACACCATGCCGAGCTTCATTCCCGGGAAGCCTCGCCGGTGCGTTTGGCTGTGCAGGGTATGGACCGAGTCGTGCGGCTGGTAACGCGCAAACCACTGCCTGACAAGCCTATTGGCGAACCACGTGGCGAACTCGGCTCCACCGATACATAGCGATAATGGTTGGCCCGGAGACATGTTAAAGTCGTTAATTTTGTTAACTTATTGGCGCGGGTGAAATCCAGCAATCGGTCGTAGTTGCCGGGCAGTCGGCCAACGAACATGCTCGTCCAGCACTTGCTCTATTCTGCCCTCCGATCGGGCTAAGCCGATGAAATACCGGGTTGATTTACCCCTCACGACGTCGCCGAAAGGCATGCTGTCGCGTACAATCTGCAGCTGCTCTCCGAAGCTGGCTGTTGCGGTGCTGTGCAACTCGCTTTGGCGAAGATCACGGATGACGATCAGCGCTTGAGTGAGCGCCCGAACCGGTCCTCGATCCGCGACTGAAGGAACTCGAGCCCCATCGAGAGCAGCCAATAGATCATCGAGGCGGTGATGAGCATCTCGATGTGGCGGAACTCGGTCTGGCCCTGCGTGCGTGCGAGATACATGATCTCCCAGACCCCGACCACCGAGACCAGCGAAGAATCCTTCAGCATCGCAATGAACTGGTTGCCGGTCGGCGGCACGATGACGCGCATCGCCTGCGGCAGGATGACCAGGAACATCGTCTGGTTAGCGCTAAGGCCGAGTGCCGTAGCACCCTCGGTCTGGCCGCGCGAGATGCTTTCGATGCCGGCGCGGAAGATCTCGGTCATGTACGCGCCGTAGCAGAGCGACAGCGCCATGATACCGGCCGGCACGGCGCCGATCACGTAGCCAATCTGCGGCAGGCCGAGATAGATGATGTAGATCTGCATCAGCAACGGCAAGCCACGAAACAGAGAGGTATAGAAGGTCGCCAAGCCATAGACCACGCCGTTGCGGGAAAGTTTGGCGATGGCGCCAACGAAGGCGATGAGGGTGGCAATGGCGATCGAAATGGCCGAAATGTAGAGGGTCGTCACCACACCCTTCGAGACGAGGAAGCCGATCTTCTTGGCGATGAACGCGAAGGACAGGTCGAAGGAATAGAAAAACAACATTAGCAACACGAACAGCTCTATCCAAACTGCCACAATCTGCTGTTTGCGGCTGAGATACCGCAGCGCGTTCCAGTTCGCCACCAAGATCAATGCGATCAGCACCGCCGAGACCGCCCGCCCGACGTCCGGGTTGGCGGCGAGCCACTCGACCGACCCCGGAACGAGCTTGCCGAGCCAACTGGCTTTGATGCCGAGCCCATACAGGCCGGCGGCGATGGCGGCGAGCACGAAGAATACGCCAACGCGGCGCGCCGCGTCCGGGTGGTTGAGCAATAGTCGGCCGATCACGTCTTCGATCTCCCTGCGGTCAGCGGGCCCGCTCGCGCCACCAATCCTGCGCCTGCAGCTTCCAGTAGGTGAGTTGCGCAACCGCAAGTCCAGCCGGGCCGCCCGCCCAGGCAAGGCCGAAGGGTGTGAACAGCCGGTAGCGGTCCGATTGTCCCAGTATGGCTTCGGCGATCAACTTGCCGGCGATCGCCGTGGTGTTGATGCCATGGCCACCAAAAGCCGTGAGGTACCAGACGCCCGGCTGCAACGGGCCTATCTGGGGCATCATGTGCCGGGCATAAGACATGAGCCCGGACCAGGCGAGTTCGGTCTTGAGGTGTTCGAGCTGCGGATAAGTGGTGACCATCTCACGGCGCAATTGCCTCGCCAACACGCCCGATGAGGCTGCCCGGGTGGTGATGCGCCCTCCCCAGAGCAGCCGCCTGCCGTCTTCGACAACACGGTAATAATCGCCTGCGCGACGGTTATCGCCGACGGCGTCGGTCGTCGTAATCGACTTGGCGATGAGGTCAGGCGCCTCCTCGCTCACCATAACGTAAGTGGCGATAGGCAGGAATGCCCGCTGCAGCCGACCGACCAGTGGCCCCGTATATCCGCCGGTGGCAACTACGGCCTGGCGGGCGCGCACTTCGCCGCTGTCGGTACGCAAGATCTTTTCGGCGCCGTCAAGGTTGGCTTCAACGGCAGCCGTTCTCTCGTATATCCTGCCGCCCAGCCGCTCGATCTCGCCAGCAACGGCGCGCAGATAGTTAAGCGGATGCATGTGGAAGGCGCTGGGATCGCGCAGGCCTTGGTGGTAGCGATCCGAATGCAGCACCGCTCGCACCTGGTCGCGATCGAGATAGTCGAGCCGATAGTCGAAATCCCGCGCCAGTTGCTCGGCATATGCCTTGAGCGCGGCGCCACCATCGTGGCGAAGCACGCTCAATATACCGGAGCGCGGCTCTGCCGCCTTGATGTCGAGATCGCGGATCGTCTGCCGCACGAAGTCGACGCCTTCGATGGACAGGCGGTGCAGTTTTTGTGCCGCGTCGACGCCGGCCATCGCGGCGATGTTGTCGGTGCCGGTGGCGAAACCGGGATTGACGAAGCCGCCATTGCGACCGGAAGCGCCGAATCCTATCCGCTGCGCGTCAAGCACGACGACCTGCTGGCCGGCGCGAGCCAGCTGCAACGCCGTCGTCAGGCCGGCCAGTCCGCCGCCGACAACGACTGTCTCGCACTCGGAAACGCCGCTCAGCGGCGGTCTGATGGTGTTGTCGGCAAGCGTGCGTCGGTAATAGGTGTCAGGACATGTCATGATCAATATGATGAGGTGGCGGCACTAGAGCATTTTGCAAGCAGGCGGAGCCGCCCGGTGTCGTGGAAATGCGGCTGAAACAAAACAGATGGAGCGGGATGTTCAATTGAATGCACCCCGCTCAAGCTTTATCCACGATGCCTCTCAGTCAGAGCTGTAATCCTTGCCGTACCACTTGGTGGTCAGTTTCGCGAGGGTACCGTCCTTCTTCATCTCGTCGAGAATGGCGCCGATCTTGGCATTCCACTCGGCATCACCTTTTTCCGCGATCACCACCAGTGGCTCACGGAAGGCATAGCCGCCTTCCAGGACACGCAACGGGTAGCCGTTCTTTATCGCGTTCTGAGCCGTCTGTTCTGGTGCGATGACCGCGTTGAGGCGCACGCCGTCGCCGAGCCTCAAATCGTCGAACGGCAGCATTGAGTCAGCGAAAGTCCTGATCTCACCGGGCTCCAGCTTGTATTCGATGGGCGGCAGGCCGGGAGCATCGATCTCGAGTTGTCTACGGATGAAATCCTCCGACGTGGTGGCGGTCTCGACGCCGATGATCTTACCGTTCAGGTCGGCGACCGATTTGGCCGGGCTGTCCTTGTGAACCACGTAAACGTAGGGGCTATAATAATAGATGCCTTCGAAATCGATCACCTTGGCCCGCGCTTTGGTCGGCGTCACCGAGCCGACACCCAGATCGTAGCGTCCCTGCCAATGGCCGCCCGTCATCGTCGCCCAGTCCGGCGTGTCGAAACTGACCTCCACACCGAGGCGCCTTGCGATCTCCTTCGAGACGTCGATATCGAAGCCGACCAACTGATTGCTGTCGTCGAGGAAACTCTGCGGCGGCCAACCGCTGTTTGTGGCGACCACCATTGCCTTCTTCGAGGTAACCCGGTCGATGGTTTCACCCGCCGACGCCGCAGACGCGAACGCGAGCGTGGTAGTGGCCAAGGCCAGCCACGCGATCAATTTCCTCACTTGAACCTCCCTCTTCATCGTCATTCAGACATATGCTTCCCAGAGCGCGCTCCCGTAGAGCAATTGAGAGCGCGGCATGAGATCGATCTCATATCAGCACACATGTCGACGAGGGGATCAAGTCTTTTTTCAAGTAGCCAGTTGTCCTCCGGGGGCGCAAAGCATCGGCACCCGCACGGTGCGGCGGAACCCGCGTTTGATGTGACGCGCGTGACTTTCAAGACAGAGGAACGAAGGTCTACTTCAACCTACACAGCATCATAGACAGATGGCGGCACAGGATGGCTTGCTGTCTACGAGTTTCCGATGTTCCGGTTAAGCATGGGTGCGCGGCACACCGGCAGCAGCACCAGCAGGATGATGGCGGAATCGACCCAGAGGACCCTGTTCACGCCCATCGTGTCGACGATCTGACTGGTCGCTAGGGTACCCACGGAGATGGCAAGATTGAAAGTGAAGCAGTAGATGGCCGTCGCGGTCTCCGCGCTTTCTGATGCTGCACTCAGCACCCACGTCTGCAGCGTAATGGGCGCCGCGCCATACGCGAAGCCCCACACCAGCAGCAGGATGGTTCCTGTGAGCGGCGTGACCCCGAGCAACGGGAAAAGAGCCAGCGTGGCCCCGAGCCCAATGACGACGCAGGCCAATGTGCGACCGACGGATTTGGCGGCCCAGACGCCTGCGACGGCGTTGCCAATCATTCCGAGAATGCCATACCCCAACAGTAGCCAGCCTATGCTCCCTGCAGTGACGCCCGAGACCTCCAGCAACACCGGGCTCACGAAGGTGTAGGCACCGTAGTGGGCAGCCACCAGCAGTGCGGTCGCAACCACGCCCGCCAGAAGGGCGGGATTGCGCAATTGCGCACGCAGGGCTTTCACCTCCACAGGCTGCGCCGCCTCCAGCTTCGGAAGCACAAGCAGGGCGGCGAGCAGTGTGGCAAAGCTCAGGCCGGCGAGAGACCAGAACGCGCCGCGCCAGCCGACTAGATCACCGATGATCGTGCCGGCCGGCACGCCCAGCACCGCAGCGGCACTTACACCGCCGAAGACAATAGTCATGGCGCGCGGCACGGACGGTCCAGGAACAAGGCGTACTGCGATGCTCCCGGCTATCGCCCAAAAGCCACCGATGGTGATCCCGACGAGCAGCCTGGACGCGAGCAGAACGGGAAAGTTCGTTGCGAGCGCTGAAATCACGCTCGCCGCAGCCATTACCGCGAGCAGGCCCGCCATCAGAATACGCCGGTCGAGCCTCCCCACTGCCAACGGCAAACCGATAGAAGCGAACGCCGCAATTACGCCGGGTATCGTCACCGTGAGACCGCCACTCCCAATAGAGACATTCAACTCGGAAGAAATTGCCGGAATCAGCCCCACAGGGAGTTGCTCCGCAGTGATCATCGAAAAAATACCCAGCGATACAGTGAGCACGGAGAGCCACATGCGAAAAGTGGCTCCCTGTTTCTCCCGAAGGGCTGCTTTGGTCAGAGACATGATCACCTTCAGCCCGCGAGAGGCACTCGACGCCAACTTTTCGGGCAAACGTTAGAGAGACGGATCGGGCAATTTGATCCCGGCCTGGTTTCAGATAATCTGTCCGCTGCGGATTGATAATCGAGGGAGATATGGATGGTGAATTCACGAAACGTGAATGAAAGAGGTGATTGCAGTTGGACCGGCTGACCAGCATGACCGTGTTTGCCAACGTCGTCGGTGAAGGCAGCTTCGCTGGAGCGGCCAAGCGGATGCGACTATCGCCAGCGGCCGTGAGCAAGCATGTCCAAATGCTGGAAGAGTGGCTTGGCGCACGCCTTCTCAACCGGACGACCCGGCGCATCAGCCTGACAGAGCTCGGCGCCTCCGTCTACGAGCGCAGTCTGCGCATAATCGAGGATGTCGAGGAAGTTCGTACGAGCGCGGCCGAGAGCAAGACACGTCCGACCGGCTCACTGCGTGTCAGCGCGCCGATCTCCTTCGGCGCGATGCACCTTGGGAGAGTCGTTGCAGAATATCTCGCGGTCTACCCGGAGGTGTCGGTTGAGTTGGTGTTGGACGACCGTGTGGTTGACATCGTGGAAGAGGGCCTGGATGTCGCGGTACGCATCGCTCCACTCACGGTTTCCAATCTGGTTGCTCGCCGAATCGCGCCGTCACGCGAGGTGGTCTGCGCTTCGCGCGATTATCTGGACAGACGCGGGCGTCCCACAAAGCCGTCGGATCTCCACGACCATGATTGTCTGGACTACGCGTTGCGCGCCAGCCGCGGAAAATGGCGGTTCGACGGACCAAAGGGGCAAGTGGCGGTAAAAATCACTGCACGGATGACGGCAACGAACGGGCAGCTCCTGCGCGATGCGGCGCTGGGTGGAGCAGGCATAGTACTTTGCCCCACTTTCCTTGTTGGAGAAGCCATTCGTTCGGGCCAACTGGAGACAGTGATGCCCCAGTTCAAGCCGGTAAGCCGGTCGATCTACGCGATGTACCCGTCAAGAAGGCATCTTTCCGCCAAAGTTCAAAGCTTCGTGACGCTTCTCGCCGCCCACTTTGGTGAGAACCCACCTTGGGACAACTTTGGACCATGACGACTGGAATGTTGAGCCCAGAGGCCGCGCGCACTTGCACGGCCTTACTGTGCATGGGACCAGCACCCAGGGCCAAGGGGCGGTGCATATCGAGCCGTCCAGCACCTTTTCGAGACTGAAGCATCCGCTATTTGCCGACGGTCAGTCGCTGAGGCTCAATCCACCGCCCATCCTAAGCGCCGCCACAGCGCAAGTTGTAGCATCTGCGGTGTCTCTGGTTCTCTGCGGCCACCGGCGGAACGGGTTGTAAGCAGGCGCGTTCCTCCAGCGTCAAGCTTGGAGAACATACATGGATGACGAGCTGCGCCTGAAGTTACAAGAGCTGAGCCAAAGCATGCAAACGCGAGCGGCCGAACTTTCGACGCTCGGCGGCAGCGCAGACATAAGTACGGTGATGTCGGGGATCGCCGTCGCTCTGGAGGCGCTGCTGGTGATTGCCGAAGAGATGAAAACGCCACGTTCCGGCCCTTCGGTCCTGCCCGACGCTACATGAACATCTCCGATCGTTTGGGAGAGGCTCCAGAGCGAGAGCGCCTACCGCCCACCAGCAAATCGCTCGCCGAGGAACTGGCTTTAATCCACATTCTGGGTTGGAGAGTGGAGAGCGCAATCTACTCGGTGGAGTACTCCAGGTGGGGTGAGCGTCGGTAGAAATGGATTTTGCACTCGATGATGCCTTTTGGGTAATCGAGGACGGCCTTAGGACGGAGGACCACGATGGCTTGGATGGCCGCAATTTGCCCGATTACAGATGAGCAGGCGCTCGTTAATTCGGAGACAGTTGGTGACATCCGGGAGTTTCGCTGTCCGAGTTGCGGCGACTTCAAAATCACGAACTCGGCCACCGCGATGTTCAAAGGCCTATCGGCAGAACAGAAGTTGGAGCGCTTCGAATACGCTAGAGTAATCGCGGGCGACAACGCGATCACAGTGACGACGGAACATGGATCTATCGATACCGAAGATCAATAGAATACCCGCCCGACAAGCCGGTTCCCAGCGCATCTCCTCACTTGCTGCCCTGAGACCATTTGACTGCCGGTCCAGGTAGTGGGCAGTTTGAAGGTAGAAGCTCACGTCAACATGGCCAGACCATTTTTACACTGCCGATCTGCGCGGCCAGCAACGCCTCTCGTGAGGGGCAAGGCATGGGCATCGAACGTCTCGGACCGGTCGGCGGCGTAAGGCTGGTTGCCTATGATCCTCCTACCGGCGAATGGAACCAGATCTGCCACAGCGCGTCATAGAAGCAGATCAGGTGCGATTTAACGCAAGGAGTGACATCGATGATCAGGCTCCTTCTCCTCCTCGCCATTGCATTCGCCTTCGCATGCGGCGGGACGGAGGCGGCCAAGCTGGATCTAGCCGCTGTAAATCAGGCGCAATTCTCCGCCGGCGATCCGAAAGGGCTCGATCCTGCCGTGCTGAAGGCGCAAATTTTTTTGGATCGTGCGCGCTTCTCACCGGGGCTCATCGACGGCCGCCTTGGAGAGAACTTCGCCAAGGCGGTCAAGGCCTTCCAGGCGTCGAACGGACTGGCCCCAGATGGCAAGCTCACCCAGGCGACTTGGGACAAGCTGATGGCAACCTCCACCAGCCCAGCTCTGATCACCTATGAACTGACCCGCAAAGATGTACGCGGCCCCTTCACCAAACGCATTCCGGGGCGCATGGAGAGGATGGCTCGCCTGAGAAGGCTTGGCTATCACGACTCGATCGAGAAGCTGGCGGAGCGCTTCCATGTGAGCGAACCATTGCTCAGGAGGCTAAACCCAGGCACCGGATTCAGGAAAGCTGGAACCACGCTGCTGGTACCAGATGTTGGCCGGGGTGAACCTCCCGCCACCATTGCCGGCGTCGAAGTCGACAAAGGCGCTCATCAGGTGCGCGTGCTCGACCCCTCCAATAAAGCGTTTGCCGTCTACCCCGCCTCGATCGGGAGCGACGAGAAGCCGGCACCAAGTGGGCAGGCAGAGATCCAAAGGGTGGTGCACAACCCGACCTATCACTACGATCCCGATTTTGCATTCAAGGGAGTCAAAACCAAGCGGCCCTTCACCATTGCTGCCGGCCCTAACAATCCCGTGGGATCAATCTGGATCGACCTCTCCATCGAAAGCTACGGCATTCACGGCACGCCCGAACCCGGCAAGATCGGGAAGACCTTCTCTCACGGCTGCATCAGGCTAACGAACTGGGATGCCGAGGACCTCGCCTCAATGGTGCACAAACATATGAAGGTGACTTTCAAGGACGAGTGACGCAAGCCGTCGCATCCCTCGATGTCGCCGAAACAAGATGTCCGTCGGTGCCCGTGACAATCGCATCCTGCGACCCGTTGGCCGATCAGCGCGTGCTTCGGGTTCGGGGTGCAACATCAAGCGGCGCCATTTGCACGGATGGCGGCGAACCAACCACCATGGCGGGGGCGCCAGATTGCTCACCACGTTGGCTCTCTACTTCGCGGCTCATACCTTGTTGAGCAGCTTGCATCTCCGGAACGGTGAAAACCGGGACCTCGCCCTTGAAACCCTGGAGCTCAAAGGCGCCCGCCTGGACGACCGGCATCGATGCTCCTGCCGCAAAGCCGGGTCCAAGCACCAGGGGGATGCCCAGCTTCTTGGTCGTCGATTCGAGCCGTGCCGCGCGGTTCACGGGGGAGCCGATCGCGGTGTAATCGAAGCGCCGTTCGGAGCCGAAATTGCCTACCGAGCAGATGCCGGTCTCGATGGCGACGCCGATTTCGATGGAGCGATGGCCATCCGCGGTGAAGGCGGCGTCTTCGCGCCTCACCCGCTCGATAAGGGCCAGGCCCGCGTCGAGCGCACGCTCACGATGATCGGGTTGATCTAGCGGTGCGTTCCAGAAGGCCAGCACCGCATCGCCCATGAACTTGTCGATGGTGCCGTCGCGCTTGAGGATCTCATCGGTCGCAATGCCGAGGAAATGGTTGACCACCTTGGCGATCTCTTGGGTGTCGAGCTGTTCGCTCATGGTCGTGAAGCCACGTATGTCGCTGATCAAAATTGTGATCTCGCGCTTCTCGCCGGACAGGATTGCCTCGGTGTCCGAGCTTGCGAGGCGCTGCACCACGGAGGGCGACAGATATTGGGAGAACTGTCGCGTCAGGGTGGACCGGCGCTGCTCGCTGCGCCTGTAGAGGACATAGCCTTCGAAGCCCGCAACCATGATGGTTGCAAGCGCCGGCTGCAGCGGGTCATAGAGTGCACCCTGCAGGCTGTACTCGAGAGCGCCGAACACGAACGGCGTGACGGCCAGCAGCGCCAGGGAGATGGCGCCAAGCACGACACGCCCGGCGAGCACTCCAGAAAGCCCGATGAAAACGACGGCACTGAGGAGAAACCAGAGCCGCTCGAGCATACGCGCGTGCGCTGGCTCTGCCAGGAAGCGCCCGGCAAGCATCTGGCCGATCGCATCGGCGTGGATCTCCGCTCCTGGTCGCGCTGGACTCGTCGGCGTGGGCAGGTACTGCGTCAGGCCCACAGCCGACAGGTCGACAATGGCGATGGCGTCCCGCAGCCGCGGATCGCCATGGCCCGAAAGGATAGTGCTGGCAGACAGGCGAGGCGTGTCCGTGGCGGTTTCCCAGAGGCGGATGCTCCCCTCCGGCTCGAGCGGCACAATGGCGCCTGCCATCCTGAGTGCGTCGAACCCGGCTGCATTCATCCGGGCTGTGTAACCGTCCTGTCCAGCGTAAAGGCGCAGGAGCTCGAGTGCGAAAGACGGCCACAGCTGCGCGCGTTGAGGGGTGTTGCGAAGCCAGAGCAGCGGCACATGGCGCAGTACGCCGTCGGGATCGGGCAAGGTGCGAATCACGCCGAGGCCTGCGGCGGCGTTCGAGAATTCGGCAAGCGACCCGGTAAGACCGGTGAAGCCGGGAAGTGTATCGGGTACTTGCCCGACGATCGACCAGCCGGCTTTGGGTTCTGCTTCTGAAACCGTCGCTTCATTGCCCAGGCTGACGGCAAGCGCCGTTCGATTTTTGGACAGCGCCGCTGCCAGGCGCTTGTCTCCGGCCATGCCCTCAGGCGAGGTGTCAGCCTCGGGGAGTACCAGCGCAAGCCCGACCACCGCCGCACCGGACTGCGTGATGCCATTGACCAGATCGGCCAAGAGGCCACGGTTCCAGGGCCATCGCCCATGTGCCTTGAGGCTGGCGTCGTCTATCGAGACGATCACGACAGGATTGCTCGTCGCCTGACGTGGGGCGAGAAACTGATAGAAGTCGTACGTCCGCTCACGCAGGCGCGACAACGGCCCGTCAAAAGTCAAATGGCAAGCGAGCAGCAGGAGCACGACCACAAGGCCGGATATTTTGCGTCTGCCGGCTTGCCGCCAATCAGCCCAGCGCCTACCGACCGAGTGGCTCATCTCGTGCAGCCAGGCCTAATCGCAGTTGTAGTAGTAGCAGCAACCCTCACCCTCACACTCGCCCCGCCGCCCCCCGCTGCCCGCAGGTGGCGTTGGGCTGTCAGGGAATTCCATGACCACTCCTGGCAGTGCGCCGTCCCTGGACCCGCAGACTTTGAGCGAGGAGCCTAGAGCCGACGCACAAATTGCGCTTACGTCCAACCCAGGACCCGGTGCGCCCGGCAGGCCGGTTCCCGCTATCCGGTCGATACTGTCCAAGATCGGGAAGGCGTCGATGCCGCCGTAGCCGGCCAGAAGCTTGCCATCGTCCGACGTGCAGGCGTAGCCCGGGTTCGTGATGACCAGCCGTTTGCCATTGATCGTGCAGGTCATGCGGCCGGCGCGCAATATGCCGACGGTCTGGCCGGCTGCCACCAGCACTTCGATGATGCCGCCTCTCGCTCCGAGCACCATGTGCGGCGTCGCAACCTGCATGACGCCCCCTTTCGAAACCTGGCCGCCATAAAAACGGGCCAGGCCGCTGTTCATCCCGATGTCGATCTTTCCCGACCCGGAGCCCGGATTGTAGACGAACTCATCGATCGTCAGGCTGGTGTTTGGACCAATTTTGGCGCTCGATTCATCCCGGAACACCAGCATTCCGAGACCGGTGGGATTGCTGCGCAACTGGTCGCCGAGTTCGACGCCGGCGCCAACGTTCAT
The DNA here is from genome assembly GCF_030323145.1 of Mesorhizobium sp. C432A. NCBI lineage: Bacteria > Pseudomonadati > Pseudomonadota > Alphaproteobacteria > Hyphomicrobiales > Phyllobacteriaceae > Mesorhizobium > Mesorhizobium sp. C432A. The sequence continues at coordinate 2,907,512 of NZ_CP100470.1, read as the reverse complement.
CGTCCCGCCGTTATTGCGGACGATGATGGTCTGGTAGGCCGTCATCGACCCGACCGTCTCAGCAGCGGATGGTGCCGCGAAGGCGAGGCAGGCGATAAAAATGACGATCTGATGATACCTCATCGCGGCCTCTTTCAATTGAGCGTCAACGTATAGCTCATGAGCATTTCGAACGATTTTCGGTCGCGGTTGGCGAGGGCGAAGTTGGTTTTGCGGTAGGCGAGATCGACGCTGATCTTCTGCGCTTCCGTCAGCTGAAAATCGCTTTCCGAGGCAATGCGCCAGAAGTCGCTCTTGATATTTGTGCCGATGCCGACGGACAGATCGGGAGTGTCGCTGTGGCCGGCCGATAAGGCGATCTGGTGCGACCATGCGAAAAAATCCGGTACGTTCATCAACAGGCCGCCATAGCGGACCTCGCCCGTATAGCTGCGGCTGATTTCGCCCGATCCGGAAGCGAAGTCATTCGAGCCGACAAAGCGCAAGCCGAGCGCCTGGCCATTGCGGAAGCGGTAGCTGCCGCCTGCCTCATAGAAGACCCTGCTATCCGCGAAAATGCCTTGCGAGGCGCTTAGATCGATGTAGCCGCCACCGGCGAAGAGCGTCGTCTCGACCGTCGGGCGAACGACGAAACGTCCACTGAGGCCGATACCGGTTTCGTAAATGTCGCTGTCGAAACGATCCGTAACGGTGAACGCGGAAAGCAGCAGGCGCAGCGAATCGATCCCGCTGTTGGGCAGTCCCTTGTCCCAGGTTATCGCTGCGTTGCCGTGGATAAAAGTCTTCTCGCCACCCGGAACCGACAGGTCTTCCGTGAAAAGACGCTCAGTCGCGGTCAACGACCCCGAAAGAACGAGCGCGTCGGCACTTGGCGTGCCGAGGTCCCACCGCACAAAACCTTCCGCCTGCCCGTAAGGCGAGACGAAGCTGTCGTCGTCCTGCGCCCCGCCTGGCTCAAAATCGGTGAATGCGCTGAATACGCCGCCGGTCAGGGCGAGTTCCCAGGTGACGCCACGCAACGCGCGCTCGATGCGGGCGAGCAGGCGAACAGCTTCCTGTTGCTCACTTGCGGTCAGACCTCCGACTTCGATGCCGTACTGCACCTGCCGCCGGGCCAATTCATAGGACCCTACATGATAATACAACCGGCTGGCCGCAAGCCGGGCGCGCGCATCGCGCGGGTATTGGATCAGATACTGCTCGATCGAGGAGATCGCCTGATCGTATTGCCCAGCATTGACCGCAACCGTGACGAATTGGGCGAGCGTTCCGTTGTCGGCCGGACTGGCGATGCGGGCCGCAAACGCATCGTCATAGGCCCCAAAAAGACCTTGTGCGCCGGCCGGCAACACGCCGGCACAAAGCAGCGCTGCGGCGACGCCGAAGATCGTTCGAAACGAAGATTGCATGCCGAGAACCCACCCCCAAACCCGACTAGTGCGAGAGATTTAGCACGACTGCAAGAAAAAGGCGACTGAACGGTCGCCGGACTTATGCGAGTCCTCAGCAGCTGTTGCAGCTGCGCAACAAGATATCGGGTTTATTCCTATTTCGGATGCGCTGATTGTCAAAAACTCTTCTCGACATTGCTGCACGTGATTGAAGTATTTGGCCCAAGGCTTAACAAACTCAAATCTCATCAGTAGTGGATCGCACAGCCGACAAGATTAATATTGGGTGGGCGATTCTGCGTATCTGGTCACCAGGCTTCAAGGTCACCCACGGCTTTTCCAAAGGCCTTCCGTCGCGTTTCGCAAGAGGCCGGAGAGCTGCCGGAAGGTGCTTCTCACGACGCGTGTGCGATTCGGCCCGGGTCTTGCAATTTCTTTGAACGCGAGGTCAGCTCATTGCCCCAACTCCCAGGGACGCGTCACCGCACGCAGCTTGCTAGTCTAGAGCACGAGCATGGTTGCCAGCCCCAACATCAGGCCCATGCCTACAATATCGGTCACGGTGGTGAGGAAGATCGCCGAGGCGACCGCCGGATCGGCGCCTACCCGGCGCAGGCCCAACGGGATCAGCACGCCGGAGATGCCGGACATGAGGCACGATCCGGACATGGCAAGCAGGATCACAAGTGCCAGCATCGGCGCCTGCGCCGCCGACGCCGGTTGCCTCGAGGCATAGAACCACATCGCCGCAGCCGCAACAACGCCGACGAGCGCGCCGTTGGCGGCCGCGAGCGCGCCCTCTCTCATCACCAAGTGCAGCTTCGGTCGTTTGTCCACATCCCCCAGGGCAAGGCCACGCAGCGTCATAGCCAGTGCCTGGCAGCCGGTGTTTCCGCTCTGCCCGGCCAAGACTGGGAGAAACGCCGCCAGAGCGACGATCTTCTCGATCGTGCCTGTGAACGAACTGACCACGAATGCGGCCATGAAGGCCGTCAGGAGATTCAACTGCAGCCACGGATGACGCTTCAGGAAGGCTGAAAACAGCGGCGTAAAAGAGCGCTCCTCCTTCTGGAGGCCTACCATCTGTCCAGACTGGGCGGAAATCTCGATGATTTGCTGCTCGAACAATCGCCAGCCGCGAACCTGCCCGAGCAGCCGGTTCTCCGCATCCACCACCGGATAGACAGGATAGTGACGCCGTACCGCCGCTTTGCATGCGTTACTCAAAGAGAGACCGACATCAAGAGCGAACGGCCTGGGCAGCATGATGTGATCGACAATCGCATCGGGTTCGCTCAGCATCAGATCGCGCAGGACCGCCAGCCCAACCAGTCTATTGCCCTCGTCCGTGACGTAGAGATAAGTGAGCTCGGTCGGCACCTGGGCGCCTCTGACAGCTTCCACCGCGGCAGCAACCGTCGTCCCGACAGGAACGCTGGCGGGGATCGGGTCCATCACGTCGACGAGCGACTCGGGGATCGCGAAACCCATCTCACCGTCATGAGAGCTGATGGGCCGCATATGCAGTGGCAAATGCTCGGCCACCTTACGGGCGTGCCCGTCCGGCAACAGCTTTAGTGTGTCGCGGATGAACTCGGGAGACTCTCTAGCGAGCAATTCAGCTGCGTCATCAGGTGCTCGAGCACGCAGCGTGCGCACCAACTTCTGAACGCCGGTCTCTTCGTTCATTTGCTATGGCCCCCCAATTGGAAAGTGAAAAAGTTGTGAAGTATCGGATCGCACCGGGGCGGAAATACGACAGCTTCTTCCGGCCCCAGCAGTCCGCTTTGTGGTTGTCGCAAGCGCCGCCTGCACACTCCTAGCTTGAGAAGGCAAAGCAGACGTCTACATTTTGGGCGTGCCTTCGGTCAGGTCAGCATGGGAGTGTCCGCGCTACTTCCCTCGCTTTTCAATCTTTAGATTTGGGAGGTCGGGTCGCTTGGATACCACACCGGCCTCCTTCAAGGCTGTGTATCCAACCTTTTTGAGGAGCTTCTCTGTTTTGGCGCGCTCCTTGTCCAGAGCGGTACTACCTTTGACCTTGGGCATCCGTCCTCCATTTGGTCGTTGTCGTTCGCCGGTAAATGAGATTGCCGGAAATGTCCCGCAGTGTCGTGCTTTGACCCGCGGCCGAGGACTGCATTGAGGCGCATTGCCGCCCGGCAGCCTTTGGGCGGGAAGCGGACGGGCGGGCTATTCCTGCTGGAATTGACAGGGCCAATTTTCTGGCCTCGTCATGCCAGAAGGCAACTCGGTCCGGGCGTCCCCGCAAGCCATGTTGAGCTGCCACTGGGACAGACCCGCCGAATTGGATAGATCGAGGCCCTCGATACGGGTCAGAAAGAAAAAAGCGCCCTCAAAGTCTATCGGTGCGGTGAACTTCGCTCCTCGGAAGTCCGCCCGCGCGAGATTGGCAAACGAAAAGTGGCTGCCGCTGATATCGGCGTCATGGAACTGCGCACGCCCCAATTCCGCCTTTGTGAAATCAACATTGACCAGATTGGCGTCCTGGAAATTCGAGCGCTGCACTTCCGCGCCCGCAAACACAGCGCCCTGCGCGTCCATATGGCTGAAGTCGGTCCTGTAAGCCTCGATTTTGTCGAACCGGGCGCCTTTGGCGGTCGAGCCGGCCAGGGAAGCGCGCACAAGCGTTGCCTTCTCAAAATTTGCCGCAAGGAGATTGCTGTTCCTGAGGTCGGTCGAAGTGAAATCAACACCGAACAGGTTTGCCCCGCTCAGGTCCTGTCCTTCTAGGATGAGAAGCTTTTTGTCACACTCCTGCCAATTGACGCCAGGCGTCGCGGCTGCGTAGCAATCTTGAGCGGCGGTGGCGTTTTGCCAAGCCAATACAGTGCAAACCGCCAGAACCAAGCCGGATCCGCCGTAAGCTCTGGTTCGTCTCAAAGTCATTGTTGCTGGACCCCTCTGCTACTCGTCGACAATCAGCCTTACCACATCTGCTGACACTCGAGCCACGGTAACGACCGCCGTCACAGTTTGCGCATCAACGAACCGCCGATAGCCAGCGGCAGCTTGCGGAAATTATCGAGAGTGGGGAAAGGCTTTGACGGCAGAGTGCCTTTTCGCGGATGCGCATGAGCGCCTCAAGTGCACGAACGAGGAGCGTGAGCAGCGCCTGGAGGAGCGTCTGACGCTCGCGAAGGAAATGACGGGGAGCGTAGATCCGTTGGATTTCATAGTTCGCCAAGCCGTTTCTCTCGTATTCTCTCGTATGGTCTGGCGAACCAAAGGACCAAGAAGACAACTAGTTTCATGCGAGCTGTATTTGACCATGGTAATATGAGCGCTGCCGCATTTGGCCGGAAGCTGACTGGCCGCTTCTGGCGCAAAACGATAACGGATGTTTAACCTGGTCTGGTTCAAGCACCGTTGTCGGGTTCAAATCGCGTGACCACGCCAATGGTACTCCAGTATGGCGCTTCGGAACCTCCAGGTTGCGGGGCCTTGTGATCGCAAGTAAACAGTCGCGGAATTTGGTCACACGAAATGGCCAATCACCGGTTTCGAACGTCCGCAATTCGTGGCGTGAACGATATATTGCACACCTACGGGACCTTACTGACCGATGCCGGCCTGCTCGCCTGTAGGCTGGCGAGGAGCGGCCTGGGGAGTCTCTGGGCCGGCGTCGGTCACCGCTGGCTACGCTGTTGCCTGCGGAAGCTGACAGTCATTGTGATGAGGGCAATTTGCCCACCATCGTCGTCAAACTGCGCGGCGCCGTGAATGACCTACTGCATTCCGCGGAGGGAATTCACGTCGGCGCAGAACTCGGCGTAGGGCTTGCTCATTGCCGCGTCATTGCATTCGCGCAAGATCATTTCGCGCATGGCCTTAGGCTTGGCCATGAAGACCGCCTCCCGGCCTGGTCGGGCGGAGCCGGCGACTTTTTCTGTTCGCCGAAATCGTCAAGCACGCCCCTGCTGGGGCGAAGCTTTCTAAAGCACGTCCGACCACATATTTTAGGAGGGCGCCACCAACGCTCTACCAATCACGGTTCGGAACACTGCCGAAATAACCGTTAGTCGGCGCTAATGTTTCGGTCTGGACTCGCTACCGCTTTGGAAGCATTCTGCACTCGGGGGAGAGGGCGTGGGCAGAGTCCAGCGTCATCAAGGTGCGGATCAGGCCGACCGCTGGCGCAAGAACGCAAAGGGGCGGTGGATGTGGCGACGGCAATATCTGCCGGCGCTGGTGATGGTTCCCTGACCGGCTCATCCCAGCTGGCTGGCTGAGTGGCACCCGCACGGCCGGCGCGGGGAGCTGCGATATCAAGGGCAACATTTCCACCAGTACCGACGAGCGATTTATCACGTTCCAGGGCAGGAGCATTACTGGAAGACGACGATCAGATTCAGTACAGCGAGCGCTGGCTGTGCAGCGAGGCAGAGGCATGGGCCGCCGGCTGGCGCAAAGCAAGGCGGTAGCGCGGTAGCCACCACCATGTGCAGGCCCGCCAGCCCGTCATCATGGTCCGAACCTGATCGCACCCGCCGACCTTGGTCTCAACGTCGTTGATTGGCACTGCCACGCGGCTTTCCTTCATTCGCATGGTTCGCAGACATTAGCATGATCGCATACTCTCATCATCCGGCGTCGTCTCCCTCACAAAGCAGCGCCGGTAAGGCTCGGCGCCCTTCTTGTTTGTCCCGTGTGCCAAAGGAGGTCGCCGGGCCTGCCGTTGCTCATCTTTGCGGGTTGCTCCTGATGGCTCCGCTTGGCGCCGTGGCCCTGCGTCTTCCTTCAGGTAAGGCCGGCGAGGCGCTTGTCAGACGGCCTGGCATGTAGAATTATGGTCCTCGTTGCGGCGACGCCCTCAATGGAGAGCGCCAATGGCCAGAACAAACCTTCCGAACAGCTTTCCCGGGCTGAAATCGAGCGCCTGGCGGCAGCCGAAGCGCTGCACAAGAGCATCGCCGGGCCGCTCCTGGCGTACCACAGGGAGCACTGCCAAGCTCTACGTAAGGTCCATGGACCCCTGTTGAAGTCGATCGAGACCATCACCGGCCAGAGGGCGAAGTTCATCCAGTGGAACGGGACAGGACCGGCACAGCCCCGGAGAAGCCTCCGGGCTGGTTCTCCTCGCGCAACTCTCGCGCCGCATCACCTCTAAGAGCAGTTCGAAGACGCTTTCGATTTCGCCGTTGATTTGGTCGGCAGGGATGCCAGGCTTCTCGGCCGCCGTCGTCAATTGGTCTGCTAAGTCGCTGGCGGCGATCGGATCGCCCCGCGTCACAATCGCGGCGCGGAGGGGTTTTATTAGCTCCCCCTCATCTTGACGCCGGCGCCGGCTGCTCCAAAGTCTTGGGCATGGCTCGGGGAAGTATCAAAGTTGGCGACGAGGTCGCAGTCACGGCGATTGTGCGCGGCCGGGTGACGCCCGATCGCATGAGCGTGACGATCCCCTCCTACGACTTCCCGCATTCTGTTGTCGATTCGGCTTCGAAGGCTGTGATTGGCCAGCATATGGAATTGATCGGCCCTATACACGCATCGACGGGAACAAGGTAACCGTCAGCCTCCGGCCATTGGTGACTGTCGAGGCCGAGCACGTGCGCCTGGTCGAAAGCCACGTGGCGCTTCCGCGAGCGCGAAAAAGGCCGCTCGTTGACAAAGTTTAACTTGCCTGCCCCCCAAGGAACGGCCAGTGAAACTTTCCCCATCACATCGGCTCTGGTCGCCTCCCGCTAGCTGCCGGCGCGTTGCGATATCGGCGCAGTAGATGGGTCGGCATTTTCCGAACTTTCCGCCATGTCGTCGCGATGACGTTGGCGAAGGCGCTTCAGCAAATCGCGTGAGGCTTGAATCGCCCTGCGCGATTGATCCATTTCTGGCGAAACGTGGCGCGTTCCTCCATGGACTTCTGCCACTTCAGCAAGGTAGCCGTAGTCGCAGTGGCCGCTTGAGCGATATCTATGGGCGCTGCAACCATCGCATCCTCCCAAAAAAGGCAATGGTAAACGCAATCTTTATAGGCCCGCCGAAACCCTTTCTTCAATCAAAAACGAACATACGGCACGTGGCAAAATGGCTATTCGTCGGGCCGCTCGACGGCGGCTTCGTCGACCTCGGCCTCCATCTCGTCGTTGACGGTTTTGGTCTTGCCAAAACCGTCCATCGCCACACCGTCAAAGCCCTGCAGCCATGCTTCCGCATATTCCTGCCAGTAATGGCACCTCACGCTCCTTGCCATCCTTGCGCGACTGCGCACCGTACATCCATGCATAGGTGACGCGCTCCTGGTCCTTTTTAGCTACGGCCATTTCCGTTCTTCTCCCGGAAATCCAGCAGCCTTGCGTGCCGCAGCTTCTCTTCGCCTTTGAGGGTCTCGACCCAGCCAACCAGTCCGGGCTTCAGCCACTCGGCCTTTTCCTTTTTATGTCCCTTCGGGACCGGGCCGCCAACCTTGCCCTGGACACGATCCCAAAGCGCTTGCCGCTCAGCGGCATTGAAGTTGACGAGTGCGCCGCCTTTGTAGAGGCCCTTTTCAGCCATGATCACCTGGGTAGCTTTGCCGCGCTCGCGCTGTGCACCGATGATTTGCATTTCCTTTTCCTCAAAGCACTTGATCTTGCGCCAAGCGCTCGTTTGCCGCTGCGATATGGACTGCCCCTCGAGCTTCGAGACCATGCCTTCTAGCCCGTCTCGTCGACCAGGTGGCAAACGGCGTCACCAGTGCGGCATCGCTCCTCTGAATTGAATGCGCCCGCCGGCAGGGATCATTTCGTGCAGGATCGCCGCGATCTTCGGTCGGCATCCCGCGCAGGTCATGATGCGTGGAACCCTGCCGGTTGCTGACCGTTCTCCGTCAATGGAAGCCCCGAACCAACAGAGCCAAACGATCCTCGTGGTTGACGGCGACGTCATCGCCCGATGCGTCATCGCGGACTATCTCCGCCACTGTGGCTACAGGGTGATTGAGGCCCATTTCGCACGTGAGGCGCAACAAGCGTTGAACTATGCGGAGTTCGGTGTGGACACCGTCTTGTGTGACGTTGACCTGCCGGGCAACATGAACGGGTTCCAACTGTCGAAGTGGGTTCGCGAGAACAAGCCCGAGGTCAAAATAGTGCTTTCTGCCGCAGTAGAACGAACTGCGATCGCGGCGGGCGACCTCTGTCAGGAAGGCCCGCACCTTGCGAAGCCGTATGAGCCGGCCAACGTAGTGGACCATATCAGGCGACTGCAGCGTGTTTGGAGCTTACGATCCAGGAACCCTGGTGCAAAGCGCAATTGATCTCTGTCCAGACGCCGAGAGGCTCGTCTGCATACCAATGGTGATTTAGCCCTGCGAACTGGACGCCGCTCAAAGGAAGAACGGCGTATAAGCCGCAGTCCTGCGTGCGGCCGCAACAGTGGACGGTTGTTGCGCGCAGGACGGAGGAAATTCGCCTTCCTGCCGCGGGCGGTGAACGGGATACCGTAGGAGCGTCAGCATAGCGCCGGCCACAGAACGGGACGCGGCACCGACTGTCCCCGTCCGGTAGTCCGCATGTTTTGTCGAAGCCGACCGGCTGAGATCGTGCGCATTTTGGTTCTCGGCGGCACGGCCGCTGATCGGCGATGATGCGAGGACCGAGTTGCCCGGAAGAAATCGATCTGGTCTTGCACCTTTTTTGCTTCCTCATTCGCGGGGCAGCTTGTGATTTTCCAGCCTGACAGACCCTCCCCTGTCTATAAGAAATTTCCCGACGCATGAGCGCACGTCCAACACAGTGCGGGCTCCAATGCTCACCGGCAGCGCGAGAATGGTAACCACCTACCTTGAGGGGAGCGCCACGTGCGTAATCAACGATGCAGGCGCTGCCAACCTCGGCGTCCCCGGGAATAGCAGGCTTATAAATAAATATATCGTTGATCAACGCTATCGGCGCAGCCGCCGGGAGATGGACAGACCGCGTTCCAGCTAGGGCGATCGATGTTCCAGGCTAAAGGCATTGGCATGCCCGAATTAGAAAAAAGACCTGAATCCCGTAAAGCAGCAACAAAATGCCGAAAGCTATCCAGAAGCCGGGTCGCGTAAGCAATGCCAGATCTTTTCTTAGCTGCTCCATTCACATCAACTAACACGGCCAAGCGTCGTTCCCGTCCGCTGGGGACAAATTTCAACTAAGCTAATAGGCTTCGTCGCATAATGGCCGCGCCACTGCGGATCGAGACACCTCAGCGCCCCGCATGAGCACGCGCAACTCGATCGGAGGCGCAAGGAGAAAGTTCGGAACGGTTCCAAGAACCCCAAGCAAATTGAGCGCCGCAGCGGACGATAAGGTTCACGCATATCCCGGCGAACATCCGCACAGCAATGGTCAACATCAACGGCAGAAGGGCGTCCGAAAAGAAACGCATCTCTGCGTCACCGCCTCATCGAGAGTCACCGCTGCGGCATCTTGAATAAAGGTCGGCGATCCGAAGAGCATGCATTGCGCAAGATTTTCCAAATGACCTGATGCCGAGACCGGCCCAAGCGTCCACCCTAGCCTCCAGCCGGTCATTGCATGAGACTTCGACAGGCTGTTCACAATTATCGTCCGCTCTCTCATTCCGGGAATGGATGCTATTGAGGGAACTCGCCGTCGAACACTGTGCTGCGGTAAACCTCATCGCTGATGATCCATAGATTGTGCCGCTCGGCAAATGTGGCAATTGTTTCCAGATCGTCCCTGCCGAACTCATATCCGCCGAAATTGTTTGGGGAATTCAGCAAGATCGCCCGCGTTCGATCTCCTACCGCTGCACTGAGAATGTACTCGGATATTTTCTGTCGTGCATTTTGCAGCGATTGTTTGACGGGTCGGACCACTGCTCCACCGGCGCGTATTGCCGCTTCGTATGTAGATACCAAGGCTCAAGGCAAAGCACCTCGTCGCCAGCTCCGGCAACGGAAGCTTAGTGTGATTGGGCGGCCAGGCGGCCGGTCCCCAATTCGTTCGAATGATGCGCTTGCCTCGCCAAGGTCGCATGGTGAGTCAGCCGGCAAACCAAAACACTCAACCGCCGGTTAGGCCCGGCCGCCTGATGCGCCCCACAAGAGGCTGTGCCGGGCCGTTCGTCGGGGCTTCTGCACCTGAGCGTTAATGTGCCCAGGCAACACACCATCGACGCCAAGACGATGGCAAGAAGGGGAGTCGCGCAGTCCTCAAGAATAAGTCAGCAGGCACCTAGACCGATGTAGGGCCTTCCAATCGCAGCTCTCGGCTCCTCGCGGCGCCGGCGCCCTGGCATCGTTTGATTGAACGAAGACGCTGAGTTGAGCTCTCGATACAAAAGCATCTCAGTCCTCGTGCCTCAATGGTTCCGGGCATGCGGCTGCAGGGGATGAAGTCATGAAGTTCAGGGATTTGATCAGACGCGCCGAGGACAATGTGGAGAGGTCGTTCGACGATCTCGAAGCTGACTTGGCTAACGCTGTCGACCAGTGCCTCGATTTGGAGGATGTCGCCGACGTGCCAAACACGGCAGGCGACAACAACGAACAGGATGACAGCGTACCAAGCGAGGACGGTGCCGGCGACGACGATGATAGCTCGCCGATACCAGCGCATCGGATGACCTCACATACGCAGAGCCGAATTGCTGCCGTGAGCTCGTTTAACGGCTTGTTCCACGATGCCAAGCTCCATTTCGAGGAGATCAACGCAAAAATCTCCGAAATTACAAGCACATGTCAACTGACGTTCGAGTTTTTTCACATCCTTCACGCGGACATTCTCCGTGCCAACGAACTGGAGTTGGCGAATCAAAATCTGATCGCAGATCAAAGGAACTTGTCGGAAACACTCAATGACCTGAACAGACGGTACTGTGAGCGTCAAGGCACCGTCGAGACATTGCAGCAGCGCCAGGCAAGCCTTGTTCAGGAGTGTGAAGTGCTCCGTGGCGCGTTGGCCGCGGCAAGGCTGGAGCTGGTCGAAGCGGCGAACACCACCACAAAGAACGAAGCGGAATTTGGCGACCTCACGAACATGCTTGCCGCCGCAAATGTCGAGGCCGACAGGCGCTCCCGAGAGAACAAACAGCTGCGTGAAAAGAATGTGAGCCTGTCTATTGACCTGGAAAAGGCCATGAAGCGGGAGGAAGAGGCACGGCATAGGCTGGATGCCTTCTCCACGATCCATGCCAACGAAGCTGCGCGAAATTCCGAAATGCTGAGTGCGCTCGGCAAGAGCGAAAAAGAGGCAATCAAATTGCACACCTCACTCGAGGTTGCGCAGGCGAAGCTATGGGAGGTGACCGAAGCAGCCAGGATTATGCAGGCGGACATGGATGGCGAGCTTAAACGCTGCCAGGCTGAGAACCGAGGATTGCGCTCAGAAATTCAAAGTCTCCAATCGCGCTTCGAACTCGCCTCAAACGCAAACAACGAGGCCGCGGCCGAGATCGCCAGGCTCCAGCTACAATGGAGCGACGCCCTGGCCGAAAAACAGGTGACCGACGAAAGGTTGGCCGCACTCACCGAGGAGGCCGAAACCAACAAGGTGAACCTTTCCAAGATCGCCGCAGATTTTGCACAGCTGTCCATGCAGCAGGCGTCCGATCAGATTGAACTCGATGTGAGACGGCAGGAATGCGAGGACTTGCGGGTCGAGATTGCCTCGGTCAATGCTCGGGTCAGGGAATTGCTGCCCTACAAGAGGTCGCATGGAAGCGCGAACGCCTTGCCGCATACATCTGACGTGGCAAATGTAGCGGTGACTGCAGACCGAACGGTGCATGCCGCACGCCGTGTCCGCCGCAGGGCCCTCGCCGCGTCGTAGGAGCAAAGAACCTCTCCTCGTGAGGCAATTGCCCATGTCGATGATCGTGGAACGGTATGCGCTGTTTGTTGCGCAAAAGATGACAGGACACTAACGCTGTTGTCGGGGCAGGACTTGGTGAGGCGGCCAGGAAAATCCTGTTGGGGCATCCTTGTAGCCGGGACAATGTCCCAGACGAGCCTCGCGCGTCGGCCGCAGGCGTCACCCCTGTTGGCATCACGTCGCCTACCCTAATATGTCAGCAAGCACGCCTGCCGTGTTCCCGCGGTCGACCGCTCACAGCCGCCATGTCATTCCCGGAAAGCCCTCGACATCTGGTCGGTAAGCGGCTTCAGCAGATAAGACCAGACGCTGTGTTCGTCCGTACTTATGTGAACCTCCGCTGGCATACCGGGTTTGAGCACTTTGGCATCGGTCAGACAGGTGGACTTGTCTTCGACATTGATGCGCGCCGAGAAATAAGAAAGCTGGCGCTGTTGATCTTTTATCAGGTCCGCCGAGATGCGCTTGACAGACCCTTGGCAGGCAGGCGTGGTGCCGGCGTCGAAAGCCGGAAACCGGATCGAGACCCGCTGACCTGGACGAACGTCATCTATGCGCGACGGCGCAATCAGCGCGTCGACGACAAGGTTGCCGGTGTCAGGGACAATCATCATGAGAACCTCGCCCGCGGCAATCACGCCGCCGATCGTGTGAATGGAAGATTCCTGTACCGTTCCCGATTGCGGAGCGCGGATGGTGGTTTTGGCCAGTTCGTCCTGTGCCACAACCTTACGCTCGCTGAGTTCGGTTTGCTTGGCTTCCGTTTCACGAAGTTCGCTCGTCACGTCACTACGCCTTTGTTCATCGAGCTGAAGAATCTGCAATTCGGTCTCGCTGATCCGGGCCTGCGCCTCGGCAACTGCCGCCGCGAGGCGCCCTGATTCTCCGTGCGCCCGGGTGGCATCCAGTCTGATGTTGCTAAGTCGCTCTTTGGACACCAGTTTCTTTGTAAAAAGCGCCTGTACATCGACAAGATCGCCATCCAGCAGGACCACGGATTGTTCTTCCGCGGTCTGTTGCGCCTTGAGGCCCTCAACTTGGCGTTCGAGTTGCTTTGAGCGGCTTTGCAACTGTGCCTTCTGCCCCTTGAGGGCCGTAGCGCGGCTGTCGAACAGCGTGCGCTCACCGTTCACCAGCGCAGCCAGCTCCGGCTCGCCCATTCGCGCTTGAAGGCTGAACGGAAGCTGCATCTCCGACAGGCCTTGCCGCTCTGCCTCCAGCCGCACAAGCCGAACCGTTGCCCGATCAAGATCCTTGCTAATTATCTGCAGATTGGCCCGTGTCAGCGTGTCGTCCAATCGTGCCATCACATCGCCGGCCCGTACATGATCCCCATCTTGCGCGAAGATGCCCCCTATCGTGCCGCCCGTCAGATGCTGGACCTTCTTTATGTTGCTCTCGATCACCACGGTCGCCGGCGCAATTACCGCGCCAGCAATCTTGGTCAGTCCGAGCCAGAGCCCGCCGCCGGCAAGCAACATAACCGTGACCGCCGCACCCAGGATCAGGTTGGCCCCGATTCCATCGCGCGTGCCCGAAATCATCGCGTTGCGCCGGCTCCCATTGCCGATCGGGGCCGATGGAGCCATCGTCGCCTCAGACAAAAAAATATTCCTCATGCGTGACCGCTCACCCCTTTGTGCATCGCGACGGCCGCTGCCGGGCGTTCAACAGGCGCAGCAAAGGGGCGGATGACGTTGGCCAGGACCTCCTCGCGTGAGCCGAAGGCGTGAAGCATCCCATTGGACATTACGAGTACCCTGTCGATGTTGGTAAGGGCAGAAGGACGGTGCGCAACTACGATGACGATGCCTCCACGTCTGCGCACTGCCAGGATCGCGCCGGCCAAGGCGGTATCGCCATCGACGTCCAGATTTGAATTCGGCTCGTCCAGAACGACGAGAAACGGATCGCCGTAAAGTGCCCTGGCAAGCCCGACGAGTTGCCGCTGTCCAGCCGACAAGGCTGTTCCTCCCTCGCCCATGCGTGTTTGAAAACCGTTCGGCAATCGCAGGATCATTTTGTCGACGCCCGCTGCCTTGGCAGCTGCAAGCACGCCCTTGGCGTCGCCCTTCCCGCCAAATCGCGAAATGTTATCGGCAACCGTTCCATCAAACAGTTCGACGTCCTGGGGCAGGTAGCCAATATGTGCGCCAAGGTGTTCTTGGTCCCATTGGTCAAGCGAGGCGTCGTCCAGCCTCACCGTGCCGCGAAGTGGCTGCCAGACGCCCACCAGCGCGCGCACAAGCGTGCTTTTGCCAGAACCGCTCGGGCCGACAACGGCCATTCCCGTCCCTGCAGCCAGGCGGAAGCTGACATTGGCTACCGTCGGTTTTTGCTGGCCCGGTGGCGCTATAGTCAGGTCCTCGACCGCAAGCTCCGCCTGGGGGCGCGGAAGTTCCATATGTTCGTCCCGGTCAGGAAAAGCGGCCAGGGCCGTTGCCAGTTGCGAATAGCTTTGCCGGAACGCGGCGAAGCCTCGCCAGTTCGCGATAGCGGCGTCAACAGGAGCCAATGAGCGGCCCAGCAAGATGGAGGATGCGATGATCACGCCTGGCGAGGCTTCGCCTCCTATCACCAGGTAGGCACCCAGTCCAAGAACGCAGGACTGCAAGGCCAAACGCAGTGCCCTAGAGAGTGCCCCGGTGGCGCCGACGACGTCGGAAAGCCTCTCTTGGTGCCGCAGATATGCGTTATTGATCTCGCCCCAGCGGTGGGCAAGCCGTGCGGAAAGGCCCATCGCGCGTACGACTTCCGCGTTGCGGCGTCCGGATTCGGCGAGATTGCGTTGCGACACCAGCGTCTCGGACGCGCGTGTCACCGATGTGCGGCCAAGAACTTCCGCCATGACCGTGAGCAGCACGACAATGATCGCACCGCTTGTGGACAACAGACCGAGCGCAGGATGCAGGAAATAGATGATCAGCAGGTAAAATGGAATCCACGGAGCGTCGAAGATGACAGTCGGCCCCATTCCGGAAAGGAAGCCGCGTAACTGATCGAGATCACGGAGGGGCTGTATCCGGTTCGCATCCTGCCCGCCAATGAGCGGCAAGGACAGTGAGAGGCCGAACACCCTCTGCTTCAAATTCCTATGGACACGATTGCCCACTCGAACCAGCAGGCGCAGCCGCACGAAATCCAGCAGCCCGTAGACAGTGTAAAGACCCAGCATTCCGATCGTGAACCCGACAAGCGTCGGAACGCTCTGCGAAGGTAAAACGCGATCGTAAATTTGCAGCATATAGACCGAGCCGGTCAGGGCGAGAAGGTTTATGACTGCCGAGAAGACGCCGACGCCTACCAGGCCAGGCACGGTCCCAAGCATTGCGCCTCGCAGATCCGACGAACTCCTTCCACCAGGGTTCATGGGTTTCGACCTCCCGTGAGAGATCGTTGCGCAAGCTCACTGGCCCCACTGGGCACGGACAATCTCTTGCTGTTCAGGAGCGTATCCCCTTAGCTTCTAATATTACGCCCCACTAACATGATTGGACTTTAGTCAAAATGTAGCAAAATCGTGGCGCTGACCCGAGAAACCCGGAACCCACATATTAAATCGGGGGAAAACTGCCGTTCCACCGTATTTAGACGGGCTTCATTGCCGGGCGAGCCACCCCAAGAAAACCGCTGCCTGCCGTTTTCGGGGCTTTCTCGGGATTTAGCGCTTCCTCGCAACAACCAGGAAGTGTTGCGCCAGCTGGCCAGGAACGCGAAGCCTTCTGCAGGCCTTCTCGACAGGCTGCATCATCATTTCACAGAACCCTGGCAACAGGTTTCCCGGCCGAGGCAGGTAACCGTACGGTATCGTCTGCTCGACGGTGAATCCCGAGGCAGTCAGGAGGGCCTTGAACCTCGCTGCGCTCAGCGTGTTGCGAATGGTGCGTCGAGACACTCGATTGAGCAGCCGGCACGCCAGGCCGACGGGCGACGTCGCATTCATGTGAACGTTGCACACAAGCCGCCCGCCATCTTTAAGGTGCTCATTGATCGCTTTCAGTGCATGCCATTTCAGTTCATCCTCTGCGTTCAGGAAAAAACGAAATGCGGTTACCACATCGAACGTCATACCCAACTGCTCCCTTGTCACGTCGACGTGACGCAAACTCACATTGGGCGGTACTTGAGCGCTGTCGAGCATAGTTCTGGAAACGTCGGCGCCAACCACCTCGCTGAAGAGGCCGGCGGCTACCTCGGCGATGCGGCCTGTTCCGCATGCGAAATCAAGGCAGTTTCGGCTCGCTCCGCTCAAGGGGCGAAGAACGTCGAGGATCAGCGGCTTTTCGATGTTCTCCCAAAGCGCGCCATAATAGCCGGAACTGTGCGTTTTGTTGTAATGTAGGCCGTAGCCGGGCGCGCAATGGCTGGTCCTGTAGCCGTCCGACACGAAGCCGCCCTGCGCATTGCTCTCCTTGCTAGACGTAAATTCCTGCCAATTTCCGGACTCACCGGCGCGCGACCTGGACCGCACAATTCGCGCTGACGGCATATGGAAAGCATAACTTGACGACTGCGTCACCTGATCCGCGTTCGTTGAGGGTGTCAGGGTCGCTCCCTGGTTGAAAATGCGCCTCACCTTGGATCTCCGTTCAGTTGGGTTCGCCCCCCCCGATAGAACAGTAAGCTCCGCACGGACTGCGGCTGACGCCCTATTGGACTGCCACACTTTGCAGTTCACTGCTGAATCTGGCTTCGACAGTATCCCCCGGCAGCACAATCGCATCTTCGTCAACCAACAGCTTGCGCCATTCATTGCCGATCTTGCGTACGATGGTCACCTGGGCCCGTACCGTTTCGCCGGCAATCGGCAATGGCTGTGTGGATGCTCCGGTCGGCTGCAGCTTCTCGCTGGCGGCATGGAGCCTGGCGGTGACATCCGCCAGCCGGGCGTTGGTGTCCTTCAGATCCGTCAGCAGGCCAATCCTCCTTTGATTGTCGTTGCGTTCGTGCTGTCTGACAAAGTCCTCCTGCTGGCGCCGCGCCCTCATCAGTTCGACCGAGGTTTGAAGCGCGCCGCTTGAAGATAAAAGCAACGCGCGCCTGACATCCGCGAGCCGGGTGTTGGTCAGATTGCCTGCATCGAATGCCTTCGTCACTCGCGCCAAATCTTGCTCATCCGCCTTCACGCTCTCGCCCTCGACTCGTTCGCGTTTCTGCAAAACGCCAATTTGCTCGGCAGCGTCCGTCCGGCCCTTCTCCAGAAAATCCTGCTCTTGCCGGAAATCACTCAGCGCAACCTTCAGCGCCTCTGCTTCAGCCTGTGCCATCGCGGCTACAACGCTCGGCGAAAGAGGTGATCCCTGTGGTGTCTTCTTGTCGAAATCCGCCTGGCCCTGAAGCTCGGCGCGAATGCGGGCAGCGTGAAGGTATTCTTTCGTGTAATCTCCCCAGAGCATTTCGTAATCGCGCTTGAGATCGACCGGATCAGGCCCGGCCTGGCCCGCCCGTGATCGCAAAAGACTGAAGCCGCCGGAAACGGCCAGCGCCTGCCGTACAGTCATGAGCGGACGGTAGGCCTGTTGTCCCGGGGTGAGCACATCGCCCGTTACATAGATCGGGCGATAGTCCGCTATGATCGCTGTGACATCGTCGGGCTCGACAGTAACTGTCTGCTCCCGCCCATCAGTCAGACGCACGTGAAAAATCTTGCTTGGCAAGACCTCTTGCATGCGCCTTTGCAGTTGGGACGCCGTCAGGCCTGCGACCATGATCATTCCAGCCTCCGGAAGGGCGATATTGCCATCCATCTGGACTACGGCGCGCTGCGTCCGATCAGGGATCGGCGCTATTCCTATCTCGACCGTATCGCCAGGTGAGAGTTGATAGGGCTCGACCTCGCCTGCGCAAGCCATCGAGGTTAGCGACATCATCACGACTGCGCCAAGAACGTATCGTCTACTGAAGGTCATTTGCGACAATCTCCTTCCGGTCAAACACCGGCTTCAAAGGCCATTCAACACGACTAACGAAATCGTATACCGGGCCACCGGGCACGCCCCAGTTGCTGGACCAGACCACCTGGGAGCCGTCCGGAGAGGGAGAGGCATGCGTCTCGCTCCAGTAGTCGAAGGGCGCGTTGTGCGTGTCTGCGACACGGCGGACCTCTCCACTGCCGTCTAGACGCAGAGCAATGACTTGCTGAGCGTAAGGCGCCCAATCCGGGTGCTGCGATAGTTCGGCTGGCGTGCCGCCATAACTCAGAAACACCCAGCCGGGCCTGCCGAGCGACCTGAGTGACGCATGCATGGCCTCGCCATATTTCATCAGCGAGGTAGCCTTGCCATCAGCCAAGCGGCGCTTGATCACCTGATATTTGTCAGGATCCGATTTGCTGATCCCGACATAGATTTCGCTTCCGTCGGAATCGACCGTCATGTCGCCATGGCCCGGTCGATGGTGCTCCATCCACTTCTGGCGCAATATGCCGTCGATGGAGAAGACGAAACTCGCTTCGATTCCGTCCGGTAATTGCTGGGAACACACTATGTTGATTCCGAGTGGTGAGATCGAGCAGGAGCCGGTCGTTCCCGGGAATTCGGCAAGATCGATATCCGGGAATTTCCGCCGTTGCTTGAGATCGTAGCCAAAAACCACCGCTCGGCCGTCATTGTTCGTTGCACGCACCGCAATCCGGCTGCCGTCGCGGCTCGGATTGCCTTTGTTGGGTCCAAATTTGAGGTTGGAGTACGCTCCGGAGGCGAACACGACGTCCTCATGATCGGTACGTGGGGCCCATGTCGCAATCTGCCGGCCCCCGACGCAGATCATCAACTCGGGATCAGTGGGATGCCATTCGCATTCGGTCGCGCGGTTGCGGTGGAACAAAGGCAAGTAGGTTTGTCCGTCGAGAAAGCACAGGCCACCGCAGCCATTGGCGATCAGGAGCAGGCTCTGGTCGGCATTCCAAGCCTGTGCGCTTGAGTAACGGTGGGTGCAGTACTTCTTCCCGCATACACCCGCCCGGCCGAGAACGCCCGGTCTGGTGATCCGTGCGAAAACCATGCCAGACCAAGGATCCCTTGTTTGGCGCACATAGCCTGGCAGGTTGTTCACGACCGCTGTGGCCGCCACCTCCGCTGCCTTGCTTTGACGGCCGCCGGCAACGTAGATGTTGGGAGATATGGCACCGGCAGCCAGCAACAGCGCCAACGCATGACGGCCGCCCAGGGTCATGTCATGTAACCCACTTCGCGCCGTACCCGGCCTTCACTAAGGCGCTCGCGCCACCACGTGATTGTTTGCTCCAGCCCATCGCGCAGGCTGGTCTGTGTCCGCCATCCAGTCTCACGTTCAAAGCGCGAGGAGTCGGCGAGCAAGGCGCGAACTTCGGAATTTTGCGGCCTCAGGCGGCTTTCATCACGACGGACCGGCTTTTTGCAATCGGTCAACTCAAGAACAATGGCCAATACGTCCGAGACGGTCGCAGCGCGTTGGCTGCCAGCGTTGTAGGCGTGGCCGAACTCGAGCTGGGCGAGACCTGCGGTCAGGAACGCTGTCGCGGTGTCTTCGACATAGGTCAGGTCGCGGATCGGGCTGGTATCCCTACCATGATTGCAGGACATTTCGGGTCGAGGACCTGCCGGATAATGGTCGGCACGATGGCGCGTTCACTCTGGCGCGGGCCGTACGTGTTGAAGGGTCGCATGATCACCACAGGGACATCGAACGACCTGGCGTAAGACTCCGCCATCATGTCGGCGCCGATTTTGGATGCCGAATATGGTGACTGTCCCTGCAGGGGGTGTGTTTCGCCGATCGGCATGGTTTGGGCAGTTCCGTAGACCTCGCTCGTGGAGGTATGGATCACCCGCTCCGTCTCCCATAGGCGCGCCGCTTCGAGGACGTTCACCGTGCCTAGGATGTTGGTTTCCACATAGGACTGGGCAGCGGCGTAGGAATATGGAATCGCAATAAGCGCCGCCAGATGAAAAACCGCGACTTGGCCGCGCATGATCCGGTTAAGGAACGCACTGTCGCGGACGTCACCACGGACGAGCCTCAACTGGCTGCGGATGGTGTCCGGCAGATCGTCTAGCCATCCATGGCTGTCGAAGGAATTGTAAAGGGCAAGGGCTGTGACATCTGCCCCGTTGCGAACAAGCGCCTCCGTGACATGCGAACCGATGAATCCGTCCGCGCCGGTCACCAGGACTTTCTTTCCATTGTAGCTCATCACTGCGCATTCCCTTGGCTGTTTGGAACGCTTCCCTTGGATATTCAAACGTCGATCGGCGGTACCGGAACCCAACCGACCACTGCCAGCACTCCCCGCACCATCCACGCGAGGTCGGAGACGATGGTGCGTCGCGGATAATATGAGAGGTCCAGTGTTGCCTTGGCGGGGAACATGACCTCCCGGTAGAACACGATCGGATCTACGGATTGGGGGAAGTAATGCGCTTCGTGCCGAAAAACGACCTGGGCTGGTCCCAGCAGGCCCGGCTTGTATTGCAGCACGGCCCTAAGCTCGCCCCGGAAACAATCGGCGAAAGCCAGGCTCTCGGGCCGTGGGCCGACGATCGCCATTTCGCCTTTGAGGACATTCCACAGCTGCGGTAGTTCGTCCAGCTTCGTCGCTGCGAGAAAGCGGCCAACGGTGGTCATGCGTGTATCGCCCACGACCGTCAGCGCAAGGCCTTGAGAGCCGCAGTTCACACCGAATTTGCGAAATTTGTACATGCGGAAGGTTCGGCCGCCGGCCCCGATGCGGGTCTGAGCGAACAAGATCGAGCCACCGCCCTCGAGCAGAAGCGCTCCGGCGATCAGCAGCATCAATGGCGCCAATGCGACGGTAGCGATGCCCGCCACCGCAAGATCGATTGCGCGTCTCGCAAAGCCGTGATCAGGATTTGGAACGAACATCCGGTGAAAGGCAGGGTCTAACGCATTCATGCAGCAGTTCCTCTTTGGGCGCCTGCTTTGAGCGCGCCTGTTTTGAGCGCGGCTGCCAGGGCAGCCACGACTGATTCGGCGGCGGCGGAAGTGATCTGGGGGTGCAGCGGAATTGTGAGCTCTCGCTCAGCGAAATCCTCTGTTCGGGGCAAACTCACGCCGGGAAAGCGCTCGCGGTAGAACGTCATTTGGTGCACCGGCGGGTAGTGGATGGTGGTCTGTATGCCCTGTGTCCGCAGCTCGTCGATGACATCCTGCCGGCTCGCGTAGCGCGGCAGGACGATCGGCATGATGTGGTAAGCCGACGTCCGGGGTTCGCTAAATGGAATGACAATGGCTGGGCAACGGTCCGCGATCAGGCGTCGGTACAAGACAGCTATGATACGCCTGATTTCGTTCCACTCTTGCAGGTTCTGCAACTGAACCAGCCCTATTGCCGCTCGCATCTCGTCCATTCGGTAGTTGAACCCGAGCATCGTGACATCATATTGCGGCGTACGACTGTTCAGCCGCTGATGCGTCCCCGTGGTCATTCCGTGCCCGCGGGCCAGGCGAACCCTGTCGAGCAGATCGGGGTCACGTGCAATCACGGCGCCCCCTTCGGCCGTTGTCATGTTCTTGTTGCCATAGAAGCTGAACGCGGCCGCGGCGCCGAAGGTCCCGACTTCCCTAAGCCCGGGCGCGTGCGCAGCGTCCTCGATGATATGCAGCCCGCGAAGCCGGGCGAACCGCTGCCATTGTTCCCGATCGGGGAGATACCCGGCGAAGTGAACGAGAATGACCGCTTTCGTGCGCGTCGTGCACCGCGCTTCGGCTTCCGCAACCGAGATCAACGGCACGTCGACGGACTCGATATCGACGAAGACCGGCGTCGCCCCTACATACAGCACCGCATTCGCCGTCGCCACGAACGTCAGCGAAGGAACCAGTACTTCGTCGCCAGGGCCGATGCCCAAAGCATGGAGGAGAAGATGGAGCGCTGCGGTGCAGGAACCAACCGCAACGCAATCTCGCGCGCCATGCATGCTGGCAAAGGCCTGTTCGAACTCTCGTACCCTGTCCCCCATCGTAAGCCAGCCGCTATCAATCACCTGCGACAGGGCTGCCTTCTCTGGCACGCCTAGGATCGGGGCGCTCACCAAGAGCATCTTGACCTCCTGAAAGCCTTGTTAGTGGCTAGACCTCTGCATCAGACTTTCATGCGGCTGCAGCGGCAGCCGCGACCTCGATTGAGGACGACTGATCTTCCCAGGCAATTGCCTGTGCATTCTGGAAGTCATCGACACGACCGATGTCGAGCCAAAGACCGTCATGCTTGTAAACATGCACGGTCGTGCCGCCCTGCATCATCTGCAGCATCAGGTCATCGAACCCAAATGGGATCCCGGACGGAATGAACCGCAGGACATCTGGGTTCATGCAGTAAATCCCCATGCTGACGAGATGGGAAAGCGTCGGCTTTTCCCGGAAGAGCTGGACGGTATTGTCGATCTCGTCGATGACCCCGAAGTCCATCTTGATATGACGGCACGCCGTGGCGATCGTAACGGGATCCCTATGCAAGCGGTGCGCGGCTACAAACCGGCTCAGGCTTAGATCTGTGAGGACATCGCCGTTCAGAACGACAAATGTTTCGTTCAGTTCATCCCTAATCAGAGAGAGAGGTCCGACGGTGCCGAGTGGCTCCATTTCCTGGGTATATTTGATCTTCAAGTTCCATTGCGATCCGTCGCCGCAGACGCTACGGATCAAATGCCCTAGATACCCTGTCGTAATATACACGTCTTCAATGCCGTTGCGCCGCAGCCACTTCAAAAGCAACTCAAGAACGGGCCGGGCCCCTATCGGCATTAATGGTTTCGGCAGGACCGATGTAAACGGTCGAAGGCGCGTACCCATCCCACCACATTGAATCACCGCTTTCATTCGATCCTCCTGATCTGCAGTTGGCTTTGTTCGGGATCGGTGTTCCATTGTCCGGCCAGGGCATACCCTCAAATCCGGCCAAACCTCGGCGGCAATCCGAACATCATATGTGAAAAGGTATGTGACAGCCGGGGCGGCTGTCGTCGTGCATTCGAATGGTAGGGATTCAAAACGTTCAAGGTATTAGATGGCCACGAGATCAACAGCCGATAGAAGCGCGATTGGGCACTGATCATGACGGCGATAAAACGAAAGCAGTTGCTTTCAAAAAAGCTGCGATCCGCCCGGGCCGGGCCGGCCTACAGGTCCAGCGACAGCGGGTGGCGACATAACAGAAATGGTCCTGAACAGCTGGCTTTGGACCCACAAATGGGGAACCGGCATCGTTTTGCGGACGGGCACCGCACGCCAGGGTTAAAAATCTATGGATGAGCTTCGCAATTTAGTATTATATTAGACGTTCTGGATGTGCGTGGATGGGACGCTGCGGACATCACTGTGATGCGTTGACCAGTGGATGGCCGCCATTTTAGGACCACCACGGATTGTCGATCATAGGCGAATGGGAGGTTCCAGCGGGTTTTCTCGTCGGGAACCGAGTAACGCGTTGGGGTAGTTGCATGGCTCGGATCGTCATTGCCGACGATCACGGCTTATATCGGCGTGGTCTCCGGCTGGCACTCATGGCTGGAATTCCAAGCGCCGAAATATTCGAAGCTTCGTGTTTCGATGCCGCGGTCAATCTTCTAGAGGAGCAGGCGTCCATCGATCTTGCGATCCTCGATCTGAACATGCCTGGGCTGTTCCATCAGGAAGTGCTCAGCGACTTTATGGCTGCCTATCCTGACACTCGCTTTGCGATCGTTTCCGGGGATGATTCCCGCTCGGAGATACTGACCGCGCTTTCGATCGGACTTCACGGGTATATCGTCAAATCGCAGAGCGACGAAGAAGTCGTGCTGGCTGTAAACGAAATCCTCGCTGGCCGGATCTATGTGCCATCTCTCCTATCTCGAACGTCTGCCGACCAGAGATCGCATGCCCCCCCACCTCCGGTACAAAATGCCAGCCGCCGGCACGAGGGCTCGGGCGACGTCGCTAGGCTGACATCTAGACAGAAGGACGTCCTCAAGCTGATGGCAGAGGGGTACTCGAATAAGGAGATTGCCCGCAATCTGGACATTGCCGAGGCGACAACGAAAATCCATGCCGCAGCCGTGCTGCGTGAGCTTGGGGTTAGAAACCGTACCGAAGCAGCTGTGTTGCTCCAAAGCTGGCTGACGAGACAGGCAAGTTGACGTATGCCCCTCGAACCGGCCCGAGTTTGCTTGCAGGAAATCGCAGCAAAGGGCCCACACCATCCGTTAATTGGCCAATTCGGCTTCGACTTGGAGGGGCTCTATTGCAATCCAAATTCCTCAATTTCTTTGCGCGACACACGCAGCGAATATCGAAGGCCATCTTCGGTTATTTCCATATTCGGGGAATGACCGACAAGCGGCGTGCTGTCCACACCGATTATCAGTGACCCGAACCCGCGGCGTACGACTTTTGAACTCTTCCGTCGGCCCGATTCCACCCAATCGAACACGAGGTCGTCACCTTCGTCCTCGGATGCAAATCGCCACTTAACTTCGACCCTGCCATTCGGGTCACCCAGCGCACCATGTTTCACCGAGTTTGTCGTCAACTCGTGAAGGATCATCGCCAAGCCCTCGGCGGCGCCGCTTGGCACAGTGAGGGAAGGTCCACTGATCGTTATGTCGCGTGTCTCCTTGAAGGGCTGCAATTCCCGGTCCACGAGCTCATGGAGCATCCCTGACAGGTTGGCGTGACGAGAAAGGATGCGATGGGTCGCCTCCAGCGTTCGAATCCAATCGATCAACATCTCCTTGTATTTGGCAACGTCATTGTCGGGAATATCGATCATGTTGACCAGAGCTCTGATCACTGGAAACACATTGCTGAACCGATGGCGCTCTTCGCGCATTATGCGCTCGCGTCTCTTTACGGCGGCGCGAAGCAAAGTTGTTTGTCGACGTTCGGTCAGATCCGCCGCCACCCCGATGCGCATTTTGCGGTCGCCGTGCTCTTCCTGCCGTCCACGCAAAGCAATCCAGCGTGTGTGACCATCCACTTGCCGGACACGGATCTCGACGTCATAGTTCAATGCCGATGAAGGCTTTGCCGAGGCGGACAGCTTCGGCCAGTCGACGGGATGGATTACAGCCGAGAGTTCTTCCAAGCGGCGGACTGGGGCCGGAGGCAGACCAAGAATGTCCCAGAACTTGCTCGAGCCGGCGACTGTCCCATCGTCAATGTCTATTTGCCATGTTCCCAGGCGCCCGGCAGACACGGCGAGATCAAGCCATTCCTTCTGAGCCCGAAGGGCCTCGCGTGCCGCTTGTCGCTCGGAAATATCGTCAACCACCACGAATACGCTCTCATTTGGCGCCTCGTCCGGCCGCGACGAAGACAGGGCCAGGTGAGCCCAGAATGCCGTGCCATCCTGGCGCAAAACGCGGATATCCGTCGCAGACGCGGTCCCATTGCCCAAATCTTCCAAAAGTTTCCGCACAGTACCTCGATCGTCGGGGACAATGAGTTCCTGCAACTCGAGTTGGGCAAGTTCCTTGTGCGCGTAGCCGGTCATCTCCAAAAGCCGTCTGTTCGACTGCAGCAGTTCGCCATGGCGATTGGTATTAGCAAAGCCCAAGGCGGCAGCGTCGATGGCAGCGAGCCTCGCTTCTGCCACCCTGAGCGCACCGTGCAGATCTTGTCGCAGGCGGTGGAACACAGCTGCGATCAGGCTACCCGAACCCAGGAGGAAGACGGCCCCGGTCCAGTCTCCACCAGTGAGGTGACCGTCCAGCAGGTGTCGCATCCACAAGCCGGCGACCGCCATCAGAAGCGTTGCTGCGATGGCAACAAAACGGCCCTCAAGATACACGATGACAACGGTTATGGGGATAAACGCAACAAGCGGCAACGGCTGGCCGCCATATACCGTACTTATCGCCTCGAATGCTATCGATGCTGCAAACACCAACAGCGAAGCTAGATGAGCCAACGTAGTGCTCGACACATTCGATTTGAGCCAGCGCAGGTCCGAACCCATGCGCAAAGACTACAACTTTCGGTCTAGTCCGTCGAGACTAGGCCGAAGGGGTGGCACCTAATCCCAATGCCCGATTGCCATGACTTTGCCGGCGAATAAAATCATGTGTCAGGAGCGCTCTTCAGAAAGGTATATCCAAAGAGACGCTGCGGAAAAACCATTCGCAGATTTCTCGCAGTATGTGGAAATTCAAGTTGAAGCAGCAACTTCAACCGATTTGATTTGCGTCAGTAGCAATGGGTTGGGTGGAAGCGATGACACTGATTGAAACGCGAAACGATACGCTCGCAGGCAGGCAATACATTGTATTGAACGATACCCGCCACGAACGGCCGATAAGCCTTGTGGACCGACCGGACGCAAGGGTCGGCGGATCTCGACGACGCAGCCTGGAATCCATCACCGGCATGCTTGATCGTATGGGTTGCGGCTATCTCGTCCTGGACCGAGACAAGAAAGTAATAGAATGGAACGCTGCCGCTCGGGACACCCTCGCACGCCAGGGCGAAGCAACTGATACAGCCGTCGAGCTTGCCGCCGGGTTGAGGCGGCTGGTCGCGAATGTTCCGGTCCACCTCCAGCCGGGCTCACTCTCATGGGTAGTGATCCACAGCAGAGGCGACAGGCCGGTGACCATGAACGAGACGGGCGTCGTTACACCGGACGGGACAACCGTCGTCGCATTGCTGGACCGGGATAACAAATCGGCGGCCAACCCTCGCACGTTGCAAAGGATGTTCGGTTTGACCAGCGCGGAAACGCAGTTGGCGCTACGCCTCGCCCATGGCGACGCGCCCCTGGAGATCGCCCGCAGTTGGCATCTCAGTCGCACGACTATCCGCTCTCAGCTTGCCTCACTGTTCGCCAAGACCGACACGAGGCGTCAGGCGGAACTAGTGGCTCTTTTGGGGCGCATTTCGGTTTTGCCATGAGAAATCGACTGCTGTCTGCATCCGCTTTGATTCAGACGGCGGCGGCCCGCATTGAGCGCGCTGTCGCGTAGATCACAAGGCCGGCGGCGCCATTTCCGATCGTTCAAGGCGCTGCCGAGATAGCGCAGAACGCGGAACCTGGAAACGGGAGTGACTTGCCATGGCCGAAGCAGATTCGAAGGTCAACAAGCTGGCGGATATCGTTCACGCGCTGCAGGATGGTGCTGCGTCGAACCTTACGCACACGGGGCCGATCATCGTCACGGGCGCCGCTGGGTTCATCGGATTTCATGTTGCGTCACGCCTTTTGCGGCTCGGCGCCGAGGTCATCGGCGTCGACAACTTCACGCCTTACTACGACCTGAAGCTGAAGGAGGCGCGATTTACACGGCTCTGCGCCGAGCCGAGGTTCACGCCGATGCGCTTCGACCTGGCGGACCGGTCGCTGGTGAAAGCGCTGTTCTGCGAATTCCAGCCATCGCACTTCGTGCATCTGGCGGCCCAGGCCGGGGTGCGTCATTCGCTCGTCGACCCGCATGCCTATGTGGAGTCAAACATTGTCGCATTTCTCAACGTTCTGGAGGGCTGCCGACACGCCGGCGTCAGCCATCTCGTTTATGCCTCGTCGAGCTCCGTATATGGCGCCAATCGACGCATACCCTTCTCCGAACATCATGGTGCCAATCATCCGGTGAGCTTCTACGCCGCCACCAAGGCCGCCAACGAATGCATGGCGCATTCCTACAGCCATCTGTTCGGCTTGCCCGTAACCGGATTGCGCTTCTTCACCGTCTATGGTCCCTGGGGCAGGCCCGACATGGCAGTATACACGTTCACCCATGCCATCGCCGAGGGCCGAACGATCGAAATCGCCAATGCCGGGCGCGTATGGCGGGATTTCACCTATATCGACGACATCGTAGAGGGGGTTGTTCGCGTGCTCGCCAAACCACCGTGTCAGGATCCCGGTTGGGACGGTCGCGCTGCCGATCCTGCCACCAGTTCGGCGCCATATAGGCTCTACAATATCGGCAATGATCGGCCGGAAGAAATCAACCATCTGATCGCGCTCATCGAGACGGCCCTTGGTCGCCGCGCCGTTCGCGTCAACGTACCTTTACCGCCAGGTGACGTCCTGGAAACCCGCGCCGATGTCAGGGACCTGCGCCGCGCCGTTGGCTTCGCACCGGCGACAACACTGGAGGACGGCGTGCAACGTTTCGTGGAATGGTATCGGGAATTCCATGCACGCCCTGTCGGACAGGTGCGACCAGCTGGCCTTCCGGCAACGGCATAGTGAGCACAACGCCGCCGTTTCCCAGGTGTGGCAGGGTCGCGGCTCGCCTTCAATCTGTCTTGGGATACGCCGGCACTGGAAGGGACCCAAGCTGCCGTCCTGTGCCGTGCCCGACCCCCAAAAGGCGCCGCGCATAGCGGGTGAGCGGCTTCTCGAACAGACGGTGGGTGATAAATGCCACGCCCAGGGTTATCGCCAAGGCCGAACCGATGAAAGCCCACGGGCCGAGCACAAAGATCAAGCCTGTACGCCAGAAAATTATGCGCATGGCGCGGATCACGAATGGATGCATGAGGTAAAGAGCGTATGACGCATCGCCAACGCCAGCGGCCCACCTCGCCGCCAGGCTGTCATGCCTCAGTTTACCCGGCGGTGCCAGGGCAGCACTCCAAACTATTAGAGACGCCGGAATGCCATACACGACAGGGCGACCAAGGCCGGCCGAAATATCGGGAAACGCCGCCGCAAGCATCAGGGCACCCAGTCCCGTTGCGGCGACACAGGCCCTGATTGGGCCGGAAGGCCGCAGGCCCGAGGCGCAAATGACCCCGATCATCGCGCCGAAAGCAAATTCGAGGATGATCGGATTGGTCCAGAAACCCCAGGGCTCTGGCAAAGGAGCCGCAAGAGCGCCCGAGAGCACCATCCCAACCAGGATCGTGAGCAGGACCGTAACTGCCCACCGCATGGGCAGCACGATCGTCGCCGTGAACAACACGTAAAACAGCATCTCATAATTGAGCGTCCAACCCAACTCGTAGACCGGCTGAACGACGCCGTCAGGGCGACTGGCCGGAACGAATAAATAGGATTCGACTACAAACCTGAAATCGACGTAGCTCTGGTTGAGAAAATTTGGGGCGGCCACCGCTACCGCAATGTAGAGCGAGGTGAGCGCCCAATATAGCGGGACAATTCGCGCGATCCGGCGGGAAATGAAGAGACGCGCGCCCCCGGGCTTTGCGAACAGCTGTCGCGACGTATGCACCATGATAAGGCCGGAAATCACGAAGAAAATATCGACTCCAGCGCTCCATGGTATCGGATTCCAGCTCTGAAAGGTGCGGCCGGCCTGTAATTCCAGGGTGGCCGCATCATGCTGGGCGTGTCGCAGCGCGACCGAACTAGCCGCGAGGGCGCGCAGGACCTGAACTTGGGTGAGGGTTTCGCGTTGGCTGGGCTCGACAGGCGTCGATCTCTCCGAGCGACGGCGCACTGCAGGCGCCGAGGCGCTCGCCATTCGGGCTTGTTCCATGGATGCTCCGCAGATTGTGAGCACACCCTGGGGCGCCTCCGAAACTGATGCATCCTTCAAATGACGGACACAGCCCGCGAAGTATCGGCTGCCCGCGCGGGTGTCCGGAACAGGTATACGCCGAAGCGTCTGCGCAGCCCTATGGCCTTTGTGCGATCCGGGCTTCGTGACTTCCTGCCCGAACGACGGCGATCACCGTAGCGAAAACAGTGGTCTCATTTGCTCGCCCTCAAGAACCAATGCCATTGACGGGCATCGACCGCGCTCGGCCTCATCGACAGCAAGGCAAAAACCAAGCCTGGCATGATTTTCAGTCGCTTGCGGATATAAACGGCCATGGCAATGCTCCAGATGCTCAGTGCAAGTGCCACACCCACCGCAGCGCCAAGCAGGCCGTACACCGCAACTCCGGCTGCACAGGCAATTATATTGGCCACTGCACCCGCTACCATCGTCGTTGCCGCAGCCCATTCATTTCCAGTCATGGTCAGGAGATTCTGTTGGGGCCCGCACAGCGCGACAAAGACATATCCCAAAATCAGAACCCGTGCGATCGGCGCTCCCGCGCTATAACCCTCACCGAAATAGCTCAAGAACGGCTCGACTATCACCATCATTGGGACGGCCACCAGGATGGCACCGCCAGCAGAAAGCAGGGTTGCGCGCGCGAACAGCTGTTGTAGGCCTCTGCGATCGCCTCTGACGTAGAGATCGGCTGCTGTTGGCGAAAACATGGTTGCCACGGCGATACGGGACAGGCCCACGAGCATCGCGACATTCAAGGCCAGCGCGAAAATACCCGCTTCAGCAATATGGCTTGTCCAGCCCAAAACCAGGACTCCTGCCCGACTGACGAAAACATCGAGCCCAGTGATGAGCATGAGCGGGGGGACGGCAAGCCACCATTCCCTCGAGGCATAACTTGGCTTGGCGTGTCCCAGGCCGGGTGGTTCAAACCTCCTAGCGATGATGAACACCAGCGCCGCTGTGAAAGCGGAACTCACAAGCACCGCCAGCGTCACCGAGGGCGCATCCACTGTTCGAAATCCCGACAATGCCAGGAGCGCTACCAACACGAGCAGGAGCCCGTCTCGCATGATGCGCTCCGGCAACAACGCCGAGACAACGCCGCCGAAAGCACGCACAAGCGTGGCTCCGAGAGCATAGGCCGTAACCAAGGGCACAGCCATCATGCCGAGCACGATGCTTGTCTCAAGCCCTCTTTCCGTTGGATCTGAAAGGAACAGGACGGACGCAGCGCCGATCATCCCGAACAAGGTTGCCGCTATCAGCGATCTCTGCAGCGCAAATCTTATCACCCCGCGGGCCAGATCAAGCCTGCCACTGGCCCTATAGGCCGGGAGGAAACGCAACAATGATACATTAAAGCCAAGCGTTGCCAGATAGGCGAGCACTGACGTCCAAGCCTGAACGTAGGAATAGATACCGTAGTTGTGAGGTCCGATAAGGCGTGCAATTGCCAACTGTGCAAGACTGGTCAAACCAGCGCCACCAATATAGATCAACAAGGCGAATATGCTTGCCCAAGCCAGCCGCGAGCCCATGTCCTTGTTGCGCGGCGGTGCGGTTGCTGAACCAGTTACATCTGCGCGATGAGCCGGCAACTCAATTTGCTTTTCGCCGACCGACCTATCGAAGCGCGACAATGCAGAAAGTATTTGTCTCTCAATCCGACAAATACTTTTAAAGGTCGATGGACCATCGGTGTTTTCGACGGAGATGATTTCCCGGCCAGATGTTGTCAGGAGGTCATGCATCGCTTCAAAAACGGCGAATGAGCGCATGTTAACGCTCAAGTCGGCCTCGAAAATCCGTTCCGCCGGCGGCTCAAGCTCCATCCGCCGACGAAGGCGACTTTCCACGACCGCAGCTGGCACCAAGAGCCTGACGGTGAGATCGGCCGCCGGTGCGAGGCTGAGCGCCTTTTCCAGCGCTCTGGGGTTGGTGCTCCCATTAAACATCGCAAGCGAACCAATCGCTTGAACATATCCTTGATCGAAGATTATAATTTCGGGCGATTGCTCCGCAGACTTCCAGCAACGCGAAAGGTGCAGGATGTATCGCCAGATTCGCGCGCGCCATATTCGGTTTTTTGGCGGTATCATCCTCACTATTGCAAAGGAATTGGAAATATCATCGGCTCGCCCTGCCGAAAAAAGCAGTATTCTGGCTGTTGAAAACATCGCCGATACGATCCGTGATATGAACAGAAAGATTCCGAGATCATATTTGGCGGCCCTGGTGCTTGGCTTGTAGCTGAGAGCGACCTTGGCGTGATAGCCTTTCCCGCGCAGCTGCTGCGCAAGCGCATGTGCGAAGGTTGTTTTGCCGGATCCTGGAGGTCCGAAAAATTCAATGATCATCGTGTAGCTGGCTCGATTTAGGGGCTCGATCGCTCCCTGGAGCTTCTGTTGAAGATCGCACACGCATCTTCAAACCCTCTCCAACAGAAGATCGGCGTTGTCTCCGAGCCTGGAGCCGGCTAGCCTCTTCAGGTTCACCCGGGTGAGCACACTCCCTACTGGAACGGTGGCGGATCCGCCGGCTCCTATTGCATCCAGAGCACCACGGGCAATGCTGCGCCTCGTCCTTGCCCAGCGAACGGCAAAAAGCACCGAATCGGCCCAGCGCTTAAGCAGCCTGGTTTCAGGCCCCCGAGGCCCAGGGGACCGTTCATGATGACCACGTCGTAGGCCGAACGCAGCTCCTCGGTGAACTGGCATTTGTCGACGGTGGACAGAAGCGTCAGGAGATCATCGGAAGGTGCTGGAGCGGCCATGAGGTCGATACCGATTTCCGGCATCCTCGTAATTGCATCCTTCAGCACGCAACGTTCATTCACATAGTCGCCGAAGGAGTTCCGGGCCTTGTCGGTGCTGAATTCACCACGAAACCCGTTCGTGAGCCGTACATCCTTGCGATCGAGATCGAGGAAAAGCACTCTTCCTCCCAGCCGCGTTGCCGCCAGCGCCAGGCTCCATGCCAACTCGGTCTTGGCATCGTCCTGGATGCTGGATGTCACGAGAATGATATGCGGCGGCTGTCCCTTTCCCTGAGTTGGCGCCGCAGTGACGAGCAGCGAAGTCACGGCGCGGCTGAACGGCAAGTTCTGCTGGCTCAGAACCAGATGCCGCAGCTTTCTGGCGTTAAGTCCCGCAACCCTGGGAAGCAGTCCTACGCACGGGACCCCAAGCTCGGCCTCGGCTTCGGCTTCACTGCGCAAGGTTTGGTTGAAACCGTTGCGGACCAGGACAATGACCGCCCCCATGAGACCAAAGACGACCATGCCGGGAGGAATCAGGAAAATTGGCGACAATGTCGTGGGGGCCGACGGCGGCCAGGCGGTCGAAAGGACCGCTACGCCTGGCGAAGGAGCGGCGATGCGACGTGTCAAGTCCTGCTGCCGGCTCAGGAGTTCGTTGTAATGCTGCGTCACGATGGCTACCCTAGGTTCAAGGGAACGCAGCCCCGAAAGTTGGCTCGCCGTGTCGGCCACGGCCGCGTCGAGCATCGCCTTGCGACTTTCAAGAGCCGTAGCCTGAGACCGGTAGACATTTGCCTCGGCAGCGATTCGGGCAACGCTTTGCTCCATTTCGCGGGCGATCGCGTTGCGCAGATCGCCGTCGGCGGCGGCACCCGACTGGCGTGCCACCAGGTCCGTCAACACGGGCGACCCGATTTCTTCAGCGATGGCCGTGACCGGGGCGCCCGCCTTGCGCAGGTCCTCAATACGGCGAAGGCGCGCTTCCGACGCGGAAAGACTGGCTTTCGATAGGAATATCTGCCGGCCGAGTTCCGCTGTCTCACTGGCTGCGTTGTTGGCCGCAGTCTGATCGACGGCGCCATGCGTGAGCCGGTATGTCTCCAGCCGATCTGTCGCTTCGACAAGATCCCTTTGTACTTGCGGAAGGCTGGCGACTATCGAATCCAGATGAACCTGATCCGATGCCCGGCTTTTTTGTACCAGATCTTGAATGTAGACCTGGGCAAACGTGTTCGCGACAAGTGCCGCACGCGCCGGACTTGGATCGGTGAAGCCGATGGTGATGACGCGCGATCGCAGCTCTTGTCCGACCCTCATTCCGTTGCGTAGCGCCTTCAGCTCGGGCGCGTCCGCTGCGTCCGGATTTTCCGCCACCTTGTTATCCTGTCTCCAGGCCCTGTTCAGGAGATCGATGAGGAACGAGCCAGCCGCGGGCGGGACGGCATTGACGACGGTCTTTCCGTTACCGTCGACTGGTTGGGCTTTGCGCAGTGCTGCCAGGACCCGACGCAGGTGGCCTTGCGAGGAGAGCATCGTCAGATGATCATCGATGTTCGATTCCAGCGAGTCCTGGGCGGATGCCACGCCGCCCGAAGCACTGCTGCTCGGGGCATCGATAATGACCTGGGTCGTTGCCTCGAACAGCACCGGGCGGGTGAAGCCCGCCAGTCCGGCCAGGATGCCGCCCAGAAGGGCCACGGCAAGCAAGAACCATTTTCGCGTCGTCAGGATGATGACGAGCTGGTGGAAGGGTGACGATTGCGTTGGCTCGCGTGGCGGCCGCATCAAGCGCAGATTGGTTTCAAGTGTCCCAACTTCCATCTGCTTGGCGCGCGGACGCCGGGCGCGGTTGGCTATGGAACCTTCCATCTCAATCCCCTGTCAGTTCGATATGGTAAGAAGGGTGCGTGGCGACCGTCGATGGCCGCATGGCTTCGTTGCGCCACGCCTGAAACATGAGCACCGGCCACAGGTCGCGGAAATTATCTTGGCTTCCATGCAGATGATTGCGCCAGCATGCGTCAACCTTCTCACGGTCGATGACCCCGTCCCCGGAGCGGCCGATCGTGGCAATGATATCGGTTGCCCAGCCGCGCAAGGGCCCTTTCAACCAAGTCCCGACCGGAACGTCGAAACCTTGCTTGGGCCGGTCGACCAGTCGGCGTGGTACATAACGATCAAGCAGTCGTCGAAGCAACCATTTGCCCTTCCCGTTTCGGACTTTGGCACGGGCTGGCAACCGCCAGGCAAATTCAACGACGCGATGGTCCAGGATCGGGCATCGCCCCTCAAGGCTGTTGGCCATGGTGGCTCGATCGAGCTTCACCAAAATGTCGCCCGGTAGATAGCCTGTCATGTCGGCGAATAGGAGACGCGAGAGCAGGCCGTCGAGCTTTGTGGTGTCGGTAGGTGCTGTCGACGGCTTGCGATGAACAAGGTCGTTGGCTGAAGATTTTGTCAGTTGCAGAAAGAGTTCGTCCTCATCTCGCGCCGCGAGCAGGCGGGCAAGGCGAGCCAGGCGGTCACCGCGCAAGCCATGCCGCATATTCGCCGAAAGCGGCAGATTGCCGAAGATATCTTTCTGAGAGGCTTGGGCCAGCAACCCAGCCCCCGATGCCAACAGCCGGCGAAATGACAATGGCAGCTCATGCTGCTTTGTGAGGCGGGTTGCCAGGAAGTGTCGAGAATAGCCTGCGAAGCACTCGTCGCCGCCATCGCCTGAAAGCGCCACGGTTACGTGTTGCCGCGCGAGGCGCGACACCAGCAGCGTCGGTATCTGCGATTCATCGGCAAACGGCTCGTCCCAAATCCGGGGCAGCTCCGGAATGACCTCAAGCGCGGCAGCCGGCGAGAGATGAAGTTCCGTATGATCGGTGCCCAGATGCCGAGCAACCGCGGCCGCATGGGGAGCTTCATCAAACCCACCTTCCCCGAACGCTATGGTGAACGTCCGAACGGGGTTTCGGGACTGTGCCTGCATCAGGGCGACGACAGTCGAGCTGTCGATCCCGCCCGACAGAAAGGCGCCCAGCGGCACATCTGCAATCATTCGTTCCTTGACGGCCAGGCGGAGCAGGCTGTCGAGCTCGGTTGCGAGGTCCTCGTCGCTGGCAGCTATCGGATCGCGCTGTCCCTTGCAGGCGACATCGGCCAGCGACCACCAAGGGTGAATGCGATGCGCAAGCGAACCGGTGCCTCGGGCGTTGGCGAATTGCGCCGCAGTGACCGACAGGACTGATCCAGGTGGCAGCTTGAACACGCCTTGCCAAATGCAACGGTCATCCGGCACCCAGCCTTTGGAAACCATTGTCGTCGCCGCATCGACATCGAGTTCCGGGGTGAAGCCTGGGAAGCGAGTGATCGCCTTCAACTCCGAGGCGAAGACGAGCGCATCACGTGTCAGGGCGACATAAAGTGGCTTCTTCCCCATTCGGTCGCGGGCAAGCTGAAGCGTTCGGTTCTTCAGGTCCCACAGCCCAAAAGCAAACATGCCAGCGAAGCGCGCGAGGGCTGCATCAAGGCCCCAGCTTTCAATCGCGCACAGCATGACCTCCGTGTCGCTGGCGCCGCGGAAATGATGGCCCGCCCCTTCCAGTTCACGGCGCAGATCGCGAAAATTGTATATCTCGCCATTGAAGGTGATGACATACCGACCGCTCGCGGAGAGCATTGGCTGGCGACCCGCTTCGGACAGGTCGACGATGGCCAGTCGCCGGTGGCCGAAGGCTACCCCCCCTTCACGGCTCACCCAGAAGGCCTCACCGTCAGGTCCGCGATGACGAAGCGTCGTCGCCATCGGTCCGATGGCCCTGAGCGCACTTGCGTTGGCTGCATCGGGCGCCAACAAAATTCCGGCGATCCCACACATTCTAGCATCTCCTCTGGCGAACAATCGCGGGGATCGCTTCCGGCGTCCCGGCGGCAAGGCAGAGGGTCAGACAGAACCACACGATCGGATGGCGGATGACCAAATGCGGAGCACTGAAAACGGCGATCGATGCCACGAGCGCCACGAGAGCGTCCAGCTTCGCCCGCCAGGCGGACAACGCAGCCGAGCCGAAGATCCACATCAGGGCTAGAACCGAAATCAGGCCGCCCTGAGTGTAGAGATCCAGGATGGTGCTGTGCGCCTCGAAGGGCCGCGGCAAAAACTGTTGATTGACCACGGGCGGACTATCTAGATGCGGGCCCGGACCCAGTCCAAGCGATCCCGATCGTGCCCCCTTCTCCAAGGCTGCATTCCAGAGGTAGAGGCGAAGCGCCGCGGTTTGGGCAGTCGCTTCCCCGCCCTTGTCTTTGGTCAGGCTCTTGGCGAAGTCTTCGGCGCTGGAAGCCTCGCTGAGGGCATAGGGCGCTATAGACAGGGCCAGCGGCAGGAAGCCAACGGCCATCAGGACGGCAAGCTGCCTTGAAAGGCTCGCCTTATTGCCGTCGCTCGCCAGCCAGGCCCGGACCCGCAGCCCGAGAAGGATCAGACAAGCCAGGACCGTGGTATAAAGGTAGGTATCGCTTTTTGTCAGCCTTCCGACGTAAACGGTGAATATGAGGCTGCATAGGGCAAGGCATCTTCCCCATTTATTGCTGGTGGTTGTGGCAAGATGCAAGGCCAGTGGACCGAGTAGGGCGCAGTAGAGCGCAAGCTGGTTCGGATTGTCGGACCACCCGCAGAAGCGGTCCCAGTACCAGGGTTCGACCCCAGCCTGATGGAGCCAGCCGAAACCAAGCCCTACCTGAATGATGAAGCCCGCATTCGCGACAGCAACCATCCACCAGGCGATACGACGCAAACGGAAAGACGCGTTGGGCTCCGCAGCGGCCAGACAGGTGACGCACGCCAACAGCACATAGGCCAGCGTGTCGTGCAACAACGGATCCAGGAACAACGTGGTTGTCAGAAAACCGATGATGTAACCCACGCCCATGGCAAGCGCCAGGATCAGCCAGAAAAGCCCAAGCTTAGCCAGTGCCGGCGTAACCTCCAGTTGGCCGCCAGCAAGGATTCGCGTCATCGACAGCATTATCCAGAGCGTGAGGCACAGTTCGCTGTAGCCGAAGGGCAGCCCTGGGATGCTGAGTTGCGCCGCGTAGGACATCGCGACGCCGAAGGCCAGAAGCGCATCACGCATCATTGCCGCGCCTCGCCCAGTCGATGGGGGCTCGGCACCGCCTCTTCCCTCGGATTCGCCTGCGCAGCTTGAACAAGCCTGCTGCGATATCTGCCACCCAGGATTGTCTTGTACAGGTCGCAATACTGGTCGATGACCCACGACAACGAGAACCGCTCCCGCACGAATCCGACGGAACGGCTCCCCATGGTCTTGCCACGGGCGGGGTCGGAAAGAATATCGACTATCCGCGAGGCCAAGCCATCCGCATCGCGCGGCGCCACGAGATAGCCGTTCCAGCCATCCTCAACCACATCGTTGCAGCCCGGCATGTTGGAGGCGACGATCGGTAATCCGGACAATCCCGCCTCCAGCAGGACACGCGGAATTCCCTCGCGATATTGCGTCGGAAACGCAAACAGATCCGCCATCCCCAGGAGGGCTGGAATGTCGCGCCTTGGCCCCAATGCGACAACGTGGGGAACATGGCGCTCGATATCGGCTCTGCTGACGGCAAACGGACCTTCGGAGTCTTGCGGGCCGACAAGTACGAAACGCGCGTTGGGCCTCTCGCGGATAACGCGAGGAACCGCCTCGATGAGGGTTGGAATCCCCTTCTGCCGCGTGAGCCGACCGACAAATATTATGACCTGGGCCGATTGTAGGCCAAGTTCCTCGCGCATCGTGGCAGCCGAAGGACCACGATACCTTGCCATCGAGAATGCATCGGGGTCGATGCCAGAACTCCGGATCAGTCGCCCTTTGCCGCGAGCCACCAGCCGGTAGCGCTCGAAGAAGGCCTGATCATCACTATTCTGGAAGACGGTCATGGCTGTCCAACGAGACGCCACCCCCTGAAGGCCGCAAAAGAAAGGACGCAATGCCAGGGCCCGCGGCTCCCGCGACGAGAATGTCCAACCAAGCCCGTTGATGGTGCGAACGACGGGAACGTGCCCGCGCACCGCCAGTGGAGTTAGGATATTGGGCTTGGTGTCGAAACTTTGAATGATGTCCGGACGCAGTTCGGACATCAGTTCACGGATCGCGCTGACAGCACCCCATTCTGCACCGCCGCTGCCAAAGCGGTCGAACCCAAATCGGCGATGGGCAATGCCATGGGGTGAGAAGGCGGCTCCGAGATCACTCGAAACGGCAGTGACTTGAAAACCCCTTTCGCGAAGCGCCAAAAGAAACGGGATTCTTAGTCTATGATCCTCGCCGCCAACGCAAACCAGATGCGGACTCATCCTGTCGCTCCTGGATGCGATACCAATCGCGTAAAACAGCTGATCCTATCCGCGGTTTCCATGGCCGGTTTCATCGCCCCTGAACACACAACAGCCAGTCCCACGCTAGGAGCACGCTTTCGTGCTGTCCTCGTCTGTTTGCATGAAGCAAGCTGATCAACGATGCGGCAATGCAGCCACAACCGCTGTCGCCTCGGTCAGTGAGTTGGATTCATCCGGTCTGACGGTGCAAGGACGACATCTTCGCGTACGACACGGCGGGCGGGATATAGAAAAGGGCTGTGTTCGAAAGGTCCGCGCGCCGCGTTCAAAGCAACTTCCGCCCGCCTTCTCTCGCCGGATCAACATCGCGACCAGGCGGTGTGATGACTCGCACCGCCAGTTCTCCCGATCGCTTCGTCTGGAAACAGGCTTTCACCCGGTCTCTGGATATGGTCGGACCACCAGCCGCCTCTTCCCGCGGATGGGCGACCGCGTTGCCATACTCGCCGTCATTCGGACCGGCACGCCCGCCTTTCCGTTGAACCCGGCGGGATCCAGTTCAGTGCCTCTCCGCAATTGCCAGCGGCCCGCGCCTCGCATGACCTTGTGGAGTACTGCCTTGTTGCTCATTTGGCGCCGAGGCTTTGCTCACGAGGAGCATCGAGCGGCTGCAATGGGAGGCTTCGCCAGGGCGCGATTCCTTTGCGGTCTGAGCTCGAAGAAATCCTGCGGGAGCGCGCATTTGGGCGGTGGCTCAACCGAAGCGCGCATTGGCCGATTACCGCCACTGCAAACGCACAAGGCGCTCCGGCAGACGTCGCTGCAATGCTTTCGTTGCAGGCTTGAGCACCCCATACTTGGATCATCTACATACCTCTGAGGCAAGCGTAGCATCGAGGCTGTTGTGTTTTTCGGACGCTGATCAAAGATTCTATCAAGGGGCGCCGGTATTTGATTTGTCGCTAATGGATCCTTTCCCTAGGCAGGTGTGGGGCGCCTACCGAATCGGACGAAGGGTATGTCAATGACAACACTCCATTACGCCTCGGGCGGGTCGGCCTCCGAGGTCGCGAAAGCCGGATTCAATCTTGTTGATGTATCTTCCTTGGACCAGCTCAACGCCTTGCCGGCCGGCCAGAAAGGCCTGGTGTGGCTCAATGAAGCCGATGGTGCAACCTCCTCCTTTATCCAGAAGGTCACGCCCTTCATCGGCAATCCGAAAGTGTTTGGCTTCTTCCTGGTCGATGAGCCGGACCCGACCGGCAAATGGGGAACTTATGCCACCGCCGCTGATCTGAAGGCGGAGTCAGACTGGATCCACAGCCACCTGCCCGGCGCCAAGACCTTCATAACCATGATGAACATGGGGTCTTCCGCTAACCCCGACTTTTCAAACACATTCAATCCTGCCAACACGCATATCGACTATTACGGCTTGGATCCCTACCCGGTACGGACCGGAACAAGCACGATTGATTACAACATGATCGACAGGACTGTGGCGGCGGCCGTCGCCTCGGGCATCCCGCTCAGTCAGGTCGTTCCCGTGTATCAGACCTTCGGCGGCGGCGACTGGACGACCGACACGGGCGGTCGCTATGTCCTGCCCAGCGTTGCTCAGGAAAAGACCATGTTGGACCACTGGGCCAAGGTAGCGCCTTCGCCGGCCTTCGACTATGCCTATGCTTGGGGTTCTCAACAGGGCGACACGGCGCTTGAGAGCTCGCCGACGCTGCAGGCTCTGTTCCTTCAACACAACCAGAGCACCGCAAGCGGTCCTTCGGCCAGCGAACCGACGCCGCCGCCTACCAGCACAGTGCCTCCGCCCACAAGTGTCCCTCCGACCAGCACCGGCGATCACATTTTCTACGGCACGGGTAGCGCGGATGTGCTTCGCGGCACCGCTGGCGCGGACACGATGATGGGCCGCGGCTACAACGACACCTACTATGTCAACAACGCCGGCGACAAGGTGGTGGAACTGCGGCACAGCGGCAACGATAGCGTGCTGGCATCGGTCAGCTACGCGCTGTCGGCCGGCTCGCAGGTCGAGCATCTTGCGACCACCAGCAAATTGGGAACTGCCGCTATCAAGCTCACGGGAAACGAATTCGCCCAAACCATCGATGGCAATTCCGGGAGCAACACTATCAACGGCGGTGGTGGGAGAGACGTTCTGACCGGACATGGCGGCAACGACGTCTTTGTCTTCGATTCGGCTCTCAAGGTCGGCAATATCGACAAGGTCACCGATTTCAAAGTGGGCCACGACAAGATCCAACTCGACCACACTGTGTTTGCCGGCCTGCATACCGGCACCCTTCCCTCTTCGGCGTTCTACGCCGGCAGGGCCGCGCACGACAGCGGCGATCACATTGTCTATAACAGCTCGACCGGCGCGCTTTCCTTTGACAGCGACGGCTCGGGCGGCGCACATCAGATCCAATTTGCCACTCTATCGCCACACCTGGCTCTGACGGCGTCCTCGTTCATCGTGACGTGACCGTGGGAACGTCAGCCTGAGCAAGATGGTCTGACGTTCTTGAATATGGCTGACGGAACCAAGAAGCCCCGCCGAGCTTGTACTTGGTATGAGCGCGCGCGGCATCGAATTCCTGCAGAAATGGGTAGAGGATAAGATCCCACTCTACACCAAGGCCGATCCGGCTCTTGCGGCGAAACTTGCGGACCAAGCAACGGCGGATGCCATCAGAGCGGGAATCCGCCCCGAGGAAATCTCTGAGGAAGTCGGAAGCATGTTGACGACCATGCTCGAAGTGCTCGATCAGCACGATTCGACATGATTGCGCGCTTGGCGGCAGATGCTGCCCGGCTTGGCGCCAAATGCATAAATGTGTCATGGATCATAGGTCATGGGCCAGCCTAGGCAGCATGACCAACATGCTCTCCCAGAACGCGCGCGACGACCCCGTCCACGTCGTGAGGTTCAGCACCATTGACTTGTATCAACGGCCATCGGTCCTGGCGCAGGCACTCGCCGACCTCTCTTGAGATTTCGGCCTGCCTTAATCCTTTGTCCACGCCAAGTTCGAACAGCATAACCTCGAGGAGCGGTTGCTGCGCATGCCTATCCACAAGACGGCGGCGTAACGTTTCCTGGGGCGCGTCGAGTTGCACAACGAGATCCGGCCGCGGCAGGAACGCCAGGCACTCGCGGACCGCGTCGAGGCTTGGAGTTCTAGCCAGCACGCCCAGCGCACACAAAGCCTGAATCATGCCCTCTTCGAAGATGAAGCAACCGGGCGACTCCCGCGCTTGGCGCCAGGACTGGCACAGTTGGGCGATGTCGACCTTCATTCGCCATGACCACACGCGGCTTCGAAGAGGGATCGATGCCAGAAGCCGGGCCGCGACACTGTCCTTTGGCAAGGTCGACAGCAAGATAGGACCGGATGTGGCAATCTTTTTGCCAATTCTTCCTATGCCATGGCGGATTTCCGGAGCGTCATCCTGAGCCGATCCAGGTTCAATCAGGCGATACCCATTTACTGTCTTCACATTGATGCCGTGTCTCGCCAGCCCTTGGCAGAGGCCGCGAAGCAGCGTGGTTTTACCCGCGCCAGGCGGCCCAAACAACTCGATGATCATATGCTCAAGCGTCTCCGAACGAGCAGTCATTCCCCTACGGATCAAGCTTAGCCGGATTTCAGATCACACCAACGTTCATTTGAATGATTGTTCCAGTCAGTGAATCTGGGCACCGAGCCCGGATTCTAGCGGAGATGCCGATCGCATCCGTTCGCCTGGGCAAGCCGTCTTGCGCTCCACGGAGCTTGCAAGGAAAAACGACCGGTGCTGGACACAAATGGCAAAACTTCTGAAGGACGCTCGGGAAGCGCTGGCTAGGCAAGATCGAGGCATCATCCGAATGATTGATGAAAAGATCTCCGCGGCGAGCGATGTTCGACCGACAGCTTGGCGGGGCCCTGAATGTCCTCAGTGTGTTTGCATTCGGAAGTGGCAAATCAAAACCTACAGGTGGATCTGCGACCCACCCGAAGGTGGTCAGTCGTTCCCGAATATGACCTTGACCAAGGGGGGCCAGTCTGGGGCCGTTACCGACAGATGGGTGCCAAATTTGCGGACATTCCAATCTTCGACCACCTTGGAGATGTCGCCAGGCGGCATCCTGACAAGCTCGCAATCAGCGACGGCGCGAACCGCCTGACTTTTTCTGAGCTTTTCCGGGCGGTCGAGACGCTGGCAACTCATATCGCTGCCGTCGTCCCCGAAGGGCAGGCCATCGGCATCCTGCAAGCAAACTCCGCTTGGTATCCTGTGGCGATGTTGGCGACCATGGCGGCGGGACGGCCTTCGGTTCCGCTCAACACAAGAGATCCCGCCTCTCGCATTTTCGATATAGTCAGTGCCGCGGGGCTCGGCGCGATTATAGGCGCCGAAAATGTTCGCCCGGTCGAATTGGCCCAAGAGATCATCTGGATCGAAATTGCCGCCGCCGTGGCGCCCAACGATCAACACCCAGAACAGCAGCATAAGCCCCCTATCGTTTCGGTCGATGCGCCTGCATTGGTGCTTTACACTTCAGGTAGCACCGGGCGCCCCAAGGGAATCGTCAACAGCCAACGCAGCCTGCTATGGCGGGTCCGGCAATATGTCGATGCGTGCCATATCAGTGCGGATGACGTTTTCCTGCCGCTGACCGGGCCAGCCACGATCGCCGGTTGCCGGGAGATCTTTGCGGCGCTGCTGACGGGCGCCACATTGCATCTTCTCGAGGTGGAGACTGTCGGCCTGCGCGCTACGCGCGCTCGATTGCAGTCCGAAGGTGTGACGATCGCCTATCTTGTGCCGGCACTGCTTCGAGCCCTCCTGGCTGAGGCGCCCGCCGACGCTTCCTGGCCGCTCAGAGTGGCGCGGATCGGTGGGGAGAAAGTGTCATGGACGGACATCGCTTTGCTGCGCAAAGCCGTTTCGGACCAGTGTCTGATCCAGATCGGCTACTCATCGACTGAAACCATCGGTTCGCAATGGTTCTTGCCGCCTGACTGGCCCGAGCAAGACGCGTCGGTTCCCGTCGGCAGGCTGCTCCCTGGTATGACATTCGCTATCGTCGACGAAGCGGAGCGCAATGTAGGGCCAGGCGAAAGTGGAGAGCTTCTTATCAAAAGCCGCTATGTCCTGCTTGGTCATTGGGAGAACGGTGTGGTCGTTCCCGCGCAGCCGGACCCCGACGATCCCGAGGCTCGGCTTTTTTCGACCGGGGACCTCGTTCGGCTCGACGATGATGGCATCTTGAGGATCGTCGGCCGCAAAGGGCGCCAGATCAAGATCAATGGTCGACGCATCGAGCCCGCCGAACTCGAACGGGTCTTGCGCTGCGCGCCTTCGGTGGCGGATGCCGTGGTGATGGTAACTGCCGCGCAGGAGCTCATCGCCTTCGCGGTTCCCCAGCGCTTCGCAGGCGGCGCTTTTGCAGACGACCTTCGCAAGCTCCTCAGAATGACCTTGCCGGCACCATTGCGTCCCTTGCGATTGCACACCGTTGACGCAATCCCACGCCTGTCGGGAGGTAAGGTCGATTTGGCAACACTGGCCGAGATAGATCGTTCGCACGGAAGGAGGGCGCGAGCCGCCCGGTCGTCCACTCTCGATGCTCCGCCCGCCGGAGGAGCAAAGGACACGCGTCAAATAGTGCAGCACGCGTGGACGCAGGTTCTCAACACAGGCACTGCCACGGGAAACTGGGATGATGCTGGAGGAGATTCGCTACAGCTGCTGCACTGCGTCATGGCGATCGAAAACGCCATCGGGCAAGAGCTGGGCCTCGAGGCATTCACCGTCGGCATGAGCTTGGACGAGATGGTTGAGGCGGTCGTCTCTGCACGGTTAGGCGAAGGGCGCGAAAAGAAGCACCACCCCCCGATTCTTTTCCTGTTTCCAGGGTCCGTTGGCTATGGTCCGAGCCTGGCTGCGTTCGCAGCCGCCATGGGGAAAGTCGCCCGTGTAAACCCCATCCGATATCCGAGCCTTGCGGCGATACTGGACGGACACAACACCCTCAGCGCCATGGCTGGCGCCGCACTCGAGCAGATAAGCCGCATCCAACCTGCGGGCCCCGTGCGACTTCTCGGCCATTCTCTGGGTGGCGCGGTTGCATTCGAGGTTGCCGCACGGCTCATGAAGGCCGGGCGAACGGTGCGGTTCCTGGGCATCCTCGACACGAGCCTTCTGG
The DNA here is from genome assembly GCF_030323145.1 of Mesorhizobium sp. C432A. Taxonomy (NCBI): domain Bacteria; kingdom Pseudomonadati; phylum Pseudomonadota; class Alphaproteobacteria; order Hyphomicrobiales; family Phyllobacteriaceae; genus Mesorhizobium; species Mesorhizobium sp. C432A. The sequence continues at coordinate 2,862,554 of NZ_CP100470.1, read as the reverse complement.
ACGAGCCGAGCAACCATTGGGAGACAGTTACCCGTACGTTCTATCGTATTCGCACCAACCGCATATCCGCGCACCGGATGGCTTGCAGAGCCCTTGCGAAGATCACCGTCGCCGTGGGCGGCGAAGCGCGTCTGGCCAGGATTCTGGACAGATTTGCCAATGGAGAGTTCAACCCGACTATCTTCAGGACCAAACTGGAACTGCAGGAGGTTTTAAGGGCGAAGTCATTCTTCCAGTGGCTTGAGGCACCGAAACCGGCTCTGCCCCTCTCCGGTACCTTGTTCCGATGTCGCAGGGAGGGAATGCCGCGGGCCTTGGGCTGGGACAGCGTCTTGGCACACCTGGACGTCATTTCGATCACGGGCAGCCACATCGACCTTGTCGTCGAACCAAACCTTGCCACCAACCGTCCGCTTATCGAGACGGCCATCGTGCGGACCTATTCCCCCGCCGAATCTCGCAAAAGGGAGGACTTGTCATCGACATAATTCCGGAATTCAGCAAGGACATGCTGACGCTCGATGCCCGCGCGGAGGTCGATCGCATCGTTGACACCTTGCGCACTCAGGTTCTCGGCACCCTGCATCGTCGCGGCGTGGTTGTCGGTCTTTCCGGCGGTATCGACAGCTCCGTCGTCGCGACCTTGTGCATGCGCGCGTTCGGGAAAGACAAGGTCCTGGGACTGTTCATGCCGGAGCGGGATTCTTCCGGCGACTCCCTGAGACTTGGCCGCCGCGTCGCGGCACAGCTTGGCATTGAAAGCGTCCTTGAGGACATAGCACCGGCACTGGAGGCCATTGGGGCCTACCGCCGGCAGATCGATGCGATCCAGACCGTCGTTCCCGACTATGGGGAAGGGTGGAAATGCAAGCTGGTGATCGCGTCGGTTCTGGAGAGCAGCGGGCTCAATATAACCCGCCTCACGGTCCAGGATCCGCAGGGTAAAGTAGATACCGTGCGTCTGCCGCCAGCTGCCTATCTGCAGATCGTTGCTGCGACAAACTACAAGCAGCGCCTGCGCAAGATGACGGAATACTATCACGCCGACCGCCTCAAATACGCGGTTGTCGGCACTCCAAATCGCCTCGAGTACGACCAGGGCTTTTTCGTCAAGCAGGGCGACGGAGCCGCCGACGTGATGCCGATCGTTCACCTTTACAAAACCCAGGTTTATCAACTCGCGGAATATCTCGAGGTGGATGATGAAATCCGGCAGCGGCCACCGACCACCGACACCTTTTCCATGACCCAAAGCCAGGAAGAATTCTATTTCGCGCTGCCCTATCACCTGATGGATCTATGCCTCTACGGCCTGAACCACGGGGTCGCCAGCAATGAGCTCGCGGCGGTTGCTGGCCTCACCGAGCCCCAGCTTCAGAAAGTGTTCAAGGACATCGAAGCGAAACGAAGGGCGGCCCACTATCTTCACGCGCGGCCTTTGCTGTCCGCGGAAGGCGGAGATTGACCGAGCATGTGCGGCATCGGTGGAATCGTGGCGCTGAATGCCACAGCGGCTTCTCCTTCGCGGCAGGCGCTGATGCAGATGATGGGCGCGCTGGCGCATCGCGGGCCCGACGGGCGCGGTCTCTACCGGGACAGACGCGCGGGGCTGGCGCATGTGCGCCTGTCCATCGTCGATCTTTCCGGTGGCCAGCAGCCGATGGCGGATACAGGCGATACGACGTGGATCGTGTTCAACGGCGAGATATTCAACTACGTCGAATTGCGTGAAAAACTCACGGCGCTCGGCCACCGCTTCCGAACCCGCAGCGACACGGAGGTCGCGCTGCACGCCTATCGTGAGTGGGGAGAAACGGCCTTCGAGCGGATGAACGGCCAATGGGCAATTGCGATCTGGGATTCAGTGGCCAATCGTCTCATATTGTCGCGCGACCGCTTCGGCATTTGCCCGCTGTATTTCAGCGAGCATGCGCACCGGCTTTATTTCGCCAGCGAAGTGAAAGCCATTTTCGCGGCCGATCGAACCATACCTCGCGCCCTTGATCCAGCCGGCATCGATCAGACGTTCACGCTCTGGACGGTCGTTCCGCCGCAAGGAGTTTTCCACGGAATCAACGAACTCGAGCCGGGTCGTGTCCGCATCTATCAGGATGGCACCGTTCGTGAGCGGATTTTTTGGCAGCCTTCCTATCCCGACAATTTCGGATCGCGGCAGGGCGAGTTCCCCGGGTCCTCCAACGACGCGGTGGACCGCGTGTCTAGCGCTCTTGAGTCCGCGACGGCGCTCAGAATGGTGCGCGCCGACGTGCCTGTCGGGTGCTACCTCTCCGGAGGGCTGGACAGTTCGCTTGTGGCCGCGCTCGCAAGGCGCTTCGCGGGCGATCGCTTCCAAACCTTCTCCTTGCGTTTTGCCGACGCCGAATATGACGAGACCCGCTTCCAGCGAATGGTTGCCGAGACGATCGGCAGTGAGCACCATGAAGTGGTCGTTTCGCGCAGAGATATAGCCGGAATCTTTCCGGAGGTAATCCAACACACCGAGCGCCCGATACTGAGGACTGCCCCGGCGCCGCTCTTCCTGCTCTCGCGCCTGGTGCGCGAGCGTGGCATCAAGGTCGTGCTGACCGGCGAAGGCGCTGACGAAATGTTCGCCGGCTACGACCTGTTCCGCGAAGGCAAGGTCCGCCGCTTCTGGGGGCGCCACCCGACATCGACACGCCGCTCTCGGCTCCTGGAACGCCTTTACCCCTATCTCACCCGCTCGCCGGTGCAACAGCAGGCGATGGCGCGTCAGTTCTTCGGGCGAAATATTCAGGCTTACGACGCGCCGGGCTTTGCTCATGAAACACGCTGGCGAACCACCAGTGCCATCAAGCGCTTGTTTACGGCCGATATGCGGGCTCGAACGCAGGGCCGCGACGCCGTGTCCGAGTTGCTCGCCCGTCTGCCCGCGCAGTTTGCCCGTTGGAGCCCCCTTGCGCAGGACCAGTATCTCGAGGTGCAAACACTGATGTCGGGCTATCTGCTCTCCTCGCAAGGCGACAGGATGCTGATGGCTCACTCCGTCGAGGGGCGCTTCCCGTTCCTGGACGATGAACTTGTGAGGCTCGCGAATTCGCTGCCACCCTCCTTCAAACTCCGCGGCCTCGACGAGAAGCACGTGCTGAAGCGCATGGCGGCACCCATCCTGCCCTCCGAGATCATAGCCCGCAAGAAGCAGCCCTTCCGTGCGCCCAACGCGCTTTGCTTCGTCGGCGCAGACGCTCCGGATTACGCTCGCGAGGCGGTTTCGCAGGCGGCCCTGCGCGAGGCGAATGTCTTCGATCCAAAGGCGGTCACGCACCTGCTTGCCAAATGCCAGGCCAGAACTGGCGATGGCGACCTGTCCAATGCCGACAACATGGCGCTGGTCGGCGTGTTGTCGACCCAACTTCTTCATCAGCAGTTCGTCGCGGGTTGTCCCAGTGCAACGCTCGAATGCACGCTCAGCGTCGACGTCGACTGCGAACATCGGGAAGAGCGCCTGTATGTTGCATGATGCCGTACCACTGCTGCATGACTACCTCGCCCATTCCGCCGTCCGACACGGAAGTAAGGTGGCGCTGGTGTGCAACAAGCAGCGTGTCACTTACCTCGAACTCGAAACGCGAGCCAACGCGATCGCCCGGGACCTGGCCGCATCCGGAGTCGTTCGCGGTGATCGCGTGATGATCTTCGCCGACAACACCGTCGAGACGGTGGTTAGCTTCTGGGCGGTGCTAAAGGCGAATGCGGTGGTGTGCATCGTCAACCCGCTCACCAAGAGCGACAAGCTCGATTATCTGCTCAACGACTGCCGGCCGACGGCGCTCATCACGGACGGCCATCTGCAAGCGATCTTCCGCGAGCCGGCGCGCGGCTGCCCGTCACTTCTGCGGGTGATCGTATCGGGACCGATCGACGACGTCGAACTCGCCCAGCTGCCGTTTGCCGTGCGCTGGGACGCCGCCCTCGCCAATGGCGCGGATACGCCGCCGGCACGGCAGTGCATCGATGTTGATCTGGCAGCCATCATCTACACGTCCGGGTCGACGGGCGAACCCAAGGGCGTGATGCTGACGCACAGAAACATGATGGCCGCGTGCGCGTCTGTCGCTTCCTACCTGGCGATTGCCGAGGACGAGGTGATCCTCAATGTCCTACCCCTCGCCTTCGATTATGGACTGTACCAGATGATCATGGCTTTTCGTACCGGCGCCCGGCTGGTGCTCGAACGCTCGTTCGCTTTCCCGGCACAGATCCTCGGGTTGATCAGGCAGGAGGGAGTTACGGGCTTTCCCGGCGTGCCCACAATCTTTGCCGCACTCTCCGAACTCAGGTCCCTCAAAGACCAGGATTTCTCGAGCATCCGCTACGTCACAAACACTGCGGCAGCCCTACCCCTCAAGCATATTTTCATGCTTCGCGAGCTGTTTTCGAGTGCACGCATCTATTCGATGTACGGTCTCACCGAATGCAAACGTTGCACCTATTTGCCGCCAGAGGACCTCGAGCGAAAGCCATTGAGCGTAGGGATCGCAATCCCGAATACGGAGATGTGGATCGTTGACGAGCATGACAGGCGGATAGGCCCAGGCGTTGTCGGCCAACTCGTCATTCGCGGCGCAACGGTGATGAACGGGTATTGGGGCAAGCCCGAGGCAACGGCCAGGAAACTCAAACCCGGCCCGCTGCCCGGCGAGCAGGTCCTATACACCGGCGACTACTGCCGGATGGATACGGAGGGTTACCTCTACTTCGTTGGCCGTGGGGATGAGATCATAAAGTCGCGAGGCGAGAAGGTGGCGCCAAGGGAAGTGGAAAATGTACTGATGGACATTCCAGGAGTCCGAGAAGCGGCTGTCATAGGTGTTCCCGACGAGCTCCTCGGGCAAGCGGTGAAAGCTTTTGTGGTGATGGAGCATGGAAGAGCCATTGGCGAAAGGGAACTGCAGAAGGAGTGCCAGAAGCGTCTGGAAAACTTCATGGTCCCGAAATCCATCGTCGTTGTGGCGAACCTGCCGATGACGGACACGGGAAAACTCAAGAAAACGGCGCTGTCATGATACGGGGCCAGAACCAAGTCGCTGATTTAATGGTGACGCCACGGAGGACGAATTCATGTTGACCATCAAGGAACGCACCGGAATCTACAGCGAGCAGATTCGTAGTTTCTTGGTTTCGAATTTCTACGTCAGCGACGTCAAGGCATTGCTGGATGACGCATCCTTGCTCGATCAAGGCATTGTCGACTCGACGGGTGTGCTTGAGATTATCGGCTTCATCGAGGAGACCTTTGGCATTACCGTCGAGGATAGCGAACTTCTGCCTGAAAACCTCGATTCCATCCAGGGGATCGAGCAATACATCATCCGCAAAATGAACTGATGGGTAAGCGTAACGCCCAGAGCAGCCCCGTATTTGGTCTGATTGTCGCAGGATTCATGCCTGCGTCTTGACTTGCCCCAGAACCACCCGGCCCTCGCCCGCTTCGTTCGAGACCGAACGGATGTTCTCGAATGCCTTGCTGCGTTCCAGCAGACCCGCTACCTGTCGGTCTTGGCCAAGCCCGACCTCGAAGAGCAGGATGCCGCCACGCCGCAGGTATCGCGGTGCGTCTTTCAGTACGCGCATATGAATGCTCAGGCCGTAAGGGCCGGCTGCAAACGCCTCGCGCGGCTCAAGCTCGATCAGATGGGCGCGGTCGCCCTCGAGCCGCTTTTCAGAAATGTAAGGCGGATTGCAGACGATTACGTCGATAGTTCCGTCTAACCCAAGGCCGATGAGAGAGTCGAACAAGTCGCCCTGAAGCACCGAAAGACGCTCAGCCATGCCGTGATGTGAGGTGTTGCGGCGTGCCGTTTCGACGCATTCATCGGTGAGATCGCTTGCCCAGACAAGGGCGCTGGGCACATGGTAAGCGATCGCGCACGCCAGATTCCCAGTGCCGCAGCACATATCAACTATGCGCGGAGCCGGCAGGTTCATCTGATGCAACACACCAAGCGCGGTCTTGCCGAGCAACTCGGTCTCAGGTCTGGGGACGAGCGCACCGGGCGAAACCAGCAGTTCAAGTCCCATGAACATGGCGCGGCCGGCGCCATAGGCATCAGCTACACTGAACTCTTTGCTCATGGCCGACCCCATCGCTTGATCTCCCCAGTATAGATCTGCGGCGCTCATGCGCCAGCCAAACCTGCTCCGAAATCATGAATTCTCAAGCCTTTCCTTCGAAAAACTGCAGGCACAAACTCGGTGCATCGCACTTCTGACGCTCATTGACCGATTGCAATCTCAGGTCGCCAAAGATGGAGAGAGAGGTGCTGCTCATGCTTTGAAGAGCCAATGGCGCGGTACGGCGGCTTTTAGATTTTGTGGATCGTGGAGAGGGGTAAACGCCTATCCAACTCTGATGGAGCGGAGGCGCGGACCGCAGCTCCATTGACGCGCTAATCTTCGGCTCCGGTAATTCAGCAAGTGGTCGGTGGAAGCGCCTCCGCTCCAGCATCAGCCTCACCTTGCTGCATGGAGAGGTTACCTATAGGTTTGCGGACATGTCGAAACAACTGTCCGAAGGTCTCGGATCGACATCTCATTTCCGGTCAATCGCAGAGAGGGGCCGTGAGCGAAAGCGTGAGTGTTCTGATTGTTGAGGATCAATGGCTAGTCGCGCAGGACACTGCCGCGCGGCTGCGTCGCGCCGGTTATCAGGTGGTCGGACCTGTGCCGTCGGTATCCGCCGCTCTGCGTCTTGTCGAATCGGACAAGATTGACGTGGCGTTGCTAGACATCCAGCTGAACGGTGAAACGGGTCTGCCGGTGGCGAGGATATTGCAGGCGCGAGGCATCCCCTTTGCCTTCTTGTCGGGATTTGGCCCCGCCGACGTTCCCGCGGCTTTCCGCGACTGCAGATTCCTGCCGAAGCCGGCAACCGATGCTGTCATCCTTGCTGCTGTCAGCGAGTTGGCGTCCCTGCGCACAGCTTCGCGCTGACATTCGCTCCGCCGCATTATTACCGGAGTTGCGCCCTGGCGACCTGGTAGGCCGGACGAGGTCAGTCTCACAAAGGGCAACATTGGCGCTTTGGTCATGAGGACGGCGGACTACGACCGGCGAGGACGGAAATTCAGCGTTCAAAAAGCATCCGCCGGGGTTCCACTTCTCGGCCTGTTGGCGGCGATTTGGACTTAGGTCCGATCCCGGTCGCCAGAGGTCGGATTGCGGAACATCTGCCAAGGACCCACGTTCGGGGTTTGAGCACGGAGGTGCCGGCCGATCTCGAAGCGCAGTTTCACGGGCAACTGTTGGGGAGTGTCGTAGTGCCGATTTCAAACGATATGGGGGACGAGTACCTGGAACTGGAATGTCCAAACTGTTCTCATGTCATCATAAAAAAGGGATCGTGGTTGAAGGTGATATCCAACTTCAACTGCACCCAATGCCATGCAAAAATCAGAATTGGTTATATGACCAAGCTCGCGCTTTTCGAGAAAAAAAGGCAAAGCATGAACCCGGCTGCGCAGTGAGAGTCCTGGCGGCCCGACAGTCGTTTGGGGTGGTGCGTTGAACCGTCGGGCCTGACCGGCCCGATGGCGGGGGAGCCAGGCCGGCTGGGTGAATCGTATACATTAGATCGTGCTTATCAAGCCCAAATACGCGGCGCGACATCGCCTGGTGGAGCAACGGTGAACCCCGCGCCCATATACGCGCTAGCAGGAACGTCGGCGGTCAACATGCCGCTCATTCGTAGAGAGTGCGAACAGCTTCATCAAACAACTCCACCTCGGCTTCAACCTTTTCAGCCGCTTTATCGACCTTGTCGAAACGCTTCAGCATTCGATTGTGGAGCATGGACAAGCGTGCCGCATGGTAGACCACGCTGCGCTTGTAACCTTCAGAGTCGAGTGGTTCGAACAACATTGTCATGGCAGAAATCCTCAATGTTTTTCGTCCTGCAATCCTTCCCTAGTAAACCGCCAGTTAACTCTTTCGTTCCGCTGGTGATGCGAAGGCGCCCGAATGAATAACTCGTTGCGCTGTCTCCAGACTGCACGAGCGTGCTTCGTCTGTCTGAGGTTGGGCCCCAAGGCTTGCGCTTGCCTCGCCTGTTCGGCTCATGCTGCGTCAGTCACGACATCGACGGCCAGCTTCAGTTCAATCGCTTTGGGCGTGAGTTGAATACCGGCGCTGCCAAAAATTGCCGAATGATCATCCTGCTGTGGTGGGACCGCCGAACCCGTCAGAACCGAGCCGGCTTGGATAGTCGCCCCGCCGCAAGGACGCGAGCGATCGAAGATCACGTCGGCAGGTGCTCTGCCCTCTCTAGGAAGCCGGCGCCGCGCGCACTTACTGAAAAAACTCAAACAGAATAAGAGCGAGAAAGGCAAACAGCAGCGCTGCAGCCGCTAGCAACACACCTTTGTTGGAGCCGCGCCGAGGTTGAGGGTCAGGCACGAGTTTTTTCCGGTTTGGGAGTTCATTCATTGGACATTAATTTGCGGCTGCAAATTAGGTTCCGCTCATGCTTGAATGCCTACAATGCCGCCCCACAGCGCCCTACAGGCGCACGACCTTCGCTAGCCATAGGCGTATCCGCTGGCCTTCTGCAAAGGACAACGCGAACGATTCCTGATTGAATGACCGGGCAATTTCCTGATCTTTCTCATTGATTTCGTTTAGCTGGTTTACTTACTGATGTTGCGAACGACAGATGTCGCCGAAACCACAACGTAGAAACACGGCGACTGCAAATCCTAGTTTAAGTCACTCGAGCAGAAGATCGGAGCGATGCCTATGTGCCGCCGAAGCGCAAGAAGCCGCTGCGGGACATGCCAGTCTCGCCAGCGCTAGTTAGGGCTGCCGGCGCGAATCTAGCGTTTCTTCGGCTTCGGCGTGATGTCCTGCGACCCGCGCCTTGTCGCCATTTTTCGCGAGAACACCAGATTTTGCCTTGTCCTTACTGGTCGGCAACTCTGGACCGCAGCGACCGACGGCGCCGGGCGCCAGTGGCAGATCGGTCGTGGCCTTCAACGGCAAGCACCGCATGCGCGCGGGCATGACTTCTTCGTTGCCGTAGCAATCGCAATCGGCTGCCCAACGGCAGTGCCTGGCCGCTACGCGCCACGGAAGAATTGTTCCTCTCAAGCCTCTTGGCTGGAAAAGGGCTTCCGCAAGTTCAACAACAACGCGCAAAGCCCGTATTGGCTCACATCCAAACAATCGCACATAGTGCTCCCGCGCCATCTCGGTCGCGTTTTCGCGTTTTGGGTGTGTGCGGCGCGTCTCGGCGAAGGGCTATGGAGAATTCGTATTTCGTTCCTTTCGCCGCCTTGAATGAGACCAAGAATTTCATGGCTGTCAGAAAACGACACGTATCAACCCGCTCACGACGATCCATAGGCGCCGTGATGATAGATCAGTGCCGGACCGGGCTCTCCGCTCACCACATGCCGGACGCTGCCGAGTATTAGCGCATGGCTGTGGCGAACTATGGTATCCTCGACGGTGCAATCGACCGCGGCAAGCGCACCTTCGAGCGCCAATGCGCCGCTTGCAAGGGTGGACCAGCGTGCACCCTCGCAGCGAGCCTGCCCCTTGAGGCCGCCTCGACCAGCAAAACGGTCGGCAACCGCGATCTGGTCGGCGCGTAGCACATTCACGCAGAAGTGCCGATGCCGGCTGATGGCTCCATGTCGACGAGCTCAGGTTGATGCTGACGACCATCACCTCCGGTTCGACCGACAAGGAATGGGCTGTGGTAATTGTTGCGCCCGTCCGCTCGTCGCCGATGCCTGCGGTGACCACGGACACGGCTCCGGCCAGGTGTCGCATCGCAAATTTTAGGGAGATCCGGGTTTCATCCGGCAGAATGCGTTCGGTTAGTGTCATCTGGATAGCCTCATCGTGTTTGCACCTTCACGACGCCCTGCGACGCAACGCCGTCTGGTAACCCAATTGGTGAATTTCGGTGGCGATGCTCTCGGCATGGGCGGTGACTTCAGGGATGCCCATCAGCTCGCCGACGCTGCCGCGCGCCAGCGGTCCGCTAATGAAAATATTGTCGGCCGGGTGACCTGACTTACCGACCGCGCGGCCGTGGCTGTCGGTGTCGAGACCAAGGCCGGTTGGGTCAAGACGGACCAGGCCCAGATGTCCAAGGGCGGCAATCGCCGTGTTGGTGCGAAGAATGTCCGCATGCGCCGGCCCGGTCGTCACGATCACGCTGTCGAACGTCTCAACGATGAGGTCGTGTCGGCGCCTTGACCGCTGCGTGACGCGGATACGTCCGTCGGCCTCTTCGGCCTCGACAATCGATCCGGCGCGATAAGCGAGCGTCCCCTCGTCAAGGCGGCGATCCAGCACGACTGCTACCTGTGGCGCGATGCGGAAACGATGCACGTCCCAGAGCGCGCGAAGATGGCGCACCACGCGGCGCTGCTCGGCGAGCGGCAAGGCCTGCCAGATCAACTGCCCCTGACGCCGGACAGCGTCGAGGACCGGATACCAGTCTTCGCCCTGTCGCGTCGCTGCCGCGATCGTGGCCCGGATGCGCCTGAGCAGCACCGTGGCGCTGCGTAAAGGCAGGCTGGTGAAGTCGCCTATCGGGTCGCCCTGCATGGCGGCCTGCACATGCGAGCGATAGCCATGGCGCGACAGTGCCGTGATGCGGCCGCGATGACCTCTACGGTCGAGGGCTGCAATGACGTCGGCCGAGGTCAGACCGGTGCCAACAATGAGAACACGGTCGTCGCGGCCGATCGCCTGCAGCCGTTCGAGATCGTAGGGATTGGCCACCAATCCGGCGACTGAGGCCACGCTGCGCAGCGGCGCCGGGAGGGCCGGCAATGGATGCGTCGCCGCGATCACCACAGCATCGGCGGAAAGCGTTGCGCCATCGGACAGGACAAGCCGGTAGCCCTCGCCACTGCGCTCGACCCAAGCAACTTCGGCCCTGACATGGCGGATCGCCTTGCTTTGCAGGAAGGGCTGCAGGTGGGATTCGACATAGCGGCCGAAGACTCGACGCTGCGGGTAAATCGCGCCGCTGGCGGCAATGGCCTGCGTATCGTCCAGAATAGCGCCGGTCTGCTCCAGCCAGTCGGAAAAATGGCCCTCCTCACCTGAGATCAGCGTCATCTTGGACGCCCGCACGTTGATGCGGTGCGAGGGATCGGCCGTCGAATAGGCCAGACCATAGCCGAGCGCCTCGCGCGGTTCGACGACCACGATATCGGCTGCATCGGCGGGCAGCAGCCGCGCCAGGTGAAACGCGGTTGCGGCGCCGGAAAAGCCGCCGCCAATGATGGCGACCGTCAGTTTCCCAGCCCTGCGGGAAGCGCTCAAGACTGGCTCGCGCGCAGCGCCGATGGTCGATGATCTCCGGCCACCGTTTCGCCGAACGGTCCCATGTTCACCGTCGTCGGCCGGGTCGAGATTTCGTGATCGATCGGCAGCAGCGGCAGCACCAGTTCGCCGAAGCGATAGGCTTCCTCCAGATGCGGATAGCCGGACAGGATGAAGGTATCGATGCCAATCCTTCGGTATTCGTCGATCCGTTCTGCCACGGTCGCCGCGTCACCGACCAAGGCGGTGCCGGCGCCGCCGCGCACGAGGCCAACGCCGGCCCAAAGGTTCGGGCTGAGTTCGAGCTTGTCGCGGCTGCCGCCATGCAACCGGCTCATGCGCGACTGGCCAACCGAATCCATGCGGGCGAAAACCTTCTGTGCCTCGGCGATCGTCTTGTCGTCGAGGCGGCTGATCAGCCGATCGGCATCGGCCCAGGCCTCGTCATTGGTCTCGCGAACGATGACATGCAATCGGATGCCAAAGCTCACTTCGCGGCCGGCCTTTTCGGCAAGGCCGCGCACATGCTCGACCTTGGCGGCGACGTCCGCCGGCGGCTCGCCCCAGGTGAGGTATTTGTCGATCTGCTCGGCGGCGACCGCATTGGCCGCGTCCGACGAGCCGCCGAAATAGAGCGGCGGGTGCGGCGTCTGCACCGGCGGGAACAGCAACCTGCCATCTTCGATGCGGAAATGCTTGCCTTCGAAGGCTACGGTTTCGCCGCTGAGCACGGCCTTGTAGATGTCGAGAAATTCCCGCGTCACCTCATAACGCTCGTCATGGCTGAGGAATATGCCATCGCCCTTGTTCTCGACCGGATCGCCGCCCGTGACCACGTTGATCAGCAAGCGCCCGCCCGAAATGCGGTCGAGCGTCGAGGTCATGCGCGCGGCGAGCGTCGGCGACTGCAGCCCTGGACGGACCGCAACGAGAAAGCGAAGTCGTTGCGTCAGCGGCGCCAACGCCGACGCCACCACCCAGCTGTCTTCGCAACTGCGCCCGGTCGGCAGCAGCGCGCCATAATAGCCGATGGCGTCGGCCGCCTTGGCGACCTGGGTGAGATAGGGCAGGTCGACCGCCCTGCCGCCCTCGGAGGTGCCGAGATAGCGGCTGTCGCCATGGGTGGGCAAGAACCACAGGACCTTGATCCTGTCGGGGGTGGCAGTGCTCATGAATAGTCCTTTGTGACTTTACGGCGTTCCCGCTCAGCTCCAGGCGTGGAGGGGCGGGTTGACCTCGTTCAGGTAATAGTTGCCGACGATCGCGTATTTCCAGCGGACGGGATCGTGCAGGGTGTGGGTGCGCGCATTGCGCCAGTGGCGGTCGAGATTGTGCTCGGCCAGCGTGGACCGCGTGCCGGCGAGTTCGAACAGTTTGTTGGTGGCGGTGATGGCGATCTCGGTGGTGAGGATCTTGGATTCGGCGACCGCGATCTGCGCCTCCGCGACCGTCTTCTCGTTAGGATCGGCCACGGCGCGGTCGACCGCAAGGCCGGCCTTTTCCAGAATAGCCTCGGCCGCATTGGCGCGCAGGCGAAGGTCGCCGATCGCCTGGATCGTATAGGGATCCTGCCAGGCATTATCGACGCCGCTGTCGATCCACGCGCGCGACCTGGTGCGCACGAAGCTGACCGTCTCGTCGATCGCCGCCTTGGCGATGCCGAGATCGACCGCCGCCTGGATGATCTGGAAGATGGGTCCGTCGGCTGTCGGTTTGTCGTACCCCTTGTAGCCGGGGACGAGATGCGTCTTCGCCACCTTCACATTGTCGAGCAGGACCGTGCCGGAGAGCGTCGTCTTCTGGCCGAAGCTCGACCAGTCATCGATGACGGTCAGTCCGGGCGCCCCGCGATCGGCGATGGCATACCAGGCGCGCCCCTCGTCATCGAGCGCCACAATCGGCACCAGATGGGCGAGCAGGGCGCCGCTTGAATAGAATTTCTGGCCGTTGACCACGACATGGTCACCGGCATCGACAAACTTGGTCTCGAAGTCTGCGGCACGCTTGGAGCCGAACTCGGAAAACGCGTTGCCAAAGCGCGTGCCGGACAGTGCCTCGGCGAAGAGCAGCTTTTTCTGCGCCTCGTCCGAAACCGTGCGGATGGCGGCGACCACGCCGAGATGGTTCTGCGGAATCTGGCCAAGCGAGGGATCAGCCGTCGAGATGATGGTGATCACCTTCGACAGCGTCACATAGGACACCTCCGGCCCGCCATAGGCCTTCGGCACATTGATCGACCACAGGCCGCTCTGCGAAAACGCATCGAGCTCTTCCTTCGGCCAGATGCGCTCGCGGTCCCGCTTCGACGCTTCCCTGGCGAATTCAATGGCAAGTTTTTCGGCGATGGCGATCGCCTCGGCATCGGTCTTGATGATATGCGCCTTGGCCGACGGGCGCTCCACTGGAGGCACGGCGACGCGCGCGTCGGACGGCTGCTTGGATTGGATGGTCATGCTGCAGTCTCCTGGGGGAAGTGTTGCGATGGAAGCGGCGCGCCGCCGAGATAATAGGTCTTGATGTCGTCGCGCTGGCGCAGGTCGGCAGCCGACCCTTCCAGCACGCTTTTGCCGTTTTCGAGGACGGTGGCACGATCAGCATATTTCAGCGCCACCGCCGAATTCTGCTCGGCGACAAGGATCGAAAGATCTTCGTCCCGATTGAGCCGCTTCAAGGCGCTGAAGATCTCGTCGACGATCAGCGGCGCGAGCCCCATCGAGGGCTCGTCGAGCACGAAGAGTTTCGGCCGCGACATCAGTCCGCGACCGATCGCCGTCATCTGCTGCTCGCCGCCGGAGGTGAGGCCGGACCGCGTGCGCCGTTTCTCGAGAAGCCTCGGAAAAAGCGCGTAGACACGCTCAAGGTCGGCCTTCACGCCAACGCGCGAGGACGAGCGCCCGAGCGCACCGGTCAGAAGGTTCTCCTCGACCGTCAGCGAGCGGAAACAGTGCCGACCCTCGAGAACCTGGACCAGGCCCTTGCGGACAAGGTGCGAGGGGCTTGCCCTTGAAACTTCCTCGCCATCGAAAAGGATTCGGCCGGCGGTGACGGAACCACGCTCGGCCGGCAGAAGATTGGATACGGCGCGCAACAGCGTCGTCTTGCCGGCGCCATTGGAGCCGAGCAGCGCCACGATCTCGCCCTTGCCGACCGAGAGGTCGACGCCATGCAGGGCGGCGATGGCGCCGTTGTAGACGGCCTCGACGCGGCTGACCGACAGGATCGGATTTTCTGGGCTGGACATCGATAACTCCGCTGGGAATATGGATGGCACGGCCGGCCCGTGGGCCGGCCGTGGGTTCGTCAAACTCAGTTGCTGACCACCGCATCGGCGTCTTCTGCCGTGCGGATCTTGAGGCCCTTTTCCTTGGCGTAGGTCTCGGACGACTTCTCGATGATCGGGCGAAGCAGCTTCCAGTCCGGCGCGATCCAGTCAGACACGACGTTCCACTTCTTGCCGTCCCACTGCTGGAAGGTCACGTAGCCATCACCCTCGTGATTGTCCCAGGAGACGTTGATCGAGTGGAACAGGTCCTTGGCACCGAGCGCCTCGACGCGCGCCGGGTCGAGCTTGAGATGTTCGAAGCCCCAGCGAACCTCGTCGCCGGTCAGCGTGCGATTGCCGAACTTGGCCTGGGCGATGCGGATGGCTTCGACATTGAGGATGCCGTTGACGATGCCGAGATTGTGGTAGACCGAGCCGATGCGGCTCTTGTCCTCGAGATTGCCCTTGCCGGCGTCGTAGACCGTCTTGACGATCTCCTTGACGACCGGATAGTCGGCGCCAGACGCCTGGGTGGTGATGGCGGTGTAGCCCTTGGCGGCGTCGCCGGCGGGGATGACGTCCTCTTCGGAGTTGGACCAAACATTGCCGACGATATGATCGGCCGGGAAGCCGGTCTTCTGCGCGGTCTTGAGCGCAACCGGGTTCATCACGCCCCAGCCGCGCAGCACGACATAGTCGGGGTGCTCGCGACGGATGGTTAGCCACTGCGCCTGCTGCTCGTTGCCCGGATGGGGAACTTCAATCTGCGACAGCTCGAAGCCGTATTTCTGCGACAGCAGCTCATAGATAGGGATCGTCTCCTTGCCGTAGGGCGAGCCGTGATAGAGCACGACGATCTTCTTGCCCTTGAGCTTATCGAGGCCGCCTTCCTTGGAGGCGATGTAGTTCACGATGCCCGACGTTTCGCTGTAGGGGTTGAGCAGCAGCGGGAAGACGTAAGGGAATACCCGGCCGTCGGTGGTGTCGGTGCGGCCGTGGTTGATGGTGATCAGCGGCACCTTGTCATCGGTGATGCGGTCGATCATGGCATAGGCGATGCCGACCGAGAGCGGGTTCCAAGCCGCGATGCCGGGATTGCTCTTCAACCGCTCGTAGACCTCGACGCCCTTCTCGACTTCGTACTGGGTTTCGCCCTCGCTCCAGGTCAGCTTGACGCCATTGACGCCGCCGTCGCGGATGTTGATCAGGTTGAGATAGTCGATGAAGCCGCCAAAGAAGCCGGTGCCGCCGGCGGCATATGGGCCAACGCGGTAGCTCTGCAGCGGGAAATATTGTTCGTCGGCATGCACGGCTGTCGCGCCGAGCACGAAAGCGGTGGCGATCGCCGCTTTCTTGAGGTGACTGAAGAAGGTCATGAGTTGCGTCTCCTGAGGTGGGTCCGTGAGAGAATGTCGAGCGGCGCTCAGCTGGACCTTGAGCCGATCCGTCGTTTCAGGCGGTCGAAGAGGGCCGACAGCCCGTTCGGTTCCGCGATGAGGAAAATGATGATGAGCGCGCCAAGCACGATGCGCTGGCTCATGTCGAGCACACCAGAATCGAACAGGCCGCCGAACACGAAGGCGCCGAGCCGAGACAGAACGAGCGGGAAGACGACGATGAATGCGGCGCCCAGAAACGCACCGCGTATCGAAGCCAGCCCGCCGATGATGATGATGAACAGGATCTGAAACGAGCGGTCTAGATTGAAGCCGGCCGGCTCGACCGTGCGCAGATAGGTGAAGGCCCACAGCACGCCGGCGACGCCGATGATGAAGGATGAAATGGCGAAGGCCAGCAGCTTGGTCCGCAGCACCGGCACGCCAATGACGCGCGCGGCGGTTTCATTGTCGCGCACGGCAATGAAGTTGCGGCCGGTCGCGCTGTTGACCAGCCGCCAAACCAGCGCCGTCAGCATGATGACGGTGGTGACGGAAAGCAAATAGCGTCCGGTGGCGCCGTCGAGCGAAAACCCGGCTACGGCAAGGTGCGGTGCAGAAATCACCCCGGACGGATTGTCGTTGGAGAACCAGCCGAACTTGGTCAGCGCCCACTGCACGAAAAACTGGGCGGCAAGCGTCGAGACAGCGAGATAGAAGCCGCGCAGGCGCAGGCTCGGCAATCCGAAGATGACGCCGATGCCGGCGGCCGAAATTCCGGCCAGGATCATGGTCGCCGCCAGCGGCAGTCCTTCGACCCGCAGGTTGAAATTGTAGGCAGCGAACTCGCCTACCGCCATGAAGGCGGAAGAGCCAAGCGAAAGCTGGCCGCAATAGCCGGTCAAGAGGTTGAGGCCGACTGCCGCCAGGCTGAGCGCAAGGAACGGCAGCAGGATCGCCTCGACCAGATAGCTCGACGCAAAGGCCGGGACCAGGCCGTAGACGACGACGATCGCCACGGCCGGCAAAGCTAATTTCCGGGCGAAGCTCAGCCAGTCGATTGGAGCCCTTGCGGCATCGAGCGCTTGCACGGCCATCGGTCAGACCCTTTCGACGGTTTTCTGGCCAAACAGGCCGGAGGGGCGCACCAGTAGGACAACCAGCGCCAGCGCATAGGCGAACCAGCCTTCGATGCCGCCGCCGACGAAGGGTCCGAGATAGACCTCGGCGAGCTTTTCGCTGGCGCCGATGATGAGGCCGCCGACGATGGCGCCAAGGATGGAATCGAAGCCGCCAAGCACCAGCACCGGCAGCGCCTTCAACACGATCAGCGATAGCGAGAACTGGACGCCGAGGCGTGCGCCCCACAGCAGTCCCGCGACCAGCGCCACGAAGCCTGCAGCCGTCCACACCGTTCCCCAGATCCGCGGCAGCCGCAGTCCGACGGCAAGGGCCGCGAACTGGTCGTCGGCGACGGCGCGAAACGCCAGCCCGATCCGGGTCCAATAGAAGAAGGCGCTCAAGCCCGCCACCATCGCTGCGGCGATGCCAGCTGCCAGAAGGTCGAACGACGAGATCAGGATGCCGCCGACCTCGAAGGGCGTGTCGTCGATGCCGAGATCAAGCCCGTGCACCTGCGTGCCCCAGATCAGTTGGGCAGCGCCCTCAATGATGTAGGACAGGCCAAGCGTGGCCATGAACAGTGTCATCGGCGAGCGGTTCACCAGCGGCCTGAGCACGGTTCGCTCGATGGTGAAACCCAGCGCGACCATGACTGCGAAGGTGATGAGCAGCGCAAGCGCAAACGGGATGCCGCGTTCGACCAGGCTGACAAAGGTGAGTGCCGCAAACAGCACCATCGACCCTTGCGCGAAGTTCAGCACACCCGACGTCTTGTAGATCAGCACGAAGCCGATGGCGACGAGCGAATACATGACTCCCGACAACAGGCCGCCGACCAGCACTTCGACAACGAAGAGAAAATCATAGTAGCTCATCAGATGCCCTCGCCATCCTCGCCCTCGGCGGTGCCGAGATAGGCCCGGATCACGTCCGGATCGGCGCGCACTTCGGCCGGCGTGCCGTCGGCGATCTTGCGGCCGTAATCGAGCACGGCGACGCGGTCGGATAGGCCCATGACGACCCCGATGTCGTGCTCGATCAGGATGATGGTGACGCCATGCCGGTCGCGCGCGGCGCGCACGAACCCGGCCATCTCGGCTTTCTCGGTCGCCGTCATGCCCGCCATCGGTTCGTCGAGCAGCAGGATCTTCGGCTCGGCAACCAGCGCTCGCGCCAGTTCGACCCGCTTCTGCAAGCCGTAGGGCAGCGTCGCGACCAGCTGATCGGCGACCGTTTCCAGATGCAGGAAGGCGATTGTCTGGTCGACCTTTTCGGCAATCGCAGCGTCTTCGCGCCTGGCGCGTGGCAGGCCGGCAATATGTTCGACAAAACTGGCGCGCCTGGTGTGGACGCGGCCCGACGCGATGTTGTCGCGCACCGAAAGCCCGGGAAAGAGCGCCAGGTTCTGGAAGGTGCGCGCGACGCCCAGACGTGCCAGACGGTTCGCGGGCACACGGGAGAATGACTGGCCGGCGATCGCGATCTTGCCGTGGTCGGCGTGATAGAGGCCGCTGATGATGTTGATCAGCGAGGATTTGCCTGCGCCGTTGGGGCCGATCACGGCGCGGATTTCGCCGCTCTTGACCTCGAGATCGACATCGCTCAGCGCCGTGACGCCGCCGAACGAAATGCCAATCCCGCTCAGGGTCAGGATCGCATCGACCTTTGCCGACAGGCGCGCCGGGCGCGTGTCCGTGAGTGGACCAGCGCCAGCAAGAATGCCGGGGATTTCGGGCGCACGCTCGTATGCGGCGGCTCCCAGCGAAGCACCAATCATGACACGTTCCTGATTTTGGAGGAGTGCGCGGCCCGCAGGCCGCGCCCTGGCCTATTCGGCGGCGACAAGCTCCCTGTCACGCGCCGCTTCCAGTTCGCGCACCAGCGGGATGATGCGCTTGCCGAAGAACTCGACCTCTTCCTGGAAATGCAGGAAGCCGAGCAGGATCAGATCGGCGCCGGCATCCTTCAGCTTGAGGATGCGTTCGGCGATCTGTTCCGGCGTGCCAATCAGATTGCTGCGGAAGCCGTCATTGTATTGCACCAGATCCTCAAGGGACGACTTCGCCCAGTTGCCCTCGCCTTCCGGCGAGGCCTTGCCGGCATTCTTGACCTGGTCGGCAAAGCCCTGCACCGCTTCGGGATTGGCCTTGGCGACGATCTCGTCCAGCACGGCGCGTGCTTCCGCCTCGGTTTCGCGAGCAATGGCAAAGGCGTTGACGCCGATCTTCACCTTGTGGCCATTCGCCTTCGCCTTGGCCTGGATATCGTCGACCTGCTTCCTGATCTCTTCGGGCGTGTTGCCGTTGGTGAAATACCAGTCGGACACCCGCGAAGCCATGTCACGCGCGGCGCGCGACGAGCCGCCCTGGAAGATCTCGGGCTGCGGATCGATCGGCTTCGGCTTCATCGAGTAGTTGGTGAAGCGATAGAAGTCGCCCTTCAGCGTAAAATTGTCCTCGGTCCAGATGCCGCGCAACGCGCGGATGAACTCCTCCGAGCGGCGGTAGCGCTCGTCATGGTCGAGCCACATCTCGCCGATGGCGGCGAACTCGCCACGGAACCAGCCGCTGACGACATTGACGGCCACGCGGCCATTGGTCAGGTGGTTGATGGTGGCGATCTGCTTGGCCGCCAGCGCCGGGTTCCATGGACCGGGCAAGACGGCGGCAATCACTTTCAGCGTTGTGGTGGCGGCCAGCAGTGCGTGGCTGAACGACACGGATTCGTGCTGGTTGTCGGCGCCGTAGCCGGCGGTGAAGCGGATCTGGCTCAGTGCGTAGTCGAAGCCGTTGGCCTCTGCGATCTGGGCGAGCTTGCGGTTGTAGTCGATGTCCCAACCGGTCCGCTGCTCGATGTTGGAGATGACCAGGCCGCCGGAGACGTTCGGAACCCAGTAGGCGAATTTCAGGCCGTCGGAATGAGACGTCATGTCGTTGTTCCCTTTTTGGTTGGCTCAGCCGACGCGCGCTGCGGCGGCGGCATTTGCATGGTTGGAATTGAGCAGTGAAACCGCTTCGGATGCGGCCCGTGAAATGCGTTCGCGTATCGCCTCGCCGACGATTTCGGCGCCGATGAAATCGTCGGGCGCCCCATAGACGCCGGTCGGTACGGTGACGGCGCCGAAAAAGCCGAATAATGGCCGCAGCTGATGTTCGAGAACCAGGCCATGGTAAGGACCTCCGCCTGTCGCCGCGAGAAGCACGGTCTTGCCGGCGAGCGCGCGATAGTCGACGAGGTCGAACAGGTGCTTGAGGGCGCCGGTGTAGGAAGCCCGATAGACAGGCGTTCCGACCACGAGCAGATCGGCCTTCTCGACACGCTGGATGATCGCTTCGCCGGACGCGCCGAGGGCGC
This sequence comes from Mesorhizobium sp. C432A, assembly GCF_030323145.1. NCBI lineage: Bacteria > Pseudomonadati > Pseudomonadota > Alphaproteobacteria > Hyphomicrobiales > Phyllobacteriaceae > Mesorhizobium > Mesorhizobium sp. C432A. The sequence continues at coordinate 2,842,118 of NZ_CP100470.1, read as the reverse complement.
CACGGGACAGTCCGACGAAAAGCGAAGGCGCCGCCTCGGTGATTTCGATCAGGCCCGTGTCTGCCGGGACGCGCAGCGCGACGTCCTTGACCAGCGCGTTCACCACCGCGGTTGTGCGCGATGGCGTGCTTACGCCGCCGGATATTCCGAGAACCGATAGCCTTGCCAACTCGTCAATCTCCCAGACCCTGCATGCGCATCGGTCATTTCCAAACCGGGGCAGACGATATTCGACAAAATCTATAGAGATAAGGAACGACGTTTCGATTTTTCGCCTTTGGCGAGAAAAATCCGGTTCTGCTAATGTGCGGTAGCAACGTCCATCTGGCGATGGCCGGGAAGGATCAAAACGGCTCGCAGTCATCTATCGACATTTTTGAAAGCGCCGATGCCTTTGGGCAATAAGGTTCGTTGCCATGATGCCTGGCGTCGCCGTCGCGCAATACTACGAAGCGGCTTCCCTTGCCGGCGACGTCACCAGTTTCTGGGTGCCCAATCGGGATTGTCTCTTTCCATGGTGCGCGACATTGGCTTTAGGATTAACCGCAGCGACAGTTGGGACACACGCATCCCTGTGGACGCCTCGAGTGCGACAACGTCCAGCAGCGCTGGACGGCTGGACGGCGCCAGTTGCTCGCGATCGACACGGGCAAGCTCTATGGCGGGCGTGGGGATTTCCTGCCGGTGGCCGAGGCGATAGCCCAGCAGATCGTCCATCTCGGTAAGTCGACGAGATCGTCACCGCCTAGCACCCACGGCGTCAATGACGGCCCAGGGATCTGGTGGGCTTTTCTGCTGGGTCAGGTGTTGAATGTGGGCCGATCGTACGTCCGCGATCAATCCGCCGCAGCTCGGCGGCCTTGATCACCCGTTGCAGCCCGCCGACGTCACGAAATGACGGACGGGCACCAGGAAGTCCCACGGGTTGCCTCTTCACGCCAGCACGCCTGTGCCACCGTCGCTGCCTAAGAGGCGGCGACGGTGGCCGCTTGAAGCAGAACCCGCGCGCCGGTAACCGCGTGGGCAGGCTCCACATATTCCGCCTCGTTGTGGCTCAGCCCGTCACGGCACGGCACAAAGATCATCACGGCAGGCGCCACCCGGGCGAGGAACAGCGCGTCATGGAATGCACCCGAGATCATCTGTTTGTGCGGCAGCTGTAGGGAATTGGCGGCCTCCTCGACGGTTTTGACCATATCGGGAGAGAATGCCGCCCCCGGCATGTCGAACGACCGCCTGATCGTTACCGTGCAATGCTGAGCTTCTGCCTCCGCCGCGCATACCTGGCGCAGTTCTGCTTCGATGGCATCGAGCCGCTCTACCCGCGGATGCCTGATATCGACGGCGAAGACCACAGACTGCGGTATGGCGTTGATCGATCCCGGCTGGGCGGTGACCCGGCCCACCGTCAGCCTTGCGCTGCTGTCGAACGGCATGATGGTCGTCTGGAGCCTGTGAATCGCGGCAACGGCCGCGACCATCGGATCCCTACGGTAGGCAAGGCCGGTTGTACCGGCGTGACCGGCGGCGCCCTCAATGCAGACCTCCAGCCAGCGCGTACCTTGCACGGCTGTGACGATACCGATCGGCAACCGCTCCTTTTCCAGCGACGGTCCCTGTTCGATATGCAGCTCGATGTAGCCGGATATCGGCATGCCGAGGGGGCGAAGGGTTGCCTCTGGCAAGGCGGAGATCGTTGCCCCGAGCTCCTCTGCGAGGGACGCACCGTCGCTGCCGACTATGGACCGCCATGCGGAAATGTCGGCTCCGGTGAAGGCCATGGAGCCCATGACACCCGGCGTAAACCGGCTGCCCTCTTCATTGGCCCAGGCGACGACCTCGATCGGCATCCGAGTCTCGGCCCTCGCGTCCTCCAGCGCTTCGAGCGCCTCGAAGGCGGAAAGCGTACCGAGCGCTCCATCGAAGCGCCCGCCGGTCGGCTGGCTGTCGAGGTGGCTGCCGATCAGCAGCGGCGGCAGGGTGGCATCCGTGCCATCGCGGCGGACGAAAAGGTTTGCCATGGCGTCCTGGAAAACCGCGAAGCCGCGCGCGAGCGCCAATTCCGCCAACAGGCGCCGGGCGCCGCGATCCTCAATGCTGAACGCCTGTCGGTTTACGCCACCGGCTGGCGTCGCGCCGATCCGGGCGAAGGCATCGAGCCGGCCCAGCAGCCGCTCGCCGTCGATCTCCGGCACTAAAGTCACCGCTTGAGGCCGCGGATGAAGGCCTTCACCCGTTGCGGATCGACCTGATTCCACCACACTCCATCATGTTTCAGCGAGCTGGCGACAATGACGCCGTCGACGATGTCCAAGATATCGTTGGCGTTGTCGGGTGTCACCCCGCTGCCGACAAGCGTCGGCAGTCCGGCGGCGTCCTTGATCATCCTGATGTAGCTGAGGTCGGCGGCGTGGCCAGTGCGCTGGCCGGTGGCGATCACCGCGTCGGCATCGAAGAACACGAGGTCCTTGACCTGCTCCTCGATCGGCCGGTCGCCGACGATCGCGTGGGCGCCATGCTTGACATGCGCGTCGGCGAAGATGCGGATACCGTTGGCCCGAAGCCTTGCGCGGAAACGCATGGCGCGCGCCGCTTCGCCTTCGATAAAGCCCTCGTTGGCGACATAGGCGTTGGCCCATTGATTGACGCGCACGAAGGAAGCACCGGAGGCACTGGCGATCGAAAGCGCGGGAATGGAGGCATTGGCAAGCACATTGATGCCGATCGGCCGGCCGAGTTCTCTGCGGATCCGGTCTGAGACGACAGACATGTAGGCGGAGGTTTCCGGCCCGATATCATCCGGCTTGGAAAACGGCACGTCACCATGGTTTTCGGCGATCACGCCGTCACACCCTCCCTGCAAATAGGCTTTGGCGTCGTCGAGGCCGCGTTGATAGATGGCCTCGATCGCCTCGCCATGGTAGCGCGGCGCCCCCGGCAGGGGGGCGAGATGAACCACGCCGATCACCACCTTGCTTCTGCCGAAGATCGACTGCAGCGCATCATTCGTCACCTGGCCGACGGGTTTGGGGATTGTGTCATGCGGTTTCCGCTTCTGTCGTTTCCATGAGCAGTTTCATCTCCCGCCTGCCGGGGCAGGACTCAAGCGTGCCGGCGCGCCCGACAGAGATGGCTGCGGCGCGGACCGCAATCCGCGCTGCCGCGAGGAGTTCCATGCCGGCCGCAAGGCAACCAGCGAGGCAACCGCAAAAGACGTCGCCCGCGCCGCTGGTGTCTAGCACGGCCACCCTGGGCGCCGCGATCCGGTCGATCCGTCCTTCGCCATCGGCGACAAGGCAGCCGAGTGCGCCAAGCGTCACGATGGCAGCGCCGGCGCCCTGACGGATCAAGTCGCGGGCCGCCATGGCAGGGTCGCCAGCCCCGGTCAGTTGCGCCGCTTCGCCCGCGTTGGCGATGACGACGCTGACGTCGCTCAAGCCCGGTGTGTGGTCGGCCGCAAGCGGGCTCGGATTGAAGATCGTCATCGCTCCCGCGCCGCGCGCCACCTTCAGGCAAGTGGCCGTGATATCCGGAGCCAGATTGCCCTGAAATACCACGATATCGCCGCGTTCGATCGCTCGGGTAAAACCGCTGTCGGCCATAGGATTGTACGCGGCGGCGCAACTGGCTCCGGTGACGATGAGGTTTTCGCCGCGCGCATCGACCATGATCGTCGACCGATCGCTGGGCAGTGGCAGTACCGCCAGATGGCTGGCATCGAGATCGCGGCTCAACTGCTCTGTGATCCAGGCTCCGGCGGGATCGTTGCCGATCGCGGCACGGAAGCGAACATCGGCTCCGGTGCGCGCCGCGGCCACCGCCTGGTTCGCACCCTTGCCGCCAAGTCCGTCAGCATGTTCCGATGCGTTCAGCGTCTCGCCTGCCGCCGGAAACCGGTCCAACTGAAAGGTTGTATCGACGCAAACATTACCGACGACATGGACGCGCATGGCTAATCCCTGGCCGTTGCCCAGCCTAGCATCTGTTCGAACAACGTCTTGTAGCCATTCCAGGCGATGAAGCCCGGCGGCAGCCAATGCGGCCCTACATCCGAGGTCCAGGCGACAGTGCGGCCCCGGCCATATTTGCCGGCCACCAGCAGTGGCAGCGAACGGTAGTCGGAGGACACGGTGGCGAGAACTTCCGAACCGTCCTTGACCGTGACCTCGTTGAAGCCAAGCAGGATCGGCCAATCCTTGCCGAGGCCCTTGAGGATCGGATGGGTCTGCGGGCCGACGACGACCGGCGCATAGCCTTCTGGAACCTCGACACGGTCGTCCACCGGCAGGCACATGACCGGCAGAACGTCCTCAACCGGCGTCTTGTGATAGCGCGCGCCGCCATTGATGCCCTGAAAGCTGTAATAGCCGCCGAACATCAACAGGCCGCCGCCATTGCCGACATAGTCGCGCAACAGGCGCAGCCGGTTCGGCGTTGGTTTGGAGTGGATCCAGGTATCGGGGTGAAGCAGCAGCGTGTTGGCCCCAAGATCGGAGAGCACGACCGCGTCATAGGCCGAAAGCGCTTCCATGGTCTGCGGGAAGTTCCGCTGTGCCTCATGCGCCGGCATGAAGGTGACGTCGAACAGGCTGTCCTTCAGCGCGGCCAGCAACTCATCGGCACCGGTGTGATATGTCACGGTGGGAAACTGATCGAAGCCTTTGATGTGGGTCGCGGTCGAGACCCAGGACTCGCCTGCGAGAAGAACCTTCTTCCTGGACATGTAGTCTCCCTATCTTGTTTGGAGCCGCGGCTCAGAGGCCCTCGGCGAACACAGTCTTTGGATTGTCGATGAGCATCGTGTCGATTGCCGACTGCTCGACACCATGGCGTTTCAGTCTCGGCACGAAATGCTTGAGGATGAAGCCGTAGCCGAAACCGCCGAAGCGGGTCAGCATGATCTTGAGAAAGACGTCCTGCGACAGCAGAATCCTGTCGAGCAGTCCCATATCGATCAGCGAGCGGATCGCCCGCGCATTCTGCTCGTCGGACGGCGACTGCGCATCCTGGTCGGCATAGTAGAAATCCATGCCGATCATGTCGTATTCCAGGAAGGCGCCACGCGCGGCGAGGCTTTGCTGGTAGGCAAGATCGTTGTGGCTGGGGTTCATGTGGCAAAGCACCGTATGCCGGAGATCGGCGCCTTCTGCCTCGACCACGTCAAGCACATCATGCGCCAGCCGCTCCCAGCCGGGCAGATGAATCGTCAGCGGCACGCCGGTCATCTTGGCCGCACGGGCGGAGGCCCGCAGCGACTTGCGCTCCTCGTCGGTAAAATCCTTGCTGACGCCAACCTCACCGATAATGCCGGCAATGATTTCGGGCTGCGCCGACCCGCCGCCGACATCATTGACGAGGAATTCGGTGACGTCGTCAACGTCCATCGCTTTCAGCCAGACGGGATGGGTGTGCTGCAGGTAGAAGCCCGTCCCCATGACGATCCGCAATCCAGAGGCGCGGGCGATGCGCGCCAGCTTCACCGGATCGCGGCCAATGCCAATGTTGGTCGCATCCACCACGGTATGGCCGCCGAGCGCCCGGTATTTCGCCAACTCCGAAAGGGCTAGGTCGCTGTCCTCGAGCGAGACGTTGTCGCGGTTCATGTAGGGGTTCATCCGCAACTCGCCGATGATCTCCATGCTGACCGGCTGCTCGGCGATCTTCGTCTCGTCGGGATGGCAAGGGCATTTCCACGACGTCGCGCCATCGAGCAGTATGTGTTCATGCATCAGCGTCACGCCCATATCGGCAATCGCAACCGGGCCGGTAACGGTCATCACCGTGCCGGAGCGAACACCGATCGGTGCCCGTTCCCTTGGCTTGTCGTCGAACAGATGATCCATGTCAGCGGCTCCGCGTTGCGCCCTTGAACAGGCGGAAATTCAGCCAGATGGCAACGAGGATGATTGTGCCGGTAACGATCGGCGTCAGGAAGGGCGACATATGCGCAAGGATCAAGCCGTTGCCGATGACCGCGACGGTCAACGCGCCGAGCACAGTGCCGATGATCGTACCGCGCCCGCCGAACAGACTGGTGCCGCCAAGCACCACGGCGGCGATGACATCGAGCTCGAACCCCTGGCCGGCATTCGACGAGCCGGAACCGAGCCGGGCGGCGAGGATGATGCCGGCCACCGCCGCCGCCATGCCCGACAGGATGTAGACGAAGAGCGTCATGAAGCGCGTATCGACACCGGCTCGGCGCACGGCCTCTGTATTGGCGCCGATGCCGGTGACATAGCGGCCGAACGGCGTCTGGTTGAAGGCGAGATAGGCAATGATCAGCACGACAAGGGCGAGCAGCGCCGGTACCGGCACGCCGAGAAACCAGGCCCTGCCGATGTTGACGAAGAAGCTGGTCGGTTCGACCGGGATCGAATAGCCGCCGGTGATCAGCAACGCCACGCCGCGGATGACGGAGAGCCCGGCAAGGGTGACGATGAAGGGCGGTATCCGCTCGTAGGCGATGAAGAAGCCGTGCAAGGCGCCGATCGCAGCACCAAGCGCCAGCATGGCAATGACGACCAGCGGCCATGGCAGGTCGGCCTGCAGGAAAACCGCCGACAGCGTTGCCGTCAGCGCCAGCACGGAGCCGACCGAGAGGTCGATGCCGCCGGTGGTGATGACGAAGGTCATCGTGGCCGCAACGATCAGCAGCGGCGCCGACTGGCGCGCGATGTTGAGCAGATTGGGCGTCGTCAGGAAGGAACCGGTGATCAGCGAGAAGACCACGCAGACGACGATGAAGAACAGCGCAATCGAGACGACGCTGCCATTGGCTAACGCCACATCCTTCCACGTGCTGTTGTGAGCGCGTTTGGGCGAGGCGCCAACACCGGCGGAGGTAACGTTCATGGTTGGACCCCCTCATCGCGGCTTGCGCGGGCCGAGCGCGCGGTGAATTTGCGGCCGACGATCAGGTTGACGACCTCCTCGATGCTGGTCTCGCCGATCTTGCGCTCGGCGACATTGCGGCCTTCGTACATGACCTGGATACGATCGCAGACCAGGAACAGGTCCTGCAGGCGATGGGTGATGAGGATGACGCTGACACCACGGGCGCTGACGGCGCGGATGAGTTCCAGAACCGCCTCGACTTCCGCCACAGCAAGGGCGGCCGTCGGCTCGTCCATGATCAGCACCGAGGGGTCGAAAGAAGCGGCGCGGCCGATGGCGATCGACTGGCGCTGGCCGCCGGAGAGGTTTTCGACCTTGAGCTTGGTATCGGCAATGACGATGCCGAGCCGGTCGAGCATCTGGCGCGTCTCGCCATGCATGCGCTTGTTGTCGAGAAAGGGGACGCCGAGAACGCGGCGACGCGGTTCGCGGCCGAGGAAGAGATTGCCCGCCACATCCACCGTGTCGCAGAGCGAAAGGTCCTGGTAGACCATCTCCACCCGTGCGGCGCGGGCATCGGCCGGCGACGAGAAAGACACCGCCTTGCCATCGATCTCGATGGTGCCGGCATCAGGAATTACCGCACCGGACAGGACCTTGCTCAAGGTGGATTTGCCGGCGCCATTGTCGCCGACCAGGCCGAGCACTTCGCCAGGCTTCAGGTTCAGCGAGACATCGTCCAGCGTCTGGATAGGGCCGTACCGTTTGGAAATACCGGTCATCCTGACGCGGTAGGTCTCGCCATCGCTCATCATGGTTCCAATTCTCTGGGCGCGACATGTTCAATCGGTCGCCGGGCTGCGCAGGCAACCCTCGGGTCAATGCGCAGCCCAGCGGTCCGGGGAGGATACTACTTGAACATGTCCTTGAACTGGCCGACATTTTCCTTGGTCACGATGGTGATCGGAACGTTGATGATCGGGTCGATCTTCTCGCCCTTCTTGAGCTTGACGAAAGCTTCGATGGCAGCCTTGCCTTCACCGGCCGGATCCTGCTGGACGACAGCGACCACCCAGCCCTCTTCGAGACCCTGCACCGCCGACTTGGTCAGGTCCCAGCCGAACACCTTGACGTCGCCCGTACGGGCCTGGCTGGAGACGGCGGAAACCGCGCCGAGCAGAGCCGGCTCGCCGGTCGCGTAAAGCGTCGTCATGTCAGGATTGGCGGTCATCAGGTTTTCGGAGGCGGACAGGGCGACGTCCTGGACGTTCTGGCCGTCGACCGTGTCGAGGAAGGTGACCTTCTGGCCGCTGTCGGTGACAGCCTTCTTGAAGCCGTCGAGGCGCTGGTTCTGGATAAACGAATTGAGCGCGCCAACGACGCCGATCTTGGCGGTGCCGCTCAGCTTAGTCTTCACGTATTCGGCGTAGAACTTGCCGATATCCTCGCCTGCCTTGGTGTTGTCAACGCCGACGAAGGCGACGTTGTCGCCATTTGGGATCTGCGCGTCAATCGCGATGACCGGAATGCCGGCGGCTTTGGCCGCGGTGATGGCCGGCTTCACACCGTTGACATCGATGGCGACGAGAATGATGCCGTCGACCTTCTGGGTGATGTAGTTCTCGATGGCGTCGTTCTGCGCGCTTGGTACATTGTTGGCGTTGAAGATGACGAGGTCGACGCCGGCAGCCTTTGCGGCAGCCGTTGCGCCGTCATTGATCTGGTTGAAGAACAGGGCCTGCTGGTTGATGGTCACCAGCGCATAGGTCTCGGCCATGGCGGAAGCAGAGCCGAGGGCGAGGGTCATGGCGATGGCTGCGGCGCAGCCTGAAAGGATCTTGGTAAGACGCATTCCGGTTCCCCTTGGTTTTCTCGAAAAGGCCCTTGATCGGGCTCACCTGGCGCCTGAGCGCAGAGCATATTTCAAGATGCTTGATTTCTTGTCAAGTGACTTGAATTGGCATCAACGAAGACAAATGAGGGCTCGCCCTATCAGAATGTTGCCGGCGTGTTCACCCAGAAAATGCTGGCGCGTTCGTCGCCGACATTGCGGTACCAGTGCGGCAGTTCGGAATTGAAGACGAAGGAATCGCCGGCCGACAGGCGAAACGTCTTTTCGCCGACCATCAATTCGATCGCACCTTCCAGGAGGTAGCCGACTTCCTCGCCAGCGTGCTGGATAGGGCCGGCGCTCTCACCTCCCGCCTCGATGTGATGGATGTTGCACTGCAGGAGATGGCCGGGCGAATACGGAATGACGCGCTCGAGCGAAATGCCTTCGCCGCGCCGAAGCGGATCGAGCGCGATCAACGGCCGCGATCCAGCCCGAAAGACGATGCCTTCCTCACCATCGGATTCCTCGAACATCCAGCCAATGTTGGTGCCAAGCACCTCGACAAGCCGGTGCAGCATGGGAAGCGAGGGCGAGACCTTGCCGTTCTCGACCTTGGAAAGCAGGCTTTCAGAGCAGTTCGCGGCGGCAGCTAGCGCCTTCAAGGTCAGCCCACGCGTCTGCCGGGAGAGTTTCAACCGTATGCCGAGCCGCAGAAGGCTGGTGGCGGTCGAGCGCTCGTCGCCGCCCTTGCTGTTTTGGGTGTCCATCTTGTTCATTTGGGGACGCGAACATCTCCGCTGGTTGGGCTGACTCGTAAAACTGATCCCAGGCGTTGTCCATCCTGTGAAAAACGGACGATGCATCCAATCGACTCGGCTGGGCTTTTCAAAACCATCATCCCCGACCAAACGCTACGACGCCTTCGGCGCATTTGCGAGTAACTGCCCGATGCATGCCGCAGAGGTACCGTCATCGACCACTGATACCACAGCAAGATGCCTAACTCCTCGGGAGGGCCGCGTTAGCTGAGCGTGAGCAACTCGCCTCGCGCAACTCCCACAAGCGTGTGGCTGGCGCGCGGCCACCCGGGGAGCCTGTTTGGGATTCACCTGAACTACATTCCCGGCAGCTTCCGCCCAGGGACCGGTCCGGGATCGCCGCCGATTCTGCCGAGGAGCAGGCGTTCCTGGATAACGGCGTCGCTTTCTCGACCGAGGAAGGCGTCTATGCGTCGCTGCAGGCGACCAAGCCGCAGACGCTCGCCTTCGCGCTCAGCGACAGCCCGCCGGGCTGGCGGCATAAGACCGCCGCTTGCCAGCTGACCGATCGGCGTCATACGCGATCGCGTATACATCAATTTTATACGCAACCCCGTATGTTACGACTAATACGCGATCGCGTATATTGCAGACGTGGAGACCCATCATGACAGACCAGATCGCTCGCAACGAAAAACAACTCGGGGCCATCCTGCGCCGCGCCCGCAAGAACGCCGGGGCTCACGCAAGGCTCGCTCAGCAACCAGATCCACCTGCGCCCTGGCGCTATCGGACGAAGGAGCGTTTGGTCAGCCTGCCTACTCCCAATCAGCCGGGATTTAAGGAGGCAGACCAGGCAGCGGTCGAAGGCCGAAAAGTCCCCAAGGCAACCGTCGTCCAAATGCCTGGTGCCGCCCTGCCAGGCACATTTGGAGCGGCCTTTCAACGGTTGAAGATCTCAGTCAAGTGGTTGGCGCTTGACGAAGCCAGCAAGCGCAAGAACACGCGGCTGATTGAAGAATTTCTGGAACTGCGGGTGGTCCCAGATCACCCACTGATTTGGCGCGACGTACCGGTTAAGAACCTTAGACGTATCCATATTGAAGAGCTTCTTGGCCGCTTCATCGCCACACCCCATAAGGCCAAGCACCTGCTGGTGGGCATACGCAAGCTGGTCTATATAGCACTGCGACAAGATTGGATCAAATCGATCCCACAGCAGCGGTCGAGTGGCGCCCGGCCTATGTCGGTTGGAAAGCCTGGTCGCGCGAAGCGATGGCGCAATTTGAAAACCGTTGGCACTTGGGCACCGCAGCACGCACTTGCTATGGTTTGGCGCTTTGGCTCGGCAGCCGCCGCGGCGACGTCGCGGGCCTGCGCTGGGACCAGAGGGTCACCAGCCGTGTCTTCATCGATGGCGTCGAGCGTCACTTTGACGGGTTTGATATCGTCCAGGCCAAGAACAAGGGACGAACAGGCGGCAAACGGCTTTTCGTGCCGATCACGCCGATGCTGTCCGAGATCCTGGATGCGGCTGACAGGCGCGGCGAGACCGTCTTGGTCAACGCCTATGGGGAGCCCTTCTCCGCCAAGTCCTTGACTGGAATGATGGCGCATTGGTGCAAGCTTGCCGGTCTTCCGAAGGGCCTTACCCTGCATGGTTTGAGGAAATCGCTCGGTGTTTATCTGGCGGAGGCCGAGGCCTCCACCAGGCAGATGATGGACGTCCTCGGTCACGACGATATCGATCATGCGGAGCTCTATTCGCGCGAGCATAGCAGGTACAGCTGGCGGTCCAGGGGATCGAGTCGTGCGGCTGGTCACGCGCAAGCCGATGCTTGGCGAACCTGTTGGCGAACCTCGTGGCGAATCACCCTATAACACATTGATAAATAACGATAATGGTGGGCCCGGAGGGACTCGAACCCCCAACCAAGCGGTTATGAGCCGCCGGCTCTAACCATTGAGCTACAGGCCCCACGCGCGCTGGATTAGTGTTTTTCCTTGCGCGGCACAAGGCTTTCCGGACGGGCTGGCCGAGATCGCCCAAATCAGCCCATATTCGCGCCCTAGTCGACAGGCGCGACTGGATCGCACATCGAGGAGATTTTCATGACCAGACATATTTTGCCGCTCGCACTTGCCGCCGCGATCGCTTTTCCGGCGATGGCAAGCGCTGCCGATTCGCTGCCCCCGCCCCGCATCATCGTGTCGGGTGAAGGCCAGTCGACCGTGGCGCCCGACCTGGCGCTGCTGACGCTCAGCGTCATGCGCGAGGCCAAGACCGCACGCGCGGCACTCGACGCCAACAACGACGCCATGGCCGCCGTGATCGCGGCAATGAAGTCGGCAGGGATCAAGGATCGCGACCTGCAGACCGCCGGCATCCAGATCAACCCGCGTTACAATTACACCAACAAACCCGACGGCAGCCAGGAAGCCGAGCTTGTCGCTTACCAGGTGACCAACACACTCTCGGTGCGCATTCGCGACATCGACAAAACAGGTGAGGTTCTCGACAAGGCTGTGTCGCTCGGCGTCAACCAGGGCGGCGGCATTTCGTTCTCCAACGAGGATCCGAAGGCTGCCGTCACCGAAGCCCGCAAGAAGGCGGTCGCCGATGCCATGGCCAAGGCCAAGACGCTGGCCGAAGCCGCCGGCGTCAGCATCGGCCGGGTGCTGGAAATCACCGACCAGAACGTTGCGCCGGCGCCGATGCCGATCAATGCCAAGGCCTTCGATGCGGCAGGCGCCGCGGTTCCCGTGCAGGCCGGCGAGAATGCCTACGCCGTGCAGGTAACAGTGACATTCGAGCTTAAGTAGCAGGCCGCCGGGCCGGGTGCGGTTCTGCTGAACCCGTCGGCCGGAACCGCTATCGCCGACATGAAAAACCCCGGAGGACTGGCCTCCGGGTTTTTTCGAGCCGCACCCTTCCGCGGAGGGAAAGGGGCTCCTGGCTGACCCTAGAAGGGTCATGCCGCTACTCCAGGTACTCCAGGCTGATCCTGGCAGAGGAACATGCCTCCGGATCGACCTTCGCAGAAGGTCGTATCCCAGACTGATCTTCGCAGAAGATCAGTCTGGTTCTCTTAGCGATAGATAACCGGGCAGCCGCGCTCATTGGCGAACACGACCACTACGCGATCGCCATACTGGCGGCCGGCGACCTTCACCACGCGGCGATTGACATCGACGATGCGGACGCGGTGCAGGCCCATGCGCTCGGCCTTGTCGAGGGCGCGGTCCGGCGAGCAGCGGCGCCAATTGCGGTCACGGCGAAAGCCGTCCTCATCGTCGCCGGTGTAGACGCCGACGCGGCGGTCATGGTTGTTGCCGAAGCCGAGATAGATCGAGTCCGCCTGGGCGGGCACTGCGGCAAGGGTGCCGAGAGCTACGAGACCCGAAAGGGCTGCCGTCTTGAATGAGTTGAACATTGTCTTCTCTCCTTGTTGAGGGCTTGCGCCCGTCTTGGTCGAACCGATGGGGGGAGAATGCTCCTTGCAATCTGAACTCTTCGCGAACCGGCCGTTCATTTTCGGTTAATCTGCCCGACAGGTCAAAAGCAACCGCCCCTTCCACCGCTGCAAACGATCCTGACCGTCAAAAACGTCCAATGGCGCGGAACGCCCTATGGCAACGTCCGTTCCAGAATGCTCAGGGCTCGTCGTCGAGCATATAGTCGAAATAATCGTCCGGCTCGGCCAGATCGGTCTCACTGGCGCGGACGCGGCCGCGCATGGAGATGCCGGCATCATGAACGGTCTCGGCACTTCCCGACACCAGCCTGTGCCACCAATAGAGGTCGTGCCCCTCGGCAACCAGCCGGTAGGCACAGGTTTTCGGCAGCCACGTGATGGTGCGCACATTCTGCGGCGTCAGCCCGACACAGTCCGGCACGCGCGCCAGCCGGTTGGCATAGTCCGAACAGCGGCAGCTTTGCCCATCGAACAGCCGGCAGCCGACTGATGTCCAGTAGATCTCGCCGGTATCCTCGTCCTCGAGTTTAGACAGGCAGCATTTTCCGCAGCCGTCGCACAGCGATTCCCACTCGGTGGGCGTCATCGCTTCCAGCGTCTTGGTCTTCCAGAACGGCGTTTCCATTATGGGTCGAGATGTGGCCTCCGCATGCGGCAAGGTCAAGCTGTTGTGTGACTTCAAGTTCCGGCCGCACCATAGGAAAAACATGAAGTTGCCTTCAAAACGCCGGTCAATCGTCCTTGGGTGCGGGTAATGCCTGCAAACCGGAACCAATCCGGTCAAGGACAGTTTGGGCAGGGATGGGACCCCACAAGGAGAATTTAAGATGAAACGCCAACCACGGGTACTGGCAGGTACGGCACTTGGCCTGCTTATGGCATCCGCGCCGTTGGGCGCATCCCCGTTGCAGGGCAACGCCGTTTTCGGCCCCTTGCAGCACACGGCCGCGCCACTGATCCTGGTCCAGGACGACCCTGCTGCAGATGGTCAGCAGACCGACCAGGAACTGCCGCGCAAAAAGAAACGCCAGCAGGCCGAACAGGCAGCGCCGGCCGCCGAGCAGCCTGCACCGGCTGCAGAGCAACCCGCCCCTGCCGCCGAGGAACAACAGCCGCGCAGGAAGAAGCGGGATCAGCAGCAGACCGAGCAGGCCCCGGCCGAACAGGCCGCACCTGCCGCCGAGGAACAGCAGCCGCGCAAAAAGAAGCGCAATCAACAGCAGCAGATCGAGGCGGCGCCTGCGGATGAGGGCGGCGCCCAGGCAGCGCCGGCGACCGATGAGCAGCCGCTCAAGCCACGCAAGAAGAAGCGTGACCAGCAGCAGATCGAGGCAGCACCGGCTGAACAACCGGCCGAACAGGTAGCTCCGGCAAATGAAGAACAGCCGCTAAAGCCACGCAAGAAGAAGCGCGACCAACAGCAGATCGAAGCGGCGCCCGCTGAACAGCCGGCCCAGCAGCCTGCCGAGCAGGCAGCGCCCACCGAACAGGTGGCGCCGGCAAACGACAACAAGTCGGGCAAGAAAAAGCGCAAGCAGGATCAGCAGATTGAGGCCGCGCCTGCCGACAAAGCGCCAGACGTCAAAGTTGCGCCTGCCGGAGAGCCCGCGCCGCAGGCCGAGCCGATTCAGCCCCCGGCCGATCAGCAAGCGGCTCCCGCCGAAGGTGAACAGCCGAAGGATCAGGCGAAAAAGCACGGCAAAAAAACTGTCGGCGAACAGCCGGTGACGGGCGAACAGCAGCCTGCGACCGGTGAACCACAGCCTGCGGAGCAACCGGCCAATGCCGAGCAGCCCGCGCAACGTGAGACGCCGGCGCAAGGCGAAGCCACGGCCAACCCCGACGAAGCACCCATCCTGGACAGCCAGAAGGATGCCAGGCGCAAGCACCGCAAGGACCAGGGCGGCAACAGCCAGAATGGCGACGGCCAAAATGGGAACGGCCAGAATGCTGGCGGCCAGACGGGCGAGCAGCCCGCGCAGGGCGGCACCGAGGCGCAAGCCCCGAAGCCGGCTCCGGTCGACCAGGGACCGCCGCCCACCGACGACAAGTCAGCTCAGCAGGCAATTCAGCCAGAAAAGATCGCCCCGGTGACGGAGGAAAAAGGCAAACGCGTCGAGCGTGCACCCGATGAGAACGTCCGCGACCGCCGGCGTCCGAAAGGCGTCGACGTCGTCAAGGAACTCGGCGACCGCGTCATCCTGCAGTTCAACAACCAGACGATCGTGGAAAGCAATGACGCTCCGCGCATGCACCGCGGCGCCAGGAATGTTTACTATGAGGAACTGTCGGGCGATCGCTCTCGGGAAATCGTCGAGCGCGACAATGGCATCCAGATCGTCACCATCCGCAACCGCAATGGCGACGTCATCAGGCGATCGCGCATCACGCCGGATGGGCACGAATATGTGCTGAGCTATGTCGACGAGCGCAGCTATGACGACGACAATGACTGGCGCGATCCCGGTGACGACCTGCCGCCGATGCGGCTCACCATCCCGCGCCGCGAGTACATCCTCGATTCGGAAGATGTCGAAAGCCCGGACGATTATTACGAGTTCCTCGAACAACCGCCGGTGGAGAAGGTCCAGCGCCTCTATTCCATCGACGAAGTGAAGCGTTCGGCGCGCGTGCGCGACATTGCCCGTCGCGTCGACCTCGATACATTGAACTTCGAGTTCGGCTCGGCCTCGATATCCGACGCCGAAGTGCAGAAACTGGAAGGCGTCGCCACGGCCATGGAGAAACTGTTGAAGAAGAACCCGGCCGAAACCTTCCTGATCGAAGGCCACACCGATGCGGTTGGCACGCCGGAAGCAAACCTTGCTCTGTCCGACCGGCGCGCTGAGTCTGTCGCCGAAGCGCTGACCAATGCCTTCGGGATCCCGCCGGAAAACCTGACCACTCAGGGCTATGGCGAGGAATACCTGAAGGTCAACACCACGGCGCCCAACCGCGAGAACCGCCGTGTCGGCATCCGTCGCATCACCTCGCTGGTGGCACCGGTGGCGAGTAACAATTGATCTGCTTTCCAATGGCTTGAGCAGCTTTCTGGAATCAGATCGACAACAAGGACCCATCCCGGCAGATCGGGATGGGTCGAGCTGCGGACAGCAATCCCGGTTCAGCAAGAATTGTACTGGTATTAGAACCGGCTCATTGAATAGAGCGGCCGCCCTCCCCAGATTCAAGCCTGGGCGTTCCCTGCCCCGTCCCGACTCCAGCGGGATGCATTGAACCCCGCCGGCCCTCCCGGCGGGGTTTTTTTGCGTCGCAATTTGCCTTGCAAACTGCGGCAAGCTGATCGAAATACCCCAGTCGACCTCAGAAAGCTGACCGGAACCGCTGCATGAAACGTCTCGAACTCGCCATCGAATCGATCATCCTCGCCTCACGCTGGCTGCTGGTGGTTTTCTACATCGGGCTGGCCCTGGCGCTCGCCGTCTATGCGCTGTCCTTCGGCAAAAAACTCTACGAGTTCGTCATGGTCGCCTTCACACTCGACGACACCGACACCATCCTGAAGATGCTCGGCCTCATCGACGCCGCACTTGTCGCCTCGCTGGTGGTGATGGTGATCATCTCCGGCTACGAGAATTTCGTCAGCCGCTTCGACGACCAGGATGGCGGTGTGCACTGGCTGGGTACGATCGATGTCGGTTCGCTGAAGGTCAAGGTCGCCTCGACCATCGTCGCTATTTCCTCGATCCACCTGTTGCAGGTGTTCCTGAATTCGTCTTCCTATACGATCGACCAGCTGATGTGGCTGACCATCATCCACCTCGCTTTCGTCGTCTCGGCGCTGATGCTGGCCTATATCGACCGGCTGATGGGACTGAGCAAAGGCAAGAAGGGCGAGGAGTGATGAGCCCCTTTCTCCCCGTTCATGGGGAGGTGAGGCTGGTCCGCACAGCGGGCGAAAAGCCAATTGCTTGGTTTTTCGAAAAACGCCGGCAGGTGGATGAGGAAGCAGCGCCGTCGGCCCGTGATTTCCGTCAGTAGATGCTTTTGACGTTCGTCGGCGAATTGGCAAATACCGCGTCCGGCACGAAAAAGTCGCCGGCCAGCGGCCCGGTCGCGCCTGGCGCGTAGGCCGCGAAATCGGTCACGCCCTCGGCCCGCAGCACCTCTTCATCGATGTAGAAATTGCCTGATGTCTCGCGCGATGGCCGCAGGAAGATGGCGTGTGCGGCATCGGCCATGATGTCGGGCAAGCGGCTCATCGCCGCGACCGTCGCGCCACCGAGCAGATTGCGCACCGCCGCCGTGTCGATGGTCGAGATCGGCCACAGCGAATTGACCGCGATGCCGTCCTTGGCAAACTCGGCGCTCATCCCCAGCGTGCACATCGACATGCCGAACTTGGCCATGGTGTAGGCGACGTGGTTCTTGAACCATTTGGCCTTCATATCGAGCGGCGGTGCCAGATTCAGAATGTGAGGATTCTCAGCCAACTTCAGGTGCGGAATGCACATTTTCGACACCAGGAAAGTGCCGCGCGTGTTGATCTGGTGCATCAGATCGTAGCGCTTCATGTCGGTCTCCAGCGTGCTGGCGAGCTGGATGGCGCTGGCATTGTTGACGCAAATATCGATGCCGCCGAACTTTTCGACGGTCTTGGCAACCGCCTCGGCCACCTGCGCCTCCTCGCGGATGTCGCACAAAACAGGCAGCGCCTTGCCGCCGGCCTGCTCGATCTCCTCAGCTGCCGAGTAGATCGTGCCCGGCAGCTTCGGGTGCGGCTCGGCGGTCTTGGCCGCGATCGTCACATTGGCGCCGTCGCGCGCAGCGCGCAGCGCGATCGAAAGACCGATGCCGCGCGACCCGCCGGAGATGAACAGCGTCTTTCCCTTGAGCGACATGTCTTGGCACCTCCCTTGCTACATCACTGACGCGAACCATTGCGCGGCGGCAATGCACTGCGCAAGGCCTCGGCAGCCTGCAACGGGTTACGCAACGTAGGCTCAAACGGAAAAGGGGGTTAGACCAGCACCAGGCCCTGCCGCATCGCGATCGCGATGGCATCCGTGCGGTTCGCAGCACCCAGCTTGATCAGGATCGCGGCGACGTGGAACTTTGCCGTATGCACGGAGATGTTCAGCCGCCGCGCGATCACCTTGTTGGGCGCGCCTTCGGCGAGCAGCGCCAGCACTTCCGTCTCGCGCGGTGACAGCGCTGGTCGGAGGGCGGCGCCGTCGTCAAAAGATTCCTCGCCAAACAGCCCGCTATCGGTTTCAGTTCCGCTCGCTATGTGATCGAAACCGCCATGACGATCCGGCGTCGAACGCCCATCCCTTGACACCCGGTAGCCGGCCGCCGCCAGTCTGACGGCAGCCGCGATCAGATTCGCATCCGACGCCAAAGGCAGCACGGCAAGCACCCGGTTTTCCGGCCGGCCAGCGCTCGCGGATAGCAGCACCCGTGGGATTGCGCTGTTGCCACCATCGGCCCGATCGAGCCAGGCCGCACTGTTCGCAACAGCGTCATCGACGACAGCGACGTCGACAATCCCGCTGCCGGCCACGACCGGAAGCAGATCGTCCGCCATCGCAAGCGAAGCCGACAGGCGCTCGGCACGCGCGGCATCGTGCAGCGCGATCAGCACCACGAGCTGGCGTCCGCCGCCCGCCACCTCCGGCCCACCCGCCTCCGATCCACTCGCCTCCGGCCTTGTCAGCGTCTCGCTTTCCATCGGCCCTCTCAGCTCAGCGGCTTTTCACCGACGGTCAGCGCGACATCGCGCTGCTCGCCGCCGCGCACCACGCCGAGCGTCACCGCGGCACCCGCGCTATCCGGCCCGAGCTTTCGGATCAGTTCGCGCGGGCCGTGCACGGCCTCGCCATTCCACGCCACGATGATGTCGCCCAGCGCAAGGCCGGCGGCCTTGGCCGGACCATTGTCGTCGAGGCTCATGACCATGGCGCCGCGCGCCGCGCCGTCACGGATCGGGTGCAGGCCGGCGCCGAGATAGCCGCGCGCGACATGGCCCTTTTCACGCAGCGTCGCCACGGCCCGCTCGACCGTCTCATAAGGCATGACCAGCGCACGACCACGCGGCCCGAACAGCAGCATGCCGATCAGCGCGCCCTTGGCGTCAAGCACCGGCCCGCCCTCGAAACGGCCGCCGGCATTGACGGCGAGATTGATGCGCCGATCGATGGTGCCGCCGCGCATCGAGCGCCAGGCGGGGCCGACCTCGCCGACCGAACCCGAGACGGCCAGCGCCGAACCCTGACTGCTGCCGATGGCGATGGCAAGATTGCCGGGCCGTACCGCGTCAGCCTTGGCGAGCGCAGGCGCCGCGACCGCGCCGGCCGGCTTCAGAAGCGCTACGCCGGTCGACGGATCGCGACCGACCAGTTCGGCCTTCACCGCTTCGCCCGAAGCCAATGTCAATTCGATCTCCTCACCGGCCTCGACAGCTTCCTCGGCGGTGACGAAATAGCCGTCACGCCAGTGGAAGGCGCTGGCGGTGCGATGGTGATGGGTGGTGAAACTTGCCGTTGCCGGCGCAGCCTTGGCGGCGAGATCGGCGATGGCCTCGGAAAATGCATTAAGGTTGAAGTCACTCATGATGATCTCCTGGGTTTTCTCATGCCCCAGATATCGCTCGGCAGTGCGCCCGGAGGTACTCGTCTGACGGCTAGTTACTGGTTTGACTGGCCATCTGGTCAGGTCGCGGCAGTTCGAGCCGCTCCGCACATATAGTCATCATCGCGCCTGAAAACACGGAGCCCCGCCAATGGCCCTCGCCGCCCACAAATTCGAGACCGACGACACACTGCTCGACGCCTATTCGACGACAGTCGCCGACGCCGTCGACCGCATCGGCCCAGCCGTCTGCCGCATCGAGCGCGTCGGTGGCCAAGGTGGCCATGGCTCCGGCTTCGTCATCACCCCGGACGGGCTGGTCGTTACGAATTTCCATGTCGTTGGCGATGCCAAAACGGTGCGCGTCTCTATGCCCGACGGCGCCTCCAGCGAAGGCCGCGTGCTAGGCCGCGACCCTGACACCGACATCGCGCTGGTGCGCGCCGATGGCAGCTTCACCGAAGTCGCGCCGCTCGGCGATTCCAAGCGGCTGCGGCGCGGCCAGATCGCCATTGCCATCGGCAATCCGCTCGGCTTCGAATGGACCGTAACGTCAGGCGTGGTCTCCGCACTTGGCCGTTCGATGCGCGCCTCGACCGGGCGGCTGATCGACGATGTCGTCCAGACCGATGCCGCGCTCAATCCCGGCAATTCCGGCGGACCGCTGGTGTCGTCGGCAGGCGAAGTCATCGGCGTCAACACCGCCATGATCCACGGCGCGCAAGGCATCGCCTTCGCGGTCGCTTCCAACACCGCCAACTTCGTCATTTCGGAGATCATCCGCTTCGGCCGCGTGCGGCGCGCCTTCATCGGCATCTCGGCCGACACCACCAGTTTGCCGCGCCGCGCAGCGCTCCTGTCGCAGGTGACCACCAGTACTGCGGTGCGGCTGCGCAGCGTCGAGAAAGACGGACCCGCGGCGAAGGCCGGCCTCAGGGAAGGCGACATCATCGCGGCGATAGACGGTCGCCCGGTCACCGGCGTCGACGACCTCGTGCGCATGCTCGACGCCGAACGCATCGGCCGCGAGACGCTATGCACAGTGGTGCGCCGCACCGGCGTCAGCCAGGTGACGGTGACGCCGGTAGCAAGGGCGAGCTGAGCCTTTATCGAGGCTTGAGCACCCGCCCGAGCAGCGACACCAGCAGTCGCGCAAGGTCACCGGTCGGGTCGAGGTCGGGATCGTAGATCGTCATGTCCAAGCCGGTGCAGCGCTGGTCCGCTGCCAGCGCCGACAGAATGGCAACGAGTTCATCGGGGTCGATGCCGGGGCTGCCGGGCGAATCCACCGCCGGCATCACCGTCTGGTCGAGCACATCGACATCGAGATGCAGCCAGTAGGGACAGCCGGCGCGCGCCAGCGTCGCTCTTGTCTTTTGCAACACTCCAGCCGCGCCGAGTTCCTGCGCGGCAAAGACGTCGATGCGCGTCACGGCGGTCGCATTGATGTCGGGCCAGGCAAAATCGGCATCGCGGCTCTCGCGTTCGCCGATCTGAACCACCGCATCGTCGGTGACGAGCGGACCGACAACACCTGGCCATTGCGCCAGCAAAGCCTCGCCGCGTCCGGTGGCAAGTGCCAGATCCATGCCGGCAACCGAGCCGAGTGAGGCATTGACATCGTAGTTGCCGGGATGGCGGAAATCGCTGTGGCCATCGAAATGGATCAGGGCGACTGCGCCCGAGCGCCGCGCGGCGACCAGTGCGCCAAGCAGGATCGAGCAGTCGCCGCCGATGATCAGCGGGAACTCGCCTTGCCCAAGCGCACCGGTGACGATCTCGGCAAGATCGAGGTTGAAGCGGCGGATCGCCGGACCATTACGCAGCCTAGTGCCCGGTTGCGGTTCGGTACTGTAGGCGGGTCTGTCGAGATCGACCACCCGCCCCGGCGCCAGCGACTCGATCAAACCAGCTTCGCTCAGCGCCTGCGGCGCACGCCAGGTGCCGGGCACATGGCCCGGCTCCAAGGGCCGAAGGCCGAGATTGGATGGCGCACGAACAAGGCAGATGTCACGCATGCGGCAGGCCCAGCTTCAACATCACCAACATAGACCGCATGGTGCGGGTCCGGCCACAGCGGCCGGAGCCGCTGCCGACATTTGCTGCCATCGTTCAGGCGCCCGCCGCGCCCGCCGCGAATTGCGCCTGAAATTCCGGGCTGAGCGGGATCGGCTTGATGACGTCGATCAGCACGCCATTGGGATCCCTGGTGATGAAATGGCGCTGGCCGAAGGGTTCGTCGCGCAGCGGGCACAGGATCGGCAGGCCGGCCGCAACGATCCGTTCATAGACAGCATCAGGATCCCTCACCTCGAAATTGATCAGCAGCCCCGATGTGCGGCCGCGCCCCCCCTCGGGGATCGTCTCGTGGTCGCCCTGGACGATACCGAGATTGACCCGGCGATCCTCGGCAGACTGCAGATGCACATACCAGTCGCTCGCAAACAGCGGCTTGAAGCGGAAGTGATTGATATAGAAGGCTTTTGTGCCGGCTACGTCGCCCGTCATCAGCACCGGATAATAGCTCGTCGTCTTCATCTTTCTTTCTCCCGTCAGCCAACATACAGTTTGCATGTAATTCGAAATAACATACAGGCTGCATGTATGCAACGAGAAACCCCGCGCCGCTCCAACCGCGACCGCACCGAAGCGACGCGCGCCGACCTGATCGCCGCGGCGCGCAAACTGTTCATCGAAAAGTCCTATGCCGAGACCGGCACGCCGGAGATCGTTGCGGCCGCCGGCGTCACCCGCGGCGCGCTCTATCACCACTTTGCCGACAAGCAGGCGCTGTTTGCCGCCGTGGTCGAGCAGGAGGCGGCGGCGGTGGCGCAAGAGATCGAGCGCGCCTCGCCGCCTTCTTTGTTTGCCCGCAATGCGCTGATTGCCGGCTCGGACGCCTATCTCGCCGCCATGCGCGCGCCCGGCCGCACGCGGCTTTTGCTGCTCGACGGGCCGGCCGTGCTTGGCCGCGCCGCCATGGATGCGATCGACAATCGCCACGGCAACCGGTCGCTGCGCGAAGGCCTGGTTGCGGCGATGCGCGAACAGTCGATGACCAGACTGCCTGCCGATGCGCTGACCGCTTTGCTCGCCGCCGCCTTCGACCGCGCAGCACTTGCCGTCGAGGCCGGCGCCTCGGCCGAAGACTATCGCGCCGTGCTCATGGCTCTGATCGATGGGCTGTCTCCGGCTCGCCCTCAGGCAGGTCGTCCGGTTCGAACTCGTTGAAGCAGCCGAGCTGGCGTTTGAACTGGTCGATCAGCCAGGCCGCCGCCGGTTTCGGGCTGCGGTCGGCGCGGTGCATGGCATAGAGCGATGAGCGCACCTCGCTAAAAGGTTCAAGGTCGAGTTCGACCAGCCTGCCGCTGGCCAAATCGTCCGCGATCAGCCAGCGCGGCAACCCGCCCCAGCCCAGCCCCTCGCGCATCAACGTATGCTTGATACGCACATCTGTCAGCCGCCATGTACGATAGGCAAAGACGCCGAAGTCGCGTCCCTTGGTGCGTTCCGACTGGTCGCTGACAACCAGCTGGGTGTGCTCTCGCGCATCCTCGAGCGCCACCGGTTTCGGCAGCAGTGCCAGAGGGTGGGTGGGGGCGGCAGCCAGCACGATCGACATGAAGCCGATGCGCACGAGATGCACGTCGACCTCGCCCAGCAAGCCACCGATGCCAAGATCCGACTGTCCGCTGACGACATGGTCGGGGATCAGACCGAGCGTGCCGATATGCAGTCGCATCATCACGGTCGGGAACTGCGCCTCGAACGCCTTCAGCACCCGCACCAGCACTGGCGAGGGCAGCGCCGCGTCAACCGACAGCGCAACTTCAGCCTCCAGCCCCTGATGGTGACCGTCGGCACGCGAACGGATGCGCTGCAGCATGCCGACCATGCGCCGGGCGTCCTCCAGCATCGCCCGGCCGATTTCGGTCAGCTGCGGCTCGCGCGTGCCCTCGCGCTCGAACAGTTTCAGGCCAAGCTGCGCTTCAAGATTGGCGATGCCGTAGCTGATGACGGACTGCGCGCGGTTAAGCTTGCGGCCTGCGGCTGAGAAGCTGCCGGTGTCGGCGACCGCAACCAGGATCTGCAATTGGTCGAGCGTCGGATTGGGCTGCACGGTATACCTACTTTATGGATGGATCATATAGATAATATACCAGTTTTTTGAATGGGTCGGTAGGCCCATATCAGTCGGGAGAAATCAATTCCCACTGGAGAGAACCGCTATGTCTATCCTGCTTGTAACCTCGAGCCCGCGCGGCGCTGCCTCGCACTCGACCCGTATCGCTACCGAATTCGCTGAAAAGCTCGTCGCCGCCGACCCGTCGAATACGCTCGTCGTACGCGACCTCGTGGCCAACCCGCTGCCGCACATCGACACCGATTATGCGACCGGCATCTACACCCCCGTTGAAGCCCGCACGCCGCGCCAGGCCGAAGTCGTCGGCGTCTCCGACATCGTGCTTGACGAACTGTTCGCAGCCGACACCGTGATCCTGGCCACCGGCTTCATCAACTTCAACATCTCCTCAACCCTGAAGTCCTGGGTCGATCACATCTCCCGCTCCGGCAAGAGCTTCTCTTATGGCGAGGGTGGTCCCAAGGGCCTCGTCACCGGCAAGAAGGTCTATATCGTACTCGCCTCGGGCGGCATCTATTCCGAAGGTGCGGCCGTGCAGTTCGATCACGCCATCCCCTATCTGCGCGGCGTGCTCGGCTTTCTCGGCATGACCGATGTCGACGTCATCCGCATCGAAGGCGTCGGCATGGGCCCTGATGCCGTCACCGCCGCACTTGCCAAGGCGACCGCCAAGGTCGATGCCGTGGTGGCCAAGACCGCGAGCGCGCAAATCGCCGCGTAAGCACACCCCGTCATTCGCATTGAAAAGGCAGGCGCTTCGGCGCCTGCCTTTTTCCTTGTCAGGCGGCGCGATAGGTTGCGTGTCGAAAACGGATCTATCGCGTTACTAGATTGCCGCGCAACGCCATTGGTTATTCGGCCTGTCTGCGTTATCGGTCGCTGATGTTCCTTTCCGTCGCGACAACCCATCATCCAGCCACAGATCTCGGCTTCTTGCTGCACAAGCATCCCGAACGTCTGCACGAGACTGACCTATCCTTCGGCAAGGCCTGGCTGTTCTATCCGGAGGCGACCGATGAGCGTTGTGAGGCTGTGCTTCTGCTCGATGTCGATCCGATAGGGCTCGTTCGGGGCAAAGGCCAGGCAGAGGGCTTGCTGGATCAATATGTAAACGACCGACCTTATACGGCATCGTCATTTCTGTCTGTGGCTTTGAACAAGGTACTGCGGACAGCGATGACCGGCATCTCGAAGGAGCGCCAGCAACTGGCCGATAGCGACCTCCCGCTCGAAGCTGTGGTGACCCCGCTGCCGATGCGTGGCGGCGAGGCCCTGGTTCGAGATCTATTCGAACCGCTGGGATGGACCGTCAACCTGGCGCCGGTCGAAACTGTCGGATCTGGCGCGGGTGGACCACGATACGGTCATCTGAGGCTGACTGGCACCGGGCGCCTAAGCAGCCTGCTCAACCACCTTTATGTCCTGATCCCGGTGATGGACGACACCAAGCACTACTGGGTGGGCGAGGCCGAGATTGACAAGCTGCTGTCCAAGGGCGAGGGCTGGCTGGAAAACCACCCAGCCAAAGACCTGATCGTGCGCCGTTATCTGCGCAACCGAGGTGCGTTGGCCCGCATCGCCCTGGAGCGGCTGGCTCCGGAGACGGCCAATGAGGTCCTACCCCCCGAAGCCCGGGCTGCACCTGAGCAAGCGCTGGAGGCGCCCATCCGGCTGAACGACCTGCGCATGGACGCCGTGGTGCAAGCCATTCGGGCGACCGGAGGGGCCAGTGTTGCAGATTTGGGGTGTGGCGAAGGCAAGCTGCTCTATCGGCTCGTGCGCGAAAAATGGGTCCACAAGCTGTTCGGGCTCGACCCCGCTATTCGTGAACTGGAATGGGCCGCCAAGCGTCTCAAACTGAACGAGTTCGGGGGGCCGCCTGAAGACCGGGTCACGTTGCTGCACGGATCGCTGACATATCGCGACAGCCGATGGGCGGAAGCCGACGTCGCTGTGCTGGTCGAGGTCATCGAACATCTCGACGAAGACCGGCTGCCAATGATCGAGCGTATTATCTTCGGCGAGACAGCGCCAAAATTCGTGATCGTGACTACGCCGAACGCTGACTACAACCCCTTGTTCCCCAGTCTGGCCGCCGGCGCTTTTCGCCATCCGGATCACCGTTTCGAATGGGGCCGGGTTCGGTTTGAAGCCTGGGCGGTCAGGATCGGCGAGATCTATGGCTATAGCGCCGCCTTAAGTGGCATCGGAGCCGTGGACCCCGTGCTCGGCGCGCCGACGCAGATGGCGGTGTTCACCCGATGAGAGAGCCAGACAAGACCGACCTCACCATCCCTGACTTCGCCCTCGTCGTGCTGATCGGCTCGACGGGATCGGGCAAGTCGACCTTCGCCGCCAGGCACTTCCTGCCGACCGAAATCATCTCGTCGGATCGCTGCCGCGCGCTCGTCAGCGACAACGAGACTGATCAGGATGTCTCGGCCGACGCTTTTGATTTGGTGCGCGAAATCGCCGGCAAACGGCTCAAGCATCGAAAGCTGGCCGTCATCGACGCGACCAATGTGCGACCCGCTGATCGCAAGGCGTGGGTCGAGCTGGCGCGCAAATGGCACGCTTTGCCGGTCGCCGTGGTCATCGATCCGGGTGTTGATGTTTGCGTCGCCCGCAACGCGCTACGAGCCGATCGTCCCTTCGGCGTCGGCGTTGCCCAGCGCATGACGAACGAAATTCGCAAGGGCCTCGGCGGCCTGCAACGCGAAGGTTTCCGTCAGGTCTGGAAGCTCACCGGCGAGGCCAGTATCGACGCGGCCAAGGTCTCGCGTCAGCCATTATGGACCGACAAGCGCGACGATTGCGGTCCTTTCGACGTCATAGGTGATGTCCATGGTTGCGCCGACGAACTTCAGACCTTGTTCTGTCAGCTCGGTTACAGCATCGCCTGGTCCGACGGCCATGGTGATCGGACCGTCACTGTAACGCCGCCAGAAGGCCGCAAGATCGTCTTTGTCGGCGACCTCGTCGATCGTGGTCCCAACGTGCCCGACGTCTTGCGCATCGCCATGAGCATGGTCGCGGCGGGAACCGCCTACTGTGTCCAGGGCAATCACGAACGCAAACTCAGCCGCTGGCTGGAAGGCCGCAAGGTCACGATCGCCCACGGCCTGCAGCAAACCATCGACCAGTTGGACGCTCAGGATCGCGGCCTGCGAGAGGCTTTGCCGGCCTTCCTCGACAGCCTGCGCAGCCACGTCTGGCTGGACGGCGGACGCCTCGCCGTGGCACATGCCGGACTCAAGGAAGAGATGATCGGGCGCGGTTCCGGCGCGGTGCGCGAGTTCGCCCTCTATGGCGAAACCACGGGCGAAATCGACGAATTTGGCCTGCCCGTCCGTGCCGACTGGGCAGCCGCCTATCGGGGCAAAACCAGCGTAGTATACGGGCACACGCCGGTGCTGTCGGCGGAGTGGGTCAACAACACGCTTTGCATCGACACCGGCTGCGTGTTCGGCGGCAAGCTGACTGCCTTGCGCTGGCCGGAACGCGAACTGGTCGACGTGCCGGCAGTCGAGACCTGGTCCGAACCCGTGCGTCCCCTCGGTGGACCGGGCCTTGGCAAATCGGCACAGGCCGATGCCGACGGCGTGCTCGACTATCAGGATGTCTCTGGGCGACGCTGGATCGAGACCGAACTGAAAGGCAGGGTTGTCGTGGCCGAGGAGAACGCGTCGGCGGCACTTGAGGTGATGAGCCGCTTCGCGCTGTCGCCGCAGTGGCTGGTATATCTGCCGCCGACAATGTCGCCATCCGAGACCAGCAGCCAAGCCGGCTGGCTGGAACGCCCCGAGGAAGCTTTCAGTCATTTCCGCGAGCGTGGCGTCACCCAAATCCTGTGCGAAGAGAAGCACATGGGTTCGCGGGCAGTCATCGCTCTGTGCCGAAACGCGCAGACGGCGCGCGACCGGTTCGGGGTATCTGGCGACGAGACAGGCGCGATCTGGACCCGGACCGGACGCTCCTTTTTCAGCGACAGCGGCATGACGGAGCGCCTGCTCAATCGCCTGCGCGCCAGCGTCGACGCTGCGGATCTATGGCAGGAATTGAACAGCGACTGGTTGCTGCTGGACACCGAGATCATGCCATGGTCGGCCAAGGCAAGCAGCCTGATTGAAAGCCAGTACGCCCCAGTGGCAACGTCTGCGGCCGCTGGGCTCCAGGCCAGCCGCGAAGCGCTGGCCCGTGCGATGGCACGCGGCGTGGATACGGCCGCGCTCAAGGCTCGCATTGAGGACCGCGCCGCGCGTGCCGCCAGATACGCCACTGCCTGGGCGCCTTACGTGTGGCCGGTCTCGGGCGTCGACGACCTGAAGGTCGCGCCGTTCCACCTGCTGGCAAGTGAGGGATGCGTCTGGTACGACCAGAACCACGTTTGGCACATGACGCTTGCGGACCGTCTAGCTGCCGGGGCGGCGTGGTAACGCGAACGCAATGGCGGATGGTTGACCTGGCCGATGCCGGTTCTTGTGCGGAGGCCGTCGCCTGGTGGGAGACGCTGACCGACTCAGGCGGCGAAGGGATGGTAGTGAAGCCGCACGACTTCGTCAGCCGAAACAAGAAGGGGCTCATGCAACCGGCGCTGAAAGTGCGCGGCCAGGAGTATCTTCGCATTATCTATGGCCCCGAATACGATGCGCCGGACAATCTCGTGCGCCTGCGCGAACGAGGCTTGGGTGGCAAGCGCAGCCTGGCGCTCAGAGAGTTCGCGCTCGGTCACGAGGCACTGAAGCGGTTTGTCGCCAAGGAACCGCTGCGACGTGTTCACGAGTGTGTTTTCGGCGTCCTGGCGCTGGAGAGCGAGCCAATCGATCCGAGGCTGTAGGCTACCCGAACATCCTCTCGCCTTGCTCGTCGACCAGTTGCATGCCCTTCTTGATCGAGATGTCGACGGCGTCGCCCAGTCCGGCAAAGCGATCGGCGCGGATGAATTTGTGTTCCTTCATCACGCCGTCGACTTCCTTCGAAACCACGCCGCAGGTCTGGTATTGGCCCCCCTCCGCCTTGTAGGGCGTGGCGCTGATCAAAAATCCCTTGTGCTCAACCTGCTTTGCCGGTGCTGCGCTCTTGGGCTCGCCCGCCTCACCGCCGCCACCACCGAAAAGACGTTTCAGAAAAGACATGGGGCTTCCTCCAACGGCAATCATCCTGCACCACGTCTCGCGGTGCAGGATGATTTTCAGTACCGTTCCTCAGTCGAACGGGCAAGGGTTCTCGCCAGGGGTCAACCGCGCGATAGCGCTTCCAGGGCTTCAGCGGCGGCTTCCAGGACTGCAATCGCCTCGGCCTGCTTTTCAGCCGGCGCGTCGACGAGATCGCCGAGCGCGGCACGCAGCCGGTGGCGCACGGCGCGGAACTCGTCGCGGGCTTCCGAGCGACCCCGTCCACCACGCCGTCCGCCTTCCTCGCCGTCGTCGTTCCAGCCGAACCAGTCCCGCGCTTTCGCCATCTTGCGGCCGAAGCGCTCCAGATGCTCGAGCACGCCGTCGATCATCTCGCGGTTCTCGGCGAGATGCGCCTGCCCCGCCTCGGTGATCGAAAACACCTTCTTGTTGCCGTCCGCGGCTGAAGCCGCATAGCCGGCCTCTTCCAAGAAGGTCAGCGTCGGATAGACGACGCCCGGGCTCGGGCTGTAGATGCCGCTGGTGCGCTCCTCCAGCGCCTTGATGATGTCGTAGCCGTGGCGCGGCGCCTCGGCCAGCAATGACAGCGTGATCAGCTTGAGATCGCCGTCGGCCAGCATGCGCCCGGCACGAAACATGTCGCCCGGGCCGCCGCGTCCACCGCCACGTCCGCCGTGGCCGAACGGACCAAAGCCGCCGCCCCCTCTTCCACCAAATTTGCCTGCCATGTGCAGGAATGCGCGCTCGGCGCGCTCGCCAAAGGGATGATGTCTGTGCATGAATTGCTCCTTGAGTTAAATCTTACGATACATCTTAATTAGGCTTGCCCCGCCGATGAGTCAAGATATATCTTACGATGTATCTAAAGACGGCGCCAGAAGGTTGATTTCGCCGCCGCCGGCAGCTAGAAAGCGCGTGAGGGCCAAAACCTCTCCGTAAGCGTCTGACGTCAAGCAACGCATCCAACCCCGGTCTTTCCGGGCAGTTCCGCCGGAAACCCGGCGCAATGGATGCCAAATGCGACGGACCGGATGTTTCAGGAAAATCCAAAAATGACCACGACCCGTAAGCGCGGCAAGCTGCCGGCGCGCTATGCCGCGATCGTCAGTCCGCTGGTGCTGTCGCTCCTGATGACCTTCATCGTCTCGTTCATATCGACGCTGAAAAGCCTTGGACTGCAACCTGATTTGCCGGCTGTCTGGCTCACTGCCTGGGGCCTGTCCTGGCTGGTAGCGTTCCCAACGTTGCTCATGGTGCTGCCGGCGGTGCGCCGCATTGTCGGCTGGCTTTGCGAGCCGGCGTCCCGGTAACGCCCATGACAGTAAGGCCCGCAGATATCTTCGGGCCTTGCCTCGCTACCAGCGGCCCTTGCGCCGGTTCCAGGCATAGAGAAGATCGGCGAAACGATCATAGGCCAAGCGCGTCAGCGGCAGCGCGACCGGATTGCCGAAGAGCGTCGCCAGCCAGCCCTCGCACGGCGTCGCCCGCCAGACGGCAACCGCGACATCGGCGCCGACCAGCAGCCTGCCTTCGGCATCGGTGGCATGCAGCCGGCGGCGTATGTCCTCCAGCGAGGCGCTGTAGCCAGAGAGCGCCGCCGGTTCGAGGTTGATGTCGCGGAATTCGATCCGCCCGGCCTTGATCGCCTCGATCAGCCGCCGTTTCTGCCGGGTGATGCCGCCATCGCAAACCGGGCAGCGTGTGTTGTACCAGACGGTCAGCGCAGGCTTGGACATGGCGCGACTATCACCCTGACGGCACGGCCCCGCAATATGACGCCGAGCCGCACGGACCCGCGCCCAGCGCTATCCAAGCGAAGTGACGATCTCGCGATAGGCAAATTCCGGGAAAGCCTTGAGCGTTCGCGTCTTGACGCTGCCACCCGTTGCCAGCATCAGGGCGAAACGAGCAAGCACAGCATCGTCGGGCGCCTCGATAATCGCCACCATGTCATATTCGCCCATAGTCAGGTAAAACGCCTTGAACGAGCCGCCCATGTCGGCCAGTTGCTTCTTGGCGGCATCGAGCCGCTTCGGCGACTCTCGGATGTTTCTGGCGCCCTGTTCCGTCCAGTTCATCAGCAGGATGTAGGTTGTCATCACACACCTCTCTCCGGCGCCACGGAGCACGGCTGAGGACATCAGCCGGGGCGGACATCCGGTTTTTCGCCCAGAACATGCATCCGACCAGGCAAGTATCCTCCCGACGGAGATGGGCGACAAGAGCCTTCACCCGGCAACAAAAAGGGCGCCATCGGCGCCCTTTTCGAATGCTGGTCTGTTGCCGGTATCAGCTGTCGAGGAAGCTCCTCAGCTTGCGGCTCCGGCTCGGGTGCTTGAGCTTGCGCAGCGCCTTGGCTTCGATCTGGCGGATACGCTCGCGCGTCACCGAGAACTGCTGGCCGACTTCTTCCAGCGTGTGGTCGGTGTTCATGCCGATGCCGAAGCGCATGCGCAGCACCCGCTCCTCGCGCGGCGTCAGCGAGGCGAGCACCCGCGTGGTGGTCTCGCGCAGATTGGCTTGGATCGCCGCATCGATCGGCAGGATCGCCATCTTGTCCTCGATGAAATCGCCCAGATGCGAATCCTCTTCGTCACCCACAGGGGTTTCGAGCGAGATCGGCTCCTTGGCGATCTTCAAGACCTTGCGCACTTTTTCGAGCGGCATTGCGAGCTTTTCTGCCAGTTCCTCCGGCGTCGGCTCGCGGCCGATTTCATGCAGCATCTGGCGCGACGTGCGCACGATCTTGTTGATCGTTTCGATCATGTGCACCGGGATGCGGATGGTGCGCGCCTGGTCGGCAATCGAACGCGTGATCGCCTGCCGGATCCACCATGTCGCATAGGTCGAGAACTTGTAGCCGCGGCGGTATTCGAATTTGTCGACCGCCTTCATCAAGCCGATATTGCCTTCCTGGATCAGGTCGAGGAACTGCAGGCCGCGATTGGTGTATTTCTTGGCGATGGAAATGACGAGGCGCAGGTTGGCCTCGACCATTTCCTTCTTGGCGATAGCGGCTTCGCGCTCGCCCTTCTGCACCTGGTTGACGATCTTGCGGAATTCCAGGATCGAGATCGCCGTCTCGGTGGCGAGGTTCTGGATTTCCGAACGCAGATCCTTGATCGCGTCCTTCTCGTTCTTGGTGAATTCCTTCCAGCCGCGCGAGGTCAGGTTGCCGATCGAGCGCGTCCAGTTCGGGTCGAGCTCGGAGCCCTGATATTCCTTGAGGAATTCCTCGCGGCGCACGCCATAGCTTTCGGCTAGGCGCAGCAGCTTGCCTTCGTTCTGCACTAGCCGCTTGTTGATGTCGTAGAGCTGCTCGACCAGCGCCTCGATGCGCGCCGTGTTGAGCGACAGCGACTTCACCGCCTTGATCAGCTGGTCCTTCAGCTCCTTCAGGCGGCGGTCCTGGCTTGGCGACAGCGTGCCGGTCGCGGCCAGACGGTTCTCGACCTGCTGGTCCTGCAGCTTGCGCAGCTTCTTGTAGGTGTCGGCGATGACGTCGAGCGTCTCCATCACCTGCGGGCGCAGTTCCGCTTCCATCGCCGCCAGCGACAGGCTCGCCTCGTCCTCGTCTTCCTCGTCGTCATCGACTAGGCCGCGCGTGTCGGCGCCGACATTGGTGATGTCGTCTTCCTCGTCGCGTCCACGCCTCGGCTTGTCCTCGGCTTTGGGCGCCTCCTCGATGCGCTCGACCACCGGCGCCTGCTTGGCTTCGGGGCCGGCATAGGTGGCTTCGAGGTCGATGATCTCGCGCAGCAGGATCTTGGATTCGTTGAGCTCGTCACGCCAGATGATGATGGCCTGGAAGGTCAGCGGGCTTTCGCAGAGGCCCGCAATCATCGTCTCGCGGCCGGCCTCGATGCGCTTGGCGATCGCGATTTCGCCCTCGCGCGACAGGAGCTCGACCGAGCCCATCTCGCGCAGATACATGCGCACCGGGTCATCGGTGCGGTCGGTCGGCTCTTTCTTGGTGGTCGTGGCGGCGACGGCGGTGCCGGTCTGCTCGGCCAACTCGTTGGCGTCTTCCTCGGCGTCGGCATTGCTGTCGGCGGCCTCGGGCTCCTCGCTCTGATCGTCGTCCTCGACCACGTTGATGCCCATGTCGGACAGCATCGCATTGATGTCTTCGATGCGATCCGGATCGGTCTCTTCCGACGGCAGCACCGCGTTCAGTTCGTCGAGAGTCACATAGCCGCGCTTCTTGGCGGCCTTGATCATCTTCTTGACAGCATCATCGGAAAGGTCGAGCAGAGGCCCATCGGTGGCGCCTTCACGTTCGGTCTCGACCTCTTCCTTTTCCTTTGTCGCCATAGTCTTTATCTTCTCCTAGCGGCCGAGCATCGAAGCCGCGTAGCTGCCGCACCGGTCAAACTACATGCGCTGGTGGCGCTTAACCGGGCCGGTAACCGAATCAACTCTTTTGTTTGTTCATATCGTGCCCCCAAAACCGGTTTTCACTTTTGGGCGATATGCATTAAGTCCAGATTAACCCTGATATCTGTGGCAGGCTGACAGCCTGTCCAGTGATCAGCACCTCGCGTCAGTGCATTTCCATCGACGCCGGCGCGGGTTAAGGTTTCGAATCGTCCTGATTCCGTCATTCTGCCAGAAGGTCAAGCGCCTCTCGCATGATTCGCATCAAAAAAGCGAATCAATTACCAGACTTAGAGGCGTCGATTCGACGCGCAGCACGTACAACATTCATTCTTGCGCAGGTTTCGACCTAGACGCGCCCACCCCTGCCCGAGGATACACCGAACCCTTCGATCAGCGCTTCCGTTGCTTGTACATCACGGAATTGCGCCTGAATCTCGATGAGGTGCCGGTAGTTTTCGTCAGTGGGATCGCTGGCGAGCGCTGCTTCCGCCTGTTTCAGCTCCTTATGTAAGGTGCGCGCGCTGCGCTGCAAGTGCAGCGCCTGGTTGAAGGCGTCGCGGGCATCGTCAAGCGCTGCGGTTTCCAGCGCGGGCCATTGCCTGGCCCGTTGGATGAGCGCCACGGCGCGCCCCCAGATATCGCTGCAGCCGGCACGTTCGATGGTGGCGATCACCGCGCTACGGTCATTGGCCATGTCGTGCGCCATCGCATCGAGGATGGCGGCGTGCAGCCGCTGCAGATCGGTGTTGGCGAGATCGAGGAACTCGACATGGGCGAAGTTCTCGTCGATCAGCGCCGGATGGTTGACGAGGGCTACGATGATCGTCGCCTCGCGCACCGACATCATCTCGCCACCGCGTTTGACCATGGCGGAGCGGCCGAGGCTTTCGGTGATCGCGGCGCGCGCGCCTGCCCCGCTGCCTTTGGCGAACTGTCCGCCGGGTGCGGGCGTTTTGCCCTGCCCCGGTTTCCAGTCCTGGCGACCTTGCCGCACTTCGCGCTGGGCGCTGAAGAAGGTCAGCTCCCGCTCGCGCATCCACTGCTGGTAGTGGTAGCGCTGGCTCTCATCGCGGATGCGGCTGGTCAGTTCGCGCAGCGTCTTTGTCAGCCCCGCCCGCCGCTCCGGCGTGTCGAAGACGCCACCGGATGTCTCACGCATCCACAACAAATCAGCGAGAGGCCGCGCTTCCGCCAGCACGGCACGAAACGCGTCCGGCCCTTCTGCCTTGACCAGATCGTCGGGATCCTTGCCCTCCGGCAACAGCGCAAAGCGCACCGACCGCCCGGCCTGCACCGACGGCAGCGCGAGATCCGCGGCCCGCCACGCCGCCTTCAGCCCGGCCTGGTCGCCGTCGAAGCACAGCATCGGCTCAGGCGCCATGCGCCACAGAAGTTCGAGCTGGTTTTCGGTGAGCGCGGTGCCGAGCGGCGCCACGGCATTCTCGAAGCCGGCCTGCGCCAGCGCAATCACGTCCATATAGCCTTCGACGGCAATCACCGTGCCGCCTTTCGCCAGCGCTTTGCGGGCTCGGGCGAAATTGTAGAGCACGTTGCCCTTGTGGAAGAGCTCTGTGTCGGGCGAATTCATGTATTTGGCCAGCGCATCGGGCGCCAGTGCGCGGCCGCCAAAGGCGATGATCTTGCCGCGCGAATCCGGGATCGGGAACATGATGCGATCGCGGAACCAGTCATAGGAGACCGGGATGTCGTCGCCATGACGCACCAGCCCGCAGGCCTCGATGTCGGCCTTGGGCACACCCTTGGCGGCAAGATGTTCCTTCAGCGCATTGCGGCTGTCGGGCGCAAAGCCCAGCCGGAACGATTGCTGCGTCGCCGGCGTCAGCCCGCGATCCCTGAGATAGGCGCGGGCTTTTGCACCCTCCGGTCCTTGCAGCCGCTCCTGGAAGAAGGCAGTCGCCATCTCCATGACGTCGGTCAGACTGGCGCGTTCCTTCTCACGCTGTTCTTCCCGCTCGTCGCGCACCGGCATCGGCACGCCGGCCATGTCGGCGATCTTCTCGACCGCTTCGGGAAAGCTTAATCCGTCGAGCTCGGTCAGGAACTTGAAATGATCGCCCGACACCGAACAGCCGAAACAGTGATAGCGGCCCTTCTTGTCCTCGCAGTGGAAGGAGGGGCTCTTTTCGCCATGGAACGGACAACAGGCCCAATAGTCGCCGCGCGAGGCGTTGGTCTTCTTCCTGTCCCATGCGACGCGCTGGCCGATGACCGATGAAATCGGCACACGGTCGCGTATCTCATCGAGAAAGGCGGGCGGAAAGCGCATTGGGGAACTCGTTTGTCCCTCATATAATCATGCTCGCGGAATCCGACGACCCTTATTGCGGACCATACCCGGTTTCCACAGCCAAAAAGCCCGGTTTCTACAGCCAAAAGAAAGGCGGCCGTTTCGGGCCGCCTCCTTTCAAGTCTCTGCATTGCGCCGGCGACGCCGGGCTTAATGCGCGGCAATGGCGCCGAAGATGATGCCGGACAGGACGCTGACCAGCACATAGTCGTTGCCGACGCGGATCCATTCCTGGCCGCGGCCGGGGCGATGCAGGCCATAGCGGCCATAATCGCGGATCGGCTGGTGCCGCTTCCAGCTGGAATATTTCTGGCCATTGCGCCAATGGCTGCGCTTGACGACCACCGTCTTCTTCACGACGCGCTTCCTGACAACGACATGCTTGCCGGGCCTCTGCCAGTCGACCCGCGTGTAATTCGACTGCGGTGCGACCGGTGCGTTCACCGGTGCGGCCTGGCCGGTAAGCGAAGTGGCGGCCAGCATCGAGAAAGCGAGGGCGGAAAGAACAACACGTTTCATAGCGGGGCTCCTTGGTTGTCGATGCCTAGGGAATAGCGCCCGAAGGATGAACCGAAACTGAACACTAGCATTACATTTACGTAATTAAATCCTGTGCTTATCCTGGATATTTGAACATCATCGCAAAGGCGATTGCCGGGAGTCCGGCAAACCGGGACGATCCGCTGCCATCACCAGGGATCCGCCATGCAACCATTTGCGCATCCGTCCATTTTCCGACACGCCCTGTCGCGCCGCGACGGCTCTTGAAATCGACAAGATTTTATTACCCGGCTAAAATATTCCGGATATTGTTCAAGACTGTCATGACCATGATTCGCAGCCCCGTTTCCCTCCCTGCACTGCGCGCCCTCCGCGTCGCGGTCCCTGTCTGCGTGCGGGTTTCGAAATGAGCGGCTCCGTCGTCCTGCTGCATCTGGCGGGCGCGGTGGCGCTGATGTTGTTTGCCACCCGCATGGTCAAGACAGGCGTCGAGCGCGCCTATGGCGACGTGCTGCGTCACCGGCTGCGCTCCACCATGCGCAATCCGATCATGGCGGTTTTGGCCGGCTGCGGCCTGTCCATCGCGCTGCAGAGCTCGACCGCCGTCACGCTTCTCGTCGGCTCCTTCGCCGGCGCCGGCATCGTCTCGGGCATGTCGGGCCAATTGGCTGTGCGCGGCGCCGAGATCGGCTCGGCGCTGGTGGTCAAGCTCTTGACCTTCGATCTGACGCTGCTGGTGCCGATCTGCCTCGTTGCCGGCACGGTCATGTTCATGGCCACCGAGCGGCGCGATTGGCGCCAGTTCGGCCGTATCCTGGTCGGCATCGGCCTTTTGGTGCTGTCGCTGGAAATGATCGGCCAGGCCTCGGAGCCGCTGCGGCAGAGCACGCTGATGCCGCTCATCATCGAATATTTCTCCAGCGACTACGTCACCGCCTATCTGCTCGCCGCGCTCGTTACCTGGTTGTTCCATTCCTCGATCGCCGCGGTTCTCTTGATGGTCACGCTGGCCGGCCGCGGCTTCATCCCGCCCGAACTCGGCATCGTGCTGGTGCTCGGCGTCAATCTCGGCTCGTCGATCATCGCGCCGCTGCTCACCCGAAGTGCCGAACCTGGCGTGCGCGTCGTGCCGATCGGCAATCTGTTGATGCGCGGCATGGGCTCGCTGGTGATGCTGATCCTGTTCATGACGCTGAAGCCACCGGTCGCCTTCCTCGGCGCCACCGTGCCCGACCAGATCGTCAACGCCCACATCCTGTTCAATGTGCTGATCCTGCTCGCCGGCCTGCCGCTTGCCAGCCTGATCTATCGTGCCTCTGAGAAGATCGTGGCAATGGGCACCAAGCCGGCGCCTGCTACAGAGCTCGATGTGGTCGAACTCTCCGCCCTCAACGACGGCGCGCTCGACGTTCCGAGCCAGGCGCTGGCCAACGCCACCCGCGAGGTGGTGCGCGTCTGCGAGACGGTCGAGATCATGCTCAAGCGCATCATCGAGCTGTATGAAAGCGCCGACGGCGACAAGATCAAGGCGCTGGCCGCCCTTGACGACCGCGTCGACAGGAAGCACGCG
Source organism: Mesorhizobium sp. C432A (assembly GCF_030323145.1). Classification (NCBI taxonomy): domain Bacteria; kingdom Pseudomonadati; phylum Pseudomonadota; class Alphaproteobacteria; order Hyphomicrobiales; family Phyllobacteriaceae; genus Mesorhizobium; species Mesorhizobium sp. C432A. The sequence goes on along the minus strand of NZ_CP100470.1, from coordinate 2,804,584 downwards.
GCGATCAAGCTCTATCTGGCCAAATTGACCAGGAACTCGCTCACAGAGGACGAGGCGCTGCGCTGCCAGGAGCTGATAGGCGCCTGCGTCAAGCTCGAGCAGGTCGGCGACATCATCGTGCGCAACATGCTGGTGCATGTGAAGAAGAAGTTCGAGCGCGGGCTGGAGTTCACGCCCGAGGGCTGGAGCGAGCTGCTCGCCTTCCACACCTCGGTGCTGGCCAATGCCAGGCTTGCCTTCAACGTGCTGGTGTCGCGCGACCCTGAGACTGCCCGCCAGTTGGTGCTGGAAAAGGACCGGCTGCGCGACCGCGAAAAGGAAACCAGCGCCAGCCATTTCGTGCGCCTGCGCGACGGCACCGCCAAGAGCGTCGAGACAAGTTCCATCCACCTCGACACCATCCGCGACCTGAAGCAGATCAACTCGCTGCTGGCGTCGATGGCCTACCCGGTGCTGGAAGAGCGCGGCCTGCTCGGCGGCTCCAGGTTGAAGGCGAGCTGATCAAGAAAACCTAAACCGGCCGCAAAAATTTCTGCATTGCCGGCAAGCGCCATCCATGATTTGAGGCCAACTCATTCAAGGATCGCTTCCGCGCCATGCTTCCGCTCATTGCCCTGTTCATCGCCGCCTTCGCTTTCGGCACCACCGAATTCGTCATTGCCGGCGTGCTGCCGCAAGTGGCCGACGGCCTTAGCGTTTCGATCCCGACCTCCGGCTATCTCGTCTCAGGCTATGCCGGCGGCATCGCGATTGGCGGGCCATTGCTGGCGCTCGCCACCAAGGGCATTTCCCGCAAGACGCTGCTGCTTTGCCTGACCGTCGCCTTCACCATCGGCCAGGCCGCTTGCGCGCTGGCGCCCGATTTTGCCTCGATGCTGCTCTTGCGCATTGCGGTCGCCGTCGCACACGGCGCCTATTTCGGAGTCGCCATGGTGGTGGCTGTCGGCCTCGTGCCCGAGGACAAGCGCGGCATGGCCGTGGCTGTGATCCTCTCCGGCCTCACAGTATCCAATGTCATCGGCGTGCCGGCCGGCACCGCAATCGGCAATCTCTGGGGCTGGCGCGCCACCTTCTGGGTGATGTGCGCGCTGGGCGTGGTGGCGTTTGCCGCCATGGCTGCGCTTTTGCCGCGCACGACAGGCGCATCAAGGCCATCCGCCAGTCTTGGCAGCGAGGTTCGCGTGCTGGCGCGCCAGCAAGTCTGGACCTCGCTGATCCTGATGCTGACGTTGATGATCGGCCAGTTCGGCCTGTTCACCTACATCACCCCGACACTGCTTGAGGTGACCCATCTCGACGAGAGCCTGATCGCCTGGGTGCTGCTGCTCAACGGCGTCGGCGCCACCGTCGGTGTCTTTCTCGGCGGCAAGCTTTCCGATTGGAAGCTGATGCCGTCGCTGATCACCATGCTTGCCCTGCAGGCGGTGATGTTGGGCGTGATCTATGCCGTCAGCCCCTACCCCGTGCCGATGGTCATCGCCATCGTTATCTGGGGTGGCCTCAACTTCGCCATAGGCACGCCGATCCAGACCCGCATCCTGGCCTGGACGGCGGACGCCTCCAACCTCGCCTCCTCGCTCATCCCCTCCGGCTTCAATGTCGGCATCGCGCTCGCCGCGTCGCTGGGCGCCGCCATGCTCAATGCCGGCTACGGCTACCGCAGCCTGCCGGTTGTGGGCGCTGCCGCCATGCTGGTCGCGGTGGTGGTGGCACTTGCCTCCTACATCTGGGAGGGGCGCAGCCGGGCAGCGCCGCCGCTGCCCGCACCGGCCGAATAGCGTCGGACTACAAATCGATCCGGAACAACAAACTCTCGGCGCCGCCATACGCGGCGTCCTTGATGAACGGACCGACCACACGGCCGCCATTGGCCAGCACCACCTTCTGCGAGGCCGGATTGTCGAGGGCGGTGGTGATCTCGACATATGGCAAACCAACAGCCCTCGCCTCGTCCAGCATCAGCCGCAGCGCCTCGGTCGCATAGCCTCGTCCGCGCTTCCACGGCACCACGGCATAGCCGATATGGCCGAGCACATGCGACGGCAGCGCGGCCGTACCCGGCTGCCAGCGAAAGCCGATCGAGCCGGCGGCCTCGCCGTCCCAGATCCAGCGCCGGAACCCCGGGAGCCGCGGCACGGTCGTGCCGTCCGGCAAGGTAATCGGGCCTCCTTTGGCCTCGGGATCGTCGAGGCTGGCAAGGAACGCCGCGGGATCCTCGTCGATCGCCGCAAGTTGCTCGCGCGTCGCTTCCATCAGCCGGACATTGTCCGGCGACCAGCCACGCTCGAGCGCCGCCTTGTAGGAGGGCAGATGTTCGAGCGTGGGTTTGACGATTTCGATTATGGTGGGGCTCTCCGGCAGGTCAAGGCTTGGCTCGCTTAAGCCGGTGCGGACCGTTTCTTGCCCAGAGGTGATGTCCCGCCCCCTGCTCTCCTTCGCCACTGAAGCGGTGTCGGCTCTTACTGCAGCAGGCCTTTGACGATGCCGCTGGCCTTGCCGAAATCCATCTGGCCGGCATATTTCTGCTTCAGCGCGGCGATCACCTTGCCCATGTCCTTTTGGCTGGCGGCACCGGTCGCAACGATCGCCTCGCGCGCCGCAGCTGTTACGGCGGCGTCGTCCAACGGCGTCGGCAGGAAGCCGCGGATGATCTCCATCTCGCCACGCTCCTGCGCCGCCAGTTCCGGGCGCTTGCCGTCCTCGAACGCCTTGGCCGATTCCTCGCGCTGCTTCACCATTTTGGCCAGGATCTGCAGGATCTCCTCGTCGCTGGCGGGGTCCTTGGCCGAGCCGCGATTGGCGATGTCGCGGTCGTGAATGGCGGCCTGGATGAGCCGCAGCGTCGGCAGGCGGTGCTTGTCCTGCGCCTTCATCGCGCTTTTCAGGGATTCAGCGATTTTTGCGCGCATGATGCTTTCTCCTTCGAACGGCGCGGACAATAACCGCGGCCCATCCGCAAAGCAAACGCGCCAAAGCCCTGATATCGTTTGACGAAACAAATGCTCGCCGTTTTGGCACGGCATCATTGACCGCTCTGGCGCCTTCCCCTATGTACTCGGCCTTGCATAAGACAAAGAATTGATGCGCGCAGGCTTGAGAGATCGGCCGCGCCGTTTGCTGCGCAGATGGCCCGCCATCGAAGCGCGCAGCGTGACAGGAGCGTCGCCATGGCCGAGATGACCCCCGAACTGACCCCGCCTTGGGCAACCGAAAAGCCGACCGCCGTCCTGGTGCTGGCCGACGGCACCGTCATCGAGGGTCGCGGCCTCGGCGCCACCGGTTCCGCCGTTGCCGAAGTCTGCTTCAACACCGCGCTCACCGGCTACCAGGAAATTCTCACCGACCCGTCCTATGCCGGCCAGATCGTCACCTTCACCTTCCCGCATATCGGCAACATCGGCACCAATGACGAGGACATCGAGGACTTGAACCCGGTCGCCCGTGCAGGCGCCGTTGGCGCGGTGTTCAAGGCCGATGTCACCAACCCGTCCAACTACCGCGCCGACACCGGGCTGGACCAGTGGCTGAAGAAGCGCGGCGTCGTCGCGCTGTCGGGCATCGACACCCGGGCGCTGACCGCGCTGATCCGCGAAAAGGGCATGCCCAATGCCGTCATTGCGCACGCGCCCGACGGCATCTTCGACATCGACGATTTGAAGCGGCGCGCCGCCGCCTGGTCGGGCCTGATCGGGCTTGACCTCGCCAAGGAAGTCACCTCGGGCCAGTCCTCGGTCTGGCGTGAAACGCCCTGGGTATGGAACGAAGGCTTTGGCGAACAGGCCGAGCCGTCGATGCACGTCGTCGCCATCGACTACGGCGTCAAGCGTAACATCCTTCGCCTGCTTTCCGGCCTCGGCGCCAAGGTCACCGTGGTTCCGGCCGGCACCGGCTCGGAAGAGATCCTGGCCATGCAGCCCGACGGCATCTTCCTCTCCAACGGCCCCGGCGACCCGGAAGCCACCGGCGACTACGCCGTGCCGGTCATCCAGGACCTGCTCAAGACCGACATCCCGGTATTCGGCATCTGCCTCGGCCACCAGATGCTGGCCCTGGCGCTGGGCGGCAAGACCGCCAAGATGCACCAGGGCCATCACGGCGCCAACCACCCGGTCAAGGATCATACCACCGGCAAGGTCGAGATCGTCTCGATGAACCACGGCTTTGCCGTCGATGCCGACTCGTTGCCCGAGGGCGTCGAGGAAACCCATGTCTCGCTGTTCGACGGCTCCAACTGCGGCATTGCGCTCACGGGCCGTCCGGTGTTCTCGGTCCAGCATCACCCCGAGGCCTCGCCCGGTCCGCAGGACTCGCACTATCTGTTCCGCCGTTTCGTCAATCTGATCCGCGAAAAGCGCGGCGAGGAACTGCTGGCCGAACGGGTTTGATTTTACAGGTCTTCGCCTAGCCGTTGCCCAGATCGTGATGCTCCGAATAGCCGGAGTTACAAACGCGGCGCGATTGCCCTTGTCTTGGGTCAATGGAATAAACCGGTCAACCGGTCTGTTTGTGACGGCGCGAAGCGACGAAGGCTTCGAGAGCGCCGACGGCATCCCCTGAGCCCAAGCCCTCCTCATCGCTTCGCTTGCGCGCCGCATTAACGGACGAAGCACACACCTATGGCGGGTTCGAAGTTCGCGCCTGGGTAACCTTACGCCACCGGCCGGCCTTCGCTGGCCTCCAGTATGGCGAACCATTGCTGGCGGTCGAGGTCGATCTCCAGCGCCTTGACCATGACGGCCAGCCGCTCGGGCTTCATCGTGCCGAGCACCGGCGCCAGCCGCGCCGGATGACGCAGCAGCCAGGCGATGGCGACGGCGGCGAGATCGCCGGCGCCGATCTCGGCAGCCACCGCCGCGATTGCCGCCCTGACCCGCGCCTCGCGCCCTTCCCTGCCGGTGAACAGCAAGCCGCCGCCGAGCGGCGACCAGATCATCGGCGCATAGCCGAGGCGTTGCGCGTGATCGAGGCTGCCATCCATCAGCGCATTGGTCTTCAGCACCGACATCTCGATCTGGTTGGTGGCCAAGGCAAACGGCAGCCGCGAAGCCAGAAGGTCGAACTGCGACGGCGTGAAATTGGAGACCCCGACCGCTCTCACCTTGCCCGACTTGACCAGCCCGGCAAGGGCCGCCGCCGTCTCGTCGGCATCCATCAGCGGATCCGGCCGGTGCAGCAGCAACAGGTCGAGATAGTCGGTGCCGAGATTGGCGAGCGAACGGTCGACCGAGGCGGCAATGTGGGCCGCACTGGTGTCGTAATGCTTCAGCCGGTTCAGAGGCCGGTTGGCCGATGCCAGAATGATGTCGCATTTCGAGATCAGCTCGATGCTGTCGCGCTTGCCCTCCAGCGCGACAAGCCGGCGCCAAAGGCAGCTTCCACCTGGTAATGCCCGTAAATATCGGCATGGTCGAAGCTGGTAAGGCCGAGATCGACCGCAGTGCCGATCAGCCGCGCGATCTGGTCGGCGTCCGGGCGCGCGGCGCTGTCGAGCAGGCGCCAGGCGCCGAACACCAGCCGCGACAGCGACAAACCGTCCTTGGTCAGCTCTATGCGGCTGTCATGGCTCATATCTGGGCTCCATCTTCCGCAGCGCCGGTGGCAACGCTTCTCACCGCCGTCGGCCTCGCAACTTTCGTCACAAAGACAATGACCGCAAGCGTCAGGAAGCACGCGCCAACCAGATAGGGGGCGCCGCCGAACACTACGGGCGCATTCGGTCCGGTGAACCAGGAAAAGATCGCGGTGTACAGCAGCGGCGTGATGATCGAGGTGATCGAGAAGATCGACGTCATCGCACCCTGCAATTCGCCTTGCGCCGATGGCGGCACCTTGGCGGCGGCAAGGCTTCTCAGCGGCGGATCGGCCAGTGCTTCGAGGCAGCCGACGACGATCACCGCATAGATCATCCAGCCTTGCGAGGCGAAGGCATAGCCGAAGGCGCTGGCCGCCGTGAAGGTCAGGCCGATCACCGCCGTCTTCCACTCGCCAAGTTTGGGGATCACGCGCGGCAGCACCGTCGCCATGACGATCGCCCCACACAGGCCGAAGGCGCCGAGCGAGAAGCCGATCTGCTGCTCGCTCCAGCCATAGCGGTAGTTGGACACGAACGACCACACCGCCGGATACATCATGTGGCCGAGCGTCATCAGGAAGAAGGCGAGCCCGATCCAGCCGATGCCCTGATATTGGCGCATCTGCAGCAGCGTGCCGACCGGGTTGGCGCGTTTCCACTCGAAGCGGCGGCGGTGCTTTTCATCGAGCGTTTCAGGCAGGAAGAACATGGCGATGAGGAAGTTCACGAAGGCAAGCCCGGCGGCAAAGTAAAACGGCACCCGCGGCCCGAACGTGCCGAGCAGCCCGCCCAGCACCGGCCCAATGACGAAGCCGACGCCGAAGGCGATGCCGAGCAGACCGAAATTCTTCGCCCGATTGTCGTCGTTCGAGATGTCGGCAATGAAGGCCGACGTCGTCGAATAGCTGGCGCCCGAAATGCCGGCCAGCACGCGGCCGATGAACAGCATCGGATAGGACCAGGCGATGGCGCAGATCAGATTGTCGATCGAGAATGTTAGCACCGAGGCAAGCAGGATCGGCCGCCGCCCGAAGCGGTCGCTCAACCCGCCCATGATCGGCGCGAAGAAGAACTGCATCGCGGCATAGACGAAGAACAGCCAGCCGCCCTCGATCGCCGCTTCGCTGATGCCGACGACAGAAAGCTCCCTGAGAAAGGCCGGCAGCACCGGCATGATCATGCCGAAGCCGATAATGTCGAGCAGCAGCGTGGTGAAGACGAGCGCAAGGCCCCGCCTGGCGGTTTTGGGGTCGATCATGATGGCGTCTGCTCCCTCGGACCGCCCTTGGGCGGGCGCCCGTTATAGGCGAGGCGTCACTTTGGAACAATAGGAGAACGCCTCAGGCGTTCTCCTCCTGACATCTGTTGCCGGTGGTGAATCGGCCCGCCGACGGATGCGCTTTGAACCGCGGTCGGCTGGAACTTGCGAGCGCCTCAAACCGGACCGGTCAGCGTGTTGCAATCCGACAGCTTGCCGCTCTTGTAGCCGCGCGCCAGCCAGGTCTGCCTTTGCTGCGACGTCCCGTGGTTGAAGCTTTCCGGAACGACATAGCCCTGCATCTTCTTCTGCAGCGTATCGTCGCCGATCTGCTTGGCGGCGTTGAGCGCCTCTTCGATGTCGCCCTGTTCCAGAATGCCCTTCTGCGCGGTGAAATGCGCCCAAACGCCGGCGAAGCAGTCGGCCTGCAGCTCGATGCGCACCGACATCTGGTTGGCTTCCGCCTCACCCATCGACTGCCGCATCTGGTTGAACTTGGGCAGGATGCCGGTGAGGTTCTGCACATGGTGACCGACTTCATGCGCGATCACATAGGCCTGGGCGAAATCGCCCGAGGCGCCGAACTGCTGGTCGAGCTGCTGGAAGAAGGTGGTGTCGAGGTAGACCTTGTGGTCGCCGGGACAATAGAACGGTCCGGCTGCCGTCGAGGCGGAGCCGCAGGCCGAGCGGATCTGGCCGCTGAACAGCACAAGCTTCGGGTCCTCGTATTTCAGGCCCTGCGACTGGAAGATGCCGGTCCAGGTCTCTTCGGTCTCGGCCAGCACGGTCGCCACGAACTGCTTCATCTCGTCGGAAGCAGGCGTGCCGGCGCCGTCGTCCTGGCCGCCGCTGTTGTCGGTGATCTGGCCACCGCCACCCGGCAGCACGCCGCCGCCCTCGCCAGTGCCCAGGATCTGCGACGGATCGAAGCCGAAATACCATCCGGCCAGCACCACGAGGACGACCAGCAGGATGCTGCCGCCGCCGCCGGTGCGGCCGCCGATCGGGATGCGGAACTGGCCAGGGCTGCCGCCGCCGAAACCACCACCGCCGCCGCTGTCGCTGCGCTCGTCCTCGACATTGTCACTCTGACGGCGGCCCTTCCAGAGCATGGCAACTCCCCGTATGCAAATTTTCGGCTGGCCTGGCCGATGTCATGGCCCAGTCCGACCCAACAGACAATTATCGCAATGGTTGCGCCAAGTCACAGTATTTTTCGTGGCAGCGGCATCGCGTTCGCACTCTGGTCCAGGCGGCATGCGTGCTGTAGCATCCGGTTCGAACGGGGGTGTCGGGGACTTGCGGACGATCGGTCGATTTCTGCTGCTGGCGGTGGTGCTATGCCTCGGCCCGTCGCCGGCGCGCGCCGTGACGCTCGATTCCAGCGTCGCCGTAACCGATTCCGAGACATTGCAGGCGCTTGAGCGTGGCGGCCTCTCGATCAGCCGCCTGCTCGGCCCGGCGCTGGGTCTCACGCGCGAGGTCGACAATCGCGGCCTGTTTTCGGTGCGCGCGCTGACCCCTGTCCGCAACGCCGTCAAGCAGGAGATCGCCGACGAGCCTGCCAATAGCCCCGATCCTTACGTCGCGGCCATGGCCAAGTCGAAGGACACCAGCCAGAAATTCAACCCGAAATACATCGACGATGACGGCTCGACGCTCGACCTGACCGGCATCGTCAACCGCATGGACCGCGGCTATCTCGGCCACACCGAATGCGGCGAGATCAGGCTGATCTACCGCTTCCACTATTCGGTGGCGGAGAAGCCCACGAAGGGAAAGACAGCGCAACGCATCTCGTCGCGGCTGCCGCTGACCATGAGTCTGGTCTTCAACGCCAGGCCCGGCGAGGCTCGCCCCCGCGCTTCGAGAGACCGTCCAAGCGCCACCGCCATTTCCTGTGCCGAAATCGCCAAGCGCTGGCTCGCCGCCGGCCAGAAGAACCTTGCGCCCGAGCAACTGGCAGCCTGGCTGCGCTCCGACGAAGGGCCGCTCTCCAACGCCATGCTGAATTCGTCGCAGATCATGCGGCTTGAGCTGAACATGCAGGTTCTCCGGCTGTCGGCCTCGAGCCGCCGCGACTTCGGCGGCCACGCCGAATATCTCCTCAAGATTTTCAAATGGGACCCAACGACGTCCACCTTCCAGGAATCGAAGATGGAGAACCAGATCGACCGGAAAGTGGTTCTGGCCGACCGGCCGGCCTTCGCCAAATGGCTGCTGACCGACCGCAACCTCTACGACCTCGATCGCGGCCGGCTGGTCATCGACGACAAGTTCCTGGCGACAAGCGCCGTCTCGGTCGCACCCGGCGGCATGGCCAGATCGCAAAACAACATCGCCTATGGGCTGCTCGATGACAGCGATATCGACGAGGCGCTGAAGAATTATGTCGCCAGGGGCAACACGCTGCGCAGCGTGAAATCGGTGGCCGGCTTCAATCTGCGTCTCAACGAAATGACCTGCACCGGCTGCCACCAGACGCACGGCATTGCCGGCTTCCATTACACCGGCGCCGATCCGGCCAGCGAGCCGCGCCGCAACGCCGTCTTCGTCCCCGGCTCGGCGGTGTTCTTCGCCGACCTGCCGCGCCGCCGCGCGATCGTCGAGGACTTCGCCACAGGCGGCCATCCGGATTTCTCCCGCGGCTTCGCCGCCCGTCCGGACGCCAAACTCGCCGAAGCGCTGAAAGGCACCGATCTCTACAATGGCTGGGGCTCGATCTGCTACAGCGGCGAGGATGCCAGCTTCAAGGACTGGAGCTGCGGCGAAAGCCTGCGCTGCGCCGGCGTCCATGAAAGCGACATCCATCCGGGCTTCGGCACCTGCGTCAGCGAGGCGGCCACCGCAGTCGGCGACCCCGTCGAGTTCGGCGAGATCAAGATGTCGAGCTGGGGCAGCGACAAATATTGCCGCCTGTCGCCGGCCACCGCAAAAGCCTGCGCCATCGATCCGGCGCGCGACAAGAAACCGGTAATCAAGCTCGCTGGCTATGGCGCGGCGCGCCAACGCTACGACAACCCCGAGCAGAAGACCGGTGGCTTTCCCGGGGGCATGCTGCGCAAGGCAAGCTGCGACAAGCTTCCCGACGAGGCGACTTGCGGCCGCCTCGCCAAGACCGGTTTCAACGACTGCATCGCGTCGGGCAAGGACCACAAATTCTGCACCAAGGAATTCACCAAGACCGCCGGCCTGCGCGCCTGCGGCAAGGCGCATCCCTGCCGCGAGGACTATATCTGCACCGCCGGCTACGACGATTTGGCCGCAGCCAAGCCTGGCAAGGGCTCCTGCATTCCGCCCTATTTCATATTCCAGTTCCGCGTCGACGGCCATCCGCGCAGTTGGGTGCAGGACACCGAGGAATGAGCGGCAGGTTGCCGCTTGCGAACAGAACTCAGATCTTCTGCTTGGTGCCGGCGCTTTTGCCGTCCGAGCTTTTGGAGCGTTCCTCGAAACGCGCGGCGCCCTTCTTCATCGGCTGGCCGGCTTCGGCCTCGGTCTTGCGTTCGTCCTTTGCCGCTGTCTGCCTCAAACCCTCGGCCGCCTGCTTGCCCTTCGCGGTCGGTGCCTGTTCGACGCCCATGTTTTCCTCCTTGGCGCGCAGCAATCACGCGCAACGTCAGGAGCAACGAGCCTGACGTGCGGAGGTTCCAGTGGTGCGGCGCCGGCGCGACTCAGCGCGGCGCTATCATCGCCTTGCGAAAGGCTTCCAGCGTCTCGGCGCTGACATGGTGCTCGATGCCCTCGGCATCGATGCGCGCCGTCTCGGCGCTGACGCCGAGCGAACGCAAAAACGCTTCGACCGTCTGGTGGCGAATGCGGCTTTCTTCCGCAACCTTGCGGCCGGCATCGGTCAGGAAAACGCCGCGATACGGTTTTCTGGAGACCAGCCCATCGGCGCACAGCCTGGTCAGCATCTTGGCCACGGTCGGCTGGGCGACGCCGAGCCGCGCCGCGATATCCACCTGGCGCGCCTCGTTGCCGTCCTCGATCAGGTCGGCGATCAGCTCGACATAGTCCTCGACCAGCGCGCTGCGGCGCGCTTGGCGCTGCTGCCTGAAGCCTTCGGAATGGACATCGGCATCCGGAAGCGGCTCTTCGCGTCGAACCGGTTTATGCTTCAGTGCCAATACGTGTTCCCTCATACCTTTTGGCAAGAATTGGCTTTCGACAAATCAATCGCCCTTTGCCATTCATAGCACGGGCTTAACTGTTCCAGCCGTTTATTTGCATTCCATAGCAGGCGCAACCGGCGTTTGCGATCACCCCCTTTCTGGGCCCTTGGCTGCCTCATGAGAAGCACATACAATGAAATATAGCCTATTGCATAATGTTGAGCCCTGGCGTAGATAGGATGAGAGACATCAATCCATCCAATGGAAAGCCCTCCATGTCCGAAGCCGACGCAACCTTGGGATCATCCTGGCGATTTGACAGGCCGGAGGACAATCCTCCCAGCCTGCGCGAGGTGAACTCCACGATTGCGGTGCCGCAGTCCGGCGTCTGGTTCCGCCGCCTGTTCGCCTTCATGGGACCGGGCTACATGGTCTCGGTCGGCTATATGGATCCGGGCAACTGGGCCACCGACCTCGCCGGCGGCGCCCAGTTCGGCTACACGCTATTGTTCATCATCATGCTGTCCAACCTGATGGCGATCCTGCTGCAGGCGCTTGCCGCCCGGCTTGGCATCGCCACCGGCCGCGACCTCGCCCAGGCCTGCCGCGCCTATTATCCGCGTCCCGTCAGTTTCGTGCTGTGGATCGCCTGCGAACTCGCCATCATCGCCTGCGACCTCGCCGAGGTGATCGGCACGGCGATCGCGCTGCAGCTTCTGTTCGGCATTCCGCTGATCGGCGGCGCGTTGCTGACGGCGCTCGACGCCTTCATCGTGCTGCTCTTGATGAACAAGGGTTTCCGCTATCTCGAAGCCTTCGTCATCGCGCTTCTGATCATCATCTTCGGCTGTTTCGCCATCCAGATCTTTGCCGCTGCCCCTCCGGTCGGCTCGATCCTGCATTCGATGTTCGTGCCGTCGACGGAGATCGTCACCAATCCGGCGATGCTCTACATCGCCATCGGCATCATCGGCGCCACGGTGATGCCGCACAATCTCTACCTGCACTCCTCGATCGTACAGACACGCGCCTATGAACGGACCGAAAAAGGCAAGCGCGACGCCATTAAATGGGCGACGACGGACTCGACCATCGCGCTCGTCCTGGCGCTGTTCGTCAACTCCTCGATCCTGATCGTCTCGGCGGTGGCCTTCCATGGCACCGGCCATCAGGATGTCGCCGAGATCGGCCAGGCCTTCGAGCTCTTGTCGCCACTGCTCGGCCTCGGCATCGCCTCCATCCTGTTTGCGGTGGCGCTACTGGCCTCCGGCCTCAACTCGACGGTTACGGCAACGCTTGCCGGCCAGATCGTCATGGAAGGCTTTTTGCGCCTGCGCATTCCGCAATGGGCGCGCCGGCTGCTGACGCGCGGCATCGCCATCGTCCCGGTGGTGGTCGTCACCGCGCTCTATGGCGAAAAGGGCACCGGCCAGTTGCTGGTCTTCAGCCAGGTGGTACTGTCGATGCAGCTGCCCTTCGCAGTCATCCCGCTGGTGCAGTTCGTCTCCGACAAGAAGAAGATGGGCAACCTTGCCATTCCCCGCGGCGTGGCGGCCCTCGCCTGGGTGGTCGCGGCGGTCATCCTGGTGCTCAACTTCAAGCTGCTCTACGACACCGTCTTCGGCGTCGGCTGATTCTCATTCCCGAAAAACCGGCGGCTTGCGCTATCTTGCTCGCCATCATGACAAGTGTCGAAGACGCCAGGAAATTTTACGCGCAGCTGATGGCGGCCAATGCCGGCTCGGCCGACCCGCGCCTCGAAGAGGCGTTCGCCACCGTTCCGCGCGAGGCCTTTCTCGGTCCCGGACCCTGGGCGGTAGTCGCCGGCAGGGCGCTCACCACCGGCAACGGCAAGATCATGACGCCGAGCGCCGATCCTGTTCACATCTATCAGGACGTGCTGGTGGCGCTCGATGCCGACAAGGGCATCAACAATGGCGAACCCTCCCTGCACGCCATGTGGATCGGCAGGATCGCCCCCAGACCGGACGAGGCCGTCAGCCATATCGGCGCCGGCACCGGCTACTACACCGCCTTGCTGGCCCGGCTGGTTGCGCCCGGCCCGGTGACCGCCTTCGAACTGGAGGCCGATCTTGCTGCCAGAGCGACAAAGAATCTCGAGACCTACGGCAATGTAAGCGTCATCCACGGCGATGCCGTCACCGGCGATCTGCCGCCGTCCGACATCATCTATGTCAATGCCGGTGTCGTCGCACCGCCGGCTGCCTGGCTGCGGGCGCTGAAAGCGGGCGGCCGCATGATCTTTCCCTGGCGCCCGTCCCAGGGCGTCGGCCTGGCCGTAATGGTGACCCGCACCAAACAAGGTTTTGCCTGCGACCCCTTCATGCGCTCGTGGTTCATCCCCTGCGTCGGCGCCTCGGTCGCCGGTTCGGCGGCCAAAATCCCCGACCTCCAGAAGGCCGCGCGCAGCCGTTCGATCTGGCTGACATCAGACAGGGCGCCGGACCGGACCGCCACCGCCATCATCGGCGATGTCTGGTTTTCGTCGCAGGCGCTTGGCGGCGGGCGACGGCGGTAGGTACTCTTGTCGGCCGCAGCGTTTTTTTGCCAACGCCTGTCGGGCGGCCGCCGGCCTGTCCGTCCTTAGATCGAAATCCGGCCCTGACGGCGCGGATCCTGGAAAAGGAAAATCCAATGCGAAAGATCATCGCCGCTACCTTCGTCAGCCTCGACGGCGTCATGCAGGCGCCGGGCGGCCCGGAAGAAGACCCGGTTGGCGGCTTCGAGTTCGGCGGCTGGACGTTCCACTACTTCGACGAGGTGGCGGGCGTGGCCATGGAGGAATTGTTCTCTAAGCCCTTCGCCCTGCTGCTCGGCCGCAGAACCTACGACATCTTCGCCGCTTACTGGCCGTATCAGAAAGATGCCATCGGAGACGTCTTCAACCCTGCCACTAAATATGTGGCGACGCATCGGCCGGATTCGCTCACCTGGGAAAATACGCAATGGCTTGGAGAAGATATCGTCGCGGCGTTGCGCCGCCTCAAGAAGGAAGATGGGCCTGACCTGCTCATCCAGGGTTCGAGCGAGCTGATCCAGACTTTGCTCGCCAACGGGCTGATCGACGAGATCCGGTTGATGATCTTCCCGCTGCTGCTGGGCAAGGGCAAGCGGCTGTTTGGCGACGGCGCGATGCCGGCCGCCTTCAAGCTGGTGAAGTCGCAGGCTACCACCACCGGCGTCATGATGGCGACCTACGAACGCGGGGGTGAGGTCAAGGTCGGGTCGTTCGCCACGCAAGAGCCGTCAGAGGCAGAGCTCGAGCGACGCAAGAACTGGAAGTAACAGAGGCGGGCACCTTTCCTCTCCCTCCGGAGGGGGAGAGGTGGCGCTGCGAAGCAGCGACGGAGTGGGGGAACCACCTGGCAACGGTCGCCAACGGACATTGAACAGGGACAAGGCGCAAGAATCCTGCCGTACCGCGCTAAGGGTCGACCCCCACTCCGTCGAGCTTCGCTCGACACCTCTCCCCGATCGACGGGGGAGAGGAAATCCAAGTTCTGTCAAGCCGCCACAGCCCGCCGTTCCAGCCCATCCCGGATATACCGCGCGAACTCCTGCGCGGCAGGCGCCGCGCCAAACCTCGGCAAATGCAGATTGATGGAAAAATTCGGCAGCGGCGGCAGCCCGGCATCGAAAGGCAGGATGTCGAGGTCGGCGGGCACGGTGGAGGCCAGCCAGGCGGTGACGGCAAGGTCGGAGCGCACCGTCGCGGTCGTGGCGTCGATGTTGCCGTTCTCGAACACGGTGCGCCATTCCAGCCCGTGCTCGTTCAGCGCCGACAGCACCACCGGGCGGAAGGCGCAGGTGTCGGCGACGATCGACACCGGCAGCGGCCGCTTGGCGCGGGCGACGCCGCCCTTGGCCCCCACCCAGACCAGCCGGTCAATGGCCAGGCACTCACCGGCGGACGGGCCGACCGGTTCCTCGATGACGGCAAGGTCGATAGTGCCGGCCGCAAGGGCCGCGGCAAGATCCGGCGAGGCGGCGCAGAGTAGGGATATCTCAACCTGCGGATAGGTCTCGGCATAGGCCTTCAGCACCGGCGCCAGCAAGGTGCCGACAAGGTCATAGGGAACACCGAGCCGCACCTGGCCGGCGGCCTCGGTGCCCGCCATCTCGGCCCAGATCTCGTCATTGAGGCCAAGCAACCGTTTGCCCTTGCCGAACAGCCGCTCGCCGGGCCGCGTCAGCCGCAAGCCACGCCGGTCGCGCTCGAAGAGGCTGCAGCCCAGCGCCTCCTCCAGCCTTTTGATCTGCTGGCTGACGGCGCCTTGCGTCAGATGCAGCGCGTTCGCCGCCGCCGTCATGCTGGCCTTGTCGGCGACAGTGACGAAGGTGCGGATCAGCGCTGTGTCGAGGTTGCGGATCATGGTTGGCATTATATCTGCTAATGCCAACCATCGCAAACATTGCATTTACTGAAGTATGCAGAAGTCTACCGTAGGGCCTTCGATGGAGGACGCCTCATGTTGCAGCCCATCTTTCCGCTCATCCTGTTTGCCTTCGTGGCCACCGTCACGCCCGGCATCGCCACCACCCTGTCGACCGCTTCAGGCGCGCAGTTCGGTTTTCGCCGTTCCGTTCCCCTATTGGTCGGCAGCGCCGCCGGCCTCGCCACCGTGACCGGTGTTGCCGCCGCCGGGCTCGCCGGTCTGCTGCTGGCCATGCCGTCGCTGCAACTGGCGATGAAAATCATCGGCTCGCTCTATCTCATCTGGCTGGCAATCAAGATCGGCCGCGCCGGGCCGCCTGATCTCGATGTGGCGATGGCAAAACCCAACAGCTTCTTGGGCGGCGCCGGCATTCAATGGATGAACCCGAAGGGCTGGGCGATGGGACTGGGTGCGGCGGCCTCGTTCGCAGCCCTTGCCGACGGTCCGGGACAACTCGCGCTGCTGCTCGGCTCGACCTTCGGCTTCACCGCAGCCATCTCGCTGTCGATCTGGTGCGTGGCGGGCATGGTGCTGGCACGGCTGCTCAAGACCGAATGGCAATGGCGCGCGCTCAACATCGTGCTGGCGCTGGTGCTGGCTGCGTCGATCATTCCGATGTGGCGGGGAGCGTAAACGCAGAGGTCGGCGCCAGTACCGCACCCGGACCTGCAGTCCGACCTCCCCGCAAGGGGAAGGTAAGAGAGCGCGCCTTCTACCCTCCCCCTTGTGGGGTCCGAAGGACAGGCGAGACCCGTGGCTCGCCCCGGTAAGTCGACCCGCATAGCGGGTCGGGGTGGGGGTCCTGGTTCGCGAAGCGAACCAGCTACTCTCAGGCCGCGTAGCGGGCCGCGGGCTTGTCGGCGTGCAGGCTGCCATAGAAGGCCTGCCGGGCGCCGAGGAACGTGTCGAGCTTCCCCGCATCGGCCAGTGCCGGCACGGTGACGGCTTCGCCCCTGGATAGGCCCACAAGCGCGGCATCGACCATATCGTCGGCGGTCATGATGATCTCCTTCGGCAAATTGTCGATGTCGCCACCGGCGAGCTCCCAGAAATCGGTGCGGGTCGCGCCCGGCAGCACCGCCTGCACCTTCACATTGGTGCCGGCGGCTTCGCGGTGCAGGGCCTCGGTGAAGTTGACGACATAGGCCTTGGTGCCGCTGTAGATGCCGCCGAACGAGGTATCATAGGCGAGCACAGAGGCGATGTTGACGATGGCGCCGCGGTTGCGCGCAAGAAGCCCCGGCAGAACGGCGCGGGTCAGGCGGGTCAAGGCGATGACGTTGACCTTGATCATGCGCTCGGCCTCGTCGGCGTCGGCCGTTGCCACCACCTGCTGGCCGCCCATACCGGCATTGTTGACCAGCAGCGTGACGCTATCGTCGGCTGCGATCGCTTGCTCGACGCGGCGCACATCATTGTCGTCGGCGAGGTCGGCGGCAATCACGCTGACCTTGCGCTTGTAGGCATATCGCAGCTTTTCAGCCAGTTCCTCCAGCCGGTCGGCGCGCCGCGCCACCAGCACCAGATCGTAGCCCTGCCCGGCCAGCCGGTCGGCATAGACCGCGCCGATGCCGGCCGATGCGCCGGTGACGACTGCGGTACCCTTGTTGTCCTGTCCACTCATTGTCCTGTTCCTTTTTTCTGCCCGGCGAGACAGGTCGATGAACCCTCGTCCCGCCCTGATCTCCAATTAGTGGCATATACCACTTTCCGGGAAGTAGGCATATACCACCATCTTGTCAACGGAGGCGGCAGAAACTATTTCTGCGACAGGCCGGCAGCGGTTTGCCGGCAAGGAGTCGTGATGAGCAAGACCGCGCTGCCGGGATTCAGCCTTTGCAACAACGCCACGCTGCGGCGCGCCGCGCGCAAGCTCGGCCGCTTCTATGACGATGTAATCTCGCCTTCGGGTCTGAAGGGCACGCAGTACGGCCTGCTCTACCAGATCCATGTCAGCAACGAGCCGGCGATGGGCACGATAGCCGAAGCGATGGTCATGGATCTCTCGGCGCTCGGCCACACGCTGAAGCCGCTGATCCGCGACGGCTATGTCGACACCTTCGCTGACAAGGACGATCGCCGCGTCAAGCGGGTGCGGCTGACCGACCAAGGCCTGGCCAAGCTCGAGGAGACGACGAAATTGTGGACCATTGCCCAGCAGCGCTTCGAGGCGCTGGTCGGCCAGCAGCGAGCGGCAGATCTGCGCGCTATGCTGGATGAAGTCGCGGCGCTGGACTACGACGTGCCCGCAGCCGCCCCTTCAAGCTGAAAGAGCGGCCGCCGGTCCTTTGCAAAGATCTATTCGGCCGGCATGGCGACCGGCCGGGCCGCCCAGCGGCCGGCCAGCACCACCCCAAGCCCGATCAGCGGGAAGATGGCGGCGACCAGGCCGAGATCGGCCGGCACGCCGTAGCGCAGCACGGCGCCGCCGACCACAGCACCCAGCGCCACGCCGAGATAGAGGGCCGAAGCGTTGAGCGACAGCACGATCGGGGCGGCGTCGGGCGCCAGCTTGATGATGCGGCTGGCCTGCGCCGGCGGAAATGCCCAGCCGACCATGCCCCACGGCACCATCATGGCCATCAATGCCGGCCCGGCGAGATGCTGCGGCAGGAAGGTCGGGATGACCGAGAGCATCACCAGCATGACGGCGCTCAGCGCCAGAGACCAGCCGACGGTGCGCGTCGCACCAAAACGGTCGGCCGCCTGGCCGCCGGCTATGTTGCCGATGACGGCGCCGACACCGAAGGCGAGCAGCATGCCGGGCAGCGCAATCGGGCTGAGGCCGCCGCTCTGGATGGCCAGCGGCGCGATATAGGAAAACACCGAGAAGGCGCCGATCAGGGCAAGAGCGGTGGTCAGCAGGATCGGCATGACGCCGGGGCGCAGCGCCGCAGCCAGCCGCCGCCTGAGCGGCAGCTTGGTGCCGACAATTCCGCGCGGCAGCCGGTACCACAGGATGGCGCCGACCAGCGCGCCGAGCCCGGCAATGGCAAAGAAGGTCCCGCGCCAGCCGGCTATCGTGGCAACCAGCGCGCCGAGCGGTGCACCCAGCGCAACCGCCACCGTGGTTCCGCCGACGACGACTGCAATGGCCCGCGCCCGGTGGTGGTCATCGACCAGCGCCACCGCCGTGCCTTGAGCGGTCGCGGCAAACAGGCCTGACGACAGCGCCATGATGATGCGGGCAATGAGCAGCAGCTCGAAGGACGAGCTCAGCGCCGCCACCACATTGCCGATGACGAAGAACGCCAGCGTCCACAAGATGACGCGGCGCCGGTCCCATTCGCCGGTCAGCGTTGCCAGGATCGGCGTGCCGATGGCGTAAGCCAGCGCGAAGGCGGTGATCAGCGTGCCGGCGAGCGGAATGGAAATGCGGGCGTCGGTGGCGATGTCAGGCAGCAGGCTGGAGATGACGAAGCCTTCGGTCGAGATCGTGAACGATCCGAGCGCAAGCCAGAAGAGGCGCTTGTCCATAGGGCGTGTCCTTAGTTCAAAACTTATTGAACAATTGGACATAACAGAGCGTGATGTCAATGAAGCCAGACGAAAATAGCTGAAGCCTGCTGACAGCCCTGTGTCAGGACAGCCATTGGGCCAATCGCGAAGCGGACTGTGCATGCCCGCGAAACATGGACGCGTTGAAATCGCCACCGACTGTGCTTAGTTTCGGGCCATGACTTTGCCGCACCCCAATACAGACCAGATCAGCCTGCCGGTTGTGCTCGGCGTGCTTGGCGACCCGACCCGACTCGCCATCGTGCGCTATCTCGCCAGCAAGGAAGGCGTGCCGCTGAACTGCAGCCGGTTCCTCGACCTCGGCTCCAAGACCAATCTCAGCTATCACCTGGCCAAACTGCGTGAGGCCGGCGTCACCCGCGCGGAAGTGGCCGGCACCAACCGGATGATCACGCTGCGCCGCGCCGACCTCGACGCCCGCTTCCCCGGCCTGCTCGACAGCGTGATTGCGGCGGCCGGAGATGATCCGGCTCTGCCCATCGTCGGTGGCCACGACATCGAAATGCCGGCCTAACCGGTTTAGAAGTCAAGGTCCTAGCGCTGCCAAAAACCGATATGCGGGGCGAGGAGCTCTTCGTCCATCTCGGGGAAGGGTCCGTGGACCTCGACCGGCTTCTGCCCGGAGCCGAGGACTGTGCGCGACGAGAGGTTCATCGTCGGATTCTCGGCGTGGTTGCCAGTCAGCGCGAGAAGCTTGGTTTCCTCGAAGCCGTAGACCAGCCGGCCGATATTCGCCCAGTACAGCGTTCCCGTGCACATCGCACAGGGCTCGCCGGTTGTGACCAGCGTGCAGGACCAGAGGAAATCCGGCGGATAGGTGTCGGCGGCACGCCGGGAGAGCTCGGTCTCGGCGTGGCGCACGGTGTTGATGTTGCCTTGCCGCATCAGGATGCGATCGTCGGGGCCGACGAGCACGCAGCCGAAAGGATGGTGCCCATGCGCGGCAGTCTCGCGCGCGACGTCATTGGCGGCGCGGAGGTGGGCAACCATCTGGTCGCGGGTCATCGCCTGTCCTCCCCCGGATGAACTTCGGAACGGCGTGGACGCTAGCAGGGGGAGTGCTTCCGCGATAGCCAACTCCGGCTGTCTCGAACGATCTCAAAGGCTTGATAATGAAGGCAGCGCCTTGATAGGAAGACGGGCCGCAAGCCTCCAACGGGGCTGCACCAAGGAGCCCGCCGCATGCGCATTGCCGTTCTCGCCGACATCCATGGCAATGTGCTGGCGCTGGATGCCGTGCTCGCCGATCTGGCGCGGCGCGGCGGCGCCGATCTAACCGTCAACCTGGGCGACTGCGTCTCCGGTCCGCTTTGGCCGCGCGAGACGTTCGAGCGGCTCGAAGCGCTCGACCTGCCGACTGTGCGCGGCAACCATGACCGCCGCGTCGCCGTCGATCCGGCCGACGATACGATGTGGGCTTCTGACCGGTACGCCCAGGAGCGGCTGACGGAGACGCAGCGCGAGGCGCTGTTCGCCCTGCCTTTCACGCTGGAGATTGTTCCCGGCGTGGTCGCTTTCCATGCGCGGCCCGACCATGACGAGAAATACCTGCTCGACGCGATCGTCGATGGCCAACTGGTGCGCGCGCCGCTTGCCGCTATTCAGCGGCGGTTGCAGGCGCTGGACCCGGCCTGCCGCATCGTGCTGTGCGGCCACAGCCACCGCGCGGAACTGGTCCGTATCCCCGGCGGCCCCTTGCTCTTCAATCCCGGCAGCGTCGGCGCCCCCGCCTATGAAGATGACACGCCCCCGGCGCATGTTTCGGAGCAAGGCAGCCCGCATGCGCGCTACGGCATCCTCACCTTGGATGGCGATGGTCCAGACCGTTTCGAGACCATCGCCGTCGACTACGACCACGAAGCGGCGGCGAGACAGGCCGCACAGGCGGGCCGACCGGAATGGGCGCATGCGCTGAGGACCGGCTTCATGCCCAAACCCTCTTGGCAAGGCTCCGCTTGACCGCACGGCTGCGCCCTGCTTCCGCCTCGCGGCACCAAACATCGGACGCATTTTCAGACTTACATGGCCGCGTATCGTCCCTTATAAAACCGCCTTGGCATACGGCAGGACTGCTGCCGCAAGGGTAATCGGCGCACGGCCAAATGATGAGGCGCACAATCCGAACCATTTTGCATCGACTGACTGGCGCTCCGCTCCTGCGGGCAGCCCGGTTGTTGGCGGGTCCGTTGGTGGTGGGCCCGTTGTTGGTGAGCTTGCCGAGCCAATGCCGAGGACGCGCCTGCCGACATCGTTTCCATAGTGACCGAGCTCGGCCCAGGCGATCTCCTCAACATCCGGGCCACGCCGTCGCCGGTCGGCAGAACCCAGGCGCGTCTGCCGATCGGCTCGAGCGTCAGGAATTTCGGCTGCAACGAAGTGGACGGCCACCGCTGGTGCAAGGTCGAGGAGATTGACAATCCACTGGTCAAAGGCTGGGCGCCCGCGCGCTATCTTATCCCCGACAATCCGACCGTGGTCGAAGTAGACGCCGCGCCGCCCCAGGTGACCGCCAGCGCTGAAGCCGGCGGCCCCGCGCTCGCGCCCGACATGTCGACGCAGCCGGCCGACGTGGCCGCAACACCCCGGACGACTGCACCCGCCGCCTCTGCCGCTCCGCCTGTACCCACTCAGGCTCCACCCACCCCGGCTGCACCCGAGCCGGCCCCACTCGACCTGACGGAGCGCCTTGGCGGCACGGATCCAGGCGCACCGAAATCCGCCGCCGAGATCGGCAGGACCGCCATGCAGGATGCTTATGGCCTCGCCTTCGCAGCCAATGAAAGCCCGACGACGGGCGAGATCGCTGCCACGGAGGCTCCGGCGACGGAGACCACAGGGAAGCCGGTACAGGATTCCGCCGCGAATGCGGAAGTCGCACCAGATGCGACGTCCGCGCCGGGGGTACCATCCCCGACGCCACGGCCGGACCAGGCCAAAGCTGCGACCGCTACGCAAACCGATGCACGGCTGGAACCCCCGCCCGCCCTCGGCGCCGCCGCCGATATCCCCTGCGCCCGTTATGTCGGCCAGCCGATGACCCGCTGCGCCGTCAACATCGTCCACAATGGCGCCGGCAAGGCAGACATCACCGTGACCTGGCCCGATGGCGGCACGCGCGTCATCTCCTTCAATGCCGGCATGCCGGCCGGCTCGGATTTGGGCAAGGACTTCCGCTTCACAAGGGAAGGCAGCCTCAACATGATCCGCGTCGGGGTATCCGAGCGGTTTGAGATTACGGATCAGCTCGCGCTGGGGGGTTAGGTGTCAGGCAGTAGGGAATGGGCAATAGGCGCCTTAACCTCGCTCCTGCCTAATCCCCACTGCCTAATCCCTGCTGCCTGATCCCTACTGCCTAATCCCTACTGCCTGGCCTCATTTTCGGGGTTACATCTCCCAAAACTCTTCCCTATAAGGCCCTCCTAGCCTGATACCAGAATCGCAAGCACAACCGGCCGGGTCTTCCCGTCCCGGTTTTTCGTGCAAGCCGCTCGCCGAACGGAACTCACAACGATGCCAAGACGCACCGACATCAAGTCGATCCTGATCATCGGGGCCGGCCCCATCGTCATCGGCCAGGCCTGCGAGTTCGATTATTCCGGCACACAGGCCTGCAAGGCGCTGAAGGAGGAGGGCTTTCGCGTCATCCTGGTCAATTCCAACCCGGCCACCATCATGACCGACCCGGAGCTGGCCGACGCCACCTATATCGAGCCGATCACGCCTGAAGTCGTCGCCAAGATCATCGCCAAGGAGCGGCCCGACGCGCTGCTGCCAACCATGGGCGGCCAGACCGCGCTAAACACCGCTCTGTCGCTGCGCCGCATGGGCGTGCTCGAGCGCTACAATGTCGAGATGATCGGCGCCGACGCCACGGCCATCGACAAGGCCGAGGACCGGGCGCTGTTTCGCGAGGCGATGAAGAAGATCGGCCTCGAAACGCCGAAGTCGATGCTGGCCAATGCCACCGATGTCAAGAACGCCGACCGCAAGACGCATGAGGCCGAGCGCGCCGCCGTCAAGGCCGAGGCCCCTGCCGATCTCGACGCCGCGCTCGACGCGCTGGAAACCCGCTGGAATCTCGGCGAAGGCGACCGCAAGCAGCGCTACATCAGCCACGGCATGGCGATCGCCGCGCAGGCGCTCGACCATGTCGGTCTGCCCGCCATCATCCGCCCGTCCTTCACCATGGGCGGCACCGGCGGCGGCATCGCCTACAACCGCGCCGAATTCTACGACATCGTCCAGTCCGGCCTCGACGCTTCGCCGACCACCGAAGTGCTGATCGAGGAAAGCGTGCTCGGCTGGAAGGAGTATGAGATGGAGGTCGTCCGCGACAAGGCGGACAATTGCATCATCGTCTGCTCGATCGAGAACATCGACCCGATGGGCGTACACACCGGTGACTCGATCACCGTCGCCCCCGCGCTGACCTTGACCGACAAGGAATACCAGATGATGCGCAACGCCTCGATCGCGGTGCTGCGCGAGATCGGCGTCGAGACCGGCGGCTCCAACGTGCAGTTCGCCGTCAACCCGGCCGATGGCCGCCTCGTCGTCATCGAGATGAACCCGCGCGTCTCGCGCAGCTCCGCTTTGGCTTCGAAGGCGACCGGCTTCCCCATCGCCAAGATCGCGGCCAAGCTCGCCGTCGGCTACACACTGGACGAGCTGGAGAACGACATCACCGGCGGCGCCACGCCCGCCTCCTTCGAGCCGAGCATCGATTACGTCGTCACCAAAATCCCGCGCTTTGCCTTCGAGAAATTCCCCGGCGCCGAGCCGGTGCTGACCACCGCCATGAAGTCTGTCGGTGAAGTCATGGCCATCGGCCGCACCTTCCAGGAGTCCCTGCAGAAGGCTTTGCGTGGATTGGAAACCGGCCTCACCGGCCTAGACGAGATCGAGATCCCCGGCCTCGGCCACGGTGCCGTGGCTGCCAACCACGCCGACGACCGCAACGCCATCCGCGCCGCGCTCGGCACGCCGACGCCCGACCGGCTGCGCATGGTGGCGCAGGCGATCCGCATGGGCACCTCGCTGGAAGACGTGCACGCCATGTGCAAGATCGACCCGTGGTTCCTCGAACAGATCGCCGGCATCGTTTCCATGGAAGCCCGCATCCGCGAGCACGGCATTCCGCAAGACGCCGTCAATCTGCGCATGCTGAAGGCGATGGGCTTCTCCGATGCCCGCCTCGCCTCGCTGACGAAGACCGACGCCGAAGTGATTGCGAAGATTCGTGAAAAGCTCGACGTTCATCCGGTTTATAAGCGCATCGACACTTGCGCGGCCGAGTTCGCCTCGCCCACCGCCTACATGTACTCGACCTACGAAGTGCCCTTCGCCGGCGCGCTGGCCAATGAAGCGCAAGTGTCAGCGCGGAAAAAAGTCGTCATCCTTGGCGGCGGTCCGAACCGCATCGGCCAGGGCATCGAGTTCGACTATTGCTGCTGCCATGCCGCCTTCGCGCTGCGCGACGCCGGCTATGAAGCGATCATGATCAACTGCAACCCCGAGACCGTCTCGACCGACTACGACACCTCCGACCGGCTCTACTTCGAACCGCTGACGGCGGAGGACGTGCTGGAGATCCTGCGCGCCGAACAGGCCTCGGGCGAACTGGTCGGCGTTATCGTCCAGTTCGGCGGCCAGACGCCGCTGAAGTTGGCCGATGCGCTGGAGAAGGCCGGCATCCCGATCCTCGGTACGTCGCCCGACATGATCGATCTCGCCGAAGACCGCGACCGCTTCCAGAAGCTGCTGCACAAGCTCAACCTCAGCCAGCCGAAGAACGGCATCGCCTATTCTGTCGAGCAGGCCCGCCTCGTCGCCGGCGAGCTCGGTTTCCCCTTGGTGGTGCGCCCCTCCTATGTGCTCGGCGGCCGCGCCATGCAGATCATCCATGACGAGGGCATGCTGCAATCCTATCTGCTCGACACCGTGCCTGGCCTGGTGCCGGAGGACATCAAGCAGAAATACCCCAACGACAAGACCGGCCAGATCAACACGCTGCTGGGCAAGAACCCGCTGCTGTTCGACACCTATCTCTCCGGCGCCATCGAGGTCGATGTCGACTGCCTCTGCGACGGCAAGTCGACATTCGTCTCAGGCATTCTGGAACACATCGAGGAGGCCGGCATCCACTCCGGCGACAGCGCCTGCTCGCTCCCCGTTCACTCGCTGCCTTCCGAGCTGGTCGACGAGCTGGAGCGCCAGACGGCGGCCCTTGCCCGCGCGCTCAATGTCGGCGGCCTGATGAACGTGCAGTATGCGATCAAGGACGGCACGGTCTATGTGCTGGAGGTCAATCCGCGGGCATCGCGCACCGTGCCCTTCGTCGCCAAGACCATCGGCCGTCCCATCGCCAAGATCGCCGCCCGCATCATGGCCGGCGAGACACTTGAAGATGCCTTCGCCCATTACGGCGCCATGCCCGACCCCAGGAACCCCGGCCACATAGCGGTCAAGGAAGCCGTCTTCCCCTTCGCCCGCTTCCCCGGCGTCGACATATTGCTTGGCCCGGAAATGCGCTCGACCGGCGAAGTCATGGGCCTCGACCGCGACTTCGCGCTCGCCTTCGCCAAGAGCCAGCTCGGCGCCGGCGTCGACCTGCCGCGCTCCGGCACGCTGTTCGTCTCGGTGCGCGACGAGGACAAGGCCGGCATCCTGCCGGCGGTGAAACGCCTCGCCGGCCAGGGTTTCAAAGTGCTGGCGACCTCCGGCACCGCCCGCTTCCTCGCCGAGAACGGCGTCGACGCCCAGAAGATCAACAAGGTGCTTGAGGGACGCCCCCACATCGAAGACGCCATCCGCAACCGCCAGGTCCAGATCGTCTTCAACACCACGGACGGCCAGAAAGCGGTGTCGGACTCGAAGTCGCTCCGCCGCGCAACGCTGATGCAGAAGGTGCCGTATTACACGACGCTGTCGGGCGCGGCGGCCGTGGCGGAAGCGATTGCGGCGTTGAAGGCGGGGAGCCTCGAGGTCAGGCCGCTGCAGGAGTATTTTGCTTAGGCGACCTGCCTCCTCCAGCATCCCTGAATGCGTATCGCCTCAGAGGTAGGGGTGCCCAGTGGCATACTGAAGTAGCTCCTTGTCTTTGCGACCCCGTTGGGATCGCTCAACAGTTCCCTTCGCTACACCGCCAAGTTTTGAAAGAAAGTCCCGCTGAGCCTCGATATCGCTTGGCCAAACGAGTTCATCTCGTGAAAGGCCGAATTCCGATACGATTTTTTTGGCGACTTTACAAAGAGCTTCAGAAGGCAGTACGAAACGTTTGTCGATTACCAACTTAAGCTCAGGCATACTAGAGAATTTGGCCAGCGCCGCAGACGAGAAATTAGGGACACTCTGTTCTGCTGATCTAGCAATTAAAATAGTTCTAAACGCCCAAACGAGTCGCTTTCTTAGTAGCCGAACTTCGAGAAGCTTTGGGCGATACGCCAAAAACCACACTATCGCTGAGGCCTCTCGGATTTCGGCGTGATAGCTATCTCGAAATCGGAATCTTTGGCAGACATCCAGAAATATTCCTGCCGTATCGTGTAGCACTCTTCCTTCAGTAGTGAGATGCAGTAGAAAAAGGTCACCGCCTTCGGCTTTTTTTTGAAGAGAGCCAATTGGATAACGATAAAAGCTAGCGCCGCGGCTAGATATCTCATCCTTGATCGTGCCGCCGTCAACTACACCGAGCAAATCGACATCGGAAGATAGCCTGTGGTCTCCGCGAGCCCGGCTTCCAAAAAGAACGAGGGAAAGAAGCACCTAACAAACCTTATGGTTGGTCGAGAAGGGATCCTACCGGACACGGCTAACACGATTTATGAGAGTTGGTATGAACACGACGTACCAAAAAAGGCCAGCTATCATATTCGCGAGCACAAGGAAGTGGGCTCCTGTAGATAGGCTCGCAGGTGAGTGGTTCGTGTACCCTACCAAAAGCGTAATCTCCACCGCTTTTATGAACGCGTTCAACCAATCCTTGGCAGTCGGCGCATAAGCGATCGTGAAGAAGGCGACTATCGCCGCTCCAATTAAGGACGGGCGAACGACACTGCGACCCCATGCGTTCACCGAACCTGCCGCGTTCAGAATCATCCACTCAGCAACATTCAAAACGAGTCGTGGAAACGCGACGATTTTTACAAGAAAATTTCCATTTACGAGGTCGTAACGTGATTCAAAGATCCGCGCTTTGGATGATTGATTGGAGGAAGTCTTAACTGCATCGTAATATGCACGCTCTTCACCAATGTCCAAAAACATACGAGACAATTTTCTTGCAACCGTAGCCTTCGTTCCTTCCAGCCTCATTCGTTGATATAGTGGGTCGATCTTTTTTGCCTTAAGTACTTCTTCGTCTGTATTTGTATATGCTGAGTGTATAAAATCACCAGGATTGGAGATAGTTGTAGCGTTAATCTCTGTTTCATTTCCCGAAATTCCAATTTTGTCCCAAGTACAGGACCGGAAATCGCAGTCAATCCACTTTGATTGGCTGATAGAGCTTGATATAAATACACATTTGCTGAATTTTGCCCGCTTCCACGTACTAAGTCCAAAATCGCAGAATTCAAATCTACACTCGTTGAAAACTATCTCGCGAAGAGTTAAATCAAATAGGCCGAAAAAATCGCACTTTATGAAATTTATTTTATCAAATCTCGATTTACTGCCCCTGCTGATAGCATCATCTAGGCCGCCGGATGTGAAGGTACCGTGCGCGGGGGCCAAACTATGTTCAAAATTCCAAGGGATTTCCGGATAGGGTTTGTCTTCATCCGGATCAAAAATAGGCTCCCAATAATTGAAAGTCCTTCGTCTTCGCGGGGGTGGTCCGGGCTTAACAATTTGGGAGGAATCCGACATTACAAAACCCAAGTTCAGCAGTGATCGCGCCGAGTCCAATAGCATCTAGGAAACCTCTTTGCTACGAGACTTAACGATTCACAATTGAGTTATGCTTGGATATCCAAAGACGACGCACAATCCCTCACTTCGCGATCAAATATGTCCTCACCCCACCGCGACACACTCGATCTCGATATCGAACTCCATCGGCCATGACGCCACCGGCACGAAAGTGCGCGATGGCGGGTTTTCCGGGAAATGCCTGGCGTAGACACGGTTGATGGCGTTGTAGAAGCCGGCATTGGCGGCGTAGATGCGCACCATCACCACATTGTCCAGCGAGCTGCCCGCCGCTTCCAGGCAATGGCGCAACGCCTTCAGCGACGCCTCGGTCTGCACCTCGATGTCGCCCTTGACGAGCTTGCCGGTTGAGAGATCGAGCGGCGGCGTGCCGGAGACGAAGACCAGCCCCGCGCCCTTGGTCACCAGCGACAGCGGCACGCCAGGCGCCCGCACCGCCGCCGACAGCACCGGCACTTCGACGATTTCCTTGGTCATGGTGATGCTCCTTTTGGTTGGACAGGTTGGCGCCAAGGCCCCCTCACCCGCCCTCCGCTTCGCTCGGGCGACCTCTCCCCCAAGGGGAGAGGAGACATCAAGCGCCAGCACGTCCCTCTTCTCCCCAGCGGGGAGAAGGTGGCCGCGAAGCGGTCGGATGAGGGGGCCTGCGCCACCTTTGATTGTGAGGAGCTTATCCCCCCGCCCAGCGAACGCCAGCGCCGAACCATGGTCCAGCCGTCACCCCTGCCCGGGATACGGCATGCCGTCCTTGTGCAGGAACCTGCCATCCGAACTCGGGCTCATCATGTCGATGTCGGAGCAGGTGATGAGATCATCCGGATTGCGCGACCCGACCTCGAGATAGCGCGCCGTTGTGGACGAGCGGTTGATCATGTGGTGGCCGTTGCCGCTGTTCTTGGCGAAGGTCGCGCAATCGCCGGCCTTGAGCAGCGTCTCGCCGCCATCCTCGACCAGCACCAGTTCGCCTTCCAGCACATAGACAAGCTCGTCCTCATGGCTGTGCCAGTGGCGCTGGCTGGACCAGCCGCCTGATGGCAATGTCATCAGGTTGACGCCGAAATCGGTGAGGCCGCCGGCATCGCCGAGGCGGTGGCGTGTGCGCTCGGCGCAAGGGGCGTCGAAGGGCGCGGGGTAGCCGGAGCCCTTGCGGACAGGCACGGTGGACAGGTCGATCTTGGGCATGGGAGCTCCATTGAATTGGTGGCGGCAGTGTATGTCACTGCCGGCGCAGCCACAGAGCCACTTTGCCGCAATGCCTTGCCAACGGCAGGCATCGGCCGTCGCACTCTACGGCGCCCCCCTCTGTCCTGCCGGACATCTCCCCCACAAGAAGGGAGATTGGCTGTCGCCTCAGCCTTCGCCAATTTTCACCGTCGCAAGAAAAGCACGGCGCCGACGCTGCTGATCTCCCCACTCGTGGGGGAGATGTCCGGCAGGACAGAGGGGGCGCCGTAGAATGCTATTGCTGGCCAGTCACCCGTCCTCAACCCTGATGCGCGGCCGCGAGTTCCTTCACGTGCTTCTCGTGCATCTGCAGCGTCGGCAGCGTCTTCTTGGCGAATTCCTTCATCGCCGGGTCGTCGCCCGAGTTGGCATAGCTGCTGAACAGGGCTACGGCCTCCTTGTGCGCGTCCGTCTGCATCTGGATGTACTTGGCGTCAAAATCCTTGCCGCTTGCGCTCTTCAACTCGTCGAGCATTGCCTGCTCCTTCGGCTGCAGGGCCGGCCCCGCGGCTTTGGTCGAACCGGTGGTCTGGCCCTGGCTCAGCGCCGCCTTGAACTCCTTGCCGGCTTTGGTGTGGTCCTTGACCATCTGCTTGGCGAATTTCCTGACGTCAGCCGCCTTGGATTTCTCCTCGGCGAGCTTGCTCGACTGGATTTCGAATTCGTTGGAGCTAGGCACCGTCTTGACGAAGGTTGGGGTATCGACCTTGCTGGCGGCCATGGCAGGCGCGACCGCAGTCGAGTTGGCCGCAAAGGCGGCAGGGGCACCGGCGAACAAGGCGACGGCGGCAATGGTGAGAAGCGTTTTCATCTGAGTTCTCCGATTTGAAAATTTCCCTCGGCTAATCAAACGCGGCATTGGCGGCAGGGTTGCGTCCGGAGAACTATTCGTCAGCGACCATCTGCCGAAGAGCCGTCCCGAGCCCCTGGCGGACAAACCTCAGGACAGCACGCCTCGCCATATTGCAGCTGTTCGGTCCAGTTCGGCCGACCTCAGGCGTGACATCCATAAGGTTCCACAGGATCTCGCACGCGCCGATGGCGCGCGGATCCTGGTCCTGATGGACGGCGCGGCATTGGGAACCGGTTGCTTTTCCCGCATTGGGTCCGCAGGCTAGGCTTCCGGAGCTGGGGAGACACATGCAAGAGGATGAAGAGATCGATCTGCGCTGCCCGCAAGTGGTGGCCGACAATGCCGCCAAGGGGTTGAGGCTGCGCAAGCAGTTCGGCCGTGGCGGCACCGAGATCGGCGTCGCGCGGGCGACGGAACTCAAGAACCGCGAAAAGCTGGCGCCATCCACCATCCGCCGCATGGTCAGCTACTTCGCCCGCCACGAGGTCGACAAGCGCGGCAAGAATTACGGCAATGAAGACAATCCTTCGGCCGGCCACATCGCCTGGCTGTTGTGGGGCGGCGACGAGGGCCGCGCCTGGGCGATTGAGCTCAAAAAGAAGATCGGCAATGCGCCCGATATCTGAGGGCGACCGTAAAACGACTGGCGGGCCCCAAACCCCCGCCTGGGACCCGCCAAGGAGCGGCTGAACACATGCCGGTGCAGCCCCTCCACATCTGCCAGTCGTCGATCCGCCATCGGTCGAAAGGCATGGATGGTGAGGTAGCATCCGGTTGCGGCGGCCAATGTGAAGCAGTTCACAATCCGGAGGTTTTCAACAGCGCTCGAGCAATTCCAGGAAAGGTGGGAACCGGTTTTCCCGGGAAAAGCGCGTAGCGTTTTCCCCAGGGAATTGCGGCAAGAAAAAAGCCCTTACCCTTCCCAGGCGACAGGCATCATTCCCAGCCGCTCGTAGAGCCGGAGCGCGGCGGCGTTCTCGACCGTGTTGGTCTTGAGGTCGACATGGGCCGCGCCTCGATCGCGAAAGGCGTTGAAGGCCTGCCACATCAGCGCTTCGCCAATTCCTTTGCCGCGCGCTCCGGGATGGACCGCGAGGTCCTTGACGAAGGCCCTCGTCCAGCACAGCGCTGCCGCCGCCAGCCGTCCCTTGGCGTCGATGACCAGGAAACACAGCGCCGGGTCGAATTCGGCATCGCTGGATATGCGCGGCCACCATTCGTCGAACGGGCCGTCGGTGCCGTCGTCGAACACCTCGGTCAAAAGCGCGTGCAGGGGCTGCGCGTCACCATGTTCGAAGCAGCGCATGGCAAAGCCGTCCGGCCAGTGCGGCGCAACGAGCGTCTCGTCGAGGATCTTGCGCAGCCGGATGTCGTTTGGAGCCGGCGGGCGCGGTTCAGGCATCGCGCTCAGGCGTCGGGCTGCAGCCGGCGGCGCTTGCGGTCGACACCGAGGCCGGTGGCCTCGAGCAGGCCTTTGCGCTTGGCGTCGAAATAATAGCCGGTCTGGTAGAGCCAATCGGCCTTCTTGGCGTTGCCACCCGCCACCAGCCAGGCGCCACGCAGATATTTGACCGCGTATTTCAGATTGGTTTCGGCGTCGAACAAGCCCTTGGCCGGCCCGTCATAGCCCATGCCGCGCGCCGTCGCGTGCTTGATCTGCATCAGGCCCCAATGGCCGTTATTGTAAGCCTTCGGATTGTAGGTGCTTTCGCGGTTGACGACGTGGCGCACCAGATCGACCGGCACCTCGTAGAGAGCGGCGTATTTCTGGATCAGCCGGTCGACGTCGCCGCGCATGCCGGTCGCATGCTCTTCTTCCGGGAGACCGAGCGGCGCGGCGGGGAACAGGCCCAAGGAAGCCGGGTTCTGCGGCACGACATAGGCTACCTGCTGCACGCCGGGCATGGCGTTCTGGCCGCCCTTGGCGGTCGCCGGCATGACAAGGCTGGCGGTCGTATATTGCGCCGCGACCGGCTGTCCGGCGTTGGCGGGCGCAGGCGCCTGCCAGGCATTGGCGGCCATCACCGCAGGCACGGCCGGGGCCGTGGGCGTCGCGCCGGCAAAGGCCGCGGTCGCGGCAACCGGCTGCGCAGCGGCGGCAAGTGCTGGTGTGGCGAGAGTTACTTCGGCCGCCTGGGCGGGTGTTATGCCCGAGGATTGCGGCAGCACCGAAACCGTATCGGGCAGCGGCACGGTGAAGCCGGCATCGCTGCCGGCGGCGGTCGCGGTTTCGGTCAGCGCAGGCGTAGCCTTCATCTGCGAGGTCGATTGGCAGCCGCTGAGGGCAGCTGCGCCGACGATCACAGAGATCGCGAAAAGGTTGAATTTTGCTGGCAAGCCGCGCGGGTCCGATTTGTCGGTTGTTAAGAAGTCCTTACACCAGCGATTCCTGGTGGGCAATCGGGACCATCTGGTGGTTTTCGGGTGGCGAGAGCCGGGCTCAGATGCCATATTGTTCTGCATATGTACCGGTCGGTATCCCGGTTTTCGCCAGTTTGCGGAAAGGAGCGCATCATGGAAACGGCATCTTCGATCACAGCCGGCCACGCAGTGTTAGAAACAGTGATCGGCTTCATGGGCATCGCCTGGAGCGAAAAGGGCCTGATCCGGCTCTGCCTGCCCGAAAGGAGCCGCGAAGCGATGGAACGCCGGCTGATGCGGCATGCCGGTGTTGCCGCCAATACGACTGCGAACATTGGGCAGCCGCAATGGGTGGTCGAGCTCATCGCCTCGATCAAGGCCTATGCCTCAGGCGAGGACGTCGATTTCTCCGGTGTGCCGGTCGATCTCGACGGCGTCGACGACTTCCGTCTCGCCATCTACGACGCGGCGCGAAAACTGCATTACGGCGAAACCACCACCTATGGCGAACTGGCCAAGCGCGCCGGCCAAGCCGGCCTGCCGCGCGAAACCGGGGCAGCGCTGGGCGCCAACCCGGTGCCGCTGGTCATCCCCTGCCATCGGATTCTAGCCGCGGGCGGCAAGATCGGCGGCTTCTCGGCGCCCGGCGGCTCGGCCACCAAGGAAAAGATGCTGGCCATGGAAGGCGTGCGCGTCGGCCCGCCGCCGGCGGCGCAGGTCTCGTTCGGGTTCTAAGAGCTTGGATGGTATGCCGGCTGGGTATGTTGAGATTCAGGTCAGGCCGCACCGAGAACTATGGTCTTCGAGAACCGGAGCGGAGCGTACTTAATGTACGTGGGCGCCGGAAGCGCAGAAGACCATCGTTCGCAGGCCGGCCTCACTTGAATATCAATATGCCTAATGACGGCGCAGGAAGCGGCGGTGAAAATGGTCGTTCTCGATCCGCTTGCAGAGATAGACCGGGCAGGATTCGGTATCGACGCTCGGCACATAGGCGCGCTTCCTGACCTCGCCGACATTGCAGAATTGCTGGCTCTGCACATAGCGGTCGAAGAGCGGCAGCCCCGGCACACGCCTGGACTGATAGCGCAGGATGACCGCGCCCTGGCGGGCGATCGTGCCTTGCACCCTGTCGCAGCTCATACGAGTGGGGTCGTAGCGCGAGATCGCCTGCGCCTCGGCGGCCGCCAGCGTCAGGCAGGCGGCAAGCAGAATGGTTTTCACAACGGTTTTCATGACAGTCTCCCAAAACCGGACTAACGCCGTCGGGCGTCCCGATCTTCCCGATTGCTCGACGCTTTCATGCGATTGGGGCGGCCTTTGGGCGGCGCCACCGCAACGCCATTTTTCGAGCCATCTTGTTTTTGGTGCGAAACCCGCCTATATCAGCTCCATTGATATTTCGGCCGATCGATCCGGGCCTCGCGATCTTCGCGTTTGCTGACGTCTATCTCCAAAATCTCGATACAAACCGGCTGAACCTCGGTTCGGTCAAACCAAAGCAAATGCGAGGACTATTCATATGGCAACTGGTACGGTCAAGTGGTTCAATGCCACCAAGGGCTTCGGCTTCATTCAGCCTGATTCGGGCGGTGCGGACGTTTTCGTTCACATCTCCGCTGTCGAGCGCGCTGGACTGTCGACCCTGGTCGAAGGCCAGAAAATCAACTTCGAGATCGAGCAGGACCGCCGCACAGGCAAGTCGTCCGCTGGTTCTCTGAGCAAGGCAGCCTGATTTTGCGATAGCGCGCGCCGGACGAGAGTTCGGGGCGCGCGGCAAGTCACGGATGTACTGACGGTCGCGCGAGAAGCGCGCTGGAGCAGAAAGACCCGACAAGCTGGATCAGCAGATAGCTGCCGGCCCGGACTTAAAGCTCCGATCAGGCTACCGAAAATGGGAAGGCGGGATTTATCCCGCCTTTTTGTTTGTCTGGAATTGGACGATGGCCATGCTAGTTTCGCCCCATGACCAAGCTCGAACAGATTGAAAGATCCATCGCAGCCCTGAACACCAAAGAACTAAAGGCCTTTACCAAATGGTTCGCAGCGTATCAGGCAGAGGTGTGGGATATGCAGATCGAGGCGGACGCCAAGGCTGGCCGGCTGGATAAGTTTGCCGAGCAGGCTTTGGCTGAACTTCACGCGGGCCGAGTTCGCCCTCTTTGAATGCGCGCTACGGCCGAAGGCCGCAAGCCCAACCGGGCATCGCGCCCGTTGGCGTCCGGTCCGGAACGAGCCGCGAAGCGGCGGCAAGCGCGAGCACAAATCAGCGCCGCAGATGCAGTGGCACCACCTTGTTGTCGGCGCCAAGCAGCGCCTCGATCGACAGCGGCTCCCGGTTGAAGATCGTGCCGGCCAGCGCCGGGCGGCCGAGATGGAACCCCTGTAGCAGGTCGACGCCGCCATCCAGCGCGACGCGCAGATGCACGGATTGCTCGATGCCTTCCACCAGCACCTTGGCGCCGCGATCGTGCAGCGACGAGACGAGCGGCCGGAAGAAGCGCTCGGCGGCAGCGTGGCGGCAGAATTCGGCGAACCAGCCGCCGTCGATCTTCACAATATCCGGTTGAAGCAGGCTCATCCGCTCCGCGGTCGAGTGGCCGGTGCCGAAATCGTCGATGGCGATGCGGATGCCGTGGCGCCGCATCTCGCGCACCAGCGGGGCCAGCACATTATCGTCGGCCGCCTGTTCGGTGATCTCGCAGACCAGCATGGCGGCATGCAGGTCGAGATCGCCGAGATGCCGCGTCATCAGCCGGATCTCGGCCAGCGCCCGCCCGAGATGATCGTTGATCATCGGGTTGTAATTGAAGAACAGGTCGAGCCCGTCGACGCCGATGTTGCGGAAGTTTTTCAGATGCAGCATCCGGCACATCGTCTCGACAAACAGGCGGTCGCCCGGCGCAACACTGTCGAAGAACATGGCCGGTGCAACCGGCATGGAAGCGCGCTGCGGTTCGATCAGCGCCTCGACGGCAACCGCGGCCAACGCGCCACCGCGTGGCGCAAAGATCGGCTGGTAGGCGCTCTTCAGCCGGAACGCGCCATAGACGCCGTATTCGATGCCGACCTCGTCGGCAAAGATCGCTTCGCCGATATCGCGACGCCTCTCGCGCTGCCCGGTCATGGCCCGGTCCTGCGCCCGAACACCCTGCCCGGCCGCGCCGGAGGCGCTGCAGTCGGGCCGGCAGGCGTCTTGCCAGGCTCGGCCGCCGCGACAGACGGCTGCCCATCCTTGCCGAAAGCGCGAAAGCTGGTCGGCGCCAGTTCCGGCTTTGCCAGCACGAAGCCCTGCACCATCGATGCGCCGGATTTCTCGGCCAATTCAAGCTGCCAGCCTTCCTCGATGCCTTCGAACACCGTCCGGATGCCCTGTAGTTCGAAGTTCGTCACCATGGCAGTCAGCAGGGCAAAGCCGGCGCCCGATTCCATGAGCTGCGTGATCCAGTGCGCATCGAATTTGACGATGTCGGGCTTGAGCTCCTTGATGCGGTTGATGTCGGATTCATCGGCGCCGTAATCGTCGACGGCGATGCGAAAGCCATTGGCCCGCAGCGCCTCGACAAAGCTGTAGAGCGTTTCCTGCGACGCCGACTTCTGCTCGGTCACCTCGCACACGATGCGGCGCGGATCGATCCCGGCTTCGTGCAGCACCAGCCGCATGTCGCGCAACGCGTTGTCGGCGATGGAGCGCTCGGTAAACACCGACGGATCGAAATTGACGAAGATCGAAGCCTCTTGCGGCAGGCAGGCGCCGGCGTTGAGCAAATGCAGCGTGCGCGTCAGCGCCTCGATGTGCAGGCGGTCGCCGGCCGGACAGGTGCGGAAGAAGTTCATCGGCGATTGCGGCTCGCCGACACGAAACGGCCGGATCAGCCCCTCGAATGCTGCGATCGAGAGCTTGCCCTCCTTGAAGGCGAAGATCGGCTGAAAGGCGCTCTGCAGCGTGTACGGACCCCAGACACCTGAAGCGGTGCCGTCATCGTGACGGATGATGTGGGCAAGCCCGGTACTGCGCGACAAGGGTTCCTCGCTCCGCGAGACAGGCGAAATGGCTGGCGATCCTGCCGTCAAAGGTTTTAGCGGCCGTTGATGAATTTATTCTTGCCGGGGATAAGCGTCGATTGCAGAGCCCGCAACGCAGACTGAAACCGTCATGCACGCGCTCCAAAAAGGCGATCTTCACAGGTCCTTGACCCCTGGCTCATCCGACAATGCTTGCACTTGCCGGGTCGATGCGACATGAGAAGCGCCGCAGCTGTTTGCGGTTGCGCCGACCCCTCTGGAGATCTCTGGTCATGGCCTTTCTTGCCGACGCCCTTGCCCGCGTAAAGCCTTCCGCCACCATCGCGGTGACGCAGAAAGCCCGCGAGCTGAAAAATGCCGGCCGCGACATTATCGGCCTCGGCGCTGGCGAACCGGATTTCGACACGCCCGACAACATCAAGAATGCGGCGATCGAGGCGATCCGCCGCGGCGAGACCAAATACCCGCCGGTTTCGGGCATCGCGCCGCTGCGCGAGGCGATCGCGAAAAAATTCAAGCGCGAGAACAATCTCGACTACAAGCCCGAGCAGACCATTGTCGGCACCGGCGGCAAGCAGATCCTGTTCAACGCCTTCATGGCGACGCTGAACCCAGGCGACGAGGTCATCATCCCCCGCCCCTATTGGGTCAGCTATCCCGAAATGGTGGCGATCTGCGGCGGCACCTCGGTGTTCGCCGACACCTCGATCGACAATGGTTTCAAGCTCACTCCGGCCGCGCTGGAGAAGGCGATCACGCCGAAGACCAAATGGCTGCTGATGAACTCGCCGTCGAACCCGTCCGGCGCCGCATACACGGAAGCCGAGCTGCGCGCGTTGGCCGACGTGCTCTTGAAGCATCCGCATGTCTGGACAC
Source organism: Mesorhizobium sp. C432A (assembly GCF_030323145.1). Lineage (NCBI taxonomy): Bacteria > Pseudomonadati > Pseudomonadota > Alphaproteobacteria > Hyphomicrobiales > Phyllobacteriaceae > Mesorhizobium > Mesorhizobium sp. C432A. Next base: position 2,767,392 of record NZ_CP100470.1, on the reverse strand, counting down.
TGACCGACGACATGTACGAGCACCTGACCTATGGCGACTTCGTCTTCAGGACGATCGCCGAGGTCGAGCCGAAACTCTACGAGCGCACGCTGACCATGAACGGCGTCTCGAAAGCCTATGCCATGACCGGCTGGCGCATCGGCTATGCAGCGGGTCCGGTGCAGCTGATCAAGGCGATGGACATGATCCAGGGCCAGCAGACCTCGGGCGCCTGCACAATCGCGCAATGGGCCTCGGTCGAGGCGCTCAACGGCCCGCAGGATTTCATCGCGAAGAACAAGGCGATTTTCCAGGGCCGTCGCGATCTCGTCGTGTCGATGCTCAACCAGGCGCGCGGCATAACCTGCCCGTCGCCGGAAGGCGCTTTCTACGTCTATCCGTCCTGTGCCCAGCTGATTGGCAAGAAGACCAAAGCCGGCAAGATAATCGACACCGACGAGACTTTCTGCTCCGAATTGCTCGAAGGCGAGGGTGTCGCAGTGGTGTTCGGCTCGGCCTTCGGCCTCGGCCCCAACTTCCGCATCTCCTACGCCACGTCGGAGACGCTGCTGGAGGAAGCCTGCACCCGCATCCAGCGATTCACTGCATCGCTGACCTGATCAGGCTCCGAGACATGAAACCCGGCCTTTCGAGCCGGGTTTTTGTCAAGAGCAGACCTCAGCCGCCATACTGCTCGCTGGTGACCGCTTCCATCCAATCTGCGTGGACGCCGTCCAGCGCTTCCTGCATGGCGACGTGGGTCATTGTCGTCTTTGCACCCGCGCCGTGCCAGTGCTTCTCGCCGGGCTCGAACGAGATCACGTCGCCCGCCTTGATCTGCTGGATCGGCCCGCCCCATGCCTGCGCAAGGCCGGCCCCCGCAGTGACATAAAGCGTCTGGCCGAGCGGATGCGTGTGCCAGTGGGTACGCGCACCGGGCTCGAAGCTGACCAGCGTGGCTCTGAGCCGGGCCGGCGCTTCCTTCTCGATGATGGGCGTCTGCAGCACGCGGCCGGTGAAATACTGGTCCGGCGCGATGATGGTCGGCACGCTGCCGCAGGCAATGATCTTCATCTCTGGTGATCCCTAAGTTTGGCAGAACCTACCCTGCCCCGGTGCCGGCTACCACCCCAGCCGGGGCCAGAACAGGCCGGCACGTACGCGATAGTCCGCGTAGGCTCCGGCCAGCGGCGTGCGCGAAAATTTCTTCTCTTCGTCCAGCGCCGCAAACACATAGAGGATAGCGATCCCGGCGACCGGCACCAACGCCCAGACCGACCAGGTCGCGATCCCCCAGCCGATCCAGAAGACGATGTAGGACGTATAGAAGGGGTGGCGGACATGGCCGTAGGGGCCGTGGGTCAGCAGGCTGTGCGGATCGTCGGGTGCGAAGACGAAGCGCAGCCGCACCTTGCGCGACGTGACGATCGCCCACCAGAACAGGGCAGAGCTCGCCAGTTCGACGGCAAGTCCGGTGAGCTTTGCCGAACCCGGCTGCGATTGGATCCAAAGGGTGGCGAGAAAGAACAGCGCCGTGGCGATGACCGCCGCCGAAATCACCATGGCGCCTGGAGACATCGCCTGCGATTGGAAATGCGCCCGCATCGACCAGACATATTGGCCAAGCATCGCGATGCTGCAGATCGAGACAAGAAGATCGAGGACTGGTTCCATTGTCGGGATTCCGCGCGTGATTGCCATGGAGCCAGCGATCGTGCCGGCTATCTCTTTAGAAATCCTTTCTTAACCACATGTTTAAAGAACATATAGAGCCAGCGATGCGATGTTGGCGGTCAGGCAAATCTCAAGGTCTAATCCAGCATGAGCATCACTCACCGCACCATCCGCACGCCGCAGGCCGACTTGCGCCTCAGCCAGTCGTCTGGGTCCGGCATGCCCATCGTCATGATCCATGGGTCGGGCAGTTCGCGCGCCGTGTTTGCCCGTCAGTTCGATAGCCCGCTTGCCGACGGCCATCGGCTGATCGCCTTCGACCTTCCCGGCCACGGCGAGTCCTCCGATGCCCGCGACCCGGCGACCGCCTATACGATTACCGGCCTTGCCCAGACCACAGCCCGGCTTCTCGACGCTTTGGGCATCGGCCACGCCATCATCTTCGGCTGGTCGCTCGGCGGCCATGTGGCGGTCGAACTGGCCAGCTTTCACCATGCGGTCAGCGGCCTGGTGCTGACCGGAGCGCCGCCGGTGTCGCGGGGGCCGCTTGGCATGCTGCGCGGCTTTCACGCCAACTGGGACATGCTGCTGGCCTCCAAGAAGGTCTACTCCGAACGCGACATCGAGCGCTTCGAGGCGCTTTGCTTCGGCGATACCGCCAGTCCGTCTTTCCGCGAAGCCATCAGGCGCACCGACGGCAGGCTTCGCGCCGGCGTGGCGCGCAGCATGTTTGCCGGCAAGGGCGCCGACCAGAAACAGGTGGTCGAGCACGCCCCGTTCCCGGTTGCGGTGATCAATGGAGAGCATGATCCGCTGGTGCGGCTGAGTTACTTCGAGACGGTGGCCTATGGCTCGCTGTGGGAACAATGCCATGTCATATCAGGCGCCGGCCATGCACCGTTCTGGGAACGCCCAGACCTGTTCAACCCGTTGCTGTCGCGCTACGCCGAGATGGTGGTGAAGCAGAGTGCAGCCGCCACGCCCACGCGCCGCACCCAGGCAAGCTGAAATCGCCGGACGGTTCTGATCCCGGGGTCTTGCCTCGGCCGCCTGACGGCGCACCGGATTCCTATTTTCCTTGCCCTGCCGGCTAACCCGTGGGACGATGGGCTTGGGCAGGTGGCTAAGAGAAACAACCCCGCCCCGCGACGGTCGAACAGGCCGGCCGCCGCTCACGACAGGGTGCGATCGGCGCAAAACCGTTTCCACTTTTGCTGATCGCACTCCAAGGGCCAAGCCTGAGTGGAGGTCAGCCATGGGTACTCGCGCCGGAGGACGACGCACGGGACCGAAATGCATTGCCATAGTCGGTCCCTTTGCAAGCGGTAAGACGACACTTCTCGAAGCCATCCTCGCCCGTACGGGCGCCATCCCCCGCCAAAATCCCGTTTCATCGGGAAGCACCGTTTCCGATCATTCGCCCGAGGCGCGGGCGCACGCCATGAGCGTCGAGGCGACCTTTGCCACCACCGAATTCATGGGCGAGCAGATCACCTTCGTCGACTGTCCCGGATCGATCGAATTCTCCTTCGAGGCCGAGCCGGTGCTGGCAGCCTGCGATCTCGCGGTGGTCGTCGCCGAGGCCGACGAGAAGAAGATCCCAGCCTTGCAGCTCATCATGCGCAAGCTCGACGATCTCGGCGTGCCGCGCATCCTGTTCCTCAACAAGGTCGACAAGGCAATCGCCGGCGTACGCGATACGCTGAAGATGCTGCAGCCGACGAGCGCGGCGCCGCTGTTGCTGCGCCAGATTCCGCTGCGCAAGGACAATGTGGTGATCGGTTCGATCGACCTGGCGCTGGAGCGCGCCTACATCTACCGCGAATATGCCGAAAGCCAGGTTGCCGAAATTCCAACTGACGACAAGGCGCGCGAACTGGAGGCTCGCTTCTCCATGCTGGAGACGCTTGCCGACCATGACGACCAGTTGATGGAGCAGTTGCTGGAGGAGATCGAGCCGCCGAAAGACGCGGTTTTCGACGATCTGTCCGCCGACCTGCGCGCCGGCGCCATAACGCCGGTGCTGATCGGCACCGCCGAAAAAGGCAACGGCGTGCTGCGCCTTTTGAAGGCGATCCGCCATGACGCACCGGATGTCGAGGCGACGCGCAAACGGCTCGGCGTCCCCGACGGCAATCACACCGTGGTCCAGGTGATGAAGACCATCCACACCGCGCATGGCGGCAAGCTGTCCGTGTCGCGCGTACTCTCCGGCCAGATCGCCGATGCAGCCGAACTCTATTTGTCGAATGGCGAGACGGCGAAGGTCTCCGGCATCTACAAGATGCTCGGAAAGGACCAGTCCAAGCTCACCGCTGCCAAGGCCGGCGACACGGTGGCGTTGGGCAAGCTGGACGAGGTCAAGACCGGCCAGACGTTGAGCTCCACGAAGGGCGGTATCAAGCCGCTGGTCACGCTGACGCCGCCGCAGCCGGTCTTTGCCTTTGCCCTGCGGCCGAAGGAGCGCAAGGACGAGGTCAAAATGTCGGCGGCCATCCAGCGCCTGGCCGAGGAAGATCCCTCGCTCACCTTGCGCCACAACCAGGACTCGGCCGAGACCGTGCTGTCCGGCCATGGCGAGATGCATCTGCGGGTCGTGCGCGAGCGGCTGGAAGGCAAGAATCAGATTCCGGTCGAAGGCCATGCGCCTGCCGTCCCCTATCGCGAGACGATCCGAAAGACGGTCCAGCAGCGCGGCCGCCACAAGAAGCAGTCCGGCGGCCATGGCCAGTTCGGCGATGTGGTGATCGAGATCAAGCCGCTGCCGCGCGGCTCCGGCTTTCAGTTCTCGGACACCATCACCGGCGGCGTCGTGCCCAAGACCTACATCCAGTCGGTCGAAACCGGCGTGCGCGATTATCTGAAATCCGGCCCGCTCGGCTTCCCTGTCGTCGATGTCGCCGTCAACCTCTCCGACGGCTCCTACCACGCCGTCGATTCCTCCGACATGGCTTTCCAGATGGCGGCCAAGCTGGCCATGAAGGAAGGCATGGCGGCCTGCTCGCCGGTGCTGCTCGAGCCGGTCATGAAGGTCGAGATCGTCACGCCGTCCGAAGCCACTTCGAAGATCATTGCGCTGATCCCGCAACGGCGCGGTCAGATCCTTGGCTACGACGCGCGGCCTGACTGGCCGGGATGGGATGTCGTGGAGGCGACCATGCCGCAGGCCGAGATCGGCGACCTGATCGTCGAACTGCGCTCGGCGACCTCCGGCGTCGCCAGCTATCGTTGCGCCTTCGATCACATGGCCGAGCTGACCGGACGGTTGGCCGACGAGGCGATGAACGCCAACGGCAAGGCTGCCTGACAGGCCGAAGGATGATCCGCACAAAAAACGGCGCCCGGATGATCCGGACGCCGCTCTTATTGCGGACCGTCTTCTTGGGAGGAAAACGGCAGGTCCGCCGCACGTATCCGCCGCGCCATACGGCACTGGCAGACGAATAGGTTCGGACGCGGTAGCCGCCTGAGCCCGGATCTTCCGAGTGATGCCCCCATCTCCCGGTCGAACCACACCGCGTCCTATGATCTGCTTAAACGATGAATCGCGCCTGCGGCATGTTACCTGAGGTTACATGTCACTGTTACGCGGCGATTTTGCTCGATTTTTCGCTGGCTACGGCAGGCCCGGAAACAAAAAAGCCGGATCAATGAAGATCCGGCTGAGTTTGATTGGAAGTGCCTGTTAAGGCTAACCTCCAGAGGGGAACACTCGAGGGCGCTAATGGGAGGAGAACGCGCCCAGGAGATGATCTATATATGTGCTGTTCATGCCCAAGAAACAAGCATCTATTTTGCAACACACGCATGCAAAAAGGTACAGGCTGTGGTCTAACCCGTGTCTAGGGGCCATAGGACCACGAAAAGTTGCCAAATGAATAGCGCGACCGTGCTGTTGCCTTCGCAGAACCGCAAGTCGGGCTGATTCTCGCGCTCGCGGGCAAAAAGCCGAATGACGTTGAATCGGGCAGCAGGCGTTTATTTTTGCGGCAGCGGGATGGGAAGGGTCGGCCGGAAGAAGGGAGACCTGACATGCGGACACCTCAGGCGATCGCCGGCAGCGCGGTCTTCTTCATCGCCGCACCTTGTGTCGTCGCCCGGCTGGTGCCCTGGCTGCTGACGGACCGCTACCGTCTGCCGCTGTCGACGGTGCCCGGCTTCTTGCCGGCTGGCTCCCTCCTGATCGTCGCGGCCATCGCCCTGCTCGTCCATTCCTTTGCCCGCTTCGCGCTCGAAGGCCTGGGCACGCCGGCGCCTGTAGCACCCACCGAGAGACTGGTGATCGGCGGCGTCTACCGCCATGTCCGCAACCCGATGTACGTCGCCGTGCTGTCGATCATCCTCGGCCAGGCGTTGCTGTTTTCAAGCTGGAGCGTCGCTGCCTATGCCGCCATCGGCGCGATCGTCATGGGCTCTTTCGTCAGGTTCTATGAGGAGCCGACTCTCGCCCGCCGCTACGGTGGCGAATACGAGACCTACCGCCGCAATGTTCCCGGCTGGCTGCCACGGCTGACGCCTTGGCGGAGGTGACCAGCACCTCCCAAGGCCATGTTTAAAATGACCAGCTGCGCGCTTTGGCGATGATGAAGTCGCGGAAGACGTGCAGCTTGGCCTGGTTCTTCATTGCATCGGGATAGGCGAAATAGGTGTCGAAGGACGGCACCTCGGTCTCCGGCAAAAGCTGCACCAGATCCGATTCCTTGGAGATCACGTAGTCGGGCAGCATGGCGATGCCGGCGCCGCCCTGCACGGCGCGCTTGATCGACAAGATGTCGTTGATCTGCAGCGTCGGCACCCTTTGCCCACCGTCGAAATCGCCGATCGTTTCCAGCCAGTTCAGCTCCGACAGATGCGACGGCACCGGCACACCGAAAGTGACAATGCGATGGTTCTTCAGATCGGCGACCGAGGTCGGCTTGCCGTGCTTGCCGACATAGGACGGCGAGGCATAGAGGTGGAAATGCACGGTGAACAGGCGGCGCTGGATAAGGTCGGGCTGCTGCGGCTGGCGCAGCCGTATCGCGCAGTCGGCCTGACGCATGGTGAGGTCGAGTTCCTCATTGGCCAGGATCAGCTGCAGGCTGATTTCCGGATAGAGCTCGATGAATTCCTGCACCCGCTCGGTCAGCCAGCCGGCGCCGAGCCCGACGGTGGTCGTTACCCTCAGCACGCCGGAGGGCCGGTCCTTTGCCTCGGTCAGCTTCGACTTGATGGTCTCCAGCTTCATCAGCACGTCATGCGCCGTGCGGAACAGCATTTCGCCCTGCTCGGTCAGCACCAGGCCGCGGGCATGGCGATTGAAAAGCGGCACCCCGACGTCATGCTCGAGCGCGCTGACCTGGCGTGAAATCGCCGATTGCGACAGGTGCAAAGTCTCGGCGGCATGGGTAAACGACCCAGCCTCCGCCGCTGCGTGAAACACGCGAAGCTTGTCCCAGTCCAACGCCATTGAATTCCCCTCGTTCTGTTCTTGGCGTCTGAATGAAAAATCAGGCTTTTGAACGGCTTGCGACGCCGTCTTGATAGATATTATTCCGCCGCTTCGCGGTGCACCTCGATGCCGGCCAGGTATTTTTCCGCCTCGAGCGCGGCCATGCAGCCGAGCCCGGCGGCGGTCACCGCCTGACGGTAGATATCGTCGGTCACGTCACCGGCGGCGAACACGCCGGGAACGTCCGTGCGGGTCGAATTCGGCGCCGTCCACAGATAGCCGTTCGGCTTCTGCTTCAGCTTGCCGACAAACAATTCCACCGCCGGCGCATGGCCGATCGCCACGAAGACGCCGTCCACCTGGAGGTGGGTGACCTCACCGGTCACCGCATTTCTGAGCTTCAGCCCTTCGACCGAAGGCGGCAGCGGCGTCTTGCCGGGCCGGCCGGTGATCTCGTCGACGATCGTGTCCCAGATGACTCGGACATTGTCCTTTTTCAACAGCCGCTCACGCAGGATGCGCTCGGCGCGGAAATCGTTGCGCCGGTGGATGACGGTCACGCTCTTCGCCAGATTGGAGAGATAGAGCGCCTCCTCCACCGCCGAATTGCCGCCGCCGATGACAGCGACATCCTTGCCGCGATAGAAAAAACCATCGCAGGTGGCGCAGGCCGACACGCCGAAGCCCATGAAGGTCTGTTCGGTGGGGATGCCCAGCCATTTCGCCTGCGCGCCGGTGGCAATGATCAGCGCGTCGGCCGTGTAGGTGGTGCCGGAATCGCCCGTGGCGCGGAACGGCCGCACATTGAGGTCAACCTCGGTGATGATGTCGTTGATGATATCGGTGCCGACATGCTCGGCCTGCTTCAGCATCTGCTCCATCAGCCACGGGCCCTGGATCGGATCGGCGAAGCCCGGATAGTTTTCGACATCGGTGGTGATCATCAGCTGCCCGCCCTGCTGCAAGCCTGCTACGAGCATCGGCTTGAGCATGGCGCGCGCGGCGTATACTGCGGCGGTATAGCCGGCCGGGCCGGAACCGATGATAAGGACAGGCGCGTGCTTGGTGGTCATCTAAAGCCTCTGCGGGGCAGACAATCGAGTGTGCCTTGGAAAACGACGTGAAATGTTGCTGGTAATGTAAGGGTTGCCAACCACACCAGCAAGACGATCAGGCAGTCGTCCCCGGAAAGCTTCGGCCTACAGGCATATTCGCGCAATGGCCGCTTTCGTTACGGTTGCGAAATCGCCCGACCAAAGGGCTGGCATCGACACAAAAGTCGTTTAAGGACGAGAGCGCGAAAGATTCTTGCGCTAAGCCGAGACCGCCATGCCCCTGAAAGCCGACCTCGACGCCATCGACTGGAAGATTCTGCGCGAGCTTCAGGCCGACGGGCGCATGACCAATGTCGAACTGTCGAGCCGTGTCGGCATTTCCGCCCCGCCCTGCCTGCGCCGTGTCCGGCGGCTGGAGGAAAGCGGCATCATCAGAGGCTATCGCGCCTTGCTCAACGCGCCGGCGCTCGGCATGGATGTCGTCGCCTTCTGCCTGATCGGCCTGCATCACCAGGCCGACGCGGAACTCAAAACCTTCGCCGAGCGCACTCGCGGCTGGCCGATCGTGCGCGACGCCTGGATGGTCTCGGGCGAATCCGACTTCCTGCTGCATTGCGTGGCGAGTGATCTCGGCACCTTCCAGACCTTCGTCATCGAAGAACTGGCTTCGGCGCCGAATGTCGACACGGTGCGCACCGCGCTGACCATCCGCCGCGTCAAGGACGAAGGGCTGGTGGCGTTCAGCGCCCCATGATCGTCCTAGATTCGGGCGAGCGACTCGATAGCCCCAAAAGCCATACCAGATCATCGGGGTTGCGCAGCGGCAGAACCTCGAAGCCCGGCTCATTACTTCCCTCGCCATCCACCAGCCAGCCGCGCGGCAGGCCGGCACGTTGTCCGGCCTGCATATCCGCGGGATTGTCGCCGACGATCAGCGAGCGTTTGAGATCGAGGCCGAGACGCTGCCGGGCCTGTAGCAGCATGCCCGGATTGGGCTTGCGCATTGGATGGTCGGCGACCGCCAGTGGCCCGCTGCCCGCCTCGTGGTAGGCGCAGGCCAGAACCATGTCGACGAAGGCATCGCCGGCGGCAAGCAGCTTGAGAACCCGGCCGTTGACCGCGGCAAATTCCTTCCAGCCGAAATAGCCGCGCGCGATGCCGGACTGGTTGGTGACGATGACCACCGGGATGTTGCCCCGGTTGGCCGCCGCGATGACCGGCACGATGCCGTCGCGCAGCGCCATTTTGGCTGGATCGTCGGGATAGCCGGTGTCGACATTGATGGTGCCGTCGCGGTCGAGGAACAGCGCCGGCGCGTTGGCTGGAAACACCCGCGAACCCACCCGCTCAACCCACAGGCCGGGCTCAGCCAGCGGGTATGGACCGTAGGCCCCGGTGTCAGCCATTCGACAGACGGTCTTCCACCACCTCGCAGAGATAGTGGTAGAGGCAGAGATGTCCCTGCTGGATGATCGGCGTCGAGGTCGAGGGCACGTTGAGCAGTATGTCGGTGAGCGGCTTGAGTTTGCCACCGCTGTCGCCGGTGAGGCTGACCACCGTCATGCCCATCATCCGAGCCTGTTCGGCGGCAGCCAGAATGCTCGGCGAATTGCCGCTGGTCGAGATGGCAAGCAGCACGCCGCCGGGCGCGCCATGCGCCTCGACCTGGCGCGAAAACACGGTGTCGAAGCCATAGTCATTGCCCCAGGCGGTCAGCATGCCCGCGTTGGCCGGCAGCGCAATCACATTGTAGGCCTTGCGCTCCTTAAGGAAGCGGCCGACCAGTTCGGTGGCAATGTGGATGGCGTCGCTGGCCGAGCCGCCATTGCCGCAGACCAGCAGCGCCTTGCCCGAGGAAAGCGCGGCGACGACCGCACTCACAGCACGTTCCATCTCGGCGGTCAGGTCACGCTCGACTGTCGCGGTGATCGCGGCCGCCGAGCGGACCAGATAGTCATTCAGTCCGGACATGAAATCCCTCAGTTGGTACCGCCGCCGGCGCGCAATTTGCCGATCGTGCCGGTGGTGCTCTTGCCGGCGACAAGGTCGACCAGGACGACGCGCCCGCCCGCCTTCTGCACCACATCGGCGCCGACAACGGTTTCGACCGTGTAGTCGGCGCCCTTGACCAGAATGTCGGGCAGAAGCGCCTCGATCAGCGCCAGCGGCGTATCCTCTTCGAACACCACGACCGCATCGACCGAGGCCAGGGCGGCGAGCACGCAGGCACGATCATGCTGATCGTTGACCGGGCGCCCTGCGCCTTTCAGCCGACGCACCGAGGCATCGCTGTTGAGGCCGAGCACCAGCCGGTCGCACTGGCTGCGCGCCGCGTGGAGAAGACTGACATGGCCGGCATGCAATATATCGAAGCAGCCATTGGTGAAGCCGACGCTCAGGCCCTCGTCCTTCCACGCCGCCACCATGCGCGCGGCCGATGCGGCATCGAGGATGGCGTCCTTATGGGCGGTGGGGCCGTGCGAGCGGAACAGCGCGCCGGTGAGTTCCTCCACGGTCAGCCGCGCGGTGCCGCGTTTGCCCACCACCACACCGCCGGCGGCATTGGCGATGGAGGCGGCCATGACGCGATCGGCGCCCGCGGCCAGAGCCAGCGCGAAGCTCGCGATTACCGTATCGCCGGCGCCCGAAACGTCGAACACTTCGCGCGCCTGGGTGGCGATGTGGCGCGCCTCATCCGCGCCGACGACGCTCATGCCCTTTTCGCTGCGGGTGGCGACGACGAAGTCGAAGCCATGTGCCGAAATCAGCTGGCGTGCCGCCGCGACGATCTCGTCGTCGGCGAAAACCGGGCGACCGACAGCTTCGCCAAGCTCCTTGCGGTTGGGCGTGATGGCGGTCGCGCCGGCATAGCGCGCATAGTCGCGGCCCTTGGGATCGACCAGCACCGGTTTTCCCGCCTCGCGGCAGATGGCGATCAGGTCGGCGGCGACGCCGTCGAGCAAGATGCCCTTGCCATAGTCGGACAGAATGACGATGTCGGCGCGCGTGAGTGCGGCGCGAAAATGCCGGACCAGGTCCGCCCGTTCCTTGTCGTCGAGCGGCTTGATCTCTTCCTCATCGAAGCGCAGCACCTGCTGATTGAGCGCGCTGAAGCGGCTCTTCGACGACGTCATGCGACCGCGCTCCTGCGCCATATCAGCCGTATCGGCGCCGAGTTCGCGCAGCATGCGCACCAGATTGTCGCCGGCCACATCGGTGCCGATCACCGATATGGGAATAGCGCTGGCACCCAGCGAGACGATGTTGGCGACAACGTTGCCTGCGCCGCCCATCGTCGAGGTCTCGCCGCGCCCGTGCAGCACCGGGATCGGCGCTTCCGGCGAGATGCGCTCGATGACGCCGTTGACGAAACGGTCGAGGATGAAGTCGCCGACCACCAGCACGGCAACGTCGCCAAAGCGGGCAATGGCGCGGTGCAAAGGTTCGGGCGAAGGCGGATTGTGCTTGATCATGTCACTGGCAATGCGAGGGAAAGGCCGACCTCAATCACGCTGAAAATTGTCAATTTACGGGCCGGATCGTTCATGGCGAAGCCGATATACCGCAAATCCGCGCAGCGCAACGTCAGGGCGGCCGTCAGCTCTTCTGCAACGCGACGTGGACGCCCAGTCCGACCAGCACCGCCCCGCCCGCCCTCTGCATGATGCGCTGCGCACGGCTGGAGCGCTTCAGCCGGGCGATCACCATGCCTGCCAGCAACACGCAGACAATATCTGCCGAAGAGAACATTAAATTGACGATGGTGCCCAGCACGACGAATTGCAGCCACACCGGGAAACCCGCCGAGGCATCGATGAACTGTGGCAGGAACGCCATGAAGAAGATCGCCGTCTTCGGATTGAGCACTTCGACGGTGATGCTCTCGAAAAATGCCCGGCGCGCCGATTTGCGCTCGATCGCCGGCAGCGCCGTGTCACCGTCCCCGCGCTTGCGGAACAAGGACACGCCAAGCCAGATCAGATAGAGCGCGCCGATGAGCTTGACCGCCATGTAGAGCGGCGGCACCGCATGGAAGAGCACCGACAGCCCGGCGGCAGCCGCAAAGACATGGAAATAACCGCCAAGATGGATGCCAAGTGCCGCCGTCAGCCCCGACCAGCGCCCGCGCGCCATGGTCTGCGCGGCGGCATAGAGCATCGCCGGTCCTGGAATATAGGCAAAGATCGCCGTGGTGGCGAAAAACGCAATGAGCAGTTCGGTCGACGGCATTTTTTGTCCCCTAGCTTGCGGGCCTCGAATAAAGCGGGCCGCTTCGCGGTCTCACTGTGGCGTCGTGGTGCTTCATCGACAGTACGCTTGGCCTCCCTTATAAGGACCGGAATCGCAAGCAACCAGAGGCCTTCATGATCATCGTCACGGGCGGGGCCGGCATGATCGGCTCCAACATCGTCGCCGCACTCAATGCCGAAGGCCATGATGACATCCTCGTCGTCGACGACCTCACCGACGGCCACAAGATCGCCAACCTGGCCGATTTGCAGATAGCCGACTATCTCGACAAGGACGAATTCTTGGCCACCTTGGAAGCCGGCGACCTAGGCCGCGTCGAGGCCGTCTTCCACCAGGGCGCCTGCTCGACCACCACGGAATGGAACGGCAAGTTCATGATGGACGTGAACTACGCCTTCTCAAAGCGCTTGCTGCATGGCTGTCTTTCGCTGCGCATACCGTTCCTCTATGCCTCCTCGGCTTCCGTCTACGGCGGCGGTTCGGAGTTTCGCGAGGATCCCGCACTTGAGCGGCCGCTCAACGTCTACGCCTATTCGAAGAAACTATTCGACGACTATGTCAGGCGCACCGTGTTCGACACCGATCATTCGCAGGTCGCGGGCCTGCGCTACTTCAACGTCTATGGCCCGCGCGAGGCGCACAAGGGCGCCATGGCCTCGGTCGCCTTCCATCTGTTCAATCAGGTCGGGCGCGGCGAAAACCCAAAGCTGTTCGGCGCCCATGACGGCTTCGGCCCCGGCGAACAAAGCCGCGACTTCATTCACGTCGGCGATGTCGCCGACGTCAATCTGTGGCTGTGGAAGCGCGGCTCGAGCGGCATCTTCAACTGCGGCACCGGCCGCGCCCAGCCGTTCCGCGCCATTGCCGAGACCGTGATCGATACGCTGGGCCAGGGCGAGATCGAGTTCATCGAATTCCCCGATCACCTCAAGGGCAGCTACCAGAGTTTTACCCAAGCTGATATGTCCCGCTTGCGCGCAGCCGGCTATAATGGGCAATTCCGCAGCGTGGAAACCGGCGTCAGAGACTATGTCGAATGGCTGAAAGCCCAACGATCCTCGTGATCGGCCCACGCTGGGTGGGCGATATGGTCATGGCGCAGTGCCTGTTTTCAGCGCTGAAGGACGTCCATCCCAACGCCGCCATCGACGTGCTGGCCCCGGCCTGGGCGGCCCCGCTGGTCAAGCGCATGCCCGAGATTCGCCAGCAGATCGATTTCCCGCTGCAACCGGGCGCGCTCGAATTCACCATTCGCCGCCGCTTCGGCCGCCTGCTGCGCGGCCGCTACGACATGGCCTACGTCCTGCCGGGCAGCTGGAAATCGGCGCTGATCCCGTTCTTTGCCCGCATCCCCCGCCGCTTCGGCAATCTCCGGGAAATGCGCTACGGCCTGCTGACCGACATCGTGCCGCTGCCCGATGCCGTCAAACGGCGCACCGCGCAGGCCTATTTTGGCCTCGCCCAAGGCGGACATTTCCGGCCGCCGCGGCTCACCGTCGACGCCGGCAATCAGAAAGATCTGCTCGCTCGCTTCGCAGTGCAGCCGGGAAAATTCGTCGCCATGATGCCCGGCGCCGAATTCGGTCCGGCCAAACGCTGGCCTAGCGAAAGCTATGCCGGCCTCGCCGGAGAGATGATGGCGAAAGGATTCAAGGTCGCGTTGTTCGGCTCGAAGAACGATCGCGACGTCACCGCCGAGATCGCAGCACTCGCGCCCGGTGTCGTCGATCTGGCAGGAAAGACACGGCTGGAGGACGCCATCGACCTGATCGCCGCGGCCAGGCTGGCGGTGTCCAACGACAGCGGGCTGATGCATGTCGCGGCCGCCGTCGGCACGCCGGTCGTTGCCGTCTACGGTTCGACCTCGCCGGAAAACACGCCGCCGTTGGCTGAACAGCGCGAACTGATCTGGTTGCATCTGTCCTGTTCGCCCTGCCACCGGAAGGTCTGTCCGCTCGGCCACCTCAACTGCCTGAAGACGCTGGACGTTGCCCGAGTGGCAGCGGCGGCGGACAGGTTGCTGGAACTCCCGGCCGCCGCATGAAGGTGTTGATCGTCAAGACCTCCTCGATGGGCGACGTCATCCACACCTTCCCCGCCGTCGAAGATGCACGCCGCAAGCGCCCCGATATCGCCTTCGACTGGTGCGTCGAAGAGGCCTTTGCCGGCATCGTCGCGCTGCATCCGGCGATAGCAAAGATCCATACCGTCGCCATCCGGCGCTGGCGCAAGCATCTGTTCAACGCCGGCACATGGCGGGAGGCGACAAGCTTGCGCCGCGCTCTGCAAGCAGGCGAGTACGACCTCGTCATCGATGCGCAGGGGCTGCTGAAATCGGCCCTGGTTGCGAAACAGGCAGCGGCACCAATCGCAGGTTTCGACCGCGCAAGCGCGCGGGAGCCCTCGGCAACGTTGTTTTACCAGCGCAAATACGCCGTGCCGCGCAACCTGCACGCCATCGAACGCACGCGCCGGCTGTTCGGGCTGGCGCTCGGCTACGAGCCCGATCTTTCGGCGCTCGCATCCGGGATTGTGCCGCCTCCCGGCGGCCTGGCCGGCATTGACGGCAAGACGGCCTTCCTGCTGCACGGCACCAGCCGCGAGGACAAGAAATGGCCCGCCGAAGACTGGATCGAAACGGCTCGCCTGCTGGTTGGTAGCGGAATGACGCCGGTCACCACCTGGTCGAACGAGCGTGAGAAGGCGGTGGCCAAGGCGATCTCGAAAGCCGTGCCGTCAACGATCGTGGTGCCGAGATCGCCGCTGGCAGACATTGCCGCGATCCTTGGCCGCTCGACGCTGGTTATCGGCGCCGACACCGGTCTGACCCACCTCGCCAGCGCCTTCGGCCTGCCGACGGTCGCGGTGTTCCTGGCGACCGAGCCGGGTTTGACCGGCCCGCGCGGGCAATATGCCTCAACGTTGCTGGCCGCAGCGGGGGAGCGCCTCATGCCGGCACAGGTGGTGCCGGAAGCAGAAAAGCTATTAGCCCTTAAGCTCCAAGCTTCGGCATAGGACCTTCCAGCAATTCTGAGGTGCTAGATAAATTGCACCTGGACGATCTCATAACCCCTGGCGCCGCCGGGGGCGTTGACCTCGATGGCGTCGCCGACTTCCTTGCCGATCAGCGCGCGCGCGATCGGCGAGGAGATCGAAATACGGCCCGATTTCACATCCGCTTCCTGGTCGCCGACAATCTGGTAGGTCTTCTTTTCCTCGGTGTCCTCGTCGACCAGCACCACCGTGGCGCCGAACTTGACCTTGTCGCCGCTAAGCTTGGTGACGTCGATCACCTCGGCCCGAGCAATATAGTCTTCCAGTTCGTTGACACGGCCCTCATTGAGGCTCTGCGCCTCTTTGGCGGCATGATATTCGGCATTTTCGGACAGGTCGCCATGCGAGCGCGCTTCGGAGATCGCCTCGATGATACGCGGCCGCTCTTGCTGCTGGCGCCAGCGCAGTTCTTCCTTCAATGACGCGAACCCCTCGCCTGTCATCGGGACCTTGTTCATGATGCCTGACCTTTCCTGCCGCCACCCCCGCATTTCGGGGAAAGCCTTGTCGATGGGTATAAAAAGAAAACGGGTCCGGCAGCCTCGGGCTAACGGAACCGTTTCACCGCAATTTTCCCCAATATAGCGATCCTCGCGCGTTTTTCACGCTGAAAAAGCAGGCTTTTTGAAAAATCATGAGCCGACTTGCGCAATTGCCGTCACGGCATGTGCAGCGTGTTGCAGTTGCGACAACAAAAACCGGCTGCGATTGCTCGCAGCCGGCCCAGAAAAGCCGTTGGGGTGGGGTCAGCTTCTCATGAAATGGTAGATCTGTTCGGCCAGCATGCCGTATTCGCGCGAATCTTTGCCCGTCCGCTTCTCGATCTCGGCCAGCTGCGCCTGGGCGCCGACCAGATCGCCGATCTGCAGATGGGCCTCGCCGAGATATTCGCGCACCAGCGTGTAATCCGGGTTGATGCGGAGCGCTTCCTCGTAATAGCCGAGGCCGACGGTGACACGGCCGGAATGGCGATGCGAATAGCCGAGATAGTTGAGGATGCGTGGATCCTGCTTGTTGGCGGCAAGGCTGAGCACGGCGATCGCCTCGTCATAACGCCCGGCCATGGCCAGGTCGTGACCAGCATCATAGATGTTATCGTCGTCCAGCATGCCGTACTTCGGCGCGACGCATTTCTGCTTTTTCTTGTCCCAGACCTGCCCCTTCTTGCACTGGGTGGTGGTCTCGGTACCACCGCCACCGCCGCCGGCCGCAAACACCGGAACCGCAAAGAACTGCAGCGCCACAAGCGCCGCAGCCGCCTGGATCAACACTCTTTTATGCATCGAAGCCTCCTTGAGGGATAATGACGATCTTGAGGGAAAATGACGATAATGAAAAGCTAACGCCGGGATGCAGACTTTTCATCCCGGAAACCCGCAGCCGCCGAAACTATTTGTGCGGCCGTGCCTAACCTGAATTCGGTCAAAGGCGGGAGCCAGGGATCAGAACATGACGTGACGCGCGCTGCAAATCCGCTATCATTCGGGAAATGATCAGCGGGGGTGCCCGAGAGTGCAACAGCGCCGTGAGCGGGAATGGGAGCTATCGATCGGCCCGGACACCGTGCGCCTGTTCATTCTCAAGGCAAAGGGACTGAGTGCTGCCGTCAACGAAGACTATGCCGACGGTGCCGAGCATGAGGTCGAGCTCGATGGTGAATCACATGCCAATCACCACCATGACGGTCTGGCGGAGGAAAGCGCGGAAGACCTCACCGAGGAAGAGCTGCGCGAGCTGATCAACGACCTCAACGTCGACGAAGCGGCCGAGTTGATCGCGCTGGCCTGGGTCGGCCGCGGCGACTATGACGCAGCGGAATGGTCCGATGCGGTTGCCGCCGCGCGCGACCGCGCCAACAAGCGCACGGCGAAATACCTGCTCGGCATGCCGCTTTTGGCCGACTGGCTGGAAGAAGGGCTGGAAGCGATTGGCGCGTAACGACGTCGTTACCGTTCGTGATGGGCCGCAGGCAACCTCCGGGCGTTCGCGCCGTTGAGGACGATGGGGTCGCTTGTACTTTCCCGAACATCCAGGGTTGCACTGGTCATGGTCGTCACGGCTCTGCTGCTGACGCCCCTGCTGACGCAAGCCGACGCCAAACAGCGCAAAAAGCATTACACGCCGCTGTCACAGCGGTTGGAGCAGCTGTTTTCACCGCAGGTCGACTCGCATCCTAAGCCGCGCAGCAAGCACCGCCAGAAGCCCAGTCCAAAGCGGCACATCACGCCAAAGCAGGTGGAACAAAAGACCCCGGATAAAAAGCCCTCGCCCGCCGATGTTCCGGTGCAGCCCTCGCGCGTTGTCCCGCTGCCCGAGGCGCGTCCTTCAGAGGCGCCGAAGACCGGCGCGGCACCGATCGAAAAGCAAAAGGCCGAAGGTCCGAACCCCCTTGGCGCGCCCAACCGGTCCAATGACGATCGATTCAACGAAGAAAAATCCGGTTTTAAAAAGCAGGCGCGGCCCGGACCGTCAGCCCCGAAGCCATCGACCGATAGGCAAAGCGAGCCCGAGCCGCCGGCCGCGGCGCCGATTCCGACACAAAAGCCAGACACTTCGGAACCTGAAGCTCAGCCGCCGGCCGTTGCTCCGCAACCACCTGAAAAACCCGATGCCGGCGACAAGAAGATGCTGCCCGATGCGCGCTCGGCCGATTTGCCCGATGCAAAAATGCCGGCGGCGGAAGTCGCCTGTCGCGAGCGGCTGACGGCCCTTGGTGTCGAATTCGAGGAGCATAAGGCGGAAAGCAATCCCGACATCGGCTGCTCGATCCCCTATCCCCTGGTGCTGAAGTCGCTCGGAAAATCCATCGCCATCGGCCCCGCGACCGAACTCAACTGCCCAATGGCCGAGGCTGCAGCCCGCTTTGCCGCCGAAATCATACAGCCGGCGGCGAAAGCCGAGTTCGGAGCCGACCTGAAATCGATCAACCAGGCATCGGCCTTTGTCTGCCGGCCGCGCAACGGCACGCGCCATCTGTCGGAACATGCCTTCGGCAACGCGCTCGATATTGCCAGCTTCACGTTGTCAGATGGCAGAAAGGTCGAAGTCGGTCCAACGCCGCCCGAGAAGGACGGCAAATTCCTCAATGCGGTGCGCAAGGCCGCCTGCGGACCGTTCAAGACCGTGCTTGGACCGGGCGCGGACCCGGACCATTCCCTGCATTTCCATCTCGATCTCGAACCGCGCCGGAATGGTGGCACTTTCTGCCAGTGATGGCCCTTCAGTGATCGTCATGCCGGTGATGGTCTGGCTGCCGCATTTCGGCCGCAGGCATGAACGGGAACGCTGAGTTTTCCTTTACCCTTGATCGTTAAAATCCCACCGATCAAGGACAGGATTCCGCCCATGGCCGCAATATTTCGCGCCGCGAAGGCAAAAAGCGCAGCGATACTGGCCGCCGGTCTTGCGCTGGCCGCCGTTTCGGCTTGCAACACTGGCAGCGTGCTGTCGCTGCAGCCGGCCGTCGATGTCGGCTCGCAGACCGCGGCCGTGCCGCAATATGAAGGCATGCAGAAGCTCGTCCCGTCCAATCCCTATATGACTGCCGCCTATCCGCACATGGACGAGCCGATGTCGGAGTCGGAGCCGCAGCAGATGCCGGCCAGCGAAACCGATTGCCGTGGCGAGCTGAAGCGGCTTCGCGTCGTCTACACCGATGTCCAGCCGATCCACGAGGGACAGTGCGGCATAGACTGGCCGGTCAAGGTCTCCGCCATCGGCGGCATCCAGATGAAGCCCGCCGCAACATTGACCTGCGACATGGCCGCAAGTTTCGCCGCCTGGACCAGCAACGAACTGGTTCCCTCCGCCCGCTGGCGCTATTTCTCGGGCGTCAAGACCATCCACCAGGGCTCAAGCTATTCCTGCCGCAACATCGCCGGCGAAGGTGTCCTGTCCGAGCACGGCAAGGGCAACGCCCTCGACGTCATGAGCATCGAGCTCAACAACGGCGACGACATCGACGTGCGCAAGCCCGGCCTGTTTGCCTTCCGCACCCGCGGCTTCCTCAACAATGTGCGTGCCGACGGCTGCCAGTATTTCACCACCGTGCTCGGTCCCGGCTACAATTACGATCACCGCAACCATTTCCATTTCGACATCAAGAACCGCAAAAGCGGCTACCGCGCCTGCCGCTAAGGCGTTTCACCGTTCAGAAATCAGTCGGGATTGGCGTTCCTGGTGGAAGCGATGATTTGCTGGGCCACCAGATCCTGGATGCGCCAAAGGTTCCTGTCGCGGATACCGCTCTCTTCCAACTTGCTGACGGTTCGGAACAGGTATTGAGCCGACGAGCCCCAATGCCCGGCAGCCCGCGCCAGCGTGTCGGCAACCTGCTCCAATGGCAGCCGGCCCGCATAGGCCCTGCCGTCTGGCGCGGCGACGAAAGCCAAGGCCCGCAACGGCCCATCCTTGGTCTTGACCTTGATCCAGCATGGCACGTTAGTCGGCGGATTGGCATCGATCTCGCGGCGCATCAACTGGCCAAGTTGCCCGACATGGTCTTCCGCGGGCAGCCGATAGACGATGCCGTTGCAGCTGCCGCCTCGATCGAGCGCCAGCATCAGCGCCGGCAAATCACGGGTTCCGCGCCAACGGGTCAGCGTCAGGCAGAACGAGCGGTGCCATCCTGGCGCCGTGGCCGGGCGCTGCTCGACATGGGCAAATTCGGGGTTCCAGATCAGCGACCCGTAGGCAAAGACCCATAGCGCTTCAGGCCGATGCTCCGACAGAAGTTGCTCGACAAGACTATCGAACTCCGCGTCTGTATGCTCGGTTGTTCCGGGCTCGGGACCCGGATCCGGTTCGACACGCTCCACCCTTGCGACAAGGTCCGCGGTCAATGCCATCGAGCTGCGACCCACCGGCTTCTTATCCATTGCTGCTCACCCCCCGCAAAAACGATGGCCGACGATAGAACGGCTGCTCGCCGCTGGCCATTGATTTCCAGGGTCCGTCAGGCACAGATACCGCACGGATCGAGCCGCTTTCATGAGCCGACGAAGCCTGCAACGACGCGCATTGACCTGGCTCGCCGCTCTTCTGGCGGTCTGGCTGGCCCTCGCCTATGTCGCTGCGCCGGAATTCTGGACGGTTCGCGACCGCGGCTTTCGCACGCAGACTTTCGAGATGGTGACACACACGCCGCAAGGTATTCCCGGCGACCCGATCAATATCGGCCTTGTCGGTACCGAAAAAGAGATGGTCCATGCCTTCGCCATGACCGGATGGGATACGGCCGATGGCGTGACGCTAAAGACCGCGATCGAAATCGGTGAGAGCGTGCTGTTCGACCATCCCTATCCTGACGCCCCGGTCAGCCGGCTGCTGTTCGAAGGCCGCGCCCAGGATCTCGCCTTCGAAAAGCCGGTCGGCGGGAGCGCCGACCGGCGCCATCATGTCCGCTTCTGGCGCAGCGATGCGACCGGCGACGACGGCCGAACGCTCTGGATGGGCTCGGCCAGCTTCGACCGCGGCGTTGGTCTCAGCCACGATACCGGCGCCATCACCCACCATATCGCCCCTGACATCGACGCCGAGCGCGATCTCGTGATCCACGACCTGTCGGCGGCCGGCATGGTGATCTCGGTGAGCGACATCCCGGGCATCGGCGCCACCAGGACCGGACGCAACGGCGGCGGCGATCCCTATTTCACCGACGGCAAGGCTGTTGTCGGGGTGCTCAGGCAATTCCCCTGAACCACTGTCATTTTCCAAAAATCATCGCGGACTATTTTCCTGCGGCCCGCCGCAATGCTATTGAGCCCTGATGCTATACGTCGAAATCGCCACCGTGGTCGTCCTCATCTGTGTGAACGGCCTTCTGTCGATGTCCGAGCTCGCCATCGTGTCGTCGCGCCCGGCGCGGCTCAAGGCGATGATCGACCGCGGCGTCAATGGCGCCGGGCGTGCGCTGACGCTCGGCTCCAATCCCGGCAAATTCCTGTCGTCAGTGCAGATCGGCATCACTCTGGTCGGCGTGCTGTCGGGCGCCTTCTCCGGCGCCACGCTGGGCGACAGGCTGTCGGTGTACCTGGCCTCGACCGGCATGCGCGAAAACATCGCCGATCCGCTCGGCGTCGGCATTGTCGTTGCGATCATCACCTATTTCTCGCTGATCGTCGGCGAACTGGTGCCCAAGCAGATCGCGCTGCGCGATCCCGAGCGTGTTGCGGCCCGCGCAGCGCCTGCG
Organism: Mesorhizobium sp. C432A; assembly: GCF_030323145.1. NCBI lineage: Bacteria > Pseudomonadati > Pseudomonadota > Alphaproteobacteria > Hyphomicrobiales > Phyllobacteriaceae > Mesorhizobium > Mesorhizobium sp. C432A. The sequence goes on along the minus strand of NZ_CP100470.1, from coordinate 2,745,758 downwards.
ATGACCATCCTCGCCACCGTCTCGGCGCCGCTGGTGTTCCTGCTCGACATTTCCGGCCGCGCCATATTGTGGCTGCTTGGCCAGCGCGGCGAGAGCGAGGAGAAGGTCACCGACGAAGAGATCAAGATGCTGGTCGCCGAGGCCGAGCACCACGGCACCATCGAATCCGACGAGCGGCGCATGATCGCCGGCGTCATGCGGCTCGGCGATCGCGCCGTGCGCGCCGTGATGACGCCGCGCACCGAGGTCGACTGGATCAATTTGCAGTCCGATGAGGGTGCCATCCGCAAGCTCTTGATGGAGACCCAGCATTCGCGCCTGCCGGCCGGCGATGGCGGCGTCGACGTCATGGTTGGCGTTGTTCAGACGCGCGACGTGCTGGCCGCCCTGCTCGCCGGCCGCGCACTCGATCCGCGCAAGCATGTGCGCGCCGCCCCCATCGTCTACGATCAGGCCGACGCGCTGGATGTGCTGCAGAAGCTGAAGGAATCCGACGTGCCGATGGCGCTGGTGCATGACGAATACGGCCATTTCGAAGGGATCGTCACGCCTGCCGACATTCTCGAGGCCATCACCGGCGTCTTCCGCGCCGACCTTGATGCCGGCGACGAGGAAAACGCCGTCAAGCGCGAGGACGGCTCATGGCTGCTCGCGGGATACATGCAAGCCGACGAGATGGCTGACGTTCTCGGTATCGACCTGCCGGAAAACCGCGACTACGAGACCGTCGCCGGTTATGTGCTGTCGCACATGCACCATCTGCCGGCGACCGGCGAATGCGTCGACGCGCAAGGCTGGCGTTTCGAGGTCGTCGACCTCGATGGCCGCCGTATCGACAAGCTGATCGCCACCCGGCTGCCCAGCGGCCATCGCGAAGTGGTGCGTTGACACTCTGCCGTCAAAGCGAATAGCGCCCTCAGACCGCGGCTTCGATCGGTTCGGCAAGCTTCGGATTGGAGCGCGAGGCGATCAGGCAACTGGCCACGATCAGGGCCGCTCCAGCCAGCGTGGTCCAGGTCGCCGCCTCGTCGAAGAACAGCCAGCCAAACACGATCGCCCAGATGAAGGCAGAATACTCCGTTGGGATTAGATATTGCGCTTCGGCCCGCGCGTAGGACCAGCTCATCAGGAACTGGCCGGAGAGCGACAGCGCCGTCACTCCGGCCAGTGGAAGCCAGAGATTGCCCGGCAGGGCAACCGCGAGCCAGGGAGCGGCGGGGAGAAGGACGGCGACAACGCACAGGTTCTGGAACAGCATGATCTCGACTGGTTTGGCCACCAGCGCCTGCCGCCGCGAGAGGATCAGATTGTAGGCGTAGAACACCGTCGATGCGAGCACCGCCACCGTGCCAAGCAGGGCATCCCCGGTATAGTTCCCTTGCCCGAACTGTCCGGCCATGATGATGACGACGCCGGCGATGCCCGCCAGCGAGGCCCAGATCGCCTGGCGCTGTATGCGTTCGCCCAAAAGCAGCGCCGCCAGCAGGAGAGCGAACAGCGGCGCGACGAAACTAAGCCCGATCCCATCCGCTAGCGGCAATCTGGCAAGGCCCCAGAAGAACGACAGCAGAACGATGCCCACGACCACGGCGCGCAGCGCGTGTAGCCGCAGCACGGAAGGCGTGGGAAGGGAACGCGGCCCCGCCGCCCAGGCCGTGCCCGCGACCACGCTCGCAAGCATGCTTCGCCACAGCACCGTGTTGTAGACACCGACGGCGATGACCAGGATCTTCATTGCCGCATCCATGGCGGACAGAAGGAAGATCGCAAGTGCACAGACCAGCACCGGGGTCATGGGGGAAACGACGCCTGACGGGCTGGGTAACTTCACGGGGCATGCTCATGTGATGGATCGCAGCCGGATATATCAGGGGAGGACGGCCAGGCCAGATGGCAGGGCCGTGCATATGGCGGTCCAACCGATCTTCGCAGCCCCTCGATTTGAATTCGGTGCGTCGGCAGCGCCTTTCGCTATCGGCCCCAGCCTGCCCTCACCCATGATTGATCCGCTGGAAGAATGGCAAAAGCAGCCAAAGCCTCTATATCGATTGTCATGGATGCATCGAACGAACACGCGCTAAACGACGAGCTTCTCCAAGATATCCAGCGCCTGTCCTTCGAGTATTTTCTCAACGAGGCCAACCCTGCCAACGGCCTGGTCGCCGACCGCAACACGCAGGCGTCGCCTGCCAGCATAGCCGCCGTCGGGCTCGCTTTGTCGTCCTATCCCGTCGGTGTCGAGCGCGGTTTCATGACGCGCGATGCCGCAATCGAGCGGACGCTCGCGACGCTTCGCTTCTTCTGGAACGCCCCGCACGGGCCGGAGCCCGATGCCACCGGCTACAGGGGTTTCTACTATCATTTCCTCGACATGAAGACCGGCCGCCGCGTCTGGAATTGCGAACTGTCCACGATCGATACCGCCCTTTTGCTTGCCGGTGTTCTGGCCGCCGGCGCTTATTTCGACGAGGACGATGAGCTCGAACTGGAAATCCGCCAGCTTGCCGATGCGCTCTACCGCCGTGCCGACTGGCGCTGGGCGCAGAACGGCGGCGCCACCGTCACCCATGGCTGGCGGCCTGGAAAAGGCTTTCTCCGCTACCGCTGGGAAGGATTTGACGAGGCGCTGATCCTGTACGTCCTGGGTCTCGGTTCGCCGACCCACTCGCTGCCGCCCGAGAGCTACGCGGCCTGGCTGTCCACTTACAAATGGAAGACCATCTACGGCCGCGAGATGGTCTATGCCGGCCCGCTTTTCATCCACCAGTTCTCGCATATCTGGATCGATTTTCGCGACATCGGCGATGCCTTCATGCGCGATCACGACCGGGACTATTTCGAAAACAGCCGCCAGGCGACGTATCTGCAGCGCGATTACGCAATCCGCAATCCGAGGGGGTTCGCGGGCTATGGCGAGAATTGCTGGGGCGTCACCGCCAGCGACGGCCCAGGTCCGATCGCGCGGCGAGCCGATGGACGCCGCTTCTTCGGTTATCTCGCCCGCGGCGCACCGTTTGGCCCCGATGACGGCACGCTGTCGCCATGGGCGGCAATCGCCTCCTTGCCTTTTGCGCCGGAAATCGTGCTGCCGGCGCTGCGCCATTTCCACGAGATGGACCTGCGCGACGGCAACCCTTACGGCTTCACCGCGAGCTTCAACCCGACGATCGCTGCCGACGACGGCCGCGCCTGCGGTTGGGTATCGCCGGACCATGTCGGCATCAACCAGGGGCCGATCGCCCTGATGATCGAGAACTACCGGTCCGACTTCCTGTGGCGATTGATGCGCCGCGTGCCGGCCATCACCACAGGACTGCGCCGGGCCGGGTTTTCCGGCGGTTGGCTGTGACAGGCGGCGATCCTTCGCGCGGGATCGTCAAGGCATCAGCGCGAGTTTGCCGGTCCGACTCCACCATCCGGCCAAGGGAGCCGAGAGCGCCTCTTCACGTGAATGAAAAAGGGCGGCGCAAACGCCGCCCTTTGGAAAAATCATCGATCCTTGGGAGGATAAGGCTCAGGCCGCCTGGGCTTCGCCGGCAATCGCGTCGGCCTGACGCGCTGCCTTGAGCACGCGGGCCCACCAGGCAACGTCGTTGACCAGCGCCGTGGCAGCCTGGTTCAGATGCTCGATCTCCTCGAGCTTCTTCTCGCCCTGGCGCACCGCCAGGAAATCGCTCCAGGCAATGTGAACGGCGGATTTGACCGGCGCCATCTGCAATTCGACCGCGGCAAGACGCAAATGTTCGACAGCGCGCGAGCCGCCGACGCTGCCATAGCCGACGAAACCGGCCGGCTTCTTGTTCCATTCATTGGCGGCGTAATCGATGGCGTTCTTCAGCACGGCCGTCGGGCCATGATTGTATTCGGCGGCGGTGAAGATGAAGCCGTCGAATTCGGCGACCTTCTTTTGCCAGCGCTGGGCAACTTCGTTCTGCGACGGCGCCCAGGCGGACGAGGCGACCTCGTCGAAGAAGGGCAGCGGCCAGTCGCGCAGGTCGACGGTCTCGACGTCGATGTCGGCATGAGATTTCGCGATCTTGGCGATCCACTGGGCGGGCACATCGGCGAAACGCGCGGCGCGTGTCGAACCGACGACGATGGCGATTTTGGGCTTGGACATGGGGCTCTCCATATATGCAAAAGCTGGTATCGTTTGGATACCAGCGCTATATGAGATACTGACAAATGGCAGCGCAAGGAGGCACCGTTATGTTACTGAGGCACCCGCACAACACCGAAGACTGCCGCGCCGTCTCGGAAATCCTGCAGCGCGTCGGCGACAAATGGACCGTTCTGGTCGTCGGCAAGCTGGGCGGCGGACCGCTGCGTTTCAATGAGTTGCGCGCCGCTGTCGGCGGCATTTCGCAGAAGATGCTGACCACCACCTTGCGCGGTCTTGAGCGCGACGGCTTCGTCACCCGAACCGTGTTCCCGACCATCCCGCCACGCGTCGACTATGAGCTGACGGAGCTCGGCCATGAGCTGCTGGTGCCGGTCGGCGCGCTCGGCGAATGGGCGCGGAAGAACACCTCGCGGGTCCAGGCGGCGCGTGAAAGATTCGATGGCGTGCACGCCTGAAAACCGTTGCCCAGCAATAGTTTACGGATTTTGCCGTCGACGACGCGTACCCGGGTTTAACTGGATCCGCCCTTGCATCGTTGGTCACGCCATCGCGACATAGCTGCAGCGTTTCGTTCGCCGGCGCATCATCATTTTGAGGCTGACGAGGTCTTCCGCTGACGGGCCCTCAGGCCTTTGACGCAGGGTTGCTGCAACACACTGCGCCGCACGTCTCTACCCTTGCAGACCGCTGGGCAGTCCGCTCGTTGCCAACGGTCCGGTCGTGCGTGCAGGCAACGCCTGGAAGCTCTTTCCTGATCTCGGTATAAGCGGTCGTGCCAAGCAGGCAGATCACCGCGACGAGGGCCGCCACGAGCCAGCCGTTCAGCATGTGTTGACGCATTGTCTTCCCTCCGCCGCCCGCAGAATCGGATGTGAAGGCAACCATTGGATGTCGCGCAGCGCATCGCCCGCGCGGGGGATGTTACATAAGCGCAAGCTTGGCAGAATCGACGATGTCAACTTTCGGTTGGAATCGGCTTCGGCTTGCCGTCGCTATCCAGCGCCACCATGACGAAATCGGCGTGGGTGACCTTCTCCATCAGGTCGGAGAGGTAGCGTTGCGCCCAGGCCTCGACCTTGAGCGTCATGGAGGTGCGGCCGACGCGCTCGACATGGGTGTAGATGCACAGCGTGTCGCCGATCTTCATCGCCTTGGCGAAGGACATTTCCTTGACAGCCGCCGTCACCACGCGACCCTTGGCCCGCTCGGCCGCACGGATGCCGCAGGCAAGATCCATCTGCGCCATCACCCAACCGCCAAAGATGTCGCCGGCCGCATTTGCATCGGCCGGCATGGCGAGCGTACGCAAGGTCAGATCGCCGATCGGCCGTCCGTCCGCGTAATGCACCATCTGCCGGATCCCCTGAAACGATTGCCCTCGATCCCCTAGCGTCATGGACCCAAGAGGTCAACGCGACGGGCGAGGCTCCCGGCGCAATGTCGGTTCCATGGCAGCTTTTCCGGCCAGGCGTCTCACGGTCGCATTTTTCACAACGCATGCCGGAAGGCACCGCGACTTCGGAAGCCTGCCGCGGATAGGCTGCAGCCAGTTTTGCGGAGCCGCCAACACCAATCATGCAGACCTATGACTTCATCATCGTCGGCTCCGGCTCAGCCGGCTCGGTTCTCGCCGACAGGCTGTCGGCTTCCGGCCGTTACTCCGTGCTGGTGCTGGAAGCCGGCGGCAGCGACCGCCGCTTCTATGTCCAGATGCCGCTTGGCTACGGCAAGACTTTCTTCGACCCCGCGGTCAACTGGAACTACAAGCCCGAGCCGGACCCCGGCCTTGCCGGCAATGTCGACCATTGGCCGCGCGGCAAGCTGCTTGGCGGCTCAAGCTCGATCAACGCCATGGTCTGGATCCGAGGCGCGCGCGAGGATTTTGATGACTGGCGCGATGCCGGCAATCCCGGTTGGGGTTATGACGATCTGTTGCCGGGCTTCAAGGCGCTTGAGGACAATGAGGCCGGCGCCGATAGATGGCGCGGCACCGGCGGGCCGCTGCATATCACCGACACGACGAACGCCGTCCATCCGCTGACCAGGCGCTACCTCGCCGCCGGCCAGCAAGCCGGGCTGCCGCTCAACCCCGACTTCAACGGTGCCGCCCAGGAAGGCGTCGGCACCTACCAGATCTCCACCAAAAACGGCCGCCGCATGTCGGCCGTGCGCGCCTTCCTGCGCCCCGCGATGAAGCGCAAAAACGTCCGCGTCGAGACGAATGCGCTGGCGAGCAGGATCCTGTTCGAGGGCAAGCGAGCCGTCGGCATCGAATATCTGCAGAACGGCGAGACCAAGACGGCGCGGGCCGGCCGCGAAGTCATCCTGTCCGCCGGCTCGATCAACTCGCCGCAGCTCTTGCAACTGTCCGGCGTCGGCCCCTCGTCACTGCTCAAGGGGCTTGGCATCCCGGTCGTCCACGCCAACGAAAATGTCGGCGCGCATCTGCAGGACCATGTCGGCATCAACTATACCTTCAAGGGAAACGTGCCGACGCTCAACCAAATCCTGCGGCCCTGGTGGGGCAAGCTGCTGGTCGGCATGCAGTACATCCTCACCCGCTCCGGCCCGCTGTCGCTGTCGATGAACCATGGCGGCGGCTTCTTCCGAACCGACCCGGCGTTTTCGCGCCCCAACATGCAGCTTTATTTCCAGGCTTTCTCGACCGTCATTCCGAAGAGCGGCGAGCGGCCGATCCTGACGCCGGATCCGTGGCCGGGCTTTTCCATCGGCCTCTCCAACTGCCGCCCGTCCAGCCGCGGCGAGATCATGATCCGCTCCAGCAATCCGCTGGACTATCCCAGGATCGTCGCCAACGCTTATTCCACCAACGCCGATGTCGACGAGATGCTGGCGGCGGTGAAATTCGTGCGCAAGATAGCCTCGATGCCCGCCATGGCCGAGATCATCACTGAGGAGGTTTTGCCGGGCCCATCGATCCAATCGGATGCCGACCTGATCCAGGATTTCAGGAAGCGCTCGGGCACCGTCTATCACCCGGTCTCGACCTGCCGCATGGGCCGGACGCCGGGGCCGCCGTCGTCGACCCGCGCCTGAAAGTGCACGGGCTCGAAGGTCTGCGCGTCATAGACGCCTCGATCTTTCCCGCCAACATCACCGGCAACACCAACGCCGCCTCGGTCATGACCGGATGGAAGGGCGCCGAACTGGTTCTGGAGGACCAAGAATGAAGATCACCGACGTCAAGACCTGGGTAGTCGGCAACCCGCCGCCGGGCATCGGCGGCAAGTATTTCATATTCGTCAAGCTGACCACCGATGGCGGCGTGGTCGGTTATGGGGAGGCCTACAACGCCACCTTCTCGGCTCACATAACGGCCAAGCTGGTCGAGGACATGGCCGAGCGTTACCTGATCGGCCACGATCCGCATGACATCGAGACCTTCTTCCGCCGCGCCTATTCCTCAGGATTTACCCAGCGCCCCGACGTTACCGGCATGGGCTGTTTCTCGGCGCTGGAAATGGCCTGCTGGGACATTGTCGGCAAGGAAGCCGACAAGCCGGTCTACAAACTGCTCGGCGGCCAGGTGCACGAGACGCTGCGCTCCTACACCTATCTCTATCCGCACACCGGCAGCGTCCATTCGGAGGACGCGCCGGACGGCCGGAACGTCTACAATGACCCCGAATTGGCGGCCGCCTGCGCGCTCGAATATGTCGAGCAGGGGTTCAACGCCGTCAAGCTCGACCCGGCAGGCCCCTACACCGCCTTCGACGGCCACCAGCCGCGCCTGATCGACATCGATGCCTCCACCCGCATGGTCAAGGCGATCCGCGAAGCGGTCGGCACCCGCGCCGATATTCTGTTCGGCACGCATGGCCAGTTCACCGCGTCGGGTGCGCTGCGCATGGCACGCGCCATCGAGCCCTACGATCCCTTGTGGTTCGAAGAGCCGGTGCCGCCCGACATGCCCGAAGTGATGGCTCAGGTGGCGCGAGGCACGTCGATCCCGATCGCCACCGGCGAGCGGTTGACGACCAAGTTCGAATTCGCCCGAATCATCGAGAACCGCGCCGCCACCATCCTGCAACCGGACCTTGGCCGTTCCGGCGGCATTCTCGAAACCAAGAAGATCGCCGCCATGGCCGAGGCCTACCACATCCAGATCGCGCCGCACTGCTATTGTGGGCCGATCGTTGGCGCCGCCAACATCCAACTGGCGGTGACGCTGCCCAATTTCCTCATCCTGGAATCGCTGAAGCAGTGGGACGGCTTCCACGCGACACTGCTCAAGAAGAAGATCGAATGGCAGGACGGCAATGTCATTCCATCGAAGGAGCCGGGCCTCGGCGTCGAGCTGGACGAAGCGGTCTGCGACGCGCATCCCTACACCGGCAAGGACCTGCATTTGCAGATGATGCAAACGCCGCTGATGCCGTGAGCGAACGCTACGCCTTCATCGGCCTTGGCCATCTCGGCGGCAACCTTGCCGCCAGCCTGTTGCGCAACGGTTTTGTCGTCATCGTCTTCGACCGCGACCCCGCCGCCGTCGAGCGCCTCGTGGCGCTCGGCGCCACGGCCGCGACCAGCCCGGCCGAAGCGGCGGCACAGGCCGGCAATGCCATTACTTGCCTGCCCTCGCCCAAGGTCAGCGAAGCGGTGCTGGCGAATGCCGGCGGCCTGCTCGAGGGTCTGCCCAGGGGCGGCTCCTGGATCGAGATGTCGACCAACGGCCGCGACGAGATCCTGCGCCTAGCCGCCCTCGCCGCGGCCAAAGGCATCGAGACGCTTGAGTGCCCGGTCACCGGCGGCGTGCATCTGGCCGCGGTCGGAAAGATCACCGCGCTTGTCGGCGGCGATGCTGCGCTTTACGAGCGCCATCGTCCGGCCATCGAAGCGATGTGCGCAAAGTCGTTCCTGATGGGTCCGGTCGGCTCGGCGGCGGTGATCAAGGTGATCACCAACATGCTGGCCTTCATCCATCTCGTCGCCGCCGGCGAGGCGCTGATGTTGGCCAAGCAAGGCGGCCTCGACCTCGCGCAATCCTACCACGCCATCGTCGCCTCCTCCGGCAACAGCTTCGTCCATGAGACCGAAAGCCAGCTCATCCTCAACGGCTCCTACGACATTGGCTTCACCATGGACCTGGCACTGAAGGACCTCGGCTTTGCGCTTGCGATGGGCAGGGAGTTCAGACTGCCACTCCAACTGGCGCCGCTTGTGAGTGAGATTTTCCTGATGGGCAAACAGGAATATGGCGGCGGCGCCTGGTCGACCCAGATCGTCAAACTGCTCGAGGATGCCGTCGACATGGATCTGCGCGCGCCCGGTTTCCCAGCCAAGCTGGAAAGCTAAGCCGGGTAAATATGTCCTGCGATTTCAGGCCCTTGGCCGGTTGGCCGGAATCGCCGCTCAAACCACCTGAATCAATCCCTCAACGCCTTGATTCAATATCTCAGCGTCAGCGCTCCGGGCAGGATCTCAAACGTCGCGGGTATACGCCCCGGCGACTCGCCATCTATGTCGACCAGCGCGCCGTTCTTCTCGACATCGCCGATAGGTTCGACCACCACTTTCCGGCCACGCAATATGGTGATGGCCGGATGGTTGCGGTGCCGGCCGCCATAGAGCAGCCGAATATCCCAGATCAGCTTCAGCTTGCCGGCCGCGCGCAGGATGACGATGTCGAACTGGCCATCGGCGAGTTCGGCGTCCGGGGCGATCATCATGCCGCCGCCGAAGAACTTTCCGTTGGCGACCGCCACCAGCGCCATGCGCGCCTCGACCGGGGTGCCATCGTCGACGGTGATCCTGACGTCCTGGAAGCGGTAGCGGATGAACTCGACCACGGTGCGCCAGAAAAACAGCGCCTTGGCCGACATCCTGCCCTTGCGCTTGTCGGCATTGACCGCACGGTCCGTGGCGCCGGACAGGCCGAGGCTGGCGATATTGATGAAGTGCCGGCTGGCCAGCGCGCCATGGTCGTCGATGTAGCAGATGCGCCCGGCATCGACCTTGCGCGCCTTGGCTTCGGCGATCCGCTTCAACGCCGCATCCACCTCTTTCGGCAGCCCGAGTCCGCGCGCGAAATCGATGCCGGTGCCGCAAGGCAGCAAGCCAAGTTCGGTTGTCCGGTCGCTCTCATCGAATGCCTGCAGCAATCCGTCGGCCACCTCGCTGGCGGTGCCGTCGCCGCCGGCCGCGATCACCAGCCCGAAGCCGCTTGCCGCGAGGTCGAGCGCCAGCCTTTCGGCGTCGCCCTCGGCCTGCGTCTCGCGCAGCTCGAATTCGCCGAAATGCTTTTTCAGCGATGCGGCGACCTCCGGCCAATGCCGTTTCAGCCGGCCGCCGCCGGCAATCGGATTGAGCACCACCCCGACTTTCAATGCGCACCCTCCCCGCACCGAGCCGATAGGCTCGATGCTTTGCCTGCATTGAAGCCCGCGCCAGCCGGCGGAGCAAGGGGCACAGCCGATCAGGCGCCAAAAAGCGGGCGGGCTGTCTAATGCAGCTGGAGTCGAAATTCCGAGCTTTGTGGCAAACCGTCCCCGATAATCCCGTTATCCACAGGCTCACGCCCATTCCCCAAAACCCTTACCCGGCGTAAGTTTAACCCATCTCAGGCGGCTACCGATCGCCACGCCGAAAGGCAAAGCGAAAAGGCGGATTTCCTGAGGCCCGTACGGCCCGAAGCGAGAGCAGGCTTGCTTGTTCGAGGGACGGATGCCGAGACCTACGGGGCCGCGGAAAGCGTGCGAACGCCAACGGCGGACCGATGCTGCCATGAAGGACGGCGAAAACCTTCGATGGCGCGCCGAACGAAGCTCGCAAGGGTGGAGAACGGCGTGGTCTGGAACGGGCACTGTCCTCGGGCGGTGACTGGCAGGACCGTCAAAATCAAGGCCGGCATGGCGCGACGACTTTGCGGAAGTTGCTGCCGCGACCGTGTCCTGATCTGACAGGGAGGCGCTGGGAGAAATCCCGGCGCCGACTGTCTTTTGGGCCAAGGGTCCGGTCGGCGAAGCGACGCGTGAAGAAGCCGATACTTTGTTGGAACGCGATTTCGGCGCTGACGGCACCATCTTCATCACCAGGCGGGGTCAGCAATTCACCGACATGATCCCGCGCCTGATCGACAGAGGCGTGTCCTTCGTCGAGATCGGTGGCAATGACGCGACCATGCTCACCGTGCTTTCGGCGGCGGACTTCGCTCCGCCCGAAGGCGCCCGGGCGCTGTTCAGCCAACCGTTTCCTCGATCCGGCCACCCGTCGCACCGGGCTGATCGTCGCCGTGCGCAAGCTGCACATCGTGCTGCCGGCGCTGTTCGAAGCAGGCGCCAGGCTGGAACACCTCTACGACTGAAGACGCGCCCTGCACCGCGACCTGCCCGGCGGGCCAAGCTACTTCTTCGGGCCGATGCCCGGGATCAAATTGAGGCCGGCGCTTATATATTCCGGCCGTATGGCGCCGCTGATGAGCGTGAAGGTGGCGAGCATGATGCTGGCCAGCGCACCGTCATGCCATGGCCTGAGGGCCAGCGCGTTGACGGCATAGGCCCAGAATGGGAAGGCCAGCATCGACATGACGATGTTGGCTCCCGGAGCCTCCGCATCGTCCGCTGAATCGCTGACCGATTTCAGATACACCGGCGTCATCGCCAGCGCGACGATCAACATGATCCATGAAATTGTCCAAACGCTGATACCGGCCATTTCAATCTTATAGATGGCTGCCTGCACCTTACCCGGAATGTCCCCCGGATTGCCTTTGGTCTCTTCCGCCACCGCATCGGTCAACGCCTTGGCAACCGGCTGCTCGGTGGCATTGACCAGGATGGAGTTGACGAAGATGAAAAATGCCACGACTTCGGCAGGCACGTACTTCGCAACCCGGTCGAGATAGCCGTCGCCGCCTTTCGATCCTTGATCTTCTTGCTTGTCATCGTCGACGCCGAGCGGAGCATCGCCTGGAATGCCCTCGAGCGTTGAATCCCTTTTCGGCACAGGCTCGGCGGACCGGACAATTCTTCCCATGACAAACCCCTCCTATATTGTTGTATCGCCCCGTGAGTATCGTAGTAGAAAACCGGCCCAAGAAACACTTGTCGCGGCCATAGCCGACAAGATTTATTCAGGCTTCTTCCTGCAAATGCATCACGCCCCCGCCATATCTGCTACCGGGTGTCTCGAAATCCACCTATAGTGAGCCGTACCCGAAAAACGCATCCCCCGGCTCATCGCGTGATCGCGGCCAAAATCCCGCCTTGTTCGCGCGCGATGGAAGGACTGGCTGCCGGGGGGCAATCCGAAGGACAAGACCGTGATCAAGACCGCCCTTGTCGCCATGACCATTGTCGGCTGCGACTGCGACGCCAAGCTTTGCGAATATATCGGCGAGACGCCGGCGAAGTGGGCGACTATCGCCGACTGCGAAGCGGCGATGAAAAGCCAGATGCTGCACCAGAAGAACTTCGACTATCCGCTGGTCTCTGGCATCTGCCGCAGCAAGGGGTCGGCGTCTTCTTCGCAACTGGCGGCGGCCGCATCCCGCCCGGAACTGAAGCCGGCCAGCCGGAATGTCCAAACCCCGTTGCCGCCGGAACTGAGCCATCGGCCGAGCGTTCCCGTCGGCTCCCCGACGACGGCCATGGAGGCAGCAGCGGTACGGCCCGTCGCCTACGAGCAAGTGGTCGATGGCGGAACAGGCGTGCTCTACCGCACCAGGAACGGCTACGCCGTGGTGAAGACAGATCTCGGCCGCGTCGCGTCGGCAACGGTCGGCATGGCCAAGCGGTCCGCGAACTGGCTGGCAGGCCTGGTGCCGAGCGGGTTGTGAGCGGCCTGCCGGTCGGACCGTACCACGCTGTCGCACTGCCGTGGAAAACTCTAGATAGATGCATGATGGTGTCAGCATCGACACGCAGGAGCGCCATTTCATGAAGCATGCAGTTCGAACCATGCTGTCCCTGGTGCTGGCGTTGGCGCCGATTCCGGCCGGTGCGCAGGATTCCGGCCAGGGCGGCGACAAGGTTGTAGGCGTCGCCAAGGACGATCCGGACATGGCGGCGGCCATTGCGCAGGCGCGCGCCAGCCTCGATGAATTCCTGTCCTTGTCGGATGCGCCGCCAGCCGGGACAACCAGCTACAAATTGAAGGTCGAGGTCAGGGACGGAGACGCCTCGGAGCATTTCTGGATCATCCCCTTCCACAAGACCGCGACCGGCTTTGCAGGAACATTGGCCAATGAGCCGCAAGCGGTGCACAATGTCGTGGCCGGCCAGGAACTCGAATTTAACCGGGACGATATTTCCGACTGGGGCTACACCAGAAACGGTCGCCAGGTCGGCAGCTTCACCGTCTGCGTGATGTTCAAGACGATGGCGCAAGAAGACGTCGAATATTATCGCCAGAACTACGGCTTCGACTGCTGACGAGCGGCAGCCTGGCTAATGCATGCGCCCAAACAGGACCGCCGTTTTGGCGCAACGATATGCATGAAAACAAGACCTGAAGCGCGTCGCATGAATTCGTTTCGACGCGCGGCGCTTTAGGCCTCGCCATCCGTCGCGCCGATCTTGCGCACCAGCGCCGCGGTCGCCAGGATCGCGCCCATATCGGCGATCATCGGCGCGATGTGCTTGGTGTAATCGAGCGGCACGGAAATGGCGGGCAGTTCGAAGAAATTCTTCGGCTGCGGCAAGAGCAGGAAACCATCGCTGCCATTAAGCGCCACCCGCGCCGGATCATCGCGCCATGTCTCGTGCAGCCATTTCAGCGCCTGCGCCAGCCGGCCGCTCACCAGCGGCTGCGCGGCGGCGACATTGTCGGTGCGAAATTCGTAGTCGCCGTCGAGCAGCGGATCGCCGCTGGACAGTTCCTGCATCTTGCCGGCGAAGATGCCGCGGAAGAAACCGACCACCGCGTTGCTGCGGCGCGTCGCGACCAATATGCCGGGGAACGGCGCGATTGTCTCGAACGCAACGATGACGCCCTTGAAGACCGTCGACGAGCCTTTGCCCGACCCTTGGCGCAACTCCGCCTCGTAGAGCTCGAACGGAAAATCCTCGTAGCGGCCTGACACGATGTCGTCGAAGCTCTGCCGGTTGAAGGCGCCGACCACGGCGCGCGGCAGCCGGTCGAAGGAATTCGGCGTCACGCTGTGCTGATAGCGCACATCCCTGATGAAGCCGAAGATGATCGGCAGCAGCGTGTCACGGAACGATTGCTGCAGCCGCGTCGCCGGCCTGATCGCCAGGAAGTACAGCAGCAGCGCCGCGAAGAAACCGCCGACATAGAGGAACACATGCGGCGTCGAGAACCATTGCTCGTTCAAGTCGGCGACCTTGTTGAACAGCCAGGCCACCAGCACGACAAAAACCAGCAGCAGCCCCAGAAACACCGGCACCCGCCAGCGCACCTGGCGGTAGGCCGAAGCCCGTCCAGCCTCATAGATCTCGATATTCTTCCTGATGCCGGCGACCACCGCTTCATCAGGCATGAACTCAGCTGCTTCCATCGCCCCCTCGCAAAGTCCTATTATACCTATGATAACGGGAAAGTTGTCAGTCGCCAAAGATCGCCTTCAGCCTGGCCTCGACCTTGCCCTTCATCCGGCCAGTCAGCGCCTCGACCGGAACCAGCCGCTCATGCCCGCCTGCGCGCAGCCGCATGAAGGGATGCATCCGGTAGCCGGCGATCGCGCCGCGCTTGCCGAGATCGGCGCTGACATCGACGACGAAAATGCCGGCGATGCGGCCGGGCCAGGGCTGCCGCGCCAGCGCCGTGCCGAGGAAGTCGCCAAGCCCGTAAGCCACGAGCGTCTTGCCGACCCATTGCACCGGCTGCACGACATGGGCGTGGTGCCCGGCAATCAGCCCCACGCCGTGACCGGCCAGCAACCTCGCCAGCGTTTGCGTTTGCGGCTGCGGAAAATGCCGGAACTCCCAGTCCCAGTGCGGCACCGCACAGATGAGATCGATGTTCTTGTCGGCCGCGCCTCTCGGCCATGCCGCCGGATCGCTTTGCATCGAGACAAGCTCGGTGAATGGCCCGGCGTCGCCATTACGCCACAGTGTGAAGGCGGCAAAGCCGATCGTCAGCGGCCCGGCCTTGACCTGCTCGACCGGTCCTTTTTTCGCGGTGCCGATGGTGCGGATGCCAAGCCGCTTCAACGCCGCAACGGTCTCGTCGAAACCGGCGACGCCCTGGTCGAGCACATGGTTGTTGGCCAGCGACAGCACGAGCTTTTCACGCGCGATGCCTACGGCGGCAAGCGCCGCGGCAAGAAACCGCTCGCTCATCGCATGGTGAGTGCCAAGCCGCGTGCCAAACGCCACGCTCGGCCGCTCGACGACCGGACTTTCGCAATTGCCGATCACCAGATCGGCTGAGCCCAAGAGCTTTGCGATTTCCGGATCGCACTCCGGCGCACTACGGTTGGCCACCGCCGAAATATCGCCGACAAAGGCCAGCCGCACCTTCCGCCCCGGCGGCGGATCGATGATCGTCGTCGCCGCCCTCGGTGCAAAATCCCGGACATCGCCGCCGAGAGATGGTTTCAGGAAGCGCGGCAGCCATGACAGTTTGTAGGAAAGCGGATAGTTCGACACGCGACGCCCAATCGTTTGCCCAATCGGTTAGCTTGTGTAGACGGTCTGCCCGGGGAGTGTCGACCGTCAGTCCTTGAAACGCTGCCGCCGGCAGACACGGCGCCAAATGCGTGTAATGTCTGCGCAATGGCATAGTGGAGGAATGAGATGACACGTTTTGCAGGCCTGCTGGCGTCCGCCTTCCTCCTGTTGCTGCCTTTATCGTCGGCCCGCGCCGCCGCGCCCGAAGCGGCGACCGCGCTGTTCGAGGCCAAAACGGTGGCTGAGCGCAACCGTGCGCTCACAACGCTTGAGTCTGCAGCGAAAGGCGATCCGGCGTCAGCCTACGCCGCCGGCGCCGGCGAATTCTTCACCGCCCTGGAAATCCTGGCCGGCGGCCTGCACCGCCACGGGTTCGAAAGCCCGCAATCCTTCATGCTGCCGCTGATGCGGCTGCCGGTTCCGGACAATCCCAATCCCGAACCGCTGACCTATGAGCAGTTCCGCGCCATCCTGGTCGCCTTTCGCGACCGGTTGGAACGGTCGGCGGCGACACTGGGTTCGGTGCCCGCGGGAGCCGCTATCGGCATGGTCGTCGACCTCACCCATGCCGGCATCGATCTCAACGAGGACGGCAGTATCACGCCGGATGAAAGCATCGCGGCGGTCATGGCCGCGCTGTCGCGCGGCGGTATCTCGTCGGACGGCGCCGCTCCCTCGCTCACATTCCGCTTCGATCGGGCCGACGGTTTCTGGCTGCAGGGCTATGCCGAATTCCTGATGGCGCAGGCCGATTTCTGGCTGGCGCATGATTTCAGGACCATGTTCGACGGCTCGTTCCACATGCTGTTTCCGCGCGCCAAACTGCCGCTGCAGGACATTCTCGTGCCTCCCGCCGGGGACATGGGCAGCAGCATCTTCTCATCGGAATGGCGCATCGCGGATTTCATCTCCATGGTTCACCTCGTCAACTGGCCGGTGGTCGAGCCCGAGCGACGTCAAGCGGCGCGCCGCCATCTGCTCGAAATGATCCGGCTGTCGCGCCAGGACTGGAAGGCGATCCGCGCCGAGACCGACAATGACCGCGAATGGTTGCCGGGACCGCAGCAGAAGGGCGAGAACCCGCTCACCGGGCTCGAAGTCGGCGAGGAGCAGGTCGAGGCCTGGCTCGCCACTCTGACCATGGCCGAAGACCTTTTGGAAGGCCGCAAGCTGCTGCCGCATTTCCGCATCACGGCCAGCACCGGCCAGGGCATCAACATGAAGCGTTTCTTCGAAGAACCGAAGCCTTTCGACCTCGTGCTGTCGATTACCGGCCCGGCCATCGCGCCCTACCTCGAGAGCGGTGAGATCGTGACCAGCGGCGAGTTCGACCAGATCCAGCGTCAGTTCGGTGGCGGTGGGTTTTTGACCTTCGCGCTGTGGTTCAATTGAGCAGGTGGCCCGGCTTTGCGTGACACAGCTCCTGACACCCTTGTGTCAGGAGCTTCGACCCGCTTAGTGTCCCTTGCCACTGCACTCTTTCCATTTTGGCGGACTCTGCCCATATTTGGGGCATGGCCAAACTTCCCGAGAAAAAGACACCGTCTCCGGCGGGTGACAACAGCGCTTCGCCGCCCAAGCGGCGCAGCCCGCTGACCGATTTCCTCGATGCCTCGGAGCCCCTGCACAAGGGCGGCTTCGCCGAAGCGCCGCAAGCCGATTTCACCGGCACGCCGCTGAGCGGCTCGATTGCCGACTGGGCAGAGCAGATAGAGCAGGAGGCCGAGAAGGAAGGGCGTCTCACCGGTAAGGGCGATGGTAGATCGCCAAAGTCCGCGAAAAAGATCCCGGAGCGGTCCGCTGCGCCCGGCCGCAGTTCGCGCGGCACCTCGATGGGCGGCGCGGCCACGGCCCGCGAACGCACCGCAGCCGGCCTCAATCCGGTCGCCGGCCTCGACATCTCGCTGGAAGACGCCGAGACCATGGCCTCGGGCAGCGTCACCGCCACGGTCGCGGCGCTGTCGGCGCTGATCGAATCCGGCAACCCCTTGCACAAGGACGGCGTGCTGTGGACGCCGCACCGCCCTGCCCGCCCGGAAAAATCCGAAGGCGGCATCGCCATCAAGATGGTGTCGGATTTCGAGCCGGCCGGCGACCAGCCGACCGCCATCAAGGATCTTGTCGAGGGCGTCGACAACAATGATCGCACTCAGGTGCTGCTCGGCGTCACCGGCTCCGGCAAAACCTTCACCATGGCCAAGGTGATCGAGCAGACGCAGCGCCCTGCTTTGATCCTGGCGCCCAACAAAACGCTGGCCGCGCAGCTCTATTCCGAGTTCAAGAAATTCTTCCCAGACAATGCGGTGGAGTATTTCGTCTCCTATTACGACTACTACCAACCGGAAGCCTACGTTCCGCGCACCGACACTTTCATCGAGAAGGAATCCTCGATCAACGAGCAGATCGACCGCATGCGCCATTCGGCGACGCGTTCGCTGCTCGAGCGCGACGACGTCATCATCGTCGCCTCGGTGTCCTGCATCTACGGTATCGGCTCGGTCGAGACCTACACGGCGATGACCTTCCAGATGCAGATCGGCGATCGGCTCGACCAGCGGGCGCTGCTCGCCGACCTCGTCGCCCAGCAGTACAAGCGCCAGGACATCAATTTCGTGCGCGGCTCGTTCCGCGTGCGCGGCGACACGATCGAAATCTTCCCGGCCCACCTTGAGGACCGCGCCTGGCGCATCTCGATGTTCGGCGACGAGATCGAGGCGATCACCGAATTCGATCCGCTCACCGGCCAGAAGACCGGCGAGCTGAAGAGCGTCAAGATCTACGCCAACTCGCACTATGTGACGCCGCGTCCAACGCTCAACCAGGCGATCAAGTCGATCAAGGAGGAGCTCAAGCACCGGCTGGTCGAGCTCGAGCGCGCCGGCCGCCTGCTGGAGGCACAGCGGCTCGAACAGCGCTGCCGCTTCGATCTTGAGATGCTGGAAGCCACCGGCTCCTGCGCCGGCATCGAGAACTATTCGCGCTATCTCACGGGACGCCAGCCGGGCGATCCGCCGCCGACTTTGTTCGAATATATCCCCGACAATGCGCTGGTCTTCATCGACGAAAGCCACGTTACCGTGCCGCAGATCGGCGGCATGTATCGTGGCGACTTTCGGCGCAAGGCGACACTGGCGGAGTATGGTTTTCGCCTGCCCTCCTGCATGGATAATCGCCCGTTGCGCTTCGAGGAATGGGACGCCATGCGTCCGCTCTCCGTCGCGGTTTCTGCGACACCCGGCGCCTGGGAGATGGAACAGGCCGGCGGCGTGTTCGCCGAGCAGGTCATCCGCCCGACCGGCCTGATCGATCCGCCGGTCGAAGTCCGCCCGGCGAAAAGCCAGGTCGACGATGTCGTCGGCGAAATCCGCGACACCACGGCCGCCGGCTACCGCACGCTGGTCACCGTTTTGACCAAGCGCATGGCCGAAGACCTGACCGAATATTTGCATGAGCAAGGCGTGCGCGTTCGCTACATGCACTCCGACATCGACACGCTGGAGCGCATCGAGATTCTGCGCGATCTCCGCCTCGGCGCTTTCGACGTGCTGGTCGGCATCAACCTGCTGCGCGAAGGCCTCGACATTCCCGAATGCGGTTTCGTCGCCATCCTCGACGCCGACAAGGAGGGCTTCCTGCGCTCCGAGACGTCGCTGATCCAGACCATCGGTCGCGCCGCCCGCAACGTCGACGGCAAGGTCATCCTCTATGCCGACCAGGTCACCGGCTCGATGGAGCGGGCGATGGCCGAGACCAACCGCCGCCGCGAAAAGCAGATGGAATGGAACGCGGCCAACGGCATCACCCCGGAATCGGTGAAGTCGCGCATCTCCGACATTCTGGACTCGGTCTACGAGAAGGACCATGTCCGCGCCGATATCTCGCAGTTCACCGACGGCGCCGGTGCGATGATGGGCAACAATCTCAAGGCTCATCTCGACGCCATGGAAAAGCAGATGCGCGACGCCGCCGCCAATCTCGACTTCGAGAAGGCCGCCCGCATCCGTGACGAGATCAAGCGGCTGCGCGAGATGGAACTGTCCATCTCGGAAGACCCGCTGGCCAAATATGCCGACATGGAAAGCCCGGTTTCGGGCCGCGAGAAGGGCAAGCACAACAAGGGCGTGGCCAAGCACCGTACGGCTGAGGAACAGGAGCGGTTCCGCAAGTTCGATGAGGCACGTGCCGCCGAAGAGGCGGCCAGGGCTGCCCGGTCCAACCTCTTTCGCAAGCCGGCGCTCGACGAAATGGGCGCCGACGGCGCCGTGCCGGTAAAGAAGCCACTGTTCGCCAAGCCCTCGATCGACGACATGGGCCCAGGCACCGACATGCCGACACCGGCCGGAGCGGTATCGCGCTCGCTGTTCAAGAAACAGTCGGCCGAAGAGGCGCACGGCTCCGACTTCGGCATTCCGGGCGATGCCACCAAGCCGCTGTTCAAGAAAAACTCGCTGGACGAGATGACCGTGCGGCGCACGGAAAAGCCGGTCGAAGGAAAAGTGCCGGCCAAGCCCCAGCCAATCTCCCCCCGAGTGGGGGAGATGCCCGGCAGGGCAGAGGGGGGCGCGAAGGAACGCGACGCCAAGCCAATCATTCGCCAGCGCGCCGGCATCGGCTCCTACGAAGACCCCGCCGACGCCCGCCGCGAAAAGCGTCGGCCGGGAAAGACGGGACGGCCGGGGAAGTAGCACCTCTTTCCTTCTCCCCTTGTGGGAGAAGGGAGAGCGCTCCACCGCCGCCGCATCCGTCGCCCACTTGCCTCCACCCCCGCCTTTGGTGTAATCGCTCCGCACACTCGACGTCTTGTCTTGAAAGGAGGGCTGCGTGTCTATCGATCACCATCGTCAGCGTGGCCCGATTTCTGCCCTGCGAGTTCGCTTGCAGGGCTGACCGGGGACATCACGGGTTTTTTCCCGCTCGATTTTTTTGGTCTGCCCTTCGTGGTGCGCAAAGCTGAGCCTGATGGCCGGCAAGCACACCGTCAAAGTGGATCCGGAGTTCTCTCCGGCAAGACCAGAGAAATCAAAATGGCCCTGATCAGCCTCAAATCCCTCGGCGTCACCATGAGTGCGCCGCTGTTTTCCAGCCTCGACCTCACCATCGGCGCCGGCGACCGGCTCGGCATCGTCGCCGCCAATGGCCGTGGCAAGTCGACCTTGCTTAAATGCCTGACCGGCGCGCTGGAGCCGACCTCGGGCGACATTTCTCGCACGCGCGGCCTGCGTGTCGGCCATGTCGAGCAGTCGGTTCCACCTGCCCTTCTTAGCCGCACCTTCCATCAGGTGGTGGCCGATGCCTTGCCGGCCGAGCAGGCCGACAGCGAGATGTGGCGCGTCGATGTGGTGCTGGATTCGCTCGACGTGCCCGAGCCGATGCGCGAACGGCCGATGCAGGCGCTGAGCGGCGGATGGCAGCGGCTGGCGCTGATCGCCCGCGTCTGGGTCACCGATCCGGATGTGCTTTTGCTCGACGAGCCGACCAACCATCTCGACCTCGCCAAGATCAGCCAGCTGGAAAGCTGGCTGAACGCCCTGCCGCGCGAGGTGCCGGTGGTCATCGCCAGTCACGACCGCGCCTTTCTCGACGCTGTCACCAACCGCACGCTGTTCTTGCGCCCGGAGGACTCGCCGGTGTTTGCACTGCCCTATTCCAGGGCGAGGCAAGCGCTCGACGACCTGGACGCTTCGACGGCGCGCCGGTTCGAGCGCGACATGAAGGTGGCGCAGCAACTGCGCAAGCAGGCCGCCAAGCTCAACAACATCGGCATCAATTCCGGCAGCGACCTTTTGACGGTGAAGACCAAGCAACTCAGGGAACGGGCGGAGAAGCTGGAAGACGCCGCGGTATCGGCGCATCGCGAGAAATCAGCCGGCGCGATCCGGCTGGCCAACCGCGGCACCCATGCCAAGGTGCTGATTACGCTGGATGACGCCGCAGTGGAAACGCCGGACGGCACGCTGCTGTTCAAGACCGGCAAGCGCCACATCTGCCAGGGCGACCGCATCGTGCTGCTCGGCCGCAACGGCGTCGGCAAGTCGCGTTTCGTCGATCTGATCCGCAACGCCATCGCCGAGCCGGACACGGTGCCGAACGTCAAGGTGACGCCGTCGACGGTGCTTGGCTACAGCGACCAGGCGCTGGCCGGCATCAGTGGCGACGACACGCCGCTGGCCCTGGTCTCGCACCGCTACGATGTCGGCGAGCAACGCGCCCGCTCGCTGCTTGCCGGCGCTGGCGTGGTCATTGAGATGCAGGAGAAAAAGATCGGTGTGCTGTCCGGCGGCCAGAAGGCGCGGCTGATGATGCTGGCGCTCAGGCTCACCCACCCCAACTTCTACCTGCTGGACGAGCCGACCAACCATCTCGACATTGACGGCCAGGAAGCGCTGGAGGAGGAACTGCTCAAGCACCAGGCGAGCTGTGTGCTCGCCTCGCATGACCGCTCCTTCATCCGCGCCGTCGGCAACCGCTTCTGGCTGGTCGACAAGCGGAAGCTGACCGAAGTCGAAGACCCCGAGGATTTCTTCCGCTCGGTGGCTGAAACGGTGGGCTGAGGAACTACCACCATGGGCCGCACCGTGTTGCGGTCCATGCTTTCGCATCTCCCGCAAATATTTTCAGCGTTCTGTCGGATCGGCTGAACCTGCTGCGTCCTTGGGATGCCGACACGATGATGCCGGCTTCATCTGAGGAGAACGCATCATGTCCATTTTGTCATCCATAGGCCGCGTCGCCGCCCGTTACGCACAGAACCGCGCCCGCTATCGCAGCGAGCGCGAGCTTCTGGCCCTGCCGATCGAACTGCGCAAGGATATCGGCTGGCCGGAAATCCTCATCGACGCGCAAAACGGCCCGCGGATCTGCAGGGCGCCCTGACCATGCGGTCGGGAAAGATCGATGCAGGCCGCCGCGGGGCGACCGTTGCTCAGTCATGCGTATCGCCAGACAGCGGCGTCGCCTGCATCGATCGACGCTTTTCGAACGCCTCGAACCAGCGCGTCAGCCGCGCCCGCGCGCGAAACGACGGCAGCTGGCGGAACGCCATCCAGGACAGCGTGGTGGCAAGCGCTACATGGCCGACATGGAGCGATGTCTCGGCGTCCAGCGCGCTTTCGATCCAGTCATAGCTGGCCTCGATTTTTTCCCGGTAGCCTTCGGCAAGCGCTGCATAGCGCAACTGTTCGGGCCGCCTTTCCGTCTCCCAGCGCAGGCCTATGCCCGTCTGCGCCAGGCCTTGGGCGACCGCCTGCAGCCGCAACGCCTGCCAGCGCGCTTCGCCGTCCTGCGGCAGCAATTTGCGGCCGTCATGCAGCGTATCGAGATAGGCGCAGATGACATCGGAATCGAAGAGCGGCGGCGCATCCGGCCGCAGCAGCACCGGCACCTTGCCGAGCGGGTTTTCGGCGTAGACACGGGCATTGCGCAAGGTCGGGCTGGTCTCGTGATGAATGACCTCGAGCCGGTCGGCAAGCCCGACCTCATGGGCGAAGACGAGCGCCTTGCGCGCAAAGGGCGAATGGGTCTGGTAATAGAGGATCATTGTCGTCTCAGCGGGTTGGAGAAGCAGTCCCCTTTTCTAACCTGCTCATACCGAGGATTGCGCTCTGATTGGGCGCCGCCGACGCAAGTTCATTTCACCCCAAAAATCGCATCGGCCCAAAAAATCGCATCAGACATGTAGGATTGCCGCCGCCTCGTTCGTCCTGAGGTTCGCAAAGGCCAGACCAAGCGCCCAGACCAAACCCAAAGAGGAACAAGACATGACCGACCAGACCCCCATTCAGCCGGCCGCGAAAGTTCTCGGTGGATTGACCCCCTATCTGCAGCTGGACGGCGCCTTCAAGGCCGCCGAATTCTACAAGAAGGCCTTCGGCGCCGAGCAGGTGTTCTTCTATCCGCCCGATGAGCAGGGCCGCACCATGCACATCCATCTCCACATCAACGGCTCGACGCTGATGATTTCCGATTTCTACCCCGAAAACGGCATGCCTGCCGTCAAGCCGCAGGGCTATACCATGCAGCTCCATCTCGGCGCCGACGAGATCGATGGCTGGTGGAAGCGCGCGGTCGATGCCGGCTGCGAAGTCGCAGTGCCGCTGCAGCTGATGTTCTGGGGCGACCAGTGGGGCAACATGCGCGATCCCTTCGGGGTCGAATGGGCGATGAACGCGCCGGCGAAGAAAGACTGACCACCGCTGACAAAGCTCCTCACCGGCTGACGCCGGTAAGGAGCTTTGTGAGATACTCCAAGGAAAACCCAATGTCCTATGTCGATGGTTTCGTGCTCGCCGTGCCGAAGGCAAATATCGATGACTACAAGAAGCTGGCCAACCTCGCAGGCCCGATATGGAAGGAACACGGAGCGCTCGCCTATGTCGAATGTACCGCCGACGACGTGCCCTATGGTGAGTTGACCTCGTTTCCGCGTGCCGTTCAGGCAAAAGACGACGAGATCGTCGTCTTTGATTGGGCCGTCTATTCGTCCAGGCAAAGCCGCGACGCCGGTAATGGCCAAGGTGATGGCCGATCCCCGTTTGACACCCGATTTGGGGCCCATGCCCTTCGATATGAAGCGCATGATCTTCGGCGGCTTCCAGCCCTTCATCGAGCTTTAGCCGCTGCTCAGGCCAGCTTGTCCAGCAGCGGCTTCAACCTGTCGCCATAGCGCTTCCAGAGATCGACCGAGCCCCGATACATCGGCTGGCGCACCTGCGCGGCCGAGGCCGTGCGCACCGGGCGGTCGGTCTCGTGGAACGACAGCGCCTTGTCGTCCCAGGACAGGCCGAGATGCCCGATCAGCGCCCGCGTCTGTCCCTCTTGGTCGGCCACGAAATCCTCGTAACGCACGTTATGCACGACGCCCGGCAGAACATCGTGCCAATGCGCCATGATGTCGGTGTAGATATTGTGGAAATCGGCGAGCTCGCCCAGATCATAGCCGTAGCGGTGGTTGTCGCCGCGGAAATGCACCTTGTAGATCGAAAGGCAGGTCGCCGCCGCATCGCGCGCGCAATGGATGATCTTGGCTTTCGGCAGCATCATATGGATGAAGCCGATGAGCAGGAAGTTGCCGGGCATCTTGTCGGTGACATGCCTGAAGTTGGGATAGCGCTCATGCAGCATGTCGAGATAGGCTTGGCCCGCCTCCGCAAACTCCGCGTCGGATACATCGACCAGTCCCCAGGGGAAACCTCCCGGCATGGTCAGCGGAAATTGCTTGCCGACCGCGGTTTTCAACATGCTGAGCTCGCCCGCGCCATAGACTTGTGGATGGCTGGCGATGATCTGTTCGACCAGCGTGGTGCCGGAGCGCGGCATGCCGACGACGAAAATCGGGGTGTCGTCGGAGATTGCACTTGGCTTGTGCTTTTCGAAAAAGCCGGCGTTGAACACCGTCTTCATCGCCTCGAATTCGGCCCGCGTCCTGACCGGATCATAATCGATGCCCTTGCGGCGGATCGCATTGCCTTCAGCGAAATAGTCGAAGGCCCTGTTGTAGTCCTTCAAATCGTCATTGGCCTTGCCGAGACCGAAGGACAGCTGCATGCGCGCCAGGCTGTCGGCCGGCGCCTTGGCATGCTGGGCCTCCATGCCGGCGAGTTCGGCGTCGCGCTCCTTCTGGCGCTTGACCTGCGTCAGCATCAGCCAGGCCTTTGCCATGCCTGGCGTGATCGCCAACGCCTGCCGAAACAGGTCTGCCGCTTCATCGAGCTTGCCTTTTTCCATCAGCCCGACGCCGAGCCCATGCAACAGGTCGGCATCCTTGGGCCGGATCGTCAGCGCCTCGCGAAAGGTCGCCAGCGCCTCATCCAGACGACCGGCTTCCTGCAACGTTTCGGCAAGCCCGATGCGGGCGCGGACATGGAAGGGATTGCGCCCGATTGTGCCGCGATAGATGTCCTCCGCAGCCTCGAACTGGCCGAGCTGTTTCAACGCCGAACCCAGATTGTCGCGTGCCGCGAGCTGGTCGGGCTTGAGATCGACCGCGCCGCGGAAGAAATCGGCGGACGCGGCAACGCGGCCGAGATCGCGCATCACCGTGCCGAGATTGTTGAGGAAATCGGGATTCTTCGGCTGCAGACGCACAGACTGCTCGATCAGCTCCAGCCCTTCGGGGCTGCGCCCGGTCTGGTGCAGCAACAGGCCCAGGAAATGCGCCGCTGCCGGGTGATTGGCCTTGCGCGCCAGCACCTGCCGGTACAGCGTCTCGGCCTCCTGCCGGCGCCCGGCCTGATGCAGCTGCAGCGCCTGCTGCACATATTGGTCGAGGCCCAGCGGCGGCTGTCCGCCAGCTCCAGCACCCGCCGCTCTTCTCTGATCTCTGTTGATGGGAAACCTGCCGTGTTTTGTCCGCTTGCCGCGATCTAGGCCATCGGCGCTGCAGGTTCAAGGGAAGAGTGGGCTCGCCAAGGGCGCGGACCTCTTCGAAACTCTAGAGGAATTCCAGGAAAATGTAGCGTTCAAATCAGCCGGTTGCTCTCGGCGAGCCGGCGCTCCCGCCGTTGCGTGCCGTCGGTGTCGGCAATCTTGCGCCGTGCCGCTTCGTCGCTTCTTATCGTCAGGCGCACTGACATTGCCTTGGGGAAGAGGACGATTGGCTCGATTGTTGCGGTCGGACGATCCGGCGTTTTCATGAATCTCATATATTTTTGCCTTTCGTAAAAAATAATCTTAGGGGCACCGGAATAATTATTCCGATGCGCTCTAAATAAGAAATTGGCTGATATTGTTCCACGATAGCAGATTTATTAGGGGTTTATACGAGAAATTTTTTATACCGGTCGAGCCGTGGCGGAAATCAGCTTGAATAGCCAACAATTTCGGATTATTGATCTGAGATCGTTTTTTGGGTCAAGCTTGGCATATAGCGGCGTCGGAGATACTCGACCCGCCAAACTCATTCCAATCGCCGATGGTTGAGTTCCCGGTTGATGCCGGAAAGCATCGACGAACCAGAGCCAAGCCAATGCCGGATCGCACCACCCGTTCCATCGCCCATTTCGCGGCACCCTTCGTGCTTAGCGGGCTGGAAGGGCAACTGCCGGCCGGCGACTATGACATCGATCACGACGAAGAGCTGATCGAGGGCATGTCGCGGCTTGCCTGGCGTCGCGTCGCCACCTTCATCCATTTGCCGGCAAGGGCGGTGAAGAACCCGGCCACCAGCCAGCTTGTCGCCATCGACTACCTCGAACTCGAAACAGCGCTGAGGCGCGACCAGGAGAACGCAGCATGATCCGCTTCCAGCAGAATGCGCGTCCGCGCACCGACACGCCCTCGCACCTCTTCGCCGTCGGCCAGACCGTGCGCATGAAGAGCCGCAGCGGGCTCGCCCAGAAGACCGCCGAGCTGTTTCAGATCAAGAGCAGATTGCCGGTCAAGGATGGCTCGCCGCAATATCGCATCCGCAGCGAGCAGGAGACCTATGAGCGGGTCACCACGGAAGACAACCTCGAAGTGGCGGACGCCCCGGCTGTCCCCGACAGCCCGGCCGTCTGACACCGCACCCACCCAGCACGTACGAAGGAGCAGACAGATGGCCAAGGGTCAGCAGCGCAGCAATCGCGAAACTCGCAAGCCCAAGAAAGACAAGGTGGTGGCCAAGGCCGCCTCCCCGTTCGGTTCCTCGGTCAAGCAAGCCGAGAGCAGCCTGAAGCCGAAGTCGAAGGGCTGACAAGGCAGGGACGCGCCTGGCGTACCTGCCAGCAATGGACTGACGATCTCGCGCAAAACTCTGCAACGGAGGCTTGCTTGACGTTCTTCGTCGAGCCGCTCGCGCGACGTCGACGAAGCCACGCTCGACAAGGTATCCTTCTTCCCTTGGAGGTGAGAAGCGGTCCGCGCAGCAGACGAAAAGCCAATTGTTGGCTTTTCGAGTTTCGAACGCCCTGAGCCTGCGAAGGACCAAGGGTGGTCCGGTCCACCCGCCCGGTCCCCGCTGCTTCGCAGGGTCCCGGCATTCGCCGCCTTTTTTATCGTGTCAGTGGGACGGTGAATTCGCCTCCGGCGGACTCACCCGACAGGGGAGAAGGAAAAATCAGCAGGGGCCGTCCTCGACGACGCGGTAGTCGGCGGCACGGGCCTCGCAGGCGTTGGGAAAGGTGCGCAGCTCGCCATGGCGGCGGGCGCAGACCGGGGCGTATTCGCGCGTGCAGAATGTCGGCTCTTCGCCACCACCGCCACCACCGCCGCCGTCGCGGCAAGGGCCGTCGCGAACGATGCGGTAGCCTTCCCGTTCGGCAAGGCAGGCATTGGCGAAGGTCTGGCGGTCACCGCCGCGCCGCGCGCAGACCGGCTCGTATTGCCTGGTGCAGAATTCCGGTTCCGGCCGTGGCGGGCGCGGACGTGGTCCCGGCCCGTCATCGACGACGACGGTGCAGGCCGCAAGAAGACCCGACAGGAAGAGAATAGTAAAACCCTGGCGCGAGAAGATCGTCGCAAGAAATCTCATGAATATGCCTCCCTCGAGACCCCCGTCCCCGGCGCAAAACGCGCCTGTCGATCCTCGCCATTGCCTTGCCAAATGCAACCCCCGTTTGCGGCGCGGGAGCCATGCGATGCCCGGCCCGCGCATTGGTTTGGCCCTGGACCAGACCGCTGGACCATGCGTGGCCGGGCTCTGGCTGATGAACTCTTAAGAACCCAGGTTTATCGAAGCGCCTTCGTTGGGATGCGTCGATGGACGCGGCCCGCGGCGCTATCTTGCAACTATCACGTTTCCGTGCGATAAATTTTGTGTTCGGGCATTTGCGACCCGGAGAGCGGAACGTTTTGGACGACCTTTCCCCGATACTGTGAATCTCTGACGGCCCCGTTTTCGGCGGGGGTTTTACCATGCGCAAATGCAGGACTGCCGAAGCAACCACCGGGACTTGCCCACGATGCCAGGCGGCGGGCAAACCATAAGACTGACACGGGTGAAGGAGTTTCCCCAATGGCCCAGACCGGCACCGTTAAATTCTTCAACGCGACCAAAGGCTTCGGCTTCATCACGCCCGACGGCGGCGCCAAGGATGTGTTCGTCCACATTTCCGCGATCGAGGCCTCGGGCCTGCGTACCCTCGTCGACGGCCAGAAGGTCACCTTCGACGTTGAACCCGACCGCATGGGCAAGGGTCCGAAGGCGGTCAACCTCCGCGCGGCCTGAACCGGCGGTGCCCGCGCGCCCGTCAGGGCGCTCGAAAAAGCACCTCAAGCGTGTTTGAACCGGCTTTGTCAGCCGTCCAGAGTTTCGAAGGCGCGACGTTTCTGGTCGCGCCTTTTTCATGTCCGCCGTCGCCGCAGGCAAAGGACGCTCTACCGGTCCATGGCGTGGCTGATCGCCGGAGCAATCGTCTGGCGCGAATTGCCTTCGGTGCAACAATCTATTTGACCAGCCTTCAGCGTTGCCGCCCTGGCCAAAACTTTCTCTTGCCGATAGCGCTAAAATAAAGGACAAATTTCCCTTCGGGCATTTGCCGGCCCGAAACTGGACTTTATGGGATCAAAGGGAGCTTCCCATGCCGCAGACCGGCACCGTCAAATTCTTCAATCATGCCAAAGGCTTCGGCTTCATTACACCCGACGACGGGCAGAAGGATGTCTTCGTTCATATTTCGGCCGTGCAGGCTTCGGGTCTTTCCGGTCTGGAGGATGGACAGAAAGTGACATTCGACACCGAGCCGGACAAGCGCGGCAAGGGTCCGAAGGCCGTCAACCTGTCGGTCGGCTAAGCCGGCTCAAGACAGTCCGGACGGAGATTGACGAGGCGGAGCGCCTTGCGTACGCGCTTGGTTTTGCCGCAAGAACTGGATCGTATCAGCCAATTCCGTTCAGCCCCCGTTCAGCCACGGTCTTCTATTAATCGTCCCCTAGGCTGGACCGCATCCCCGAAAACTATCCGGGCCGGCACGAAGGAGACCAAAATGAATCGCATTTTCAAGACCGCCATCCTGGGCGCCGCTCTCGCCGCGACCACCCTCGCCACCTTGCCTGCCGCCAATGCCAAGGACTGGAACCGCTGGCATCATGGCCATGGTCGTCATCATAATGGCGACGCGCTTGCGGCCGGTGTCGTCGGCCTTGCGGCCGGCGCTCTGATCGCCGGTGCGCTGAGCAACCCGCAGCCGCGCTACAGCAGCTATGATGACGATTACGACTACCGCGAAGTGCGGCCGGCGCCGGTGCGCCGTTACTATGCCGAACCGCGGGTCGTCTATGCCGACCGCTATGCCGAGCCGTGGACCCGCGACTGGTACGAATACTGCTCGGACCGCTACCGGAGCTTCAATGCCCGCAGCGGCACGTTTACCGGCAATGACGGTGAGCAGCATTTCTGCGTCGCGAATTGAGCTTCCCTGTCCCACAAAAAGCGCTGACCGCAAGGCCAGCGCTTTTTTTTGGCAGAAAGACATCGCTAAGTCAGGAAGGGATTGGTCCGCCTCTCCTCGCCAAAGCGGCCACCCGGGCCGTGGCCGCAGATGAAGCCGATCTCGTCACCGAGCGGCAAAAGCTTGTTCTTAATCGAGGCGATCAGCGCCGCATGGTCGCCGCCCGGCAGGTCGGTGCGCCCGACCGAGCCGCGAAACAGCACGTCGCCGACATGAGCGAACTTCGCCGCGCGATTGTAGTATACGACATGGCCGGGCGCATGGCCGGGGCAGTGCAGCACCTCGAACATATGTGAGCCGAACGAAACCGTCTCGCCCTCTGCGAGAAACCGGTCGGGCACGCAGTTGCGCGCCCCGGCAATGCCGTAGCGCTGGCCCTGGTTCTCGAGATTGTCGAGCAATAGCTTGTCGGCTTCGTGCGGGCCGATGATCTCGATGCCGAGTGCTTCCTTCAGCTCCATGGCGCCGCCGGCGTGATCGATGTGGCCATGGGTGATCCAGATCGCAGCGGCGGTGATCGCATTGTCCTTCAGCACCGCCAGCACCTTGTCGATGTCGCCGCCCGGATCGACGACGACGCCATGCTTGTCATCCATGTCGAACAGGATGGTGCAGTTCTGCTGGAAAGGCGTGACCGGCACGATGCCGGCATTGAGCTGACCCATGATTGTCCTTTCGCTGTTCCAGCGTGATGTAGAGGCGCGGGCGAAGGCCGTCCACTGCTGAAAGGCAAACAGTCCGTCCCAAAACAGAAATGGGCGGCCCAACGGCCGCCCATTTGACGAAGCCTGAGTCTCGAGCAATTCCAGGAAAAGTGTAAAGCGGTTTTCCGTCCGGAATTGGGTAAAACAACAAACTAGATCATTCGCCGTGAAACGGTGAATGATCTAGAGGCTTACTTCTTCATCGCGCCCATGACCGCACCGATGATGCCGGTCAGGATGGCGCCGCCGCCGGCGCCGCCGAGCAGGTTTTTGAGGTTCAGCGTATCGCCCAATCCGCCCGCTGCCGTTGCAGCCGCTGCCGGGTCGGCCGTGCCGCCGAGCAGGCTGCCGAGGATCGCCGCCCCGCCAACGCCGCCAACCGCGCCGCCGAGGATTTTGGTCAACTGGCCCATCGCCGCATTCTTCAGCGCAACGCCGACCGCCTGACCACCGACAACACCTGCAATTACCTGTACAACGAGCGCAATGAGCGTATTCGTATCCATGTACCTAGTCCCTCCATAGCTGCCAGCCTCCCGGGCCGACACCATCATGAGACGCTGAATTGTACGAAAGTCAAATGCACAGATGCTGAAATAAAGGGGCCGGCCTCAAAACCGCCCCTGCTTGCGAAAAAAGCTGTGACTTTCGTTATTCTGCGGCTATCGCATGCTTAGGTTGCACCGCAGCAGAATAGTCGTTCATCAAAGTCTTGGCGATCTCGCCGACCTCGAATCGGTACGGACCGATCTCGGAGACCGGCGTCACTTCCGCTGCCGTTCCGGTGAGGAAGCACTGTTCGAAGCCTTCGAGTTCCTCAGGCATGATGGCGCGCTCGACGACTTCAAGGCCGCGGTCCTTGGCGAGGCCGATGACGGTGCGGCGGGTGATGCCGTCGAGGAAGCAATCGGGCTTCGGCGTGTGGATCTTGCCATCCTTGACGAAGAAGATGTTGGCGCCCGTTGCTTCGGCGACCTGGCCGCGCCAGTCGAGCATCATGGCATCGGCATAGCCCTTGGCCTCGGCGGCATGCTTGGACATGGTGCAGATCATGTAGAGGCCGGCGGCTTTCGACTTCGACGGCGCGGTGCGCGGATCGGGCCGGCGCCATTCCGCCAGATCGAGACGGATGCCCTTGAGCTTCTGCGCCGGGTCGAAATAGCTCGGCCATTGCCAGATGGCGATGGCGCAGTTGATGCGGCTGTTCTGCGCCGACACCCCCATCTGTTCGCTGCCGCGCCAGGCGATCGGCCTGACATAGGCGTCCTGGAAACCCTGCTTCTTCAGAAGCGTGGTCGAGGCGTCATTGAGCTCGGCCACGGAATAGGGAATATTGAAGCCGAGCAGGCGCGCCGATTCATGCAGACGCTCGGTGTGCTCGTTGAGCTTGAAGATGGCGCCGCCATAGGCGCGCTCGCCCTCGAAGACGGCGCTGGCATAGTGCAGGCCGTGGGTCAGCACGTGGATCTTGGCATCGGCCCATTTGACGAACTCGCCGTTGATCCAGATGAAGCCGTCCAGTTGGTCGAAGGGAACGGATGCCATGGAAACCTCCCGCGGGCGGCGACCCGCACATCATTAGTGTTGTTCTTGTTGCGCGACAGCCGCGTCGGGCGGCCCTTGAAGCGTAAGCGGAGAATCGAACTCTGGCAAACTCAGGAAGTTCCGGAAAAACCGCACTCCCTTGCCTTTTCGTTCGCATTCAGCCCAAAAGCTTGTCAAAAATTACCATTGCGGGGAAATTACGTCAATAGTACTGACATAATTTCCCTCTATGGACGGAGAAATGATGACGGATCGAAGCCCAGCTGCCGGAAAACCGATCAAGACGCCGATCACCGACGAGGACGGCATCGACTTCGCCATCATCGAACTGTTCTTCTTTGCGTATCGCGATTTCACTTCCGATCCGGACCAGATCCTGGCCGATTACGGCTTTGGCCGCGCCCATCACCGGGTGCTGCATTTCGTCAACCGCCGGCCGGGACTGACGGTCGCTGAACTGCTCGACGTGCTCAAGATCACCAAGCAGAGCCTGGCGCGGGTGCTCAAGCAGTTGATCGACACCGACCATATCGTGCAATTGCAGGGTCCGCGCGACCGCCGCCAGCGGGAGCTCTATCCGACAGCCAAGGGGCGCGCCCTGGCGCTGGCCCTGGCGCGGCCACAGTCACGCCGCATCCGTGCTGCATTGGAAGATTCCGGAGCCAGCGAGCGTCCCTTGATCGAACGATTCCTGGAAGCCATGGTCAATCCGGAACTAAGGGCGCAGATCGACATTGTGCCTGCAAACATGTCAGGGAAAAGCCATGGAGACCATTGAGAGGGTGGACCAGCCGACGGCGCCGGACGATGACGCGCCGCATCTGCTTGTGGTCGACGACGACACCCGCATTCGCAATTTGCTCAAGCAGTATCTGACCGAAAATGGTTTTCGCGTCACAGTCGCCGGAAATGCCGGCGAGGCCAGGCGAAAGCTTGCAGGACTCGACTTCGACCTCCTTGTCCTCGACGTCATGATGCCCGGAGAGACCGGCGTCGACCTCACCAAGGCGCTGCGGGCGGAGAAGAACGTACCGATCCTGATGCTCACCGCGCTATCGGAAACCGACAGCCGCATCACTGGGCTCGAGGCCGGCGCCGACGACTATCTGCCCAAGCCCTTCGACCCGCGCGAACTGATCCTGCGCATCAATAACATTCTGCGCCGCGGCGGCCCGGCGACGACGCCCAAGGTCGAGCAGCTGGTCTTCGGCCCCTACACCTTCCAGATCGCCAGGCGCGAGCTGAAGCGGGGCGGCGAGGCGCTGAAGCTGACCGACCGCGAGCAGGAGATCTTGGCGATCTTTGCCGCGCGGGCCGGCGAAACGATCCCGCGTCACGAGCTTGTCGGCGACGATTCGGAAGTCGGCGAGCGCACCATCGACGTCCAGATCAACCGCCTGCGCCGCAAGATCGAGCGCGATCCGTCCAATCCGGTCTGGCTGCAGACGGTGCGCGGTATTGGGTATCGGCTCAGCGTGGAATAGAATGCCGCTGACGGCCGCCCTTGGCCATAGATGTGTGGCCATCGACCAGCGGCATCGACCAGCGGCCATTGACCCAGCGAAAGGACAAATGGCGACCACGCAACTGGAACGGCCGGAACAGGGCGGCTTTGGCGCGCGCGTATCACGCGCGCTGAAAGCAATGCCGCGTGCCTGGAAGCGGTTCTGGCGGCTGGTTGCGTTCTATATGCCCAAGCGGCTTTATGCCCGCTCGCTGATCATCGTCATCGCGCCGATGATCCTTCTGCAGTCGGTCGTCGCCTTCGACTTCATGGAACGCCACTGGGCAACCGTGACGCAGCGCCTGTCGCAGGCCACCGTGCGCGACATCGCCGCGATCATCGACATGATCGAGACCTATCCGCACGATGGCGACTACGCGAACATCATCCGCATCGCCCAGGACCGCATGCAGTTGAAGGTCGACCTCTTGCCGCCCGACCCGTTGCCGGCGCCTGGACCCAAGCCATTCTTCTCGATCCTTGACGACGTCCTTTCCACCGAGATCACCCGCCAGATCAACCGCCCGTTCTGGATCGACACGGTCGGCAATTCCAACATCGTCGAGGTCCGCATCCAGCTCGAGGGCAAGGTGCTGCGCGTCTTCGTGCGCCGCAGCCAGGCCTATGCCTCCAACACCCACATCTTCCTGATCTGGATGGTCGGGACGTCACTGGTGCTGCTGACGATTGCCATCCCCTTCCTTCGCAACCAGATCCGGCCGATCCTGTCTCTGGCCGAGGCCGCCGAAAGCTTCGGCAAGGGCCGGCCGATGCCGCGCGATTTCCGCCCACGCGGCGCCGAGGAGGTTCGCCGGGCCGGCTTTGCCTTCATCCAGATGCGCGAGCGCATCGAACGCCAGCTGGAACAGCGCACCGCCATGCTGACCGGCGTCAGCCACGATCTCAGAACCATCCTCACCCGCTTCAAGCTGCAGCTGGCGCTGGCCGGCGGCAAGCCCGAGACCAAGGCCGCGCTCAACCAGGACATCGACGACATGCAGTCGATGCTGGAAGGCTATATCGCTTTTGCCCGCGGCGAAGCGTCGGAAGATGCCGGCCATTTCGATCTCGAGGCCTATTTCCAAAAGCTCGGCGAGGAGGCGTCGCTGCACAAGCGCAAGCTATCGACCGTGCTTGCCGGTGATCCGGACGTGCATGTGCGCCCGCACGCTTTCGCCCGGCTGTTGTCCAATGTCGCCGGCAATGCCTTGCGCTATGCCAAGACGGTGGAGATCAGCGCCGATCACGGCCGCGGCTCACTCGTCGTCACCATCGACGATGACGGTCCGGGCATCCCGCCGGAAAAGCGCGAGGACGTGTTCAAACCGTTCGTGCGGCTCGACGAAGCGCGCAACCTCGACGCCAGCGGCACCGGCCTTGGCCTCTCCATCGCCCGCGACATCGCCCGCAGCCATGGCGGCGACATCACGCTGGAAGACAGCCCGCTCGGCGGCCTGCGGGCGGTGATCAAGGTGCCCGCCTGACCAAAGCATGATCTGGAAGGCGGGCTCGGCCAAAAACCAGCTTCATCCGCCCGTCATGAAACCATGGCCAAGAGCGCGCATGAAGCGCGCGACCTCAGTTGATTCGGCTCAGCCGCCTTACTTCGACCTCGTGCCTGCCCGGGTGCGGTGGAGCGAAGCGAGGGCAGCCGGGCCGTACCGCTATCGCATCAAGGCAACCGTCGACCCGAGCAAAGGACCGCAATGCGCATCCTGATGGTTACCGACGCCTGGCGGCCGCAAGTCAACGGCGTCGTCCACACGCTGGAGCGGCTCACCGAAACGCTGAAAACCTTCGACGTTGCGGTCGACTTCCTGACCCCGAACATCTTTCGCACCTTGCCGTTGCCGACCTACCCCGACATCAGGCTGGCGCTGACCACGCCCGGTCATGTCGCGCGGCTGATCGAGGCTCGCAAGGCCGACCATATCCATATCGTCACCGAAGGCCCGCTCGGCATCATGGCGCGGCGCTATTGCCGCAATGCTGGCCGTCCCTTTACCACCAGCTATCACACCCGCTTTCCCGAATATCTCAGCGCCCGCCTGCCGGTGCCGGAGAGCTGGGCCTATCGCTGGCTGCGTGATTTCCACAATTCCGGACAAGGCACGCTGGTCGCCACCCAGTCGCTGGCGGAGGACCTTGCGTCGCGAGGCTTCACCAAGCTCAGGCCGTGGACGCGGGGCGTCGACACCGATCACTTCCGCCCGGACAAGAAGAAGGACCTCGGCTTTCCCGGCCCGGTATTCCTGTGCGTCGGCCGCGTCGCCATCGAGAAGAACCTGAGCGCCTTCCTCGATCTCGACCTGCCCGGCAGCAAGGTGATCGTCGGCGAAGGACCGGAACTGGCTAGGCTCAGGGCGAAGTACCCGCAGGCGCACTTCCTCGGCCATCGCCCGAACGATGAGCTGGCCGAGATCTACGCCTCGGCTGATGTTTTCGTTTTCCCCAGCCGCACCGACACGTTCGGCAACGTCATCATCGAGGCGCTGGCCAGCGGCACGCCGGTGGCCGCCTATCCGGTCACCGGACCGATCGACATTGTCGGCGACGGCATCGGCGGCGCGGTGTCGACCGATCTGCGCGAGGCCTCGCTCGCCGCGCTCAATGTCGACCGCGCCGAGGCGCGCGAACGCGCCATGCGCTACAGCTGGAAAGCCTGCGCCGAAATGTTCATGGACACGGTCGAAGAGGCGCTGAGCACAAGGCGCAAGCTGGCCGCCTGACGCAATCTTCCTAAAACAACCTGCCGCCGTCCGGCACCTTGCGCTCGATGGCGCCAAGGACCACGGCGCCTTCCTCATCAGGGAAGCCGAGCGTGAGCACTTCCGACATGAACGGACCGATCTGGCGCGGCGGGAAATTCACCACCGCAAACACCTGCCGTCCCACCAGCGTTTCCGGCGCATAGTATTTCGTGATCTGTGCCGAGGATTTCTTCACGCCGATCTCAGGGCCGAAATCGATCTTCAGCTTGAAGGCGGGTTTGCGCGCCTCGGGGAAAGGCTCGGCCTCGACGATCGTGCCGGCACGGATGTCGACACGATCAAAATCGGCAAAGCTGATCTCGGGCTTGCGCGCGCTGCTCGAACTCATGGAAGCTCAAGCGTTGCCATAGGTCTCGAACAGGACGCCGGCCAGCGCATCCTTGGCCGAGGTTCCCGACCAGACAACGAACTGGAAGGCCTGGAAATAGCACTCGCAGGCTTCAAGCGCCGACGACAAAAGCACCTCGACCTGCTGGCTCGACGGTTCGACCCCGCCGGCGAGCAGCAGTGACTGGCGAAACATGATCGCGCCCTCCTGCTCCCAGAGATCGAAATGGCCAAACAGCATCTGCTCGTTGATCAGCGACAAAAGCCGCATCACTTCCAGCGCGCGGGCTTCCGGCACCTTGATGTCGAAAGCACAGGCCAGATGCAGCGCCTCGAAATCCTCCATCCATGAGAAGGAGACGTGATAGTCGGTCCAGCTGCCGGCAACCGAGATCGAGATTTCGTCATCGCCGGCCCTTTCGAAGGACCAGTCATTGTTATGGGCGACCTGCTCGATGACATCCACCGGATGGATTTCGCGGGAGAATTCGAGTTCGAGAAGTTCCATGGAATGCTTCCTGTGTTCAGGGGAGCGCCACACGCTCCGCGGGGCACACACGACGAACAATCTTGTCTTGAACTCGGACGGCCAGGACTTCACGACACAAAGACCCCGGACCGGACCCCACCGCCCGGCCGCATGACCCTGCTCCGAATCATGCAACAAATTCAGTCTATTGATCGGGAGTCGCGTGAACAGCCTAATTTTTCGCACTGCGTCATCAGCATGTGGAAAGGCGCTGTCACAAAGATTCATGCATCGCCGGTAAACGATTCACGGCAAAGCATTTTTTCGGATTGTGCTTTGTGGAAAAGTTCAAATTTTATTTTTTTGCTTTGGGCTTTGCCGCAGCCACAGGTGCGGCCTGTCCGGTCAATTCGGCAAGCCTGGCCTCGAGCGCATCGATGCGGGCGGCCAGCCTGGTGTTTTCTTCGCGGGCCTTGGCAGCCATGTCGCGGGCAGCCTCGAACTCCTCGCGCTGCACCACATCCATGGTGTTGAGGATGCGCTCGGCCTGCCCCTTGAAGGCAGTCTCCACCTCGCGGCGCACGCCTTGTGCGGCACCCGCGGCATCGGTCATCAGCTTGGCGAATTCATCGAGAATGCGGTTCGGTCCGGTCGACATGGCAAATCCTCGCTTGCTGGAATTGACGTAGTGGCACTGCCTGCGGAATGCAAGAACGTTGAAGCTGGTGCGGCTTCATGTCGGACGCGATTTGGCTCACGGTCCGGCCGACAGATTGCTATTATCGCAAATGGATTCTTGGAACGACGGTTGCCGTGACGGACAGTGCGGACTTGGAGAAGCGCTTTGCAGCACTCGATGCAGCACTCGCAAAGGGCATTTCGGATGCCGATGCGGGCCGGGTCTAGCCTGGCGACGAGGTGCTGGACAGGCTTGAAGCCAAATACAGGGCAATGGCAGAGAGAACCAAGTGAAGTTACTGGTCTTCACAGACCAGCGGCCTAGTTTTCCTCACGACTTGCTCCAGGCAAGAGTCACTCTCATTCAGGATCAACCAATGGCAACGCCCCCGCGCCGACCGACCAATCCGATGGAAGCCGCTGAAGCGGCCTTCAAGCCGGTCAAGAAACCCGCGCCTCCCATTCGCGAACCCTCCGCCGCACCAAACGTTCGCGAGCTTGTCTCGATCAGGATCGATCGCGCCGTGCTCGACCATTTCCAGGAAGATGGCCCCGGCTGGCAAGACAGGATCAACGATGCGCTCAGGCAATTGGTCGCCGGCAAGCCGCAGGGTTGAGCCCATTATCTCTGACGATCAGGATGTCGTCACCTTGCCTTGACCCCGCCAAAACCCTGCCGCATGGTCCGCGCCCTAACGCGAGCCCTCCCAGGAGATCCTGTTGAACGACTATTTCCCGCTGCCGATGGCGTCGCTGTCCTTCCCCAACATCGACCCGATCCTGGTTCAGATCGGCCCGCTGGCTGTGCACTGGTACGGCATCGGCTATATCGTCGGCATCCTGTTCGCCTGGTGGTACGCCAAGCGGCTCGTCACCAACACAAGGCTGTGGCCTGATGGCGTCTTGCCGATGAAGCCGATCGACCTCGACGATTTCATCGTCTGGGCCGCCGTCGGCGTCGTGCTCGGCGGACGCACCGGCTATGTGCTTTTCTACGATTTAAAGCGCTATATCGACCACCCGCTCGACATCTTCGCCGTCTGGCAGGGCGGCATGTCGTTCCATGGCGGCCTGCTTGGCGTCATCCTCGCCATGACGCTGTTTTCCCTCAAGCGCGGCATCCGCACCTGGACGCTGTTCGACGTGGTGGCAGCCGGCGTGCCGGTCGGGCTCGGCCTCGTCCGCATCGCGAACTTCGTCAATGCCGAACTCTGGGGTCGCGTGACCGACGTGTCGTGGGGCGTCGTCTTCTGCAACGAGCGTCTCCAGCAGACCGTGGCGGGTTGTGTCGCGGGCCTGGAGCCTCGCCATCCGAGCCAGCTCTACGAAGCGCTGCTCGAGGGCGCGGTGCTGTTCCTGGTCCTGCGCTTCCTCACCCATTCGCGGCTGAAGCTGAAGACGCCGCGCTTTGTCGGCGGCGCCTTCATTTGCGGCTACGGCCTGTCACGCATCTTCGTCGAGTTCTTCCGCGAGCCCGACCAGCAGCTCGGCTACCTCCTCGGCGGCTGGCTCACCATGGGCATGGTGCTGTCGCTGCCGATGGTGCTGGCCGGCATCTGGGCGATGGCCACAGCCAAACCGGCGCCGCAACCACAGCCGGCATGACACGGCTGAAGACCCGCATCGTCGACCTGATCGGCGCGCTCGGCCCCCTCCCCGTCAACGAGTACATGGCGCTCTGCCTGTTCGATCCCAGCGACGGCTACTACACCACGCGCGAGCCGTTCGGCGCCGCCGGCGACTTCGTCACCGCACCCGAGATCAGCCAGATGTTCGGCGAACTCGTCGCCGTCTGGCTCTATCAGGCCTGGCTGGCGATCGGCCGACCCCTGCCGGTCACCATCGCGGAGATCGGGCCTGGCCGCGGCACGCTGATGAAGGACATGCTTCGCACCCTGACGCGGCTCGATCCGGCTATCGCCGCCGGAGCATCCTTCGCTCTGGTCGAGACCAGTCCGCGGCTAACCGAAATCCAGAAGCAGACGCTTGCCGAAACTTCGGTTGAGCTCGGCTGGCACGAAACCATCGCCACACTACCGCAGGCGCCGTTGCTGATTGTCGGCAACGAATTGTTCGACGCTGTGCCGATCCGCCAGTTCATCCGCGCCGGCGCCGGCTGGCGCGAACGGGTGATCGGCCTCGATGTCTCAGACGAGTTGAGCTTCTTCGCCGGCGCCGGCTCGGTCGAGGCGACGCTGCTGCCGGAAGACGCCGCCGAGGCGCCACAAGGCTCTATTTTCGAAATAGCACCGGCCCGCGCGGCACTGATGGCGACCATTGCCGAACGCATAGCCGACCACGGCGGCGCCGGGCTGTTCCCCGATTACGGCCATCTCCAGCCCGGTTTCGGCGACA
This sequence comes from Mesorhizobium sp. C432A, assembly GCF_030323145.1. Taxonomy (NCBI): domain Bacteria; kingdom Pseudomonadati; phylum Pseudomonadota; class Alphaproteobacteria; order Hyphomicrobiales; family Phyllobacteriaceae; genus Mesorhizobium; species Mesorhizobium sp. C432A. Next base: position 2,705,325 of record NZ_CP100470.1, on the reverse strand, counting down.
CATTGCAGGCCGTGCGCAGGCACGCCCCCGAAGATGTGCTGGCCAATCCCGGCGAAGCCGATCTCACCGCCCATGTCGACTTCGCTGCACTGGCCGCCGTCGTGCGGGCGCATGGCCTCGATGTGGAATTGGCGACGCAGGGCGACTTTCTGCTTGGCACGGGATTGCTTGAGCGAGCTGGCCAGTTGGGCAGCCAGGCAAGCCAAGAGGCACGACAAACCATTGCCGATGCCGTCGAGCGCCTGGCCGGCCCCGACGGCATGGGCACGCTGTTCAAAATCCTGAAAATCCTGCCGCATCAGCCAGTCTGACCCTCAGAGATCGTTACAAGCCGTCTCGCCATGTCGCTTGTGGTCGCATGCCTGCTTTTGGCCAATGCAAAGTCGACGCGGCAGCACTGTCGCAATCACTCGGCCGAACTTCGCCTTGACGAAAACGCCGGCGCGGACAACAAACCCATCCATGCTGAATCAGACCAAACCGGATCCTGTTCGCTCGCCGCTGCTGGAAGCGGCCAAGCCGCGAGGTATCCGCCATGGCTATTTCACCCGTATCGGCGGCGTCTCCGGCGGCATCTATCAGGGACTTAACATCGGCACCGGCTCGGATGACGATCAGATGCTGGTCGCCGAGAACCGCCGCCGCGTCGCTGCCTGGATGGGTGTGCCGGCCAGCCATCTCCTGACCGCGCATCAGGTCCACTCGCCCGATGTCGTTATTGCCAGGGAACCCTTTCCCGGCCCGCGGCCCAAGGCCGACGCCATCGTCACCGACCGGCCGGGCATCGCCATCGGCGCCTCGACGGCCGATTGCGGCCCGGTGCTGTTCGCCGATGCGCAAGCGCGCATCATTGGCGCTGCACACGCCGGCTGGAAGGGTGCTTTCACCGGTGTGCTTGAAAACACCATTGCCGCGATGGAAAGCCTCGGCGCCCGCCGTGAGCGCATCATTGCGGTTCTCGGTCCTTCGATCGGCCCCGACAATTACGAGGTCGGGCCGGAATTCGTCGCCCGTTTCGTCGAAGCCGATGCCGAAAACATCGGCTATTTCGCGCCTTCGGCCAATCCGGCGCATGCAATGTTCGATCTCAACCTCTATACGGTCGACCGGCTGAAGAAGGCTGGCGTGACCGCCGAGGGGCTTGGCCGCTGCACCTATGCCGAGGAGGATCTCTTCTTTTCCTACCGGCGCGCGACGCATCGCAAGGAACCGGACTACGGTCGGCAGGTTTCGGCAATTGTTTTGGAGAACGGATAATGGCGCTGCATTTCGAACGGTCGGAATTTGACGCCCGGCGTGACCGGTTGATGATCGAGATGACGGAAAAGAAGCTCGATGCTGTACTGCTTTTCGCCCAGGAGAGCATGTACTGGCTAACCGGCTACGACACGTTCGGCTTCTGTTTCTTCCAGTGCCTGGTTGTGAAGGCTGACGGCTCGATGGTGCTGCTCACCCGCTCGGCCGATTTGCGCCAGGCGCGCCACACCTCGATCATCGGCAACATCGTGCTGTGGACCGACCGCGACGGCGCCAACCCGGCGATCGACCTGCGCAACCTGCTCAACGACCTCAATCTCCTCGGCGCCCGCATCGGCGTCGAATACGACACCCATGGCCTGACCGCCTTCAACGGCCGCCGCGTCGACGAGCAGCTGCAGACCTTCGGCCAGATCGCCGACGCCTCCGGTATTGTCGGCCGTCTGCGCCTGTTCAAGAGCCCGGCTGAAATCGCCAAGGCCGAAAAGGCCGCCAACCTTTCCGACGACGCGCTCGACGCAGCCCTGCCGCTGATCAAGCAGGGCGGCGACGAAGCGCTGGTCCTTGCCGCCATGCAGGGCGCGGTGTTTGCCGGCGGCGGCGACTATCCGGCCAATGAATTCATCATCGGCTCGGGCATCGACGCGCTGCTCTGCCGCTACAAGGCCGGGCGCCGCAAGCTGACCAAGAACGATCAGCTGACGCTCGAATGGGCCGGCGTGTTCCATCACTATCACGCGCCGATGATGCGCACCGTGCTGACCGGCAAGGCGTCGAAGCGCCATCAGGAGCTGTTCGACGCCGCCCGCGCGGCTCTTCTGGCGGTCGAGAAGGCGATGACGCCCGGCAACACCTTCGGCGACGTCTTCGACGCGCATGCCCGCACGCTGGAGGCGCACAGCCTGACCAAGCATCGGTTGAACGCCTGCGGCTATTCCGTCGGCGCCCGCTTCACCCCGTCCTGGATGGATATGCCGATGTTCTACCAGGGCAATCCCGAGCCGATCGCGCCCAACATGACATTGTTCGCGCACATGATCATCATGGACTCCGAAACCGAGACGGCGATGACGCTTGGCCGCACCTACCTGACCACCGAATCCCAGCCGAAGCCGCTTTCGCGCCATGATCTCGACTTGATCGTACAGTGAATCCATAATGGTTGGTCCACGCGGGGGCGTTCGCGACTAAGGAGTTTTCGGGCAGATGAGACGATCGCATGTGACGACCGTGTCATTGCTCGCAGCGCTTGTGCTGGCCGCTTGCACCAATGCCAAGGACGTCCTTGAGCCGTCCGCCATCACGCCGCCGGCAGCCTCGGCCCAACCGGCTCAGCCCTTGGCTGCCCCGGGCATCGCGCCCGCCGCCACACCAGCGCCGGCCGTCGGCGCCACGACACCCGCCAACCCCGCGCAGAGCGCCGCCGCTTTGTCGAAGACCCGGCTGCAGATCGCGCCGATCGTCGGCGCCTCCGTGGAAGCGGCAACGCCGCTGACGGCCGAACTGCAGACACGCGCCAAGCAGCGCGGCATCACCCTTGCCGGCAGCGCCGACCAGGCCGCCACCCATGTGCTGAAGGGCTACTTCTCGACCATGACGGAAGGCAAGGATACCACCGTTATCTATGTCTGGGACGTCTATGACCCCGCTGGCAACCGGCTACACCGCATCAATGGCCAGCAGAAGGCGCCCTCGGTCAATGCCGCCGAAGGCTGGCCCGCGGTTGCACCCGCTACCATGCAGGCGATCGCCGACCAGACGATCGACCAGTTCGCGGCCTGGCTCGGCGGCAGCGCCGGCTGATCCGCCTGTTACCGGCTTCCGTTCACTGTTGACGTTTTTGAGATTAGCCGGCGGATTCCCGTCAACGAGGCTTGCAATACCGGCACGGCTCGCTACAAGCCCGATTAAGAGGACCTCCCCATCCTTCGCCAGGAACGGTGCATGAAGCTTTTCGCGGGCAATTCCAACCGGGTGCTGGCCGAAGCGGTCGCCCGCTATCTCAATGTCCCGCTGGGCAAGGCCAGCGTCAGACGCTTCGCCGATCAGGAAATCTTCGTCGAAATCCAGGAAAACGTGCGCGGCGAGGATGTCTTCATCCTGCAGTCGACCTCGTTCCCGACCAACGATCATCTGATGGAACTGCTCATCATGATCGATGCCTTCATGCGCTCCTCGGCCAAGCGCATCACCGCGGTCATCCCCTATTTCGGTTACGCCAGGCAGGATCGCCGGGCCTCGGGCCGCACACCGATCTCGGCCAAGCTGGTCGCCAACATGATCACCCGCGCTGGCGTCGACCGCGTTTTGACGCTCGACCTCCATGCCGGCCAGATCCAGGGTTTTTTCGACATTCCGACCGACAATCTGTTCTCGGTGCCGGTGATGGCCCGCGACGTGAAGGCAAAATACAAACAGCTTGCCAATGTCGTCGTCGTCTCGCCCGATATTGGCGGCGTGGTGCGCGCCCGCGCGCTCGCCAAACGCTTCGACGCACAACTGGCCATCGTCGACAAGCGCCGCGAACGTCCCGGTGAATCCGAAGTGATGAACATCATCGGCGCGGTCGCCGGCAAGGATTGCCTGCTGATCGACGACATCGTCGATTCCGGCGGCACGCTGTGCAACGCCGCCGATGCGCTGCTCGCCAACGGCGCTACCAGCGTCACCGCCTATATCACCCACGGCGTGCTGTCGGGCGGTGCGGTCGCCCGGATCAGCGGCTCGAAGCTGCAGGAACTGGTGATCACCGATTCCATCCAGCCGACGCAAGGCGTGCTCGACGCCCCGAATATCCGCGTCATCTCCATCGCCGACCTGATGGGCGAGGCGATTTCGCGCACAGCGACCGAAGAGTCCGTGTCGAGCCTGTTCGATTAATCCATGTTGCCCAAAAGCGTGCCCACGGGCCTGGCTCGGGGTAATCTCCTTTTTGGAATCTGCCCCAAACCGTCGTGAAAGGAGCCAGCTGATGCGCAATCGAATCAAGGCTGCAGGCATCGCAGGAATGCTTCTCGCAATCGGCATCGCCAGCGCGGCCTATGCGCCGAGAATCGCTCCGGTTTCGACCGCGCAGGCGCAAACGGAATATCTTCCCACCGAAAAGGATTTCATCGGCAAATGGAGCATCGCAGGGTCCGCAATCCGGCCACCGCGTGATCTGAAAGAGCCGGCGAAGCCCGACCAGGAAGCGTCTGCGACCGAATTTCAGCAGACTGTGACCGCCTTTTATGGCGCCTTCGGCTATCTGGAGATCACGGCGGACGGCCGCTACAATTTTCACCAACCGGGTGACCCGGCATCGGGGCCTTGCGTCTGGTGCGGGACATGGTCGTTCAAGAACGATTCCCTGTGGCTCGAACTGGACACGGCGCCCAGGCTCGACATCTACGCCGAGGGCGGCGACATGCAGATGACCTACACGGCCGAGCCTGAAGAGACGTCACGATACAAATGGCTTGTTTTCAGCTGGACCAAGGCTGATTGAACTGAGGGGTGAGGCGTTCTCGCGCACGCCAACCGAAGCATCGGTGTCAAGCCCGATCTCCTGAGGCGGGCAGTCAGTCCATGGTTGCATTGTGCGAGGAGTTCACCATGGCCATACTGCCCCTCCAATCAACGGAGGAGTAGCAGATGCGGCGTAGGACTTTGCTCGGGCTCGCGGTTTCCATCGCAGCCACCCTTTCAGCACCGGCGGCCTGGGCCGCCGATTTTCCGGACCGGACCATCACCATGGTTGTCCCCTTTTCCGCCGGTGGCTCGACGGATCTGGTCGCGCGCCTGGTCGCCAACAAGATGTCCGAAAAGCTGGGCCAGCAGATTGTCGTCGAAAATGTCGGCGGCGCCGGGGGCAGCATCGGCGCTGCCCAGGTCGCCCGAGCCGAACCGGACGGCTACACGATCCTGATGGGCACGGTCGCAACCCACGCGCTCAACCCGCTGATCCTGAAGACAAAGCCCTACGATGCGGAGAAGGATTTTGCGCCGATATCGTTGCTCGTGCTGGTGCCAAACGTCCTGGTCGTGAACCCTGAATTCCCCGCCAAGGACGTCAAGGAACTGATCGAGATGCTGAAGAAGGACCCGGACAAATATGCCTACGCCTCATCAGGCAATGGCACCCCGCTGCATCTCTCCGGCGAGCTTTTCAAGACGATGGCCGGCGTCAGTATGCAGCACATTCCCTACAAGGGCGCCGGACCGGCCTTGAACGACGTTATCGGCAATCAGGTGCCGATGATGTTCGACAACCTCCCCTCTTCATCGGGCCATATCAAGAGCGGGACGCTGAGAGCGCTTGGCGTCACCACCAAGGAGCGCGTTCCCTCCTTCCCCGACATACCGGCCATTGCCGAAACCATTCCCGGCTATGAAACCTACAGCTGGAACGCTCTGTTCGCGCCCGCAGGCACGCCGCCGGAGGTCGTCGCCGTTCTTCAGAAGGCGGCAGTTGAAGCCCTGAAAGACCCTGATGTGATCGCCCGCATGGCCCAGTTCAGCGCCTCGATAGTGGCCTCCACCCCGGAAGAGCTTGGAGCGCATGTGAAGGCCGAACTCGCCAAATGGGAACCGATCGTCAAGGCCAGCGGCGTTCAGCTGGACTAGGGCCTACGACAAAGTGCTGCGGGCTTTTTCCTGGCGCTACGGCGCCGGGGCCTCAAGTCGAGGCTGAGCCCGCCGCATGCCTTCGTCGCGGGCGCCGCGCATATAGCCGCGCGGCGAGGCCCCGAGCATGCGCTTGAACATGGTTATGAATGCCGGCACGCTGTCATAACCGAGGTCGAGCGCCACCCTGGTGATCGGCTCGCCATCGGCGAGCCTGGGAAGTGCCGCAAACAGGCAGGCCTGCTGGCGCCAAGTCGACAAGGACAGTCCGGTCTGGCGCTGGAAGGCGCGGGTGAAGGAGCGCCGGCTCATGCCTGCGGCATCCGCCCACTCGTCGATCGTGGCGTGCGGCGAAGGTGCCGCGACAAAGCGTCGGCAGAGCGCCGCCAGCTTCGGGTCGGACGGGAACGGCAGGCCGAGCGGCCGTTCCGGCAAGGTCGGGATCTCGTGCAGCAAGAGGTTCATGATCAACCCGCCGCGGCCTTCCAGTTCGCCACCTTGCGGCAGCTTTTCCGATTCTACGATCAGGCTGTGCATCAGCTCGGTGACGCCGACGACACGCAAGCCTTCCGGCAGGCCGGGGATAGCGCCCGGCATGACATAGACCGAGCGCATCGAGACGTCGCCCAGCATTTCGACAGAATGCTCGGTGCCGGCCGGTATCCACATTGCGTGGTCGGGCGGCACCATCCAGCGCCCGTACCTGGTCGTCACCAGCACGACACCGACCAGCGCATGCAGCAGTTGGCTGCGGCTGTGGCGGTGTTGCGGCACGAGGTAACCGTCCGGATATTCGGTCGGCAAAGCCACCGCCGGCCCGGAAACCTCCTCCAGCCACTGCCAGCGGCTTTCGTGCAATCGGCCGAGATCGGCATTGCCGGCGCGGAAGATGTCCCTGCCATGTGGCATCGGCTATGGCCCACTTGCGAAACTATTGGACCAAACCACGAAAGAAGTCGCCTCGCAAGCGGCTTATAAGGCAGCCATCCCCAAGGCGCTCCGCAGGGGCGTCGCCCAAGCGCTTCAGACGAGCGTCCTTAAGGCGGTCCGCGGGAGCGGCCGCCAAGCCTGCCCGCGGGCAAACACCCGCCAAAAAGACCTCGGAGCCTGCCTTGACCGATACGACAGCCACCAGCATTGCACCGCAGCCAAGCGCCAGCCTCCCTTCAGCCCAGGCGACCGCCTTCACCGTCATTCTGGCGGTGAGCTTTTGCCACGGCATCAACGACATCATGCAATCGCTGCTGCCGGCGATCTATCCGCTGCTGAAAGAGAATTACGGTCTCGATTTCTGGCAGATCGGTCTTCTGACCTTCACCTTCCAGGTCACGGCGTCGCTGCTGCAGCCGGTCATCGGCATGATCACCGACAAGCGGCCAATGCCCTATTCGCTGCCCTACGGCATGGCGTCCTCGCTGATTGGCCTGATCGTTCTGGCCTATGCCGGCCACTATGCGCTGCTTCTGGTCGGCGCCTCGCTGATCGGAATCGGCTCGGCGATCTTCCATCCGGAATCCTCGCGCATTGCCCGCTTTGCCTCCGGCGGCCGCTTTGGCCTGGCGCAATCTTTGTTCCAGGTCGGCGGCAATTTCGGCCAGTCGATGGGGCCGCTGCTCGCTGCCTTCATCGTTGTGCCCTTCGGCCAGACCAGCATTTCATGGTTCGCCGTCGGGTCTCTGATCGGCATCATCGTTTTGTCGCGGGTCGGCGGCTGGTACAGCCGGATGCGCGCCGCGCAGGGCAATCGCAAGGCGGCAAGCTTCGTCTCCCCCTTCCCGCGCAAGAAGGTGATGGGAGCGCTGGCGGTGCTGACGCTGCTGGTGCTGACCAAGAACGCCTACATCGCCTCGCTCTCCAGCTACTACACCTTTTATTCCATCCATAAGTTCGGCGTGTCGGTGCAGATGAGCCAGGTCATGCTGTTCCTGTTCCTCGGCGCCTCGGCGCTGGGCATCCTGCTCGGCGGACCGTTCGGCGACCGCTACGGCCAGAAGGCGATGATCTGGTTCTCGATCGTCGGCGTGCTGCCGTTCACGCTGGCGCTGCCCTACGCCAATTTCGAATGGACGATGGTGCTGACGGTGCTGATCGGCCTGATCCTGTCCTCGGCCTTCTCCAACATCGTCGTGTTTGCGCAGGAGTTGGTGCCGGGACGTGTCGGCACCATCGCCGGGATCTTCTTCGGCTTCGCCTTCGGCATGGGCGGCATTGCAGCCGCCGTGCTCGGCGTCGTCGCCGACATGAAGGGCATCGATTTCGTCTTCCAGATCTGCTCGTATCTGCCGCTGCTCGGCCTGCTGACGGTGTTCCTGCCCAACATGAAGGAAGCCAGGAAGGCGCAAGCGGCGGCCAGATAAAACCGGTCGATTTTGCGGATTTGACGCAGGGCGCGGCATTGCTGCGCCCTCTGTGATTCTTTCACCATGCGCTGGTTGAAAAGCCTGCTAGAGATAGTCATCAACGAAGGCTTGGGGCCTTCGACGTCTCTGGGGGATGACATGCGCAAGATCGTATTGGCCGTATTGGGTGTGCTTCTTGTTACCTTGCCGGCGACGGCACGCATCGTTCCCTTTCCGCCGGGTTTCAAGACGCAGTCCGTCGAAACCAACGGCACCAAACTCTATGTGCGCGTTGGCGGCAAGGGTCCCGCCGTCGTGCTGCTGCACGGCTTTGCCGATACCGGAGACATGTGGGGCGCCGCGGCCATCGCCCTCGCAAAGGACCACACCGTCATCGTGCCGGACCTGCGCGGCATGGGTCTGTCGGCCCACCCGGAAGCGGGCTACGCCAAGAAGAACCAGGCCGTCGACATCGCCGGCGTGTTGGATGCCCTGAAGATCGACAAGGCAGATCTCGTCACCCACGACATCGGCAACATGGTCGGCTATGCGCTCGCCGCTCAGTATCCCAAGCGCATCACCAAATGGGTTATCATCGACGCGCCGCTGCCCGGCATAGGCGACTGGGAAAAGATCAAGCAAAGCCCGCTGCTTTGGCACTTCAACTTCCGCGGCCCTGATATGGAGCGGCTGGTCGCGGGGCGCGAGCGCATCTATCTCGACCGCTTCTACAACGAGCTGTCGGCTGACCCCAAGAAGATCGACGAGGCGACGCGCAGGCACTACGCCAAACTCTATGCCCGCCCGCATGCGATGCATGACGCTTTCGAGCAGTTCAAGGCGTTTGACCAGGACGCGATCGACAACCAGGCGATGCTTGCCGCCGGCGGCAAACTGACCATGCCGCTACTGGCTGTCGGCGGTGAAAAATCCGCTGGCACTACGCAGGCCGATCTCCTGCGGCTTGTTGCGACCGATGTAACGGGCGGCATCGTGCCCGCTTCCGGACACTGGATCATGGAGGAAAACCCCGACGACACCGTCAAACTGATCACTGGTTTTCTCGATAAATAGGCACTGTCCCGCTGACATTTCGACGAAAGCAAATGCACCCGCCTGACGGCGGCTGCATTTGCCTATCCGCCTGGACGATTCTAGGCCTTGAAGAACGCCAGCAGGTCGGCATTGATGACATCGGCATGGGTCGTCGCCATGCCGTGCGGGAAGCCCTTGTAGACCTTGAGCTCGCCCTTTTTGAGCAGCTTGACAGCCAGCAGCGCGGAGTCGGCGATCGGAACGATCTGGTCGTCGTCGCCATGCATCACCAGCACCGGCACCTCGATGGCCTTCAGATCGTCGGTGAAGTCGGTTTCCGAGAACGCCTTGATGCAATCATAATGCGCCTTGGTGCCGCCCATCATGCCCTGGCGCCACCAATTCTCGACGACAGCCTGCGACACCTGGGCGCCGGGGCGATTGAAGCCGTAGAACGGGCCGGCCGCGACGTCGTGGAAAAACTGGGCGCGGTTGGCTGCCTGGGCGGAGCGGAAACCGTCGAACACCTCGATCGGCAGGCCGCCGGGATTGGACGCCGTCTTCAGCATGATCGGCGGCACCGCGCCGAGCAATGCGGCCTTGGCGACACGGCCGCCGGAGCCGTACTTCGCGACATAACGGGCCACTTCGCCGCCACCGGTGGAATGGCCGACATGGATGGCGTTCTTGAGGTCGAGATGCGCTGCAAGCTCCGCGACATCGGCGGCGTAGGTGTCCATCTCGTTGCCGGTATCGGTCTGGGTCGAGCGGCCATGGCCGCGCCGGTCATGGGCAATGACGCGGTAGCCCTTGGACAGGAAGAACAGCATCTGGGCGTCCCAGTCGTCGCTGCTCAGCGGCCAGCCGTGATGGAAGACGATGGGTTGTCCCGTTCCCCAATCCTTGTAGAAAATTTCGGTGCCATCCTTGGTGGTGATCGTGCTGCTGCCGGGCTTGGTCATCTCGCTCTCCATTGATTGCTTCCGCGATAATCAATATCGCGATAACCATACGACTAGCGCAGGTCCAAATCCTTGTCTACAGAAAATATGTATCGCGATATCATTTTTCGTGGTACATATTGATGTGCTCAGTCGGCTAAAGGAATGCCTCGTGCCTCTCCCGTTGGACAACCAGCTCTGCTTCACGCTTTACGCCACCAGCATAGCAATCAATCGCACCTACAAGCCCATGCTGGACGAGATGGGCATCACTTATCCGCAATATCTCGTGCTGAACGCACTTGCCGAAGCCCGCGGGATGTCGGTCGGCTCGATTGCGCACAGGCTCGCTTTGGAATCGAGCACCATCACGCCGCTGGTGAAGCGCATGGAACAGGCCGGTCTCGTCACCCGCCAGCGCAGCCAGACGGACGAGCGCCAAGTGCAGGTCGACCTGACGCCTGCCGGCCGCGCGCTGCTCGTCCAGTGCAACTGCCTCAACGAAACCCTGATCGAACGCTCGGGCATGACGATGGCTGATCTCGATGCCTTGAATCGGCGGATCCAAGCGCTGCGCGAAGCGTTGAGCAGCAAGCCGGACTAGCTGCCCTACAAACACGCCAGGCTTAATCCTTGCCGGCCAGCCAGCGCACGACGTTGCCCATCAGCTTGCCGTAGAGCGGCCATCCCAAAAAGTCCTGCGACAGCCAGTGTGGGCCGATGTCGGTCGCCCACGCGACGGTGCGGCCACGGCCATGCTCACGAACCGCAAGCAGCGGCCAGTCCGTGCCGCGATAATGGCAGGTCGCCAGAAGCTGGGACGAGCCGTCGCGCCTAAAATCGAGTTTGTTCATGCCGAGGATCGGCGGCAACGGACCCGCGACACCGGCAAGGATCGGATGCGACGCCTGAAGGATCGACGGCTGCAGGCCTTGCGGCACTTCCAGCCCGTCCGAGAATGGCAGGCAGCGCACGGGCAGCACGTCCTCGACCGGGGTGTCGTGGAAACGCGCCGTGCCGAACATGCCTTGGAACCCCATATAGCCGCCGGCCAGCATCAGCCCGCCGCCGCCTTCGACATAGGCCTTGAGGACGTCGAGGCGGTTGACGCCGATGCGCCCGGCGCGGGCCTCCGGCGTGACCAGCAAGGTCAGCGCGCCGACATCGGAGATCACCACCGCCTGGTATTCGGCCAGCGCGTCGAGGTCATACGGAAATTCGGCCGCGCAGCGATCGCCACCGATCTGCGTCACCGCTATGCCCTCTGCGGCAAGTGCGGCATTGAAGGCCGTCGCGCCGTTTACCCACGTCGCACTCGTCAGCACATCGCCGCCGGCGGCGACCGAGGTCGTCGCCGCGAAGGTCTCGCCTGCCAGCAAGAGTTTCATCGTCGCCCTCACGCTTTTCGACTGACAATTGAACGAGCGGGCGCCGGCTTGAACCGGCGCCCGCCGGGCCTTGGGAGGCTTAGAACTTAAACTCGGCCAGATTTTCCGGCGTCACGATCTTGGCCGGGCCAAGGATCAGTTCGCCGCTGGCCCCGATCGTGTATTCGCCGAGCCTGCCCGCCGTGAACTTCTCACCTTCCTTGCCGGTGATCTTGCACTGCGCCAGCGCCTGGGCCGCCTGATAGGTCAGGTAGCCGAGATCGGTGACATTCCACCAGATATCCTGGGCAGCGCCATCCTTGATGTATTTCGAAATCAAAGTGGCCGGCGCAAGGCCGGTCAGCTTGACCTTGCCGATCATGCCGGCTTCCTCGAGTGCGCGCGCGGCCGCCGGAAGGCCAATGCCTGCCGGCACGATGATCACCTTGAGATCCGGAAACGCCTGCACCAGCGCCAAGGCCTGCTGCTGGTTGACCTGCTCGCTCTCCTCGCCATAGGCGACCTGCACCAGTTTCATCTTGGCGTATTTCGGCTCTGCCGCCATCTTCGCCTTCATGAAGTCGATCCAGGCGTTCTGGTTGGTCGCCGTCGGCGTCGACGACAGGATGGCGAACTCGCCTTCGCCGCCGCTGAGGTTGAATGCGCTTTCCAGCATCATTTCGGCCAGACTGTCGCCCTTCACCTGGTTCACGAACACCGCGCGCGCATCGGCCGCGACGTCGGAATCGTACGAGATCACCCGGACGCCTTGCTGAACGGCGCGCTTCAGCGCAGGCGCAACCGCATTGGCGTCGTTGCCGGCGATAGCGATGACCCCGACCTTCTGCGACACAAGGCTGTTGATGAATTCGATCTGTGCCTCGGCCGTCGCTTGCGAAGGGGCAACCTGGGTGGCGGTGCCGCCAATTTCCTTCGCCGCCTCTTCGGCGCCGCCGAAAGCCACCTTGAAGTAGGGATCGGTGTCGAGCTTGGGCAGGAAGCCGACGGTCACCGGTTCCTTGGCGCATTCCTGGCTGTAGGCCAGCGAGGCCGGCGCAAGCAGAACCGCGGATGCGAGCAGGGCTATTCTAAACGCTTTCATTGTGTCTCCTCCGTCAGAATTCGGGCTTGAAGAAAGGGGCCCGAGATCACCCCTTGGTTTCGCGCAGGACGCGCGATCTTGACAGCCGCTCCTCCAGGGAGCGCCAGTAATTGCCGACCAGCAGCGAGCCGATCAGGAGCAGGCCGATGATCATGCCTTGGGCGTCGCCGCCGATCTGGTTGAGCGCCAGCACATTGCGGATGATGGCGATCAACAGCAGCGCCAGCATGACCCCCGTGAGCCGCCCCTTACCACCGAAGACGCTGACGCCGCCGAGCAGCACGATGGTGATGACGTCGAGTTCCATGCCGAGCGCATTGTTAGCGCGGGCGTTGGAAAGGCGCGCGGTGTAGACGATGCCGGCGATGGCCGCGACGAGGCCCGAAACGACGAAAAGCTTCAGCACCATTTGGCGCGTGCCGATGCCGGAATAGCGCGCCACTTCGGGGCTGCCGCCAAGCGCATAGATGCGCTTGCCGGTCGGCGTCTTCTGCAGCACCACCGCGAAGATCGGCGCCAGCAGCAGGAACGGCACGATGGTCCACGGGATTTGTGTGCCCGGCAGATTGCTGATGCCGAAATCGACAACCGCCGGCGGCAATATGTTGACCGAACCGGTGCCGAGCAGGATGTAGCCAATGCCCCGATACAGCGCCATGGTGCCGAGCGTCACCACCAGCGACTGCAACCCGAGGCCCGACACCAGATAGCCGTTGAAGGCGCCGAGCAGGCCGCCGAAGACGAGCGTCAGCGGAATGGCGGCCAGCGTCGGCACGCCGGCCTGGACAAGCAGGCCAAAAATCACGGATGTCAACGCCAGCACCGAGGCGATCGACAGGTCGATCTCGCGGGTGATGATGAGCAGCGTCATCGGCAGGATCAGCAACGCCTTTTCCGAGGCGCTCGCCCCCAGCTGAGAAAGGTTAAAGCCGGAAACGAAATTCGGCACGAAGGCCGCCGCATAGATAAAGACGGCGAGGCAGGCGGTCGCCAGCAGCAGATCCCAGAAGTCGATCGAGCGGATAAACTTTCTCATCTCGCCCTCGCCTGTCTTGCCTGTTCGGCACGCCGCACGATGAAGGTGTCGATGCCGATGGCAACCAGGATCACCAGGCCATAGACGCCCTGCAGCCAGAGCGGGTCGACACGCACCAGCGTCAGCCCGTTCTTGATGACCAAGAGAGTGAGCGCGCCAAGGATGATGCCGAGCAGCGTGCCCGAGCCGCCGCGGATGGCGACGCCGCCGACCACTGCAGAGGCGATCACCGTGAGTTCGAAGCCGAGCGCGACGCGGGCATCGATGGTGGCATAGCGCGATGCCCACAGCGCCCCGCACAGACCGCCGAGCAGGCCGGCCATGCCGAAGGCCAGCAGGATGCGCCGGTCGACCGGGATGCCGATCAGCCGTGCGCCGTCGGGATTGGAGCCGGTGGCAAACAGCTCGCGTCCGGTTGCGGTGCGATAGAGCAGCACATAGCCGGCGCACAGGATGACAATAGCGATGATGACGATCAGCGGCACGCCTGCGATCTTCAGCCCGGTCATGTCGAGCCAGGCTTGCGTGACTTCGTCGGCGCTGACCTGGTCGCCCGCCGCCCAGATCGAGTTGAAACCGCGGAAGATCGACATCGAAGCCAGCGTAACGACGATGGCCGGGATCTTTCCCCTGGTAACGACAAGGCCGTTGAGCAGTCCGGCAAAGCCGCCGACCGCGCAGGCGGTGATCAGGCCGATGCCGATGTCCAATCCGGGATAGGCCTGAACCATGCTGGCCGCCATATAGGCGGAGAGGCCGATCACAGCTGCGATCGACAGGTCGATGTTGCGGGTGATCAGCACCAGCATCTGCGCCAGTGCGGCGACAATCAGCAAGGCCGCGTCCATCGACACAGCGGTGAGGTTCGCCGCGCTCACCATGCGCGGGTTGATGATGGTGACCGGAATGGCGACGGCGAGCATCGCCGCAAGCAGGCCGAATTCCCGCCGCCTCAGAAAATCGAACGGTCCTTTTGCCTTTTCCTCCTCGGCGGCGCGTTCTATCTGCGCTGCCTGGCCGGCACGTTCATCGGTCCTGGTCGCCGCTTCCAGTACCTTTTCCTGCGTGGCTTGCCCGCGCGAAAACTCAGCAGTCTGGCGGCCTTCGCGCAGCACGATAATGCGGTCGCACATGCCGATCAGCTCGGGCATCTCTGACGAGATCAGCAGGATCGCCATGCCTTGCGCGGCAAGGTCAGCGATCATTGCATGCACTTCCGCCTTGGTACCGACATCGATGCCTTGCGTCGGCTCGTCGAGGATGAGCACGCGCGGCTCGGTGCGCAGCCATTTGGCCAGCACCACCTTCTGCTGGTTGCCGCCGGATAACTCTTTCACCGGCTGCCCGTAGCCGGAAAAGCGCAGCTTCATCCGCTTCAGCCAGTCCGCCACCAGACCGATGGCGCGGTCGGTGCCGTAGAGACCGCGTTGTGCGGCCTTGTCGAGAACAGGTAGCACCGCATTGTCGAGGATGGAGAAATCCATCACCAGGCTCTGGCCCATGCGATCTTCCGACACATAGGCGATGCGCGCATCCATGGCGTCGCGCGCCGAGGCGAACTGCACGGGCTTGCCGTCGATCAGGATTTCGCCGGCGTCGGGCCGGTCGATACCGAACAGCACGCGCGCAATCTCGGTGCGTCCGCTGCCGACCAGGCCGCCAAGCCCCAGCACCTCGCCGGCGTGAAGCTTGAGGTCGATACCGGCAAACCCGCCGGCGCGCGAAAGTCCCTTCGCCTCCAGCACCAGCGCGCCTGAGGCATGGCGCCGTTCGGGATAGAGGTCGGTGACTTCACGCCCGACCATCATGCTGATGGCGGCAGCGCGGCCAAGCTCGGCCTTCGGCTTGACGCCGATCAGGCGCCCGTCACGCAGCACGGCGATGCGGTCGGCGATGCGGAAGATTTCATCCATGCGGTGGCCGACGAACATCATCGCCACGCCATGCAGCCTGAGATCGGCAACGACGGAAAACAGCCGCTCGACCTCGCGCTGTGACAGCGCCGCCGTGGGCTCGTCCATGATCAGCACGCGGGCATCCAGCGACAGCGCGCGGGCGATCTCGACCAGTTGTTGTTCAGAGGTACGCAGTGTTCCCAGCCGCGTTGCCGCCGGCACGTCGAGCCCGACGGTAGCCAGCACCTTGCGGGCGCCGGCCAGCATGGCGGCATTGTCGATGCCGCCAAAGCGGTCGCGCGGCATGTGGCCGAGATAGATGTTCTCCGCCACCGACAGATCGGGAAACAGGCCAGGATGCTGGTGCATGACCGCAATGCCGGCCGCCTGCGCGTCATGCGGCGAATGGAAGACGGCTGATTTGCCGTCAACCTCGACATGACCGCTGGTGGGAGAATGCACACCGGCGAGAAGCTTCACGCAGGTGCTCTTGCCGGCGCCGTTTTCGCCAAGCAGCGCCAGCACCTCGCCGGAGCGCAATTCGAAGGAGGCGTCCTTGAGCGCAATCGTGCCGCCGAAAGCCTTCGTCGCCTGAACCAGGGCAACAGGAACAGCCCGCACCACCGCAGCGTCGGCTTCGCTTTGTGTGCCCGAGTGCAGCACGTCTCCTCCCTGACCGTTATTTTTTCAATTTGCTATATTAAATAGTGCAAAGGCGCAACGGCAAAATTGACTTCCATGGTTCCGTCGCGCACTGTCGCCGCCAACATAGGCACCGCAGGGTGCGCTCGGCCGCAGGTGGTTTGCGGGCTTCGCGCCGGGAACGGGACATTTGGGGAGTGCGGGTTTTGTCAGGGAAAGGCAGCAATTCTGTCAAAGTTCGGCACTATAATGAGCGTTTCGTGCTCGACGCCATCCGTCGCCTCAAGGAAGCCTCCAAGTCCGATCTGGCGCGCGCGGCAAGCCTGACGCCGGCGGCCGTCGCTGCCATCGTCGACGGCCTGGAATCTTCCGGATTCGTAAAGCAAGTGGGAAAAAGGTTCGGGCAGCGCGGTTCGCCCTCCACGCTGTACCGGCTGACGCCGGAGCGCATCTACAGCGTCGGCATCAAGATCGGCCGGCGTGCGCTTGAAGCCGTTCTGGTCGACTTCGCCGGTGAAATCCGCGCAAGAGAGTCGCACGAATACCGCTTCCCCGATCCTGATTTGGTGCTGAAGGCCGGCAACATGGCGCTGGCCACCTTCGAAAAGCTGGTGGATGGGCTTGGCGATGCCAGCATCGTCGGCGTCGGCATTGCCTCACCCTATTTCCTCGGCGGCTGGAGCGAGGAACTCGGCTTTCCCGACGATCTCGGCAGCCGCTGGGAGGCGATCGACCTGACGACATGCTTTGCCACGCCGGCGAAGACGCCGGTGTTCGTGGAAAACGACGCCACGTCGGCGGCGCTGGCCGAACTTGTTCAGGGCGCTGGCGCCCGCTTTCGCGATTTCATGCACATCTCGATCGACACTTTTGTCGGCGGCGGCCTTGTGCAAGGCGGCAGGGTCCATACCGGGCCGCATGGCAACAGCGCTGCCCTCGGACCCTTGCCGGTCTCGCCCTCAAGCCTCGATTCGGTGGCGGCGAAGCCTGCGCGCTACCAGAGCCTGCTGCATCGCGCCTCGATCTATGTGCTGGTCAATCACCTGAGGTCGCGCGGCGTGGTGATCAATCGTGTGCGGGAACTCGATCCGTTGCCACCCGAAGCGCGCGTGCCGCTGTTCGAATGGATCGACGATTGTGCGAGCGCGCTGGTCGAGGCGATCATCGCCATCACCTCCATCATCGACATCGAGGCCATCGTTCTCGACTCGATCCTGCCCAGGCCGATCCATCTCGAACTGCTGGCAAGGGTGCAGACCCAGTTCAACCAGGCCAGCGCAATCGGCATCGTGGCGCCGGAGATCGTGTCGGGGCAATTCGGCCCTGAGGCCTCCTCGATCGGCGCTGCCATGCTTCCGTTCTCGGCGCTGCTGGCGCCCGACAGCGGCGTGCTGATGATCGGCAAGGACCGGACGAAACTGCTGAGCGCGCTGTCCACGCTGGGTGGCGCCAAGGGAAACGGATCAAATCCGCCCGCCGACCTGCCGGCCTGAGCGCAATGCGGCGCCCAACGCAGGATCGGCCGCCCTTGCCCGCCATGGCTTGCACCCTTTCCCGCCTTCCGCTATAGAGCCGCCACCCGCGTAGACACCCTTGGAGGCAACGCGGCGGAAGGCTGCCTTCCCTTGTGATCCCGAACAAAGCTCCGCGTATGCGGTTTCTGGCATTCGGACATCCAGGCCTGGCGGCTTTCGACGTTTACGGTCCAGGCACACTGCCACCGCAAACGCTCCATAAAACGCGAAAGGAAATGCCATGAGCCACGATACTTACGAGCTCAAGGCCGAAGCGCGCGAACAGGTCGGTAAGGGGTCCGCCCGTGCAGTTCGCCGCAACGGTAAAGTGCCTGCAGTTATCTACGGCGACAGACAGCCTCCCCTGGCGATTGCGCTGAACTACAAGGACGTCTTCTACAAAATCCATGGCGGCGGGTTTTTGACCACGATCGCCACGATCGACGTCGACGGCAAGAAAATCCAGGTTCTGCCCAAGGATTTCCAGCTCGACCCGGTCAAGGATTTCCCGGTCCATGTCGACTTCCTGCGCATCGGCAAGGACACCGAGGTCAACGTCGACGTGCCCGTGCACTTCATCAATGAAGACAAGTCGCCCGGCATCAAGCGCGGCGGCGTGCTCAACATCGTGCGTCACGAAGTCGAGTTCCACTGCCCGGCCAATGCGATCCCGGAATTCATCACCGTCGATCTCACCGGCGCCGACATTGGCGATTCGATCCACATCTCGGCGGTTACCTTGCCGGCCGGCGTCAAGCCGGTGATCTCCGATCGCGACTTCACCATCGCGACAATTGCCGGCTCCTCGGCGATGAAGCCGGAGACGGAAGAGACGGCGGAAGCGGCAGCCCCCGAAGCGGCGGCTCCTGCTGCCGAAGAGAAGTAATTTTCGGGCCCGGAGTTCACGATGCTTGTCTTTGCAGGCCTCGGCAATCCGGGCGCGAAATACGCTGATAACCGGCACAATGTCGGCTTCATGGCGGCGGACGCAATTGCCCGCCGCCATTCGTTTTCGCCCTGGTCGAAGAAGTTCCAGGGCCTGATCGCCGAAGGCACGATTGCCGGCGAAAAGATTCTCCTGATCAAACCGCAGACCTTCATGAACCTGTCGGGACAGCCGATCGGCGAAGCCTTGCGCTTCTACAAGCTCGGCCCCGAGGCGCTGACCGTCTTCTACGACGAGATCGACCTGCCGGCCGGCAAATTGCGGGTCAAGGTCGGCGGCGGCGCCGGCGGCCACAACGGCATCCGCTCGCTCGACCAGCATGTCGGCAAGAATTTTCGCCGCGTGCGCATCGGCGTCGGACACCCCGGCGTCCGGGAAATGGTGCATGGCCATGTTCTCGGCGACTTCGCCAAGGCCGATCGCGAGTGGCTGGACGTGCTGCTCGACACCATCGCCGACGATGCCGGGCTGCTGGCCAAGGGCGACGACAGTTCCTTCATGAACCGCATTACTCTGGCCTGGCGTGACAAGCTGGTGCCGACCAGCGACGACGACCGGCCGCCGCCCAAGGCGCCGAAGGCTGAAGGTCCAAAGGCTCAAAGTCACATCCGCCAGGCACGGCCACAGCAGGCGGCGGCCAAGCTGCCGGAAAGCGGCCCTATGGCCGCCATGCTGAAGAAACTGTTCGGCAAGAAGGACTGAGCGTCGATAGGATCGGGACCGCGGGGCTTGACGTTGCTCACCCCTATCGCCCATAGCCCTCATCAAATTTCTAGTTTCCCGATAGGACCGGACACATGGGTTTCAAATGCGGCATCGTTGGCTTGCCCAACGTCGGCAAGTCGACGCTTTTCAACGCGTTGACCAGGACGGCGGCGGCGCAGGCCGCCAACTATCCGTTCTGCACCATCGAACCGAACACCGGCGAGGTGGCGGTGCCCGATCCGCGGCTGCAGAAGATCGCCGCGATCGCCAAGTCGAAAGAGATCATCCCGACCCGCATCTCCTTCGTCGACATTGCCGGCCTGGTGCGCGGCGCCTCCAAGGGCGAAGGGCTGGGCAACCAGTTCCTCGCCAACATCCGTGAGGTCGACGCCATCGTGCATGTGCTGCGCTGTTTCGAGGATGACGACATCACCCATGTCGAGGGCAAGATCGACCCTGTCGCCGACGCCGATACGGTCGAGACCGAGCTGATGCTCGCCGACCTCGACAGCCTCGAGCGCCGCATCGTGCAGATCCGCAAGCGCGCCGGCAGCAAGGACAAGGAAGCAACCACCGTGCTGCCGATGATGGAGGCAGCACTCGAGCTCCTCCAGGCCGGCAAGCCGACCCGCATCCTGCTCAAGGGCATTTCAGCGGAAGACCTGCGCATCCTGCAGGGACTGAACCTCTTGACCTCGCACCCCGTGCTCTATGTATGCAACGTCGCCGAAGCCGACGCCGCCACCGGCAACGAGCACACCAGGGCCGTGGAAAAGATGGCGACCGCGCAGGGCGCCGGCACCGTGGTGATCTCAGCCGCGATCGAGGCCGAAGTCGCCCAGCTCTCCGACGAGGAAGAGATGGAGTTCCTGTCCTCGCTCGGCCTCGACGAACCTGGCCTCAACAAGGTCATCCGCGCCGGCTACGATCTGTTGCATCTCATCACCTATTTCACCGCCGGGCCGAAGGAAACGCGCGCCTGGACGATCCACAAGGGCGACAAGGCCCCGCAGGCGGCCGGCGTCATCCACACCGATTTCGAGCGCGGCTTCATCCGCGCCCAGACCATCGCCTATAACGACTACGTCACACTGGGCGGCGAAGTGGCGGCCAAGGAAGCCGGCAAGGCGCGCGACGAAGGCAAGGAGTATGTCGTCCAGGACGGCGATGTTCTGCTGTTCAAGTTCAACACCTGATTTCTTGTAGCACGCCACCCATGGCGGCGCGGCCATGTAGAAGGCTGGCGCCTAAATCTCGCAGCAGGTACGAGATTGCAGGGTGTGGCGGCCTCGATACTGTAGAGCGCAGCGCTGTGGCGGCCGACAACTGGGTAGACGAAATCACTCAGCCTCGATTGCGCAATAAAATATCGCTATGACATAGTTCCTCCTAGACACTCCACTCATTGTGCGTATCGATGTACCAGGGTGGAGGATGACGACGATGGTAACACACGTCTTTGGGGGGCCAGACACCCCTAAGAAGCTTCGTTGCTTACAGGAATATCTCCGAGCCTTTGCTATCGCTCTGCGCGACCAGGAATTCGCTTGCATTTATATCGACGCTTTTGCCGGCTCCGGGACTCGTACGGAAGTCCGCCCCGGTCTTCCTCTCTTCGGTTCAGAAATGGCAGAACCAGAAGAGGTAACCACTCAGGGGTCGGCTAGGATTGCAATCGAAGTCGACCCGCCGATGCATTCTATCGTGCTGATCGAACGGGATAATTCCCGTTTTGCGCAACTCGGTGAACTGATCTCTGAGTATCCCAATCGCAAGATAATTGTTCGAAACGGGGACGCCAACGATCTTGTCCAACGCCTTTGCAAGCGCACAAATTGGCGCGGAGCGGAGACCGTCGGCCGTGGGATTCGTGGCGTTGTCTTCCTCGATCCCTATGGCATGGAAGTTTCATGGGAGACGGTAAAAGCCATCGCAGCAACGGAAGCCTTGGACTGTTGGTATTTCTTTCCGTTGTCAGGTCTGTACCGAAACGCTCCCCATGATCCGGCAAAGCTCGATCCGAGCAAGCAGGCAAGTCTGGATCGCGTTCTAGGGGCAACTGACTGGCGGGAGCGTTGGTATGGTCACGAAAGTGCGCGCCAAGACCTATTCGAAACGAAGGGGCAAGCAGTTCGGCGGGCGGATGTGAACGCTATCGAATCCTACGTGAAGGAGCGCCTGCGCACAGTGTTCAAAGGGGCTGTTTTGGAGCCAGTTCGCCTTCATCATAAAGGGGGCGCGCCACTGGCTTCACTCTTTTTCGCCGTGTCAAACACGAGTCCGGCCGCAGTCGCACTAGCGACAAAGATGGCCTCTCATATTCTCAAATCGGGAAGATCGTCCCAAAGCCGATCACGATAGGTGCGACCTGTTATCTTCTTGTTCTTGCCGCCCCACTGTTTGAAGAAGAACGCCGTGTCGGCATCGGTGCATTGGTCGAAAATCTCGTCCACCCATCGGGTATCTAGCGGCCTAGCCTGCGGTCCGCTTTCGCCTCCGACGATTGCCCAGTGAATGCTTTTGAGATTGGCGCCGGCAACAGACCCGATCAGGGGTTCGAATGAAACAAATCTCACGGCCGCAGGAACCGCCCGGAGTTCATCCAGCCTGTACAGCACCCGACTATCTTCAACACTGGTGCCGAGCCAGACGTTTGGAAGCACATTGAACTCGGGGGAGGAAAGTACTTCCGACATCCTATCTGGCCGCTTTGTCAGAATTTGATAGGTGTGGCGAGGCGTTGCTGCCATGACCTGCCATATCTCAGCGATGAAGGCAGTTGGCACTTCCGCGTGGAAGAGATCAGACATTGAGTTTACGAAGACACGCTTAGGCTTCTTCCATTCTTGCGGAACGGAAATCGATGCGCGGTCGAGCTTAATCTTGCCTGTCCATTTCGCTTTGCCACCGCTTTTGCGTGTCACTCCCACATATTTGTCGACTCCCATGGCTTCCAGCCGAGCAGCCATCCTCATCGCGTAACAATTTGTGCATCCGGCAGTAAGAATTGTGCAGCCGGCGACAGGGTTCCAGGTCGCATCTGTCCATTCGATTGATGTTTCGGCCATCACTTTACCTTCCGTGTTGATGGAAGAGTGGCATAGACATTGTAAACGTCGTTCTAAACATTTGCTAGGAATTTGTTCACAACCGGCTGGCTGTACCACGACGAGCTTGGTGGAGATAGACCAAGTCTAACAGCGGCACTTTCGACGAATTTTCTAACCGGCCGGAGGCCATCTCTCAGTTCGGTCGCCTGTCTTGATTTTGTCACCTCATAAGTTTAAGCGGCAGGCGCACGGTCGGAGCACGCGACGAAGAACCGTGCAGTCCTACACGACGCGTCAATCTGAACGCACCCTTTAATCCGGCAAGGGAGATTCGGCGATGATCAAGGCCTTCGTCGTCGACAATGATCGCCTGCGCCTCGCCGACGATCTCGTGGCCAATGGCGATCAGGTCGTCTGGGCCGACCTTCTCAACCCGACCAAGGAAGAAGAAACAGCGATCGAGACCTGGCTCGGCGTTGCCATCCCGACGCGCGAGGAGATGGAGGAGATCGAGATTTCGAGCCGCCTCTACATCGAGGACGGCGCCTACTTCATGACCGCCACCTTGCCGGCGCAGACCGAAATCGATGATCCCTTGATGTCACCGGTTACCTTTGTGCTTGCCGGCCCGAGACTGGTCACCATCCGCTATCATGAGCCGAAGGCGTTCAAGACCTTTCCCCTGCGCGCCGAGAAGGTGGCGACAGGCTGCACCACCGGCAACACCATCCTGATCGGCCTGCTGGAGGCGATCGTCGATCGCCTAGCCGATATTCTCGAACGCGCCGGCCGTGACATCGAGACGATCTCGCGCGACATCTTCGAGGCGCGGTCGACCAAGGTGAACAAGCGCAATCGCGACTTCCAGGAACTGCTCAAGGCCATCGGCCGCAAGGAGGACATCGCCTCCTCGATCCGTGACAGCCTGATCTCGTTGCAGCGCCTCACCGGCTTCCTTGCCCACGTCGCGACCCAGATCAAGATGAGCAAGGACGTCCGCGCCCGCATCAAGACCGTATCGCGCGACGTGCTGTCGCTCGCCGACCATGCCACCTTCCTGTCGCAGAAGATCTCGTTCCTGCTCGACGCGACGCTCGGCATGATCTCGATCGAGCAGAACGCCATCATCAAGATCTTCTCGGTCGCCGCCGTCATCTTCCTGCCGCCGACGCTGGTGGCTTCGATCTACGGCATGAATTTCGACGTCATCCCGGAGCTGAAATGGGAGCTCGGCTATCCCTTCGCCATCGGCCTGATGATCCTGTCGGCGATCCTGCCGTTCTGGTATTTCCGCCGCCGCGGCTGGTTGTAGGCCCAATAGAATTCGCTTGACCAAACGCCGCCCGGACGGCATCCGGATGCCCGGTAATCGTACAACCGGATTGGGATCATGACCGCAAAAAGCTGGGCCTACGAGGATTTCACCGAGGGCGCATCGATCGACCTCGGCGCCAAGCAGGTGAGTGCGGCCGAAATCATCGAATTCGCCACCGAATTCGACCCGCAGCCGATGCATCTCGACGAAGCCGCCGGCAAGGCCAGCATCCTTGGCGGCTTGGCCGCCTCCGGCTGGCACACCTGCGCGATCTTCATGCGCATGCTGTGCGACGCCTTCCTGCTCGACTCGACCGCGCAAGGCGCGCCCGGCATCGACCAGGTCAAATGGAAGAAGCCGGTGCTGGCCGGCGACACACTGGCCGGCAGCACCAGCGTGCTTGCCAGGCGCCTGTCGAAATCCAGGCCTCAGCTCGGCCTCGTCACCTTGCGCAGCGAACTGTTCAACCAGCGCGGTGAAAGCGTCTTCGAACTTGAGAACACTGTCATGTTCTTGACCCGCGAGACCGGCGCATGAGCCTCGACGCGTTCTTCCGCATCGGCGATACCATCAACCTCGGTTCGCACACATTCGAAGCCGAGGCGATCAAGGCGTTCGCCCGCAAGTACGATCCACAGGTCTTTCATGTCGACGAGGAGGCGGCGAAGAAAAGCGTGTTCGGCCGCCTCTGCGCCTCAGGCTGGCACACCGCGGCCACCTGGATGAAGCTCAATCTCAAAAATCCTATGGACGCTTCTCAATGGACCGGACCCGGCCCGGTACCAGAATTCGGCCCCTCGCCCGGCTTCAGGAATCTGAAATGGACAAAGCCGGTCTATGCCGGCGAAACCGTCACCTTCACCCGCACGGCCGTCTCCCACCGCCCGCTCGCCAATCGCCCCGGCTGGCGGCTGCTCGCGCTGCGCTCGGAAGGATTCGATTCGACGGGCGACAAGGTGCTGGAGTTCGACAGCGCCGTGCTGGTGAAGGCTGGGTAGGGGGTAGGTTTTAGGCAGTAGGGATTAGGCAGCAGTGGGTGCTGCGCCTTGCACGGAATGCGGAGCTTCCCTCCCTACTCCCTACTCCCTACTCCCTACTCCCTACTCCCTACTCCCTAATGCCCCTCAAACCCGATCAACGTCCGCACCGGCACGCCCAGCGCTTCGAGCTTCGCCCGTCCGCCGAGATCCGGCAGGTCGATGACGAAGCACGCGGCAAGAATATCGGCGCCGATCTGCCTCAGCAACTTGACCGCCGCCTCCGCCGTGCCGCCGGTCGCGATCAGGTCGTCGACCAGGATCACCTTCTCGCCCGGCGCAACGCCGTCCTTGTGCATCTCCATCTCGTCCAGCCCGTATTCCAGGCTGTAGGCGACGCGTACCGTCTCGTAAGGCAGCTTGCCCTTCTTGCGGATCGGCACGAAGCCGGCCGAAAGCTGGTGCGCGACCGCACCGCCGAGGATGAAGCCACGCGCCTCGATGCCGGCGATCTTGTCGATCTTCTGGCCGGCATAGGGATGCACCAGCTCGTCGATGGCGCGGCGGAAGGCGCGCGCATTGCCGAGCAAAGTGGTGATGTCGCGAAACAGGATACCGGGCTTGGGGTAGTCCGGAATGGTGCGGATCGCGGCGAGCAGCGTGTCTTCGAGCGAGGATTTCATGGGTCGAGATTACCTGAAACGGAGGTTGTTGCGCGACAATTGTTCGATCGAACTGCAGCCCATCAGCTTCATGCCGCGCTCGATCTCGACCCGCATCTGCTCCAGCGCCCGCTCTACGCCCGGCTGGCCGGCCGCCGCCAGCGGGAACAGATAATAGCGGCCGACGCCAACAGCCTTGGCGCCAAGCGACAGGGCCTTCAGCACATGGGTGCCGCGCTGCACGCCGCCATCCATGATGACGTCTATTCTGTCGCCGACGGCATCGACGATCTCGGCCAGTTGGTCGAACGCCGCCCGCGAGCCGTCCAGCTGCCGGCCGCCATGGTTGGACAGCACAATGCCGCTGCAGCCGATCTCGACGGCGCGCTTGGCATCCTCCACCGACATGACGCCCTTGAGACAGAACGGACCTCCCCACAGTCTGACCATCTCGGCAACATCGTCCCAGGTCATCGACGGATCGAGCATCTCGGTGAAGTAGCGGCTGATCGACATCGTGCCGCCGCCCATGTCGACATGCTCGTCGAGCTGCGGCAGCTTGAACCCCTCATGGGTGAAATAGTTGATCGCCCATCCCGGCTTCAGCGCGAACTGCAGCATGCCGGAAAGGTTGAGCTTGAAGGGGATGGCAAAGCCGGTGCGCTTGTCGCGCTCGCGGTTGCCTCCGGTGATGCTGTCGACGGTCAGCATCATCACTTCGACGCCAACCGCTTTCGCCCGTTGCATCATCGCCCGGTTGAGGCCGCGATCCCGGTGGAAATAGAACTGGTAGACCTGCGGGCTGCTGCTGATCTTGCGCGCTTCCTCAAGACTGACGGTGCCGAGCGAGGACACGCCGAACATCGTGCCGAATTTGGCCGAAGCCTTGGCCACCGCGCGCTCGCCTTGATGATGGAACAGCCGCTGCAAGGCGGTCGGCGAGCAATAGACGGGCATGGCCAGCTTCTGGCCCATCACCGTCACCGACATGTCGATCTCGCTTACCCCGCGCAGCACGTTGGGAACGAGGTCGCAGCGCTCGAAGCTCTCGGTGTTGCGGCGATAGGTGACCTCGTCGTCGGCCGCGCCATCGATGTAGTTGAAGATTGGCCCAGGCAACCGCTGCTGGGCCATGCGCCGGAAATCGGAAAAGTTGTGACAGTCGCGTAGCCGCATCATCGATCCCAAATGCCCCTTTAGCCGGCGATCCGCCGGGCGCGCGTGCAATACCAATCGCATGGCGGCGTGCCAACGGACTTCTTACTGGACGGCTGCTGCGCCAAGATGCGAACCATGTCCGGTTTGGCAAGCAAAAAGGGCGTCCGAAGACGCCCTTTCCATTTCCGAGGAATAAGATGCGGCTTAGTGCGCCACGCCTTCCCACACCTTGCGCTTGGTCAGATACATCAGCGCCCCGAACAGAAGCAGAAACACCAGCACGCGGAAGCCGGTCTTCTTGCGGTCTTCCATATGCGGCTCGGCCGCCCACATCAGGAACGCCGAGACGTCGCGCGAATACTGGTCGATCGTCTGCGGCGAACCGTCATCGTAGGTCACCTGGCCGTCGGAGAGCGGCTTGGGCATCTTCAGCGACACGCCGGACATGAAGTATGGATTATAGTGGGTGCCTTCGGGGATCACCATGCCGGCAGGTGGCGTCTCGTCGTAGCCGGTCAGCAGCGAATGGATGTAGTCCGGGCCGCCCTGCGCATATTGCGTGAAAATGTCGAAGACGAAGCGCGGGAAGCCGCGCTCGACGCCGCGCGCCTTGGCCAGCAGCGACATATCCGGTGGGGCAGCGCCGCCGTTGGAAGCGGCAGCCGCCTCCTCATTGGCGAACGGCGCCGGGAAATGGTCTGACGGCTTGCCCGGCCGGTCGAACATGTCGCCGGCATCGTTGGGTCCATCATGGATGGTGTACTCGGCCGACAGCGACTTGATCTGCGCTTCCGAATAGCCGAGGTCCTCCAGCGTGCGGAACGCCACCAGATTCATCGAGTGGCAGGCCGAGCAGACTTCCTTGTAGACCTTCAAGCCACGCTGCAGCTGCGCCTTGTCGTAGGTGCCGAACGGACCGGCAAAAGTCCAGTCCATCTCCTTCGGCTCGTGGATCGGGAAATGCGTCGGTGCCGCCGCGTTGTGCGCCTCTTCAGCGGCGATCGCCACACTGCCGACGGCTCCGATGCCAGCGGCAAACACGCCTAGCAGGGCGAGCGAGGTGAGAATCTTTTTCATGCCAAATCCCCTTAGATTCTCACTCAGCCTTTGGTTTCCGGCGCCGCGGTCGCACCGGCCGGATGTCCCCCTCCGGCACCCTTGTTCTTCTCCAGCACCGCCTCGGTGATCGAATTCGGCAGTCTGCGTGGCGTCTCGATCAGGCCAAGCACCGGCAGGATGACGAGGAAGAAGGCGAAGTAGAACAGTGTCGCCGCTTGAGCGTAGCCAACGTAGTTGCCCGAGACCTCACCTATCAGGAGGGTCAACAGACCGCCGCCTTCCGCCGGCTGCGAGCCAAGCCAGCCAAGCAGGACAGCGTCGGCGACGAACAGCCAGAAGAACAGCTTGTACCAGGGCCGGTAGACCGCCGAGCGCACCTTGGAGGTGTCGAGCCACGGCACCAGGAACAGCATGACGATGGCGCCGAACATGCACAGCACGCCACCGAGCTTGGAGTTGATCGGCCCGATGTTGAAGGTGATCGCGCGCAGGATCGCGTAGAACGGCAGGAAGTACCATTCCGGCACGATGTGGGCCGGCGTCTTCAGCGGGTTGGCGATCGTGTAATTGTCCGGATGGCCGAGAAAGTTCGGCAGGTAGAAGACGAAATAGGCGAAGAAGAACAGGAACACGATCATGCCGAATGCATCCTTGATGGTCGCATAGGGCGTAAAGGCAACGGTGTCGGTTTTCGATTTCACCTCGATGCCGGTCGGGTTCGACTGGCCGACCACATGCAGCGCCCAGACGTGCAGCACGACGACGCCGGCGATCATGAACGGCAGCAAATAGTGCAGCGCAAAGAAGCGGTTGAGCGTCGGGTTGTCGACGGCGAAACCGCCGAGCAGCAGTTCCTGGATCCAGTTTCCGACCAGCGGAATGGCGCTGAAGAAGCCGGTGATGACGGTGGCGCCCCAGAAGCTCATCTGACCCCAGGGCAGCACATAGCCCATGAAGCCGGTCGCCATCATCAGCAGATAGATGATGCAGCCGAGGATCCACAGCAGCTCGCGCGGCGCCTTGTAGGAGCCGTAATAAAGCCCGCGGAAGATGTGGATGTAGACGGCGACGAAGAAGAACGAGGCGCCGTTGGAATGCATGTAGCGCAACAGCCAACCGGAATTGACGTCGCGCATGATCTTCTCGACCGAATTGAAGGCGAGATTGGTGTCGGCGGTATAGTGCATGGCGAGCACGATACCGGTCAGGATCTGCGCCACCAGCATGATCGTGAGGATGCCGCCGAAGGTCCACGCATAGTTGAGGTTGCGCGGCACCGGATAAGCGATGAAGCTGTCATAGATCATGCGCGGCAGCGGCATGCGGGCGTCGAACCAGCGTTCGATACCGGTCTTGGGCGTATAGGTCGAGTGTCCCTCGCTCATCGAATTATCCCCTGCCTCAACCGATAAGGATTTTGGTATCGGAAATGAACTTGAATACCGGCACGGCCATGTTTTCCGGCGCCGGGCCTTTGCGGATGCGGCCGGCGGTATCGTACACCGAACCGTGGCACGGGCAGAACCAGCCGCCGAAATCGCCTTCCTGGCCAAGCGGAATGCACCCCAGATGCGTGCAGACTTGCACCATCACCATCCAGGCTTCCTTGCCGGGCGTGGTGCGGTTGGCATCGGTCGCCGGCGCATCGGCGGGCAGATTGGCGTTGCGGGCAATAGGATCCTTGAGATCGGCAAGGTTCACGGCTTCGCCGTCCTTCATCTCCTGCTCGGTGCGATTGCGCACCACGACCGGCTTGCCGCGCCATTTGACGATCAGCGACATGCCAGGCGTCAGCGAGGCGACATCAACCTCGACCGAGGCCAGCGCCAGCGTCGAGGCATCAGGGCGCATCTGGTCGATGAAGGGCCAGGCAACGGCGCCTGCGCCAACCACTGCGGCCATGCCGGTGGCGACGTAGAGAAAATCACGACGGTTGGGATCCTGGGTGTCGGTTGCGCTCACGGGTGCCTGATCCTTTCGCCTCTTCCGAGCCGGCGGCCGAGCTTTGTCCCCGCTCCATCGCGCCGGCCCGACAGCGCATGGCGAACAAGCTAGCGAATTCCTCCGGCATTTGGATTTCGGTTTATGCGTGAAGCCCGTTTTTGTCCAGCGGGCTGAGGCCACAAGGGCAGATTGTCGCGGGCGTTCCGCACGAAGAGAAATTTGACGAGCTTGGCCGAATGTAGCAATATGTCTACATCTTCCGGATGGAGGTGTTGATATGAATATCTCGACGAAGACGATAACCATCATGTCGAGCCGTGAATTCAACCAGGACACGGCGCATGCCAAACGGGCAGCCAAGAACGGGCCGGTCATCATTACCGACCGCGGCAAGCCCTCCCATGTGCTGATGTCGATGGAGGAATATCAGCGTTTAGAGAAGAAGCCGAGAAGCCTCGCGGACGCGATTGCCGATGATCGCCCCGAAGCAGATTTCGACTGGGAACCACCTCGCCTGGAAGGACCGTTTTTCAAGATTCCCGAACTCGACTGATGTTCATTCTTGACACCAATGTCGTTTCGAATCTGCGTCGTCGGGACAAGGCCGATCGCAACGTTTTGGCCTGGTCAGAGACCCACGACATCGCCAGCTTTTTCATGTCGGTCATTTCGATCCTGGAACTCGAAATCGGAACATTGCTCTTGTCGAGGAAGGATACTCGCCAGGCCACCATGTACCGTGAGTGGTTGGATCAGACACTCATTCCACAGTTTGACGACCGGATATTGAGCATAGACAAGGCTGTTGTCGTGCGTTGCGCAAACCTTCACGTTCCCGATCCAAAGCCGGAGCGCGACGCCCTCATAGCCGCTACCGCGCTCGTCAAAAACTTGACAGTCGTGACCCGCAACACCAAGGATTTTGAAGGCACCGGCGTGAAGCTTTTCAACCCCTGGATACCGACGAAGGGTTAGAGGCTATGGCACACATCATCGACCGCGAGACCTGGACCAGGACGCCCGGCCGCTGGCAGGGCGAACTGCAATGCGGCGCCTACGACTCCAACTCCTGCCTGATTTTCAACTATCAGGAAGAGATTGGCGGCGGCCCGCGCCTGCACACGCATCCCTATTGTGAAATCTTCATCATCCGGCAAGGCACCGGCCTGTTCACGATCGGCGACCAGCAGATCGAGGCCACGGCCGGCCAGATCCTGATCGTGCCGCCTGATACGCCGCACAAATTCACCAATCTCGGCCCAGGCCCGCTCGAAACGACCGACATCCACGAAAACGGCAGCTTCATCACCGAATGGCTGGAATGATTGTTGCCGGCTGATGACCTCTAGCTTGCACCGAGCCTGACCAGCACGGCCCTTGGGATATCGTATTCGCGGATGACCGACTCATGCCGGCGCAGGCCGCAGAGTTCACGCTGGATGAAATAGGCGTGCACCGCTGCGGCAGCCTCCTTGAGCAGCCGCAGTCGCTGCTCCTCGTCGTCGTTGTTCTGACGGAGCTTGGCCAGCGTTTCCTCGACCCGTTGGCCGGCACGGCCGAGCGCTGCGGCCTTTTCAGCCAGTATCTCATGGCCGAGGGCGTCGAACGCGGCTTCGGCAGCCGAGGCGCCTAGGGATGGCGGACGCAGTGACATCTCAGCCTCCTTTTCTGTCTTGAGAGAGCATCATGCGGTGCGTGACGAATTCTTCGCCCACCACCGGCTGGAAGCCAAGCCGTTCATAGAACCCAAAGGCTTCTTGTGGCGCGCGGGTGTTCAGCACGGCAAAATGCTGACGTGCCCTGTCAATGACGGTCTCGACCAGCATGCGGCCAATGCCGCTGCGGCGATGACGCGCGCTGACGAACAGGTGCCTGACCCGGCCGTGGTCCCTGCCTTCGAAATAAGGATCGATGTTCAACCCGCACACACCAGCGAGTTCTCGGCCATGCCATGCACCAAACAGCGCCTCGCCTCGTTTCAGGAACTTGTTGCGGCCGCCCGCCCAGCCATCCGCCAGCCGCACCAGCATCCAGTAGCCTTCCAGCCGGCTCTCCTCCTTCAGCGCATCGAAGGCCGGCGCGGTTGGCCGTAGCCGCTTGAGGACGTAGCCGATATCAGGCGACGCTGCCATGCCCTACTCCGCCGGCCGTGTCTCTTCCAGCACGCTTTCCTCGTGGTAGAGGAAGCCGCCGGACTGCCGCTTCCACAGCCGCGCATAGAGCCCGTCGAGCGCCACCAGCTCGTCATGCGTGCCCTGTTCGACGATGCGGCCTCCGTCCAGCACCACAAGACGGTCGAGCGCGGCGATGGTCGACAGCCGGTGCGCTATGGCGATGACCGTCTTGTTCTCCATCAGCCTGGCCAGATTCTCCTGGATCGCCGCCTCGATGTCGGAATCGAGCGCCGAGGTCGCCTCGTCGAGGATCAGGATCGGCGCATCCTTGAGGAAGACGCGGGCGATCGCGACGCGCTGGCGCTGGCCGCCCGACAGTTTCACGCCGCGCTCGCCGACAAAAGCCTCGTAGCCGGTACGGTCCCGGTTGTCGCGCAGGCCCAATATGAACTCGTGCGCCTCGGCCTTCTTCGCCGCCGCGATCACCTCGGCCTCGGTCGCGTCCGGCATGCCGAGCTTGATGTTGTCGCGCAGCGAGCGGTGGAACAGCGCCGTGTCCTGGCTGACCACGCCGATATTGGCGCGCAGCGAGTTCTGCGTCACCTCGGCGACGTCTTGCCCGTCGATCAGGATTTTGCCGCTCTCGAGGTCGTAGAGGCGCAAGATGAGGTTGGCGAGCGTCGTCTTGCCCGCGCCCGACGGCCCGACCAGCCCGACCTTCTCGCCAGGCTTGACCACAAGGTCGATGCCATTCAGCACGCCAAAACCCTTGCCGTAGTGGAACTCGACATTCTTCACCTCGATGCGGCCGCCGGCGACGACAAGCTCTTTCGCATCCGGCGCATCGACAAGGCCAAGCGGCTGCGAGATCAGCGCCTTGGAGTTTTCCAGGACGCCGAGATTTCGCAATATGCCGTTGAGCTGCATCATCACGCGCCCGAGCAGCATGTTGAGCCGCAAGACCAGCGACAGCGTGAACGCGACGGCGCCGACGGTGATCGACCCTTCGACCCAGAGATAGACGGCAAAGCAGCCAATCGCGGTGATCATGATGCCCGACAGCGTCGTCAGCGCCATGCGCACGCCGGTCAGCCGGCGGGTGAAGGGCCGTAGTGCATCGAGATAGATGTCGAAGCCGTTCTTGATGTAGCGGTCGTCGCCGTCGGCCGAGAATAGCTTCAGCGTCTGCACGTTGGAATAGGAATCGATGATGCGCCCATTGATCATCGAGCCAGCTTCAGCCGTGGCCTCGGCATGCCTGCGGATCGAGGGCAGATAGAGCTTGGCCAGCCAGGCGAACGCGAGGATCCAGATCACCACCAGCACGGCCAGGCGCAGATCCAGCCCGGCGACCAGCGCCAAGGTCGTCACCGTATAGATGAGCATGAACCAGATGACCTCGATGAAGCTCTCCATCAGGTCGCCGGTCGCCTGCCCGGCCTGCCAGACTTTTGTCGCGATACGGCCGGCGAAATCGTTCTGGAAGAAGGTGTAGGACTGCCGCGACACATGCCGGTGCGCCTGCCAGCGCACCAGATTGTAGAAGCCCGGCGTGATCGTCTGTTCGTTGACCAGCGCCGACAGGCCGACGACGACGGTGCGGATGACCAGCACCACTGCGATCATGAAAACAAGCTCAGGCCCGGCGGCGGTCCACAGCGCGTCCCAGCTGCGTTCACCGGGAAGCTGGTCGAGAATATCGACCAGCCGCCCGACGAAGTAGAAAAGCCCGGCCTCGATCAGCGGCGCGATGCCGCCGATGACCAGCATGGCGAAGAAGGCGAACTTCGCCTGGCCGACATAGTGCCAGAGGAAGCCGCCGACGCTTGGCGGTGGCCGAAGGTCCGCCGGCTCCCTGAACGGATAGACCCAGTCCTCGAACCAGCGATAGACGGCTGTCATCATGCTGACGTCATCACTCTGCGGCTTCACCCTTCACGCCGATGTCGTTGGCAACGGCGTCATTGGCGGCATCGACCGGACCGTCGTCGAGCAGGAACCCCCCCGACTGGCGCTGCCAGAGCTGCGCGTAGAGCCCGCCGCTGGCAACGAGTTCCTCGTGCGACCCTTCCTCGATGACACGGCCCTTGTCGAGGACGACGAGCCTGTCCATCGCCGCGATGGTCGACAGCCGGTGCGCAATGGCGATGACGGTCTTGCCTTGCATGAGCTTGTAGAGATTCTCCTGGATGGCGGCCTCGGCTTCGGAATCCAGCGCCGACGTCGCTTCGTCAAGGATAAGTATCGGTGCGTCCTTCAACATAACGCGAGCAATGGCGATGCGTTGCCGCTGGCCGCCGGACAATTTGACGCCGCGGTCGCCGACATGAGCATCGAGCCCTTTACGTCCGGTGTGATCCGAAAGCCTGCCGATAAACTCCAGCGCCTCGGCCCGCCCGGCTGCCTCGACAAGCATTTCCTCCGTCGCATCGGGCCGCCCGTAAAGGATGTTGTCGCGCACCGAACGATGCAGCAGCGAAGTGTCCTGCGTCACCATGCCGATCTGCGCGCGCAGCGAATCCTGCGTCACCGAAGCGATCTCCTGGCCGTCGATCAGGATCCGGCCGTTCTCGAGGTCGTAGAACCGCAACAGGAGATTGACCAGCGTCGACTTGCCCGCACCCGAGCGCCCGACAATGCCGACTTTCTCGCCGGGCTTCACCGTCAGCGACAGGTTCTCGATGACGCCCTTCTGCTTGCCATAGTGGAAACGAATGTCGTCGAAGCGGATCTCGCCCTTGGTGACGGCAATGTCCTTCGCCCCCGGCCGGTCTTCGACCAGGCGCGGCAGCGAGATCGAGGCGATGCCGTCTTGCACCGTGCCGATGTTCTCGAACAGGCTCGACATTTCCCACATGATCCACTGCGACATGCCCCACATACGGAGCACGAGGCCGATGACCACGGCGACGGCGCCGATCGTCACCGCCTGGCCGAGCCACAGCCACAGCGCCAGCGCCGTCACCGAAAACAGGAGCAGCGCGTTGAGGATATAGAGCAGCCCGTAAAGCACCGTCACCAGCCGCATCGACCGGTAGACCGTGTCGAGGAAGCCTGCCATGCCTTCTTTGGCGAACGTTGCTTCGCGCCGTGCATGGGAAAACAACTTGACCGTCTGGATGTTGGTGTAGCTGTCGACGACGCGGCCGGTCATCGTCGAGCGCGCATTGGCCTGCGCCTCGCCGACCTTGCCCAGCTTCGGGATGATATAGCGCAACAACCCGATATAGCCGAGCAGCCAGACGCCGAGAGGTGCCGCCAGCCGCAAGTCGGCCGAGCCGACGATGAACAGCATGCCGAGGAAATAGACGATGACGTAATTGAGCACCTCGATCACCTTGATGACGCATTCGCGCACGGCGAGTGCCGTCTGCATCAGCTTGGTGGCGATGCGGCCGGCAAATTCGTCCTGGTAGAAGCTCATCGACTGCTTCAAGAGATAACGATGCACCTGCCATCGGATGCGCATGGGGTAGTTGCCCATCAGCGTCTGCTGGTTGAGCAAAGAATGCAGCCATACCGTACCCGGCAGCGCGAACAGCACGACGAAGGCCATGCCGGCAAGCTTCCAGCTCTCGGTCTGCAGGAAGGTTTCGCGGTTCTGCCCGGACAGCCAGTCGACGATGTGGCCCATGAAGCCGAACATCCACACTTCCGCGATGGCAATCGCCGTCACCAGCACCGCGTCGACGATGATGTATGGCCAGGCGCCGCGCGTATAATGCACGCAGAAGGCAACCAGCGTCTTCGGCGGCTCGACCGGTTCCGCTGCGGGGAACGGATCGAGCCTTCTTTCAAACCAGCTAAACATAGTGATGCTCACAAAACTGTTGTCCGCTCATGCGGCGCGGGAAAAATCCCCGGGGCGCTCCGCGTCCCCAGACCGTACGTCGGCGGGGACTGACGGCCCGGAATCACCCGGGCCATCGGTCCTGCTTCGCGCAATATAGGGACTTGCGGGCTTTTCACCGACAGAAGCCTTCGACTGAGCTGACGGCACGCCGCCGCCAGTCCGGTTTTTCGCGCCCGGCCGGATCAGCCGGATGATCCGGCGCACCAGCGACGGCCGGCTGTGGTCGGGAACCGCACGCGAGAAATCGACATCCGGCAACATGCCGCGATGCGGACGCCGGCGCGTCTCGGCATGAACCGCCGACGAATAGGTCTCGCCGACTAGCAACGCCCAGGTCGCCGTCTTGCGTTCGTGCAGGCTTCTTGAACCAGGTATCTTATAGGGATCGAACATCGGTCCGTCCTCCGTGTGAAAATAGACATAAAAAGGCGAAGCAATGTCGTGCGCCGGCCTTCGGCCGGAAGCACGGATTGCATCCGTCGGGACACGACGATAGGCCTCGGTCGCGACATGCTCAGCTGGGGCGCTTGGCCCCTTTGACCGTTTGAAAAACATCGCAGGATTCCTTCGAGAGCCGAAAATTGGGTTCGGCGGGAATCGGTGCGATCAGATCTAAGAGATCAGGTAAATCGTCGTACCGAAACCGCCAGCAGGCAGGTAAGCCCACGGGAGGGGCGCTGGATGTGCATGGTCATCATGAAATACCCCTCCATCGGTTCGGGTTGACAATGCGTGCGGTATAATCGACTTCGCAGAAAATGGCCACCCGCAGGTCCAGCAATTTCCAAAACCAGCCACCCGCTGTGGCCGATCTGCCACTTATTAGAAAGACGCGGAAATGAACCACCGTCTCCGCATCGCCCTCTACCAGCCTGACATCGCCGGCAACACCGGAACAATCCTGCGCTTCGCCGCCTGCCTCGGCGTTGGCGTCGACATTATCGAACCAGCCGGCTTTCCGCTCTCCGACAAAGCGCTCAAGCGCGCCGGGATGGACTACCTCGAAATGGCTGCCCTGACCCGGCATGTCGACTGGAACGCCTTCGAGGATTGGCGCAAGGGCCAAGCCTGCCGGCTGGTGCTGCTCACCACCAAAGCCGCGACCCCCTATACGGGCTTCAGCTTCGCCCAAGGCGACATCCTGCTGTTCGGCCGCGAATCCGCCGGCGTGCCGGATCCTGTCCATCAGGCGGCGGATGCGCGGCTGACGATCCCGATGCAGCCGGGCACGCGCAGCATCAACGTCGCGCTGTCCGTCGCCATGGTCGCCGGTGAAGCCATCCGGCAACTCGGCTAGAACCTTCAACGCGTTGTCGTCATCGCCAACGGCCCTTGCGTCTTGCATCATTCTCACCCAGGCGCACATCGCCTTCTCCTCAATTGCCCATCGACATTTCCTGGCTACAAGCTCAACTTAAGTTGAGGTCAAGCGGAAAATCGAGATGGCTCCGGTAAAGGAATTGACGGTCGGCCAGTTGGCCATGCGCAGCGGCGTGGCGGTGTCGGCGCTGCATTTCTACGAGGCGCGCGGGCTGATCCGCAGCCACCGCACGTCGGGCAACCAGCGGCGCTATGGCCGCGACGTGCTGCGGCGGGTGGCGATCATCCGGATCGCCCAGGAGGTCGGCATCTCGCTGGCCGAGATCGGCGCCGCACTTGAATCGCTGCCAGAAGGCCGTACCCCGACGCGCGAGGACTGGAACCTGTTGTCGACCGGCTGGCGCGACGACCTCGATCGCAAGATCACTCAGCTAAAGAAGCTGCGCGACGGCCTTACCGACTGCATCGGCTGCGGCTGCATGTCGATCGACAAATGCCCGCTGCGAAACAGGGAAGATCGCTTGAGTGCGCAAGGGCCGGGCGCAAGGCGACTGCTTGTGGAATCCTAATCCGCCGCGGGCAGCCGCCGTATGGTGAATTCGATTACGTCGCCCGGCCGCTCGAACCAGCTTTCGATCTCGGTCCAGTAGGCCTGCTTGGGAAAACGCTCGAACCATTCCTTGGCCTTGAGCCGCGCATCCGGGCGCGGCAGGACGAAGGTCTCGCGCAAAAACCCGTCACGCGGCATGCGCTCGCGCTCGGCGCGTGAACGATCGAGCCTTTTCTTCAGGCCATGCAGCGGCGGTCTTGCCGGCGTGCGCATGAAAGAACTCCTGGGCCGAACCAGATGACACTTGACCCTTGCCCCTAAGAGATTAGGGATCGCGCCCGGAAAAGGCTAGTGGTCCGATTCCAACATTCGCCTCCCTAATCCCCAGGCGCCGTTGCGAATGTTGGAATCACAAGGACCACTAGCAAGTTTATGTTTCTGGTGGAGTTTTCGAATTTGACATTTGCATCGTGCCCTGCGCCACGCTGTGTGCAAATGTCAAATTCACTCCACTAGGTCCTTTGTCGGCCGCGACCGGAGACAGCATTTTGGAACGACCAGAAATACCGGCAGGCCTGCCACCCGACATCGAACAGAAGAAAATGAAGGCTAGGCTCTGGTTCGAGACGCTGCGCGAGCGCATTTGCACAA
The DNA here is from genome assembly GCF_030323145.1 of Mesorhizobium sp. C432A. NCBI lineage: Bacteria > Pseudomonadati > Pseudomonadota > Alphaproteobacteria > Hyphomicrobiales > Phyllobacteriaceae > Mesorhizobium > Mesorhizobium sp. C432A. The sequence goes on along the minus strand of NZ_CP100470.1, from coordinate 2,667,288 downwards.
CCTTCGAGCAGATCGAACAGGAACTGCAGGGACCACTGGCCGAATGGTCGCCCGGCAGCTTCGAGAAGACGCCGTGGGAACGCGACAATGGAAAGGGCGGCGGCGGCGCCATGGCGATGATGCGCGGCCGCGTCTTCGAGAAGGTCGGCGTCCATACTTCGACCGTCTATGGCGAATTCTCGCCCGAATTCAGGAAGCAGATGCCCGGCGCCGAGGAAGACCCGAGCTTCTGGGCATCAGGCATTTCGTTGATCGCGCATCCCTGGAACCCCAACGTGCCGGCGGTGCACATGAACACCCGCATGGTCGTGACGTCGCGCCACTGGTTTGGCGGCGGCGCCGATCTGACGCCGGTGCTCGACCGCAACCGCACGGAAGATCACCCCGACACGGTCGCCTTCCATCGAGCCATGCAGTTCGCCTGCGAGAAGAACGCTGCGATCGCCGACCACCCCAAATTCAAGGCCTGGTGCGACGAGTATTTCTATCTGCCGCACCGCCACGAGCCGCGCGGCGTCGGCGGCATCTTTTTCGACTGGCTGCATTCGGGGGAGGAGAAAGGCGGCTGGAATGCCGATTTGAACTTCGTCCAGGATGTCGGGCGTTCTTTCCTTGTCGTCTACGGACACCTGGTTCGCGCCCATTTCAACGAGAACTGGACCGACGACGACCGCGACGAGCAGCTCATTCGCCGCGGCCGTTACGTCGAATTCAACCTTCTTCACGATCGCGGCACCATCTTCGGCCTGAAGACCGGCGGCAATGTCGCTTCGATCCTGTCCAGCCTGCCGCCGGAGGTCAGGTGGCCTTAAAAAATCGGTGAGCGAAACGTGAGCCGCATTGACGTCCCATTCGCCGAATCTGGGCAGCCAATGTGGCATCGCCATTATCTTTTTCGTCTAATAGGTGATTGAAATAAAACGACTATTTGTCGTTTCGGGCCGGGAAGCGCCGGCGGTTCAGTCCCGAACCGCGACACGACGCTACCGGACGGCCCTGAACAAGGCGGAGCATTTTCCAAACGGATGCCCGCATTTCCAGGAGTATTACATGCGAAAGCTCATTGTTTCGGCAGCCGCCGCTGCCCTTCTCGCTTCCGGCTCGATTGCCTCTGCCGCGGTCAAGCACACCACGGGCACGGTCAAGACCTATGATGGCACGGCCATGAGCCTCGTTCTGGACGATGGATCGACCTTTACGCTGCCCAAGACCTTCAAGGATCCTGGCCTGAAGGCCGGCGAAAAGGTCCGCGTTTCCTGGGACATGAGCGGCAAGAACAAGGTTGCCGAGTCCGTCAAGATCGTGAAGTGACCGGGACAAGACCGAACGGTCTCGCCTTTGGCTTAGCCTGACAAGAGAGGCGGAGCAGCGCTGCTCCGCCTTTTTCGCACCACGGCAACCAAAATGGTCGAACCGTGTTATGCTAGCTCCCCCGTGCGTGCCCCCGAAACCGACTGCTGTGACAGGGCGCGGAACAGAGATGGCGGAGCTTCGTGTGCCCATGAGAGGCACAGGCTCCAAGGAGGAAAGGAGAAAATCCCATGAAGGAATTCCATTGCGGCTCGCTGGTTCCCGGCTGTGAGTGGCACACGCGTGCCGGTGAGGAAGCCGAGGTCATGCGCCGCGCCGTCGACCATATGCGCGAGACACATGGCGAAACGGTCATTCGCGAGACGATGATCGAGGCGATCCGCTCGCGCATCGAGAAAGTTCGCGACGCGGCCTGAGCAGTCCTATCTGGCCTTCAAGGCTTCCGCGGCGCGCTCCAGCAGCGCGTCGCGATCGAGCGCAAAGCCGGACCCGATCCATTCCTTTTCCAGGTTTTTCAGGATCGCACCGAGTATTGGCCCCGGCGACGCGCCAAGCGCCGTCAGATCGCCGCCCTTGACTGGGAACACCGGTTTTTCCCATTTCAGCGCAAAAGCGAGCAGGCGCGAAAACCCGCCGGCCTGAACCAGCGCGTCATTGTCCTCGAGAGCCCGCGCTCGCGCCGACGCCAGCGACAGCCGCACGCGATCGAGAAAACCCTGGCGCTCGCCGGAATAGAGTTTCTTGGCCAGTTCCGCTTCGCTTGTCTTGGGCTCGACGGCAGCCGTCAGCGCCCAGTGGCGCAGGCGCTCCGCCTCAGTGGTCGAAAGTTTCAGCCGCTCGGCCAGTGTCTTCATCCTCGCCGCATCGGGCGGCACGATCGCCTCCAGCCTGAGCAGCGGGTCCGGCGCCCAGCCCAGATCCTTTTCTGTCTTGGTCAGCCCATGAATGGCATCGATGCCCCATTTCTCGCTTTCCGGCAGGGCGCTGGTGAGCACGCCGGCCTGGCGCATCCACAGCAAGGCGCGCGACGGATCTGGGGCCGATAACAACTTCTTCAGCTCGGACCAGATGCGTTCGGCCGAGAGATGGGCGAGACCGTCCTTGAGCCGGGCGCAGGCCTTCAATCCCTCGGCATCGGGCCGACCCTCGCCATACCAGGCGAAAAAGCGGAAGAAACGCAGGATGCGCAGATAGTCTTCGCGGATCCGCTGCTCGGCATCGCCAATGAAGCGCAGCCTTCGTGCCTCGATATCGCCGACGCCGCCAACCAGGTCGACCACCGTCCCGTCAGCCTCCGCATAGAGCGCGTTGATGGTGAAATCGCGCCGTTCGGCGTCGGCCTTCCAGTCGCGGCCGAACGACACTTTGGCGCGGCGGCCATCGGTCTCGATGTCGGCGCGCAGCGTTGTGACCTCATAGGGCGCGCCGCCGGCAATCACCGTGATCGTGCCGTGCTCGATGCCGGTCGGCACCGCCTTGAAGCCCGCCGCCTCGGCGCGGCGAACGGTTTCCTCGGGCAGGCAAGTGGTAGCAACGTCGATATCGGCGACCGGCTGCCCAATCAGTGCATTGCGCACCGCGCCGCCCGCGATGCGAGCTTCCTCGCCGCCTTGCGCCAGCACGGCAAGCAGCCGCTGCAGATGCTTTTCACCCAGCCAGTCGGCCTTGCCCGCCAGCGATATCGGATCACTCAAGCATAGAGCCTTTCATAGAGCGTGCGGATGATGCCGGCAGTGACGCCCCAGATGCGCTGGCCGCCATAGGGCATATCGTAGAAGAACCATTCCAGGTCGTTCCACATGCGGCTGTCCCTGGTGTGGTTGGCCGGATCCATCAGGAACGAAAGCGGCACTTCGAAGGCGGCGTCGACCTCGTCGGAATTGAGCGACAGCGTAAAACCGGGCTCGACGATCGCCAGCACCGGGGCGATGCGATAGCCGCTGCCGGCGACATAATCGGGCATGCGGCCGATGATCTCGATGCGGTCCTGGCCGAGCCCGATCTCCTCGAAGGTTTCGCGCAAGGCCGCTGCTTCCGGGGTCGCATCGGTGGGATCAATGGTGCCGCCGGGAAAAGCCACCTGCCCGGAATGGCTGCGCAGTTTTTCCGCCCGCTTGGTCAAAAGCACGGTCGCATCGCGTCCATGATCGACGACCGGGATCAGCACCGCGGCGTCGCGCAGCGCTTTGAGCTGCGTCAACCGTGGATGGCCGGGGTTGAAGCGATGATCGCCATAATCGTCGCCGGCATGGACTTCAGCTTGCGCCGCGACCCGCGCGCGAAAATCCGCTGTGGAAAACGGCGGCGGCCTCACCTGATCCATCATGCGCTCAGCCGCTTCAGTTTTTCCGCCGGCATGATCGGATAGATTTCGCCTTTCGAGCGCACGGCAAACATCGTCTTGCCGCCGATATCGATCTCCTCGCCATGCTCGACCAGTTCGTACATCACCGGCCGCGCCACCAGCGCTTCCAGCCGCCCGCGCACCAGCACATAGGGTTTCAGGCCGCCGGTCTCGTTCTCGTCGACGAAGCGCAGCGGATGGCCAGGCCCGGCCTCGACGACATCGCCGACATTGGTGCGGAAAGTGATGGTCTGCTCGGCGCCGGCGCCGGAAACATCCATTTCAACCGCGATGAAAGGCGCGTCCACGACGCGGATGCCGACCCGTTCGACCGGCGTCACCAGATAGGTCCTGCCATCCTCGTCCTTGCGCAGCACGCTGGAAAACAGCTGCACCAGCGGCATGCGGCCGATCGGCGTGCCGAGATAGAACCACGTTCCGTCTTGTTTGATCTCCATGTCTAGATCGCCGCAAAAGTCGGGATTCCAGCGCTCCACCGGCGCCGCGCCCTTGCCGGCGCGAGCCGCACGCGAGATCAACGCTTCGAGACCGCGCGCCTCGGTTGCGGCAGTAAGGCTGTGCTCGCGATGTTCGGAGCGTTCCGTCATGGTCACGAAATAGTCACTGTTGTTCCGCTTGTCAGCCTAAGGCTGTGATTTAAATTCATTCGTAGGCGCCAGGCGAAGCCGAATCGCGGCATTCTAAGGCACTACAGTGCAAGCCGGTACTTCCAGCACAAGGATCGATGCGGCATGAGCGTAATGGTCAAGGAAAGCCCAATCAGCGAAAAGGACATGATCGCCCAGGCCGAGACGGCGCTGGCCGATATTTCCAGGGTGCGCGACGGCGTCGGCCGCGTCATTTTCGGCCAGGAAGTGGTGGTCGAGCGCACGCTGGTGGCGCTGCTTGCCGGCGGCCATGCGCTGCTGGTCGGCGTGCCCGGCCTTGCCAAGACCAAGCTGGTCGAAACGCTCGGTGTCGTGCTCGGCCTCGATTCGCGCCGCATCCAGTTCACACCCGACCTGATGCCGTCGGACATTCTCGGCTCAGAGGTGATGGAGCAGGACGAGGCCGGCAGGCGCTCCTTCCGCTTCATCTCCGGCCCGATCTTCGCGCAATTGCTGATGGCCGACGAGATCAACCGCGCCTCGCCGCGCACCCAGTCGGCGCTGCTGCAGGCGATGCAGGAATATCACGTCACCATCGCCGGCATTCGCCACGACCTGCCCGCGCCCTTCCATGTACTGGCGACGCAAAACCCGCTGGAGCAGGAAGGCACCTATCCCCTGCCCGAAGCGCAGCTCGACCGCTTCCTGATGCAGGTCGACATCCTTTATCCCGAAATCGAGGCCGAGCGGCGCATTCTGCTGGAGACCACCGGCATCGAGGACGCCAAGGCGCAAAACGTGCTGCAGCCGGCGCGGCTGAGGGAAATCCAGACGCTGATCCGCCGTATGCCGGTGCCCGAAAGCGTCGTCGACGCCATCCTCAAACTGGTGCGTTCGGCGCGTCCCGGCCAGGGCAATGCCGAGACCGACAAGCATGTCGCCTGGGGTCCCGGCCCGCGCGCCAGCCAGGCGCTGACGCTGTGCGCCCGTGCGCGCGCGCTTTATGACGGGCGGCTGGCGCCGTCGGTCGACGATATCCGCGCGCTGGCCGAACCAGTGCTGCAGCACCGCATGGCGCTGACCTTTGCCGCGCGCGCCGAGGGCACGACCGTGCGTGACGTGGTGGCGAAACTGGCCAAAGGAATCTGATGGCGCGTATCGGCGAAGTCCAGGCACCGGCAGCGACGCGCGACGCGCTCGCCAGGGGCCGGTTGCGGGCTTCGCTGGTGCCGGACCTGCTGGTCGAGGCGCGCCGTATCGTCAATACGGTAATTGCCGGCTGGCATGGCCGCCGCAAGCGCGGCATCGGCGAGAATTTCTGGCAGTTCCGCCCCTATGTCGAAGGCGATTCCTCGCGCATCGACTGGCGCCGTTCGGCCCGGGACGACCACACCTATGTGCGCGACCGCGAATGGGAAGCAGCCCACACGGTGTGGCTTTGGGCCGACCCCTCGCCCTCCATGCTCTACAAATCGACTGGCGCCAGCGTTTCCAAGGAATCGCGCGCGCTGGTGCTGGCGCTGGCCATGGCCGAACTTTTGTCGCGGAGCGGCGAGCGCATCGCATGGCCCGGCCTGACAGATCCGTTCACCGCCCGCAACGGCGCCGAGCGCATCGCAGCGCAATTGATGCACGCCGCGGACCTGCCAGCAAAGCCTGACCTGTCCGCCATCCGCCGCTTCTGCGACATCGTCGTCGTGAGCGATTTCCTCGACCCGGTCGAGGAGACCATGGAATGGCTCGATGTGCTGGCGCGGCATGGCGTGCGTGCGCATCTGATCGAGGTTGCCGATCCGGCGGAGGAGACCTTTCCTTATGCCGGCCGCACCGAATTCACCGATCCCGAGACCGGCGACAAGCTGACCGCCGGCCGCGCCGAAATGCTCGGCGACGAATATCGCCTGCTCTACACCGCCCGCCGCCAGGAGCTGGCCAGCTGGTGCAAGCGCCTCGGCTGGAGCTATACCGTCAACCACACCGACCGCCTCGCTTCCGAGGCGCTGGTGCGCATCCACATGGCGATGACCGCCGATGGCGCATTCGTGGGAAGGGCCGGCGCATGAGCTGGCTGCCGCTCTCCTTTGGCGCTCCCATGGTGTTGTGGGGCCTGCTGGCGCTGCCGGTGATCTGGTGGCTGCTCAGGCTCACACCGCCCAAGCCGCAGTCCGAAATGTTTCCGCCGCTGAAGATCCTCGCTCGCGTGCTGAAGCGCGAGGAAACGCCGCAGCAGAGCCCGTGGTGGCTGACGCTGCTGCGGCTGTTGATGGCAGCCCTTGTCGTCGCGGCATTAGCCGAACCCGTTTTCAATCCGCGCGAAAAATTGCCGGCCGAGGGCGCCGCCCTGGCACTCGTCATCGACAATGACTGGGCGAGTGCCGCCGACTGGGGCAAGCGCGTCGCCACCGCCCAGCGGCTGATCGCCGATGCCGGTTCGAACGGCGTACCGGTCGTCATCGCCTTCACCGCCGAAAAGCCGAACGCCGAGATCGGCCCCTTCGATGGGGCGGCTGCCCTCGACCGGCTGCGCGCCGCCAAGCCGAGGCCGATCCCGACCGACCGACCCGCTGTCTATGCCCGCGTCGCCGGCGTGCTGGAAACCTTGCCCGGCGCCAGCGTTGCCGTTCTCACCGACGGCCTTGCGGCAAAGGGCGACGAGGCCGCCTTCAACACCCTGCTGTCGAAAAGCGCCGCCCGTGTCGTCTGGGCCAATTCCGACCGGCTGGCGCTGACTGGGCTCACTGGCGCCGAAAATCAGGTCGACGGCTTCGCCCTGACCGCCATCCGCGCGCCCGGCGATCCGGCGCCGGCCCAAGTCACCGCCGGCGCCTTCGACGATAAGGGCCGCCGCATCGCCGACGCGACGCTGACCTTCGCGCCGGGTGAGACCACCGCCACCGGCACGATGGCGGTGCCGTTCGAACTGCGCAACGACTTCGCCTCGATCGCGCTCGACGGCGAACGCCAGGCAGGTGCGGTGCGCGTGCTCGACGAAAGCTCCAAGCGCCGCCGCGTCGGACTTTTATCGCAGGCCGAGGCCGACCAGGCGCAGCCGCTCCTGTCGCCGCTCTATTACATCAGGCGCGCGCTGCAGCCTTTCGCCGATCTGGTCGAACCGTCGAGCGTCGATCTCGCCGACGCCATCCCGCAGCTTCTCGACCAGAAGCCGGCGATGATCGTCATGGCCGATATCGGTACCATTCCGCCGCAGGTCCATCAGCGGCTGGTCGACTGGGTCGACAATGGCGGCACGCTGGTGCGCTTTGCCGGTTCGCGGCTGGCCGCCGCCGGCAATGACGATGATCTGTTGCCGGTCAGGCTGCGCACCGGCGAGCGCTCGCTTGGCGGCGCGCTGTCATGGACGACGCCGCAAGCGGTGACCGAATTCCCGAAGAACGGCCCGTTCGCCGACCTCGCACCGCCGGCCGAGATCACGGTGAGCCGGCAGGTGTTGGCCGAACCGACGCCGGACATCGTCGAACGCACCTGGGCAACCCTTGCCGATGGCACCCCGCTGGTGACCGGGTTGAAGAAGGGCAAGGGCACGCTGGTTCTGTTCCACATCACCCCGGAAGCGACATGGTCGACGCTGCCGATCTCCGGCAGCTTCGTCGAGATGCTGCGGCGCATTGTGCAGCTGTCGCGCAACCAGGGTGCGGCGGTCGCCAACGCTGAAGCCGCTGCTACGTCGCTGGCGCCTTATCGCATGATAGCCGCCGACGGCACTTTGGTGCCGCCGACGCCGGACGCACGACCGCTGGTCCCCGGCGCCGGCTCGCTGCCGGTGACGTTCGAGAACCCGCCCGGCCTCTATGGCTCGGAAACCGGCGTTTTCGCCCACAATCTGCTCGACCCGGCCACCGCCTTCGCGCCGCTGGTGCGCCCGCAATTCACAGTGCCGGTGACCAATATCCAGTACGCTTTCGATGAATCGCGCGACCTCAAGGGATCGCTGGTCACAGCGGCACTTGTGCTTATGCTACTCGACACGCTGGCGGTGTTCTGGATGGGCGGGCTGATCTCGCGCCGGCCGCGCCGCGCCCGCTCGGCTGCGGCAACGACGGCTGCGCTGCTGCTTGGCCTCGGCATGCTGTTTGGCCATGCCGACCTCGCCCGCGCCGACGATGCCAAGCCCGGCGATGCCGCGGCTATCGAGGATATTGCCAAGACCCGCATCGCCTATGTGCTGACCGGTGTGCCCGGTGACGATTCGATCAGCCGCGCCGGGCTCGAAGGCCTGACCCGCTTCCTGATCGAGAAGACCGCGCTCGAGCCGGGCGCGCCGGCGGGCGTCGATATCTCGAAGGACGAGCTTTCCTTCTATCCGCTGATCTACTGGCCGATCGACCCCTCCGCGCCGATGCCGAGCCAAGCCGCGATCGCCCGCATCGACGCCTATATGCAGCAGGGCGGCACGGTGCTGTTCGACACGCGCGACCAGTTCGCCAACGGCATCGGTGCGGATTCGGCGAGCCCGGCGACGGAACGGTTGCGCGACATTCTCGGCAATCTCAACGTGCCGCCGCTGGAGCCGGTGCCCGCCGACCATGTGCTGACCAAATCCTTCTTCATCCTGCCCGAATTTCCCGGCCGCTTCTCCGGCAGCCCGCTCTGGGTGGAAGCCTCGCTCGAGGCCAGCAATGCCGAGAATCGGCCGGTACGCGTCGGCGACGGCGTCTCGCCGATCCTGATCACCGCCAATGATTTTGCCGGCGCCTGGGCCGTCGACGAGAATGGTGACCCGCTTTTGCCGACCGTGCCATCGGATCCGATGCAGCGCATCTATGCGCTGCGCGCCGGCGTCAACATCATGATGTACATGCTGACCGGCAACTACAAATCCGACCAGGTGCACGTGCCGATCCTGCTCGAACGGCTGGGGCAGTAAGCCTATGAACTGGTCGGTTTCCTTCGAACCGCTGCTGTCCTGGCCCTTGCTGGCTTTGGTGCTCGCACCGCTGCTGGTGCTGGCGGCTGTCGGCTTGTGGTTTCGCCAGCGCGGCGCGATCTTCCGCTTCGCGGCGCTGATTGCGCTGGGCGCAGCACTCCTCAATCCGGTCTTCCTCGATGAGGAGCGCGAGGCGCTGAAGAGCGTCGTTGCCGTCATCGTCGACCGCAGCCAGAGCCAGGATATCGGCGACCGGACCAAACAGACCGACGAAGCGCTTACCGGTTTGCAGCAGCGCCTTGGCCGCTTCAAGCAGTTCGACGTCCGCGTCGTCGAGGCCGGCAAGTCGGAAGCCGCCGACGAGCGCACCGAGACCAAGCTTTTTGCAGCGCTTGAAGGCGCCTTCCGCGACGTGCCGCCCTCGCGCATCGGTGGCGCCATCATGATCACCGATGGCGAGGTGCATGACGCACCGGCCGCCCCCGACTTCAATGCGCCGCTGCACGCGCTGATCACCGGCAACGAGCACGAGAAGGACCGCCGCATCCGCTTCGAGAACGCGCCGCGCTTCGGCCTCGTCGGCAAGCCGCTCGACATGACCTACCGCGTCATCGCCACCGACGGCGAAACCGGCCCGGTCGACGTCCGCGTCTCGGTCAATGGCGAGCAGGTCGCGGTCGAAGAGGCGACCATCGGCCAAGCGATGCCGCTGCAGGTGACCATCCCCGGCGCCGGCCGCAACATCGTCGAACTCTCCATCGACCGCGAGCCGGGTGAACTGACCGACGCCAACAACCGCGCCATCGCGCTGATCGACGGCATCCGCGAGAACTTGCGCGTGCTTTTGGTTTCCGGCGAACCGCATGCCGGCGAGCGCACGTGGCGCAATCTGCTGAAATCCGACGCCTCGGTCGATCTCGTCCATTTCACCATTTTGCGGCCGCCGGAAAAGCAGGATGGCACGCCGATCAACGAACTGTCGCTGATCGCCTTCCCGACCCGCGAGTTGTTCGTCGAGAAGATCAAGGATTTCGATCTCATCATCTTCGACCGCTACCAGCACCGCGACGTGCTGCCGATCCTCTATTACGACTACATCTCCGAATACGTCGAAAAAGGCGGCGCGCTGCTGATCGCTGCCGGGCCAGAATATGCCGGCGACGCCTCGATTGCCCGCACCCCGCTAATGTCGTCGCTGCCGGCAATGCCGACCGGCGAAGTCATCGACAAGGCCTTCTATCCGCGCCTCACCGATCTCGGCCAGCGCCATCCGGTGACGCGCGGCCTCGACGGCTCGGCGACCGAGCCGCCGCGCTGGAGCCGCTGGTTCCGCACCATCGGCGTGCAGAACCCCGAAGGCGAAGTGGTGATGAAGGGCGCCGACAACCGCCCGCTGCTTCTGCTCGATCATAAGGGCGAAGGCCGCGTCGGCATGCTTCTGTCCGATCAGGGCTGGCTATGGGCGCGCGGCTTCGAGGGTGGCGGGCCGCATGTCCAGCTTTACCGCCGCATCGCCCACTGGCTGATGAAGGAACCTGAACTCGAGGAAGAGCGGCTGACCGCCGACGGCCGCGGCATGATGCTGGAAATCCGCCGCCAGACGATGAGCGACGATCCCGGCCCGGCGCAGGTGATCACCCCTTCGGGCAAGGCGCTGATCGTCAAGCTGGAGAAGTCCGAACCCGGCGTTTTCCAGGGCAGCATCGAGACCAAGGAGATCGGCCTCTACCAGATCGGCAATGGTGACCTGACCGCACTCGCCCATGTCGGCCCGGTCAACGCGCCGGAATTCTCCGACGTCGTCTCTACCGAGGACCGGTTGAAGGCTCCGACTGAGGCCACCGGCGGCAGCGTGCGCCGGCTGGCGGCCTCCTCCACCCTTGGCCAGCTCACCGGCAGTGTCGCCCTGCCCTCCATCGTCCCGGTCCGCGCCTCCGGTGCGGCCTCGGGCGCAGACTGGATCGGCCTGCGCAGCACCGACGACAGCGTGCTCAAAGCCGTCTCGCGCGTACCCCTGTTCGGCGGCTTCCTCGGCCTTTGCCTGCTGCTGCTGGCCATGGGCGCGATGTGGTACCGGGAGGGAAGGTAAGGATCCCTTCTCCCCGTCACTATACGGGGAGAAAGACGCTCAACCTACTCCTCCGGCTCCGTCGTAAACAGCAGCGGGTAGCCCTTGGCCTTGCCGGCATCGGTAGCCCGTGTCGCCTTGGTCTCGGCGACATCCCTGGTGAAGACGGCAACGACGCAAACGCCGAGCCGGTGCGCGGTGATCATCACCCGGTTCGCCTGGTCTTCGCTGAGCTTGAACTCGCCCTTCAGCACCGTCACCACGAATTCGCGCGGCGTAAAATCGTCATTGATGAGGATGACCTTGTAGAGCTTCGGTCGCTCGGTCTGCGGCTTGGTCTTGGTCCGGGGTTTGGAGCTGATTTCAGGCATCGGGAACCGGTATCGCGCGAGGGGTCGCTCTCACTTTGTCATGGGGGAAAGCCGTCGTCCATTTTGATCGGCGCGCCAAACCGGCTTCCCGGAAGTGCTGCCGTTCACAAATTTAGGAACTGTGCGCTGCGGTTCAACGGCCCTGGCGGTCGGCGACGCGACGAGCCTGGAATTGCCGTGCGCTGGATGCCGCATCGGGCCTTGATCCGGCCGCCTTGTATTCGACCCAGGCGACCGCGAGCCAGCCGAAGAAGCAGGCCAGCGCCGCGCCGGTGATCACGGTCAGCAGCAGGCTTTGCCATGGTGTGATGTATTGCCAGCTGCTGGAGATTGCCGGTGCAAACAGCGACGGCTCCGTGCGCCCGCTCACCGGATCGGGCACCGGGCTGGCGGTGAACTGGATCAGCACCCTGACCATGGCCGAGGCCACAAGGCCGCCGATGGCCATCGAGCGCAGAATGGATGAAAGCCGCTTCTTCATGCGGGCTGTCCTACCGGACCGGCATTGCAAACGGGTTAAAGTCCTGGGTGGCCGGCACCCATCAACGGGTAATCATGCTCTCACACGACAAGGCCGCTCCAGCCGGGGGGTGCTGGAGCGGCCTTGTTACAGACAAGCCTGTTGGCTGTCTGGATCAGGCCTTCGGGGCGTCCGTCTTGACGACCTTCTTCGCCTTCTTGTGCTTCTTGACGGGCTTCTTGGCGACGACCTTCTTCACCGGGGGCTTGGCGGTCGTGGTCGCCGGAGCGGTGGTCGTGGAAGCAGCCGGAGCAGCGGTCGTGGTGGCAGCGGCATTGCCCAGAGCCGGCATTGCGAAAGCGAGAGCGACGGCGAGACCGGTGGCGGAGAGGATGGACTTTTTCATGGCTTCATTTCCTTCTTTGTGCGGGTCGAGTTTCGAGTGTCACTGAACCGGGTCGATCGGTGTCACTCCAAGCAGCTTCAAAGCGTTCGCGAGCATCCGGATACCCTGTGCCTGTTTCTTGTTGGCGCAGAACCGGTTTCCCTTTCTTTGCAGTGCTTTCGCCGCGGTGACCTGCGTTGCCGCGGCATGGGTTTCGAGGGCTTCGTCTACCTGGCGATTGAGATCGATGCAGCGCTCGCTCCTTGTGATCGGCGTCACCTTTGCGGTTGTGGCTCCGATCGCGGCTGTGACGAGCGGAATGCTGAGCAGCGCACCCATCAAGCTGATCGTGAACCTGTGCATCGGTAATGTCCGTTACTCCGGAGACTTCGCGTCGCAGCCGATGTCCTGACCGCCACGGCACCCTTTATGCCCTTGATTTTTTTCGGGAGTTTTTCCGGACTATAGAATTTTGTTTCTGGATTGTTTCTGGCAAATCGGCTTTGCGGGCGATCATCGCCGCTGGCCAACATGTGGCCAGAATTCTATCGTGTGGGTGACGCCACAGAAGCAGACTCAGAAGGCAGCCGCCGACCGGCCGCCAGCAATGACAGGATCGCCGTGAAATCCGATGCGCACATACTGATCGTCGACGACGACAAGGGCATTCGCGACCTGCTTCAGGAATTCTTCCAGAAGCGCGGCCTGCGCACCACGGTTGCCGCCGACGGCGTCGAGATGGAAGACATACTGCGCCGCACGCAGGTAGACCTGATCGTGCTTGATGTGATGCTGCCAGGAAAGAGCGGGCTGGAGCTCTGCCGCGACCTGCGCGCCAGCTACTCGACGCCGATCATCATGCTGACGGCGGTGACCGAGACCACCGACCGCGTCGTCGGCCTGGAAATGGGCGCCGACGACTATGTGCCCAAACCCTTCGATCCGCGCGAGCTGCTGGCCCGTATCCGCGCCGTTTTGAGGCGCAATGGTGCTGCCGAGCCGAAGCGCGCCACCACCAAGCAGATCTATCATTTCGCCGGCTGGACGATGGACTGCTCGCGCCGCCGGCTGATGGCGCCGGGCGACGTCAGGGTCGAGCTGACGATGGCGGAGTTCAACCTGTTGCAGACCTTCGTTAAAAGCGCGCAGCGAGTGCTCACCCGTGACCAGCTCATCGAGCTTTCCGGCGGCGACAGCGACTATTCCTTCGATCGCAGCATCGACATCCTGGTCAGCCGCCTCAGGCGCAAGATGGAAGACGACCCCAAGACGCCGAAACTGATCCTGACCGTGCGCAGTGGAGGCTACCAGTTTCTGCCCGAGACCACCTCCGAATGAGACGTTTCCTGCCGCAAACCCTGCCGGTCTGGGTTTTGCTCATCGTCATTGCCGGCCTGCTGATCAGCCAGGTCGCTACGCTCTACATCGTCTCGCGAGACCGTGCCGTCGCCAATGACGAGGTCGATCTCTACAGGCTGAACGACCGCGCCTATTCGCTGGTGCAGCTGATGCATGACGACACGCCGGAGCAGCGCAAGCTGACGGCCTCCGGTCTGTTCAACGCCACCTATGCGCTGACCGTGTCGGACACACCCGCGGTCACCTCGTCGATCGCCGGCGACGACGAACTGGCCGAACTCGAGGACATCCTGGTCGGGCGGCTGTCGAAATTCGGCATCACCGACGCCCGCGTCCGGCGCGATCCGGCAACCCAGGCAGCCAACGCGCCTGGCGGTGTGGCCGTGACCAAGGATGTCGGCGCGGTGGAGCGCGACCTGTTATCGCTAGCGGCCAGCTTCGCCCAGAGCGACAAGCTGACGGCATCTGTCCGCTTCGCCGACGGCCAATGGCTGAATTTCACCGAGCCCAACACGCCGGTCGGACCGATATTGAGCTTCGACAGCCTGCCGCTCTATTCGCTGATCGCGGCCCTGGTGGTGATCATGTCGATCTGGTCGCTGCGCCGGCTGACGGCGCCCTATCGGATGATGGAAACGGCGGTCAACCGGATCGGCACGGACCTGAAGAGCCCGCCGATCGCCGAGACCGGCAGCCGCGAAATCCGCGCCGCGGCCAAAGCCGTGAACGCCATGCAGGTCCGGCTGCGCGACTATGTCGAGGACCGCGAACATCTGGCCGCCGCGCTCGCCCACGATCTGCGCACGCCGCTGACCCGCATGCGGCTGCGCCTCGAACTGTTGCGCAGATCGACGGCGCGCGAGGCGCTGGCCCACGACCTCGCCGACATCGAGAGCATCGCCAGCTCCGTCATCGACTTCGCCACCTTCGAAGTCACCGAGGAGAAGAGCGAGCGGATCGATTTCTGGTCGCTGGTGGAATCGATCGCCGACAGTTTCGAGGACGTCACGTTCGACCATGACGGCGCAAGGCCCCGCGGCATGATCTGCATGGCGCGGCCGGTGGCGCTCAAGCGCTGCGTCAACAATCTGGTCCAGAATGCCGTGACCTACGGCAAGAAAGCCCATGTCAGCCTGCGGCAGTCGGACGGCACGGTCACGCTGGTTATCCGCGACGAGGGGCCGGGCATACCGCAGGCGCAGCTCGACCAGGTGTTCGGTTCCTTCGTGCGGCTGGAGCAATCGCGGAACCGCCAGACCGGCGGCCTCGGCCTCGGCCTGACCATTGCCCGCAACATTGCGCGTGCCGCCGGCGGCGATGTCAACCTGTCCAACCATCCCCGCGGCGGCCTGCTGACGGAGCTCAGCCTGCCGCTGGCGGCATAAGGCAGCAGACTAGCGTCTCGATGGGCTTCCGGGCTGGATCAGCCAACCCAACCTTGCAATAGTGCGGCCGCTCGAACAGGAGGAGATCGCCGCATGTTTTACGCCATCCTGGCCTATCACGTCGAACAGACCATCCAGTCCCTGACGCCACAGCAGGATGCGGCGCTGATGCACGACCTGCTCGAGGTCAATGCCAGGCTGACCCGTGAGGGCAAGCTTGGGCCGGCAGCCAGGCTGGGCGCGACCGCCGAGGCCGTCACGCTGCGCGGTCCGGGCGAAGGCATCGTCATCGACGGGCCGTTTGCCGAGACCAAGGAACAATTGCTGGGTCTCTATGTCCTCGACTGCGCCACGCAGGAGGCGGCGATTGCGGCTGCGCGCGACTTGCGCCGCGTGAATCCCTCGGCGGTCTACGAAATCCGGCCGATCACATTTTACCTTCCCGGCCTGGCGTTCCCCGTGACGAAGGGCGATTTCCAGGAGGCCGCCAGCGGCTGAGAGCCGCTTGCCCTACCCCATGGCCGGTCAGGCGGAAGCGATCTCGTTGCCCAGGCGGACCGTTTCGGCGACGAGAAGGTCGAGATCCTCGCGCCGGGTCCGGTGGTTGTTGATCGCCACCCTGAGGCAATGCTGGCCTTGCACCGTGGTATCGGAAATGGCGGCGATGCCCTCTTCCTGCAGCCTCAGCATGATCTCGGTGTTGAGCGCTTTCGCGCGCTCGCCATCGAGACCATCCGCGCGATAGCGGAAGCAGACGATGTTGATGCTGGTCGGCGCCGTCAGTTCGAGCGCTGGTTCGGCCGCGATTAGCCCTGAGAGATACTGCCCCTGCGCAATGTTCTGGTCGATCAGGCGGCCGAATTTTTCGACGCCGTGTTCTCGCAACGCCATCCACACTTTGAGTGCCTTGAAGCCGCGTGACGTCTGCAGGCCATAATCGTGCAGCCATTGGCCGGAGGCGAGGCCGCGCGGTGTCGATTCCAGATATTCCGGCGTCACCGCGAAGGTCTTGCGATGCGCCGAGGCATCCCTGACCAGCGCGCAGCCTGCCTCGAACGGAGCGTGCAGCCATTTGTGGGGGTCGAGCGCGATGGAATCGGCCCATTCGATGCCGGCGACACGACGCGCATTCTCGGGCGCGATCGCGATCAGCGCGCCGATGCAGCCGTCGACATGGAACCAGAGATCCTCCTCATGCGCCAGCTTGGCCAGCGCCTGCAGATCGTCGATGGCGCCGGTGTTGACAGTGCCGGCATTGCCGATGATGCAGGCCGGCTTGAACCCGGCCGCGCGATCTTCCGATATCGCCGCCCGCAAAGCTTCGATGTCGATGCGAAGTCCGGCGTCGCTGGCAATGCGCCGCAGCGCCTTGTTGCCGAGGCCGAGCGCTTCCATCCCCTTGCGGTGACAGGAATGGACCTGGTCCGAGCCATAGAAACGCAACGGCTTTTCGATTGCTCCAACGCCGTGCTCGCGCACGTCGATGCCGGCCTTGGTGTTGCGCGCCACGGTCAGCCCGATGATGTTGGCCATCGAACCGCCGCTGACCAGCGTGCCGCTGGCCGAAGCCGGCATGCCGGTAATCTGCTTGCACCAGTCGACGACCTGTCCATCCATCAGGGCGGCGGCATGATTGCCGCCGCCGAGATTGGAGCCCTGGATTGCCGCCAGGAAATCGCCGAGCGCGCCGGTGAAGTTGCTCGACCCCATATACCAGGACCAGAAGCGCGGATGGATGTTGCCCATCGGATAGGGCATCACCTTGTCCACGACATCGCCATAGATGTCGGCAAGTGGGGTCGGCGATTGCGGCAGCGAGGCGGTGAAGAAATCCCTCACATCTCCAGGCATCTCCTGCCACACCGGCCGTTGCCTGACATCGCGCAGGTAAGCGACGGCATCGTCAACGATCCGATGCGACAGGCTTTGCACATCGGCCCAGTCCGAGGGGTCAAGCGTTTCCTCGGTACTGGTAGCCGAGTGTCCAGGCATCGCGTCCATGCAGATTGCTCCCGCGTCATCATGCCGGGAACTGGCAACCGGGCGTCGAGCGCGAGAGAGCAAGCTCTTCCGCATTCATCTCGGCCTCGATGCCATCGAACAGCGGCGTCGACATATAGCGTTCGCCGGTATCGGGAAGCATGCACAGGATCACCGATCCGGCCGGCGCTGTGCCGGCGATCTGGCGCGCCACGGCAAAAGCCGAACCGCCGGAGATGCCGGTGAAGATGCCTTCCTGCTGCGCCAGCGCCTTGGCCCATTTCATGCCCTCCGGCCCGGCGATCGGCATCACCTCGTCATAGAAGTTGCCATCGATGGCCTCCTGCAGGACGTGCGGGATGAAATCCGGCGTCCAGCCCTGGATCGGGTGCGGTTCGAAAGCCGGATGGCTGGCGGCCGGCGCTCCGCCGGCGCCACGCATCTGCGGCTTGCCGCTGCCGACAAGCTGCGCGTTGGCCGGTTCGGTGAGCACGATCCGGGTCTCAGGCCGCTCGCGGCGCAGCACCCGCGCCACGCCGGCGACGGTGCCGCCGGTGCCGTAGCCGGTGACGAAATAGTCGAGCCGCGAGCCGGCGAAATCGTTGACGATCTCGCGTGCCGTGGTAGCTTCATGAATGTCGGCGTTGGCCTTGGTCTCGAACTGGCGGGCCAGGAACCAGCCATTCGCTTCGGCCAGTTCCACCGCCTTCTTGTACATGCCGAAGCCTTTCTCGGCGCGCGGCGTCAGCACCACCTTGGCGCCCAGCATCCGCATCAGCTTGCGGCGCTCGACCGAGAAACTGTCGGCCATCGTCACCACCAGCTTGTAGCCCTTCTGCGCACAGACCATGGCAAGACCGATGCCGGTGTTGCCGCTGGTCGCCTCGACAATGGTCTGTCCAGGCTTGAGCGCGCCGGTGCGTTCACCTTCCTCGATGATGTTGAGCGCCAGCCGGTCCTTCACCGACGCCGCCGGATTGAAGAACTCGGCCTTGACGTAGATGGTGGCGTGCGCCGGTCCGAGATTATTGACGCGGATGACCGGCGTGTCGCCGATGGTGTCGAGAATGCTGTCGAACAGGCGGCCGCGGCCGGCCGTGGTTCTGATTTTCTGCTGATGCAACATGGTAGACTCCTGGTTCTTGCTCACGGGCCGGTTACACACCGGCGGTTTGGGCGGCGAGATTTCGACACCTTGCCGCACTACAGGTCCTTGACGTGCGGCAGTGTGGTAAACACCACATTCGGCGCACAAATTTTGCGAGCCGGGTGCACTTTGTCGTGCTCGGTGGTAAAGCAGGGGCCGGCAGGTCAGCGTGGGAGCAGGCGTGGTATCTGGCGTGGAATCGAGCCTGGCGAGCAGCCATCAAGGTGTTGTCGTGCGCCTGTTTGGGCCGCCGACAATTGCGCGCGACGGCGTCCCGGTGGTCTTGCCGGCATCGCGCAAGCTGCGCGCGCTGCTGGCCTATCTGGCGCTGGCGCCCCATCCGGTCGGACGTGGCAAGCTCTGCGAGTTGCTGTGGGATGTTCCAAATGATCCCAAGGGTGAGCTGCGCTGGTGCCTGAGCAAGCTGCGGGCCGCGCTCGACGAACCGGGCCGCTGCAGAATCGAAACATCGGGCGATACGATCGCGCTCGATCTCGACGGCATCTCAGTCGACGTGCTGGATGTCGCGGCGGCGGCTGCCGCAGGCATCGAAACGCTTGAGCCGATGCGACTGCAGTCGCTCTCCGGCCTGTTCGTCGGCGACTTCCTCGAAGGGCTGGAAATCGACCGCAGCCCTCTCTTCAACAGCTGGCTGACCGCGCAGCGCCGCCGTCTCGGTTCCTGCCACGCGGCTATACTGGAACATTTGGTCAAGACGCTGCCGGCCGATTGCGAAGCCGTCTCCGCCCATCTCGAAAAATGGCTGGAACTGACCCCGTTCGACAGCAGCGCCCATGTCGCACTCCTGGTGAGGCTGGCGCGGCGCGGCCAGTTCGGCGCCTGCGAAGACCATCTTGCCGCTGCGGCATCGCTCTTCCAATCGGAAGAGCTGGATTTCGGCCCTGTGCGCCAGGCGTGGCTTGCCATTCGCGCGGAACGTCACTGCGCGACTTTGCCGGCACAGCCTGCGGTGGCGCCGGTGGCGGGCCACAGCCCGATCGCGCGTGCCCCCACCGAAGCCGCGACACCGCACAAGGCTTCGCTTGCCGTCATGCCGTTCGCCGAAGATGCCGGCGGCGTTCGTGGTGGGCTGGCCGACGGCTTGACCCATGACATCATTACCCGCCTCGCCAAGCTCAGGGATTTTTTCGTCATTGCCCGCGGCTCGGTCTTTGCCCTGGCGGAAAAGAACATCGCGCCGGAGGATGCCGGCCGCCGGCTGAATGTCGACTATGTCGCCACCGGCTCGGTGCGCAGTCTGGCGGGCCGGCTGACCGTCACCGTCGAGCTTGTCGAGGTTCGCACGGCCAGGATCGTCTGGGCCGAGACCTTCGAGCGCAAGCCCGAGGACATCTTCATTGTCCTCGACGACATCGGCAACAGCATCGTGGCCTCTATCTCATCCGAGATAGAGATGGTCGAGCGCAACCGCGCCATGCTGAAGGCGCCCAATTCGCTCAACGCCTGGGAGGCTTACCATCGCGGCCTCTGGCACATGTATCGCTTCACCCGCAGCGAGAACGACCTCGCACGGCATTTCTTCGACATTGCTGTCAGGCAGGATCCGACCTTCACCCGCGCCTATGCCGGCCTGTCCTTCACCCATTGGCAAAGTGCTTTCCAGCGCTGGGGCGACCGCGACCAGGACAGCGCGCTCGCCTTTGAGGCGGCCGGCCAAAGCCTGCTGGTCGACGACCACAATCCGGCCGCGCACTGGGCGATGGGCCGGGCGCTGTGGCTGCGCGGCGAAGGCGACCAATCCCTGCTCGAACTGGAGAGAGCCGTCGACCTCAGCCCCAACTTCGCCCTCGGCCACTATGCGCTGTCGTTCGTGCAGTCGCAGTCGGGCGATCCGCAAGCGGCGATCGGATCGTCGGATCATTCGCGCCATTTGTCACCATTCGATCCGATGCTGTTCGGCATGTTGGGCGCGCGCGCCATGGCCCATGTCCGCCTCGGCCAGTTCGACGAGGCAGCCGATTGGGCACTGAAGGCGGCCGCCCGCCCCAACGCCCATGTCATCATCCTGTCGATCGCCGCCCACTGCCTGGCGTTGGCTGGGCGGCTGGACGAGGCGAAAACTTCGCCGCCGCCATCCGCAAGACGCTTCCGGATTACCGAGCCGACGACTTCATCGACACCTTCCGCTTCGACCGGGATGCCACAGCCCTGTTCAAGCTCGGCGCCACGCGCATCGGGCTGGCTTAGAGCATGATCCCAAAAAGTGGGTACCGGTTTTTGGAAAAGATCATGCTCCAACAAAGGGTTAGATCATGATGAGATTTCAACCAAATCTCATCATGGTCTAGCGCCGCAACACCGCGCTCAGCACATCGCGTATCCCGATCGCGCCGACAAAGCGCGACTGGTCGTCGAACAGCGCCACGGGTGCCGTCTGCGAGCGGTGCATGGCCAGCATCACCGTCTTCAGCGAGGTCCCGGGGTTGGCCCAGAACACTTGCGCCGTCTCCTCCGGCTGCGCCTCGACATCGGCGCACGACACCCATACCGCCGGTTTGCCGTCGCGTTCCGCCGCCGCCACCAGCCCGTGCTCGTCGATCTTGAAACGCGTCGTCTTGCGCCGGTCGAGCCACACCCAGCCATTATCGCCGTGCTCGAGGTCGCGGCTGTCGCGCATGACGTTCCAGGCGGTCAGCACCGACAACGGATTCACATTGGCGATGAAGTCGCGGACATAGTCATTGGCGGGCTTGAGCACGATGTCTTCCGGCGCCCCGGTCTGCACGATGCGACCGCCCTCCATGATGGTGATGTGGGTGCCGATCTTCAGCGCCTCTTCCAGATCATGGCTGACGAAGATGATGGTCTTCTTCAGCTCCGCCTGCAGCTGCAGCAATTCGTCCTGCAGCTTGGTGCGGATCAGCGGATCGAGCGCCGAGAACGGCTCGTCCATCAGCAGGATCGGCGCCTCGGTGGCGAAGGCACGGGCCAGGCCGACGCGCTGCTGCATGCCGCCGGACAGCTCATGCGCGTATTTCTTCGACCACTGGTCGAGATTGACCAGTTTCAGCTGGCGTTGCACGCGCTCCTTGCGCTCTTGCTCCGGCACGCCGGCGAGTTCGAGGCCGAGGCCGACATTCTCCTCCACCGTACGCCAAGGCAGCAGGCCGAACTGCTGGAACACCATCGCCACCTGCTTCTGCCGCAGCCGCCGCAGCGTCGCCTGATCGCAGGTCACGACATCGACGATATTGTCGCCGTCCTTGACCAGCACCTGGCCGCGCGACACCACGTTGAGCCGGTTGACCGCCCGCAGCAGCGTCGACTTGCCGGAGCCGGACAGGCCCATCAGCACCGAGATTTCGCCCTCATGCACGGTCAGGCTGGCGCCGGCGCAACCCAGCACATTGCCGGTCTTTTCAAGGATTTCGGCGCGCGTGGCGCCGCCGTCGATCAGAGCCAGCGAACCGGCCTGGTCGGAGCCGAAGACGATATCGACATTTTTGAAATCGACGGCGACGGTCATTTCTTGCCTCCAACGCCGATACGCGTCATCCGGTCGAGCACGATGGCGAGTACGACAATCGCCAGGCCCGCCTCGAGCCCGAGATCGATGCGGCGCGAGCCGAGCGCGCGGTTGATTTCAGTGCCGAGGCCGCCGGCGCCGATCAGTGCTGCAAACACCACCATCGACAGCGACAGCATGATCGATTGCGTCAGCCCGGCCATGATGGTCGGCAAGGCCGAGGGCAGCTCGACCTTCCACAGCAGCTGCTGCTTGGTGGCGCCGAACGCCTCGCCGGCCTCGATGATCGACTTCGGCACCGAGACGACGCCGAGATGGGTGAGCCGGACCGCGGTCGGGATGACAAAGATGATGGTGACGATGAGGCCGGGCGCGTTGCCGAGACCGAACAGGGTCAGAACCGGGATCAGGTAGACGAAGGTCGGCAGCGTTTGCATCAGGTCGAGCACCGGCAGCATGATGCGGTAGACCTTCGGCTTGTGCGCGGCCCAGATGCCGAGCGGCACGCCGATGGCCATCGCCATGGCGGCGGCGGCCACGACCAGCACCAGCGTCTGCACCGTCTGCTTCCAGAGGTTCTGGTTGATGATGAAGATCAGGCCGAGAAAGACGCCTATGGCCAGCGGGCGCGAGCGCTGCAGCAGCCAGGCGATGATGGCGATGATCAGCGCCAGCAGCACCGGCGGCACCATCAAAAGGATGCCAACCAGCCCGTCGAGCAAGAAATTGAGGCCATTCGAGAAGGCCCTGAACACGGTGTCGAAATTGTCGGTGAGGAAACCGAAGAACGCCTTTCCCCAGGCGCCGATCGGTATCTTGTGATCGACCATGAATTTCGAAATCGGATCCATATCGCCCCTCTCATGCGAGAGACCGCCTGCTTCCGGCCTCCGCTGTCGTTAGGTCATCTTCTCACAGGATATGAAAAAGGGCAGCCTTTTCTAGATTGGCTGCCCTTCCTGGTTCGGCTTGGCCGAATTAGTCGGCTCAGCTTCCGAGCGCGGTCTTGACCGCCGCTGCCGCATCACCGCCATCGAAGGTGGTGACGCCGGCAATCCACGGCGCAACCGCGTCAGGGTGCTTCTTCAGCCAGTCGGCTGCGACCGTGTTGGCGTCGCCGCCCTTCAGGATCGCGTCCATCATCTCGCCTTCCATGTCCAGGTTGAACTTCAGGTTGGCGATGAACTTGCCGGCATTCGGGCATTCGGTGGTGTAGCCCTTGCGCACATTGGTGTAGACGGTGGCGGCGCCGAAGCCGCTGTCGCCCATGCCGTCGAGATAGGTGAGCTTCATGGCGCCCATCACCGGATGCGGCGTCCAGCCGAGGAACGCGATCCACTCATTGTTCTTGATCGACTGCTCGGCCTGCGTCAGCATGCCGGCTTCCGAGGACTCGACCAGCTCGAAGCCTTCGAGATTGTCCTTCGGATTCTTGATCATGTCGAGGATGATGCGGTTGCCGTCATTGCCCGCCTCGATGCCATAGATCTTGCCGTTGAACTTGTCCTTGAACTTGCCGATGTCGGTCAGCGACTTGACGCCGGCCTCCGCGACATAGGTCGGTACGACGATGCCGTAGCCGGCGCCGGTCAGGTTGGTGCCGATCGTCTCGACCGAACCATCGGCGGTGTAGTCCTTGATGTCGTTGGTCATCGACGGCATCCAGTTGCCGAGGAAGACGTCGAGATCCTTGTTTTTCAGCGACGCCATGGTCACCGGCACCGACAGCTGGATCGTCTGCGGCTCGTAGCCGAGCGCGGTGAGCAGCACCGAAGCGACGCCGGTGGTTGCCTGGATGTCGGTCCAGCCGACATCGGAAAGGCGCACCGCCTTGCAGCTCTCCGGATCGCCGGCAAGTGCAGCGCTCGTGGACAGAAAAGTCGCCAGGCCGAGGCCGGCGACGAAGGTGTTCATACGCGACATTGGCAGTCTCCCATTGTGATTCTTTGGCGAAGCGTAGTTACGGTTTCTCTGCCCGCCTTGTTTCGTCAGCCAAACACCATTCTGGTGTGGTTTCAAGCGCTAAGACAATCACGATCAACGGCGCGGACTGGCCAAACAGCGACACGCCTGCCGCTTTTTCGATGGCAGACGGCTTTTCCCATGAAATGCAGCGGTGCCCTCTCCCCGCGCCGCGCCAACTCGGCTTAAAAGGACGGCATGGCCAAGCTCTACTTCCACTATGCGACGATGAATGCCGGCAAAACGACAATGCTGCTGCAGGCGTCCTACAATTATCGCGAACGCGGTATGACGACGATGCTGTTCGTCGCCGGCCACTACAGAAAGGGCGACACCGGGCTGATCTCGTCGCGCATCGGCCTGGAGACGGAGGCCGAGATGTTCCGCGACGGCGACGATCTCTACGCTCGCGTCGCCGAGCATCACGAACATACGACGGTGCATTGCATCTTTGTCGACGAGGCGCAATTTCTCGAGGAAGAGCAGGTCTGGCAGCTCGCCCGTATCGCCGACCGGCTGAACATCCCGGTGATGTGCTACGGCCTGCGCACCGATTTCCAGGGCAATCTGTTTTCCGGTTCGCGAGCGCTTCTGGCCATCGCAGACGAACTGCGCGAAGTGCGCACCATCTGCCGCTGCGGCCGCAAGGCGACGATGGTCGTGCGTCTCGGCGCTGACGGCAAGGTGGCCAGACAAGGCGAACAGGTGGCGATAGGCAAGGACGTCTATATCTCGCTCTGCCGCCGCCACTGGGAAGAGGAAATGGGCCGCGCCGCGCCCGACGATTTCATTGGCTTCACCAGAGGCTGAACGGCCGGGACAACATGAAAATTCTGCAGTTCACAGTTGATTGCCCGTTTCCGCCGGTCTCCGGCGGAGAGATCCGGAACGCCGCCAATGCACGCGCCCTGGCATCGATGGGCGAGGTCCTGACGGTAAGCCTGACTGGCGCCCCGGCACCCTCCACACCGCCGAACATCCGTCACCGGATCATCGAGGCAGCGCGCGGCAGGGCGCCTTGGGGCAGGCGCAGCCCGCACCCGACCGTGCATATGATGCCGGACGACGAGCTGGCCGAAGCCGACGCCATCTGGAGGGAATTCGCGCCCGATCTCGTGGTGATCGAGGAGATCGTGCTTTCGCAGCTGCTGACGCTGGCGCCGAAGCATCGCGCGCGCACCGTCCTTGACCAGCACAACATTGATTCCCGGACGGTGTCCGACCGGATCGCCGGCCTGACGCTGTGGCAGCAAATTCGAGACTGGCGCCAAAACAGGCGAAGGAAGGCAGAGGCGCGCGAAGCCGACAGGTGTGCGGCTGCCCTGGCCGACCAGGTTTGGGTTTGTTCGCGGGCCGACGAAGCGCTTCTGTCCGCTCTCGGCCCCGTCAACGACGTCAGGTTCGTCGCCAACCCCATTCCAGACGAGAGCGTGCTTTCCCTGCCGATTGCTGCCGAGCGCTTCAGTGAGCTCAGCCTGTGCTTCATCGGGCATCTCGGCTACTTCCCAAACATCGACGCCGTCAAGCAGATCGGCCGCGCGATGGCGCCGCGCCTCGCCGCCTCCGGCCGGCCCTGGTCGATCACCGTCGCCGGCAGAAACCCGCGCGATGTCGTGCGCGGTCTATGCACCAGGCATGGTCTGCGGTTGATCGAGAACCCACCGCATCTGCCGGAATTGCTTGGGCGTGCCGGCTATGCGCCGATCCCGCTGCGCTTCGGCGGCGGAACCCGCATCAAGGTGCTGGAGGCGATGGCGGCGGGCCTTGTCGTCGCCGCCACCGAAAAGGCCGTCGAAGGGCTTGGCCTGCAGGCGGGCAGGCATTTCCTGTCCAGCGACGATGCCGGCAAGTTGGCATTGAAAATCATCGATCTCGCGACACGCCCGCAAGCGGCCGCCGAGATGGCGGAGATCGGCCGCGCTTTCGTGCGCGACAATCATTCGTCGGCGGCGATTGAAAAGCAGGTCAAGCAGGCGGTCGCGGCGATCCCGCGCACGGATTGAGCCCGGCTGCTATCCACCGGCATACGGCGTTTGTTAAGGCCTGCAGCCTATTTTGTCCTCAGCCAGAGCCAGCCGGGAACCGCCATGCTTCGAGCCATTTCATCAGGCCTTGTCATT
Organism: Mesorhizobium sp. C432A; assembly: GCF_030323145.1. Classification (NCBI taxonomy): domain Bacteria; kingdom Pseudomonadati; phylum Pseudomonadota; class Alphaproteobacteria; order Hyphomicrobiales; family Phyllobacteriaceae; genus Mesorhizobium; species Mesorhizobium sp. C432A. Next base: position 2,641,416 of record NZ_CP100470.1, on the reverse strand, counting down.
TACTTGGCCGGTATCCTCGCCGCGCTGGCCGACGGCGATGCAGCACTTGGCAAGAAAGTGTTCTACCGCTGCATGGCCTGTCACGAGGCGGCAAGCGACCGCGACAAGGTCGGCCCGCATCTCCTCGGTATCGTCGGCCGCACCGCCGGCACCGCCCAGAACTTCAACTATTCGCAGGCCATGAAGGACGCCGGCGCGGCCGGCCTCGTTTGGGACGAAGCCAACCTCAAAGCCTATCTCGGCGCTCCCAAGCTGAAAGTACCCGGCAACAGGATGGGCTTCTCCGGCCTGAGCAGCGACGAGGACATCGCCAACGTCATCGCCTATCTGAAGGCCGCCGATCCGAAGCCTTGAACGGCGCGATGCGTAGCGTGATGGCGACGGCTTCCGCCAGCTGTCTCGCGCTTGCAACTCATTGAGCCCTCTGTCGAATTCAGCACACCCACACTGTCCGAGATCGACTTCTTCGCAGCCGTCAAAGTTCAATGACAATTGAACAATACTTGGCCGGCTGGTTAATCACGCCATGACCCCGCCTTCATTGCCTTTCAAGACGACCAGGCATTTTTTTGTTTTCGGGGCGGGTCTTGTCTTGCGTCTTTCAATCCCCTGATACCCCACATATATTCGCCGCTGTTCGCAGCCAGCGACCGGAAGCCGAAGCGGGAGGCCCCTATGGCGACATTGCAGAATTTCGATGCCGAAATTGCCAAGACCAGGCAGGTCGTGCAGGACATGCGCTCCAAGATCGAGCAGTCGGGCACGGTGCTTGATACGCTGGCCACCGCCGACAAGAAGATCGGCGACGCCAATTTCGACATCGAGAATGCCCGCATCGAGGACGTGCTGAAGCAGCAGAAGGTGATGGAAGGCAACATCGCCGACCTGATCATCGGGCTGGAAGACGCCACCAACGTCTTCGGCACTGAATTCGAGAGCATGAAGAACTACACCGGCTGGGAAAGCTTCGTCGGTGTCTTCTCGGCGCAACGCAAGCAGCGCATGCGCACCGACCGCGTCCGCAACATGTCGCTGGCCGGCAATCTGCAGGAGCTTCTGGTCAAGTCCGACACCATCGTCGGCATCCTGAAAGCGCAGAAAGAGGTCCTCGACCAGCGCTACAAGACCTCGGAAAACAGCCTGTCGCAGGTCATCGAGCGCCGCAAGGTCACCATGACCAACCTCGAGGCGGTGCAGAAGCGCATCGAGGAGGTCAATCCGCTGCTGCTCGACATCGAAAACAAGATCGCCGCTTCTACCAGTCAGAAGGAGCGCACGCAGCTTGAGGGCGAGCGCTCGAAACTGGCGACCGAATACAATGAAAAGCAGGCCAAGGAGCAGGAGCTTCTGGCCGAAAGCCAGACGCTGGAACGCTACACCTCGATGTTCCAGACCTTCGTCGATTCGCTCAACAATCAGATCGCAGCGCAGTCGACGCTGATCAACAAGCTGACCATCGATACCGAGCAGCGCATCGTGCTCTACAAGGCACTGGAAGATTCCTTGAAGACCGCCGCCCAGCAGGATGTCGCCCACAAGATCAACACGCTGGGCAGCCAGGTTGACAACACCGCCGAAGAGACCATGGCCGGCATTGGCGCCGCCTCGCAAAAGCACATCGGCGATCTCCTCGAAATGCACGAGAAGAACATGGTCGCCAGCTCCGACATCCAGCGCCGCAAGAAGCTCGCCGACGACGCCTTCGCCCGCCGTTTCGACGACGTGATGAAGAAGCACAATTCGGCCAACTACGTGCAGTCGTAAGGAGCGGCTGCACGCGGGCACACCGGCATGACTCCCGAAAACGAAGCGGCGGCGCGCTATTTTTCCGCCATCACGGCGGCACTCAGCGGCCTCGAAGTGTTCATGCGCGACGACCGCTCGCCGCTTTACCGGCACGGCATCGTCGCCAAGATTGTCGCCGAATACATTGCCCGGCTGGACAAATCGTTTTCCTGCTGGCGCAACCGGCTCGGCTTCATGGACACGTTCCGCATTTCGCGCGCCGACAGCGGCTATCCCGTCTTCCAGAACCTGCTCGAACTGGAAAACGACCGCCGCCAGGCCGAGGCGCGGCTGGCCAACATTCCGCTGGCCGGCGAATTGCGCGAGGAAATGGCCGACTTCATCCTGCGCCACAAGGAATTCCCCGAAGCGCTGCAGAAGTCGATGGCCGAGCGGCTCTATCTCGAGGACGTCAAGAGCGAACAGACTTTTGGCCCGTTCTCGCTGGCGCAGACGGCCAAGGTCTCGGTCAATCCAAAGACCGGGCGTCCCTATTACCTCGTGCACTGGGCGAGCTTCGACGGCAGCGCCAACCTGCCGCTGGTCTACATGGTGACGGTGGAGGATTCCTCCGAAAGCATGATCCGGCAGCTCGTTGACAGCAGCGGCAAGCTCAATGAACGGGTCGACATCCCGCTGCCGGTGGACGGCCTGCTCAACCCCGAACTCGCCCATCGCTTCGACGATTTCACCGAGAAGAATTCCGCCTACACGCTTTCGCCCGCAACGATTGCGGTCAATCTCGACAAGGATTTCGAGCCGCTGCACCCCAAGCAGCTGCGCCGCGTCGTGCTCGGCCCCTTTTATTCCGCAGGCATTACGGACAACAATTCGACCGTGACCGAGGTGCTGGCCAAGGTGCGCAAACCGGAAAATGCCTGGCTGCTCACCTGGACCATCCAGGAGGTCTACTCCAAGGGCGAGAAACCCGGCCGCAAGGGGCTGTTTTCGAGCGAGAAGACGACGCAGGAATTCTTTATCAACACCGACGATCTCGAAGCCGCGCGCCAGGGTGTGTCGAGCTACGAGAACCACGCCCTGATCCCGCACGAAGCCTATCAAGCACTCTACGCCGCCGGCGAAGCTCAAAAGATCTTTTCCGGCTACAAGGTTCACATCCTGTCAAATGGGCAGGTGATTTCAGATGTCTGACCGTCACATCGCGGAGCATCCTTCATGGACACCGGCCTGACCACCATTCCGGAAGCGGCTATCGAAAAGCACCGCGCAACCGCGCAAAGCTTCATCACTCGCGTCGTCGTGCTGGAGGATCCTTCACGCGAATCCGGCACCGCGCTTGCCGGCACCAATCGCCGCTTTGTCTCGACAGTCTCGGTCGGCTCGGTGCGCCGTACCCGCGAGGTCGAGCTTACCAAGACCGTCGCCGCGATCCATCCCGACGACCAGTTGATGAGCATCCCGCAGCACACGCTTTTGTTTCGCGCCCGCCGCGGCCTGGCGATTGCGCTCGCCATTTCCGATGTCTTCGCCGAAGGCTCCGACCTTGAAAGCCTGCAGGCCAAGAACACCCGCGCACCGCTCGAAGGCGATGAAGCCGCGACCTTCAAGAAGCTTCTGTCAGCCTCTGCTTACGTTTCGGCCTTCAGCCTTGCCTCCTATCTGTTCCAGCTGATCGACAGCGATGGCGAGGCGCCCAACGATATCCCCGAACCCGACTTCCTGTTCGACACGCCGCAGGACGCGGTGAAGTCGATCGTGGCTGGGTTGGACAAGGCGATCACCGGGTCGAAGGACGATGGCGACCTGACGACCCGGGCGCGTGCTTTCGCCCGTGTTGCCATTGACGGGCTCTTGGCCCGTAAAGGCCGCTTCGACGGCATCGGCCCGTTCGAGAACGCCCATATCCGCATCGACGCCGACGATTTCACCCTCGACGGCTTCGACGTCGCGCCCGGCAAGCGCTCCAAGCCGCTGGTGATGACCTTCAAGAAGCCGGAAGAGGTCGTCGGCAACCACATTGCCAAATACCAGTCGGTCAAGCTCGCCAAGATGCTGATGGCCTACGATTTCGAGCGCGAGTTGAACCCGTTCGTCGAACTCGGGGGCTTCCTCTTCACCTTCATCGGCGACGGCGCGCCGGGCACCGGCAAGACGACGCTGATCCAGATGATCGCCGGCCTCGTCAACAATTATTGTCAGGTTGCCGGCTATCCCTTCGCCTATGAGAATTTCGGCGTCGACCAGATCTCGTCCTACCAGGGCAAATCTGGCCAGAATTGCCGCCAGTTCATCAACAATGTCTTGAACCCACGCGTCATCGGTTTCGGCACCGTCGACGACATCGACCAGGTGGCGGCCCGCCGCTCCGACGACCGCGCCTCGGCCGGCCAACAGGAAATCACCGGCGTCTTGATGGACGCCTTTGCCGGCGCCGGCACGGTGGTGCGCGGCAATTGCTCGTTCGGCATGTTTTCCAACTATCCCGAAAATGTCGACGATGCGCTGCGCCAGCGCGCCGGGGCCCGCTGGCTGGTCGACGGCCCACAGAGCCGCGACGACTATATCGACATCTTCGTCCTGCTTGCCGGCAAGAACCACAAGATCCCACTCGGCGACCACAAGCTCTACGCCGCGCAGGAGATCCAGCGCGCGGTGACCGAAGCCTATGAGGAGCACGAGAAGCCTCAGGAAGACGGGCTGATGAAGGTCTATGAGCGCTACATGAAGGAGAATGGCGCGCCGAAATCGATGGCCGACATCGGCACTTATCTGCACCTGATCAAGGATGCCGAGCCGCGCTTCACCGGCCGAGCCATCAAGAACGTCACCGACGCCATCAAGATGCGCGCCATGGACATCGAGCTGCCCGACGACTGGTTCGAGAAGCCGGAAGTCTTCATGCACAAGGGCTACGACGAAAAGAAGGCCATGATCGAGGAACTGCGGGGGCCGTTCTCGATGGACATGGTCATGCAGGAGATCAACCGCTACGCCGACTCGGAGTTCCGCTATTCCGACAAATCCGACGACGCCGCGGTGGAGAAGCTGCTGCGCGACGCACGCCTGCGCGAACGGGCGGGGCGCGAGATGGAGGAGATGAAGAAGAAGGGGCTCTGGAATGCGTGAACTTCCTTCGCTGCCCGCGGGTGCTGAAAGGCTTGGCGCTAACGCTGACGCCCCCCTCTCCCCGTCCTTCACGCGGCGAGGGCAAGGGTGAGGGGCGGCGCATGCGTGGACCAGAGATCGCTCCGACCCTACTGGCAGCTATCGAACAGCGCCTCGATCGGGACATCCGGACCAATGATCTTCGATTTATTGACGCCAAAGGCCATGGGGAGACATGTCCTTGAATGCTAGCGCTGCCCCTCACCCTTACCCTCTCCCCGTGAAGAACGGGGAGAGGGAGGCGTCAGCGTTGGCGCTTCGCCACAACAGGCAACGCCGCTCGGAACGTTCTGCATGAGCCACGCCAAAAAACCCGACCTTCTCCGCGACAATGAGCTGATCTACGGCCGCTTGCTCACCGTCGACGAGTCGCACCTCATCCAGCGCTACAACAAGGCGCTTGTTGCCTTCGGCCTCAAGCCCACCAAGCTGAAGAGCTTCCAGATCGACCGCACCGGCTTCTCGCCCGAAGTGGCCGAGGAATGCGGCGATTACGATTATCTCGACCCCAATGAGGTCAACCGCCGCTTCATCATCCTGACGCCTTCGCAGATCGATCTGCCGGTGGTGCACACCGCCTTTTCCAACACCTCGCAGCTGATGTTCGAGTTCATGTCCAAGAACCAGCGCGCCATCGATGCGCTGACCATCAAGGATGTCATCTACGGCGAGATCGAGGATTCCGTTCCCCTGGTCAACGACATCGAGGATCTGCTGTCGATCAGCCAGGTCGAGTTCCGGGTGCTTTCGGCCGAGGACGTGCTGGGCAAGGCCGCCGAACTCGGCAAGCTGGTCGACCGGCTGAAGCAGGAGCCCGATGCCTGGCGCGACAACACCATGCTGAGCCGTATGGTGGAGCTGGCGAAGGTCTGCGGCGATATCCGTGAGAATGCGCTGGTGCCCGACCAGGTGATCTTCCGCCACAACGCCTACTGGACCAGCCATTTCGGCGGCGTCTACGTCTTCGTCGATCCTGATATGACCACCGTCATCGGCGACCCGGCCGCCCCCGGCTTTCGCCGTTCGCGGCCCTGGCAGGTCAGCTATCTCTCGATCAACGATGCCGACAAGGTGTTCAAGTTCCTGGCCAGCACCGGCCGCATCGAATTGCCGCGCGCGTCATGGGTCGAAAGCTCGGGCTATCTCGAGCATCGCGCCGAGATGGTGGTGCGCTCTCTCATCCGCGACACAGAGCCGAACCGCAATTTGACCGAGGTCGACAAGGTCTGGCTGCAGACCTGGATCCATGGCCATGCCGATCTGATCACCAAGGACGGCAATTTCCCCTTTCTCAACGCCGCCAAGCGTGAGATCGCCCAGCTCGGCCATCTCAAGATCGAGGATGTGTTTCCGCAACAGCGCTTCCTGGTCGTGCGTGGCAAGCCCGACCATCCCGACGCCTGGCTGACCAACCAGCTGATCTCGGATTTCGTGCCGCAGGACTTTGTCTCGCGTTACGTCTTCAACAAGCCGGGCTTCTACAAGGACTATGACGGCTACAGCGACGCCTGGCGGTCGCATGTTGTGGACGTTCTGAAAACCACATATTTGAAAGACAAAGTGGCGTTTCGCACGCGCCTTTACGGCCTGACTGACTGAGGGGTGAACGAGAGCCATGCTTGATCCGATCGTGAATTTCTTCACCCGCATCTTCCAATGGATCGGCCGCGGCATCGGCCTCGTCATCGGCGCGATCCTGTGGCCGTTCCTCTGGGCTGGGCGCTGGTATACGCAGCGCGGCTGGATCCTGAAGGCTGTGGTCGGCCTCGCGCTTCTGGTATTGATCGGCCTCTACGCCAATTTCTTCTACGCCACCCAGTGGTGGAACAAGTTCGATCCCAACTACGTCGACAAATACACCTTCGAGAACCGCAACATTTCCGCCGGCGAACAGGTCGCCGCCGGCGCCGGCACCGACACCGCCAAGACCTGCGGCAATTCGGGCATCGCCCAGGTGGCGGCCGACCTGACGGACTTCAACGTCAACCAGAATGCCTGGATCTCGTCGATGATCCTCTACAAACTCGGCCTGTTCGGCATCGACTGGGACAACACGCCGTTCATGGACAACAAGGCCTCGTTCCAGCGCGGCATCAACCAGGCGGTGCGGCGTACCGCCACCGAGCTTGCCGACAATCTCGGCCGTGTTCGCACCACATCGCAGATCGACGGCGATCTGCAGGATGCGCGCGGCAATCTGCAGTTCGACGAGGAGACCTGGTATTTCGGCATCAACCCGTTCGGCCCCAAGACGCCGACGCCGAGCTATTATCGCGATGCCGTCACCAAGCTGCGCTCCTTCAACGCCCGCCTCGGCATCTGCCAGGCGACGTTCGATGCCCGCGCCGACAATCTGAAGCAGTATATCGACCGCATCTCCTCCGACATCGGTTCCACCTCCGCGATCCTCAAGGAGCGCGCCGAAAACCACAACAATGGTTGGTTCGACTTCCGCGCCGATGACCGCTTCTGGTTCGCCTATGGCCAGCTCTATGCCTATTACGGCCTGATGAAAGGCGCCCAGGCCGACTTCGAGGACGTCATCAAGGAAAAGCATCTCGGCAATCTGTGGGACACGATGGATGCGCAATTCGTCTCGGCGCTGCGCATCCAGCCCTTCATCATCGCCAATGGCCGCGAGGATGGCTGGATCATGCCGACGCACCTGACGACGATGGGTTTCTACGTGCTTCGCGTGCGCTCCAACATGGTCGAGATCAGCAACGTCCTGACTCAGTAGCGTCTACAGCTTTCCCGGCGAGCGATGGCGAATTTGCGCCGTCGCCTCTGTCGCATTCCGTGCATTGGGCGGCTGTTTTGAGACGGCGGAACGTCGCGTCCTCTGGCTTCTATACGGCGCGGCAACGGAGCCAGGAAGAACCGGCGACAGGTCGGCCGGCCGCGGAGACACTTTCTTCATAGGAAACATAGTTGCATGCAAGTTGACGCCGCGGGAGCGACAGGGTTAGAACATGCCCGCGCCCGGGTTCAACATGCCTGCGAGTGAGATCAAACCCGTCCCCTCCACCGTCCAATCCGAAGGAAAGCCGTCATGGCCGAAGTGAAGTCCGACATCGAGATCGCGCGCGGCGCCAAGAAAAAGCAGATCCAGGAGATCGGCGCCAAGATCGGCATCCCGACCGAGCACCTTTTGCCCTACGGCCACGACAAGGCGAAGATTTCGGCCGAATTCATCAAATCGGTGAAGGGCAACAAGGACGGCAAGCTGATCCTCGTCACCGCCATCAACCCGACGCCGGCCGGCGAAGGCAAGACGACCACCACCGTCGGCCTTGGTGACGGTCTGAACCGCATCGGCAAGAAGGCGATCGTCTGCATCCGCGAGGCTTCGCTCGGCCCGAATTTCGGCGTCAAGGGCGGTGCTGCCGGCGGCGGCTACGCGCAGGTCGTGCCGATGGAGGACATGAACCTCCACTTCACCGGCGACTTCCACGCCATCACCACGGCGCACAACCTTCTGTCAGCGCTGATCGACAACCACATCTACTGGGGCAATGAGCTCGGCATCGACACCCGCCGCGTCGCCTGGCGCCGCGTCATGGACATGAACGACCGGGCGCTGCGCGAAATCATCTGCTCGCTCGGCGGCGTCGCCAACGGTTATCCGCGCGAGGCCGGCTTCGACATCACCGTCGCCTCGGAAGTCATGGCTATCCTGTGCCTTTCCACCGACCTCAAGGATCTGGAAAAGCGCCTTGGCGACATCATCGTCGCCTACCGCCGCGACAAGACGCCGGTCTATGCCCGCGACCTCAAGGCCGACGGCGCCATGGCGGTGCTGCTGAAGGACGCCATGCAGCCAAACCTGGTGCAGACGCTGGAAAACAACCCTGCCTTCGTCCATGGCGGTCCGTTCGCCAACATCGCCCATGGCTGCAACTCGGTGGTCGCCACCACCACGGCGCTGAAGCTCGCCGACTACGTCGTCACCGAAGCCGGCTTCGGCGCCGACCTCGGAGCCGAAAAATTCTTCGACATCAAGTGCCGCAAGGCGGGTTTGAAGCCGGCGGCTGCCGTCATCGTCGCCACCGTGCGCGCCATGAAGATGAATGGCGGCGTCAAGAAGGAAGACCTCGGCAAGGAAAACATCGAGGCAGTCAAGAAGGGCTGCCTCAATCTGGGCCGCCACATCGAGAATGTGAAACAGTTCGGCGTGCCTGCGATCGTGGCGATCAATCATTTCACCACCGATACCGAGGTGGAAATCCAGGCGATGAAGGATTTCGTCGCCTCGCTCGGCGCCGAGGCGATCCTGTGCAAGCATTGGGCCAATGGCTCTGCCGGCATTGAGGAGTTGGCGCGCAAGGTCGTCGAGATCGCCGAATCCGGCGCCTCGCAGTTCGCGCCGCTCTATCCCGACGCAATGCCGCTGTTCGAGAAGATCAACACCATCGTCCAGCGCATCTATCGCGGCGACGAGGCGATCGCCGACAAGTCGGTGCGCGACCAGCTGCATGCCTGGGAGCAGGCCGGCTACGGGCACCTGCCGGTCTGCATGGCCAAGACCCAATATTCCTTCTCGACCGACCCGAACCTGCGCGGCGCGCCGACCGGGCACACCGTGCCGGTACGCGAGGTCAGGCTTTCGGCGGGCGCCGGCTTCGTCGTCGTCATCTGCGGTGAGGTCATGACCATGCCCGGCCTGCCCAAGGCGCCGTCCTCGGAAAAGATCTTCCTCAACGAGGCCGGCCAGATCGAAGGCCTGTTCTGAAAATTTCGAGATCGTTGCGAGATCCAAGAAGGGCGGCCACTGGCCGCCCTTTTGCTTTTCGGGCGCAGATTGCCTATGCAGCGTTGCGCGCCAGCGCGCGCTGGTTGGACGCATAAGGCGTGTCGCGTTCGGGCAAAGCACCGGTCTTCAGGCAATCGATCCATTCGGCGGTCTTGAGCACGGCCGCAAAGCGCGACTGCAGGATGATGGACACCACGCGGTGGATCTCCTCGGCCGAGGCGTAGCCGGCGCTGTTGGCGTAAGGCAGCGAACCGGTGGCGTCGGACAGGAACTCGACCGCAAAGCCGACATGCGCAGCGTGGATGATGGTCGACAGGTCGCAATTATGCGTCATGTAGCCGATCACCGTTATCGTATCGATGGTATTGGCGCGCAGCCACGCCTCGAGGTCGGTGCCGGCAAAGGCGCTAGGCAGTGACTTCTCGACATAGTGGTCGCGGCTTCGCCGGGCGATCTCGGGATGCAGTTCGCCGCCATGGCTGCCCTTGGCGAAGACTGGCGAGGTCTCGGGCGCCATCTGCTTGACGACCACCACCTTCACGCCGGCTGCAGCGGCGGCATCCATGGCGCGCGCGACATTGACGACGCTGTCGCGGAACGGCGGATACTGGATGGCGAGGTTGCCGCCATCATAATCGTTCTGGACATCGATGACGATGAGCGCGCGGCGCGGCGTGATATTGGCGGACATGGTGTTCTCCTTCGGGCTTGAATGGGATAGGTCGAAAATAGGCGGATCGCCCGACTGCCAAAAGTGGCCCGATTGACATCATTCGAAAGAATTAGGACAATTCGCTTTTCGCTTGCTGGAAACACGCATGACCGATCCGATCATTGCCGTTCTCGCCTTTGACGGCATCAGCCCGTTCCACCTCTCCGTGCCGTGCGTGGTGTTCGGCACCGACCGCACCAAGCTTGGCCTGCCGCGTTTCGACTTTCGCGTCTGCGCACTCGACGATGGAGCGATCCACACCGATGCCGGGCTGACCATCGCGGTGCCGTATGGCCTTTCCGCATTCGACGATGCCGACATCGTCATCATTCCGAGCTGGAAGGATCTCGAGGCCCCAATTCCGCCGCCGCTCCTGGCAGCGCTCACCCACGCGCACCGGCGCGGTGCGGTGATCGTCGGCCTCTGTCTCGGCACCTTCGCCATTGCCGCCGCCGGGCTGCTTGCGGGCCGGCGTGCGACGACACATTGGGCCTCCACCGACCGGCTGCAAACATTATACCCGGACATCGAAGTCGACGCCGACGTGCTCTATGTCGACGACGGTGACATCGTCACCTCGGCCGGCGTCGCCGCCGGGCTCGATTGCTGCCTGCACATTGTGCGCGCCCGCTATGGCGCAGAGGTAGCGCTGCGGCTGGCCAGGCACATCGTGCTGTCGCCGCACCGGCAGGGTGGGCAAGCGCAGTTCATCGAGCGCCCGCTGGCGAAAACCCCGGCCACCGACCGCTTCACCCTGGCGCTCGACACGGTGCGGGCAACGCTCGGACAAACGCACAACCTCGACCGCGTCGCGGAGGCCGCGGGCCTGACCCGGCGCACTTTCACCCGCCGTTTCCAGAAATCGATCGGCACCAGCTTTGGCGAATGGTTGGCCGGCCAACGCATCGAACTGGCGCAACGGCTGCTGGAGGCGACGGAAAAATCGATGGACATGGTGGCCTTCGAAGCCGGCTTCGGCAGCGCCACCTCGCTGCGCCAGCATTTCGCCGCACGGCTCAAGACGTCACCGGCCCAATACCGGCGTGAATTCTCGCGACGAGCCGGTCCGGACGAGCGCATGGCACGCACGGCTTCATACTGACCGCCCACGACGAGTTCAGCCCCGCTTGACCGCCCGCGCCGGATTGCCGACCACCGTGGTGTTGTCAGGGACGTCGCGCGTCACCACCGCGCCGGCGCCGACTATGGCGCCATCGCCGATGCTGATGCCGCCGAGGATGATGGCGCTGCCGCCGATCCAGGCGTCATCGCCGATGGTGACCGGCCTGGCAATCTCCAGTCCCGACTGACGGCCAGCGGCCTCCTTGTGGTGCTCGGCGCAGTAGATCTGCACATTGGGGCCGAGAAGCGTCCGCCTGCCGATACGCACCGGCGCGGTATCGAGGATGGTGCAGCCGGCATTGAGGAAGGCGCCGTCGCCGAGATGGATGTTGAAACCGTAGGCGCAGTGGAACGGCGCCTCGATGCGGGAGCCTGCGCCCGCGCTGCCGAGCAGCGCCAATAGCGCCGGGCCGATATTGCCGCGTTGCTGGGGCCGTAGCGTATTATGCTCGAACACCGCATCGCGCGCGATCGCCCGCAGCGCCTCCAGTTCGTCGTCGATGCAGGTGTACCATTCGCCTGCAATCATCCTTGTGCGTTCGCTTCCGGCCATCACAGCGACTCCGTCCCTTCGTCATGTTCGACTGGTTACCAAAGTACAATGCTCGCTGATGGAAGAAGCACCATCGCCTACTCTCGTCAAACGTAGGACCTATGCTAGCTTGCCCTCGTGGGCCAGTCCCGGGCCTGCTTTCGAGGGGATCGACATGCTCTATTTGCTTGCACTTCTGATCGGCGTCATTGCCGGTCTTCGCGCCATGACCGCGCCGGGCGCGATCGCCTGGGGCGCCTATCTCGGCTGGCTGCCGGTGGCCGGCACCTGGGCAAGTTTCATGGGCCATTGGGCCGCCGTCGGTATCTTCACCGTCCTCGCCATCGTCGAACTGGTCACCGACCAGCTGCCCTCGACGCCGAGCCGCAAGGTTCCGCAGCAATTCGGCGCCCGCATCCTGCTTGGCGCCTTCAGCGGCGCGGTGATCGGTGCCACTGCCGGTTCCACCATTGGCGGCCTGATTGCCGGCGCCATCGGTGCTGTCATCGGCACCTATGGCGGCGGCGAAGCGCGCGGCCGGTTGGCCGCCGCCTTCGGCAAGGATTTGCCTGCCGCCCTCATCGAGGACGCGGTGGCGATCATCGGCGGCCTGCTGATCGTGGCGGCGGTGGTATGACTGCCCAAGCCTCAGACGCCAAGACATACGACGCCATCATCATCGGCGCCGGACAGGCCGGCCCTCCTCTCGCCGGCCGGCTGACGTCAGCCGGCATGAGCGTGGCGCTGATCGAGCGCAAGCTGGTCGGCGGCACCTGCGTCAACACCGGCTGCATGCCGACCAAGACCATGGTCGCCAGCGCCTATGCCGCGCATCTGGCGCGGCGTGCCGCGGACTACGGCGTGACGTTCTCAGGCCCTGTCGGCGTGGACTACAAGAGGATCAAGGCGCGCAAGGACAAGGTCACAAACGACTCCCGCAGCAATCTGGAGACGTGGATCGCCGGCATGAAGGGCTGCACGCTTTATCGCGGCCACGCCCGCTTCGAATCCGCCAACACCGTGCGTGTCGGCGGCGACCTTCTGACCGCCGAAAAGATCTTCCTCAACACCGGCGGCCGCGCCTCGGTGCCCGACCTGCCGGGCGTCAACGACGTCGACTACCTCACCAACTCCTCGATGATGGATCTCGATGTTTTGCCGCGCCATCTTATCGTCGTCGGCGGCAGCTACATCTCTCTTGAATTCGCGCAGATGTTTCGCCGCTTCGGCTCTGAAATCACCGTCATCGAGAAGAGTTCGCGCCTGACCGGCCGCGAGGACGAGGACGTGTCGGCGGCCATCCTGTCGATCCTCGAAAACGAAGCCATAGAAGTCCATGTCGGCGCCGACGACATCCGCTTTGCCAGACAGGGCAAGGAGATCGCCGTGACCTTCTCATCCGGCAAGCCGCCGGCGGTCGGCTCGCATGTGCTTCTGGCACTCGGCCGCACCCCCAACACCGACGATCTCGGCCTCGATAAGGCCGGCGTCGCGGTCGATCTGCGCGGCTTCGTCACCGTCGACGACCAGCTGCGCACCAGCGTGCCCGGCATTTGGGCAATGGGCGACTGCAACGGCAAGGGCGCCTTCACCCACACCTCCTACAACGATTATGAGATCGTTGCCGCCAATCTGCTCGACGACGATCCGCGCAAGGTCAGCGACCGCATCGAGGCCTATGCGCTCTACATCGATCCGCCGCTCGGCCGCTGCGGCATGACCGAGGCGGCGGTGAAGAAATCCGGGCGCAAGGCGCTGGTCGGCCAGCGGCCAATGACCCGCGTCGGCCGCGCCATCGAAAAGGGCGAGACGCAAGGTTTCATGAAGATCCTGGTCGATGCCGACACCAGGCAAATCCTCGGCTGCTCCGTGCTCGGCCCCGGCGGCGACGAGGCGGTGCACTGCGTGCTCGACCTGATGTACGCCAAGGCGCCGGTCGATACGCTGGCGCGCGCCGTGCATATCCACCCCAACGTCTCGGAGCTGTTGCCAACCATCGCCCAGGAGCTGAAGCCGCTCGCCTGACATAGCTCCGCGTCAAGCTCAGCGCTTTCTGCATTGGTGCGTTGCAGCAATGTGCATTGCGCGCGGCAAGGCTTCTCGTTCAGTCTGAATTGAACCGATTCAGTCTGGATTTTCCATGCCTTTGCCGATCCTTGCGCTTGCCATTGCGTCCTTTTGCATCGGCACCACCGAATTCGTCATCATGGGCCTGTTGCCGGAGGTTGCGGCCGATCTCGGCGTGTCGATCCCCTCGGCCGGCCTGCTGGTCACCGGCTATGCGCTGGGCGTCGTCTTCGGCGCACCCATCGTCGCCATGGCCACCGCGCATCTGCCGCGCAAGCCGGTGCTGGTCGCGCTGACGGCGATGTTCGTCGTCGGCAATCTGCTCTGCGCCATTGCGCCCAATTACTGGCTTCTGATGGCCGCGCGCGTCTTCACCGCGTTCGGTCATGGCGCCTTTTTCGGCATTGGTTCCGTCGTTGCCGCCAGCCTGGTGCCGCGCAACAAGCGCGCCAGCGCCATGGCGATGATGTTCGCGGGATTGACGCTCTCCAACATTCTCGGCGTTCCTGCCGGCACCGCGCTTGGCGAAGCCTTCGGCTGGCGCTCCACCTTCTTCGCCGTCGTCGGCATCGGCCTGATCTCTGTTGCCGCCATCGCCTGGCTGGTGCCATCCAATGTCGTCGAACCGAGCGGCGGCGGCCTGCGCAGCGAACTGCGCGTGCTGGGCAAGCTGCAGGTCTGGCTCGCCATGCTGATCGCCTCGCTGGCCTCGGCCAGCCTGTTTGCCGTCTTCACCTACATCAAGCCCTACCTTACCGATGTCTCCGGCCTGTCGACCTCCGCGGTCACCTGGGTTCTGCTGCTGTTCGGCGCCGGCATGACCATAGGCAACATCATCGGCGGCCGGCTGGCCGACTGGAAATTGATGCCGACGGTCATCGGCACGCTGCTTTTGATGGCAGTTCTGTTTGTCGGCTTCATGCAGTTCGGCGCTATCGCCAGCGTCGCCATCGGCGTCGTCTTCTTGTGGGGACTGCTGATCTTCGTCGTCGTGCCGCCGCTGCAGATCCGCGTCGTCGAAGCGGCTTCGGAAGGGCCGAACCTTGCCGCCACGCTCAACCACGGCGCATTCAATATCGGCAATGCCAGCGGCGCCTGGATCGGCGGCGTGGCTCTGTCGGCCGGCGTTTCCTATGCTCATTTGCCGCTGGTCGGCGCGGTGCTGGCCCTGCTGGCGGTCAGCGTAGCCGTTGTCTCGCAGGCGCTCGAAGGATCGGCGCCGATAACGACGGTTCCGGCCGCCGCCGAATAATTCCATTGCGCCCATGGCGGCGCGAACTGGACCAATCGACAGCCCTTCGGCAAAAGTGCATGTGTTCTGCCTCTTATCCTGGAGGCATCCCATGCAGAAATCGATCGAACGCATCGCCGGCGATACCGAAGGCGTTTCCTACGAATTCCCGGTGTTCCGCTTCGCCGGCGCCGACAAGGCAGCACCTTCGGCCTACCTGCAGGCAGCGCTCCACGCCGGTGAATTGCCTGGTGTCGTCGCCATCGACGCGCTGATGCCGGCGCTGAACAAGGCCGAAGCGGAAGGCCGCATCAAGGGCAGCATCACGGTCGTGCCCTGGGCCAATCCGATCGGCCGCGCGCAATATCATTTCGGCGAGCACCAGGGCCGCTTTCATCTCGGCACCCGCAACAATTTCAACCGCGGCTTTCCGTTGCTCGCAGCACCGGACGCCAAGCTTTTGCCCGACACCACGCTTGGCACCCCCGACCAGCGATTGAAGACCCGTCTGGTGCAGCTGTCGCTCGGCCACGACATCGTGCTCGACCTGCATTGCGACGACGAGGGCCTTGCCTATCTCTACGTCCACGCCAGCCTGTGGCCGGCGATGGCCGATTGCGCCGCCGCCATGGGTATCGACGCCGTGGTGTTGTGGAGCGAGGACGCCGACGGCACCTTCGAGGGCGCCACGATCATGCCCTACCAGAACGTCCCCGCCAACGTGGCGAAGCTCGACCGCCGCGTTGCCACTACGGTAGAATACCGTGGCATGCTGGATGTCGACGGCGCGCTGGCAAATTCCGATGCCGAAGGCCTCTACCGGCTGCTGGCGGCGCGCGGCGTGATCGCCGACGCCGCCCTTCCCGAACCCGGCCCGTTCAAGGGCCTCGTCGCGCCGCTCGAAAACATCGACATGATGCCGGCGCCCCGGGCCGGCGCCATCCTCTACGACGTCAAGCCCGGCGACCGCGTCGCCAAGGGCGCGCGCCTCGCCACCATCGTCCACACACCGGGCGAGGCCGGCGGCCGCACCGAAGTGCTGGCGCCGCAGGACGGCGTCATCCTGACCCGCCGCTCGCGCCGCATCATCCGCGCCGGCGAGGATCTCTTGAAGCTGGTCGGCGACAAGAAGAGCGCCGACGCGAGGTCAGGCACGCTGGAGGACTGAGCTAACCCGAAATCGCCAGCCGCGCCTTGGCCTCCAGCCATTCGGCCATTTGCCGGTACGGCACCGGGCCGTGGCTGACACGGGCAACACCAAGCTCGGCCAGGCGCTGGCGCGGCGGCACATGCGCCAGCGCGATGATGTTGACCGGCAATGCCGTCGCCTTGCACAGCGCCTCGATCAGACCCTCGTCGCCGAGTCCCGGCGCAAAGAAGCCGCTCGCTCCTGCCTTTTCATAAGCGTGCGCCCGCTCGATGGCCTGGTCGAGCAGCACGCTGTCATGCGCATCCGTCTTGGCCTTGAGGAAAATGTCGGTACGGGCGTTGATGTAGGCGGGAATGCCGGAAGCCTTCACCGCCGCCGCTGCCGCCTCGATCCGCTTCACCTGTACCGCGATGTCGTGCAGACCGGCGCCGCCGAAGATCTGGTCCTCGAAATTGAAACCGATGGCGCCGGCCTGCAGGGCACGTGTCACCGTCTGGGCGACAGTCTCCGGCTCGACGCCGTAGCCGCCTTCGAGGTCCATGGTCACGGGCAGGTCGACTGCCGCCACGATGCGCTTGATGTTGTCCAGCGCTAGCTCCAGCGGGATTTTCTCGCCATCGGCATAGCCGAAGGCGGCTGCCACCGGCCAGCTTCCGGTGGCGATCGCCTTGGCGCCCGCCCTCTCGACGATCTTGGCCGAGCCCGGATCCCAGGCATTGTAGAGAACGATCGGGTTGCCCTTGACATGAAGGGCATGGAACGTGCGTGCGCGCTCGATCTGCTCGGTCATTGCTGTCTTCCCGTCTTTCCGATGTTGGACGAACAGTCTAGGCAGGACCCCAAGCCTTGGCGATGTGCCATGGGCTGCAGAAGCGGCGGCCACAAACAGGCCTTTCAAACCTGTTGCGCATCCGGCTTTTCGCCGCTATGGATTTCGCCCATGAACATGCGCTCGATCAAGACCATTTGGTGGTGGGCTCGCTGACAGCGGCCTGTTCGAACGCGTGCGCGTGAAAATAGAGGGTGGCCGCAACGGAATGTCCGGGCGGCCATTTGTTTTTTCAAAGCCATTCCCGGGTCCGTTGCCCCAACAAGCCATATGGAGACGGCAATGACGATGAAGGCTCTGGAAAACGGCGCGGAAAGCTTCGTGACCGCAGGTGGTGTCACCATCACCCGCGAACGCCACGACAAGCCTTACGCCGGTGCGATCGATGCTTATGTCGACGGCTTGAACTCGCGCCGTGGTGCGGTGTTTTCCTCGAATTACGAATATCCGGGCCGCTACACACGCTGGGATACGGCCATCATCGATCCGCCGCTGGTGATTTCCGCGCGTGGCCGCGCCATGCGCATCGAGGCGCTGAACGGCCGTGGCGAAGTGCTGCTGCCGGTGATCGGCAAGACGCTGGCCGGCATTGCCGAGGTGACGATTGCTGAAACCTCGAAAAAGCTGATCCGCCTCGATGTCGCCAAGCCCGGCCGCGTCTTCACCGAGGAAGAGCGCAGCCGCGTCCCCTCTGTGTTTACTGTGCTGCGCGCCATCACCGCTTTGTTCAAGACCGATGAAGACGCCAATCTCGGCCTTTACGGCGCCTTCGGTTACGACCTCGCCTTCCAGTTCGATCCAGTCGACTACAAGCTCGAGCGCAAACAGAGCCAGCGCGATCTCGTGCTGTTCCTGCCTGACGAGATCCTGGTCGTCGACCATTATTCGACCAAGGCCTGGACCGACCGCTACGACTATTCCGGCGACGGTTTTTCAACCGAGGGGCTGCCGCGGGACGAAATCGCCGAACCGTTCAAGACCGCCGACCGCATCCCGCCGCGCGGCGACCATGAGCCGGGCGAATACGCCAATCTGGTGCGCAAGGCGATGGACAGTTTCAAGCGCGGCGACCTGTTCGAGGTCGTGCCCGGGCAGATGTTCTACGAACGCTGCGAGACGCAGCCTTCCGAAATCTCGCGCAAGCTGAAGTCGATCAACCCGTCGCCCTATTCCTTCTTCATCAATCTCGGCGAAAACGAGTATCTGATCGGCGCCTCGCCCGAAATGTTCGTGCGCGTCAATGGCCGCCGCGTCGAGACCTGCCCGATATCCGGCACCATCAAGCGCGGCGACGACGCCATTTCCGATAGCGAGCAGATCCTGAAGCTGCTCAACTCCAAGAAGGATGAATCCGAGCTGACAATGTGCTCGGACGTCGACCGCAACGACAAGTCCAGGGTCTGCGATCCGGGCTCGGTGCGCGTCATCGGCCGCCGCCAGATCGAAATGTATTCACGCCTGATCCACACCGTCGATCACATCGAAGGGCGCCTGCGCGAAGGCATGGATGCCTTCGACGCCTTCCTGTCGCATGCCTGGGCGGTCACCGTCACCGGTGCGCCGAAACTGTGGGCGATGCGCTTCATCGAGCAGAACGAAAAGAGCCCGCGTGCCTGGTATGGCGGCGCCATCGGCATGGTCAATTTCAACGGCGACATGAACACCGGCCTGACGCTCCGCACCATCCGCATCAAGGACGGCATTGCCGAGGTGCGAGCCGGCGCCACATTGCTCTTCGACAGCATCCCCGAGGAAGAAGAAGCCGAAACCGAACTGAAGGCATCCGCCATGCTCTCCGCCATTCGCGACGCCAAATTGGGCAATGCCGCAGGCGCCGAACGCACCACCGCGCGCGTCGGCGACGGCGTCAACATCCTGCTCGTCGACCACGAAGACTCCTTTGTCCACACACTGGCCAACTATTTCCGCCAGACCGGTGCCAATGTCTCGACCGTGCGTTCGCCGGTGCCGGAAGAAGTCTTCGAACGGCTGAAGCCCGATCTCGTCGTGCTGTCGCCCGGACCGGGCACGCCGAAGGATTTCGACTGCGCCGCGACCATCAAGAACGCCCGCGCCCGCGACCTGCCGATCTTCGGCGTCTGCCTTGGCCTGCAGGCGCTGGCCGAGGCCTATGGCGGCGAACTCAGGCAGTTGCACGTGCCGATGCACGGCAAGCCGTCGCGGATCCGCGTCTCCAAACCCGGAATCATCTTCTCCGGCCTTCCCAAGGAAGTGACCGTCGGCCGCTACCACTCGATCTTTGCCGATCCGGTGCGGCTGCCCGACGATTTCATCGTCACCGCCGAGACCGAGGACGGCGTCATCATGGCCTTCGAGCACCGCAAGGAGCCCATCGCCGCGGTGCAGTTTCATCCGGAATCGATCATGACGCTCGGCCACAATGCCGGCATGCGCATCATCGAGAACATCGTTGCGCATTTGCCGCGCAAGGCCAAGGAAAAGGCCGCTTAGAAAACGATGGCGGCAACCGACAACATGGCGGCGATAGCAGCGAAGGCAGCGGCCAGGCAGAGGGTCGCCAGCCTTGCCTTCTGGTCGATTGTCATCGCCTGCGTGGTGCTCGCGCTCAAGCTTGCCGCATGGTACGTCACCGGCTCCGTTGCGCTCTATTCGGATGCGCTGGAGTCGATCGTCAACGTCATAGCCTCGGCCGCCGCCTATTGGGCGGTCCTGGTCAGCTACAAGCCGGCCGACCAGGACCATCCGTTCGGCCACCACAAGGCCGAGTATTTTTCGGCGGTGCTGGAAGGCGTGCTGATCGTGCTCGCCGCGCTTTTGATCCTCAACGAGGTCTGGCGCTCCTGGCAGACGCCGACCCCGCTCGAACAACCTTGGGAGGGCCTGGCGATCAACGGTGTCGCCACCGTCATCAACGCCTTCTGGGCCTGGACGCTGATCCGCGCCGGGCGCAGCGCAAAATCACCGGCGCTGGTCGCCGACGGCCGGCACATCATGACCGACGTCGTGACCTCGGTCGGCGTCTTCGGCGGCCTCGCCGGCGCTATCCTGACCGGTTGGCAGATCCTTGATCCGGCGCTTGCCGTCATCGTCGCGCTCAACATCCTGTGGCAGGGCTGGCACGTCATCGGCTCGTCGATGAACGGGCTGATGGACCGCGCAGTGGACACGACCGAACACATGCACATTCGCGACATCATCTCGGCCAATTGCAAGGGCGCGCTGGAGGTTCATGACCTCAAGACCCGCATCGCCGGCCGCGCCACCTTCATCGAGTTCCACCTGGTCGTCGACGCCGACATGACGGTCGGCGCCAGCCACGTCATTTGCGACCGCATCGAGGACGCGCTGAAGGCCGAAATCCCCTCGGTGCGCGTCACCATCCATGTCGAGCCCGACGACGAGGCGAAGCTGCCGAAAGGCACCACTGCTGTGCCGTTTGCTTGAGGAAAAACTCAGGGCATCATCCTCGGGCGAGGATCTGCCGACCTCGCCGGATCGATTGCGCCATTACCGCCATGTGGGTAGCTCGCCAATGGCTACATCCAGGCGTTGATTGCATCCAAATCGGGCAGCGCCTGCTGCTCAAGCGCGCGCCAGCTCGGCCTCGGCAAAAGCGTAGTCAGGCGAACCGTCTAAGTTCGTCAAATCCAAACTCGGCAAGCGAAGTCCGATCCAAGGTAGCACCCGCTTGCGATCGGCTCATCATGTGTCGGTCGAGATGTCATCCCATTCCTGCCCCATATACCCAATCAGCCAATTGAGCACGTAATGACGTTCGACAACCACGTCTCGTTCCAATCCTGCCGGCGCGGCTTTCCCATTCACCCGCGCATCCATCACAGCCCAATTGTACCGATAGATCAGATCGGCAGCATCGAGAAGCTCGCTTTGCGGGCGCAAATTGGCCCGCTTGAGCAGCCCTTCCGTGTCGAGGTCACGCAACACCGAAACCATACGCGACACATCGCAAGGCTTGTCTGGACGCCCAAGGTTTTTGAAGACTTGCAACGCCCACAACATCACGAAAGCCCCTTCATAGCGCCAGCTAAAATTTGCGCGATCTTGCTCGGTTGCAACGGGGTTACCGACAAACGCCTGCTCTTTGGGCGTAAAAAACCCTTCGGCTCCAAACTGGCTGATCAAGTTGCTTAAAAGATTTCGATCATTGGTCTCCGCTGTGACGGCCACGATCACCAGTGCGATGGCGCGTTTAACCACCTCGTCCTTCGTTCGTCGCCGACTTTCGGCTTCGGTTTCGATCGTCGGCAAATGGTCGATGAACGGCACGCCCTCCTTCTTCAACTGTGCTGTTGAGGCCGCCTTGCGAGCCTCAGCCTCGCCTTCAGCGTTGGCGGAACCGATGAAAGCCAAGGAAGTCAGAAAACCAAGAAAGCTGCGACGCATCATATTCATTTCCAAATGGCTGCTAAAGTGACTAAGGCGCACACGCCGACTGCGGCATGGCCTCCAACCGGTAAACCTTGTCGTCCGACTTCGTCTTGCCATCCGCCGTCTTCGAGCACATATCGACGATCGCCAGGCTGCTGTTGGGATTGGCGAGCATCATGGTGCCGTTGGCGCCGCGCTTGAGGAAGATTTCCTTTTGCGCGATATCGCAGGAAAAATTGCTCATCTTCGAACTGGCCGCGCAGCGCCATTGATCCGCTTCACCCTGGCAGGAATAGGTCTGCGTGACCTTCGTCCCGTTCTTCCTGGTGGTCACCGAAACGGCGACATCGGAGCCGTCGGGCCAGTTGGCGACATCGCCTGAGGCAAAGGAGGCGAGTTCGACCGGCCCGCGGAAGACCCGGATCGATTGCGTCACCTGGTCGGGATGCGAGGAGAGATGCGCGGCATCGTAGTCTCGCCCGAAACAGAAAGGCTGGTCCGGCTTCAGTCGCTCGCGCAAGGGAGCCCCAAGCGCCGGATCGATCGGGTCGATCTTGGCGAATTCAGCCTGGCAGGTTGCGGCCGGCATCGGGTCGAGGCGGAAATTGTTGTCCTCCGAGCCCAGAGCCTGCCGGTCATATTCGGCTTCGCCCAGTTCGTCTTCCGATCCGGCGTCGAGATAGAGATCGGACGAGACATCGGTAAGGATCAGGCGGCCTTTGTCATCGAGCTTCAGCGACGCCATGGTGCGGTCGCAGTCCATGCCGCAGCGGACCGGACCTGACTTGCCGTCCTCGGACTCGTGATTGCACCAGCCGCCGGCCCATTGCGGCGCCTTGGCGCCGCGCACCGTGGTGGTGAGAAAACCGTTGTAGGAGGTGTCGGCGTTTGCCATCGGCTCTTCGTTCGGATGGCTCACCGGATCATGGCCATAGAGGAAGAAGATCCGCGCCACCTTCTGCTTTGGATGCGCCTTGAGGTGCGCCGCA
Organism: Mesorhizobium sp. C432A; assembly: GCF_030323145.1. Classification (NCBI taxonomy): domain Bacteria; kingdom Pseudomonadati; phylum Pseudomonadota; class Alphaproteobacteria; order Hyphomicrobiales; family Phyllobacteriaceae; genus Mesorhizobium; species Mesorhizobium sp. C432A. The sequence goes on along the minus strand of NZ_CP100470.1, from coordinate 2,618,749 downwards.
TCATAGACGCGGCCGAAACACGCATCGGCGCCATTCGGGCTGAGTTCGGGTAATTTAAGCGCATCGCCGGCAAGGGCCGAACTTGCAAGCGCGCCGAGCAGCACGCAGCCAAATCCAGCGCTGGCAACAACCTTCCACTTCCTGAACGCCATGTGACCCCTCCTCGCATCGACAGGACGTAACGTCAATTTATGCTAGTATCATGGCCGCAGCCATGCAATTTGCGGTGAGCGCAAGCCGAGAGGATGCCATGCGTCGACGCGACATGTTCCGGGCCAGCCTTGCCGGCGCCGCCGGCCTGTTCGGGCTGAGCCGGGCGGCCGCCGCTGAAGAGAGACCGAAGGTCGCCTATCATCTCAGCGACCTCGACAAGGTCAATTTTGTGCTCGGCAACATCAAGAACCACTATGAAGGCACCGGCGGCAATTTCGACATCGTGCTGGTCGTGCATGGTCCCGCCCTTGCCGGTTTCAAGTCGAAAGGCATATCGGCGGCGATTTCGGGACGCTTTGCCGGCCTCGTCCAGCAGGGTCTTGAGCCGCATGCTTGCGGCAACACAATGCAAAGCATGGAGATCACCCTTGCCGACCTGCTCGATGGTTTTCACGCCGCCGACAAGGGCGGCGTCGTCAAACTCGCCGAGTTGCAGCGCCAGGGCTACGCTTATCTCAGGCCATAAGCCGCCACGGACTTGAACGTGAAGGCGGTGTAAGCTTACGAAGGGAGAGCAGACATCCCGAAGGAAAAGTGCCCATGACCGCGACCGCTCTTGTCATCCCAGATCTTGCCGGCAAGGCGGTGCTGGTCACCGGCGCCTCGACCGGCATAGGTGCGGCCCTCGCGCTCGCCTATGCCGCGCAGAAATGCCGTGTCGCGCTGCATTACAATTCGAGCCGCGAGGCGGCCGAGACGCTGGCCAAGACCATCTGCGATGACGGCGGCGAGGTGTTTCTAACCCAGGGCGACTTCTCGCAGGCCGCGGATGTCGAGCGTGTCGTCGAGGAGAGCGCAGAGCATTTCGGCCGGCTCGACGGGCTGGTCAACAATGCCGGCGGCATGCTTGGCCGCGTACCTTATGCCGAGCAAACCGAGGCGCATTACGACGCGGTGATGGACCTCAACGCCCGCTCGGTGCTGACGGCGTCACGCAAGGCGATGCCATGGCTGAAGAAGCAGGGCGGCTTCATCGTCAACACCTCGTCGATCGCCGCGCGCAATGGCGCCGGCGGCGGCGCCGGGCTCTTCGGCTCGGCCAAGGCCTTTGTCTCCAATGTGACGCGCGGCATGGCCAAGGAACTGATCGGCTTCGGCATCCGCGTCAACGCGGTGGCGCCGGGCACCATCGCGACACCCTTCCATGAGCGCTATTCCACCGACGAGCAGATGAAGGGCATGGTCACCACCATTCCTCAAGGGCGTGCCGGCACGGCCGAAGACTGCGTCGGCGCCTATCTCTTCCTGTCCTCCGATCTCCTGAGTGGTTACATCACCGGCCAGGTGATCGAGGTGAACGGTGGCCAGTTGATGCCGTGAGCCGGCAATTGCATACTGCGTCTCGCAACCATGCATGTCGTGCGCACGTTTGCTGAGGTTGGAAGAAAGGGGAGAGGCAATGTACGGATTGATCGGAAAGATGCGGGCGGCGCGCGGCCAGCGCGACGCGATCATGGATGTGCTGCTCGCCTCGACCGGCGCCATGCCGGGTTGCCTGAGTTATGTCATCGCCCGCGACCCGGCCGATGCCGACGCGATCTGGGTGACCGAAGTGTGGACCGACGCCGCAAGCCACAAGGCTTCGCTGCAGCTGCCGGAGGTCCAGGCAGCGATCGCCAAGGCCCGGCCGATCATCGCCGGCTTCGAATTCCAGGTCGAGACCCATCCGGCCGGCGGTTTCGGCCTGCCCGCCATCAAGAACGAGTGACATCCCAACGCGGGGTCGGGGTCGTGAATTTCGTCCGAGACAGCGTTCGCATTTTTCTCTTCCAGGTCTAAGACCCAAACATGGACTCTTCGCCAGACCAACCGGCCGTCGAACGCATGGCGCGCATGCGTCCGGTTCGGCAGTGGCTGGTGCTGCTGATCGTCTCGCTGCTGTTCGCCGGCGCGCTGGAATACGCCGCACTGCCGGCGGCGCTGCTGATCGGCCCGATGCTGGCGGCGATCCTTGCCGGCACCAATGGCGCCACGGTGCGCGTGCCGCGGCCGCTGTTCGCCGCCGCCCAGGCCTTGGTCGGCTGTCTGGTCGCGGCGTCGATCTCCACCGACATTTTTTCGGTGTTCTACAAGGAATGGCCGCTGGTCCTTGTCGTGGTGCTGGCGACCCTTGCGGCGTCCAGCCTGCTTGGCTGGTTGATCAGCCGCTGGCGCATCCTGCCCGGCACCACCGCGGTCTGGGGCTCGTCGCCGGGTGCTGCCACTGCCATGGTGCTGATGGCCGGTGCCTTCGGCGCCGATCAGCGCCTCGTCGCCTTCATGCAGTATCTGCGCGTCATCTTCGTCTCGATGACGGCAGCACTCGTCGCCAAGATGTGGGTCGACACTTCGGGCATCGAGGTACCAGCCATCGTCTGGTTCCCGCCGATCGAACCGGCAGCCTTTGCCGCCACGCTCGGCGTGGCGCTGGTCGGCGGCCTGCTCGGCCGGTTGTGCCGGCTGCCGTCACCCTTCTTCCTCGGCACCTTCATCATCGGCACCATCGTCCATCTCGGCTTCGGCGTGGCGATGCAATTGCCGCCATGGCTGCTGGCGCTCTCCTATGCGATGGTCGGCTGGTCGATAGGGCTGAATTTTACCCGAGCGATCCTGCGTCATGCGACACGGGCGCTGCCGCAGATCGTCGGCTCTATCGTCGTGCTGATCGCCTTTTGCGGCGGGCTAGCCTGGCTGATCAGCCACGTCCTTGGTATCGATCCGCTGACCGCCTATCTCGCGACCAGCCCCGGCGGCATGGACAGCGTCGCCATCATTGCCGCCGCCGCCCAGAACGTCGACATATCCTTCGTCATGGGCTTGCAGTCGGCCCGCTTCCTGGTCGTGCTCATCGCCGGGCCGAGCATAGCGCGGCTGATGGCGAGAGCCGTCAGGGACTGAGATTCAAATATCCAGGGAAGAGGAAAAGTGCCCATGAAACGTCGTGTGAATGCCGTCGATCTCTCAGGCCGGGTCGCCGTGGTGACCGGCGGCGCGCAAGGCATCGGCCTTGCCGTCGCCCGGCGACTGCTGTCATCGGGCGCCAGCGTCGCCATCTGGGATGTGGACGAGACCGCCATGGCGAAGGCCGTTTCCGAACTCGCCCCGCTCGGCCGGGTCGAGGGTTTGCTGTGCGATCAATCGCTGATGGAGGCCGTCGACAGCGCCGCGACCGAAACCGAGCGCTCGCTTGGTCCGGTCGATCTGCTGGTAAACAATGCCGGCATCGCCGGACCGGCAGCGACGGTGGCGGATTATGATCCTGCCGCCTGGCGCCAGATAATCGACATCGACCTCAACGGCGTCTTCTACTGCTGCAAGCGCCTGGTGCCCGGCATGATCGCGCGCAGCTACGGCCGCATCGTCAACATCGCCTCGGTCGCAGGCAAGGAAGGCAATCCGAATGCCGCCGCCTATTCCGCCGCCAAGGCCGGCGTGCTCGCGCTGACAAAATCGCTCGGTAAGGAGTTGGCCGGCCACGACATCGCCGTCAACGCGCTGACCCCATCGCCCGCCCGCACCCGCATCCTCGAACAGCTCACTGAGGCCCAGGTCGCCTACATGCTGGGCAAGGTGCCGCGAGGCCGGTTCGTCGAAGTCGAAGAGGCGGCCGCGATGATCGCCTTCATGCTGTCGGACGAAAATTCCTTCACCACCGGCGCGACCTTCGACCTCTCCGGCGGCCGCGCCACCTACTGAGAAGCAGAGCTATTCCTCGCTGTCTCCGTTATCGCTGTCGGCCGCGAAGGACCAATTCAAGAGCCGCTCAGCGTCGCGGCAAGCCGGTCGGGAAGGAAATCGACGAAGGCGCGAACCTTCGGCGACAAATGACGATTGGACGGCCACAACAACCGGAACTGGCCGCGGCCGTCGACATGGTCGTCCAGCACCGTGCGCAGCAGGCCGTCACGCAGCGCCTCGCGGACCAGGAAATCGGGCATCGAGCTGATGCCGAGCCCGGCCATCGTGGCGCCCTTCAGCGCCTCCGTGTTGTTGCAGGTCAGCATCGAGCGGACCTGCGGCTCGGCGCTGCCGCCGATGAACGGCCAGCCTTGCAGCTTGCCGCTGTTGGGAAAGCGGAAGCGTATGCCGTAATGGTTCACGAGATCGTCCGGGCGGCTCGGGTTGCCGTGCTGCTCGATATAGGAGGGTGCCGCACACAACAGCAGCCGGAAGGGTGCAAGCGGCCGCGCCACCAGGCGCGAATCCGGCAGGTCGCCGCTGCGGATCGCGATGTCGACGCCTTCGTCGATGAGGTCGACGATGCGGTCGTTAAAGTCGATGTCGAGTTCGATTTCGGGATAGCGCGCCATGAACTCGGACAGCACCGGGAACAGCAAATGATAGGTCACGATCGGCGTCGAAACGCGCAGCCGCCCATGCGGTGTTTCGCGGCTGCGCGACAGCATCGCCTCGGCATCGTCGATGTCGTCGAGGATGCGCCGCACCCGCTCGTTGAACAGCTTGCCCTCTTCGGTCAGGCCGATGCGGCGCGTGCTGCGCTGAAGCAACCTTACGCCGAGATCCTGCTCGAGCCTGGCGACGCTCTTGCCGACGGCCGATGCCGAGATGCCGAGCGTGCGGCCCGCAGCGATGAAGCTGCCGAACTCAGCCGTGCGGGCAAAGGCCAGGAGCCCATTGAGGCGTTCCATCGCATCTCTCCATTCGAGCGTTTCAGTCCGATATATCTGGAGATTTAACACCATTTTTCTCGAACTGTCGCGGGCCTATCTTCCCGTTACGACCGGCGCAGCAAGCTTGCGGCAGGCCGGCGGATCCTGGTTCAGATAGGAAATCCATGACCTCGAAGACCACAAACGGCGCGGTCGCGCCACGGCTTGTCCTGTTGTCGGTATGCCTTGCCGCCATGACAATGCCCTTGACCTTCACCGGCCCGGCCGTCGCGCTTTCCCGCATTGCGGCCGACCTCGGCGGCAGCCCGATCGCGCTCAACTGGGTGACCAACGCCTTCATGCTGACCTTCGCCGCCACCTTGATGGCATCAGGCGCGCTGGCCGACAATCATGGCCGCAAGCGGCTCTTCCTTGTCGGCCTCGCAACCTATGTGCTGGCATCGCTGGGATCGATGTTTGCCCCTGATATCGTCTGGTTCGATGTGCTCAGGGCTGCGCAAGGGCTCGGCAGTGCCGCCGCCTTTGCCGGCGGCGCCTCCGCTCTTGCCCAGGAATTCGATGGGCCATTGCGGCTGCGCGCCTTCTCCTTCCTCGGCACCAGTTTCGGCATCGGCCTCGCTTTTGGGCCGATCGCGTCGGGTCTGCTCATAGATGCTTTCGGCTGGCGATCGATCTTCGTCTTGGTGGCAGTGCTCGCGATTGCAGCCGCTTTGCTCGGCCTGCGCACCATCAGGGAATCGCGCGATCCGGATGCGACCGGCCTCGACTGGGCGGGAGCCGGCACCTTTACGATCGCGCTGGCATGGCTGACCTACGGCGTGCTGCAAGCGCCGCAGAGCGGCTGGACCGATCCCCTGGTGATCGGGCTTCTCGTGGCGGCCGCCCTTTGCTTTGCCGCTTTCGTCGTCGTCGAGCGGCGCGTGCGCCGGCCCATGCTCGATCTCTCGCTGTTCCGCTTTCCCCGCTTCGTCGGCGTCCAGTTCCTGGCGGCCGCTCCCGCCTATGGCTTCGTCGTCCTGCTGGTGCTGTTGCCGATCCGCTTCATCGGCATCGAGGGGATGAGCGAGATCAAGGCGGGGCAGTTGATGATCTGCCTGTCGGGACCGCTGTTGATCCTGCCACTGCTCGCCGGCCAGGTAGCGCGCTGGATCGCTCCGGCAACGATCTGCGGTGTCGGCCTGCTTGTGGCCGCCGGCGGCCTTGTCTGGCTGAGCCTGATACCGCCTGTCGTCGCAGCGCTGGTGGCGCCGCTGATCCTCATCGGCGTCGGCATCGCCTTGCCCTGGGGGCTGATGGACGGACTTGCCGTCGGCGTCGTGCCGAAAGAGCGTGCCGGCATGGCGGTCGGCATCTTCAACACCACCCGCGTCGCTTGCGAAGGCGTGGCGCTGGCGATCGTCATGGCAGTCCTGTCGGGTTTCACGGCAGCCCAACTGGCGGCTCAGGGAACGGCATCTTCCCAGGATGCAACCGCCGCCGCGCAGCTGCTGGTGACCGGCAACATCGGCGAAGCGGCAGCCCGCTTGCCGGGTGCCGGAGCCACGGTCCTGGTCCAGGCCTATGAGATCGCGTTCGACAGGCTGCTGATCGTGCTGGCGGCAATCACCATCGTCACCGCCCTTGTCGTCTTTCTCGGCTTGCGCCGTGGATGGGCGGTGGAACACGAGACCATTGCTCTGCCGGTTTGCCAGGAAGGGTAGCTGAGCCGCGTCAGGAGATGACGAGGCTCGCTATGCGGTGGCCGTCCAGCACGAAGGTCATGTCACCCTCGCCGTTGAAGCCATTGCCTTTCACGGCAATGCGGACGCGGTAGCTGCCCTCGACCTCGGCGATGCGGACAATGCGAAGATTGGACTTCACGCCGATATTGTCCGACTGGTTCCAGCGCGCGATCTGCTGGCGGCCTTGGAAGGACCGCCCCCAGTCGGTCAGGGACGCGTCGGCTGTGAACGTGTGGAGAACGGCTTCGCTATCACCCGCATTGGTGGCCTCGATAAAGCGGCGGATAGGTTCGGGTGTGGTCATCAATCGAGCCGGTGCATCAGATCATCATCCAGCCAGCGGCCGAAGAAATAGACCAGCTGCTTGTGCCACCATGGCCAGTCATGACTGACATCGCCGCCCCAATAGTCGACCCAGGCGGGAATGGATTTGTCGCGCAGGATCTGTTCCAGCCTGCGGGTCTCGACCAGCATCCGCTCTTCCCAGGCGCCCTGCCCGCAGCAGAAGATCATCCTCAGCGACTTCAGCCGGGCAAGCAGTTTTGGGTCTACGATGCCGGGCAGATAGTCGAGCGGCGAATTGTAGAAAATGTCGCCTTCCAGCACCTTGCCGAAGAAGTCGCCCGCCGAATAGACGCCCGACAGCGCGATGACGCCGCTGGCGAGTTCGGGAAAGCGAAAGACGAAGTTCGAGGAATGATAACCGCCCATCGAACAGCCGGTGAACAGCGGCTTTAATTTGCGCCCGCCATTGGCTTGCTCGGCGGTCGCCAGAAACTCCGGCAGCGCCTCCTCGCGCACATATCGGAAATAAGCCTCGTGGCGACCGATACGGTGGGCGGCGCCGGCATGCTTGTTGAAGAACGATTCCGAATCGACGCCGTCGACCGCGAACAGCTGGATGCGGCCGGTATCGATGAATTCGGCCAGCGCTCCAACCCCTCCGGAATCCTCGAATTGGTAGAACCGCCCCTGCGACGTCGGGAACACCACCACCGGCCGGCCGGCATGGCCGTAGCGCTTGTATTCCATGTCGCGGCCGAGATTGCCGGAGAAATGCTTGTGATAGGAGATGTCCATCGCGTTCAAGCCTTTTCCGCGTGGATGTAGGCGACGGCCGCGCGCAGTGCTGCTTCGTCTTTCGAGCGCATCTGGTAGGCGTAATTTCCCATGGCGCGGCTGAAAACATTTTCTATCGGCTGATGATGGACGATCTTGTCGCGATGCGCGGCTAGCACGTCCTCATGGCTGTGCAAATAGTGGAGGTGCTGCTTGCGGCTGGCATAAGCGGTGAAATACTTGCCCTCATAAGGACCGCCGGCGGCATCCTTCACCACCATGTCCGCCCAGGCCGCGTAGACGTCGATGTCGAACGTGTAGTTGATCGCATCGGTCATCCAGGCGCCGGGCGGCCGCATGTTGACCTCAAGCGCGATGACGCGGTCGTCCTTGGTTTCGAACAGCTCGATGTGGAAGAAGCGCTCGCGCACGTCGAACGCCTTGAGGATTTTGCGGCCGGCCTCTTCGATCGCCGGTCGGACCTTGGGAAAGCAGGTGTAGCTCATGTGGCGATCCTTGTTGACCACTTCCATGATGCTCTGGTCGTAGCGGTGGCTGGCCGCCAGCACCACCTCGCCGTCACGGTTGACCAGCCCATCGAAGGTCACCACCAGCCCCTCGATGAACTGCTCCATGACGAAGGTCACGTCCTCGGGCTTGTCTCTGAAGAACTGGTCAAGTTCCCTGGCGTTGGAAATCTTGAAGGTGTTCGAGGCGCCGGAACCGGAATCGGGCTTCACCACCACGGGATAGCCGACGCGGCGGATGAAGGTCATGGCACCGGCCCGGTCGGAGCATTTGCGCTGGGCGATGGTGTCGACGCCGCTCTTGCGAAAGAATGCACGCATGCGGCTCTTGCGCTTCAAATTCTTCACGAAATCGAGCTTGGTTCCGTAGATGTTGAAGTCGGTGCGGATGTTGGCTTCCAGCTCCAGCCAATGCTCGTTGAGGGACTCGAAGCGCTCGATGCGGCCCCATTTGTGGATGAAATGACCCATCGCCCGGAACACCGGATCGTAGTCCTCCATGTCGGCGATGCGGTAATATTCCGACAGGGCCACCTTCAGCTTGCCGTCCAGCGCCTCATAAGGCGCATCGCCAATGCCCAGCACCGTGGCGCCGGCCTTCTTCAGCCGGTCGCAGAAATCGGCGCCGTTGGCGGGAAAATGCGGCGAGAAGAAAACGAAATTCACGGATGACCCCTCCGACGGCGAAGCATTGCGGGCTCGGCTACACGCAAGTCTGGCGCATTTGCCGCGCATGGGGAAGAGTGCTCGCGAGTGGTGGAATGGCAGCCCACTTGCCTGTCCATGGCGGCTCCTGTATGAACCCCGCCATGAACACGCGCGTCTCCTCCGTCGCTTCCCGTCCGACCGGCTTTGCCGGCGAGACCGTGCGCGCGCTGGCATCGACCCTGCTTCTTCTCGGCCTTATCGGCGATCGCCGGGTTCGCTGAAGGAGCGCCCGGCGGTCGAACCGCCGCTTACGCGCACGCTCCTTGGCCAGTTCAGAAATTGGCAATTCACATCAAGCGAACGAAAATCTGATAAGGCGCTGCTCGCCCTGGAATCCGTCCGAAGACCGATCCGGGAGCCGCCGGGAGAACAAGACGATGAACGCACGAGAAGACATCCGCGCCGGCGAAGCCGAAAGCGTAAAAGGCGCGGCCGGCCACATGCCGGGCGCGGCCCGAAAATACCAGCCGTATCCGACGGTCGGTCTCACCGACCGCACCTGGCCCAACAAGGTCATCGACAAGGCACCGGTCTGGTGCTCGGTCGATTTGCGCGACGGCAACCAGGCGCTGATCGATCCAATGGGTCATGAGCGCAAGGCGCGCATGTTCGCCCTGCTGCTCGACATGGGTTTCAAGGAGATCGAGATCGGTTTCCCCTCGGCCTCGCAGACCGATTTCGATTTCGCCCGCTGGTGCATCGAGGAAGGCAATGTGCCGGCCGATGTTTCGCTACAGGTGCTGGTGCAGTGCCGTCCCGAACTCATCACCCGCACCTTCGAATCTCTGAAGGGCGCCACCAACCCGATCGTGCATTTCTACAATTCGACCAGCGAGTTGCAGCGTCGCGTCGTCTTCGAGAAGGATGTCGGCGGTATCAAGCGCATCGCCACCGACGCGGCCAAGATGATCACCGACATGGCGGCCAAAGCCGGCGGCGGTTATCGCTTCGAATATTCGCCCGAAAGCTTTACCGGCACCGAGCTCGAAGTCGCGCTGGAGATATGCAACGCCGTCACCGAGATCGTGAAGCCGACAGCCGACAACAGGCTGATCATCAACCTGCCGTCGACGGTCGAGATGTCGACGCCCAACATCTATGCCGACCGGATCGAATGGATGTGCCGCAACCTGGACGACCGCGAGAACCTGCTGATCTCGCTGCACCCCCACAACGATCGCGGCACCGGCATCGCCACCACCGAGCTCGGCCTGATGGCGGGTGCGGACCGCGTCGAAGGCACGCTGTTCGGCAATGGCGAGCGCACCGGCAATGTCGACATCGTGACGCTGGCGCTCAACATGTACACGCAAGGGGTCGATCCCCATCTGGATTGCTCCGACATCAACCGGATGAAGGACGTCTACGAATATTCCAACCAGCTGAAGATCTCCGAGCGCCATCCCTATGTCGGCGAACTCGTCTACACCGCCTTTTCCGGCTCGCACCAGGACGCCATCAACAAGGGCATGAAGGCCTTGAAGAAGGCCAACACGCCGGTCTGGGAAGTGCCCTATCTGCCGATCGATCCGGCCGATGTCGGGCGCAGCTACGAGGCGATCATCCGCATCAACTCGCAGTCAGGCAAAGGCGGCATCGCCTATGTGCTGCAGGCCGACTACGGCCTCAATCTGCCGCGCAACCTGCAGATCGAGTTCAGCCAGGAGATCCAGGCGATCACCGACGCCGAAGGCAAGGAAGTGCCGGCAAAACGCATCCATGACCGCTTTATCGAAACCTATGTCGACCAGCCCGGCGCACGACTGAAGTTCCTCGACCATCACACCTATCCCGACACCGAGAAAAAGGGCCGGCGCGTGGTCGAGGCGGTGATCCTCGACAACGGCAAGGAGACGACCATCGCCGGCTCCGGCACCGGCCCGATCGACGGCTTCGTCGATGCGCTGTCGCGTCATGTTGGCGTCGACATGTCGGTGCTTGATTATTCCGAACATTCGCTCCAGCGCGGCTCGAACGCCTCGGCGATTTCCTATGTCGAGATGGAATATCCCGGCGGCAAGCTGTTCGGCGCCGGCATCAACACCAACATCGTCGCCGCCTCGCTGGAAGCCGTTGTTTCGGCCGCCAACCGGATAATCGGCCGCAAGGCCGGCTGATATTTTCCCGGGCGCCGAATGTCCGCGGCGCCCGGAAATCCGCCATTTGCCGAGGGAAATTCCGGTTTTTTGTGTCAACCACCGGCAACTATCCGGTGTGTTACGCGATCGCATAACATAAGCATGCTTGTATGGAAGTGCAGGCTCTATATGATTGCGCCTCAACCTGTGCCGACTTCGAGAGGATCGACACTTGCAGCATGCCACGCCTGCCGCCCCCGCAGTGCGCGAGACACTGGAGCGACTGCTCGCCAGCGAAACGTTCGGCCGTTCCGAGCGCGCGCGCAAGTTGCTGCGTTATCTTGTTGAGCGCGAGCAGGCCGGCGAAGCCGACAGGCTCAAGGGTTTCTCCATCGCCATGGACGTCTTCGGCAAGGACGGCGATTTCGATTCATCGACCGACGCCGTTGTCCGGGTGCAGGCAGGCCGGCTGCGCGAACTTCTCCAGCATTATTTCGCCAATGAAGGCATCGCCGAACCGGTTCGCATTGCCATTCCGCGCGGCGGCTACGTGCCGTCCTATGAGCTCAACGCCATACGCCTGCCGGTTGGGCAGGAGCCGCTTGCGGCGGCGGTAGCCGCCTTGCCCGGATCGCCCGACCAGACGGCTCTTGACGCCGTTCCCGCTGCCGCGACGGCCTTGGGGGTTACAGAACCTGGGCCTTCGCTGGCGCGCCATCTCCAGTTCTTCTGGGTCGCCATGACGCTGGTCATCCTCATGCTGGGCGTGCTCATCCTGCGCCAGGGCAGCGGCGCATTGCTTGCCAGCAGCGATCCGACCGCGGCGGTCGAGACCGCGGGCGTAACGAGCAGCATCGCATCGCCGTCGATGGAGGCCCTGCCCCTCGTCTATATCGCCGTGAAGGCCACCGGCCCCGAGGCCGGCCGCGTCGCCGCTTCGCTGCGCGCCGGCCTTGCCGGTTTCGACACGATCGACTTCATCGGCCGCGACGCCGACAGCAAGCGCGATCCGAGCACCGACCCGACCAGCTTCGTTTTCGATGTCCTGCCGGGACCAATGGCAGGTGACGTGACGCTCGAACTGCAGAGCGTGGCGACCGGCCGCGTGCTTTTGTCCCGCAGTCTGCCGGCCGCCGACAGCGCACCTGGCACCGTCGAGGATCGTATCGCCGCCATCCTCAGCTCGACCGTTCCCGCCTCCGGCCCGCTCTACAGCTACATCGAACAGAACGGCATTCAGACCGGGCTGACGAGCTGCCTGATCCTCAACGACAGATACTATCTCGACCAGAGCACCAGGACGCACGAGGCCGCCTATCGCTGCCTGGACAACCTCGCCGGCCAGGGTGCGAAATCGTCGTTGGTCTATTCGGAACTGGCCTCCCTGACCCTTGAGGCCGCAACCGATCATTACGCCTATCCGCCTGGCGCGACGGTCGAACAGGCAATGTCTTTCGCCCATCGCGCCATCCAGATGGGACCGACCAGCCCCTATGCGCACCGCGCCTATGGCTACCTCAATTCGCGCCTCGGCAACACCGAGGAATCGATCCGCTGGATGCGCAAGGCCTATGAGCTCAACCCCTACGACCTCGGCATGGCTGCCGCTTACGGCTATGGCCTGATCTTTGCCGGCAAATATGCCGAGGGAACACCCATCCTGACCCATGCCGTCGAGACGTTCAGCGGCCATCCGACATGGTGGGATTTTGGGCTTTTCGCCGGGCAATTCATGCTGGGCGAGATGAACAAGGCCGCGATAGCCAGCGAGTCGCTGCGCACGACGGCGATGAAATCGCATTATCTGGCGGCGCGGCTGATCGGCGCCAAGGCTGCCGGCCGCGAACAGCTGGCAGCCAAGCTTCTGGATGAGCTGACCACCAAATTCCCGAAATTCGCCGCCGATCCGCGCGCGGCCTTCGCCGAGCGCAAATATCCCGCCGATCTGACCGACCGGCTGGTTGAGGCGCTGCGCGCCGCGGGCCTCGGCAACGCCAGCTAGTCTTTCCGGATCGCGAAAACTTTACTGGCCATCGGTCTGGACTGGGAGCAATCCAGCCTCGATTGGAATTTCCTCTCCAGTCTTGCAATAATCGCACATTTTCATGGTCTCATCCCTCTATGTTGCCGAGCGGGGCGCCGGGCCGAAGACGGTCGTCCTGCTGCATGGCTTCGGTGGTTGCCATGATATCTGGCGCGAGGTGACCGCGTCGCTAGGGCCCGATGTCAGGACCTTGGCCTACGATCTTCCGGGACACGGACTGTCTCTCGAATTTCCTGGCAGCGGCCCGGCCAAAACAGCGGCGCGAGCGGTTCTCGCCGATATCGCCGCACGCGGGATAGCAAGGGTGCATGTCGCCGGTCATTCGATGGGCGGCGCGGTCGCCTCCCTGATGGCGCTTGCCGAGCCTGAAAGGATAGGCTCGCTGACGCTTCTGGCGCCGGGCGGTGTTGGCCCCGAGATCAACGGACCGCTGTTGCGCCGCTACGCCGCGGCCGCCGACAGACGGGAAATCCGCGCCTGCCTTGCCGCCATGTCGGGACCGCGAAGCCCGCCGCCCGAACGCATCGTTGGCGTCCTGGCGGACCTACGCCGTCGCCCGGCCAGTTGCGCAAGCTGATTGAGATATCGGCCGTCATGACCAGGAACGAGCGGCAGGGGGTCATACCCCGCGAACAGCTGGACACCCTCGACATGCCGGTGATGGTGGTTTGGGGAACGGACGATCCGGTGCTGCCCTTTACCCAGGCTGATTGTCTGCCGGCGCATTTTCATATTCATCACGTGCTCGATGCCGGCCATATGCTGGTCGAGGAAGTGCCTGATGTGGTCGCCCAGGCCGTGCGCCGAAACATGGCACGCCGCGGCAGGCGCCTGCGTCCGACATTCGAGGCCGCGGCGAGCTAACTTACTTGCGCCCCGCATCTCGCCAGTGCATTTTGCCGCCGCCTGTGTTAACTCGCAATTAACCATATCAGCGAGGCGACGCCGATGAAGGACACTGGCGAAAACATCACCCCCATCGACACCTCCCGCAAACTGTCCGACGCCGTTCGCGATGTGAAAAATGCCTTCGCCGATCGCGACGATGTCGTGGTCGACATGCGCGAGGCGCACCGGATGCGGCTTGATCTGCTCGCGGCCGAGCTCGCCCCGGTCTTTGCCGACGTGCCCGCTGACATGGACAATTTCGACTTCGTCGTCTCCTCCGGCCTGCAGCCCCGCCTGTGGATCGACGCCGTCAGCCATGTCGCCATGGGGCGCGACCGCCGCACCTACCGCTTTCTCAGGGATACCCGCATCGGCCGCGTCGTGCTCGCCGAATCGACCGATATGAAACCGGTCGCCGATCAGGTCACGCGCTATGTGGCGGAGCGTATCGTCGAGCGCCAGCGCATGATGGAGGGCGGTGTCGAGCCGGCCGTCGCCGACCTGAAACGCCCTGCGGTGGTCGAAGCGGAGCCGCCCTTGCAAGCAGCCGCGCCAGGCAAGAGCTGGTCAACCTTCTTTGCAGGCCTGGGCTTCGTCGCCGCCGGCGCGCTTGTTGGCCTGGCGGTGGCGGCCGCGCTGTTTTGGGATCGCCTGATGGCGATGAAGATCAGCTTCTGATCAACGATCTGAAGGCCTCGGTGTCTGCGCGCCGAGTTCAATGACCTGCAGGTCCGATGGCGGCAAGGCCGGCCCGGTCAGGCCGCGCCGCGTCAGGCGAATCAGCCAATTGCCCTTCTCCCCGTCAATATCGAGCAGATTGTACTGTGCCGCCGGGTTCTTGCTGCCTGGCGACTGCCCGGCGGCGGCGACGCCGACGACCGGAATCCTGGCGCCGCGCCCGCCGATGAAGAACAGCGACGGCAGATGCGAATGGCCGTGCAGCACAAGTTCGGCGCCATGCCTATGAACGGTCTTGTGGAAGCGGGAGATGCCGAACAGGCGCTTTTGCTGGGCGACGGCGCCGCGCACCGGCGGATGATGGATCATGATCACCCGCAACAGGCCGCGTTTGTTCGTTGCGTCGAGCACTGTCGCCAGCCTTTGCGCCTGACCTTCGAGGAAGAAGCCGTTGGCCATGAACGGCGCCGTGGCGCGCGCCGTCGAAACGCCGATCAGCGCGACATTGCCGCGTACGCGCAGATAGGGAAAAGCGTTGCGGTCGATCGGCGCAGTCACGCCGTCGCCGCTCATCCACGCCGCCCAGGAGCGGCAGACCTTGTCGAAGGCGCCCGGCACATAGGCGTCGTGGTTGCCCGGCACCACCGAGACATCCTCCGGCGAACCCAGCGTCTCAAGCCAGTGCTTGGCCATCTCGATCTCGCCGTCGAGCGCCAGATTGACCAGATCGCCGGTAACGGTGAGGTGGTCGGGTGTGCTCGCCTTCATGTCGGCGACGATGGTGTCGATGACGGCATCGTGCATATGGCGGCGGCGGTTGCGCTGCCAGTTGACGTAGCCGACGACGCGCTTGGACGCGAGTTCGCGATAGGTTACACCGGGAAGCGGCCCCAGATGGACATCGGAAATATGCGCGAGCCTGAACATCCTTCCTTCATAGGCGACGCGTTCCCCGCTTTCCACTCACTGTTTCCTGCCCATCCACGGTTTCGCTAGTCATGGCTATATCGGACCCGGAGCAGGCGTTTCGCCAGACCGGTTGGGCAGGCCTCAGGGCAAGGCTGTTCCATCTCTATTTCCTGCTGCGGCGGCCGATGACGCTGGGCGTGCGCGGCCTGATCCACGATCGCGCCTCGAACACTGTCTTCCTCATCCGCCACACCTACGTTCCCGGCTGGCAATTGCCGGGCGGGGGCGTCGAAGTCGGCGAGACGCTCGGTGAGGCGCTGGTGCGCGAACTGGCCGAGGAAGGCAACATCGCGCTGACAGCCCAGCCGGTGCTGAAATCGATGCATTTCAACCGCCGCTCCAGCCGCCGCGACCATGTCGGCCTCTATCTCATCGAAACCTTCAACCAGACCGCGCCGAAACTGCCGGACCACGAGATCGCCGAAGCAGGCTTCTTTCCGCTCGACCGCTTGCCGCATGGCACGACGCCGGCGACGCTGCGGCGGCTTGCCGAGGTTTTTGAAGGCCAGCCGGTATCGCCGTACTGGTAGGCTGTCAATCCGATGCTCACGCCGCCTGCCTGAACCGCGCCCGGTCGTGCGGCGCGCCATAGTCGAGCCCAGGCCCGACCGGCACGATGCGCGTCGGGTTGATGCTCTCGTGGCTGCCGTAATAGTGCATTTTGATGTGGTGCAGGTTCACCGTGCCGGCGATACCAGGCACCTGGTAGAGGTCACGCAGATAGTTCGAAAGGTTCGGATAGTCGGCTATACGGCGCAGATTGCATTTGAAATGGCCGAAATAGACCGGGTCGAAACGCACCAGCGTGGTGAACAGCCGCCAATCGGCCTCGGTGACACGCTCGCCAGTGAGATAGCGCTGTTTTGACAGTCGGCCCTCCAGCGTGTCGAGCGCCGCGAACAGCTCGCCGAACGCCTCTTCATAGGCCGCTTGCGTGGTGGCAAAGCCGGCACGGTAGACGCCGTTGTTGACGGCTGGAAAGACCAGCGCATTGACCTTGTCGATCTCGCCGCGCAGGCCTGGCGGATAGGAATCGAGAGCGGCATCGCCCCACTCGTCGAAGGCCGAATTGAGCATGCGGATGATTTCGGCGGATTCATTGGAGACGATGGTCTCTTCCTTCTTGTCCCACAGCACCGGCACCGAAACCCGGCCCGAATAGGCTGGATCGGCCTTGGTGTAGATTTGGTGCAGGAAGTCGAGGCCGTAGAGCGTGTCGCCGGTGGCGCCATCCTCGGCCAAAAACGTCCAGCCCTCAGCACCGAGGAAATGATGCACGACTGAAACCGGGATGATGTCTTCTAGCTTCTTCAGCGCGCGAAAGATCAGCGTGCGGTGCGCCCACGGACAGGCGAGCGAGACATAAAGATGGTAGCGTCCGGGCTCGGCCTTGAAGCCGCGCGTACGACCTTGCGCCGGCGCGCCGTCGCGCGTGATCCAGTCACGCCACTGCGTCTCGGCGCGGATGAACCTGCCGCTGCTATCGACATTGGCCGGACGGCCCTGCCATTTGCCTTCGACCAGCAATCCCATACGAAATCTCCTTGCGTGCCTTGGCCAATGTAGTCGCAAGGCGGCAATGCCGAAGCCGTCATCTGCTGAACAGAGCGTCACTCGTATGAAACGCCGGATGAAAACAGCCGATTGCAGCCGCCGGAAATTGATGCTAGCGGACACTCCGCATGTTCGATCTTGGCTTGATCCGGTTTGACCGACGACGAAAGGGCGCCCGCGCTTAGAAAGCGCTGACTGGCGAACGCTGCCGCTTGCAGCAACCTTTCCTCTTTATCGGACCGCGAAGACCATGAGCCTTGCCGACGTGAAATACCTGCCGGAAACTCCGGCGCATGATCCCGAAATCGAAGCCATCAACGACGAAGCCTTTGGCCCCGGCCGTTTCGTGCTGGCCGCCTACAAGATCCGCGAGACCGGCGGCCACGAGCGCTCGCTGTCCTTTGTCGCCATGGATGGCGACATCGTCATTGCTTCGGTGCGCATGACCCGCATCGCCGCCGGCGCCGGCCGCGCGCTGATGCTCGGGCCGCTTGCCGTGCGGCCCGCCTTCAAAAATCTCGGCATCGGCCGCCGGCTCGTGGCGATCGCGCTGGAGGCGGCCGCCAAGGCCGGCGCGCCGGCGGTGATCCTTGTCGGCGACGAGCCTTATTACGGCCCGCTCGGCTTCAGAAAGATCCCCCGCGGCCAGATCTCCATGCCGCGCCCGGTCGACCTCGACCGGCTGCTGTCGCACGAGATCGTGCCCGGTGCCGTGGCGCGGCTCTCCGGCGAGGTCGGCCATGCCAGCCTTGCCAGGATCGCGGAGCAGGCACCAGTGATGGCCTGAGCTCCAGGATCGGTCACGGCACCGGTCGCGATGGATCCCCATTGGTCAGGTTGCACCATGGCGGCGACCTCCGTAGCATGACCCGGAACAGCACGGAGCATGCAGCATGAACCCGAACGGCCAGATTGCGATCGTAACCGGCGGCGGCTCCGGCCTCGGCGAGGCAACCGCCCGCGCGCTGGCCGACAAGGGCGCGCGCGTCGCCATTTTCGATATCGGCATCGACCGGGCATCGAAGGTGGCGGGCGACATTGGCGGCGCCGCCATCCAGTGCGATGTGAGCAGCGCCGACAGCGGTGCGGCCGCGGTCACCGAGGTGGAAAAGAGACTTGGGCCAGCGCGCATCCTGGTCAATTGCGCGGGCATTGCCATCGGCGTGAAGACGATCGGCAAGGATGGTCCACATCCGCTCGACCAGTACCGCAAGGTGATCGAGATCAATTTGATCGGCACCTTCAACATGATCCGCCTCGTCGCCGACCGTGCCGCCAAACTCGAACCGCTGCAGGGCGGCGAGCGCGGCGTCATCGTCAACACCGCGTCGGTGGCCGCTTATGATGGCCAGATCGGCCAGGCCGCCTATGCCGCATCCAAGGGCGGCGTCGTCGGCATGACGCTGCCGGTTGCCCGCGACCTGGCGCGCTCCGGCATTCGCGTCTGCACCATCGCGCCCGGCATCTTCAAGACGCCAATGATGGCCGGCATGCCGCAGGAGGTGCAGGATTCGCTCGGCGCGGCCGTGCCCTTCCCGTCCCGCCTCGGCGAGCCGTCCGAATATGCCGCGCTCGCCCTGCATATCGTCGAAAACCAGATGCTGAACGGCGAAACCATCCGCCTCGATGGGGCAATCCGCATGGCGCCGAAATAGACGGCCATGGCGGCCGGCGCAGTGAAGACCGGTCCGCTGGCCGGCCTGAAAGTCATCGAGATGGCTGGGCTTGGCCCGGTGCCGCTGGCGGGGCTGATGCTGTCGGACATGGGCGCCGAGGTGCTGCGCATCGAGCGCACCGGTTCGGACCAACCCCTGCTGCCGCTCTCCGATGCGTACAATCTCGACCGTCACGGCCGCTCCATCCTGCGCGTCGACCTCAAGCAGGCAAAAGGCACGGAACTGCTGCTGCACCTTGTCGAAAAGGCCGATCTGTTTGTCGAAGGCTTTCGCCCCGGTGTGATGGAGCGGCTCGGTCTCGGCCCGGATGCTGCATTGGCGCGCAATCCGGCGCTGATTTACGGCCGCATGACCGGCTTCGGCCAGGACGGGCCGCTCGCAGGTCGCGCCGGCCACGACATCACCTACCTCGCCTATTCCGGTGTGTTGCATGCCATCGGCCGGGAGGAAGGCCGGCCGGTGCCGCCGCTGAATCTGATCGCCGACAATGGCGGCGGCGCCATGATGCTGATCGCCGGGGTGCTTGCAGCGCTGTTCGAGCGCTCGCGCTCCGGCAAAGGCCAGGTGATCGACGCGGCGATGGTCGAGGGCGCTTCGATGCTGGCGGCTCCCATACACGCCTTCATGTCGGCAGGTCTGTGGAGTGACCGGCGCGGCGCCAACCTGCTCGATTCCGGTGCGCCCTTCTACGATAGCTATGAGACGGCGGATGCACGCCACGTTGCGGTCGGTTGCCTTGAGCCGCGCTTCTTCGCCGCCTTCGCAAGGCTGCTGCCGCTCGGCGAGGATTTTGTCCGCGGCCAATACGACAAGGCGTTGTGGCCGGACATGCGCGCGGCCATTGCCGACAGGTTCCGGCAGAAGACACGCGACGACTGGGACGCGCTGTTTGCCGCAAGCGACGCCTGCGTGGCGCCGGTTCTGTCGCTGGCCGAAGCCAGGGATCATCCGCACAACCGGGCGCGTCACGCATTTGTGAAAGCCGGTGCGCTCGAGCGCCCCGCGCCCGCGCCACGCTTCTCGGCCTCGCAGCCGGCGCTTGCCGGCATGCCTGAAGATGACGATCAGCTGCCCCAGACTGTGCTGGCGCGCTTCGGCTTTTCGACAGCCGAGATCAAAGCGCTTGTCAAAGCCGGCATGATTGGCCAATAACTGGATTTAGAAAATCAACTTACCTGGTGAGCATTTTGGACCAGCCGAAGAAGGACGTCATACGCGCGACGGACGCCGAGGCGATCAGGCTGGCCGCAACGCTGATCCGCAGCGCCCGGTTCGGCGCCTTCGCGGTGATCGAGCCGTCGACCGGCGCACCGCTGGCCTCCAGGGTCGGCGTCGCCACCGACATCGATGGCACGCCTCTGATCCTTGTCTCGGCGCTGTCAGCCCATACCGGCGCCATCCTTGCCGAGCCGCGCTGCTCGCTGCTTGTCGGCGAACCCGGCAAGGGCGATCCGCTGGCGCATCCCAGGATAACGCTGGTCTGCCGGGCGCAGCCGCTGGAACGCGGGTCGAGCGCGCATGCCCGCGCCGAGCGGCGCTATCTCAACCGCAATCCCAAGGCAAAGCTCTATGCCGGGCTCGGCGATTTCTCGATCTTTCGCCTCGAGCCGGAGCGCGCCAGGCTGAATGGCGGCTTCGGCAAGGCCTACCTGCTCGACCGTGCCGATCTCATCACCGAGGGGTTGATCGTCGACGAGCTGGCCGCCAGCGAACAATCCGCTCTCGACCACATGAATGCCGACCATCTCGACGCCATCGCCGTCTATGCCCATCATTTCGCCAGGGTTGAAGGTGATGGTTGGACCATGACCGGCTTCGATGCCGATGGCATGGACCTGGCATCGGGCGACACCGTTTGCAGGGTCTATTTTCCGCAGCCATTGAAGACCGCGCGCGACCTGCGGCCGGTTCTGGTCGACATGGCCAAAGCCGGTCGTGCGCCAGCTACGCAAGGATAATCGTCATGAATCAAAAGCACGTCTTGAGATTTGGGCGAAATGATCTACGATTCAGGCGACGCTGAATCAGCAGCGTGATCCATAGCTGAATTATAGCAGCCAACGCTATTTGCCCCCATAGCGTTTGGATGAGCAGGAAAACATGGGGCATCGATGGTCTCGACCAAACTAATCGCCAATGCCGAATCGGCGGCGACATTTCTGACCCTTATGGGCAACGAAAAGCGGCTCTTGATCATGAGCTATCTGGCCGACGGTGAAATGTCGGTCGGCGCCATCGCCGAAAAGGTGATGCTCAGCCAGTCCGCTTTGTCGCAACATCTGGCCAAGCTCAGGGCGCTCGATCTTGTCGAGACCCGCCGCGACCGGCAGATGATCTACTATTCCTGCAAGTCCGAAGCCGTGCGCGAACTGTTGCGCATGCTGGACGGCATTTTCGGGATAGGCGACTTGTCCCAAATGGCAACGCGTCTGCGCCGCGCCGGGACTTGACCTGCAGGGCTTGACTGGCGGCTCCGATCGCTCCTTACCTCGCTGACGATTTTTCGCCGGCCGAGGTATTGATGGATCCGATCCAGATCGACGACGCGCGCGATCCGCGGGTCGCCGCCTATCTCGACATCCGCGAGCGCGATCTCACCGGCCGCCATGGCCGGTTCGTTGCCGAAGGCAAGGTGGTGCTGGACGTCCTGCTGTCAGCCGGACGCTTTGCTGCGGAGTCGGTCCTGGTTCTCGAAAACCGCCTGGCCGGGCTCCACGACATACTGCGCAAGGCCCCTGCCGACCTGCCGGTCTACGTTGCGGCAAGCGCCGTCATGGACAGGATCGCCGGCTTCCACATGCATCGCGGTATAATGGCGATCTGCAGCAAGGGCACGCCACAGCCCGCCGAGGCCTTGCTCGACACCTTGCCTGCCGAAGCGTTGATCGTCGTTCTCATCGGCATCGCCAACCATGACAATATCGGATCGATCTTCCGCAATGCCGCCGCCTTCGGCGCCGATGCCGTCTTCGTCGACGCCACCTGTTGCGACCCACTGTATCGCAAGGCGATCCGCGTCTCCGTCGGCGCCGCGTTGAAGGTGCCCTTTGCGTCCTTCGGCGACACTGAAGCTTTCATCGCGAAGCTCGGCGAGTTGGGCTTCGGCCAGGTCGCTTTGTCGCCGCGTGGTGAGGCTGACATTCGCGATGCCGCGCGACCGAAACGACTGGCGCTCTATCTCGGCACCGAAGGCGAGGGCCTCCCGGAGAGCCTGCTTGCCCGCCTGCGGACGGTGCGGATCGCGATGTCGGAAGGGTTCGACAGCCTGAATGTTGCTGCCGCGTCAGCCATTGCGCTGCACCATTTTTCGCCCTGATAGGCGTAGTCAGGCAATTTCAAGCCGGGGCTTGAAACTCAGCTCGGCAAATCTGCCTTCTGCAACGCCCGGACGCGATCGGCGAGGCTGGTGGTTCCTGACCGCGTTTCCTGCGGCGCCGCCAGCGCCTTGGCGATCGGTGAATCCGGTCCTTCGAGCTTGGCCGTCAAATGGACGACCTCAGCCGCCAGATTGTTCATCTGTTCGCGCAAGGCAGAACCGGTATCATTGCCATTGCCGGGGCCATTCCCGGGCTTCGCGGATCCAGAACCGCCAAGCTCCGCCTTCATCCGCTTGTTTTCGCGGGCCAGCGTCGTCAGCCTGGCTTCGAGCCGCTCTCGGTCGCCTTCGAGCTTGGCGAGCGTCTTGTCGATGTCCTCGTTCCTGGCGCGGGCACTGTCTTGCGCACCAACCAGGCCAGCAGCCGCGGCGGCTCCCGCAGCCTCGCCCTTCACCCGTTCGCGAAGCCGGGCCAGTTCCTTTTCGCGGCGATCGAGCTTGTCCTCGCGATCGGCAAGCGTGGCGAGCAGACGCTCGAGCTTTCTGTCGAGGTCGGCGGTTCTTTTCTTTTCGGCCTTCAAGGCATCGCGCGTGGCCTTGGCCTCGGCGACGACTTCCTGATGGCGCCTGTCGGCCTCCTTGCGCTGGCCGCGCAGCACTGAAATGTCGTTGGCAAGTTTTTCCAGCTCGGATTCGCGCGCCACCAGTTCGATCTGACGATTGCTGGAGGAGAAGGACGCGTCGTCGTACATATGTTCGAGCTTTTCCAGCTCGAGCGCGCGCTTTTCCATCATGCGCTCTGTTTGTGCAAGCCTGTCAGACAGCTGTTGTATCTGCTGCTCGCGATGCAGCAGCAATTCGTTTTTTTCCCCGAGCTCCGAAAGCGCCTGCTTCTTGTCCTTGCGCTCGACCGCCAGGCCCTTCAGCGCCTCGCGGCCGCGATTGATTTCGACGAGTTGCTCATTCGCCTGCTCACGCAGCGTCTTGATGCTGATTTCGAGCCGGCGCGTCGTCATGGCGAACTCGGCCCGCAAGCTGTCCTTGTCGGCCTGGATCTCGGCCAGCGTTCGCGGCACCGACGCCTCGACACGCTTGCGTGTCAGCACAACCGCCCGCCGCCAGATGGCCGGCGCGACCAGCAGCGCCAGAAAGCCTGCGCACAGAAAGCCGAGGGCGAAGAACAGGATCGACTGAACCAAGGTGACTACCCGTTACGGGCGGGCCGCTATCCGGCAACCGCCAAGTCTGGACTTTGCCATGTTCGCATGACGCAAATCCAGCGCTGCGGCAAGGGTTTGCCGCAGCTGCACCGGGTCAGAATCTGTTGATCGGGTCGAAGTGTGGTCGGAATCGCTCAGAAGGGATTCCAGGTCGGCCTCTGCGTCAGCTTCAGATAGCCGAGATTGACGCCAAGCCGCGCGCCGACGCCGGTGCGGATCGGCACCAGCAGCACCCTGTTGTTCTGCAGCACGTTGAAGCCGACGCCGGCCACGACATAGGCCGAACCGGCAACGCCGCCGAACCGATTGTAGAGATTGCTGACGTCGTCGAGGTTATAGACGAGCATCATCACCCGCGATCCCTCGCCGCCGAAATCCCAACCGAGCGAAGGCCCTTGCCAGAACACCTTATGGTCGCCGGCATTCTTGGTGTAGAGCGTACCTTCGCCATAGGTCAGGCCCCCGATCAGCGCGCCGGATCCCTCTTCGCCGAGCAGATAGCCATTGGGCAGGCCGTAGGAGGCAAAAATCTTCTCGACGACGGTTGCGAGACCGCCCGACGTCGCGCCGAAGAACTTGTGACCGGAATCGACGATCTCCTGAGCGGTGTATTCCTGTGCCCGCGACGCAGAGGTTGAGAATGCGAGAGCGCCCATCAGGGCAATCGCCATGAAGAAGACGCGGACAAACGTCCGGTCGTAGAATCGGGAAACCATGCTTCCAATCTCCGTCAGGGAGCACTTTCGCCGACGCCTCGCACCCCGTCCGGCTCTTTAGGCGACCGTTAAGGATGACTGTTACGGGCAAACTATGCCGTAATCCTTTTTCAACCATTAACCTCCCACATGAACATGGCGGTTCGAAGGCTGTTTCTGACTGTCTGCACGGGCTCCCACCCTGTGCAAAGATGCCGTTTTTCTCACAAGAATTGTGGATTGTTGCTGCACGCTCGGGCGCTGTGTATTCAGTATGCCTGGGGGAGAGAGCGTGATTCGGGTGGTGAGCGTGGCTGTCGGCCGCGCGGCCACCAGGATGTGAATTTTAGCAGGGATTTTTCGCCGATGGCTGAGCTTTTCTCTCTCTCCGCACCCGATCTCGCAGCCTTGTTGTGCAGCCGAGTCTGCCACGACATCATTTCGCCGGTCGGCGCCATCAACAACGGCCTTGAACTCCTGGACGAGGGCGGCGCCGACGAAGACGCCATGAAACTGATCCGGCAGAGCGCCAGAAACGCTTCGGCCCGCCTGCAATTCGCCCGCATCGCCTTCGGCGCCGCCGGTTCGGCCGGCATGATGATCGACACCGGCGATGCCGAGTCCGTCGCCATCGCCTTCCTGAAGAACGAGAAGCCGGAATTGATCTGGAACGGGGTTCGCGCCCTGCTGCCCAAGAACAAGGTCAAGCTGCTGCTCAATTTGCTGCTCGTCGCCAATGCTGCCATCCCGCGCGGTGGCAGATTGGTGGTCACGCTGGAAAACCTCGACACCGAGCCGCGCTTTGCGCTTGCCGCAAGCGGCCCGATGCTGCGCGTGCCGCCGAAATTCCTCGAGCTCCATTCCGGCAACAAGCCCGAGGAGCCTATCGACGCCCATACCGTCCAGCCCTACTACACGCTGCTGCTGGCGCGTGAGGCCAACATGACGATCTCGATTCATGCGACCGCCGAAGAGATCGTGCTGTCCGCGGCTTGAGCGAAGCCGTTCGGCAGGACGTCCGAGCATCAAGAACAATCAAGTATCTTTTCCCGCTGATATTTGCGGCAATTCAGAACAGGAAAGTTTCATTGCCGGCAATGCCCCTGCCGAATGGGGCTGCAGACGACATGTTTGTAAAAACTTTACCTAACGGCTTTTCTGCTTCTTTACCAGATCGGCCTAGTGTGCATCCCGATACCCGGATGCCGCCGGTTCGCCCCATGGCAAAGAGGACCCGGAAATGAAGCGCTGCATGTTTGTCGACGATTCGAGCGTCATCAGAAAGGTTGCAAAACGGATTCTTGGCGGCTCCGACATGGTGGTGATCGAAGCGGCAACTGGACTTGATGCTGTTGAGATGTGCGCTGCCGAGATGCCTGATGTGATTGTCGTCGACGGCGCCCTGCCGGACATGCAAGCGGTCGACGTCATTCGCCAGGTTCGCGCCATGGAGAGCACGATCAAACCGCAGATTCTGATCTCGCTGGTCGAGGTCGATGTTGCCTCGATCATGAAGGCAAAGCGCGCCGGCGCCCAGGGTTATCTGTTGAAGCCGTTCAACCGGCCGCAACTGCTCGAACGTTTTCGTACCTTGAAGGTTGCCGCCTGATTCGGCTCGTTTTCGGCCACAAAAGGACAGCAAAAAACCCGGCCTGAGCCGGGTTTTTTGCATTGATTCAATTGGATGATGTTCGCTCAGGCGCTGACGCGGATGTCTTCCGGCTCGCGCAGCACATAGCCGCGACCCCAGACCGTCTCGATGTAGTTCTGGCCACCGGATGCTGCGTCGAGCTTCTTGCGCAGCTTGCAAATGAAAACGTCGATGATCTTCAGTTCCGGTTCGTCCATGCCGCCATAAAGGTGGTTGAGGAACATTTCCTTGGTCAGCGTGGTGCCCTTGCGCAGCGAGAGCAACTCCAGCATCTGGTATTCCTTGCCGGTCAGATGCACGCGCTGGCCGCCGACTTCGACGGTCTTGGCGTCGAGATTGACCACCAGGTCGCCGGTGGTGATGACCGACTGGGCATGGCCCTTGGAACGGCGCACGATGGCATGAATGCGGGCGACCAGTTCGTCCTTGTGGAACGGCTTGGTCATATAGTCGTCGGCGCCGAAGCCCAGGCCGCGCACCTTGTCCTCTATACCGGCCATGCCGGACAGGATCAGGATCGGCGTCTTCACCTTGGACAGGCGAAGTGTCCGCAAGACTTCGTAGCCGGACATATCGGGAAGGTTGAGGTCGAGAAGAATGATATCGTAATCATAAAGTTTACCGAGATCGACACCTTCTTCGCCGAGGTCGGTCGTGTAAACATTAAAACTTTCAGATTTGAGCATCAGCTCGATGCTCTGAGCGGTTGCACTGTCGTCTTCTATCAGCAGAACGCGCATTTCATTCCCCTTTTCTGCCGCCGGACCATGTCACGACCCATCCGGGACCGGAGCAGTGATTGCCTGAACAGAGGCTGCCATCGAATGGTTAACAAAACCTAATTCCGCACCAAGGACGGTACCAGATTTTTTAACCCCTTTCTACACCCTCTTGAATCTAATGATGAATCACAGAACCAAATCGCTAATGCAACACATTAATAAGTCGGACTAAGTGACTCAAGGGACTCGCTGGCCGGCTTCCGTATCGGGAGCCGGAATTTTTACCCGGCCTTAAGTCCTCGCCCTTATGATTAACAATGCGCGTAAACGAATGGTTACCGCCGGCAAAAAACTTTAGGGATTTGTTTCCCATAGTTCGGGGAATGCCGGTGGATACGGGCGGCGCCAGGCCCTGGCGGGCGGATTGGACGATATGTGCAGGTGTGCGTTTCCGGGAGTACCGAATCATGAAGTCACGTGAAAACCTCGTTCGGCTGAAGCAATTTCAGGTGAATGAGAAGCGGCGGCAGCTGCTGCAGCTCGACATGATGATCGCCGAGTTCGAGCGCATGGCCGTTGAACTGGAGCTTCAGATCACCGCCGAGGAGAAGAAGGCCGGCATCACGGACATCAATCATTTTGCCTATCCGACCTTCGCCAAGGCGGCGCGTCTGCGCCGTGATAACCTCAGAAACTCTCAAAGCGACCTCGCCCAGCAGCGAAGCGCTGCCGAATCATTACTCGGCGAAGCTGAAGCGGAGCTTTCCAAGGCCGAGATGCTGGAATCGCGCGACACCAAGATCCGCGACGCGGAACTCGGCGGTCGCAGCGCCATGATCGGCTGACGGCAGAGTTTGAGCCGACCGGCGCCGCCTGACGCCGATCTTCTTGCTCCGGACCAAAAGGCTCCAGCGCTGCTGACTTGGCCGCAAGGCGGCCGCAGCTTCAGGCCCGTGTCAAATCCCCGTCCTGGTTCGCCGCCGCCCTCGCCCGCGCTTGCTTGATGTCAGGCACATGCTCTTCCGACCAGGAGCGTATCTGGGTGAGCAGCCCCGCCAGGTTCTGGCCAAGTTCGGTCAATTCATATTCGACCCGCGGCGGGATCACCGGAAAGATTTCGCGCCGCACCAGACCGTCGCGCTCGAGGACGCGCAGCGTCTGCGTCAGCATTTTGGGCGTGATGCCTTCGAGCTTGCGCGCCAGTTCCCCATTGCGCATCCGGCCACGGCGCAGCGCACAAACCGTCAGATAGATCCATTTGCTGGCCAGCATCTCGAGCACGGCGTGCGAAGGACACGTCCGCTGGAAGGCGTCATAGCCGGAGCCGCAATCATTATCACTATCCATGAGGTGCCTATATATGGAAAAGGTACATACTGGACAAGGGAATGTTACTATCGAAATGATAGTGGCTCAGAAAACCCCAGCAGGAGCCTCCCATGCGTGCCGTTATCCAGAATTCCGTCGGCGGGCCCGACGTCCTCGTCATCGCCGATCGCCCCGCGCCCTCGCCCAAGTCAGGCGAAGTGCTCGTGCGCGTGCATGCCGCCGGCATCAATCCGGTCGATGGCTCGGTGCGCGCCGGTTACTATCCTTTGCTGGGCGAACCGCCCTTCAGTTTGGGCTGGGATATTTCAGGCACGGTCGAGGCGGTGGGCCCAGGCGTCGGTGGCGGCCTCAAGGTCGGTGACGCCGTGTTCGGCATGCCGCATTTTCCCAAGCAGGCCGCGGCCTATGCGGAACTCGCTGTGGCGCCGGCCGATGAAATCGCACCGAAGCCCCAAGGCATCGACCACAATCATGCCAGCGCGCTGCCGCTGGCCGGCCTGACCGCCTGGCAAGGCCTTGTCCGCCATGGCGGCCTGAAGCGCGGCCAGCGCGTGCTGATCCATGCCGCGGCCGGCGGCGTCGGGCATCTGGCGGTGCAGATCGCCAAGGCGCACGGCGCTTATGTCATCGCCACCGCCAGCCCGAAGAAACTCGATTTCGTCCGCTCGCTCGGCGCCGATGAAGTGGTCGACTACACCAAGCGAGATTTCACCGCCGAGGTCAGCGACGTCGACCTGGTGCTGGAGCCGATGGGCGGCGACCATGCCGACCAATCGCTGACAGTCCTGAAGGACGGTGGCGCCCTGGTGTCGCTGCTCAATGTCCACGACACCACCCGAGCCAAGGCTGCTGCGCGTGGGATCCGCGTCGAGCGCATGTCCGTCGTGCCCGACCGTGAAGGCCTCGTCGAACTTGGCAAACTGGTCGATGCGGGAAAGCTTGCGGTCCATGTGGCAAAGGCGTTTCCGCTCGAACAGGCGGGCGCCGCGCACGCTTTTCTCGCCACTAGGCCGATCGGCAAGGTGGTGCTGACGGTCTGAAGCAGGCATTACCGACAGGCAAAAGGGCGCGGTTACCGCGCCCTTTTCTGTTGTGGTCCTGGCTCTAGTGCCGGTATTGCTGGATGCGCGTCGTGCGCAGCCCGGCAAGGCCGTATTCGTCGATCGACGCTTGCCAGGACAGGAATTCCTCGGTGGTCAGCTTGTAGCGCTGGCATGCCTCGTCGAGGCTCAAAAGCCCGCCGCGCACCGCAGCAACCACTTCCGCCTTGCGCCGGATAACCCAGCGACGTGTATTCGTCGGCGGAAGATCGGCAATCGTAAGAGGGCTGCCGTCAGGCCCAATAACATATTTGACTCGCGGTCTAACAAGATCGGTCATCGTACTCTCTACTAAAAACTCAAAGACCCAATCCCCACCACATTACCGCCACAGCTTTAAAAATTGCCTAAGCGAACCCTAATGAGTAGGTAAGGATCATGAACGCCGCGTTAGTCTTTTTATCGGCATTTGAGGCAACGGCGGGCAGGCGCGCAATTTTCCCGCAAAATCGGCACCGCCGCAAAGCTAGCGCCGCTGGTGTGGTTGACCTATATTCGCGCCACTGCCATTGAAGCGCCGCGCAGAACGAAAGAACCATGAACAGCCTCGACCTTCCCGCCAGCCCGCAAAACACCCGCATCGTCGTCGCCATGTCGGGCGGTGTGGATTCGTCTGTCGTTGCCGGCCTTTTGAAGCGCGAAGGCTATGATGTCGTCGGCGTCACGCTGCAGCTCTACGACCATGGCGCCGCAACGCACCGGGCCGGGTCGTGCTGCGCCGGCCAGGACATTGACGATGCCCGCCGCGTTTCCGAGACACTGGGCATTCCGCATTACGTGCTCGACTATGAGGAGCGCTTCCGCAAGGCGGTCATCGACCCGTTTGCCGAAAGCTACGTCGCCGGCGAAACGCCCATTCCGTGCGTCTCTTGCAATCAGACGGTGAAGTTCGCCGACCTTTTGGCCACCGCCAAGGACCTTGGCGCCGATGCGCTCGCCACCGGCCACTATATCCGCTCCGGGGCCAATGGCGCCCACCGCGCGCTATTCCGGCCCGTCGATGCCGACCGCGACCAGAGCTATTTCCTGTTTGCCACCACGCAGGCGCAGATCGACTATCTGCGCTTTCCGCTGGGTGGGCTGTCCAAGCCTGCGGTGCGGGCCATCGCCGAAGAAATGCGGCTGACCGTTGCCGCCAAGCAGGACAGTCAGGACATCTGCTTCGTGCCCCAGGGCAAATATTCCGACATCATCGCCAAGCTGAAGCCAGCTGCCGCCAACCCAGGCGACATCGTCCATATCGACGGCCGCGTGCTCGGTCGCCATGACGGCATCCTGCGCTATACGATCGGCCAGCGCCGCGGCATCGGCATCGCCTCGGGCGAGCCGCTTTACGTCGTCCATCTCGACGCCGACCGGGCCCGTGTCATCGTCGGCCCGCGCGAGGCGCTGGAGACCCACAAGATCTATCTGCGCAACATGAACTGGCTGGGCGATCGCGCGCTGTCCGACATTCCGGCCGCCGGCATGGAGCTGTTCG
The DNA here is from genome assembly GCF_030323145.1 of Mesorhizobium sp. C432A. Taxonomy (NCBI): domain Bacteria; kingdom Pseudomonadati; phylum Pseudomonadota; class Alphaproteobacteria; order Hyphomicrobiales; family Phyllobacteriaceae; genus Mesorhizobium; species Mesorhizobium sp. C432A. The sequence continues at coordinate 2,588,511 of NZ_CP100470.1, read as the reverse complement.
CCAAGGTCCGCTCGACGCGGCCGCCGCGCCCGGCCGTGCTGCATCACCGCGCCGGCAGCACCTTTGTCGAACTGGTCGACGGCGAGTCCGGCATCGCGCCCGGACAGGCCTGCGTGCTCTATTCCGACGACGGCAACGAAGCCCGCGTCTTCGGCGGCGGCTTCATCGAGCGCTCCGAGCGCGGCGCCGAGGCCGAAGCCATGCTCAGCCGGCTCGCAGCCAGGCCGGCGCAGATTCCCGCAGAGTAAACACTACCCTCTCGGAGACAGTTTTAGTTTCGATCTGCCTTAAAAGCAGAGTTTCGAAACGGTCTCAGGACTTTGTGTGCGTGACTGTACCCGCCGTCAGGATGCGCAGCACCCTGATGGCTTCCTCGCCGCTGGTGCGCGGCTCGGCCCGGGTCTCGATACACTGGATGAAGTGCTCGAGCTCGCGCGTCAGCGGCATCCCCTGGCCGACCGCGACATAGGACGGCTCGTTGGTGGTGAAGGCCCACTGGCCGCTGTCCTGCCACACCGCGTGGCGGTAGACGGCCAGCTTGCGCTCCCATGGCTCGACATCGTCGAACACCGCCATTGCCTTGGTGCCAACCACGGTCAGCCGCCGCTCGCGATAAGGGTTGAGCCGCGAGGTGAAGAGATGGCTGCGCAGCCCGTTGGGAAAACGCATGTGCAGATGCGCGAAATCGCTGAGATTGTCGAGGAGTGCCGCCCCCTCGCCCCTGACCTCGATCGGCTCGGTGCCGGTGATGGCCAGGATCATCGACAGATCGTGCGGCGCCAGATCCCACAGTGCGTCGTTCTCGGTGTGGAATTTGCCGAGGCCGAGCCGGTGCGAGTGGATGTAGCGGACCTCGCCGAGCTCGCCATTGTCGATCAGCGCCTTCAGCGTCTCGAAGGCGGGATGGAAGCGCAAGACATGGCCGACCATGAACACGCGGCCATTGTCCCTGGCCGCCTGCACGGCGCGCTCGGCGTCGGGCACGGTCAACGCAATCGGCTTTTCCACCAGCACGTCCTTGCCGGCCTCAGCGGCGCGCACGGCAAGATCGGCATGGAACTGCGGCGGCAGCGCCATGACGATGGCGTCGATATCATCACGCACGAACAGCTGGTCGGGCTCGATCGCCAGGCAGTCCTGCTCGCTGGCAAAGCCTTCGGCCCGCGCCCGATTGGCATCGGAAACCGCATGCAGCGCGCCGAGCGCCTTGAGGGTGCGGATGTGGTTGCTGCCCCAGTATCCGCAACCGAGGACTGCAATGCGCGGCTTCATCAGCTTCAAACTCTAATTTCTTGGCCGAGACATAGCGGCGTGCCCCGTCGAACTCAACCCCGGTGGCTTACCGGAGATGCCAGCCCGGCAAAGCTTTTACCGGCGACAATATGCCGGCGCCCCTCGCGCATCGATGCTTGACAGGCTCGCCCTCCCAACCTTATATCCGCGCGACCTTGGCGAACGCCTCGAAATGCCTTTCGATTTAAGGCGGATTTCGGGCCTTTCGCCGCCCTGGCGGGGTAGCTCAGTTGGTTAGAGCACGGGAATCATAATCCTGGGGTCGGGGGTTCAAGTCCCTCTCCCGCTACCAGCCTACCTAAGCTACTGAAATCATAGTAAAAACGCCGACCTATGGTAGCGCCCTGTCCGAAAAAATCTTCAATGATTCTCAGGACCTAGCCTGCTACCGTTGTGACGCCAACGAACGTGTTGCAACGCTTCGCAGACGACAAACTGCGCCTCGAGAGACGTGATTTGCGGGAATTGAAGTCTGCACCTGCGGACCCATTCGGTCCCAATTCCGAGGCGCAATCGACGCGGATTTTCGAATGGCGCGCCCATGTCGCACGCCAGCCCTCAACGCTCGGCGGCTTATGCCCAAGTTATCCAGCTAAATTAAGCAGTCTCATCGGGCGGGCGCTCTGGATTCGCCGACGCCAATCCGCGTGAGCGTACGCGGATCGTCTGACAGATACGATCAGCGAGAGAAGCGAGCGCGCCCTGCACAGTGCGTGCCCCAAGAACGGATTGGAGGGTAACGGCCTGTGTTGCAAACCTATGTTTGAAGGCCTCTCCGCCACAGAGGAAATCGACCAATCCCAAGCCGTGATCAAACGACCACTGTATATACTCCGTAATCAGGACCGCACCCGGCGACGCTCGGCTAAAGTCAGGGTCGTAGGTGGTAACGAATGCCATCATGACGTTGTGCTGGACGATGTTGATGGAAACCGCGACCATCGCACCATTGCATTCAAGTACGAAAATGCGCAGCACACCGGCGCGTGACAGCGCGTCCACCAGGGCGGCAAGAACCGGCTCGCCCTCTTCGAAAAGGTCGGATTCACGCGTGTGCTTTTCCAGCCATCTGCGCTTCAGCGCCGACAGTCGCTCCAGCAATGGCTGCAGCGGCTCGTCGGCCGACAGGAGGCGGAATTTCACTTCGCCTGTTTCTTCCAGTATCTTGATGCCGCGCCGATAGTTCTGGCGCATCTTTTTCGGCTGGTCCGCCAGCCATGCTGCTCCGCTGGCCCACTGTCCAGCGACGCGATAACTGACTTCCTCCCGGTGATTGGCGCGAAGCTTGACGCCGCTGGAAGAGCCCGGTGTAAAAATCCTGCGGGCTGCCGCATCCGGCGACAGACGATTGATAAAAGCAAGATCGAAGCCACCCGCCGAACAGATCCGGTTCCAGAGGTTCTGGAGGGCCGATAGGGAGCATTCCGGCGCGACAAGAATATCACCATAGTCCGTATAGCTATTGGCGGCCCATTCGAGGAGCCGAAGTCCTTTTCGTCTGCCGATCGCCAGGGGAATGACAGCGACCAGCCTGTCATCGCTCCATACCAGGCCGATCCGCAGCGAGCGCCGGTCGCGGTCACGCACGGTGCTCCACCATGCCGAAACCCAGGCATGGCTCTGAAAGATCAGTGCATGGGTACGATGCCATAGGTCTACCCATTCGGCTTCGATGGCGGCCAGGCGATCCGTCGAACTGACGATTTCCAGTCGCTCCGCACCAACAGCGTCAATTGAAGCCATTTTGTTCATGGTTGGAGACGGTCCTGCGGCTGCGCGACATCGATGCGCTTTTGAAAAAGTCGCATGATATGGTTTGCCATTTTCTTGAGCGGCAGCACGTAAAGTCCGAAAAGTGACTGATAGTCGCGTACGTCGCGATCTATCAGTCCAAACTTGAGGTCTTCGTCCGGATCCGGGATGAACTGCGTTCCGAATATGCGATCCCAGAATGAAAAAAGCAGCCCGAAATTCTTGTCGTAGTGGCGAGGGTCGACACTGTGATGCACCTGGTGCCAGTGCGGACACAAGATGACGCCGTTCAACCGGCCGAAGGAAATCTTCAGATGCGTGTGGCGAACAAAGTCCATCATGAGAATGTTGCGAATGACATAGACGTTGATGCCAAATATGGCGATCTCGACCGGATCAAGCGCAATCAGGCTCCACAAGCCGAAACTGATCCCCGGTATGACGCCGTCCCAGATCCGGTTCATCAGATCGTCCAGGGGGTGAACCCGGTCCTTGGTGATCCCAACCATCACTTCGGCCGAATGATGCACCTTGTGCAATTCCCACAGGAACGGAAAACGGTGCTGGGCAACGTGATATAGGTAGTAGGAGATATCGTAAGCAACGAGCATGGTTGCGGTGAAGAGGATGATCGTCACTGGGCCGGCGGGGCCGGGTATCAGCGGTTGCGAGATGCTGAAGAGCCAGCCGACTGCCTGGTTTGTTGCATATCCCGTGGCGGCAACGAAGGTGACACCGGCGGGAATGAGCAGGAAGGGCATCACCAGCCTTTTCGTGATCCAGAACAATGCGTCCGCTCGCGCCGATGGGTGCATGATGACTTCCGCGGGAAAGGCGAAGTCGAAAAAGTCCCGGAAGGATTTCTGTTCGACCGTTCGCCAGTAGGCGACCACAGCGCTCCCCAGCGCCGTGAGCAACAGGAGACCGAGTGTCAGCAGATTGATGTGTGAGAGTTTTTCCACGATCACTCTGGCGAATTCCGAAAACATCGATGCAGTGGCTCCTAGGTGGTGAAATGGCGATCCGGCTCGTCGCGAAGCACATATTGCCAGGCCCATCATATGCTGCCCGCAACTGTGTATCGGGATGCGACTGGCAGAACAATCATGGCCAAATTAGCAGATCAACGGTGTCAAAACCGCTAAATATCTGAACGTAATTAATGTCGAACGCTGCGCCTGCAACCTGCCCGTTATCGGGTCTGCGGCGGACTTGGCGCGAGCCGGATGACTACTCCCTTTTCGCCTACTTGGCCACGCCATGCGAGGCGTTCGGCTGGCTGCCTTGCACCAAAACGCGGCGAAACCCAGCCGCCCTGGCCCGGTGTGTCGCCGCCGGAACGGATGTGGATCGCTGCGTCTGGAAAGTGGATAGTCATCAAAGGTTCAGCGCCGCGCAATATCGTGACAATGTTTCCATCCCTGTTGGCGTGGAGGTCGGCGGCGAGTTGGAAGACGATCTCAGCGACGCGGCTGCCGCCGAGCAGTTGGTCGGTCACGAGGATGCCGTCGCCATCGCGTGTCACGGCGCGTTGATGCACAACGCCGAAGCGGCCTTTGTACCCGTCATGTCGGGCACACAGCCTCCAGTGCGGCCCCGGCTCGCTCTCCACCAATGTCGCAACCGCCTTGTGCGACCAGTTGAACGCCCCGGAGATGATGCTTTGGCTTTTACCCTCTAGGTTCAGCGTGTTGTGCGCCGGCGTCGAGCGGAACCAGTCGCGCCAGCCTCCCCCCGAACCATAGAGCCATGTGCCGGGGTCGACCAGCACCGGATCGCCGTCAATGCACAGGGTGAGCGACAGCGCGTCGGCATGACCGTGCGCCGCTATCGAAAGGTAGCCCAGCGGGCCGTGGTCGTATGTCAGATGGACGTTGCGACCATTCATCTCGCCGCGCCAGACGGAGAGCCCGCCTTGCGTGAACGTATGCAATCCATCCGGCACCGGCGCCGGCCGCGGTGGCGCGCCGAAGAAAAGCGCGCGAAAATCGCCGGGCTCCGGTGCCCTGCCCGGCATCCGTAGAAAACCATGGATGGCGGCCGCGACCGATCCGACATAATCGGTTTCGCCCCCCAGCGTGATCACGCGGCCTTCATCATTGTCGCCGAAGCCGCTGGCTTTCGGCGGGAGCCAGCCTGCGAAATTGGCGAAAGCGGCCAAACGCGCTTCGACGGGCTGGGGAAAAGGCAGTCCGGCCTGGCGCGCCGCCGCAGCGCACAGCAGGAAAAGCTCGGCACTGAAGGCGGCGTAGGTCGGGGTCTGCTCGGCCCCGGCGCCATCGGCCAGGATCTGTTTGAGCACCTCAGCCAGGAGCGACTCGCGAGCCACCTCGGCCCCGAAAGCCAGACCGATCAGATATTCGCCAGCCAGTTCCGCGACGAGATGGTTGTTGGCGGACGAAAAACGGGAGGGAAACCGCGGCAGCCAATAGGCGCTTGCCGCCAGTATTTCACCGACTTTTTCTCGCGTCGCCGCGCCAAGCCGGTCGCCGACGAGGTCGAGCGTGACAATCAGGCTGATGGCTCGTAGCGCGACCTCGATGCCCGAGGCCCAGCCAACGCCCCGAAATGGTGGGTTGGCGAAATGCCAGCTCTCGATCGCCGCCTCGATGGCCGCACGGGATTGATCATCGCCGGTGAGAAGCAGATGGGCAGCCAGTGGCGGCAGTTGCTGCAGCCGGTTGATTTCCCAAACATATTTTACATCGCCACGGCCGGTGGCATGGCGAAAATCGATATCGAAAGTATGGGTCTTGGGGCCCGGCCAAAGCCGGCCGGTCACCGGATCAAGGCGCCAGAGCTCGGGTGGAAAGAGAGTATAGGGGTCTCGCTGTGGCCAGGTCTGCCCAAGTGCTGAAAACTGGCCTCGAAGAGTGTTTTGCGCAGCCGCCTCGATAGCTTGCCGCTGGGCTGGTGTCGCAGCGGCCGGCACAGCATTCCGCAATCCGTGCAGCACCGGGTGCAACTGCGGCGACGCATAGCGCTGCCAGCCGTTGTCGCGGCGGCGCGAAACGGTCCTCCGGCGCTGCTCGTCCAACCGATGCAATATCTCGGCCAACTCCATGCTGCGCAATCGGTTGAAATACCACCCGACCCTCATCCGCGCTCCGCCAAGATTTTGATCCTCATACACCATCCCGTCGAAAAAGCGTGTGGCGGCATCCTCTTTTCCGTTCCCGCGGTTAATATCTTCGGCCATGACGCGGAGTTTTGCGATGAGAAAAGTTGTCTACGTCATAGCGTGCGCGCTTGGCATGGCTATGTCAGCCGAGGCGGCGCCGATCCCGCTTGAGCGCGGCGTCGGCGTCCATGAATGGCTCAACTGGTCGCCGGTGGAGAAAGATGGTTCCTACAAATGGCCGCCCTATCGCAGCGAGAAGGAATGGCTTGCGGGCGGCAGGCCGCTCACCGATTGGCCGGACGGCGACCAGTTTGATCGCATTCGATCCATGGGCTTCGACTTTGTCCGGCTGAGTGTCGACCCTGGCCCTCTGCTTGCCAGCGAGGGCGCCAAACGACAACAGGCGCTGGACATGCTTGCCGCTGCGGTGCAGCGGGTCGTTTCAAGCGGGCTCAAGGTGGTTTTCGATCTGCATGGCGTCAGCCAGGTTCCGGCCTACAGCATGGAAATGATCTATGGCGGGGCCGACAGCGAGGGTGTTGCCCGCTATCGCAAAATGGTAGTGGCGGTGGCTGCCATGCTGATCAAAATTGGCGCCGACAAGGTCGCCCTCGAGCCCTATAACGAGCCCGCCTACTACCCGTGCGATTCAAGCGGCAGCGATGACTGGCAGCGGATCATGGCAGGCACGGTTCGCGATATTCGCGCCGTCAGCAGCGAACTCACCATCGTCGCGACCGGCGCCTGCGGCGGGAGCATCGCGGGACTGGTCAACCTGGACCCCAACTTCGACGACCCCAACGTCTATTACAGCTTCCACATGTATGATCCGCACAGCTTCACGCACCAGCGGGCCGATGACAAGAACGCTTTCTCCTCCGGCCTTCCCTGGCCTGCCGACGCCAGCACGCCCGAAGTGGTCGCCGAAACCCTCAAGGCGCAGATGGACGCCGCCGGCTTGAGCCAGATCGAAGAGGTGATGAACATGGCCTCGGCGCGTGAAACGATCGCCCGATACTTTGAGCAGAATTGGGGGCAGAGCCAGCTCGAAGCGGGTTTCCGTCAGGCGGTCGACTGGGCTGAAGCCCATGGCATAGCGAGCCGACGCCTGTTCGTGGGCGAATTCGGCGTTATCTTGATGTCTGCGGATGGCCGCATGGGAGCTTTCGATGCTGATCGCCTGCGCTATCTCATGGCAGTGCGCAGAGAGGCGGAACGCTTCGCGATGCCGTGGTCGGCCTGGGAATTCTCCAACCCTTACGGAATGAGTGTTATCCAACCCAAGGGGCCTGCGATCCCGGACCGGGAGATGTTGCGGGCACTAGGCCTGCCATAACTCGTCATCGGGTCAGGATCGGTTCGAGCGGTCTGCCTGGTTGCTGGCGATCAATCGCGTGGAAACCCAAGGACCGTCGTCTCCAGTTGCAGCCGAGAGGGCCTGATCGAACCAAATCAGGCTCAGTTTTAAAATCACTCCACCGAGCAGCTATTTAATATATTCGCTGTAGATTGGTGTCCTCGATCATACGCAAACAAGGGAAAGAGGGCCAAGGGAAAGAATGTGCGGAATTGCCGGCTGGATTGGGCGCAGGGTCGAGAAGCCACAAGATCGGGCCGCCGGGATGTCGAATGCCTTGCAGCATCGTGGTCCCGATGCCGAAGGCATCGAACTCCTGGACCTGAACACAGGCGAGGACCAGTTGGCATTGGTGCATCGCCGCCTGGCGATTATTGACTTAAACGCCGATTCAAATCAGCCGATGCAGACCGAGGACGGACGGCTCCGGATTATTTTCAACGGCGAAATATACAACTACATCGAGTTGCGTGAGGAGTTGATCGGTCTCGGCCACCGTTTTCGCACACGCTCCGACACGGAAGTGCTGCTCAGGGCTTATGACCAGTGGCGCCTGGCCATGTTCGACCGATTGAGCGGGATGTTCGCTTTTGCGCTGTGGGACGCTCAACGGCGCGAATTGATCCTCGCTCGCGACCCCTTTGGAAAAAAACCCCTTTACCTCATGCAAGGCAGAAATTTGCTGTCGTTTGCCTCGGAGATCAGCGCGTTGTTGTCTGCGCAGCCAGATGGCCAGCAGCTCGATCTGGATGGAGTGCGCGAGTATCTGACCTGGCGTTACGTGCCTGGACCGCGGACGCTTTTCAAACAGATCCGCAAGCTCAACCCGGGAAGCTACGCTGTGTGGTCGCAAGGGGAAGTAACGGAAACGCGCTACTATGCGCCCCCGGATCAGACCGATCTGACAGCGGATATCGATCCAGGAACCGCCAAGCGGCGATTTCTGGAATTGCTCGACCGTTCTGTCGAGATCAGGATGCGCAGTGATGCGCCGTTTGGCGCCTTTCTGTCCGGGGGCCTCGACTCGTCGGCAATCGTTGCCCTGATGACCAGGCACAGCGACAACCCCATTCGTACGTTTTCGGTCGGTTTCAGCGAACAGGCTTACAGCGAGCTTCCATTCGCCCGGCGCGTCGCCGATCATTTCAAGACCGATCATTGCGAAATCGTCATCCAGGCGGATGACCTGATGAATCATCTGCCCAAGATGGTCCGCCATCGGGGGCACCTGTTTCACAAAGTACGGACATTCCAATTTACCTGATGTCGGTTCGAGCCTCGCAGGACGTCAAGATGGTGCTTACGGGCGAAGGTGCGGACGAGATACTCGGCGGCTACCCCAAACATCGCGCAGAGTCTCTGGCGGGTGTCTACCGGTCACTTGTTCCAGCGTCGCTTCACAACAATCTCCTCGCCCCTTTGATGCGCGCATTGCCCGGCGCATCGGCCAAGTTCGATACATTTGCCCGAAGCGCGGGTGAACGGGACTTTGCCACCCGGATGATCTCCTGGTTTGGAGCCATGACGGCGCGGGAACGCGATTCGCTCCTCGGTGGGTTGGCCACTTGCGGCCATGACTGCAACGATTTCCCGTTCTCTTCGAGTGTGACGGAATCTCATCTGCGCCGTGTGTTGTTTTTTGATCAGACATCGTGGTTGCCCGACAACCTCTTGGAACGGGGCGACCGAGTGATGATGGCCGGTTCAATCGAGGGGCGAATGCCATTCCTTGATCGCGATCTGGTTTCCTTCGTCAGCCAACTGCCCGATCGTTACAGGCTGGGCTTCCTGCACAGCAAACAGATCCTGCGCGACTGCATGGCCGGCATGGTTCCCGACGAGGTCCTCAACCGCCCAAAGATCGGCTTCAAGGTGCCCGTCGCCGAATGGTTCCGCGGGCCGATGAGCGATTATGTACGGGACCATCTGTGTTCGTCCCATTCGGTCATCCGTAGCTATTTGAGCGCCAAGAAGCTGGACCAGATTGTCAGGGAGCACGCCGAGCGCGCCGCGGACCACGAAAAACTGATATGGGCGCTTTTGAACCTGGAGATATTCCACCGCGAATTCGCGCTTGGCCCGCCGCAGTGACGACAATGAAGGACAGCGTCAGCGCTTGACCGGTCGCGCCTCGGACGCGACCGATCTCCAGACATCGCAGATCGCGTCGACAAACGGTGCAAGCTCAAGCCTTTCCCGGTGCACCGCCATGGCGGCGGCGCCAAGCCGCGCGCGCAGCGCCGTATCCTCGACCAGCCGAGTTAACGCCTCGGTCAACGCCGCCACATCGCCGGGCGGCACCAACAGACCGGATTGTTCGTGGGTGATGATGTCCTCGACCGCGCCAACCGGGGTGGCCACGACAGCCAGGCCGGCCGCCATGCCTTCGATCACCGACATTGGCAGATTTTCGGCGAACGAGGGGAGCACCAGAATATCGGCCGAAGCGATCAGTGATGCGACCTCGTCAGGTCCCACCCAGCCCGGAAAAGCAATACGGTCGGCAATCCCTAGAGCGACCGACCTCGCTCGTGCCGGCTCGACCTCACCATCGCCGGCGATCGTGGCACGCCAACCCCTGAGATGTTTCATCCGCTCCAGCGCCTCGCCCAACTGCGGCACGCCCTTTCGCTCGCCGATGCGGCCGAGGAACAGGATGTGCACGTGATCGCCTCCGCCGACATGCGCCAGGGAAGGAACTGCCGTGGCGTTGGGAACGATGACAATATTGCCGCCGTTCGCCGGTGCCCGGCTGGCGACGAAATCGCGCCAAAGCCCCCCCAGGACAATCACCCGGCCGGCATGCTCGAACAGAGCCCTGATACGGCGGCTCATGAAACTATGATCATCTTTCCAGAATGTCTGATACTGCGCCCCATGCAGATGAAGGACATATGGTATCGACAACAGCCTGGCGCAGGCGGCGATCATCATCTTGCGATAGGTGCTGCCGGAGACCGATATATTGATGTGAATGACGTCGGCGCGTCTGTCGAGGCGGGCCGCAAGCATCCGCGCGCAAAAACCAAGCATGTAGAAGATCGAAAGCCCGACATGTCCCGGGCCACGGCTGGAAAGAAAGCGCAGATCGATGTCGGCGATCTCTTGCCGTTCGAACTCCTGCTTCAGCGCCCCCATGATCCGGTCGATGCCGCCTTGTCCCGAAACGCCCGAGGGCGTTGCGACCAAGACATGTATTTTTCTATTGTGGGCGAGACGCTGCAACATGACACCATTTGGATTGCGGATGCCGGGTGACCGTAAAGCAAACGTTCCAAAAAAGGTTTACGACAAATCTTTTGGTTCAAACTGTATCCGTTCACCCTTTGCCGTCATCATGCTGGAATTCCCGTCGGTCAACGGTTAATCGACGGCAAATTTTCCGGGAACAACCCTTTGCTGCTCCGTTCCACACTCATCTATGGCCCAGCTATTCTGCTGACGCGGGTTTCCGCTCTGCTCCTGCTGGTCGTCATGACGCGGCTGATCGACCAGACGGAGTATGGCCTGCTGACCCTGGTGGTCACCGTGGGCGAAATGACGGATGTTGCCGTTACCAACTGGCTGCGCATTGCCTTGCTGCGGCTTGGTGGAAAAGGCGACGTCAGCCGTGGCAGCCTGATGCTTGCCGGACAGGTATTGCTTGCCACCACGGTGCTGGCCCTGATCATATCCGTGATCGCCTCGGCGGTGATCGTGCCGGAGCGCTGGATAGAATTTGCAATCGCCGTCTGCAGCTATCTGATTGCCGGCTCCATCAGCCGGTTCGCGTTGACGGTGCTGCAAATGCAGCAGCGTCATTCCCTCTATTCGATGCTTGAATATCTGCGCGGCCTGCTGCAACTGGCCTTGCCGATCGCCGCCACCCTTATCTTCCAATGCTCTTTTCTGACGGTATCGCTCGGCTCGAGCCTCGCCGTGCTGATTGCCGGCATCGTGGCGTGCGTTGTGGCATCCGGGCGCGTTATTGGCGGCCCGCCGCGCTTCACCCACAAGGAGTTTTTTGCCCTCGGCGTGCCCCTCGTCATCATGGCGCTGGTCGGTTTCGGTCTCAACAGCGCTGAACGCGTCTTCCTCAAGTTCTACTACGATGCCGGCGCGGTGGCTGTCTTCGCAGCCGCCTACGCATTGGCTCGGCAGCCGATCGATATGGTCGCCAACGCAATCAACATGGGCGCATTTCCAGAAGTGGTCAGCCGCTTCGACGACGAGGGATCCGAGGCGTCCGGGCGGTTGTTGTCGCAACTCATGGCCTTGATGATACGCCTTTGCCTGCCGGTCGCAGCAATGCTTATCGCGCTCAGCGGCGACATCACGCGACTCCTGCTGCCCGCGGAATATCATGGTCGCTTCGGTCTGCTGTTTCCGATCATCGCCTTCAGCGTTCTTTGTGCCAATCTCACAAGCTTCGTTTATGGCGTCGTGGTGCACGCACATAAGCGGCCGTGGTTGCTGATCATCGCCAATTCCTTCGGCTCGGTGGCAACGATTTCACTGTCTTTTCTGTTGATTCCCACCATGGCGGAGGTTGGCGCGGCGTTGGCGTTGGCGGGCGGATCGCTGGCAGGTCTTGCAGCCTGCATCGTCATCGCCGAGAGGCTCACGCCGGTGCCGGTTCCCTGGCGCGACATCGCTGTCTCGGCCATCATTTCTATCTGCACCGGACTGGCCGCCAGCCTTGCCAGCACTGCGCTGGGCAATATGCCGGCGATCTTTCCGCTCGCGGCGGGCGGTGTCGCCGGCGCTGCGGCTTTCCTGGGACTGACCTGGTTGTTTCACCCCGCGGCCGTGACGCAGTTCATCGGCAAGCTAAGGGCACGGCTCCGGATCGCATAAATCCCGCGCAATGAGGCATGCTTGTCTGAAAGTCGCGAGCCTACGGATTGACGTTTCGGCGTCCCCGGCGAGACCAGAACTCACGCCACAGCAGCACTGCATAGGCGGTGTTGGTATCGTAGTAGCGGCGCCACAAGCGTCGCGGCTCCTGTGCCACACGGAACAGCCACTCCAGGCCGGCCGCCTGAACCAGTTTCGGTGCCCGGGCGACCTTTCCACCATAGACGTCGAAGCTGCCGCCCACGCCCATGACGAAACTCGGAGCGAGTACGTCGCGATAGCGCTTGAGAAAGCGCTCCTTGCTCGGCGTCGGCATCGCCACAAACAGGCAGTCGGCACCTGAAGCGTTGATGGCCTCGACGATCGCGGCCTCTTCGTCCGCCTTGAAATACCCATTGCGCCTGCCGGCAATGGCTAGGCTCGGATGATCTCTGGCAAGTCGGCTTTCAACTGCGTCGAGAATGTGCTGTTCAGCGCCCAGAAGGTAGGGGCGATAGCCACGCCTGGCGCACAGCGCAAGCAGGTTGATCATGACGTCGACGCCGGTCACACGCTCCGGCAACTCGACGCCGCAGAGCCGCGCGCCCCAAAGCACGCCTTTGCCGTCGACATTGACCATATCCGCCCCGACGACATCCTCGCGCAGTTCGGCATTCTTGCGCATGTTCACAAGCTTGGCGACGTTCACGACAACATGATGAAGCGGCCGCCGCGTCGCCATCGCCTCGTCTGCGATGGCCAGCGTCTCGGCCATGGTCAGCGCATGGATGGTCGCACCGAGAAACTCGCGGCGGCGTGATGCCAATAGAGAGTGTTGCGCCCATGCCGTGTCATGCGAGTTCATGCCGCTTCTCCGGTGCGAGCGAGAGACTGCGAGCGTTCCATTTCGGATTTCTTGCCTTCGATGCGGGCGTCGGGCTTGCGCGCCTTGCGCCAGGTCCACAGGCCCCGTGTGTCGACGAGCTTCTTGTCCTTGAGCGCTTCGGGATCGATCAGATTGAATTGTCGATGGTCGACCAGCAGGACGACGATATCGGATTGGTCAATAGCGGAAAGTGCATCGGTGAACATGACGCCGCTGCCCTCGAGCTCGTGTGGCAACTGACGCGCATTGGGCTCGGCAGCGACGATCTTGATATTGGGAATCTTGGACAGAAGCTTAACAACCTCGACAGCCGGGCTCTCGCGCATATCGTCGATATTGGGTTTGAAGCTGAGGCCAAGACAGGCGATCGTCTGCTTGCGGGTCGGGTCGAGCAATGCCTCGATGTCCCTGACCACCGACAAGGGTCGCTCGGAATTGATGCGCCGTGCCGAACTGATCAGCCGCGTATTGTTCGGTGCGGCGTCGATGATAAAATACGGATCGATCGCAATGCAGTGGCCGCCCACGCCCGGGCTCGGCTGCAGGATGTTCACGCGAGGATGCCGGTTGGCGAGATCGATTACCTCCCAGACGTTGAGCGACAGATCCTGGCACACCGCCGCAAGCTCATTGGCGAAGGCGATATTGACATCGCGGAACGCATTTTCGGTCAGCTTAACCAGTTCCGCGCTTTCGGCCTGGGTTATGAACAGGTCGCCGGCGACGAAGCTTGAATAGAGTGCCGCTGTCCGCTCCGAAGACTTTCGGGACAGCCCGCCGATCGAGCGATCATTGTTGATCAGTTCGGTCAGCACCTTTCCCGGCAGCACGCGCTCGGGAGAGTAGGCGACCAGGACGTCAGCTTCCTCGCCATGTGCGACGGGAAATTTGAGATCGGGTCGCAGTTCCGCGAGCAGCGCTGTCATGACACGCGTCGTACCGACCGGCGATGTTGATTCCAGCACCACCAGGTCGTCCCGTTTTAGCACCGGAGCGATGCTTCGCGCTGCCGCAAGCACGTAGCTGACATCCGGCTTGCGGTCCGGGGTGATCGGAGTTGGAACGGCGATAATATAGGCATCGGCCGGCTGAGGCGTACTGAATGCCTTGAGCTTGCCATTGGCGACGACTTTCTGGATCAAACCATCCAGGTCCGGTTCGATGATGTGGATTTCGCCGCGGTTGACCTTCGCGACCACCGCCTCGTTGATATCGACACCGATGACATCGAGTCCGCGGCTGGCAAAAATGGCACAGGTCGGCAGGCCGATATAGCCCATGCCGATAACGGAAACGGTTTTGATTTCAGCCATGATTCAGCAATTCCTCAACGATCCGGGTCGCAGCTTGGCCATCGCCGTATGGGTTGTGCCTCTCCGCCATGCCGCGATAGACGCTCTCATCATCGAGCAGGCTATTGGCATTGGCCAGAATTTTTTCGATATCGGTACCGACCAGCCGGGCAGTACCAGCGGCGATCCCTTCGGGTCGCTCCGTGTTTTCCCGCATCACCAGCACCGGCTTGCCGAGTGAAGGCGCCTCTTCCTGCACGCCGCCGCTGTCGGTCAACACCAGGTAGCTCTGTTTCTGCAGGTACAGGAACGGCAAATAGTCCTGCGGGTCGATCAGGTGGATGTTCGGCACCGTCCCGATTTCGGCCTCGACCACGGAGCGCACATTCGGGTTGGGATGGACCGGGTAGATGACCTGCACATCCCTGCGCGCCGACAATGCCTTCAGCGCGGTGCAGATTCTCTGGATGCCGCCATCGAAATTCTCACGGCGATGACCGGTGACGAGTATCATTTTCTTGGTCGGATCGATGAAGGGGAAACGAGCGGCGAGCTTGGCGTTCATCAACTTGTCGGCATCGATCTCGCTGGAGAAATGCAGCAGCGTGTCGATCACGGTATTGCCGGTTACGAAGATGGTGTTCGCAGCCTTTCCTTCGGCGATGAGATTGTCGCGCGCCTCGGTGGTCGGCGCAAAATGCCAGGTGGCGATGTTGCCGGCAATCTTGCGGTTCAGTTCCTCCGGAAAGGGAGAGTTGATGTTGTGGCTGCGCAATCCCGCCTCGATATGGGCAACCGGAATGCGCTTGTAGAAGGCAGCTAGAGCCGCGGTCATCGCGGTGGTTGTGTCGCCCTGGACGATGACGATGTCCGGCTTCGCCTTCTCCAGCACCCCCGCCATTCCGAGGAGCACGCGCGAGGTCACGTCGAACAACGTCTGACCTGGCTGCATGATGTTGAGATCGTAGTGCACCGGCAGGCCCGTCAATTCAATGACCTGATCGACCATCTCGCGATGCTGGCCCGTCACACATATTTCCGTGGTAAAGCCTGGATGGGCGAGCGCGGCGCGCGCCACCGGAAAACATTTGAGCGCCTCCGGCCTCGTGCCGAACACGATCAGCAGTTTTCGCCTTGAGGGCAATCTCGGATGTGAAACGGCGTTCATGGTTGACCCTGGTCACCGAAAGCGTGGGCGCCCGGCTGACATGTGCTTTCAGCCTAACAATAGCGCCCTGAACCGCCTTCGTATTCAAAAAAATTAACGTATGATTAACGCTAGAGTCCGCAGCCCCCCTTGGGCAACCCTTGCCAGGAACTGTGGGGAAAGATACCAGAGCAAAGCCATTTTTTGCTTTAACGAGAATAACTTGGGTTGACTAATATTTTAATCATCGGCCACGCCGTCGCATCCCGGCGCTGGGAAAATGAGCTTTTCATGCGGTTGGGTGCGGCAGGTTATGTGGTCTCGAGTTGCCACGCGCCGGCGCCGGCGCCAACCGCTCGGGGGCTGGACACTGTCTTGGCGATCGAGAGCCGGCGTTTCGGTCCCTCGCTGGCGGGCCGGTCCGAGCCGTTGCCGCCCATCGATCGCGGCCCTCCGGACCTCGTCATAGATCTCACTGCCAGCGCAACGGGGCAAGACGCGCCAGTCCTGAGGCTCGAATTTTGCGGTCGCAACAGCTTTCCAGCCGGCGTTGCCGCAATGTTGGCGAGCGGACAATTGCCTGAACTTGGCGCTCGCCTCGATGGCGTTGTCGTGGCCCAGGCTAGACCGATGCTGGCAGACAGGCTCTGGCTATCTCGAAGCTGCAACGACCTGCTCGCCGGCGCCATGTCGCTGATCATGCAAACCGTCGCCCGCTTCTTTGCGGGCAAGCTTGTGCCGGTAAGCGACAACCCGGTGCCGATCCTGAAGAACGACAGTTTTGTTCGACACTATGTGCCCTTTTTTGGCAGGGCTTTGATCGATCGCGCCGTGCAAAAAATCAGGCGGGGACGACGCCCCTTTTATTGGCAGGTTGCCTACCGGGTGATCGACGGACCAGGCATCGCCGAAACCGGGCAACTCGACGGCAAACCGTTCACAGTCCTGCCGGACGATGGCCAACGCTTCTATGCCGACCCGTTCGTCTTCGAGGCCGACCGCCGCCATCATCTGTTTGTCGAGGAATTCCCCTACGCGACGAGTCGCGGCGTGATTTCCGTCGCCGAGCTCGGTGACGATGGCACTTTCGGTGTTCCAAGGGTTGTATTGGAGGAAGCGCACCACCTGTCGTATCCGCAGGTGTTCGCACACGATGGCGAGATTTTCATGATCCCCGAAAGTGGTTCGGCTCGCGAACTTGTGCTCTATCGCGCCGCGCAGTTTCCCGACCGCTGGGTCCGCGACACGGTGCTGATGGCGGACAGGGATTTCAACGACGCGACGCTGCTCGAATCCGACGGTCGCTTCTGGCTGGTTGGAACGGAGCGGTTCGGCTACGGCAGCGCGTCGGACACGATGGCGGTCTATTGCGCACCCTCGCTGCGCGGGCCATGGGTCGCCCATCCGCTCAATCCCATTGCCGTCGATCATTCGGCCACCCGGCCGGGCGGCGCCTTTATCCACCACGACGATGCCCTGGTGCTGCCGGTGCAGAACGGATCGAGGGCCTATGGCGGTGGTCTGGGGCTGATGCGGCTTGAGCGACTCGACGCGTCCGATGTCCGTTTTGCCTCGCCCCGGCCGATCGGCGCGGGTCCGGCATGGGCACGCACGGGCATTCATACGCTTAACCGCGCCGGCAATGTCGAGGTCGTGGACAGCGCGGGCTGACTGAAGCGCTGAAAGCCGTGAGCGTCCCGTTGCGTGGCCTGCTTATTTGTTCTCCGTGGCAATATGAGGAAGCGGTGTGTTTCTCGTCTTCCTTCTGCCGTTCAGGGTCTGAAGAATCGGCTTCTCGATCATCTCGTAAATCACCAGACTGACGAGGCAGGCTGCCACGATGCTGACCACCGACACCAACAATACCGTTGTCGGATGCTCGTATCCGACGGTGCGTCTGGCCAGGTACGCCACAGCGCCGATCACGAAGATATGCGACAGATAAAGCGCGTAGGAAGCGTCGCCCAACTGCTCGAGAAGGCTCCAGTGCTTGAGTTTCGGCTCCAGAATGAGGCTGAGATGAAGCAGGCCCGCCGCCCACATTGCTTGTCCCGCGAAGCTGATCTGACCCAATAGCGGCGTACCGTCATCGACGAATGAAAGCACCACGCCTGCAGCGGTCATTACGCCGAATATCCAGGCATGGCGTATGTCGGAAGTGAAATCACCGTCCAAATAGCGCCGCCCTATCCACATGCCGATTACGAATGCCACCGGAGAAGGGTTGAGATAGAACTGGATAACAGGGTTGGTGGGAGCCAGCCACAGCCCGGCTATCCACATCGCAATGAAAAAGACCGTCAGCACAAATACGCGCGAGGTCACGGACAGAAATGCGAACACCGCAAAAGCGATATAGAAAAATACCTCGTAATTGAGCGTCCAGCCGAGTGAGAGGATTGGACTGGCGCTATCCCGTCCAGGCGCTTCGTGAACAATGAAGAGGAGCGACTGAAGATAGTGGGGCCATGTAAAGACGGTCTTCTGGAAGAGACTTGGCGCGAGCGCCGCCAGAACGGCGGCGAGGCTGGTGAAAAGCCAGTAAAGGGGGATGATCCGGATTGCTCGGCGTTTCAGGAAGGTGGCAGCGGAAAACGGACCATCTCCCGTAATATGGACCATTATGAAACCGCTGATGACAAAGAACAGAACGACGCCCAGGCGGCCCGCCGTCACGATAATCAGATTGTCCACGCCAATCTGATAGGAAAAGGCGTGTGCGAACAGAACCAGCAAGGCGGCGCAGGCGCGAAGATACTGAATCGAATAGAATTTCTTCACCTTGATCTCCTGCGCTTTGCCGGCGCCTGATGCCATTGTGCCGTCCACAGGCAGCGCGTCCGGCGCCGTGCAAAGCATCGCCATCAATACGACCGGCCAATTAAGTGTGGGTTACCGAGTTCATGAAATAGCGTAAATCCGGCTGCCGATGCATGTCGCGCAAGTGCATTGCCTGCATTCGTTCCCACGCGGCGCACTTTGGTGAGATCTCAATGAGCGGTGTCCGGCTTTTCGGCAAAGCTGACATGTGGCGGCCCATGCCGGGCATCGCCACTGTTAAGATCGGGTTATCCATATTCCTTTACGTTCGTGCAGGAAAATGTACCCGGGGGCGCGTTCGTCCCCTGCCATCTCAATCGCAAGCCGCAACGCTGGTCGGATAATCGTGAGTGTCACCCCCACAGAGCAACAGTTCGTGACCGCGCAGGCCAGCCGCCAAGACGCCCTCACGCTCCTGTTCTTTCTCCTCGCGGCCTTCGCTTTCCTGCTCCGCTCGACCATCTCGCCGCAGTTGATGAATATGGTGATGTCCTATTCGACGGAGGGGGGGTCGTTTCCCGAAAAGCTGCATATCGGGACCTATGCGATCTTTCTGCTGCTTGTCGTCATCGCCACGACCCGGCCAATTCGGCTCGAAGGCGATGAAGTCAGGCTGTTCAAGGCGACATTGTTATATTCGCTGCTGCTGTTGTGGCTGGTGCCTTATCTCTTCGTGATAGGCCGTGCCGGCTCGGCCGGCTTCATAATCGATTCCTATCTGGTCTCTTGTGCCGCGGCGATGATCATGCTTGCCCTGGGTGACCATGTGCGCAGGGCGCTTGGCAATGTCATCGTCGGCATGATTGTCCTCAGCGCCATCATCGGAACGATCGAGGCCGTCACCCAGCATCGATTCCTGCCCTATCCCTCGTTGAGCTGGACTTTCGGCCGATCGGACTGTCGGCCCATCCGCTGGCGCTGGGCGCGCTTTGCACCACCGCCATAGGTTTCGTTGCATTGACGCGGTGGCGTATCTGGGTGTGTGCGCTTTGCATCTTCATTCTCTTCATCGGCACGGCCGCTTCGGGCGCGCGCACCGCCCTGCTGCTCGCTTGCGGCGAGATCCTGTTCCTGCTCGTGTTCCTGCCTTGGCCGGACTTGTCACCCAGACATCAACGCCAGGCCAAACTCCTGGTGCTGATGCTGACGCTGGCCGGTGGCGCCATACTGATTGCGATACTCTTTTCGGCGGGGCTGCTGAACCGCTTCAGCAATACGCTCTTTGATCAAAATTACGACGCGCGCGTCAAGATCTACGATGTATTCAAGTTCGTTGAATGGAGGGACATCCTGCTTGGCATGAATCCCAACGAGTTGTTGAAGATCGTCAACGAAAAGCTCAACCTCCCCTTCATCGAAAGCACGCCGGTCGTTCTTACGCTTTTGTTTGGCCTGCCGATCGCCTTGCTCTTCGCGTTTGCTTTCTTCCGGTTCCTTTTCAAGCTCCTGCGCAATACGCCTCGGGCCGCCCATATCGCAGCGGCCGCGTCCATTCTCGCGGCATTGTCAAACAATGCCCTCTCTTCGAAGGCGCCGGATATCATGCTGCTCGTCATCTTGTTGCTCGCTTATCGAAAGCCGGATGGGCGCCAAACCGGCACGCCCGTTCAAGGCCAACCAGCATCAACAGCGACATGACGCCAAAGCCCGTCCTTGTGGGTGCCCTCGCGACGACCTCTTGCATTTCCATTTGAAACGCCTGCACGCTTTGCCAGGCTACGACGGGCGTGGCAGAATACCGACCAAGGGTGGATAGATCGCTGTTCCGGAACGCGCCTGACACGCCTGGAAAATGAAATATTAACGATGTTTCCGTAAAGCAGGCTGTGCGTATTGAATATTAAAGGGTTAGCATGATGTCCGCCGCTTCCGGTCCTCCTCCAACCGCGGCCGCCGCCGGCATTAGCCCCTATGAACGGATCGAAAATGCGCGGCGCGCCAGCAGGCCAAAGCCGCAACAAACCGCGCCGATCATGGCACATGCGGCGGCACCCGCTGTAACGTCGGCCCCTGTAACGTCGGCCCCTGTGTCGCCTGCACCCGTGGCGCCGCCTGTAGCCGAGCCCGTCACGACGGTGACGCTCAACAAGATCGGAACCTTTCTCGAACTCGATTTCGGGCGTCTGTTTGTCTGGCTGCGCGCCGGCCTCGCTCTGGTATGCCTGCTGGCAATCGTCGGCGGGATCATCGGCGGTGCCTACGCTCTGCTGAGCAAGCAGCGCTACACCGTGACCACGGACATCCTCATCAATCCCGCCAATCTTCAGGTTGTTCCGAATGATCTTTACCCGCAATCGGCCCAGGTCGATGGACAGCTGCTCAGCGCGCGCAGCAAAGAGCGCATCTTGACCTCGGGCAGCGTGCTTTCACGTGTTGTAGACGATCTTGACCTGGCCAGTGACCCGGAGTTCTTCGACGCGGACCGTAGCCGCACAGGGACGGACGGCGCCAAACCCGATCCGAAGCTTACCGCCCTGAAGAACCTGGCGGAACGGGTTAGCAGCATCGCGGATGAAAAGTCGTTTGTCACGACCTTGATGGTATCGGCGGAAACCCCCGCTAAGGCGATCCTGATTTCGCAGGATATCGTCAAGACTTTCCAGGAAGAGCTGGCCAGCGCCGAGGCTTCCGGCGCCAGCCGTGCCGCGGCCGCGCTGGACGGGCGGCTGGGCCAGCTCAAGAGCGATGTGCAGGCGGCTGAAGAGAAGGTCGAGGCCTATAGGCGCAGCCACAATCTGGCCACCAGCAATGGGCAGCTTGTTTCCTCGCAAACCATGACCCAGCTCAACGGCCAGATCGTGGAGACGCAATCGCGCGTCATCGCCGCGCAGGCAAGTTACGACGCCCTGCTTGCCGCCGGCGCAAACGGCACCAATTCCGGTCCCGCCACGTCGGAAGCGCTTGTGGCGCTGCGCGCAACGGCCAATGGCCTGCGCCAGCAGATCGATTCGCAGTCGATGACCTTTGGCCCCCGTCATCCGTCGATCGTCAGGCTGAAGACGGAGTACAACACGGTCAGCGCGCAACTCAGCGCCGAATACGCGCGCACCCTGCGCCTGGCGAAGGTCAATCTCGATGCCGCCAAAACCTCGTCGGCCTCCCTCAATGCCAAGATGAATGACTTGAAGGGCAACGTGTTCTCGGATAGCGATTCCGAGGTCGCCTTGCGTGAGCTTGAACGTGACGCCGCGTCGAAGACGGCTATCTATGAGAGCTTCCTGTCGCGGGCACGCCAGATAACCGAGCGCGAACAGATCGACAGCACCAATGTGCAGGTGATTTCCACCGCAGTGCCGCCAAAGGGCCGTTCATGGCCCCCGCGCACCGTCGTGATGATCGGCCTGGGGGCCATTGGCGGCATGATCCTTGGCATGTTGCTCGCCATTACCCTGGGTATCGTGCGCGACATGCGTCTTCCGCCGAACCGCCCGGACGTCATTGCCAGCCGCGCCTGAAATGGCGAAGCGGATTGTCTTTCACATTGCCAGCCTCAGGGGCGGCGGCGCCGAGCGCGTGTTCGTCCTGATGGCGAACGAACTGGCATCGCGCGGCCACAACGTCACGCTTTTTACCTGGAACGCGCAGGGGCCCAATGCCGCCCTGCTTTCGCCTGCCGTACATCTGGTCGATTTCGGCCTCCTCATTCGCGGCGAGGGTTATGGCAAGTGGGCGACACTGAAAGGCATCGTGCGAAGCGCGGGCCTGCTTGGCCGCCTTTCTCCCGACGCGATCTACAGCGCCCCGGAATTCGCCAATCTGGTCGTGGCGCTGGCGCTTTCCCTCGCGCGAAGCAGGGCGCGGTTCTTCCCGAGTTTCCACGCCGCCGCCTCACTGCCTTCCGGCAGCCTTGGCGCGAAAATGGCAGTCTGGCTTTCGGCCCTGGTTGCGGCCCGCGCCACCAGGGCCATCGCGGTTTCTGAGGGTGTCGGCGGCGATCTTGTGGCCCGAGGCTTCCCGAAATCCAAGGTCGTGGTCATCAACAACCCGCTGCCGCCGGCTGCGGCATCCCAGCAACGCTCCTACGCCTGGCAGGCAGAGCTCGCGGCGATGGGCGACGGCCCCATCATCATCACCGCCGGACGCCTGGTGCCCGTTAAGGATCATTGGACGTTGCTGCGGGCCTTCGCTGTGCTGCGCGCCGGCCGCCGGGCCCGGCTTGTCATCTTCGGCGAGGGCCCGCTGGCCGACGAGCTGCGCGCCTATGCCGAAGAATCCGGTATCGGCGCAGACGTTCTGTTTGCGGGCTATGTCAATGATCCGGCGGCGTGCTACGCCGTAGCTGACTTGTTCGTCCTATCATCGACCAGCGAGGGCTTCGGCAATGTTCTGGTCGAGGCCATGGCAGCGGGGATTCCGGTGGTCTCCACGGACGCGCCGCACGGCCCGCGCGAAATACTTGATGACGGCCGCTTCGGCGCCCTGGTGCCGGTCGGCGATGCCGCGGCCCTGGCAGTGGCGATGGCCGGAATGCTCGACCAGCCGACAACCGCCGCGATCCTGAAAAGCAGGGCGGCGGATTTCGAAATTGAAAAGATCGGAGACCGGTACGAGGCGTTGCTCTGAATTAGCGCATGGATCGGCTTGCGGCGGCACAGGAATTCGCCATTGATGGGACAGGACGCCGCCAACATAGGCCGGTTACTCCCAATCCAATCATGATCTTTAACATCAATTTACCCGGAGTTGGTAACAACAGGGAACCCGCGTTTTATCCTCAGGATAGGGATTTTCCTTGCCGCAGCATCACAGCCTTCCTGCCGGCCGTGCAAACGATCGCAATTGGCCGCGATTGCACCGCTTCATGCGGGTTGAGCTGGAACTCGCGCCTGACGTCCTGGTGCCGCGAGCCGAAACGGAACTGCTTGGCCGGACGGCCGCGGCCATTCTTGGCGAACAGGCGCACGAAACGATCCTGATCGACATGTGCTGCGGCAGCGGCAATCTTGCCGTGGGCATCGTCAGCGAATGTCCTCGGGCTCGGGCATGGGCGGCGGACCTGACCGACAGCACGGTTTCGCTTGCCCGCCGCAATGTTGTGCGCCTCGCCCTGCAGGACAGGATCAAGGTCCGGCAAGGCGACCTATTTGCCGCGATCGAGGGTGACGGCCTCCACGGCGCTGCCGACATGGTTTTGTGCAACCCGCCCTATATTTCGTCGTCCCGTCTCGATAGCGAAAGCGCGCATCTGTTGGAGAACGAACCTCGGGAAGCTTTCGACGGCGGCCCTTACGGTATTTCGATCCTCCAAAGGCTGGTCCGGGATGCCGCAGCTTTCCTCAAGCCAGGCGGATGGCTGCTGTTTGAGTTCGGCGAAGGTCAGGATCGGCAGATAGCAACCCTTTTATCGAGAACGAAATCCTACGAAACCCCAACCTTTGCCGTGACGGCCGACGGCCAGCCCCGTATCGCCATGGCGCGCAAACATGGTGGCCGGGTTCCCGGAACAGGGAGCCCGGCGTGAGCGTCGTCCGCGCCCTCGATCAGGCCGACCTTGCGGCCGTCGCGGGCATGTTTCAACGCATGCTGCGCAAGAAGCGGGGGCCAGCGCCGGCCTCCCTCGTCGATTACATGAGGCGGTTTTATCTGGACGCACCCGACTGGGGCAGCGGGCTCCGTTCGCTTGTCCATGTCAATGACGCCGGCCAGGTTTCCGGCTTCGTCGGCGTTCATGCGCTGCCGATGAAATTCAACGGCCGGCAGCTCTACGCTGCCATCTGCAGCTCGCTGATGGTCGAGGATCACGAGACCGATCCGATGGCCGGTGCCCGCCTGTTGAAGGCCTTCCTCGATGGTCCGCAGGACATCTCCTTCAGCGAAACCGCCAATGATACGTCCGTGAAACTGTGGACGCGGCTTCGCGGCGTTGTGCTGCCGCAATACAGCCTTGACTGGGTTCGCGTGATGCGGCCGGCGACCTTCGTGCTCAGCCTTTTTGCCAGTCACATGAAGCTTGCCTGGATGTTGAACCCGCTCGCCCGGATGGTCGACCGGCTCTACCTTCGCAAAATGAAGGGCAGTCAACGACGCTGGACCGGCGTCGTCGCCAACGCATCGAGCCGGGGGGCATTTCGGACCTCCGAGATCGACAGCGGCAGCTTTGCGGGGCTGCTGGAGCCGCTTTGCGCCCAGTTTCCGCTACGTCCGCAGTGGGCGGAAGGTCAGCTCGACCATATTCTGGGCGATGCGGCGCAAAAGCCGGATTTCGGAGAGCTTGTCTGCGTGTCGGTGGCATCGCCGAACGGCGCCAATGTCGGCGCTTTCGCCTACTACGCTCGACCGGACGGGATCGGCCGCGTGCTGCAGGTCCTCGCTCTTCCCGGCCAGGCCGGGCCGGTGATCGATTGCCTGGTCGAGCATGCCGCCCGGCGCGGTGTCTCCGGCTTGCGCGGCCGCGTCCAGCCCGCGCTTCTGGACGCCATGCTTGTAAGACGCATAGCCTTCATACCGGTCGCCTCGACCGTCGTGCATTCACGCGATCCCGAGCTTCTCGATGCCATGAAGAACGCGCAGGTCTTTCTGAACGGGCTTGCGGGCGAGCAGTGGAGCCAGTTGATCGGCGGCCGCTTCACCTGAAGCGTTCCGCCTAGAGCAATTCCAGGAAAGGGTGCGCGGTTTTCCGTCCGGAATGGCATAATGCATCAGGTCAGGAGCCGACTTCGTCCACGCCGCCAACGAGCTGCGGGCGCAGGTGCAGATAGCGCGTCGCCTTTCGCTTGGCGGCGATGTCGGCCCAGACACGTTCGATCTGTGAGGCGGCCAATCCCGCCGCTTGCCCTACCACCTCGGCGGACACGCCGTTGTTGAGGCCGTAGAGACACAGATCCATCCGATCGTAAGGCAGGGAGAAGTAGAATTCTTCCTGCGTCTGCGCCAGCGAGTAGGTGTCGGTGGTCGGCGGCCGGTTGCGGACCTCTTCCGGAATGCCGAGATAGGCGGCTAGCGCATAGACCTGCGTCTTGTAGAGATGCGCGATCGGCTTGACGTCGGCGGCGCCGTCGCCGTTCTTGACGAAGAACCCCTGGTCGTATTCCAGCCGGTTCGGTGTGCCGAGCACGGCGAAGTTCAGCCGGTCGGCATGATAATATTCGAGCTGCTTGCGGGTGCGCTGCTTCATGTTGGTGGCGGCAACGATGCCGAGATAGACTGCCACCGGCATCCGCAGTTTCGTCTGCTTGCCTTGCGGGTCCTGCACCACCAGCGACGAGATGTTGTAGCCCTCGCCTTCGAGCACGTTCGCGATCACGATCTTCGAGGCCCAGCCCTTGCCATAGTCCGGGACCAATTCGCGGATGAAGGCGTCGCGGCGTTCATAGCAGCCCATTGCCCGCAGGGTCGGCCCGATATCCTCCACAACGGCCTCGACGCCGAAAGTGTCGGCGACCAGATGGCCGAGCCGCAGGCTTTCGGGGTCGGAATCGCTTTCCGGCATGAGGACGCACAGCACATTCTGGTGGCCGACGGCCCGCGCGGCCAATGCAGCCGAAACGCTGGAATCTATACCGCCCGAAAGACCGAGCACGAGGCCGCGCTTGCGAATGCCGCGCAACTGCTCGCGCAGGGCCGCCACGATCCTGTCCGTTTCGGCGGCGGGATCGATGGCCAGGGCTTGCGTGAAGGCCGGCGCATCCTGGGTTGAGCCGATGTTCATTGCTCGGCCTCCATCATCTCAGCCGCGAGCCGGCGGCTGACCTTGCCCGACTCCGTCTTCGGTAATTCGCTCCGGAACTCTATGATTTTGGGGACCATGAAATCCTCCAGGTGGCGCGCGCAGTGACGAATGATGTCCTTTCCGCCAAGCGCCGGATCGGACCGCACGACGAGCGCGCCAATCGCATGCCCCAGCACCGGATCCGGCACGCCGACGACCACCGCTTCCGCGATACCTGGATGGGCGTGGAGCACGGCCTCCACTTCCTTGGGGGCGACCTTCTCGCCACGCGTCTTGATGATGTCGTCCTTACGCCCGACAAAATAGAGAAAGCCGTCCTCGTCGGTCTGGAACAGGTCGCCCGTATAGAGCACCTTTTCCCAAGGGTTAGGCCCCGGCCGGAGCGCTCGTTCCGTCGCGGCCTTGTTGCGCCAATAGCCCTGCATCACGTGCGGACCGCGGATGACTAGCTCACCTGCCACGCCCGCCGGCACGCGTTGTCCAAGGTCGTCGACGACAAAGGCTTCCGTGTTGGGGATGGCTATGCCGACCGACCCTGGCCGGCGGTCAAGTTCCTCGGGTGGCAAATAGGTGCAGCGCTTGCATTCGGTCAGCCCATACATCGAATAGATCCGGACGCCGGGCAGCAACGAGCGCAGGCGTTCTATGTGGGCTGGCGGCAAGGCGGCCGCGGTGTTGGAAATATAGCGGAGGCTGGGCAGGAAACCCGGCGCCAGATCACGCATCTGCAGGATCATCGCCGCCATGGTAGGAACCAGCGGAAGGCCGGTGACGCCCTCTTTGCGGATGCGTTCGAAGATCTCGTGCGGGAAGGCGAAGGACTTCTCGAGCACCAGCGTGGCCCCGAGCCTGACTGCCATCAGCAACTGGTAGAGGCCATAGTCGAAGGCAAGCGGGAGGACGTTCAGGATGATGTCGTCCGGCGCGTTGCGCAGATAGGTGGCGATCGACCCCGCGGCAGCGTCGCAATTGCGATGCGTCATCATCACACCCTTGGGCCGGCCGGTCGAACCTGACGTGTAGATCAGCATCGCAAGGTCGACGTCGATGCCGCGATGGTCTACCTCCGCGCCATCGAACGTCAGGCAGTCAGTCAGGGACGCGGCCCCTGCCGGGCATTGCCATCGGCCCCAGGAGTGGAAGCCACGAAGATGCCGGTCTTGCCTTGCGATGCGCAGGCTTCGGTGACCACGGGCATCAGCTTCGCCTGCGTCAGGACCGCCCTGGCGTCGCAATCGGCGATGATGTAACCGAGCTTGTCGACCTTTGTGGAGGGGTTGATCGGACTGAAGGTCGCACCTGCCTTGAGTGCGGCAAAGATCGATACGGCGGCCTCCCAGCAATTGTCCATGAAGACCAGGACGCGGTCGTCGCGCCTGATCCCATTCATGAAGAGAGCGGTGGCCAGCCGGCTCGAAAGGTCGTCAAGTTCTTCGTAGCTCAGCTTTTTGCCCCTAGTGACCAATGCCGTCTTGGCCGGGTGGGCAGCAGCCTTCGCCACCAGAAAATGCTCGATCCGCACGGAACGTTCCTCGCCGTTGGCGCTTACGCTGCCAGCGTTTGTGCTCTCGCCTCGATGAAGGACGAGATGCGGTCAAGCGAATCCAGGTTGGCCGGAACGATGTCGGCGTCCACCATCGCGATGCCGAAATTGTCCTCGATGAAGGCCACCAGCTCAAGCACCGCAGTCGAGTCGATAATGTCGTTCTCGATCAGCGAGGCTGAATCCGACAGTTTGTGGGAGGTGTCGCCGAACAGGAAGTTGTCGACGATAAAGCTTCTGACCCGGTCCTTGATTGCCGTCATCGTGTCTTTCCTTTTCCTCGCCGTCTCAGGCCGCTCTTGCCGCGCCGACCGCTTGGCCGGCGAAATTCTTCTGCCACAGCTGCGTCGACAGAATGCCGACGAAGGCGGCGTTGTCGCGAAATCCGGTCGCGGTCTCCATGCGGCATTTCTCGTGGAGCTTGGCCACCGCCTTGGCGTTGAACAGGCCGCCGGCGGTAATGCTCGCCTCGCCAAGGCAGTCACGAACATAGTCTAGTTCCTCCGCCCCGACGAAGGAGCGGGCCTCCGGGGCGCGGTAAGGTTGCTTGGTGCGTTTACCGATCGCCGCCGGAAGGTGGTGCCTGGCCACCTTGCGCAATATGTGCTTCTCCTTCAAGCCTTTCAGTTTCATCTCCGGCGGAAGTCTTGCCGCGAACTCTACCACGCGATGATCCAGGAAAGGAAACCGCCCTTCGATGCCGTGCGCCATGGCCATCCGATCGCCTTGGCTGGAGAGGATGTAGCCGGGCAGCAGGAAGCGGGTTTCGAGATATTGCGCCTGATGCAGCGGATGCCATAGGGAAAACGCCTCGGGTAGGCGGCTGGTCAGCTCTTCAGCTGCGTCATAACCCTTCAACGTCGCGCGCAGGTCGCCGGAAAAGAAGATTTTCGCCGCCGCCGTGGTCTTGAAGCGTGGCCGATGCGAGAACAGCGGATCGTCGAGGGCAGCGTTGCTGGTACCGAAGAAGGCAGCCAGATACTCCACCGATTGCTGTTGCAGGCCCGGCAGATACGGGTAAAGCCGGCGGAACAGCTGCGGCCTTATGCGCGATGTGGGCTGCCGCCCGCAGAACCGGCGGACACGCGCCTCCTTGAAGACGTCGTAGCCGGCGAAGACCTCGTCGGCGCCTTCACCCGTCAGCACCACCTTCAGGCCGGCCTGGCGAACCAGGGCGGATAATTTGTAGAGTGGCGCTGGCGCCGTGCGGATGATCGGCCGCTCGGCAAAGCGGACGACCTCAGGAAAGACCCCGGCGATATCGCGGGCGCCGCATTCTATGGCGTGGTGGCGCGTGCCGAGCGCCGAGGCCATTTCGATCTGAAAGGCGCTTTCGTCATGCTCGGCGCTGTCGAAGGTTACGGAAAATGTCTCCAGTCTCCGAGGAGTCATGCCGGCGGCAAGCGCCGAAACGAGCGACGAATCGAGCCCTCCGGAAAGATAGGAACCGACCGGCACGTCGGCCCGCATGCGAAGCCTCACCGCATCGGTCAGAAGGGCTTGCAACTCCTCTGCCGCGTGGTCCTCGTTCGTGATCTTCGACGGCTCATCACGATGCGGATAGTCCAGGTGCCAGTACCGCTTGACCGTGACCTGCCCCTGCGTCGCAATCATCACACTTGCCGGTTCCAACTCGTGGATATTGCGGAACGCCGTGCGCGGAGCGATCGGCGCCCACAGCGTAAAGATCTGGTCCAGCGCAATCGGATCAATTTCAGCGGAGACGCCCGGGACCTTCAGCAGGGCTTTGATCTCCGAGGCAAAGTAAAGCACCCCGTCCTTGCTTGTGTAGAACAGCGGCCGGACACCCATCCGGTCTCGTGCAAGCACCATTCGTCGCTGCCGATTGTCCCATATCGCCAAGGCGAAATCACCGTTCAGGAGAGACAAGCAGTCTTCGCCCATCTCCTCATAGAGCTGAAGGATGACCTCTGTGTCGCTCGACGTCCGAAAGTGCCGGCCCTTGGCGATCAGCCCTTCGCGCAGTTCTATGTAGTTGAAAATCTCGCCGTTGAACGCAATCGTCAAATTGCCGGCCTCGTCGGACATCGGTTGCTGGCCATCGCCGATGCCGATCACCGACAGCCGCGCATGCCCGAGCCCGGCATCGGGTGCTACGAATTTCCCTTGCTCATCCGGCCCACGATGGGCAATTGCGGCTACCATGTGCGTGAGCAAAGCTTCCGCATCCCGGATTGACCCGAAATAACCCCCGAATCCACACATCCCTTGAAC
Source organism: Mesorhizobium sp. C432A (assembly GCF_030323145.1). NCBI lineage: Bacteria > Pseudomonadati > Pseudomonadota > Alphaproteobacteria > Hyphomicrobiales > Phyllobacteriaceae > Mesorhizobium > Mesorhizobium sp. C432A. The sequence continues at coordinate 2,558,581 of NZ_CP100470.1, read as the reverse complement.
TCATATTGAACGCTAAGGTGCGGAACATAACCTCGATAGTGGCATCTGGGGTTAATCCGATAATTTCACCGAGCATGTGGTTAACAAGAAGTATGCCACGATGTGGTCTTCGTGGCTAGGACGCGATGGCTCTCCATCACCTCGCGCTTGCGGCCGTAATAGCCGGAACGATAGCCCAGGCGCTCCGACGTGGCGAACCGCCTGGATACAAACGGACCGCGCGCAACGTGCTGGCGATCTTGAGGCAAATTCAACCGCAGGCTGCCGAGCTGACTATTATTGCGGTAGGTTTTTCAACGGTTGCAATGGCTTAGCGTTTTCCGACACGCCCTAGGCGCGAACGGACCAGAGCGTTTCCAAAAAAGTGTGACACGGTTTTCTCTGCAGAAGCGCGCGGCGCTTCTCAAGCAATTTGCCTCGAAATCAGGAGATGACGGGGGTTTCAACGTGTCTGTGGAACGGTTGATCGCTCTAGGCCTTTTGTCCGGGTTGGCATGGCCGGACACGGGCGGCTAAGGCTGGAAATGTGATTGCACGTCTTCGCTGCCGGGGGGCTGGCCGGAGGACGAGGAGGATGGCGCTGAATTTCGAATATATTGCCGGCCATCCGGCGCTGCACCGTCATGTCGAGGCGCAGTCGAAGGCGCTGCTGCATATCTATGAAACGAGCCCACGCCTGGCCGCCGTGTTCGCCACGCAACAGCGCTGGTTGCTGGCTCACACCGGCCTAGCCCTGCATTTCGCCCGCGACCCGCGCGATCCCCGCACGGAACTGACACTGGCCCGCTTCATCGATGCCGTGCTTCACTATTCCGTCGCTAGCCGCAACACGGCCGAAGCCTTCATCAAGGAGATGCTGCACTATCACATCATCGAATACCTGCCGCACACCGGTGACGGACGAGCCCATCCCTTTCAGGTGACGGCAGCGACGCTGAAGGAATTCGATGGCTGGGTGGTTGCGCATCTGCGCACGCTCGACGGTCTCGACGGCGGCGACCGCCTCGCCGCGTTTCTCAAGCAGCACGGCATGATTGCCAGGCTGCAGCCGCTGGTGGCGGAAGGCCTGCTCTCCTCCAACCCTGTGCGTGAGCCCAAGCAGACGTTTTCGCTGTTCATCTGGCTCAACAATGGCGGCATCGTCATGGATTGGCTGATGTCTGGCATCGATCCCGACAATGCCGGCCTCGACCGGATCCCGACCAGCGTGGTTTCGATCGGCGAATTCGCCAGTTGGCTAAAACTCTCGCGCACCCATCTTGCGCGCAAATTGCGCGACGCCGAAAAGCTCGGCAGCGTCGGCTGGCTGGGCCGGCGCGGGCATTCGGTGATGTGGGTGTCGAACAGCTTCTACCAGGAATACATGACCGTCCAGGCCGCCAAGCTTGCCGTTATCGATGCCGCGTTCGAAGCCTGCCGACCGGCGTCGCCGCACGCTGGCTGAACGTTCGGCGCAGACGCTGTTGCGCAGCCGATCGTGCCGACCGCGAGGACCCGTCCGGGCGCATGGCCGAGGTGGCCTTTCCGCCGTCGGGATACGGACATCTGGACAGCGGGGGCGAAGCCTGAAAGCGGAACGATCCGCGCGAGCGGCAGCGATCCGCCCGACGGGTTCGGGTGGATCAACTGGTCAAAAGCCGGGCGCAGCATCTCAATCGATGTCGAATGACACGCCCTGCGCCAGCGGCAGCGCCTTGGAATAGTTCACCGTGTTGGTGGCGCGGCGCATATAGGCCTTCCAGGCATCGGAGCCGCTCTCGCGGCCGCCGCCGGTTTCCTTCTCGCCGCCGAACGCGCCGCCGATCTCGGCGCCCGACGTGCCGATGTTGACGTTGGCGATGCCGCAATCCGAACCATCGACGCCGAGGAAGCGCTCGGATTCCTGCAGGTCGCGGGTGAAGATCGACGACGACAGTCCGGCGCCGACCGCATTGTGCTCGTCGAGCACGGCATCGAAATCGGAGTACTTCATTACATAGAGGATCGGCGCGAAGGTTTCTTCGGTAACGGGAGCCACCTGCTTCGGCATTTCGACTAGCGCCGGATGCACGTAATAGGCATCGGGATGGCCATTCTCGACCCGCGAACCGCCGGTCAGCTTGCCGCCGTGAGCGGTGGCTTCCTTGAGCGCCTTTTGCATGGCGTCGAACGCCGCCTTGTCGATCAGCGGCCCGACGAGCGAAGACGTCTCCAGCGGGTTGCCGACCGAGACGCTCTCATAGGCCTTCTTCAGCCGCGGCAGCAGCGTGTCATAGACGCTGTCATGCACGAACAGGCGCCGCAGCGTCGTGCAGCGCTGGCCCGCGGTGCCCATGGCGCCAAAGGCGATGGCGCGCAGCGCCATGTCGAGATCGGCGGTCGGGCAGACGATGCCGGCATTGTTGCCGCCGAGCTCGAGCACGGCGCGGGCAAAGCGCTTGGCCAGCCGCGGGCCGACATCCCGGCCCATGCGGGTCGAGCCGGTGGCCGAAACCAGCGCCACCTTCGGGTGGTCGACCAGGATCTCGCCGACGGAGCGGTCGCCAATCAGCACCGGTGCCAGGCCATGCGGCGCATCTGCGCCGAAGCGCTTGACCGCGCCGGCAAAAATCGCCTCGCAGGCGAGCGCCGTCAGCGGCGTCTTTTCCGAGGGCTTCCACACCACGGCGTCGCCGCAGACCAGCGCGAGCGCCGCGTTCCACGACCACACCGCGACCGGGAAGTTGAAGGCCGAAATGACGCCGACGACGCCGAGCGGATGCCAGGTCTCCATCATGCGATGTCCCGGACGCTCGGTGGCGATGGTTAGACCGTAGAGCTGGCGGGAAAGGCCGACGGCGAAATCGCAGATGTCGATCATTTCCTGAACTTCGCCGAGGCCTTCCGACGGGATCTTGCCGACCTCGATCGACACCAGCCGGCCAAGCTCGGTTTTGTGCGCGCGCAACTCCTCGCCGAGCAGCCGCACCAGTTCGCCGCGTCGGGGACCCGGCACCATCCGCCAGGCCTGGAACGCCGTGTGCGCGGCATCGATGGTCTTGGCCGCATCGGCCGGCGAAATCGTCTTCAGCGCCGCGATCTGTTCACCCGTCACCGGGCTGCGCACGACGAGGTCGCCGCCGGTCAGCGCGTCCTTGGCCACACCCAGTTTCGCCAGAAGTTCGGCCGTTTCCTTCGCTATCGTCATTTTTATCCCTTTCAGATCCGCTCGCCATCATAGGGCGGCGGTCGAGCCTTGGCGCCATTATCGCCCGCATGCCGCAGGCGCTGTCATGGCGTGCCATTACTCGTTTCAGGGGAAAATCGCCACCCCGGCATGGTCCAAGCCGGGATTGCACGATTGAGCCAGAGGAGGAACAGGCTTAGTGCGCTGTCTTCGCCGGCGCCTTCACGGCTCCGTCCCGCATCAGCCGGTCGATATGCATGCGGATATGGGCGGCTTCCGCTGCCGTGTTGGCCAACGCAATGGCGCGATCGAAGGCGACACGCGCCTCTTCGCCACGGCCGAGCTGCATCAACAGACCGCCCTTGAGGCCGAAGAAGTGGAAATAGCCGGACAGCCTCTCGCCAAGCGGCTCGATCATGGCAAGGGCAGCTTCCGGCCCGCGCACCTTGGCGACCGCAACCGCGCGGTTCAGCGTCACCACCGGCGAAGGTTGCATCGCCTCCAGCAGGCTGTAGAGCAGGTCGATCTCGGTCCAGTCGGTCTCCTCGGGGGTTGCCGCCCGCGCATGAAGGGCGGCGATCGCCGCCTGCACCTGGTAGGGTCCGGGCTTCTGGTGGCGCAGGGCCTTGTCGACCAGCGCCAGGCCTTCGTCGATCATCTTGCGGCTCCACAGCGAGCGGTCCTGGTCGTCGAGCAGCACGATCTCGCCATTCTCGTCGAAGCGGGCCGGCGCGCGCGCATGCTGCAGCAAAAGCAATGCCGTCAGGCCCATGATCTCCGGTTCGGTCTGGAACAGCCGCAGCAACAGGCGCGCCAGCCGGATCGCCTCCTCGCAAAGCGGCGCACGCGCCGGCGCCTCGCCGCTGTTGGTGGAATAACCTTCGTTGAAGATCAGATAGACCATGGCGGCAACGGCGGCGAGCCGCTCCGAGCGCTCGACCGCGCCGGGCGTCTCGAACGGCACGCCGGCATCGGCAATGCGCGCCTTGGCGCGCGTGATGCGCTGTTCCATGGCGCTTTCGCCGACCAGGAACGCACGCGCGATCTGCTTGACGGTGAGACCGGAGACGATGCGCAGCGCCACCGCGATCTGCTGCGTAGGCGGCAGATCCGGATGGCAGCAGATGAACAAGAGCCGCAATATGTCATCGCGGTAGTGCGCGCCGTCCAGCCGTTCGGCGATATCGCTCTCGGCATCTTCCAGGTCCGAGATCTGGTCCTCTTCCGGCATCGGCGCCTGCTTGGCGCGCTTGCGCACCGCGTCGATGCCGGTGTTGCGGCCGACAAAGATCAGCCAGGCCGCAGGATCGCGCGGCGGCCCGTTCTGCGGCCAGTTCTTGAGTGCCCTCAGGCACGCGTCCTGGAAAGCTTCCTCCGCCGTATCGAGATTGCGGAAATAGCGCAGCAGCGCACCCATAGCCTGCGGGCGGGCAGCGCTGATCGCCGAGCTTATCCAGGCGAGGTCTGTCATGTGGCTACTCTGGTTGGGTTGAAGACGGAAACCGGTCGGATCTCATAGGATCCGCCGCTGGGATTGACCTCGGAAAGCTCGCGCGCGAAGTCGACGGCTTCGTCGAGATCGGCGCATTCCAGCGTGTAGAAGCCGAGGAACTGTTCCTTGGTCTCGGCAAACGGGCCGTCGATGACGACCGATTCGCCCTTGACCTTGCGCAGCGTCGTCGCGGCGGTGGTGGGCAAAAGCCGCGCCACCGGCCCAAGCCGGCCGGCTTGAGCGTATTTTTCCTGCACATGCATGAGCTTTGCCATGACCTCGTCATCCTGTGCCTTGCTCCAGGAGGAGACGACATCTTCGGAGGCATAGCAGAGGATAGCGTAGAGCATGGGACGTCCTTTTCTGTCTCAAAGGACGAAACAGTAGGGCCTGTGCCGACATGGCGTCGACAAAAAAGTTACGCCATTTTTGTCAGCCTTCGCTTGCCTTCAACCATCTCAGCACAAGAGCCTCTTCATCATCGAGACCGTCTATCGATCGCTTGCGCTTGTTGGCCTCGGTCATTTCGCTAAGCAGCCGCCCTTCCACCCAGGCTTCGAAAACCTGTGGATGGATGTAGCATTTGCGGCAGACGGCGCGTGTGTTGCCGAGCCGCTCGGCCACCTTGTCGATGACGGCGTTCATTACACGCTTGGTCTGCGCCTGGCTTTCGGGAAGCTCCGTCCGCGCAAACAGCGACGCGGCATGGATGGTGCCGCCCCAGGTGCGGAAATGCTTGGAGCTGAAATTGGCGCCGATCGCGTCGCGGATATAGCGGTTGACATCGTCGGAGCGCACTCCATGCCTCTCGCCATCCTCGTCGAGATATTGGAACAGTTGCTGCCCCGGAATATCCTGCGCGCCGCGCACGACCCGGGCGATGCGGCGGTCGACCAGCTTCAATTTCCATTCCTTGCCGGACTTGCCCTTGAAGGCAAAGCGCAGGCTAGATCCCTTGATGTCGACGTGGCGGTCGCGCAGCGTCGTCAGCCCAAAGCTCTTGTTGTCACGGGCATAGGCGGCATTGCCGACCCGGATCATCGTGTTGTCGAGCAGCCAGACAATTGCCGCCACGACGCGCTCGGCCGGCAGGCCGCGGCGGCGCAGATCGGCATCGATCCGGCGGCGCAACTCCGGCAGGCTTTCGGCAAAGGCGACAAGGCTGGAGTATTTGGCGCCGTCGCGCTCGGCGGCCCACAGCGGATGGTAGCGGTACTGTTTGCGCCCGCGCTGGTCGCGGCCGGTCGCCTGGATGTGGCCGGCGGGATCGGGCGAGATCCACACATCCGTCCATGCCGGCGGAATGGCCAGCGCCTTGATGCGGGCAATGGCTGCCGCGCCGACGGCCTGTCCTTTCGCGCCCTTGTAGGAAAAGGCTTCGCCCGCCTTCAGGCGCCGGATCCCCGGCTCGCTGTCGCTGATATAGGTGAGCGAGGCCTGTTCGGCAGCGGTCTGCGCGCCGTTCTTCGGCGCCCCATCGTCCCCCTGTCCGGCCGCCGACCGGCCGGATGGCGTCCCAGATTTGTCCAGCATGCCCGCTCCACGAGATTTTTCTCGTAGATAAGCGCCAGGCCGACTGCTGGTTCCACCGCGTTGCTATGGAATGTGGTCGGGTCCACCAATGGTGGCACCAGCCGGCACGGCCATCCAGAGGCCGCCATCGTCGACGTGAGGCGGATGGTAGTCGCGCCCGGGCGGAATCTGTTCGAACACGGCCCCTGCCTCATCGGCAAGGTAGTCATAGCCCACATCCTGCAGGAGCCCCTTTGGATCCAGGTGGTGGTAGAGATTGCGGCGGGCGATCCGCCGCTTCGGCTCCATCATCTTTAAATGATAGAGGTTGAGCCCGCTGTTGCGGGCCTTGAAACCAAGATCGGGAGGATACCAGAGCCCGTGCAGGTCCTCTGGTCGGTACTTCGCCGGATCGTAGGCTCTGAACAGACGATACTGGAACTTTTCGGCCCACAGCCCGTCGACCCGGTACTCGGTCGGCGAATACAATTCGCGGAGCCGGAACCCCCAAGCCATGCGCCTGTAATCCCCCGTCAGCTGTCCGATCCGCTCCGCGGTACCGCGTTCCAGCCGCTCATCGGGATCAATAGCCAGGATCCAGTCGGCGGCAGCTTCATGCGCTGCGTCGAGTAAGATCCGCCGCCGCTGCGGCTCGCTGCTGAACACGCCGGTCGCCCCGCGATCGTCATAGGCAATCCAGCCGTCAACGACCGGATCGATATTGGTGATCAGATCGGCAACCAGATGCGCGTCATAACGATAGCTGAAAACTGCGACCGTTCTCTGGCGCGTCCAGAACAGTCGGCTCCGTCGCCAGCGTCGAGGCTTGATTTGGCTCGTTATCATTTTCTTGTTGCCGCTTTCACGCGATTTCGCACGCCAATATAGACACCCACGGATTTGACCAGCAGGGCAAGCCAGACAATTGGCATCGACATCATCGCGAAAGTTCGATCCCGCTCGGAAAGCCCGATCTTCGCCAGCTTGCGGGCATTCCGCCGATCGCGAAACGTGTCGCGAAAACACCGAAACGGAGTGTTCAGGGCGAACGCTGCGAGGTAATCGCCGCGGCGACAGCCGCGCCTGTACTGATCGGCAAGCAATCTGGACAGCCGGGTTTCGTTGCGATGAACGGTTTGTACCTTAGGCTCCCAGACCGGCTGCAGTTCCTGCGGCAGGCGCCCCAGGAATTCGGTGTCTTCGGCAGCAGGCATGGTTTCATCGAACAAGCCATATTCATCGAACAGCCGCCGATCGAACGACACGCCGTAACGCAGCGCACGATCCGACGGCAGACCGGGAAGCCGTCGCATGAACATGATCAGATGAGCCGCACAGGCGATCAGATTGCGCGGATGGCTATTCACCATCGCGCTCGCCACGGCGCGGTCGCCAGCCAGATGCCGCTGCATCCGTGCCTCGGCCCAGCCCGAACAGGCGAGGCAATCATCGGCAAGAAAGGCAACGAAAGGCGCTTTGGTGGCCGCAATGCCGAGATTGCGGGCTGCGCCTACAAACAGCCTTCGACCGACCTCGATCACTGGCACCTTGACCCCGGCGCCGGTCAGCAGCGCCATGACCTCGCCTCCGCCCGAGTTGACCACCATGATCTCGAGCGGCTCATCCTGATCCAGCAGGGATGTCACCGCCTCGACGATTTGAGCCGGCGCGCGATAGCCGATGACAATGACGGCAAGCTGCGGCGGGGCTGATTCAGGCACGTTGCAACTGGACGCGCGGAGAGGAAAACCAGCGCCGCAGCGCCAGCTTCAGCTGGTAGCGCCTGCAGCGCCAGGTGTTCGACCGCACCTTCGGCGCCGCCGCCGCGATCCTCAGGAACCGCGCCGCCGTCTCCAGATCACCGCGCGCATAGTGAACCCGGGCGATCTTGAGGGCGACCAGCCCCTCCCTGGTCTTTAGCGACGACAGTGGGATGCCACAGTCAGTCAGCTCGCGCAGCGCCAGCCGCCAGTCGAGAAAGCGGCGCACCGGCCTGGTGATGAAGCGATCATCAGAACGCACTGCCGAAACGTGGTAGATCATGACGGGATGCACGATCAGGGCAAGCGACGCCCTGCCCATCAGCCTGGACCAGAACAGCGTGTCCTCGTCATAGGCAAGCCCGGTCGGGAAGCGCGTGTCGCCGACGACCCGCCGGGAAACCAGCGCACTGCCCACGGCGATCGAGCGAATGTGACCTTCCAGATAGGCCGAGGCATTGGCTATACCGTCTTCTATGTAGCCGGCTGGAAGCTTGAGGTTCCGGTTCTCGCCATCGGTGCGCCGACGGTAGGCGCCGATCACCATGTCGGCGGCCGGTTGCTCCCCCGCCCGGACCAGCATCGACCGCAGCCCGCCCTCCAGATGCAAGTCGTCGGCGTCGATCAGGTAGATCCAGGAGCATTGCGCCTGCGCCAGCGCCACATTGCGGGAGCCGCCCGCGTCCCGGCAGCTGCTCTTGAGCACGCGCAACGGCAACGAGAATTGCGTGGCGGCATTCAGCGCGGCTTCTGCCGTCCCGTCCGAGGAGGAATCGTCGACCAGCAGCACCTCGCCGATAACCTCGGCTTCGGAACGAAGCGAGGCCAGCGTGGCCGCAATGGTTGCCGCCGCATTGTGCGCCGGGATGATGACACTGATTGCCGTCAATACCGAACTCCGCATCAGCATGCCTGCCGACCGATCCTCCCCGAAGTTTCGACCGAGCATAGCGGGCATGGCCGTTGTTGAGAAGCTGTGCTTCGAGGCTGTCAGGCCTTCTCGAGCGCGACCGGGATGACGTCGACGGCCTGGTCGCCGACCTGGCCGCCGGTGGTTTTCAGCACGCCGACGATCGGAGCCACGTCGGAATAGTCGCGGCCATAGCCAACGGTGATGTGGTCGTTGCTGGCCCGCATGCCATTGGTCGGGTCGAATTCCTGCCAGCCGGCATCGCGCCCACACCACACCTTGACCCAGGCATGCATGGCATCGGCGCCTTCGAGCCGCGGCTTCCCTTTCGGTGGAATGGTGCGCAGGAAGCCGCTGACATAACCCGCAGGAATACCTAGACCGCGCAGGCCGGCGATCATGATGTGGGAGAAGTCCTGGCACACGCCCCGCTTCAAACGGAAGGCATCGCTGGCCCCGGTACGCACCGTGGTCGCTTCCCCGTCATAGGTGAAGTCGCGGTGGATGCGGTTGCACAGATCGATGGCCATGCCGACCGTCGAGCCGCCGGCGCTGTCGCGAGCATAGGCGGTGATCGCCGCATCGATGCCGGCATGATCGCTGGCGGCGAGAAAGTGATGCGGTGCATCCGGCGCCAGTGACCGTACGGCGCCGAGTTCTTCCCGCAGGCGCTGCAGATCGGGCGACACGTCGAGCCCAGGCTCCGGCCGTGACACCGACACGCGCGCGCTCATTCTGATGTCGAGCCCGTCATGGACGTCGCGAAAGGCGATCGCGGTGACATTGTTGCCGAAGAAATCGGCAAAATCCGTGCGCTCCGATGGGGTCGGCACAAACGAAAGCGAGGCCGCGATCACGCGCTGCACGCCGGCAATGGTCGGCGGCAATACACGCACCTGATGCCGGCTGCCGCCGGCCGCGGCGTCATAATCGTAGCTGAGATGAAGCCTGATATCGTACAGCATGTTAACCGAAATACGCTTTAGCCAGGCTGCTGTAGAGGTTGCCGATCTCAGTTGCGAGATCGTCCAGCACCTCCGCCGACATCTCCGATGGCTCCATGACGGCAATTGCCGTGTTGAGCTGCAGGATTTCCTTGGCCGCGACCGACATATGCCCCTCCGGCCCAACCGATGGCAACAGGCCGATCTCCGCCTTCAGCCGTTCGAGCTGGAACAGGATCGAGCGCGGGTTGAGTGGGTCGAGCGCCAAGAGGTCGATCACCGTGCGCCGTCCGGCCCGCACCGGATATTGCCGGCGGTGGGTCATGACGCTGTCACCGATCTCCAGCATCATGTCGAGCGAGCCGTCCGGCGCACCGGACCTTGTCAGTCGGGCTAGCGTACGGGCGATCTGGATGCCGCGCTCGATCCGCCGGCCGATCTCGAGGAAACGCCAGCCGGTGAAACGGTACATATTCTCGTGCAACAGGCCGGAAAAGCCGGCCAACTTGCGCAGCATGACCGTCATCGCCCGTGTCGCGTCGTCACCCGGCGCCACCGTGGTGGCGAACTGATGAATGGTCTTCGACAGGTCCTTCAGCGCCAGCCAGCCATCGGGTGAAAAGCGGTCGCGGATCTGTCCGGCGCTGTAGACGGCGCTGTCCAGCGTGCCGATCAATCCGGGCGGAATGGCCGCTTCGAGATCGATGCCGAAGGGTTCGAGATAGTCCCTTATATCGGCGAGCAGCAGCATGTCAGGATCGGACGTCTCGGCCAGCCGCACATGATAGGCGCGCAGGATACGCACCGTATCTTCCGAACGCTCGATATAGCGGCCGAGCCAGGTCAGGTTTTCCGCCGCGCGGCTGGGCAGGCTGCCCGGCATGGTGCGGACGAAGCTGTCATGCTCCTGCGGCAGCAGCGTCTCGCGCTCGACCGACCGGTCGCTGACCACCCAGACGTCGGCCGCCTGGCCGCCGCGCTGCATGGCGATGGCCGTCGGGTCGAGCGATAGGCCGACACGGGCGAAACCGCCCGGCATTACCGTCCAGCCATCGGGCGTGCGCGCCAGATAAACGCGCAGGCTTGCCGGTCGCGGTTCCAGCCAGCCGCCGACATAGACCGGCGTCGTTGACAGCGTCACCGCTTCCTGGCCGACGAAACCGCTGCCATCGCTCTCGATGCGCGCGATCAGCGCGATGCGTTCCTCCGGCGTCAGTGCCGAACCGAGCCTGGTCTGGCCGTCATCCTCGAAGGCCAGCCGCGTCGACAGCGCCGGACCGATCACCATGCGATCGATATTGGCAAGCACATGGGCCCGTTCGGTTGCTTGCCCGCACCACCAGGTGGCGACGCTTGGCAACAGAAGTTCTTCGCCGCGCAATGCGCGCGAAATCTTCGGCAGGAAAGCGAGCAGCGCCCGGGTTTCCATCAAGCCCGAACCCAGCGCATTGACCGTCGAAACCGTGCCGCGGCGGATCGCCTCGACCAGCCCCGGCGTGCCGATATGCGAGTCCGACCTCAGTTCCAGCGGATCGGCAAAGGCGGCATCGAGCCGCCGCCACAGCACGCTGATCGGCATCAGCCCGGAAACCGTGCGCACCATCAGCTTGCCGCCGGAGACGGTCAGATCCTCGCCCTCGAGCAGCATGATGCCGAGATAGCGGGCGATATAGGCGTGCTCATAATAGGTCTCGTTGAGCGGCCCCGGCGTCAGAATGGCGACGCGGCCGTCATTCTCTTTCGCCATGCCGATCAGAGCATCGCGAAAGCGACGGAAGAAACCGGCCAGGCGATGCACATGCATCTCGCCATAGATGTCGGACAAAGCCCGCGTCGTGGCGACGCGGTTTTCCAGCGCAAAGCCGGCGCCCGACGGCGCCTGCGTGCGGTCGCCCAGCACCCACCAGCTTCCATCCGGCCCACGGCCGAGCTCGAAGGCGCAAAAATGCAGGAAATGACCGCTGGCCGGCATGGTGCCGACGACGGGGCGCAAATATTCGGGGCTCGCCGCAATCAGGCCTGCCGGCAGGATTCCCTTCTCGATCAGCCGGTTCGGCCCGTAAATATCAGCGACTATCTCCTCGAAAAGCTCGGCGCGCTGGACGAGACCGGCGCTGATCCCGGCCCATTCCTTGTCTTCGATCAGCAGCGGGATATGCGCCAGTGGCCATTCGCGCTCGTTGGCGCCGGCCTTGTCGTAGACGCGATAATAAACGCCGGCGTCGCGCAGATACTGGTCGGCGCGGGCAAAGCGCTGGCCCAGCTTTTCGGGACCCAGCTCCTCCAGCGCCTCGATGAAGGGCGCCCAGGCCGGACGCGGATGGCCCGAAGCATCGACCATCTCGTCGACGACGCCGTCAATCGGCTGATAGTGCTCCAGCAGACTGTGCCTCAGCGGCTTGCCGCGGACCTTTTTCTGATTCCCCTTTGCCATCGCTGATCAGAGTCTTGCTGGCCGCCTGAGGTCAAGGGTCATGGGGAAGTCTTCAGAGGCTTCTTCATTGCGCACCACATAGGCCGACGGCGTATGGCCGCGCGGCTCGAAGCGGGCGAGACGCCGCGCCTCAGCCTCATTGCCGTTGACCGGGAAGGTGTCGTAGCTGCGCCCACCTGGATGCGCGACATGGTAGACGCAGCCGCCCACCGCCCGCCCCGACCAACGGTCGTAAATGTCGAAAACCAAAGGCGTGTTGACCGGCAGCGCCGGATGCAGGCCCGACGAAGGCTGCCAGGCCTTGAAGCGCACACCGGCCACCGCGACCTCGCGATTGTCGGTGACCTTCATCGGCACGATTCGGCCATTGCAGACAATGGCATGACGTTCCGGGTTGAGGCCTTCGGTCCTGACCTGCAGCCGTTCGACCGAGGAGTCGACGAAACGCACAGTGCCGCCGATTGCGCCTTGCTCGCCCATGACATGCCACGGCTCCAGCGCCTGCCGCAGTTCCAGCTTGATGCCGGCATGCTGGACTTCGCCGCAGAACGGAAAGCGGAACTCCAGCTGGGCATCGAACCATTCCGGCCGGAATTCGAACCCGTTGAGCTTGAGGTCGTCGAGCACGTCGAGGAAATCCGCCCAGACATAGTGCGGCAGCATGAAACGGTCATGGAGCGAGGTGCCCCAGCGCACGAAGCGGCCATCAAGCGGGTTGTTCCACGCACGGGCGATGATGGCGCGTACCAGCAATTGCTGCGCCAGCGACATGCGCGCATTGGGCGGCATCTCGAAACCGCGGAACTCAACAAGCCCAAGCCGGCCGGTCGGGCCATCGGGCGAAAACAGCTTGTCGATGCAGATTTCCGAGCGGTGCGTATTGCCGGTGACATCGGTCAACAGGTTGCGAAACAGTCGGTCGACCAGCCAAGGCAGCGGTGGGTTGCCCTGGCCCGGGTGCGGCACCTGCGCCATCGCGATCTCGAGTTCGTAAAGCGAATCGTGCCGCGCCTCGTCGAAGCGCGGCGCCTGGCTGGTCGGGCCGATGAACAGGCCGGAGAATAGATAGGACAGCGACGGGCGCCGCTGCCATTGCAGCACCAGGCTCTTCAACAGATCGGGCCGGCGCAGGAACGGGCTGTCATTGGGCGTCGCGCCGCCGACGACGACATGGTTGCCCCCGCCGGTACCGGTGTGGCGGCCGTCGATCATGAACTTGTCGGCGCCAAGCCGCGTCTGCCGTGCTTCCTCGTAGATCGCCGTCGTCGTCGCCACGCAGTCCTGCCAGTTGGCAGCCGGATGGATGTTGACCTCGATGACGCCGGGATCGGGTGCCACCCTGATGACGTTGAGGCGCGGATCGTGCGGCGGTCCATAGCCTTCGATATGGACGGGAAGGCCGATCGCCTTGGCCGCGTTTTCGGCGGCTGCGACGAGTTCGAGATAGTCTTCCAGCGCCTCGACCGGCGGCATGAACACGCACAGCCGCCCGTCGCGTGGCTCGACCGAAAGTGCTGTACGCACCGCGCCGCCGATCTCGGTGATCTCCTGTTCGACCCTATCCTGCTGGCCGGTCGTCGCCGTGAAAGAAATCGCCTGCTGGCGTCGTGCCATCTCGTCGGCGCCTTCCAGCTCGGCCGGAGCCGGTTCTGGCAGTATGGCTTCCCGCGCCGGCAGCGGTCCACGCGGCAGCGACGGATCGACCGGCACAATATAGGGGAACTGCGCCGGCGGCACATAGGGCAGCGTGCCCAGCGGCAGGCGGTAACCGACAGGGGAATCGCCCGGCACCAGGAACAGCCGCCCGCGCCGGGTCTTCCACTTCTCCGAGCGCCAGCGCGGGTCCGAAGCCTGGCTGTTCCAGCGCTGCACCGGCAGCACGTAGCCCGACGGCTTGGTCAGCCCGCGCTCGAACACTTTCGCCATGCGGCTGCGCTCTTCCGGGTCTTCCAGCTTGGAGTTGGACGGATCGACATTGTCGGGCAGCTTGCCTTCTTTCAGCAGCCATTCGGCCGGGTCCTCATAGGCCTCGCTGACCATCGCCTTGTCGATGCCGAGTTCGCCGGCGATTGCCGTCAGCAAGCTCTCGGCCTGCTGCGGCCCCACCTTTGCGTCGCTCTTTTCGCGTGCGATCAGCGACGGATCGCTCCACACCGGCTGGCCGTCGGTGCGCCAATAGAGCGAAAAGGTCCAGCGCGGCAGGCTTTCGCCCGGATACCATTTGCCCTGGCCGTAGTGGAGGAAGCCGCCCGGCGCGAAGCGTTCGCGCAATTTACGGATCAGCGCATCGGCCTTTTCGCGCTTGGTCGGGCCGACGGCGGCGGTGTTCCACTCGGCGGACTCGAAATCGTCGATGGAGACAAAGGTCGGCTCGCCGCCCATGGTCAGCCTGACGTCGCCCGCTTGAAGTGCGGCGTCGACCTTGTTGCCCAGCGCATCCAGCGCCTGCCAGCTTTCGTCCGAGAATGGCTTGGTGATGCGCGGATGTTCGGCGATGCGGTCGACACGCATGTCGAAGCCGAATTCGACATTGGCGAAGCTCGCCATGCCGGAAATGGGTGCGGCGTTGCGGAAATGCGGCGTGGCCGCCAGCGGCACATGGCTTTCGCCGGTGAGCAGGCCCGACGTCGGATCGAAGCCGATCCAGCCGGCGCCCGGCAGATAGACCTCGCACCAGGCGTGCAGGTCGGTGAAGTCGACGGCGGTTCCGGCTGGGCCATCGAGCGCGACCAGATCGGGCTTCAGCTGGATCAGATAGCCTGAGACGAAACGCGCGGCGAGGCCGAGATTCCTGAGAATTTGCACCAGCAGCCAGCTCGAATCCCGGCACGATCCCTTTTTCGCGGCCAGCGTTTCCTCCGGCGAGAACACGCCGGTTTCCATCCGCACGATATAGGCGATCTCCCGCTGCAGCCGCGCATTGAGGTCGACGACGAAATTGACGGTGTTGGTGGCGCTACGGTCGATGGTTGCGAGGAAAGCCGACAGCAGCGGCCCCGCCGGCTCCGGCGTGCGGTAGATGGCGAGATCGTCCCTGATGTCTTCGGGGTACTCGAACGGGAAGGTCTCGGCCGATGGCTCGACGAAGAAATCGAACGGATTGTAGACCGTCATGTCGGCGACGAGATCGACCTCGATCTTCAATTCCGTCACTGGTTCCGGGAAGACGAAGCGGGCCAGGAAATTGCCGTAGGGGTCCTGCTGCAGATTGACGAAGTGGTTCGCCGGCCCGACCTTCAGCGAATGGCTGAGCACCTTGGTGCGGGAATGCGGTGCCGGCTGCAGCCTGATGACCTGGGGCCCGAGAACCACCGGCCGGTCATATTTGTAATGGGTCAGGTGGTAGACGGCTGCCAGTATTGCCATGGGGCCCCGGAGATCGGCGTTTCTTCAGCCGAACCCTGACACATCTATTGGCCATTCTCCAAGCAGAGATGTTGCGCTGCACCTAAATTAAGCAGCCGAAGCCGGCTACGCTGTGTCGAGATTCAGGTCAGGCCGAGTCGAAAATGGCTGATACCGAGAACCGGAGCAGAGCGTACTTTTGGCACGCGAGCACCGGAAGCGCAGGTATCGGCCATTTGCAGGCCGGCCTCACTTGAATTCGGCACAGCTTAGAAAAACGCCTGTATCCCCGTCTGCGCCCGTCCCAAAATCAGCGCATGCACGTCATGCGTGCCTTCATAGGTGTTGACCGTCTCCAGGTTCTGCGCGTGGCGCATGACGTGGTAGCCGATCTGGATGCC
Organism: Mesorhizobium sp. C432A; assembly: GCF_030323145.1. NCBI lineage: Bacteria > Pseudomonadati > Pseudomonadota > Alphaproteobacteria > Hyphomicrobiales > Phyllobacteriaceae > Mesorhizobium > Mesorhizobium sp. C432A. The sequence continues at coordinate 2,542,638 of NZ_CP100470.1, read as the reverse complement.
GTTGCCGCCATGCATGTCGCGGGCCTGGCGCGCGATGTCGAGCGCCTTGCCGCAATTGTTGCGCTTGACGATCGAGATCATTTCCGGGGCCATCTTGCCTTCATCCATCAGCCGCCCGACGCGCAGCGAGCCCTGCAAGCCGAGCGCAATCTCGGTCTGCATGTCGGCGAGCTTTTTCTGGAACAGCTGCGTGCCGGCGAGCGGCTTGCCGAACTGCTTGCGGTCGAGTCCATACTGCCGGGCCCGGTGCCAGCAATCCTCGGCGGCGCCCATCGCGCCCCAGGAAATGCCGTAGCGGGCCCGGTTGAGGCAGCCGAATGGGCCGCCGAGGCCCCTGGCGTTGGGCAGCAGCGCGTCTTCGCCGACTTCGACGCCTTCCATCACCACCTCGCCGGTGATCGAGGCCCTAAGGCTGAGCTTGCCGCCGATCTTCGGCGCCGACAGCCCCTTCATGCCCTTCTCCAGCACGAAACCGCGGATTTCGTCCTTGCCGTTGTCGCCCTTCAGCTTCGCCCAGACCACGAACACATCGGCGATCGGCGCGTTGGATATCCACATTTTCGAGCCGGAAATCCTGTAGCCGTTCGCGGTCTTCTCGGCCCGCGTCTTCATACCGCCGGGATCGGAACCCGCATCCGGTTCGGTCAGGCCGAAGCAGCCGATCCATTCGCCCGAGGCCAGCTTAGGCAGAAAATTCTTGCGCTGTTCTTCCGAGCCATAGGCATGGATCGGATACATCACCAGCGACGACTGCACGGACATCATCGACCGGTAGCCGGAATCGACCCGCTCGACCTCGCGCGCCACCAACCCGTAGGTGACGTAATTGGCGCCGAGCCCGCCATATTCCTCAGGGATGGTGATGCCGAGCAGGCCGGCCTCGCCCATCTCGCGAAAGATGCCGGCATCGGTCTTTTCCTCGAGATAGGCCTCCTCGATGCGCGGCGCGAGCTTGTCGGCGGCAAAGGCGGCCGCGCCATCGCGCACCATGCGCTCATCCTCGGAAAGCTGGTTCTCGATCAGGAAGGGGTCTTCCCAAACGAACGCGTTCTTGTCGGCGGCCATGGCTTCGCTCTCTCCCAAAATCTTGAAGTGCTCGGGCTTATCCGCCTTCGCTTCGGAAAAATCAAACAAAATTGCATCACCGATCAATGAGGTTTAGTAATGGATCATGAACGTCCAACGCCGGCTTTTGCCCAGCACCAGCGCCCTTGCCGCCTTCGAGGCCGTGGCCCGCCTTGGCTCCTTCACCGCTGCCGCCCAGGAACTCGATTTGACCCAAGGGGCCGTCAGCCGCCAGATAGCCCTTCTGGAGGAACAGTTCGGCCGCCGGCTGTTCGAGCGCGACAGCCGCAATGTTCGGCTGTCCACGGCGGGCGAAATCTATGCCGAAGCCGTGCGGGCGGCACTCGGGCAATTGCGCGACGCGGCGCTCGGATTGATGAGCAATCGGCATAGCGGCATGCTGAACCTCGCCATACTGCCGACCTTCGGCACGCGCTGGCTGATGCCGCTGATCCCGGATTTCGTCGCAGAAAACCCTGACATCACCATCAACTTTGTCACCCGCATCGGCCGCTTCGACTTCGCCCGCGAGCGGCTCGACGCCGCCATCCATCATGGCCAGCCCGACTGGCCGGACGCCGACTCCACGCTTCTGATGCGCGAGACCGTAATGCCGGTGGTCTCGCCAGACTTCCTTGCCAGCCGCGATATCACCACGGCGGCCGACATTAGCCGCCTGCCGCTGCTGCACATGGCGACGCGTCCCGGGGCCTGGGGCGAATGGTTCGAGGAACAGGGCTTGAGCGCACCGATCGGACCCGGCATGCAGTTCGAGCAATTCGGCACCGTTGCCCAAGCCTGCATGGCGGGGCTTGGCGTCGCGCTCCTGCCGCAAGTTCTTATCGCCGGCGAATTGCAGCGCGGTCAGCTCGTGCAGGCGCCGGGACAGCCGATGCAAAGCCGCAGCGCCTACTACCTCGTCGTCCCGAACGACAAGCGCGGCCACCCGCCCGTCGTCAGCTTTCGCGACTGGCTGCTGGGCCAGGTTGAGAAGGAACCGGCCGTTCTGGCCTGGTAGCTACTGCCGCTTCATCGACTCGGTTTCCGGCTGGAAGCGCAGCGTTTTTGCGACTTGCGTTCGGCAACTTTCGCATCGAGCTTGCTTTTGATCCGGGCGAAAGCCTGGTCTCCATCGACCGAACTGCCACTCGCCATGCCCTCGTCCCAAAGACGCCCCAACTCTTGGACACTCACTTTCTCGAAACTTGCCATATCGCGCGTATCTCCACACAAGGATGGGATTGCAAGGAACCATTCGAGGCTACTTCCGCTTCAAGGCATCGGCCAGTGCTGCGCCAAACGCGCCTTGCTGTGCCGGTCCTTCCGGCTGACGCTGCGGCATCGGCGAAGGTTGCGCCGGCTTGCCGCCGCCATTGTCGCGCGGCCCCTTCGGCGTCCCGCCCTCGCCGCCGTCCTTGCGCATGGACAGCGCGATGCGCTTGCGCTTGATGTCGACATCGACGACCCGCACCTTCACCACATCGCCCGCCTTCACCACCTCATGCGCGTCCTTGATGAAACGATCGGCCAGTTGCGAGACATGCACCAGCCCGTCCTGGTGCACGCCGATATCGACGAAGGCGCCGAAGGCCGCGACATTGGTGACGGTGCCTTCGAGAAGCATGCCGGGCTTCAGATCCTTGATATCGTCGACGCCGTCGGCAAAGGTCGCCGTCTTGAAGCCGGGGCGCGGGTCGCGGCCGGGCTTTTCCAGCTCGGCAATGATGTCGCGCACCGTCGGCAGGCCGAACCGTTCGTCAACGAAGACGCGCGGATCGAGCGCCTTGAGCGCGGCACTGTCTCCCATCAGCGAGCGCACATCGCGACCGCAGGCGGCTACGATCTTCTTGGCCACGCCATAGGCTTCCGGATGGACCGACGAGGCGTCGAGCGGCTCGCTGCCATTGGCAATGCGCAGGAAGCCTGCGGACTGTTCGAACGCGCGCGGTCCGAGCCGCGCTACCTTGAGCAGCTCCTTGCGGCTGGCGAACGGCCCGGTCGCATCGCGATGCGCGACAATGGCGTCGGCAAGCGAAGCGCCTAGGCCTGACACGCGGGCCAAGAGCGGCGCCGAGGCGGTGTTGAGATCGACACCGACGGCATTGACCGCGTCCTCCACCACCGCTTCCAGCGAACGGCCGAGCCGATACTGGTCGACATCGTGCTGGTATTGGCCGACGCCGATGGATTTCGGCTCGATCTTGACCAGTTCGGCGAGCGGGTCCTGCAGGCGCCTGGCGATCGACACCGCGCCGCGCAGCGACACGTCGAGCCCGGGAAACTCAGCCGCCGCTGTCGCCGAGGCCGAATAGACCGAGGCGCCGGCCTCGCTGACGATCACCTTGAGCGGCTTTGGCCCACCATCCGAAGGCATGTCGGACAACATGTCGGCGACCAGCTTTTCAGTCTCGCGGCTGCCGGTGCCGTTGCCGATCGAGATCAGCTCGACCTTATGCTGGCGGATGAGTGCTGCGAGCTGGGCCTGTGTGCCGCGCACATCGTTCCGCGGCGGAAATGGATAGACGGTCGTCGCCGCCAGCACCTTGCCGGTGCCATCTACCACCGCGACCTTGACGCCGGTGCGGATGCCGGGATCGAGCCCCATGGTCGGCCGCGAGCCGGCGGGTGCCGCCAGAAGCAAATCCTTGAGGTTGCGTGCAAAGACATGGATCGCCTCTTCCTCCGCCCGCTCGCGCAGGTCGCGCATCAAATCGAGCGTCAGGTGCAGCGAAAGCTTGATCCGCCAGGTCCAGCCGGCGACTTCCATCAGCCAGCGGTCGCCCGGCAGGCTGCCGCCGATGGCGTAGGCATTGGCGATCATCCGCTCGACCGGCTTCACCGGCGAGGCATCGTCGGCATCGACCTCGATGTCGAGCGACAACACCTCTTCGTTGCGGCCGCGCAGCATGGCCAGCGCGCGGTGGCTCGGAACATTTGCCCAACGCTCGACATGCTCGAAATAGTCGGAGAATTTCGCCCCGGCCTCCTGCTTACCGTCGACGACACGGGCACGCATGAAAGCGCGCTCCTTCATGTAGGTGCGAAGCTTGCCGACCAGATCGGCATTTTCCGCGAACTGTTCCGACAGGATGTCGCGTGCGCCTTCCAGTGCGGCCTTGGCGTCGGTCACATCCTCGGTCACATAAGCCAGCGCCGCCTCGGCGGGCACCAACGACCGGTTGGCCAAAATAGCCTCCGCCAATGGCCCCAGCCCGCGCTCCCGGGCGATCTCGGCCTTGGTGCGCCGCTTGGGCTTGTAGGGCAGGTAGATGTCTTCCAGTTCAGCCTTGGTGGCGGCAGCCACAATTTTGGCCCCAAGTTCTTCGGTCAGCTTGCCCTGCTCGCGGATCGAACCGAGAATGGTATCGCGGCGCGCATCGAGTTCGCGCAGATAGGCCAATCGCTCGGCAAGGTCGCGCAATTGGGTGTCGTCGAGCCCGCCGGTGACCTCCTTGCGGTAGCGCGCCACGAACGGCACCGTCGCGCCCTCATCGAGCAGCCCTATAGCTGCTGATGCCTGCTCCGGCCGCGCCCCGATCTCTGCCGCGATGATGGATGCGATGCGTTTGCTGTCTGCTGCCATGCTGGTCCCTGTCGCAAAGAGCGGCGACCATAGGCGCTGATGTCCGTCACGCCAACCGCAGTGTTCTCAAGCGTCAAAGAGGTCCACAGGAAAGCGCCTTGCTTTGGCTCGTCCTCAGACCATCCCGCTCAGCGCCTCGAAAAAGGCAACGATCTCGCGTTCGAGCGGATAATCTTCAGGCACCCGCTGCGACCCCATTTTTGCAATCACCACTTCCGTCTTCGGGTTGACGTAGAGCCATTGGCCGTGGATGCCGATGCCGCAGAAGGCGCCGTTTGCCGCCCCCGTCTGGTACCATTTGTTACGGTAACGGCCCTTTGGGAACAGATGCACCATTGTGCCGCGCTGCCAGGCCTCCGCGCTGCCGCCGGCAACGGTCGTATCGCGCACCCAGCCTTCTGGCACGATGCCGCGGCCATTGGCCGTGCCGCCCTGCCGCATCATCTCGCCGATACGCGCCAGGTCGCGCGGCGTCACCGAAATGCCGCCGGCGGTGCGCGCCGTACCTTCCATGTCGACGCCGATCGAAGCCTCGCTGACTGCACCCAGCGGTAGCCACAGTTTCTCGCGCATCAGGTCCGGGAAGCGCTGGCCGGAAGCTCGTTCGAGCAGCAGGCCGAGCAGATCGGAATTGGGCGAACGGTAGCGGAAGGTTTTGCCGTGCGGTTCTTCGAGCCGCTGCAAGGTCAGAATGAATTCGCGCAAGCTTTCAGTGCCGCCGCCCGGATTCCACAGCGTCGCGCGGCGGTAACGGGCAAAGGCGCTTTCGGGATCGAGATAGGCCTCCTCGAAATCGAGGCTGACGCTCATGTCGAGCACATGCCGGCAGCTTGCATCGGCATAGGCCGAGCCGGCGGCTTCCGGAATGTACTGGGTCACCGGCGCTTCCGGGTCGAACACGCCCTCGCCTTCCAGTATTCCGGCGATGATCGCGGTGACCGATTTGCTGATCGAAAAGATGATGTGACGGGCGCCGAAATCCATATTGGGCGCGAACCAGTCGCCGATGACCTTGCCAGCCTTCATCACCGTCAGCGCGTCGCTGCTCGAACGTGTGAGGAATTCGGCCACCGTCTCCGGCGCGCCGGCGACGGAGACGTTTTCGCCGAGCAGGCCGCTCAGGTCCCGCACCGGTGCCTCGACGCTTCCCAGCGTCGCCGCCACGGGGGCGGTCGGCACCAGCTCGCCAAGGTTCTGGAACGACCAGCGGTTGAACGGGCTTTCGCGCCAGTTGGAGAGCAGCACCTCATTGCGGGCAAAGCCGTAGCGGGTCTCGAACGCGGTCTTGCCGGTCATGAACGTTTCCTCAGAGGGTGATTTGTTGTGGGTCAACCAAGCGCCATGGCGATGGTGTGCACCGCCTTCAGCGTTGCCACCGAATAGGCGACATTGCTGAAATCCGGATAGGTCGAAAGCTTGACCACGACCATGCCGGTGTCCCAGTCGATATGGATCATCTGCCCGAACACGCCCCGGCACATCAGCGCGCGTGAGCGCGGGTCTTCGATCCAGAACTGGTTGCGATAGCTGCCTTCGGGCAGGCTCGGATTGAAGTCCGGCCCATGCCTGCCGTTGCGCGTCGCCTCGACCCAGTCGGCCGGCACGATGCCGCGGCCCTTGTCGAGGATCAGCTGGCCGAAGCGGGCGTAATCGCGCAGCGTCGCGTTGAAGCCGCCATCGGCCAGCGCATAGCCGGCGCTGTCGACCGTGAAGCAAGCGCTTTCGTCGGCGCCGAGCTTCTGCCACAGCTCCTCGGACACCAGCTGCGCCAGACGTTTACCGGTGACCCGCTCCATGATGAAGGCAAGCACGTCGGTCTCGATCGAGCGGTACTCGAACGCGGCGCCATGCGGCCGCACCTTGTCCTTCAGCTGCAGGATCAACTCGAACAGATGCGGCGGCCATTGGAAATCCGGATCGCTGTCCGGCGGCACCGGCTTCCAGCCCGTGGCGACATCAACCTGGCCGATGTCGGAGTAACGGTCGGTGTATTCCTCGGAAAACCGCACGCCGGTGGTCATATCCAGCACATGCTGCACGCTGGCGCCGTCCCAGCCGGTCGCGCCGAGCTCCGGCAGATAGGCGCTCACCGGTTTGGCCGGGTCGATCAAGCCGCGCCCAACCAGAATACCGAACACGGTGCCTGTTACCGACTTCGCCATCGACTGCGACAGATGCAGCGTGCGCTCGGCCATGCCGTTGAAATAGCGCTCATAGGCGACCTTGCCGTCTTTGAGCACCAGGAAGCCGTCCGTGTAGGTCTCGTCGAGCAGGCCAACGAGCGTCGTCGGACGGCCCTTGCTGTCTTCCACCGGCAGCGCGTCGAGATCGGTCTCTGCGCGCTCAAGACGATGGCGATGGCCATTACCGCGCCAGACCTCGATGGTCGGCAGGAATTCGCGGATGTGTTGGAAGGCCCAGCGATTCCATGGCGGCCGGTCCCAGTCGAGCTTCGGCAGCACCATTTGAGGCGGCGAGCCCTGCATGATCGACGGCCGCGGATCGCTGTTGCGATAGGAGTCCATGAAAGCCATTCCGGAAAAGAAAAGACCCGGCGGCGCATGCCGCCGGGTCAGTCAGACTGCGGTTATTTCTGCAGTTCGGTCCAGATCTTGGTGTAGATGTCCTGGATCTCAGGCGCGCACATCTTCTGGAATTCGCCTTGTGCCTTCGCAGCCTCCGGAATGACGACTTCCGGGGCATCCTTCATATCGGCCGGCATGTATCTGTCCGAGCCGGTAATGGCGTTTGCGTAACGGTGGAAGGCCGAGAGGCCGGCCGCGTTTTCCGGATCCATGATGAAGTTCTGGAACAGCTTGGCGTTCTCGACATTTTTGGCTTCCTTGAGAACGACGACGTTATCGCTCCACAGGCCGTAGCCTTCCTTCGGATAATTGTAATGGATGGCCGGATTGGCCAGCCGCTGACGCAGCGCCGAACCGTTCCAGTCGCTGGTCGCCTTGAAGTCGCCGGCGCCCATCTTTTCGATGGTGTTGTATTCCATGGCGATCCAGTTCGGCTTGGCCGCGACAAGCGTGTCGCGCACCTTCTTCAGCACCGTCTTGTCGTCGGTGCACTGCTGGCCGCCGACATATTTGATCGCCGCGAAGATAACGTCATTCATCTCGGGAACGACATTGGTCTTGCCCTTCAGCTCGTCCGGCGTGTTGAAGATGATGCCCCAGCTGTCGGCTGGTCCCTTGTAGGCATCGGTGTTGACGACGACGCCGACGGTGCCCAGCGCCCACGGCACGGAATATTTGCGGCCGGGGTCGAAGTCTGGATTGGCCCATTCCGGCGCCACGTTCTTGAAGTTCTCCATCTTGCCCGGATCGGTCTCCTGCACGAGGCCCTCCTTGATCCAGATCGGCACGTAGGTTTGCGACGGAACGGCGATGTCGAAGCCGGTGCCGCCCTGGCGTACCTTGGCGAGCGCCGTATCGTTGGAATCGTAATCGGTGATGGTCACCTTGACGTTGTATTTGGCTTCGAACTTTTTGATCACGTCGGGGCTGGTATAGTTGCCCCAATTGTAGATGTTCAGCTCGCCATCGGCGCGGGCCAGGCTCGTCGTTGCGAGCAGCGCCAACCCCATGGCGGCTGTCGTTGTTTTCCAGTTCATGGTTTTAGCTCCCATTTGTCGGTTCAGTCTCTTTTCCTGCTGACGAAGAAAAACAACGTGACGATCGCGACCGAAAGCAGCAGGAAGGCGGTCGATATCGCGTTGATCTCAGGCGTGATGCCGCGGCGGATCTGGCCGAGCATGTAGGTGGGCAGCGTATCCTGGCCGCCCGATTTGACAAACTCGGTGATGACGACGTCATCGAGCGAGATGACGAAGGCCAGCATCAGTCCGGCCAGTATGCCGGGCCACAAAAGCGGCAGCGTGATGCGGCGGAAGGTCTTCCAAGGCGTCGCGTACAGATCGGCGGCCGCGCGCTCCAGCGTCAGGTCCATGTTTTCCAGCCGCGCCCGGATCGGCAGATAGGCAAACGGGATGCAGAACGCCGTGTGCGCGGCGATCAGATAGCCAATGCCGGAATAGCCGGTGAAGATCTTGATGCGCGAGAAGAAGATCAGCAGCGCCACGCCCGTGACGATCTCGGGCACCATCAGCGGCTGGTTGATCGCCGCATATTTGAAGGTGAGGCCCGGATAGGACGCGGTGCGCGTGGTGGCGAGCGCGGCCATGGTGGCAAAGATTGTCGACAGCACCGCAGCGACGGCGCCGATCTGGAACGAGCGTAGCGTCGCGTCGATAACTTGCACGTTCTGCCAAGCCGACTGGAACCAGCGCATCGAAAAGCCGCCCCATTCGGACGTCGAGTTCGCCGCGTTGAAGGCATAGGCGACCAGCACGATGATCGGCAGATAGAGCACGATAAAACAGGTCGCAGCGATCACCGTGAAGCCGGTCTGGTGCTTGATGGAAAAGTTCTTAGCCATGCCGCGTCCCCGACTTGCCGGCATTGCGCACATAGGCAAGCAGCGCCACCATGACGATGATCATCACCGTGATCGACAGCGCCGAGCCGAGCGGCCAGTTGCGGCCTTGGCCGAACTGCAATTCGATCAGGTTGGACAGCATCATATTCTTGCCGCCGCCAAGCACGCTCGGCGTCACATAGGCGCCAAGGGCTGGAATGAAGACCAGGATGGAGCCGGCAATGACGCCGGGTTTGACCAGCGGGAAAATGATCTTCCGCAATACCTTGAATCGGGTCGCGTAGAGGTCGTAGCCCGCCTCGACGAGGCGAAAATCAAGCTTCTCCATGCTGGCATAGATCGGCAGCACCATCAGCGGCAGATAGACATAGGCCATGCCGATCAGAATCGCCGTGTCGGTGAAGAGGATCTGCACCGGCGCTGAGACGATACCAAGCTTGATAAGGATGGTGTTGATGATGCCTTCGTTGCGGATGATCTGCAGCACGGCGAAGGTGCGGATCAGAAGGTTGGTCCAGAACGGAATGGTGATCAGGAACAGCCAGAGATCCCTGGTTTTCTCGCTGCGCGTCGCCATGAAATAGGCGGTTGGAAACCCCAATGCCAAAGTGGCGATCGTCGTTATCACCGCCAGCTTGATCGAGCGCCAGAAGATGGTGACATGCGCTGCCGCAAGCGAAAGCGTATCGTCGAAAATGTCGCGTTCCATGAACACCGACAGCCAGGCATCGGGCGAAAACTGCCACTTCACATCGCCATAGGGGCCAGGCGTCAGGAACGAGTAGATCAGCACGATCAGCAAGGGGCCGGTCGCGGCGAGGAAGATCACCAGCAAGGCTGGCGCTGACAGCAGCCACCGGTCGCGCACATCGCGTCGCTCCGCTGCCTTGGCGACTTGTTCCGCGGTCGCCATGATCAGTCCTTCAGCACTTGCGCGGCGTCGTTGCCGATCATGATGCCGATCTGGCCGCCCTGCACGAAGCCGTCACCGGCGCCGCGGCTGTTCTGACGCCGCACGATGAACGGCTCGCCACCGGCAAGGCGCAGATGGAAGTGCGTGTCGGTGCCGAGATAGACGATGTTTTCGACGGTGCCGGACAGCGAAGCGCTCGGGCTGGCCGTGCCCAACTGCGCATGCTCTGGACGCACGACGATGGTGACCTTGCCGCTGGGGCTGAAGCCTTCCGGCAGCGAGGCTGGGATTTCCACACCAGACGGCAGCTTCACCGTCGCCCGGCCACCAGTCGCGCTAACCACATCCGCCTTGAGGAAGTTCGACTCGCCGATGAAGTCGGCGACGAAACGCTCGGCCGGCCGGTCGTAGATGTCGCGCGGCGAGCCGACCTGCAGGATTTTGCCCGACGACATCACCGCGATGCGGTCCGACATGGTCAGCGCTTCCTCCTGGTCGTGGGTGACGAAGATGAAGGTAATTCCGGTCTCGTGCTGCAGCCGCTTCAATTCGATCTGCATTTCCTTGCGCAGCTTGTAGTCGAGCGCCGAGAGCGGTTCGTCGAGCAGGAGCACCTTGGGCTGCGGCGCCAGCGCCCGGGCGAGCGCCACGCGCTGCTGCTGGCCGCCGGAGATCTGGCTGGTTCGGCGACCCGCCAGCGCCTCCATCTTCACCAGTTTCAGCATCCCGGCGACGCGCGCCTTGATCTCGGCCTTCGGCTTGCCCAGCATTTCCAGGCCAAAGCCGATATTGTCGGCGACCGTCATATGCGGGAACAGCGCGTAGGATTGGAAGACGGTGTTGACCGGCCGCTTGAAGGGCGGCAACGGCGCGATGTCCTGACCGTAGAGGAGGATTTCGCCGGCGGTTGGAAAGTCGAAGCCGGCAATCAGCCGCAGCAACGTGGTCTTGCCGCAGCCGGATGGTCCCAGCAGGGTGAAGAACTCATTCTCGCGGATGGATACCGAGACCGTATCGAGGGCAGCGACCTGCCCCTCACCCGATCCGAAAATTTTACTGACGTTTACGACTTCAATTGCATTCCGATCCGGTTTTTCCGGCACGATACGCCTCACTGTTCACCCCGCTCTTGCTGGCGGAGCTTTTCCCCTGTTCGATGTGACCACACGGCCGGTAGGTTGGCAAGTCCGGCATTGAATCACAGTTCAGTCGGTCATTTCGTCTTGCAAGCGGCAAGCTGTGCAAGCCGCATGCCATTGTCAGGCCTGGTAGGTGACCTTGCCACCGCAGACCGTCGTCACCGGCCGCAGCTTGTGCAGATCGGCCGGCGCCGTCTTCTCGATATCGGCCGACAAAACCACCAGATCCGCCATGTAGCCGGGTTTCAGAACGCCTTTGCGATGCTCGGCGAATTCGGCATAGGCGCCCTCGACCGTGTAGGCGGCAATCGCTTCCTGCAGCGAGAAACTCTGGTCAGGATCGCCTTCTGCCCATGGTTTGCGCTGCACTGCCGCCTGAATGCTCAGGATCGGGTCGATCGCCGCCACCGGCCAGTCCGAGGCGAACACGACATGGGCGCCGGCGCTTTTCAGGGCGCGCCAGGCATAGCTCAGCGGCCAGCGGGCCGGCCCGATGCGTGACACCGTCGGCTCCAGAGGAAAATCCATGGCTCCGGGCGGATGCGACGGCTGCATCGAGGCGATGACGCCGAGTTCGGCAAAACGCGGCACGTCGGCTGCTGTGGTGACCTCGATGTGCTCAACCCTGTGCCGGCTGTCGCGCTTGCCATTGACCTTCCGCGCCGCCTCGTAACCGTCGAGCACCGCGCGCACCGCGCCGTCACCGATCGAGTGCACGGCGATCTGCAGCCCGCGTTTGTCGATAGCCACGGCGAGATCGATAAATTGCTGCGGCGTGAACAGCGGCTCGCCGACCCAGTCGGGACGATCCGCATAAGGTTCGACCATAACAGCGGTCCAGGAATCGAGCACGCCGTCATAGAACACCTTGACCATGCCCGATGACAGCCACTCGCCGTCGTAGCGCTCGGCCATGACGGACGCCTTCTCGAGCATGTCGAGCGTCATGAAGTTCTTGTAGTGGAACGGGATCTTGACGCGGCAGGGCAATCCCTCCTCGGCCTCGATCTCGGAAAGCAGTTCGAGTTCGTAGAGATTGCCGTCCATGTTCTGGATCGAGGTGATGCCGTGGCGCGCGCACCATGCAAGCCCGCGCCGCATGATGTCACGGTCAGCGGCCCGCTCGGCGGCCGACGGCATTGGGTCCGGCTCGCCGCCGGTCGACAGCCCCAACCGCACCCGGCTTTCGCCGGCAAGGTCGAGCACCGGACCGAAGGCCTCGCCCTCGCGCAATTCGCCCGCGGCCAGGCCGTCGTCACCCATCACGATCTCGTTGCCCGGGCCGAGCGTGCGTCCCTTCAGGATGCCGGCCATCTCCAACGCCTTGGTGTTGGCCCACATCGTATGGTGGTCGGGCGCCGCCATGCAGAAGGGGCGGTCGGGCAGGATGGCGTCGAGATGATGGCGTGTCACCCGCTCGTCGCCGAGCACGGTGTAGTCGACGCCCTGGCCCACAAGCATTTTCGCCTCGGGCCGCGTCGTTGCGTAGTCGCGGATGGCGCTTTGAAGCGCCTCGAAGCCATGGATACCGCCGAGTTGAAGATGCGCGAGCTCGGCCCCTCCCGAGAACAGATGCATGTGGGCTTCGATGAAACCGGGCAGGACCGAACCGCCCTTGGCGTCGATCACCTCTGTGGTCGTTCCCTTGAGTTTTTCGATGGCGGCGTGGTTGCCGATGGCGATGATGGCGCCGTCCTTGACGGCAATCGCCTCGGCGGCGGGATTGTCATCGTCCATGGTCCGCACGCGACCATTGATGACGATCAGATCAGCATTTTGACCCGCACCCGTGACAGACATCGCGACTCCGCGCTTTTGACGACTGGCTGAGACCGACAACCCTCTAGTCCGACAAGCTGCCACTCCGCCGGAGCGGCTTTATCGGACGAAAACTGATGCCAGTGCGCTGTTTCGAAATTCCCCTTGTGATCTCTCGAAACAGCGTGGATAAAAGAATGCGACTAATTAGTCGCGTTTGTCAACGTGCCGAATTTCGAATGTATTGTGGACAACACACCACGCCAATGTTGAGACCGGGACCTGTGTTGAAACCGGCAGGGAACGAAGGCATCAATCCGTGAAGCGCAGTCTCAGCCGCGAAACCAGGATGGCGCTCGAACCGCGCAAGCAGCCGCGGCAGGAACGGTCGAGCAAGGTGGTCGACAGGATACTCGACGCTGCGCTGACCCTGACGCGGGAGCAAGGAACCAAGACGCCGACGACGCTCGCCATTGCCCGGCGCGCGGGCCTGTCGGTCGGTTCGGTCTACCAGTACTTTCCCAACAAGGAAGCCATTCTCCTCGACCTCGCCCGGCGCTGGCTGTCGTCGTTTCCCGAGGTGATCGCCAGGCGCATCGAGGTCACCCCACCCACCAACCGCGACGAGTTTCGGCAGGAGGTGCGCAAGCTCTTCATCGATACCTCCAGAATATATCTCGAAAACGCCACCCTGATGCCGGTGATCGAGGCGATATCCGGCAATGCCGACCTCAGGCCGATCCAAGACGGATATGACGAGCAGATCATCGCGCTTTACGCCGCGTGGCTGCAGCATGTGAACCCGGCCCTTGAAGACAAGATCGCCAGCCGGCTCGGCGTGCTGATGATGGATGTCGGGCACGCCTGCCGGCTTGTGGGGTTGAAGCGGGATCGCAAGACATACGACCTCATCGAGGACGATGTGGAAAGAATGTGGCTCGCTCTGGTCACCCCCTATCTCAACCTTGACTGATTTCGCTATTTCGAGAGGAAATTCATGAAGACTGTCTATTCGCCGCTTCATGCCGGCCATGCCGGCCAGATGGAACTGGTCACGTCGGCAATCGTGCCGGGTTTCGAAAAGCCATCGCGGGCCGAGTTCATCAAGGCGCGGGTCGAGAGCGAGAAGCTGGGGCCGATCATCGGACCGGTCGAGCACGATCTCACAGCCGCCAAGCGCATCCACAAGGCCGACTATATCGACTTCCTGCCGACCGTCTGGCCGGCGTGGAAGGCCGCCGGCTTCGAGGGCACGGCGATGCCCTTCACCTGGCCGACGCGCGGCCTGCGCGGCGACGTGCCACCCAAGCGCGTCGACGCCTTGCTCGGCTACTATTCCTTCGACGCCGGCGCCACCTTCGTCGAAGGCACATGGACCGCGATCAAATCGTCCTATGACGTGGCGCTGACGGCGGCGGCCTTGGTCAAGGGTGGCGAGCGGTCGGCCTTTGCGCTCTGCCGCCCGCCCGGCCATCACGCCGGTGCCGGGTTCATGGGCGGCTACTGCTACATCAACAATGCCGCGGTCGCCGCGCAGTGGTTCCTCGATCAGGGCGCAAAACGCGTCTCGATCCTCGACCTCGACTATCACCACGGCAATGGCACGCAGGAGATCTTCTATGAACGCGCCGACGTGCAGGTTCTCAACCTGCATGGCGATCCCATGGTGGAGTATCCGTTCTTCCTCGGCCATGCCGATGAACGCGGCGCCAGCGCCGGCGAAGGTTTCAACGTCAATTATCCCATGCCCTTCGGCACCAATTGGGACGCCTGGAACGCCTCGCTGGAGGACGCTTGCGCCAAGCTCGCCGCCTACGCCCCCGATATCGTCATCGTGTCGCTCGGCGTCGACACCTTCGAGAAGGACCCGATCAGCCAGTTCAAGCTGAAAAGCCCGGACTATCCGAAGATCGGCCGGCGCATCGCCAAGCTCGGCCTGCCGACGCTGTTCGTGATGGAAGGTGGCTATGCCGTCGAGGAGATCGGCATCAACGCCGTCGGCGTGCTGACCGGCTTCGAGGACAAATAGGAAAGCGATTCCAGGATAAGTGTGAGGCGGTTTTCCGGCCGGAATTGCGCCAAGGAGATATGGGGCGGCTCCGGCCGCCCCGACCATCTAGGCGGCCGCAGCCGGGTTGGGTGCAACCACCGGAACGGCTGGCCTTCGCGACCGGCCGATGCGGTAGACAATCACCGCCGCAATCACGCCTGTCGCCAGGATGGCCACCGCCAGCAACGGCCGGTACCAGAACCAGGCAATCGCAATCGTCACCGTGCCGACCAGGATCGCCAGGACGAAGGCGATGATGCCGGTGCCCATCCGCGCCATGCTGCCGAGGAAGGGTATGACGTCGAGGATCACCCCGATCGGGCTGAGGAACAGCGCAAAGCCTATGGTCAGCAACAGCAAGCCGGCGCCGCGCAGCAGCCAGGTGATCAGCGTGTTGGCGCTGACCGCGTCGGCGAACATCTTTTCGGCCGGGACGTTGCCGGTATCGACCATCAGCAGCGCATCGCCGGCTTGCGTCTGGTAGGGCTCGAAGCGGCTGCCGGCCTGGCGCGCGATGATGCTGATCACGCCCAGCGGCGCCAGTTCGTAGCCGATGCGATAGTCGCCCAAAGCGGGCTTCGTGTTGTCATTGCCGAGATAAATCTTGCCATCGACGATGCTGAGCGGTTTCGTTCCGGTATAGGCAGCCTTTATCGCCGCCGACTGGTCGGCTGAGAGCGAATAGTCCTTGTCACCCTCGATACGGTCCAGCACTGGCGTATCGAGATCGAAGGCGACAAGCTTGCCCTCAGGAATCTGGAAGGTCCCGCCGGGGATTTCCATCGGCGGATTCTGGTGGCCGTCCGGCTTCTTGAAGTCCGACGAGTCGATCTGGCTGTCGTTCCACACCTTGGAATAGCTGTAGGTGGTCACCGTCTCTTCGCCACCGCCGAGCTTCTTGGTCGTCTCCGACTTGGACTCTTCCTTCCACTGATACATCTCGACACTGCGCGACAGCCGCAGCCCTTGCGTGGCGATGCCGAAATCCGGATCCGCCAGGCCGCTGTCCGCCGTCACCAGTCCGCTGACATGAACCAGCTTGCCGTCATTGGCGGTATCGACGCTGTCGGCGCCGACCGAAACCACCGCTCCAGAACCTTCGGCCAGCGAGCGCGCCGTCTGCACGGCGCGGCCTTCGTTCCAGAACAGCCCGATCACCATCAGCACGATCAGGATAAGGCCGAAGATGACCCCGCCGACCGCGCGCTTGATCCGCCCGAACCACGAGACGGATGTGACTTCCCGAAATGAATCGCTCATCGTTTCCCCCGAAACAAAGTTGCCCAAGATTTAAACGCGGCCGGCGGCCGCCTCGTATCGATCAGTCGGCGTGGATCTGCGCGCCGCAGTCCCTATCGCCTGTACAGGAATGCACCGCCCGTGTCGTGCCGCCATCGCCGACCCGCCATGGCGATGCGGAGAGCGGCGCCTGGCGATTGCCCCCGAGAAGATCGAGCGCCCGCATCGCCGTCTCATCGCCGACCTCGTCACGCTTGACGATCTCGACGTCCTTGAAACCGATAGCGGCAAGCTGCGGCATCACCACATCGGGGTCGCCCGCCACCACGATCAGCGACGGATCGAGCGACGCCAGGGCCAGCGCCTGTTTCTGAACCGCATCGAGCGTCAGCTTTGTGCGCGCCGCCATGCGGGTTTGCTGGTCCTCCAGCGTCGATCCGCTGCCGACCGCGCCAATCAGCGAGGAGAACAGACCAGCCGACGTCTCGGCCGATCCAGCCAGCGCCCGGCGATAGACAGTCACCGTGCGGTCGACCTCGTCCTGCGCCACCGGCAAGGTGGTCAGGCCGGCAAATCCTTTCAGGATTTCGGTAATCGCCGGCCCGGTGTTGGCGCGCTCGACGGTGGTTGCCACGACCAATCCCGAGCCGGCCTTCATCGGGCTCATCAGATAGCTCGACACGCCATAGGAGTAGCCCTTCTCCTCGCGGATCACCGAATTCAGCCGGCTGGAGAAATCGGCGCCAAGCAGGTTGGAGACCGCGGTCGATTCAGCGCGCTCGCTCTCGTCGGTGCCGGGCGCCGGCCGCGCCACGAACAGCGCCGACTGGCTGGCGCCGGGTTCGGGCACCAGCAGCACTTTCTGTCCCCCGTTGAAATGCGCCGCCGGCGACGGCTCGACGGCATAGCCGGCGGTGTCGCTTGTCCACGCGCCAAATGCTTTTTCAAGGCTGGCGGCGACGGTCGCGACCGGCATCGGGCCGACGCTGTAGAAGGTCACCGCCTTCGGCGTGAACTCCGCCTTGAATGCGTCCCTCGCCTCGTCGAGCGAGATCGAGGCCAGCGCCTTTGCCGACCAGTCCACCGCTGCCTTGCCCGGCACCTGCGGGATCAGCGTCGCCTTTGCCATGCGGCCGGCAACGCCGGGCAGATCCGCCTCGCGGCCGTTTAGCCAGTCGACTGTCTGCGCCATCAGCACCGTCCATTCGGTCTTGTCGAAACGAGGCTTCAGCACCGCGTCGGCGAGCAGGCCAATACCCTGGTCGAGCTTTTCCGGCGGCACGCCGAGCGTCATCATCGTGGTCAGCGTTCCGGCCTGGTGGCCGACGCCGGCGCCGATGTCGCTGGCCGCCTTGGCGAAATCAGCCGAGCCGCGATCGGCGGCCCCGCGTGTCGCCATGCTTGCTGCAAGCTCCAGCAATCCCTCCTTGCCTTCCGGCACGCTGTTCCAGCCGCCGGCGGCACTGGCCGCGACATAGACCATCGGCGCTTCCGGCATTGTGTAGTGGACGAGTTTGATGCCATTCGAGAGCGTCGCCGTTTCCATGGCGGGCAGTGTTGCCGAAGGCGCTTGCCCGGCCGCATGCTTCGGAATGTCGATCGCCGCTCGCTCCGGCGCGGTGAACGGCTGCGGTGTGCCGGACGAGCCGATCAGTGCATCGGGATAGCCGCCGCGCGGTCCGGGCTTCAGCACCAGCACGCTGGCGTCTTCCGGTTTCAACAGCCGCTTCATCGTGGCCTCGACATCCGCCACGCTGGCGTCCTTCACCCGCGGGTCGTCGACCAGCGCGCTCTGCGCATCGCCGAGCACGTCGGCATTGTAGGAGACGACGCCGGCGCGATCCTTCAGTGCTTCGCTGCCGAGCCGCGCTGCCTGCAAGATGCCCGTGCGCGCACGCTCGACATCGACCGGATCGAGCGGGGTCTTCAGGAAATCCGCGAACGCCGTTTTCATCGCGCTTTCCAGCGCTTCCGGCGCCACACCTTCGGCGGCACCCGCCTCGAAGGTAAAGCGGCCACCGAGCAGACCGCCGGTCCAGCTCGCGCTGGCATAGGTGGCAATGCCCAACTGCGAAACCAGCCGGTTGCGCAAAAATCCATATTCGCCGTTGCCGAGCAGTTCGGCGGCAATGCTGAGCGCACCATTGTCGGGCGACTGCGCCACCGGGCCACTGAAGCCGACCACGACGATGGGGCTTGGTACACGATCCTCGAGCACCAGCTTGAGCCGGGCCTGCGTCGGTGCCGGCACGGCGGGCCGCGCCACATCGGCGCCGCGCGCCACGCGGCCGAACGTGTCGGCAATCAGCGCCTTGGTGTCGTCGATCTCCAAGTCGCCGACCAGCACCAGCACCGCATTGTTGGGCAGATAGTAGCTGTTGAAGAAACCCCTGACATCGTCGAGCGTCGCCGCATCAAGATCGGCGACCGAGCCGATGACCATGCGGCTATAGGGATGCGGCTTCGGGAACAGCCCGGACCAGAAAGCTTCCCAGCCGGATGCGCCGGCCTTGTCGAGCACGTTCTGGCGCATCTCGTTCTTGACCACCGAGCGCTGCAGATCGAGCTTGGCCTGAGTCACCGAACGGCCGAGATTGGCCATGCGGTCGGCCTCCAGCGACAGGATCATCGGCAGTGACGACGACAGCCCGTCGACGTAATAAACGGTGCCGTCTTCGGTGGTCCAGGCATTGATCTCGTTGCCGAGCGCGGCGTGCGCGCCGAACACGTTCGGCCAGGCCGGCGTGCCGGAAAACATCAGATGTTCGAACAGATGCGCAAAGCCCGAGCGTCCCGCGGGTTCATTCATCGACCCGACGCGGTAGCGCAGGTTCATCACCACCTTCGGCACGCGATGGTCGGGCACCAGCACCACCTGCAGCCCGTTGTCGAGCGCATAGGTAACGGTCGGCTCAGCCTTGGCGGGCGCTTCCATACCGGCAAGAACCGCAAGCACCACCGTGAACGCCAGGAAAACCTGCTTCATCATGACCCCCGATGCTGATGGCCGCGAGCAAGCGCCGCCAAATCCGCCGTATGACCGAAGGGATGCCCACCCCTGCCGGCTGCCGAGACCCTATCGGAATCGATCGGCCCTCGATACGCAGTATCGCAACACCCTCTGGCTTTTTCGTGTCGGCGTTTCAGGCCTTTTGCGGCGGAAAAGGCCGCGGAAGCCGCCCCTGAGTCGCTTGAGTCCAATAATATTGATTTTGTCAAATCGCGTTTGATGTCGGATTCATCTGCGGGTAGATTAGACCCGAATCAGCCGGTCCTTGGGGGCGCGGCGACCACCCAAAGTCTCAAGTTCCGGCAAATGACCGGCACCAGACGCGGACGGCTTCGCGTTCCCTGAATGGATTCGGCGATCAGCGCGACCGCCGCGCCGTGTGAGTGCTTCGTAAACGTGATGCGTCTTCAAGTTCGGCCGCTGCTAGCCCCAGCGTCCGGGCTCAAGAAAAGACTCCGGCCATGACATACAACCAAAGCATCCAATGAGCAGTTCCGCCGCGCTTCTCCAATCCGATACGTTAGGCTCGCGCCTTGAATCGCGCGGCGATCTCACCTCCTTTTTCATGCAGCTTGCCGCCGAGATCGGCGCCGACAGCTACATGCTCGTCGCCATCGTCCACGACCAGGATCGCAACGACGCCCGCATCGTCTCATCCAACTGGATCTTCGACGCCATTGAACTGATCGGCAAGCGGCTGATCGCCGGCCTTGCCCAGGGACCGCTGACCGTTGCACCTGGCATCCGCCCGAGGCCGCTGGTCGCCGCCGCGGCGCCCGACGCCGGCGGACTGCTCACCGGCGAAGAGGCGCGCCTGCTCGATGTGCTTGGCCATGCCGAAGTCTATTCATTGCGGCTCAATGTCGGCCGCCAGCGGCTGTTTGCGCTTTTCTCCGCGGCCGAGGCCGGCAGTATCGACCAGCCGGCGCTGATGAAGGCTCAGTTGAAGTGCTGCTACGCGCTGTCCGCCATCCCGCAATTGATCGCCGCCGCCGCCATGCAGGACCCGCTGTCCGACCGCGAGCGCGAATGCCTGTTCTGGGTGTCTGAAGGCAAAACCACCGATGAGGTCGCGGTGATCCTCGGGGTCTCGTCCAACACCGTCAACAGCTACATCACCCACGCCATCCAGAAATTCGCGGCCTCGAACCGCGCGATGGCCATCGCCACGGCGATCAGGAGCGGCATCATTTGAAACACGCTGACATCAAGGCGGCGGCCGAAGCCCTTTTCAACGAGCAGCGCAATCCGTTCGGCGCCTTCTCCATCGGTTCCGAGACGCACCATGCCGTTACCATCCCGGACGCGGTGCGCCGCTGCCGCTGGATCGCCGTCGACATCAACGCGTCGGCGTTTGGCCTCTATTTCGTCAGCCCCTCGCCGGAACGGGCGCGCCTGGTGCCGAGCTTCGATTCCGACTATCCAGCCACTGCGGTGACAACCAAGTTCATCGCCGGCGCCAATGGCGAGGAGATGGTTCGCCACAGCGGCGCCTCGACAGCGCCGCGCTGGTGGGCCGATGACGGCATCGCCGGCTCGGACGCCGTCTTCAAGAACCTCGCCTGGGCGGAGCGGACGGCGCCGCTGGCGCCGGGCACCAACGGCATTGGCTTTCCCGTCCATGCCGATCGCGGCCATTGCGGGCTGGTGGTGTTCCTCGGCTCGACGATCGCTTTGCCGGAGGACACGCTCTACGAAATCCACGCCCGCTGTTTTTCGCTGTTCGCCGCCGTCGCCCGAATTCGTCCGAACGATGCCGGCCGGATGCGGTCGATCTCCAAGCGTGAACTGGAGTGCCTGAAGCTGACCGCCAACGGCAACACCAGCGAAGAGATCGCCAGGCTGCTGAAGCTGTCGGTCCACACCGCCAACCAGTATCTCACCCAGTCGACGCAGAAGCTCAACGCGGTCAACCGCAACCAGGCGGTGGCCAAGGCGCTGCGGCTGGGGCTGATCGAGTGATCGCGTCTGGCAGTTGGAGTAAGACAAAAGATCAGCGATAGGCGAGCGGCTCGGTCCTGCGGATTCGCGCCTCTTCGATCACCGTCTCCAGCAAAGCGGTGTTGTGCTCGGGGTCTTCCCCGGGCTTTTCGAACGACACATAGTTGACCGCGACCGAAGACCTCTCCTCGCTCAGCGTCAGCTGGAAATAGACGGTGACGCCCGGCGGCCGAAGCTCGAGATCGAGCACGATGCGCGGGCTGCCGCTCCAGTCGACATGTGCCTCTCCGCCATGGCCGAGCCTGAGCGTGCCTGGGAGGAAAAAAAGCTCCACAGCCGAATCCACCAGATCCGACAGGCAAGCGAAATGCTCGAGCCGGATGAAGGCGATGTAGTCGGCGACGTCGATCAGCCGCAACTCGTCGACCACCTGCTCGATGGCCTTGGCGACGATGAGTTCGCGGGATTTTGCGTGCGGTTGGCGGTTCATGAAATTTGTCTCCGCTCAGCCTTTTTGGAGTAGACGATCCGCACCAGTTCGGCGACGGCCTGGTAGAATTGCGACGGGATCACGCTATCAACCGAAACTTGCTTGTACATGGAGCGGGCGAGCGCCACGTCCTCGAAGATCGGGATGTTGTGCTCCTTGGCAATCTCGCGAATCTTGAGCGCCACAAGGTCCTGGCCCTTGGCCAGCACCATGGGTGCTGAATCCTCGTCGCGGACATATCTGAGCGCGATGGAAAAGTGCGTCGGATTGGCGATGATCAGCGTCGCGCGCGGCACCGCCGTCATCATCCGCTTGCGCGCCCGGTCGCGCGCCAGCGAGCGCAGCCGCGACTTGATGATCGGGTCGCCCTCGGACTGCTTGAACTCGTCCTTGACCTCCTGCTTGGTCATCCGCAGATCCTGCTTCCAGTGGAAGCGCGACCAGACGACGTCGACCGCCGCGATCAGCCCCATGACGAAGACGATCGCCACCAATATGTCGACGGTGATGCTTTTGATGACGAGGCCGAAAGCGACGGGGTTGGTGATCATGCCGGCCAGGAGCTGGCGGTAGTCCTGCGATAGCGTGAAGTAGAGCACGATGCTGGCGAAGCCGAGCTTGCCCAGCGATTTCAGGAACTCGACCCAGCCCTGAATGCCGAACATCCTGGTCCAGCCTTTGGCTATCGAGATGCGCGACAGTTGCGGCCGGATCCGCTCGCCGACGACTTGCGGCATGTTCTGCAGCACCGAGGCGCCGATGCCGGCCACCACCAGCAGCACCAGCAGGCTGACGACGGCGTTGCCTATTTCCATCATCACGGTCTTGTAGAGCGCGATGACGTCGGTCTCGGTGTCCATCGGCCACGCCTCGGGCTTTTCCAGGAACATCGACAGGAACATGCCGAGATCAACGACCGCGTCCTTGGCGTAGAAGACGGTGAACACCAGTATGGCGATGAAGGACGCCAGAAGTGCGGCCTCTCGCGAATGGGGCAGCTTGCCCTGTTCGACGGTGTCGCGGATCTTCTTTTCGGTCGCGTCTTCGGTTTTGGAGTCTTTGTCCGCCGCTTCAGCCATTCAGCGCTCGGCGTTAAGCCGCTTCGCTCTGCTGCGATGAGGGCAGTTCGAAAGCCCCCTCGCGCGAAAGCCGGATTGTCGCCACCGCGATGTTCTTGCGCGCCGTCATGATGTCGGCAAGCTGAATGCCTTCCGAGCCCTGGCCGAGCTCGGACTCGATCATGCGCCGCGACCGTGCGCCGATCGCCGACAGCACCGATTCCGTCAATGCGGGCGCCGCACCGCGCAGCGCCAGCGTGATCAGTTCGGTCGACAGCCCGTCGAAAAGGAGTACCCTCGCCTTCTGCGTCAAAAGCGGCAGATCGTCGAAGGCAAACAACCTGGAGCGAACACCGCCGAGGTCCGGCGTGCCGGCCTCTTCCAGATCCTGCATGACCTCTTCCAACTGAGGCTTGTCCATCTCGTTGAGCATACTGGCGACGCGCGCCTGTCCCGCCGAGATATCCTTGGTCGCGGTCTGCGCCAGCACGCTGGCGCGCAGCTGGTTCTCGATGATCCTGGTGGCCGCGTCCGGAATGGTCGCCATCGTCACCATGCGCTTGATGATCTCGCTGCGCATCGGCTTTTCCATGGTCAGCAAAATGTTGGCGGCGGCTTGCGGCGCAAGCTTCGACAGCACCATGGCCGCGGTCTGGGGATGCTCGGCGGCAAGGAATGTGCCCAGACGCGTCGGTTCGAGCTTTTCCAGCTCCGGCCAGATCGGCGGTGGCCCTTCCGGCGCAACCTCGAAGCGCTTGTCGCCCATGATGGCGCTCATCTCTTCGGGCGACAGCGATTCATTGAGGATCGTGTCCATCCGGTCGGCGGAATCGAGCAGGCCCGCACCTTCGGTGAACTCGGCCTCGAATTCGGCAACGATGCGTTCGAGGTCGCTTTGCGGAATGGTGCGCAGCAGCCGCGCCCCTTCGATCAGTGCCTTCAGTTCTTCTTGCTTGAAGAATTTCAGCAGCCGGCTGGCCAAAGGTTTGCCCATCGCCACCAGGATGGCGGCGGCCTTTTGCGGGCGCGTGAGCGTCACCGGCGTCGTCATGGCATCCGCTCCTGCTGAGACCGCATGTCATTCATTGCTCAAGCGCCCTTGGTCGCCGCGATAATTTCGGTCAGCCTGATGCCAAAGCGCGACGGATCGCTTTCCAGCACGGTGATCTCGCCGCGCGCGATCTTGCGGCCGTTGACCACGACATCGACCGGTTCGCCGATGCGCCGGTTGAGCGCCACCGTCGAGCCCTTCTGCAGCGCCATCAGGTCCGACACCGGCATTTCCGTACTGCCGAGGATGATCTGCACATCGACCGGGATGCTCATGATGATGTTGGAATTGGCGCCGGACGTGGCAGCCCGCAAGGCGGCGTCGGGGCGCTTTTCCTCCTCCTGGAGGACGCCGCGCAATTCCTCGATGGCGCGGTCGAGTTGTTCGTCCGGCTGGTCGATATTGGCTTCCACCTTGGTCTTGGCCATCAGTCGTCTCCAAATGCTTGGGCTTGCCCGGCGTCAGCCCGGCATGAGCCCATCGATAAAATCCTGACCGGCATCGTAAGGATGCCTGATCCGGACGGTGTAGTTCTGCCCGAGTTTACCGAACTCGCAGACAAACAGCGTCTTGTCGCGCGCGCTCAGCTTGGCTTGGGACTGCGCCGTCTCCTCGAGCTCGATGATCTGGCCCGGCTCGAAGCCGGCGAGGTCGCCGAGCGTCAGGCGGGCCAGCGGCATGGTCGCTTCGAGCGTCACCGTCGAGCGCATCACTTCTTCGGAAAAACGTGCCCGCCAGTCGGAGGTCGTGCCTTCGCTGTCGTGGACATCGGCGATACCGCGTGTGGCCAGCAGGATGCGCTGCGGGATCATCACCGTGACCGTTCCGCTGTCGGTCGGCGTCGAGATGCCGAAGACGATGCGCACCGCCGCGCCATCGCGCAGCACGCGGCGCTTGGCTTCGCTGCCCGAAAGCGCCCGCGGCACCGGCAGCCGCAGCTCGAGCGAGCGCCGGCCCGATCCGTTCAACGCCTGCGCAACTTCCTGAAAGACCGTGGTCGCGACATCGGTCTCGATCTGCGACAGAGCGCGCTCGATCGGCGAAACCGGCTGATCCGGATCGCCGCCGAACAGCGCGCACACCATCACGGCGATGGCCGGCGCATCAGCCACCAGCGTCATCGCATCCGAAGACGTCGGCGATGCTATGATGGCCATGGCAAAGGCATCGCCGGCATTCGTGCGGGCATCGGGAACACGGCTGATCTCGACCGTGCGCAGGTCGACGGTGACCGGTGCACCGAGCTCGCCGGCCAGGCTCTTCTGCAGCAGCGGCAGTGCGCGCTCCCCCATTGAGCGCCCGGTGCCGATGACGTGAGCGGCCTCACCGCTGTCACCGACCAGACGCTCGATGATCAGCGAGCGGGCTTGCGAGGGGCTGCCAGGACTTGTCATGACGGCGTGCGGTCCTGTCTGTCGTCATGCATGGCTCAAGCCGCTTTCTTCTCGGCGGAAGCTGTGTTCATCGTGCTTTGCTCGACGGCATCGATCGTCGGCCGCTCATAGGACGAGATGGTCTTGCGGCCGAACTCGATCGCCACCTGCGGCAGAGCGCCGTTCATGTAGGCAAGCAGCGTCTGCTTGACGATGATATAGAGGCGGTTCTTCTTCTCGCGCACCGTCTTGATCTTGGTGGCGACCGGCCCGACCACTGCATAGGACAGGAAGATGCCGAGGAAGGTTCCGACAAGGGCGGCGCCGATCAGGCCGCCGAGGATTTCGGGCGACTGGTCGAGCGCGCCCATCGCCTTGACCACGCCGAGCACGGCGGCGACGATGCCGAGCGCAGGCAGACCGTCGCCCACCGCCACCAGCGCATGGTAGGCCTTCATCTTGTCGGACTTGATGGTCTGGATTTCCTCGTCCATCAGCGCCTCGATCTCATGCGAGCGGGCATTGCCGATGATGATGATGCGGCAGTAGTCGCAGATGAAATTCGTCAGGTCGTGGTTCTTCAGCACGGTCGGGAACGCCTGGAAGATCGCCGACTCCTCCGGATTGTCGATGTGCGCCTCGACCTCGCTGCGCGACTTCGAGCGCAGTTCGCGCATCAGGCTGTGCAGCACGCCCAGCGTCTCCAGATAGTCGCGTTCTTTCGGTACCGCCTGCTTGAACGCTTCGAGGATACCCCTGCCGGTGTCCTTGACCGTCTTCATCGGGTTGGCGACGAGAAAGGTGCCAAGTGCGGCGCCACAGATGACCACCGCTTCCCAAGGCTGCATCAGCACATGCAGATGGCCGCCCATCGCCATGAAGCCGCCGAGAACACAGCCGAGCGTCACCACAAGTCCGATCAGAATGCCCACGCCAGATCCTTCCGCATCACGTCAGGCCTAACCGATAGCCCCCGTGCCTTGTGTGAGGCTTGAATCATGCAAGGTGAGGCGATTCAGCCTCGCGCAAGCAAGTCCGCATACTCTTGCTTTTGAAGCTGCGACCGGAGGCATGTCGTGTTGAGCACTTTTACCAGCTACCAGCTCATCGCCAGGGACATCCCCAAGGCGATCGACCGCATCGAGGCGGAGCCGATCACCAAGCGCGACACCGACTACTATCTCGCCAACATCGGCAGCGTGAAATCGATAGACGATTTCGTAAAGAACGACCGGCTGTTCAAATATGCCATGAAGGCCTTCGGTCTCGGCGACATGGCTTACGCCAAGGCCTTCATGGTCAAAGCCCTGAAGGAAGGGGTGTCGGATTCCGACAGCTTCGCCAACAAACTGAGCGACAAGCGTTATGCCGAGTTCGTGTCGGCCTTCAATTTCGCCGCCCTGGGCCCTAATGCCACGAGCTACAATTCGGCGCAGCAGGGCGTGACCAACAATTACGGCCTCCAGGTCTCGGTCGGCCCTTCGCAGAACGGCTTCACCTACTACAAGGGCGAAACCTCGTACTACCTGAGCAACATTTCCAACGTAAAATCGATCGACGACCTGATGGGCAACGATCGCCTGCTCACCTATGCGATGGCCGCGTTCGGCCTGGACGCCGACGCCGAGCCGGCTGCGACCGTGCGGGCCATGCTGGAAGGCGGCGTCACCGACCCGAACAGCCCCGCAAACACGTCGACAAACAAGGGCTATGCGGCTTTCGTCGCGGCTTTCGACTTTGCCCAATATGGCGACCAGGCTACGGCGGGCGACGCCGTCCAGCAGGCGGTCCCAAAAGCTGTGATCGGCGGAACCGGGCTGCTGCTCGTCAAGCCGACCGCGCAATACATCAAGGGCGAGGCCGACTACTACGCAGCCAACATCTCCAAGGTGAAGTCCATCGAAGACCTGCTGAAGGACAAGCGCCTGCTGACCTTCGCCATGGCTGCCTATGGGCTTGATGCATCGACCCAGACGACGAAGCAGATCCGCACCATGCTTACCGGCGGCGTTGCCGATCCGTTGAGCCCCGCCAATTTGTTGACCGACAAAAGCTACGCCAACTTCGTCACGGCCTTCAATTTCGCCCAGTATGGTGATCAGACGACCACCCGCGACGCCGTGCTGAAGACCACGCCGAAGCTCTACACGACCGAGTCCAGTCTTGGCCTCATCAAGCCGAATGCGGACGCCGTCCAGGCCGAGACCAGCTACTACCTCGCCAACATCACCAAGGTGAAATCGGTCGACGACCTGATGGCCGACAGCCGCCTCTACAACTATGCGCTGTCCGCCAGCGGGCTCGATCCGGCGACGATCAACAAGGATCTCGTCCGTGATGTCCTTGAGGGCGGTGTCCGCGATCCCGCCAGTGTCGCCAACAAGCTCTCCAACAAGGCCTATGCCAGGCTCGCCACCTCGTTGAATTTCGAGGCCTACGGCGAAGCGGCAACGACCCGCAGCCCGTCGCAGCAGCCGGTGGTCGACAAATACATGCGCCAGACCTTGGAAGAAGACGCCGGCAAGACCAATGAGGGCGTGCGGTTGGCGCTCTATTTCGAGCGCAAGGCCTCGACCATCACCAACTGGTACGACGTGCTGGCCGACACGGCCCTGGCCAGCGTGGTACGCACCGCCATCGGCCTGCCCGATTCCTTCGCTGCCGCAGATATCGACAAGCAGGCGCAGGCCTTCGAGGCAAAGCTCGACCTCACCGATTTCACCGACCCGGCCAAGCTCGAGAAATTCCTCACCCGCTTCACCAGCCTTTGGGAAATCAATCATCCGACCTCGACCGCCCAGACATCGATCGGTGTGCTGTTTGCGCAGCCGACCACCGTCGGCATCTCGACCGATCTGATGATGGCCATGCAGAAACTGAGATTCTGAGAACACCATGCAGGACAGCCTTTACGTCGCCCTTTCCTCGCAGATCGCGCTTGAGCGCCGTCTCGACACCATCGCCGATAATGTCGCCAACGCCTCGACCATCGGCTTTCGCGCCACCGGCGTGAAGTTCGAGGATGTCGTCTCCGGCAGCGGCCCCAAATCGGTGTCCTTCGCCTCCTCCGGCAAGACCTATTTGTCCGGCGCGCATGGCGCGATGACGCAGACCGGCAACCCGTTCGACTTCGCCGTCCAGGGCGATGCCTGGTTCGGCATCGACACCCCGGCCGGCACCGTGATGACGCGCGACGGACGCTTTTCGATGAACGAGAACGGCGAGTTGATGTCGCTCGAAGGCCATCCGGTGCTCGACGCCGGCGGTGCGCCGATCCAGCTCGACCCGCGCGACGGCCCACCCAAGGCGGGCGCCGACGGCTCGCTGCGCCAGGGCGACAAGCTCGTCGGCGCCATCGGCCTGTTCAATTTCGATCCCGGCCCGAATTTCGTCCGCTACGGCAATTCTGGCATCGTGCCCGCGCGTGCGCCGGAGCCGGTCACCGACCGTTCCGATCTCGGCGTCGCGCAGGGCTATGTCGAGGAATCCAACGTCAATCCGGTGCTGGAGATGACGCGCCTGATCATGGTCCAGCGCGCCTTCGAGAACACGGCGGCGCTGATGCGCCAGACCGATGCCTCGACCGACGACGCCATCAAGACGCTCGGCTCCAAGTCGTAGCAGCATGTCGAGCAGCAAATCATCGATACGCGCGCTTGAACGGCAACCGGAGACAGCACCGGAAAACCGGCTGGCTGCGCTGGAGCGGATCTGGCGCCGCTTCGATGACACCGAGACGTTGCTGCGGCGCGGCGGCCGTGTTTCGGAGGTTTCGCCAACGCATTACAAGGTGCGCGGCCTGTCTGAAGTCGCCAGGCTTGGCGACCTCGTCGAACAGCGCGGCAATGCCGGCACGCGCCGCGGCGAGATCGTCAGGATCGGCCGCGACGAAGTCGTCATCGCCCCTTTCGAACGCAGCGCCGACGCCGGCATCGGCGACGCCGTGTTTCGCCGCGGCCCGCTGACGGTAACGCCGCATGCTTCGTGGCGTGGGCGCGCCATCGACGCGCTGACCCGCGTCATCGACGGCGGCCCGCCGCTGATCAGGATCGGCGAGGCTGCGAGCGGCGACGGCACAACGCCCGGCGCCATGGCGCGGCAGCGCGTCGGCACCGCCTTCACGACCGGGGTCAAGGTCATCGACATCTTCACGCCGCTCTGCCTCGGCCAGCGCCTCGGCGTCTTTGCCGGTTCCGGCGTCGGCAAGTCGACGCTGCTCGCCATGCTGGCCGGCGCCGACGCCTTCGACACCGTGGTCGTGGCGCTGATCGGCGAGCGCGGCCGCGAGGTACGCGAATTCCTCGAAGACACGATCGGCGCAGAGAGCATGGCCAAGACGGTCGCCGTCGTCGCTACCAGCGACGAGAGCGCCATGATGCGCCGGCGCGCGCCGGATACCGCCATGCGCGTTGCCGAACATTTTCGCGACCAGGGCCATCGCGTGCTGCTGGTGCTGGATTCGATTACCCGCTTTGCCCATGCGCTGCGCGAGGTAGCGACCGGCACCGGCGAGCCGCCGGTCGCCCGCGGCTATCCCGCTTCGGTTTTCACCGACCTGCCCAAGCTGCTCGAACGCGCTGGCCCGGGCGCTGAAGGCCCCGGTATCAAAGGACAGGGATCAATCACTGCCATCATCTCGGTGCTGGTCGACGGCGACGACCACAACGACCCGGTCGCCGATTCGGTACGCGGCATTCTCGACGGCCATGTCGTGCTCGACCGCGCCATTGCCGAACAGGGCCGCTACCCCCCGGTCAATCCGCTGTCGTCGATCTCGCGCCTCGCCGACAAGGCATGGAGCCCCGAGCAACGCATGCTGGTGACCAGGCTGAAGTCGATGATCTCGCGCTTCGAGGACACGCGCGACATCCGCCTGCTCGGCGCCTATCAGGGCGGCGCCGATGCCGGGCTCGATATTGCCGTGCGCCAGGTGCCGCTGATCTACGAGGCGCTGACGCAGTCGCCCAGGGATCGCGCCTCGAGCGACGCATTCTCCGACCTCGCCCGTCATCTGAAAGGCAAGCAAAGTGTCGATGCAGGAGACTGAGCTTCAGTACACCGAGCGGCTTTTGCGCGAGATGATCGCAGAGGCCAGTGCCGCCGAGGAAGCCCGGGCCAACGAAGCGAGAGCTGTCAGGGCAAAGGCCGATCTCGACAAGGCCGCCAAGGCTGAGGCCATTCTGGCCAGGGCCGCCAGGCCATTCTTGCCCAGGGTAGCCAGCGTAGTCGAGTCCACTGTGCCTCGCTTGGCCGAGCCTGCCTTGCCCAGCGTCGTCAAGCCTGAATTGCCAAGGACCCCTCGCGCCGGCCCCAAAGAAGCGATCGAGACCAGTCGTGACTCGCTTCTCGACGGGCTGTTCCCGGTCACCGAATGGCCGCAGCCGCCAAGGCCGCAATATCCCAGGCTCGACAAGAAATCCGACCGCCGCAGCGATATCGTCTTTGCCGCGCTCGGCATCACGCTTGGCCTGATCTGCGCGCTGTTTCCCTGGTATATCTTCTTCAATCAGGACCAGTTCGGCGTGCAGGCGATCAAGTTCGGCGGCAGCGGCACCAATGCAGGGCGGGTCAGCGGCGGCTCGCAGATGGAGAACAGCGGTCAGCCGCTGACGGCAAACGATGTTCCCGATGTCGACCTGTTCGCCACCGGCACGCTGCAGGACCCCGAGGACAAGACCCAGCCTCCCGGCGTCGACGAGCAGCCCTTCCCGGCGGACGCCAAATTTCGCATGGTTCATGTCGCCAATGGCCGCGCCATGATCGAGGACGATGCCGGCCTGTGGATCGTCCAGCGCGGCTCGAAGCTGCCCGATACCAGCGTCGTCTCGTCGATCGAGCAACGGGGCGGCAAGTGGGTCATGGTCACCAGCACCGACCAGGTGATCGAACTCTCCAAATAGCGGCACACCGGATTTACCCCCGAGCCGCGCAAGGTCCGCGCAAGACTGGCAGCCTAGTCTTGTACGTACCAGCCCGGAGATCCCCATGGAGCCCGTCAATCTTTTCGATCTCGCCGCCAAGCAGTCGCAATGGCTGTCGGTGCGCCAGTCGGCCATTGCCGGCAACATCGCCAACGTCAACACGCCGGGCTACACCGCCGGCGATGTCGAGCCGTTTGAGAAGGTGCTCGACCGCACGGCAGTGTCGCTGACCGCCACCCAGGCAGGCCACCTCGGCACTGCCGCCACTAATGCCGGCTTCACGGTCAAGCCAGAAGAGACGACCGGCGCCATCATGCCCTCGAAGAACACGGTCGTGGTCGAGAACGAACTGATGAAGGCCGGCGAGGTCCGCCGCTCGTTTGAACTCAACACCGCGATCGTCAAGGCCTTCCATTCGATGATGATGATGGCGGTGAAGAGCTGACCATGGACGCCTTGACCTCAGCCCTCAAGATCGCCGCGTCCGGCCTCAGCGCCCAGTCGGACCGCTTGCGCGTCGTCTCGGAAAATCTCGCCAACGCGCAGTCGACCGGCAACACCCCGGGCGCTGACCCCTATCGCCGCAAGACCATCAGTTTCGTCTCGGAACTCGACCGTGCCTCCGGTGGCACGACAGTTGAGGTCAACTCCATCGACCGCGACCCCAGCGACTTTCCCGTCGAATTCCAGCCCGGCAACGAGGCCGCCGACGACAAGGGCTACGTCAAGATGCCCAATGTCAACGTGCTGGTCGAGATGGCCGACATGAGCGAGGCCAACCGCTCCTACGAAGCCAACCTTCAGGTCATCAAGCAGGCGCGTGATCTGATCTCCATGACCATCGACCTGATGAGGAACCAGTAATGATCAGCGGCATTGGCGGTATCGGATCGCTTCCCCTCAAGCCGGAGATCGGTGGCGCCGATACCACGACCGACCTGTTCCAGGGCACCAGGGCGCCGATGGCCGGCAGCGAAATCGGCGCCACCTTCGCCGAAGCGCTGAGCCAGGCTGCTTCAAAGACCGTCAACACCTTGCACAACGCCGAGCAGGTCTCGATCCAGGCGCTCAAGGGCGACGCCGATACCCGTCAGGTCGTCGACGCCGTCATGAGCGCCCAGCAGGCCCTGCAGACCACGATCGCCATCCGCGACAAGGTCGTCTCCGCCTATCTCGAAATCAGCCGTATGGGCATCTGAGGAGACTTGCCGTGAAAGCACTCGCCATCGCAGCGACCGGCATGAATGCCCAGCAGACCAATCTGGAAGTGATCGCCAACAACATCGCCAACATCAACACCACCGGCTACAAGCGCGCGCGCGCCGAATTCTCCGACCTGCTCTACCAGGTCGACCGCACGCAGGGCGTGCCCAACCGCTCCAATTCATCGCTGGTGCCGGAAGGCGTGTCGATTGGCCTTGGCGTCAAGACGACGGCGGTGCGCAACGTCCATACCCAGGGCGAACTGACCTCGACCGGCAACAGTTTCGACATGGCGCTGACCGGCCGAGGCTGGTTCCAGATCGAGGGCGCCGACGGCGGCACACTCTACAGCCGCGCCGGCGCCTTCAACACCAACGCCACCGGCCAGCTGGTGACCGTCGACGGCGCCAACGTCATCCCGGCCATCACCGTGCCGACCGATGCCATCGAAGTCGTGGTCAACAAGACCGGCCAGGTCTTTGCCCGCATCGACGGCCAGACCGACCTCCAGCTGCTCGGCCAGCTGCAACTCGCCAACTTCGCCAATGAAGCCGGCCTGGCGCCGCTCGGCGATAATCTGTTCCAGGAAACGCCGGCCTCGGGCCCGGCCAATGTCGGCGTGCCCGGCGATCCCGGCTTCGCCTCGGTCGAGCAGGGTTATCTCGAGGCCTCCAACGTCGATCCTGTCAAGGAAATCACCGAGCTGATCTCGGCGCAGCGCGCCTATGAGATGAACTCCAAGGTCATCCAGGCCGCCGACGACATGGCCTCCGTCGTGTCCAAGAACATCAGGTAAGGTTTGATGCTCTCTCCGGCCTCCCGCTCCGCGCTTTGCCGCACCGCGCTGATGCTCGCGCTGGTAGCCGGCGGTGTGCCGGCGTTTGCCCAGGAGAGCGCAGACCAGCAGACCACCACTCAGGTCGCGAGCAGTCAGGCAACCGGCGAGATCGTTCTGATCCCCAACCGGGTCATTTATCCCGGCGAGATGATCGACACCGGCGTGCTGAAACCGGTGACGCTGCTCCCCGGCAAGCACAGGCCAGATGCGGTCGCCACGCGGGCCATGGAACTCCAGGGCAAGGTCGCCAAGCGCACGCTGCTGCCCGGCCGCTATATCCCGGTCGCCGCCATCCGCGACGCCTGGCTGGTCGAACAGGGCGCCGACGTGCAGGTCTATTTCATCGCCGGCGACCTCACCATTTCGGCCACGGCGGTGTCGCTGCAGCCGGGTGCCGCCGGCGATTTGATAAAGGTCCGCAACACAGACAGCGGCAAGATCTTTTCCGGCACGGTGATGGCTGACGGCACCATCCGGGTCAGCGCGTCATGAGACGCGGAGCTGCCCTTCTGCTCGCGGCCGTTGTCGGCCTGCAGCCGGCGCTGGCCGACGGTCTTACGCCGAAGCAAAAGCGCGATCTTGCCGGCCAGAATGGCGGCGCCTTTGTCGATCCCGAATACGATCCGGCCACCACCAACCGCATGTTCAGGGTCTCCAACGGCCCAAGCTCTCTGCCACCCGGCCAGGTCGCATCGCGCATCAAGGACATTGCGCAGCTGCAGGCTTCGCGCGACAACCAGCTCGTCGGCTACGGCCTCGTCATCGGCCTCGCCGGATCGGGCGACAGCCTGCGCAATTCGCCCTTCACCGAACAGTCGATCCGCGCCATGCTCGAAAATCTCGGCATCGCCACCGAAGGTGGCAGCGCGCGGGCCAAGAACGTCGCCGCCGTCATCGTCACCGCCAACATGCCGCCTTACGTGCAGTCGGGCGCCCGCATCGACATCGACGTCTCCTCCATGGGCGACGCCACATCGCTTGCCGGCGGCACGCTGATAATGACGCCACTGAAGGCGGCCGATGGCGAGATCTATGCTGTCGGGCAAGGCTCGGTCATCGTTTCCGGCTTCACCGCCCAAGGCGATGCCGAAAAGCTGACGCAGGGCGTGCCGACGGCCGGCCGCGTGCCCAACGGCGCCATCGTCGAGCGCACGGTGCGCGCCGAATTCGAGGACCAGGCGCTGCTCACCTTGCAATTGCGCAACCCCGATTTCTCCACTGCCGTTCGCATCGCCGACGCCATCAACGGCTACACCTCGCAACGCTTCGGCATGCGCGTGGCGGCGGAGCGCGATGCACGTACCGTGCAGATCAGGCGGCCGAAGAATGTTTCGGCGGCGCGCTTCTACGCCGAGATCGAGAATTTGGTGGTCGAGACCGACACGCCGGCACGCGTCGTCATCGACGAACGCACCGGCACCATCGTCATCGGCAACGAGGTCAAGATCTCGCGGGTGGCGATCAGCCACGGCACGCTCACCGTGCGCATCACCGAACAGCCGAAGATCGTCCAGCCGGAACCGTTCTCCAAGGGCGTGACAGCGGAGGAACCCTTCACCACCATCGATGCCACGCGGCCTGACGCCCGCGTCAATGTGCTCGACGGACCGAACCTCGAAACGCTGGTGTCGGGCCTCAACCGTCTCGGCGTCAAGCCGGACGGCATCATTGCCATTTTGCAAGGCATCAAGTCGGCCGGCGCTTTGCAGGCCGATCTGGTTCTCCAATAGGCCATGCCGATGATCGATTTCTTTTCCCAAAAGCAGCACCGACGCAGCGCAGCCTTGGCAGCTTGCGTCATCGCCGCCACCGTCCTTGCCGGCGGCACTGTCCGCGCGGAAGAAGCGGTGCGGCAGGTTCTGCCTGGCGGGCAACAGCCGGCGGCAGTGCAGCAGCTGGTCCGCGAGAAGGTGCCCGATGAAAGCGAGATCCAGCGCTTCTGCTCCAACATCGCCGACGCCGCCCGCGACCGCCGTTACGCGCTGCAGGCCGGAGAGCTGAAGCAGCTGCAGGCCGGCATCGACCTGCGCATGAAGGCGCTGGACGACAAGCGCGCCGAATACGAGCAATGGCTGAAGCGGCGTGAAGTTTTCCTGGCCCGCGCCGAGGATGGCGTCGTCAAGATCTATGCCGGCATGAAACCGGATGCCGCGGCCGAGCGCCTGGCCATGGTCAACGCCGATCTCGCCGCCGCCATCCTGATGAAACTCGATTCGCGCAAAGCCGGCGTCATTCTCAACGAGATGGACCAGAAGGCAGCGGCCACACTCACCGGCATCATGGCCAGCGCGGCCCGAAGGGTAGATCCGTCATGAAGTCGCATATTCTCGCCCTGGTCGCCACGGCTTCACTTGCCGGATGCGCCTCCGACCCCAGGGAGATCGGCAGGGAGCCGGCGCTGTCGCCGGTTGGCACCGGCATTACCGGCAGCGTCAATGCGCCCTACTCCTATCCCGAAACGCCAGCCGCGCCGGTGAAGAAATTCTCGCTGTGGGACGATCGCCAGAGCCGGTTGTTCACCGACCCACGCGCGCTGCGCGACGGCGACATCCTGACCGTCAGGATCAAGCTCAACGACAAGGCCAACTTCAAGAACCAGAACGACCGCAGCCGCACCGCCGGGCGCAAGCTCGGCTATGACGTCAACCTCGGATGGGAAGGTGCCACCACCAGCGGCAAGGGCGACGCCGGCTTGAGTTCCACCACCGAAACCAATGCGGACGGCGAAATCAAGCGCTCGGAGAACCTCGAGCTCAACGTCGCCGCCGTCGTCACCGAAGTCCTGCCCAACGGCAATCTGATGATCCGGGGCTCACAGGAGGTGCGCGTCAATTACGAGCTCAGGGTGCTGACCATCGCCGGCATGGTGCGTCCATCCGATATCGGCGCTGAAAACACCATCTCTTATGAACGCATCGCCGAGGCGCGCATCTCCTATGGCGGCCGCGGCCGCGTCAGCGAAATCCAGCAGCCCGCTTACGGTCAGCAGATCCTCGACCAAGTCCTCCCCTTTTAGGACTGGAGAACGGCGCCGTGGCAAATGTCGAACAGGTTCAGCAAAAAAAGGGCCCGTCGCTTGTCATCCAGCTTGCGATGCTGCTGGCGATGACGGGCGCCGCGATCGGCATGGGCTGGATGTCCGGCGGCTATCTGAAGGGCGTCGGGGGACCGGTGCCGGTGCCCGCCGCGCCCGAGAACCAGTCCAACGCCGAGCAACCGAGCAAGGCGGCCGAACATGCGCCCGGCACCGGGCCGACGCTTGTCCAGCTGGCGCCGATCACCACCAATCTGGCTTCGCCTGCCGACACCTGGATAAGGCTGGAAGCGTCGGTGGTCTACGATGCGCCGCAGCCGCCGGAACTTACCGAAAGCATTCACCAGGACCTGCTTGCCATGGTCCGCACCCTGAAGATGCATCAGATCGAAGGCGCCAGCGGCTACCAGCATTTGAAAGCCGACCTCGAGGAGCGCGCCGCAATCCGCAGCGGTGGCCATGCCAAACAGGTTCTGATCAGGACATTGCTGCTCGAATGAGAAAACTCGTCCTCGCCGCCGCGATCGTCGTCGCCGCCACCTCTGTCGCCGCCGCCCAGCAGCTCGATCTCGGCGGCATCGGCAAGGCCGACGGCGCCACCGTCGGCTATATCATCCAGATGTTCGGTCTGATCACCGTGCTGTCGGTGGCGCCGGGCCTGTTGATCATGGTGACGAGCTTCACCCGCTTCGTCATCGCCTTCTCGATCCTGCGCGCCGGCATCGGCCTGCAGTCGACGCCGGCCAATCTGATCCTGATCTCGCTGTCGCTGTTCATGACCTTCTACGTCATGGCGCCGACCTTCGACCAGGCCTGGAACACCGGCGTCAAGCCGCTGATGGACAACCAGATCAGCCAGACCGAGGCGTTCGAAAAGATTTCGGACCCGTTCCGCACCTTCATGCTGCACAATGTCCGCGACAAGGACTTCGACCTGTTCGCCGATCTCGCCCGCGAACGCGGCCAGGTCGTTGCCAGGGACACCGTCGACCTGCGCATCCTGGTGCCGGCCTTCATGATCTCCGAAATCCGCCGCGGCTTCGAGATCGGCTTCCTGA
This sequence comes from Mesorhizobium sp. C432A, assembly GCF_030323145.1. Taxonomy (NCBI): domain Bacteria; kingdom Pseudomonadati; phylum Pseudomonadota; class Alphaproteobacteria; order Hyphomicrobiales; family Phyllobacteriaceae; genus Mesorhizobium; species Mesorhizobium sp. C432A. Next base: position 2,505,468 of record NZ_CP100470.1, on the reverse strand, counting down.
TCGTGCTGCCGTTCCTCGTCATCGACCTGATCGTCGCCACCATCACCATGGCCATGGGCATGATGATGCTGCCGCCGACCGTCGTTTCGCTGCCCTTCAAGATCCTGTTCTTCGTCCTCATCGACGGCTGGAACCTGCTTGTCGGCAGCCTGGTGCGCTCCTTCACCTGACCGTCCGCGCGCCGTTGGCGCCTTGCTAAAGTTTTATGCAATATATTTCCGGTTAACCGTCCCGTTTAGCCCTTTGGTAGGGACTTGCCCGCATATTGCTCGCAGATGGCGGGTGATCGGGTCTCACGATCATTGGCATGATGCCGCTCCGTCATACCGGAAAAGCCGGTATGTCAAAAACACCCTGTAAAAATCAAGGTACGAGTAGCCATGTCCAGTATCATGACGAACGCCTCGGCGCTGACCGCGCTGCAGAGCCTGAACAACACCAACAAATCCCTCGAGCAGACGCAGGCCCGCATCTCGACCGGCTACCGCGTTGCCACCGCTTCCGACAACGCCGCTTACTGGTCGATCGCGACCTCGATGAAGTCCGACAACAAGGCCAACTCGGCCGTGCAGGACGCCCTCGGCCTCGGCGCCGGCAAGGTTGACACCGCCTACACCGCCATCAACGACGTCAAGGACCAGGTCGACCTGATCAAGACCAAGCTGGTCACTGCCCGTAGCGCCTCGAAGGAAGACCAGCAGAAGATCGCGACCGAAATCAACGCCATCCAGGCGCAGATCAAGTCCTCGGTCGCCAACGCCAACTTCGCCGGCTCGAACCTGCTGCAGAACGACGCTGCCGCTGCGTCCGACCTGAAGATCGTTGCGGCTTACAACCGTACCGGCGCGACCGTCACCATCGACACCATCGACGTCAAGGCAGCCGATACGCAGGTTCTCGATGTCGCCGGCACGGGCGGCATCGTCGGCGGCCTGCTCGCCGCTGCCTTCTTCGACCCGAGCACCACGGCGGTTACCCCCGCCGCCATCGACACCGCGCTCGGCACTGTTGAAACCGCGCTTGCCAAGCTGTCCACCGGCGCTGCCTCGCTCGGCGCCGCCAAGTCGCGCATTGACACCCAGAAGAGCTTCCTGTCGAACCTGTCGGACTCGATCGACAAGGGCGTCGGCGCGCTGGTCGACGCCGACATGAACAAGGAATCGACGCGGCTGCAGGCCCTGCAGGTCCAGCAGCAGCTCGGCATCCAGGCGCTGTCGATCGCCAACGGCAACTCGCAGTCGATCCTGTCGCTCTTCCGCGGCTGATCTCTCGACATTACGACTGACACCATCCGTCGGGCCGCGCCAACAGCGCGGCCCGATTTCTTTTGCGGCTGTTGATTGTCTTGCTGAATGGCTGCCGATTTTTGCTCTTGGCCAGCGCCCTGAATGGCTTGGTTTAACAGGCCGTTAACCATATCCCGGTAGTCATGGTTAACCATTCCATGGCGGGCAGACCATACGGTCGATGGGCTTATGCCTACCCCCTTGATGAAGTTGATCCGGCGTGTTCGGGACACGCCAGTGTTTGAAAAGGGGTAAATATCTTGGCTAGCATCATGACGAACGCTTCGGCTCTGACCGCGCTGCAGAGCCTGAACAACACCAACAAGCAGCTTGAAACCACCCAGTCACGCATTTCGACCGGCTACCGCGTCGCCACCGCCAGCGACAACGCCGCCTACTGGTCGATCGCCACCACGATGAAGTCCGACAACAAGGCGCTTTCGGCCGTTCAGGACGCGCTTGGCCTCGGCGCCGGCAAGGTCGATACCGCCTACACCGCCATCACCGACATCAAGGACCAGGTCGACCTGATCAAGGCCAAGCTGGTCACTGCACGCAGCGCCAGCAAGGACGACCAGCAGAAGATCGCCACTGAGATCAAGGCTATCCAGGACCAGATCAAGTCGTCGGTCACCAACGCCTCCTATGCCGGCTCGAACCTGCTGCAGAACGACGCTGCTGCGACCTCCGACCTGAAGATCGTCGCGTCCTATAACCGCACCGGCACGACCGTCGCCATCGACACCATCGACGTCAAGGCGGCCGACACGCAGGTCCTCGATCTTCCCGGCACCGGCGGCATCGTCGGCGCTCTGCTGGCGACGACCTTCTTCGATCCCAGCACCACCCAGGTCCTCCCGGCGGCCATCGACACCGCACTCGGCGCCGTTGAAACGGCGCTTGCCAAGCTGTCCACGGGTGCCGCCTATCTCGGCGCCGCCAAGTCGCGCATCGATACCCAGAAGAGCTTCCTGTCGAACCTCTCGGACTCCATCGACAAGGGCGTCGGCGCGCTGGTCGACGCCGACATGAACAAGGAATCCACGCGGCTGCAGGCCCTCCAGGTCCAGCAGCAGCTCGGCATCCAGTCGCTGTCGATCGCCAACGGCAACTCGCAGTCGATCCTGGCGCTGTTCAAGCAGTAAGCCTGACCCGGCTTTCTCTTCCTTGAATAGGCCGCGCCAACAGCGCGGCCCTTTCCTGTATGGGTGTGTTTTGACGCATGTCGTTGACCCGGAACCGCTGCACACTTCCGGGCGACATGCTCTATCATCTTCGCACAAGCTTCGCGGTCTAGTGTTCCCACGGAATATCATGCTGGGAGCGCTTGAATCGTGCCGCAACAGATCCAGAGCATCATCTCGAATCTCAGGGCATTTGGCGTCAGGCGCCTTGCCATGCTGGCCGGCATTGCCGCATTGGTGATGGCCGTCATCGGCATCGGCTCGGTCTATCTCAACCGCCCGGCCTATGAGACGCTCTATGTCGGGCTCGATCGCTCCGACGTGAACCAGATCGGCCTGGTGCTCGGCGAAGCCGGCATCGGCTTCGACGTCGGCTCCGACGGCACCTCCGTGCTGGTGCCGGCCGGCACCACCGCGCAGGCGCGCATGCTGCTCGCCGAAAAGGGCCTGCCGACCAGCGCCAATGCCGGCTACGAACTGTTCGACAATGTCGGTTCTCTTGGCCTGACCTCCTTCATGCAGCAGATCACCCGCGTGCGCGCGCTGGAAGGCGAGATCGCCCGCACCATCCAGTCGATATCCGGCATCAAGGCCGCCCGCGTTCACATCGTCATGTCCGAGCGCGCCAATTTCCGCCGCGACGAACAGCAACCCTCCGCCTCGGTGGTCATCCGCTATTCCGGCATCGACGCCGAAAAGAGCGCCATGTCGATCCGCCATCTCGTCGCCGCCGCCGTGCCGGGCCTGTCGGCCGACAAGGTTACCGTGCTCGATTCCAACGGCAACCTTCTCGCCGCCGGCGACGATCCCTCCAACACAAGTGCTGCCCGCACGCTCGGCGTCGAGCAGACCGTCGAGGCGCAGATCGGCGACAACATCCGCCGCGCGCTGACGCCTTATCTCGGCCCCGACAATTTCCGCGCCAGCGTCAAGGCCGATGTCAACACCGACACCCGCCAGACCGAAGAGACGATCTTCGATCCGGAGTCACGCGTGGAGCGTTCCGTGCAGTCGGTGCGCGCCAACGAAAACAGCAATCAGAGGCAGGCCTCGACCCCGGCCACCGTCGAGCAGAACCTGCCCGAGACCCAGGCGACCAGCACCGATGGTCCGCAGACGTCATCGGAGAATGATCGCAAGGAGGAGATCACCAATTACGAGATCAACTCCAAGAAGATCGCCACAGTCTCGAACGGCTATTCCGTCACCAAGATGTCGATCGCCGTCGTCGTCAATCAGCAGCGGCTGATGACCATCCTCGGCAAGGACGCAACGCCCGAGCAGATCGCCAAGCGCGTTGCCGACATCCAGAAGATGGTGGCTTCGGCCACTGGCTTCGACGACAAGCGCGGCGACATCATCGATGTCTCGGCCGTCGAGTTCATCGACGGGCTCGACGGCGAGGCGGTCGAACAGCCGGGCATAATGGCGTCGATCGGAACCCATGCCGGTACGATGATCAACGCCGGCGCTTTCATCGTCGTGGTGTTCCTGGTCGCCTTCTTCGGCCTGAGGCCGATGGCCACCGCGCTGAGCGCGCGGCCGACGCCGGCACTTGCCGGTCCGAGCTTCGACGACGTCCAGCGTTCACTGCCGACACCCGAAGCCGCCAGCGCCGAACAGGCGCCGGCTGCCTTGCCCGGCAGCCGCCCAGGCCCGACTCCACTCGACGATCTTCGTCAGAAGATCAGGCCGGCGCCGCAGGAGCGGCTTGCCCGCATGGTCGACATCAATGAGGAGCGCACCGCGCAGATCCTGCGCAAATGGGCGGCCCAGGAAGCAGCGGTATAGACCATGGCCTCGGCAGCGCTTTTCGACCTTTTGCCGGATTTCGGCGCACGCAGCCAGCGTGCCGGCCAGCCCTCGCTCGCCGCCATGGCCGAGCCAAGGCCGGAGACGTCGGCGCCGCAGGCCGACATCGGCGCGCTGATCGCCGAAGCGGTCATCGATGCCGAAGCCGCCCTTGAAGCCCGCCTTGCCATCGCCCACCAGGCAGCGCTCGAGGCGCAGAGACAGGCCAACGCCGATGAAGCAAAGGCCTTTCTAGAAAGTTTCGGCGGCGATCTCGGCGCGGTCGTCACTGCCCGTATCGAGATCATGGAGGCCAAGGTCAGCGACCTCGTCGGCGCCACCATTGCGCGCATCATTGGCGGCCTTGTCAGCGACGATCTGCAGAAGCGTTCGCTGGAAACCCTTGCCGGCACGATCCGCGAAGCCGTCGGCGACAGCGAGGCGGTGCGCATCGCCGTGCGCGGACCGCTGTCATTGTTCGAGACGCTGAAGGCTTCGCTCGGCCCACGCGCGGCCAATCTCGATTTCGTCGAGGCGCCCGGCTTCGACCTTACCGTCGCCATTGACGAGGCGGTGTTCGAAACCCGCATTGCCGAATGGTCGGCCGCCTTGTCGGAGGCCCTGTCATGAGCGAGGGCCCTCTTACGAACGAGTGGACGTCATGAGCGTTGTCGAGGCCGCAGACGCCAGGCATGAGATCATCATCGTGCGGCGCAACCACGACGACCACGACGACGCCCACCATGGCGGCGTCTGGAAGATCGCCTTTGCCGATTTCATGACTGCCATGATGTGCTTCTTCCTCGTCATGTGGCTGATCAACGCCGCCAACGAGCAGACCAAGGCAGCCGTCGCCAGCTACTTCAATCCGGTCAAGCTGGTCGATCGCAACGCCAGCCGCAAGGGCCTCGAAGACCTCGGCGATGGCCCGAGCAAGGTCGGGCTGACGGCGGACGACCCGCGGGACAAGACCAGCAAGGCCGGACAGGACGGCGTCGGCGGCGCCGGTACTTCCGACAAGAAGCAATCGAAGGAATCGGCGCCAAAGACGGATCTTTCCGACGAGCATCTGTTTGCCGATCCCTATGCGGTGCTGTCGGAAATCGCCACCGACACCGGCGTCATGCAAAATGTCAGCGAGAAGGGCGATGGCGGCGCGCAGGCGTCCGGCCCGGCTACCGGCGCATCCGGCGGCCAATCCTACCGCGACCCGTTCGCGCCGGATTTCTGGTCGCAGCAGGTGGCTGCACCAGGCGCCGAAGCCACCGCCGAACGCACCAAGATCGAAGGCGATCCCCTGAAGCCGGGTGACAAGGCGGCACAGACGCAAGTGGCGGAGGTGAAGGCCGTGCCGGCCGCGCCGCCAGTGGCCGCGGCGCCGCTCGAGCCGCTGGCGAAATCCGTTTCCGATAAGCCGCTGACCAAGGCTGAAGCCAAAGCAGAGGCCAAGGCTGAAGCAGCGAAGGCCGAAATTGCAAAGGCCGAAGCCGCCGAAGCACAACCCGCACCCAAACCCGAAGCCGCGGAAAAAGCGCCGACGGCCGCCACTGTTAGAGCCGCGGCGCAGGTCAAGCAGGAACTGGCCGAGGCCTTCAAGCCAGGCGACAAATTGCATAATGGCGTCTCCGTCGAAGCCACCGACAAGGGTGTCGTCATTTCGATCACGGACCAGTTCGATTTCGGCATGTTCGAGATCGGATCGGCGGTGCCTAGGCGTGAACTGGTGCTGGCGATGGAAAAGATCGGCCGCATCGTCAACGAGCAGAAAGGCACGATCAGCATCAACGGCCACACCGACGCGCGGCCGTTCCGCAGCGACACTTACGACAATTGGCGGCTGTCCACGGCGCGCGCCCATTCCGCCTATTACATGCTGGTGCGCGGCGGCGTCGACGAGCGCCGCATCACCGAGGTCGCCGGCTTCGCCGATCGCGAGCCGAAAATTGCAGCCGACCCGATGGCGGCCGCGAACCGCCGCATCGAAATCCTGATGGCGACCGACGGATGAGGCGCGCCGCCATCATCGGCCGCGCCGTCGGGCTGCTGCTGCTGAGCGCTGTCCATCCGCCATCGGCCTTCGCCGAGGACGGCTTGCAGCCCTATCAGCTGGTGCGCTCGCTGCAGCTTGTGCAGGACCGCATCGCCGCCGGCGATCACGCCGCGCTGCCGATGCAGGCCAAGCTGCTCGAAATGGCCGACACAAGGCTGCGCGCGGCGGACGCAGATGATTTCAGCGACCCGAAGAATTTTCGCGCCTTGCTGGTCTATGGCATGAGTGGCGGCAACCCCGTCACCGTCGAGGCGGCGGTGTCGCGCGCCAAGACCGACCCGCAAAGCCTGACCATCGCCAAGGGCATTGTCGATTATCTGAACGGCCGGCAGGCGGCTGCGATCGAGGCGCTGAAGCCGATCGATCCGATGACCCTGCCCCCCGATGTCGGTGCCTTTCTGGCGCTGGTCAAGGGCTCGCTTCTCGCCACCGAGCAACCGGTCAGCGCGCTTGCGCTGCTCGACGATGCTCGCCTGCTCAGCCCCGGCACGCTGGTCGAGGAAGCAGCACTGCGCCGCTCGGTCGGCATCGCCGCCGCGCAAGGCGACGGTGCGCGTTTCGCGCTTGCCTCAACCCAATACGTCGAAGACTACCTCTATTCGCCCTATGCCAGCCAGTTCGCCGACGCCTTCGTCTCCGGCGTCATCACGCTGCACATGGCGATCAGCCAGGACAAGCTCGCCGACATCACCGCAATGATGGATCCAGAACGCGAGAAGGTGATCTATCTGCGCATCGCCCGCCGCGCCGCGATCGACGGCTTTGCCGATCTCTCCGCCTTTGCCTCGGCCAGGGCTGAACGGGGCCGCGACGGCATCCACAATCAGGACGATCCGCGCGCCCAGCTCTATTCCAGCCTGTCCACGGTAACGTCCGGCACCATCGGCGAGGTCCGCGCCAAGCTGGACAAGATCGATCGCAACCAGCTTTCGCAAAGCGACCGCGACCTGCTCGATGCCGCGCAGGCCGTGGCGGGTGAAGTCATCGCCCCGCCGGCGCCGCTGCCTGCCGAAAAGCCCGCACCTGCCGCGGCCAGGCAGGAGCCGGTCAAGACCGCGGCCGTGGAAAGACCCGACGAGCCAGAGCTGCCGCCGGTCGAAGGCGCGATGCCGGAACAGCCAGCCGCCACAACGTCGAGTGAACAGCCCGCAACCGACCGACTGAAGGCGGCAAGTGAACCGGCCGCGCAGGCACCAAGCACGCCAGAGGCAAAGGCGGCGGAAACGCCTGCAGTCGCCCCGGCCAGCGATGCGGCTCCGGTCGTGCCGGCATCGGTGCCGGCCCCCGCCGCAGTAGAGCCTACCGATCCCACCGACGCCGCCATGGCGAGGACGCGTCGCCAGCTCGATTTGATCGACCAGATGCTTGGAGCAGCCCCGAAATGACCACCAATGTTGGCCAGGCCCTGCCGGCTCCCGCGCACGCCGGATCGAAGCAGTCGGCCTCAAACGCCAAGGGCGGCGACAAAAGCTTCGGCGACATGGTGCGCGGCGACGACGATGCGCCGACACCGATAGGCCAGGGAGCAATTGAGGCCGCGTCGCACGAGCTGCGTTGGGCCAAACGCAGCCCTGCCGGTCCCGGCAAAAGCGAAATCCCACACACCCAGTCTGGCAAAACGGGGACGAAATCCGCTGCCGGCAAGGCCGCAAAAGAACATGCCGATAGTGGCCCGGACAAACCATCCAAGGACGCTGAGGTGGCCGGACGAGACGCGGATGCAGGATCGCTGCAGGATCATTTGCCACTGGTGCTGGCGCTGCACGATATCAGGCATTTCTCAACGGTCCGGACAAGCGGGAACGGCATCGCGACGAATGGACAGACTGGGCAACCGGCGCCCGCTGGCGAGGCCATTTCTGCACAGACGTCGCCTCTGAAGAGACACCGCGCAGCGTCCGGCATTGACAACAGACTCGACACGACGACGCGATCGGAACGGGCCAAGCCCGGTACCAGCGTTTCCGCACAGGATCAGGGGCAAAAGCTGCCCGCGATCGGGCTCCAGTCCGGCAAACTGCCGCACCAGGATGGTCCGACGCCTCCTCTACCGGCGGACCAGACGGCAAGCGACGTTTCGGCACCCGAGGCAAAACGGTCCGCGCCGTCGGCGAAGTCCGTCGATGGAGCCCATTCCGCGGCATCGGCCACACAGGGAAAACAGCCGCCATTCGCTGCGCGCGTCGACATTGTTGCCGAACAGAGCTTCCCGGCCCCGGCGCAAAACCCGATGAACCAGACGACTTCGGCGCTTATCGACGTGCTGGCTTCGGACAACGGACTGCGGCAAGCGGTTTCGACGCCGTCGACGAGCGCCCAGACGGCCGGTTCTGTTGCCGTTCCGACACATATATTGAAGATCGAGCTTCACCCGGCAGAGCTCGGCATGGTCACCGCCAGTCTCAGGCTTTCCGGAGAACAACTTTCGATAGAATTGAAGCCCGAAACCCATGAGGCTTACCGCCGTCTCGCCACCGATAGCGACGCCATCGTGAAGTCGTTGCGCGGGCTCGGCTTCGATGTCGACAAGGTCACCATCCTGCAACCCTCGATAGTGATCCACGCAGCGGCCCGCAGCGATGCAGCGAACTCGCATCCAATGCCGCAAGGCCGCGACCAGTCCGCTTTTCAGCCCGGAAACTCGAGCGGCAACAATACGGGTTCGGACGGCCAGCAGTCGGGAAGAAACCGCAATGACGATGCCCAGGAATTCGGCCGCGCTGGCGCGCCTGCTCGCGAGCGCGCTGGCGACGATATGTTTATCTAGCCTCGCCACCAAGCCGGCCACCGCCGCCACCAACCCTTGCGAGCCCGAGATTTTGCGTGCCGCCGACCGCTATGGCGTGCCCGCCGGCATCCTCTATGCGGTCGGGCTGGCCGAGACCGGCAAGAAGGGTAGCTTGCAACCTAACGCGTTGAATATAGAGGGGAAAGCGGTATTTCCAAGGAACCGAACCGAGGCCCTGGCCACCTTCGAAGCAGCCCGGCGCGAGGGCAAGACACTCATCGATCTCGGCTGCATGCAGATCAACCATCACTATCACGCCGCGCATTTCCGCAGCGTCGACGACATGCTCGACCCGCGCCAGAATGTCGACTATGCCGCACGCTTCCTGGCCAGCCTGCATGCGCATCATGTCAGCTGGTCGATGGCCGTCGCCCGCTACCACGCCGGCCCCGACAATGATCCCGCGCAGAAATTCTATGTCTGCCGCGTCATCGCCAATATGGTCGCCACCGGCTTCGGCAAATGGACCCCGAATGCCCGCAACTTTTGCAATCCTTAGGTGAATCAGCTCTTGCGAACGGCTGCAAATCCACGCCCGGCGGGTGACGTGCTACGTCACCCGTTCGGCAACCAACGATACAACCTCCTGATTGCGGTTATTTCGAAACTCGAAATAACTCCCAAGAAAATAGCTACAAGAAATGATGGTTGTTCAGGATTCCCGGCACCGGTTACGGCTCTTCCCACGGGGCAGATGATCTGATTCGGAGGCGGGGCCGATGATTGTAATCGTTGACGAGCGTGAGCTCGTAACTGAAGGCTATAATTCACTTTTCGATCGTGAGGGCGTCGCCTGTGCAGGCTTCGCATCCGGTGAATTCGGCGAGTGGGTGACATCGGCCGCCGACACGGATTTGCGATCGGTCCGAGCCTTCCTCATCGGCGACTGCCGCGAAGGCGCCATCTCGCCACGCCAGATCCGCGACCGCACCGGCGCTCCGGTTATCGCGCTCAGCGAACAGCACTCGCTTGAAAATACGCTGCGGCTGTTCGAGAGCGGTGTCGACGACGTCATCCGCAAGCCGGTCCATATTCGGGAGATCCTGGCCCGCATCACCGCCATCCGCCGCCGCGCCCATGAGGACGTCAGCTACACCGAGATCGGCGCCATGCGCATCTTCATGGATGGCCGCGATCCCGAGATCGATGGCCAGCCGCTGCCTCTGCCGCGTCGCGAACGCCGCATCCTCGAATATCTGGCGAGCAACCGCGGACGCCGGGTCACCAAGACCCAGGTCTTCAACGCCATCTACGGCATCTTCGACGAAGAGGTCGAGGAGAACGTGGTCGAGAGCCACATCTCCAAATTGCGCAAGAAGCTGCGCGAAAAGCTCGGCCAGGACCCGATAGATTCCAAGCGCTTCCTTGGCTACCGGCTGGTGTTCTGATGGCGGTCTGCGCCAGCCTCGCGCAAGACAAAAATTATATCCTCGCGACCACAGGCATGGGCCCAACGATGTTGGGCATTGAGGAGACGTTTCGATGAGCCTTTACGGAATGATGCGGACCGGCGTTTCCGGCATGAACGCGCAGGCCAACCGCCTTTCGGCGACAGCCGACAACATCGCCAATTCCGACACCACCGGCTACAAGCGATCCTCGGCCGAGTTTTCGACGCTGATCATGCCGCAGGTTGGCGGCGCCTATAATTCCGGCGGCGTCAACACCACCATCCGCTCGGCCATCAGCGCCCAGGGCGTGCTGCAGTACACGACCTCGGTTTCCGACCTTGCGGTCAACGGCAACGGTTTCTTCGTCGTCCAGGACCCCAGCGGAACGCCTTTCCTCACCCGCGCCGGCGCATTCGTTCCCGACGCTCAGGGCAGGCTGGTCAACGCCGCCGGCTACCAGCTGATGGCCTACAGCTACGCCAACGGCACACCGGCTGCCACCGCCAACGGTTTCGAAGGGCTGGTGCCGGTCCAGATCTCCGACCAGGAAATGACCGCGACGCCCAGCACCGCGGGCAACTTCAACGCCAATCTGCCGGCCGGCGCCACGCCGCCCGCCGGTCCGCTGCCGTCCACCAACAGCCCGACGGCGGAATACACGTCGAAATCCTCGATGGTCACCTACGACAATCTCGGCAACAAGAAGCTGCTCGACCTCTATTTCACCAACACCGGGACCGGCACCTGGTCGGTCTCTGTGTTCGACCAGTCCCAGGCGACGCCGGGCACATCCTTCCCCTATACGGGCGGCGCGCTGGCCACGGCCAACCTGACCTTCGACACCACCACCGGCAAACTCACCGGCGCCGTCGATTCGATTACCATCCCCGTACCGGGCGGTGCGTCGCTCGACCTCGATTTGTCCAAGCTGACTCAGCTCGGCACCGGCTTCACGGTCTCCGAAGCCAAGGTCAACGGCAACGCGCCCAGCACGATCGAAAAGATCCAGATCGGCGAGGACGGAGTCATTTACGCCCAGTATCAGGACGGCTCGACCAAGCCGCTGTTCAAGATCCCACTGGCCGACGTCCAGAGCGCCGACAACCTCACCGCACTGCCTGGCAATGTCTATGCGCAGTCCACCGACTCCGGCACCGTGCGCATCGGCTTCGCCAACGAAGGCAAGCTCGGCAGCATCATCTCCGGCGCGTTGGAAAATTCCAACGTCGATATCGCCGAGGAATTGACCAACATGATCGCGGCGCAGCGCAGCTACACCGCTAACTCGAAAGTGTTCCAGACCGGTTCCGACCTCATGGATGTCCTTGTCAACCTGAAGAGATAAACGACGGGCGCCAGGGGAATGAACCCAAACCAGAGCAGCGCGGTGCGCGGATTTCGAATTCAAGGCCACACCGGCAAACCGGCCGGGGTGGTCTGGAATTGCAGGTTTCCGAACGCCGATGCCGCCGACAGGGCAGAGACGTCATCCCCTCCCCACTGGCCTCGTGAAAGACCCGCATGTCGCTGACTTCCGCATTGACCATAGCCCAACAGTCGCTTCAGACCACATCGAAGCAGACCAGCGTCCTTTCCCGCAACATTGCCGACGCCAGCAACCCCGACTATGCCCGCCGCACGGCGGTCGTCGTCAGCAGCGCGCCCGGCGCCCGCTCGGTCGAGATCCAGCGCGCCACCAACGCCCTGCTGTTTCGCCAGAACCTTAGCGCGCAATCGGCATGGAGCGGCCAGAGCACGCTTTACAGCGGAATTGACCGCCTCGCCGTTGCCGTCAACGGCGTCGACAACGCCTCCTCTGCCTCGACCGCGATCGGCAAGCTGCAGAACGCGCTGCAGCTTTACGCCGCTACGCCATCCAACCAGAACCTCGGCTCCAGCGTCATCGACGCGGCCCAGCAGGTGGCGCGCGCTCTGAACGACGGCACCAACGCGATCCAGGATTTCCGCACCCAGGCCGATGGCGAGATATCAACGGCGGTTAACGATCTCAACTCGCTGCTTAGTCAGTTCCAGGACGCCAACAAGGCGGTCATCTCCGCAACCCGTTCGGGTACCGACGCATCCGACGCGCTCGACCAGCGCGACGCTTTGCTGAAGAAGATCGCGGACTATGTGCCGGTGTCGACCTTCACGCGTGGCGACAACGACATGGTCATCACCACCAAGGATGGCACGACGCTGTTCGAGACCATTCCGCGCTCGGTAAGTTTCACCCCGTCGGCGGGCTACACGGCCGGCACACCAGGCAACACCATCTACATCGACAATGTGCCGGTCAGCGCCGGGGCTGGCGGCAACACCAGCGCCGACGGCAAGCTCGCCGGGCTCATCACCTTGCGCGACGGCGTCGCGGCGACGATGCAGAGCCAGCTCGACGAAGTCGCGCGCGGCCTCATCACCGCCTTTGCCGAAACAGCACCTTCGCAGCCCGACCGAACCGGCCTGTTCACCTGGTCGGGTGCGCCCGCCATTCCGGCCGCCGGCACGCTGATCGACGGCCTTGCCGGCTCGATCAAGGTAAACGCCGCAATGGACTCGAGCGTCGGCGGCAATCCGGTGCTGCTGCGCGACGGCGGCGCCAATGGTGCGGCCTATATCGCCAACACTGCCGGCAACGCCTCCTATTCGCAGCTCTTGATCGGCTATGGCGACAAGCTCGACAAGCCGATGCCTTTCGACGCTGCGGCCGGCATCACCGTCACGTCCAGCGTGTCCGACTACGCCGCCAATGCCATTGGCTGGTTCGAAGGCCAGCGCCAGCAGGCCTCGAGCAACGCCGACGCCAAGGAAGCGCTGGCATCGCGCACCGCCGAGGCGCTGTCCAACGACACCGGCGTCAATGTCGACCAGGAGATGTCGCTGCTGCTCGACCTCGAACACACCTATCAGGCCTCGGCGCGCATGATGAAAACCGTCGACGACATGCTGTCGGCCCTGCTCGATGCCGTGGGATAAGCCATGAAAGCCACATCCGTCTCCTCAGCCGCTCTCTCCAACGCCGCGCGCTATCAGCAGATGCGCATGCAGGGCGAACTGGTCAAAGCCACTAAGGAATCGACGACCGGCACCGTCGCCGATGTCGGTCTGGCGCTCGGCGCGCGCACCTCGCAGGCGGTCACCTTCTCGCGCGACCTCGACCGGTTGAACGTCATCATCGATTCCAATTCGCTGGTCACCGCTCGGCTGTCCTCGACGCAGGCTGCGCTTGGCCAGCTTTCCGACACTGCGCAGAATTTGCTGACCGCACTGACCGCCGCCGGCAATTCCTCGAGCACCATCACGCAGCAAGCCGGCAAGGCCGCCGTGCAGCAGATGACCTCTATCCTCAATGCCAGCGTCAACGGCGAATATCTGTTTGCCGGCACCAACACCGACGTCAAGCCGATCGACGATTTCACCGCCGCCGGCTCGCCGGCCAAGGCGGCGTTCGACGCTTCCTTCTCGTCGTATTTCGGCTTCACGCAGACCGATCCGCTCGCCGCCAACATCACCGCCGCCCAGATGGACGGCTTCATCACCAGCAATGTCGTGCCGCAGTTCATGGGCGCCGGCTGGCAGGCCAACTGGTCGAACGCCACCGACCAGCAGATCGTCAGCCGCATTTCGCTGGGCGAAACCACCCAGACCTCGGCCAGCGCCAATGAAGACAGCATCCGCAAGCTCGCCATGGCTTCCGCCCTGGTCACCGGCCTGCTCTCCGGCAACATCAGCCAGGCGGCGAAGACCACCGTCGTCGGTCGCGCCCAGGCGATGGTCGGCGAGGCGCTGGGCGGACTCGGCCAGTTGCAGGCCGAGACCGGCCTTGCCGAGAAGCGTGTTTCCGACGCGAGCGACCGCATGAAGACGCAGGTCGACCTGTTCGAGCGCCATATCCTCGATCTGGAGGGCGTCGATCCGGCCGAGGCCGCCACCCGCGTCGCGGATCTGACGCAGCATATCGAGACGTCCTTCGCGCTGACCGCGCGCCTGCAGCAGATGAGCCTGCTGAACTACCTGACCTGACAATCTCAACCGCAACGGTAGAGCCAAACGATGTACCAATTCTCCTACGCCGACATCCAGACCGACTCCGTTGCCGATGCGAAAGATCGCGAGCGGGAGCTTTTGACCCGCTCGATCGAAATGCTGGCGGCGGCGGCGGCGGTCGGCCACACCTCGATGGAGGCAGTCGAAGCGCTGCACTTCACCAACCGGGTCTGGACCACCTTCGTCGAGGATCTCGGTTCCAGCGACAATGTCCTGCCCAAGGAACTGCGCGCCAACCTCATCTCCATCGGCCTGTGGCTGCTGCGCGAGGCCGAGGACATCCGCCAGGGCCGCACCGACAATTTCGAAGGGCTGATCGAAGTGTCCCAGATCATCCGGGACGGCATTCAATGACCAACACGCTGAAGATATCGCTGAAGCCGAACGAGAAGATCTACATCAACGGCGCCGTCATCCGCGTCGACCGCAAGGTCACCGTCGAGCTGATGAACGACGTACAGTTCCTGCTCGAGAACCATGTCATCCAGGCCGACGATGCCTCGACGCCGCTCAAGCAGCTCTATTTCATCCTGCAGGTGATGCTGATGAACCCGGCCGGCGCCATCGAGGCGCGCGCCATGTTCCGCCGCTCGCTGCCCTTGCTTTTGGCAAGCTTCGAGGATGAGCAGATCAGTGGCGCGCTGAAGCAGATCGACCGCATGGTCGGCGAAGACCATATCTATGAAGCGCTGAAGGCTATCCGCGCGCTTTATCCGCTCGAACGCCGCGCACTTGGCGGCAATGACGATGTTCAGGGTGCGAAGCGCCCGCTGGCCGTGGGAGCACAATACTGATGAATGTGGACATGACGACGACGATCCCCACGGGCGCCAACCAGGGTACCCAGCAGACGTCGAAGACAGCGGTCGACTACCAGTCGTTCCTGAAGCTGTTGATCGCCGAGATGAAGAACCAGGATCCGACGAAACCGATGGATTCGACGCAGTACGTCGCCCAACTCGCCACCTTCTCGCAGGTCGAGCAATCGGTGCAGACCAACACCAAGCTCGACCAGATCATGCAGTCGTCGGCGCTGTCGCAGGCCGATGCCCTGATCGGCCGTTCGATCACCTCGGCCGACGGCAAGACGACCGGCGTCGTGGCCTCGGTCAGGCTTGCAAGCAACGGCGTGATCGCCGTGCTGCAGAACGGCACCGAAGTGCCGGTCGGCGCGGGCGTTTCGATAAAGCCGGCCAGCTAGACAGTTCCATAGAGGCGCGCTCACATGAACGAGGCCGACGCCCTAGACATCGTCCAGTATGCGGTGTGGACGGTGCTCGTCGCGTCCGCGCCGGTGGTGCTGGTTGCCATGGTGGTCGGCATCGGCATCGCGCTGATCCAGGCCCTGACCCAGATCCAGGAAATCACCCTGACCTTCGTACCCAAGATCGTAGCCATCATGCTGGTCGTGGCGCTGACCGGTCCGTTCATCGGCAGCCAGATATCGGCCTTCACCAACGTCATCTTCGAGCGCATCGAAAACGGGTTCTAGGCAGCGCTTGCAGGCGGCTGTGTTCCGGCTAGATTGCAGGCCATGACTCAGGCAGAACTCACCGGCAGGCCATGTGCGGAATAGCCGGCGTCTGGCGCAAACGAAACCCGATCGACGCCAACGACCTGTCGGATGTCGCCAGCATGATGCAGGCGCTGGTACATCGCGGCCCCGACGATCATGACAGCTGGCACAACAATCGGCTGGCGCTCGGTCACCGCCGACTTACCATCATCGATCCCTCGCCCGCCGCCCGTGAGCCGATGCTGACTTCTTCCGGCGATGGCGCTCTCGTCTACAATGGCGAGGTCTACAATTACCGCTCGCTGCGCGAAACGCTGCAGGCGCAAGGCGTCGTCTTTCGAACCATCTGCGATGCCGAAGTGGTTCTCGAAGCCTTGCATCACTGGGGTCCCGAAAAAGCCGTGCCGCTGTTCGACGGGATGTTTTCCTTCGCCTATTTCGACGCTCGCAGCAGTGCGCTGTGGCTTGCGCGTGACCGTCTTGGAATCAAGCCGATGTCGGTGGCCGACACGCCGGAGCGAATCCTGTTCGCCTCGGAGGACAAGGCGATCCTCGCCTGCGACGGTTTTCCGCGCGACATCGACAGCCGCGAGATGACCTTGCGGTTGGCCTGGCAGAGCCGCGATTCCAGCTACAGCCTGTTCGACCGCATCGAGCGCCTGCCGCCCGCCGGCCTGTGGAAGATCACCGACCAGGGTATCGAGAAGCGCCGCTTCTGGCATGTGCTGGACGTGCTGGAGACCGCGCGCATTACCGGTGACGTATCCTCTGATGCTGAGCACATGGCGACGCTCGAGGCGTTGCTCAAGGACAGCGTCGGGCTTCACTGCATCGCCGATACCAGCGTTGCTACCGCCTGCAGCAGCGGTGTCGATTCCGGGCTGATAACGGCGCTGGCAAAGCGGTTCAGGCCGGAAGTCCACGGTTATGTCGTCGACCCGCAGCTCGGCAACAGCGAGGCCGAAGACGCCGAACGCACCGGCCGCCATGTCGGCGTGCCCTTGCGCCGGGTGCCGGTCGACAGGAACCGGTTTTTCGAACTTTGGCCAAGGGTAATCTGGCATCTCGAAAGCGATGGCTGGCACTCCAGCCATGTCGCACTGCTGGCGCTTGCCGAACGATGCCGGGCCGATGGCGTCAAGGTGCTGCTCACCGGCGAAGGCGCAGACGAATTGTTTGGCGGCTACCCCTTGCAGGCCTTGAGCATGAAGAAGTGGCGTTCCTGGTCGTGGCCCCGGCGCCTGGTGCACTCGAAGCGCTCGCTCGACCGGAGATTCGAACAGCAGCGTCATGCCCCCTACAAGGTCTCGGCTGGAAGCCACTCACAAATGGATCGCAGCATGGTCCTGCGTGCTTTGTCGCCGGAGCTGAATTTCCTGCAAACCGAGATCTTCGACCGCCTGGAGCCGGTTATGCCGCCCGCGGATCGCGCCTTTCTCGGTAGTTGCCTCTACGACCTCTATTCGCATCTGCAGGACATACTGCACCGGCACGACCGGCTGAGCATGGCGGCGTCCGTGGAACTGCGGGTCCCGTTCCTGGAAAACCGCCTGATCGACTTCGCCATCCATTTGCCGAGGCGGCAGAAATACCGCGACAAAACAGGAAAATGGCTTTTGCGAAAGGTCGCTGAAAAGCATATTCCGCGCCAGAACGTCCAGGCGCGCAAGATCGGCTTCGAGATGTCGTCGCAATTTTCGGCCGGCACGGAGACTTTGCTACGCGGCGGTTTCCTGCGCGATGCCTTGAAATGGCCCGCCGCGAATTTAGAGGACATGGTCCAGTTGGCGCGGCGCGAGCAACCATCCAGGCTGCGGCTTGTCGGCATGGAGCTTTTCCTGCGCCTTCACGCCGGCGGCGAGACGCCTAGCACGCTGACCGAAGCCTTGCATGCCGCTGCCCGGGACAGAAGCTGAATTTGCGCACGGCCGACACCCCCGCGCAGTGGACCAATGAGAACATCGCTCTGGGAGCGGACCCTTCCCGGCTGACGTATTTTCGCCTTGCTATCCTGTTGTTGGACCATGATCTTTTTCGAAGACGCGTTCGCCCTTTTGGATGTCGTGCTCTATTTCAAACGGATGCCATGATTGTCGTCCCGGCGGACGAAACCAGCACGTGAAGGTGGGACAGGTCCAATGATCGATGACGGGTCGGACAGCGAACGCGTCTCGGCGCTGGCGCCGTTCCGGCACGGCATCTTCCGCGCCGTCTGGTCGGCCAGCCTGGTGTCGAATTTCGGTGGCCTGATCCAGGGCGTCGGCGCCGCCTGGATGATGACCACCATCGCCACGTCGCCCTATCAGGTGGCGCTGGTCCAGGCCTCGGCCACTCTGCCGATCATGCTGTTTGCACTCGTCGCCGGCGCCATCGCCGACAGCTTCAACCGGCGCAAGGTGATGCTGATCGCCCAAATCTTCATGCTGGTCGTCTCTGCACTTCTAACGCTGTTCACCTGGAACGGCTGGATGACGCCGTGGACGCTGCTTGCCTTCACCTTCCTGATCGACAGCGGCACGGCGCTCAACAACCCGTCCTGGCAGGCATCGGTCGGCGACATGGTGCCGCGCAACAAGCTGCCGGCCGCGGTTGCGCTGAATTCGCTGGGCTTCAACCTGACACGCAGCGTCGGCCCGGCGATCGGCGGCATCATCGTTGCCGCCGCTGGTGCGGCTGCTGCGTTCGCCGCCAATGCGCTGAGCTATATAGGTCTCATCATCGTGCTATTCCGCTGGAAGCCGGAGCTGCCGGTCTCGACGCTACCGCGCGAGACGCTGGGCGCCGCCATGGGCGCCGGCCTGCGCTATGTCGCCATGTCGCCCAACATCGGCAAGGTGCTGGTCAGGGGCTCCGCCTTCGGCTTCAGCGCCGGCGCGGTTTTGGCGCTGCTGCCGCTGGTGGCGCGCGACGTCGTCAAGGGCGATGCCTTGACCTACGGCATCATGCTCGGCGCCTTCGGCATCGGCGCCGTCGGCGGCGCGCTGATCAGCGTGCGTCTCAGACAATTGCTATCCAGCGAGACGATGGTGCGGATGGCCTTCGCCGGCTTTGCCGTCTGCTCCTTCAACGCCGCCATCAGCCTCAATGCCTGGCAGACTGCGGCGGGTTTGCTCATCGGCGGCGCCTGCTGGGTGATCGCGCTGTCGCATTTCAACGTCACGGTGCAGATGTCGACGCCGCGCTGGGTCGTCGGCCGGGTGCTGTCGGTCTACCAGACGGCGACCTTCGGCGGCATTGCGCTGGGCAGCTGGATCTGGGGCGTCGTTGCCGATGCGCATGGCGCCGAAGCCGCGCTGATTGCGGCGGCCATCGCGATGCTTGTTGGCGGCGCCATCGGCCTGTTCCTGCCGCTGCCGCAGCAGACGACTCTCAACCTCGACCCGCTCAACCGCTTCAAGGAGCCGCATCTCGGCCTCGACCTGAAGCCGCGCAGCGGCCCCATCGCCATCATGATAGAGTACATTATCCGCGACGAAGATGTGCCCGAATTCCTCGCCACCATGGCCGAGCGCGGGCGCATCCGCCGCCGCGACGGCGCCCGCAACTGGACGCTGGCTCGGGACCTAGAAAATCCCGCAGTCTGGATCGAACACTACCACACGCCGACCTGGCTGGAATACATCCGCCACAACCGGCGCGCCACCCATGCCGACGCCGTCGTCGGCGAGCGGGTGCGGGCGCTGCACAGCGGCGACGAACCGCCGCGCGTGCGCCGCCTGATCGAGCGCCCGACGACCGCCGGCACCGCGCTGGTCTCGCCGAAGGGGCCGATCGATCACTGAGCTCGCCATAGCCGTAGCGCCGGTCAGCCGGCGCTCTGGATCATGTAGAGCTTGCGCGTGGTCTCGCGTATCAGCCACTCGCCCTTCCAGCCCTGCGGCAGGACGAGGAGATCGCCCGGACCGAGTTCCCGCACCTCGCCACCGATGCGGCTCAGTTCCACGCGCCCCGAAATGATGTGGCAGATCTCCGACGAGTCCGAACGGTCGGCGGTGAAGCGGCCGGGCGTGCATTCCCAGATGCCGATGTCGACGGTCCCGTCCGGCGATTGAAAGAACGAGCGCACGGCCTCGACCTGATCCCCTTCAATCGAGGTTGGCTTAGGAGAGAACGCGCCGATCTCGGCCGTGGCGAGATCGTGGAAGGTCGAAAGATCGATCAAGTCTAGCTCCATGGATAAGAGCAATTCCAGGAAAGGTGTCTGCCCCGGAATTGCGTGAGAACAAATGGCTTTAGTGGCCGGTGATGCTGTCGGCCAACGCGGCCAGCTTCGAGGTGCGCGCAAGCCCTGCCGCCTCGCGGCCATCGGCAATGCGATAAAGCTGGTACATCGAATGCACGCCCAGCCAGCGGAAGGGCTCCGGTTCCCATGGCCTGACCTTGCGGTTGACCCAGGGCAGCTTCGTCAGCTCGGTGTTTGCCCCGAGAACAAGGTCAGCCAGCGTGCGCCCCGAAAGGTTGGAGCTGGACACGCCGAGGCCGACATAGCCGCCGGCCCAGCCGATGCGGGTCGCGGGATCGAGGCCGACCGTGGTGCACCAGTCGCGCGGCACGCCGAGCACGCCGCACCAGGCGTGATCGATGCGGCATCCCTTGGTCTGCGGCAAGAGCGTCGTCAGGATCGTGTGCAGCTGGTCGATCGTGGCCTGCTGCGTCTGGCCGTTGACGTCGGTGCGCGAGCCGTAGCGATAAGGCACGCCGCGTCCGCCCATCGTGATGCGTCCCTCACGCGTGCGCTGGGCATAGCAATAGGCATGCGCCGCATTGCCGAGCAGTTCGTGCCCTTCCCAACCGATGTCGCGCCACAGGTCGGGCGGCAGCGGCTCAGTCACGATCTGCGCGCTGTTGAGCGCTAGCCAGGTCCGCTCCTCGCCGGGGATGCCTGATGTAAAACCCTCGGTCGCGCGGATGATCGTCTCCGCCTGCACCGTACCGCGGTCTGTCGTCACGCTGCCCTTGGCGATGCTTGTCACCGTCGTCTTCTCATAGATCGGCACGCCCAGCCGCTCGACGGCATCGGCAAGCCCACGCACCAGCTTGGCCGGCTGCACCCGCGCCTGGCCATGGACGACGAAGCCGCCCATGACGTTACGGATGTTGATGCGCGTGCGCGTTGAGGCGGCGTCCAGCATCTCGACGCGGTTCGGGTCGACATCCCAGGAACGGATCGTCTCGCATTCTTCGCACACGCGCTCCAACTGCGCTGCGTTGGTGGCCACCGTCAGATTGTCGACGCGGCGAATGTCGGCGTCGATGCCTTCCTCGGTCGCGACCCGGATCACTTCATCAACGCAGCCTGCCATCGCCGCCTCCATCGCCATCACGCCTTGGCGGCTCGATGTCTTGAGATATTTTTCGCGCGACCAGCTGAAGCCGCCCGACAGCCAGCCGCCATTGCGCCCCGAAGCGCCGAAGCCGGCAAATTCGCGCTCGACGATCACGACGCGCAGCGATGGCTTCGCCTTTTTCAGATAGTAGGCGGTCCACAGGCCGGTATAGCCGGCGCCGACAATGGCGACATCGGCCTCGATGTTTCCAGGCAAGGGCGGGCGCGGAACGGGAACCGCCCCCAGATCCGCATACCAGAACGATATGTCGCCGTTGCGCTTGGCTTGCATGGAATGACTTTCAGATGAGATCAGGCCAGATGGGATCAGGCCAGATGGAATCAGGTGAGTGTGGTGTCGGCGCTTGCGTCGTCCGCCAGCAGCTTGGCGTCGCTGCCGTCGAAGCAGAGCTCGACCTTGTCGCCGAGGCCAAAACTCTCGCCGGTCAGCGGTGAGCGCACGATCGCGGCCGAGCCGTCGGCGAGCTTAACTTCGTATTTCGATTCCGAGCCGAGATAGATGGCTTCCGCGATCGTCCCCGACAGGCGGTTGGCGCCATTGGCAGCACTTTGGCCGGCTCTTCGGATCGCGAGCTTTTCGGGACGCAGCAGCATCACCGGACTGGCTTCCCCCGACAGCTTACGCGGTACCGTCACCGTCTCGCCGGCGATGCTCAGCGCGGTGCTGTTGCCATCGCTGCGCGCCTTGCCGCGCAGCACGGTGGAATCGCCGATGAAGCGGCCGACGAACAGCGTTGCCGGTTCGTCATAGAGCTGGCGGCCGGTGCCGACCTGTTCGATGCGCCCGCGGTTGAACACAGCAATGCGGTCCGACAGCACCAGCGCCTCTTCCTGGTCATGCGTGACATAGACGAAGGTGGTGCCGAGCTCGCGATGGATGCGCTTGATCTCGAGCTGCAGCCATTCGCGCAGCTTCTTGTCGAGCGCGCCGAGCGGCTCGTCCATCAGGAGCAGCGGCGGGTCGAAGACGATGGCGCGTGCCAACGCCACGCGCTGCTGCTGGCCGCCCGACAATTCGCTGGGATAGCGATGCGCGAAATCGCCCATCTTGACCATGTCGAGCGCCCTTGCCACGCGTGTCTGTCGCGTCGCCTGGTCGACGCCGCGCAGCGTCAGCGGATAGGCGACGTTGCGGCCGACGCTCATATGCGGGAACAGCGCGTAATGCTGGAAGACGACGCCGATGTTGCGCTTGTGCGCCGGCACGCCGACGACGCTTTTTTCCCCGACCAGAAGCTTGCCGCTGGTGACATCGGTGAAACCGGCAATCACGTTGAGCGTCGTCGTCTTGCCCGAGCCGCTGGGGCCGAGCAGCGTCATGAACTCGCCGGGCTCGATGCGCAGCGACACGCCGTCCAGCGCCTTGAAGCCGCCATAGGCCTTGCTGATCGCTTCGAGATCGATCGCCGCGCCCTTGCTTGTCGGCTTCGGATTCATCGGCGTCCTTTCCGCTCGCGGCCAAGAAGGAGCATGCCGCCGCCGATCAGGATCGTGGTCGCGAAAAGCAGGATCGTGCCGACAGCCGCCACCGTCGGATCGGCGTCGCGCGTGATCGAGGCAAAAATCTGCACCGGCAATGTCTTGAGATAGGGGTTCGTGATGAACAGCGACACGACAATCTCGTCGAACGAGGTGGCGAAGGCGAACAGCAGGCCGGAGAGCACGCCCGGCGCGATCAGCGGCAGCGTCACCGTGCGAAACGTGGTCAGTGCGCCGGCGCCCAGGCTCGCGGCGGCTATCTCCAGCCGGCGGTCGAACACTTCGAGACTGGCCGAGACCGCGATCAGCACGAAGGGCAGCGCAAGGATGGTGTGGGCCAGCACGAAGCCGAGCAGCGTCCCGACGAGCTGCGTGTCGAGATAGACGGCATAGATGCCGATCGCCAGCACCACGCCCGGCACCACCATCGGCGTCAGCATCAGCATACGCAAAAGGTTCGCCGGCCGCGCCTTCATGCGGTCGAGGCCGAAGGCGGCAAGCGTGCCGAGCACCGTTGCCAGGACGGCAACGATCGAGGCGACCTTCAGCGAATTCAGGAAGCTGTTCGACCAGTCCGGATTGGTGGCGAAATTCTGGTACCACTGCCAGGAAAAGCCTTGCGGCGGAAAGGCCAGCGATTTGTTTTCGTTGAATGACATCGGCACCACGACCAGCGTCGGCGCCACCAGCCATATCGCCACCAGCAGGCAGACGAGCCCGAGAAGAACGCGGGTGAGCGGCTTCATCTCCATCAGCGCCGCCCCGCTTCCCGATGCCTGGACCGCATCACGGGTGCTGCCAGCGCCAGCAGCACGAAGGTGGTGACCAGCAGAACGACGCCCATGGCGCCGCCCCTGCCCCATTGCAGCAGGCTCAGCACCTGCGTCTGCACCAGCGTCGACAGCATGGTCGAGCGCGGGCCGCCGAGCAAAGCCGGCGTGATGTAGAAGCCGAGCGACAGGATGAAGACGATGACCGCGCCGGCATAGACGCCGGGCAGCGACAGCGGCAGATAGACGGTGAAGAACGCGCGCGACGGCCGCGCACCGAGGCTTTGCGCCGCACGCATCAGCCTGAGGTCGATGCCTTGCATCACGGAATAGAGCGGCAGGATCATGAACGGCAACAGCACCTGCGCCATGCCGATGACCACGCCGGTCTGGGTGCGGATCAGCTTGACCGCGCCGAACCCGACCGAGCGCAGCAGCGAATTGATGACGCCCGAATCCTGCAGCAGGATCACCCAGGACAGCGTTCGCACCACACCACTCACCCAGAACGGGATCAGCACGCAAAGCACCAGCACCAGCCGGACGCGCGGCCCGACCGCCGTCATCAGATAGGCATAGGGATAGGCCGCGATGACGCAGACCAGCGTCACCCAGGCCGAAATGACAAAGGTCCGCTGCAGCACTGTCAGGTTGACCGGCGCGCCGAAGAACCAGGCATAGTTCTGCAGGCCCCATTCAGGTTCCGACAGGCTGCGCAGCACGATGGTGAGCAGCGGGTAGCCGATCACCGCGACGAGCAGGATGAGCGCCGGCGCCGTGAGCGCGAACGGCCGCCATGCCCGACCCGACCGCGCATGGGCGGCGGGTTGGGCGATGAGTTCGGACGCGCTCACGGCCTGGCTCTCACTTGGCTGTTCAGTTGCCGGCCATCAGCGCCGACCACTTCTCCTGCGCCACCGGGAAGTTCTCGACCCAGAACTTGATGTTCTGCTTGTAACCCTGCTTCTGGCGCTCGGGCGTGTTGGTCAGGAAGGCGGCGACCGACGCATCGACCTTGGGCTGCGCGTCATTGTTGATCGGCGTATAGGAGGTCTGCTGCGCCAGGATCTCCTGCGCCCCCTTGCCGAGATAGGCATTGAGCAGCGCATAAGCCGCATCCGTATCCTTGACGCCGACCGGAATGGTCATCTGGTCCATCACCACCAGCCAGTCCTGCCAGGCCGGCGCATATTTGGCGCCGTTCTTCACCGCCGTCATGGCACGGCCCGTCCACATCATCAGCATGTCGGCCTCGCCGGACTCGGCGAGTTGCTGCGATTCAGCGCCGGTCTTCCAGTAGATCGTGTCGGGGCCGAGCTTGCGGATCACGTCGATGGACTTGTCGATGTCGGCCACCGTCATCGCCTTCGGATCGCCGCCCGACGCCTTCAGCGCCTGCTCCAGCAGGCCACCGGTCGGATCGCCCGAACCATCCAGCGCGCGCACGCCCGGGAATTTTGCCGTGTCGAAGAAATCGGCCCAGCTCTTGGGCGGGTTATCCCCATACTTCTCCTTGTTGTACATCAGTACGACGCCGTAGTTCATGGCCGGCACCGAGCATTCGCCGACCTGGCCCTCCGGAACCTTTGAGACGTCGAGCTTGCTGAAATCGAGCTTCTGGAACAGCTTGCCGCAATAGACGTAGGGCGGCAGGTCGGCGGTGTCGACGACGTCCCAGGTGACGTTGCCGGATTCGACCTGCGCCTGCAGCTTGGCGATCTCGGTCGGCCCGTCATTGAGCAGTGTGACGCCGGATTTCTCGACGAACTCTTTCAGCGCGGCGGCCTGGCCGTCCTGGTAGATGCCGCCATAGGAGACGAGCGTCAGCGTCTTGCCCTTGAGCGAGCCTTCCTTGACCTCACCCGCGACAGGCTTTTCCTGCGCGAACGCTGCGGTTGCCAGAACGCCGAGCGCCAGCACGGCGCCAAGGCCAAGATGTCTTGTTTTCAGCATGATTATTGTTCTCCCATTTGACCCGCATGGATTGAACCTACCTGGCTGCGAGCGGTTTCCAGGCACTATATTGATCGAGTTCGGCGCGCACCGAAGTCGGTGGCGCAATGATCCACATCACCTCGGCTCGGCCACTGCCGATGTTCTCTGAGCGATGTGCTGTCGATGTCGCGTATTCGATGCTGTCGCCCTCTTCCAGCACATGCCTGACATCGCCGAGCGAAACCTCGACGATGCCGCGCAGCACGACGAGCATCTCGTGCGCGTCGCCATGGGTGTAGAGCGCTGGGCCGGTCGAGCCGCCGATTTCGAACTCGCCGACATAGACTTCCATGTCGCTTAAAGGGGGACGCGAGAGCAGCATCTTGCGGCAGCCGTCGCTGGGCGGCAGGCTCGGCCGCTCGCTGCGCAGCAAGACCCCGCGCTGCCCGGCGGCACTATCCTCGAACAGCATCGCCACGCTTACACCCAGCGCCGAGGCCATCTGGTTGAGCGAGGCGGTGCTGGCGCCGGTCAGGCCGCGCTCGAGCTGGCTGATGAAGCTGGCGCTGGTCCCGGTCAGCTCGGCGAGTTCGCGCAGCGAAAGCCGCCGGCCGAGACGCAGGCTCTTCAGCCGCTGGCCCAGCATCTGATGGGCATGCGTCGCCGTCGAGGCGACGCCATTCTTGACCGGAGCCTGGTCGGTGCTCATCCCGTCTTTTTCTCCCACTGAACAATTTGTACAGTGACACTGTACACGTGGCAAGCGCCGAGTAGGGACATTTAAGATGCCGGCCGAGGCCTAGTCTTCGCCCGACAGGTCGCGCCGCGCCTTGTCGAGTTCCTCGGCGTAGCGCCGCATCAGATGGCCCTCGGTCAAAAGCCCGACAACGGCTCGGTTGTCGAAATTCTCGACCACCTCCAGTTCCTCCGCGATGGCGCGCTGGATGGTTTCGGCGGTGGACCGGACGTTCATGGTCGGCACCAGCACCGCATGCCGGAATTTGGCCGGCGCCAGCACCGGCGTCTCACCATCGGACGGATCGCTGTGCAGTTCGGCGACGATCAGCACGCCGACATAATGCCGGCTGCTTGTGCCGCCATTCCGGCGCTGAGGCGCAGTCAGCTTGCCGCCCCGCTTCAATCCCCTGTTAGCCTGTCGAGGTATATGAGCGATCGCTTACGCAATCGACGCAGCTGTGTTATTTTTGCCCGTCTCTATTTCCCTCAAGGAGGAGAAGATGAGTGCGCGGGGATTTTTTTCATTAGCTGTTGGCAGGATTTTTTTGAGCTCGTCTGCGGTGAGCAATTCAAGCATGGATATGCCGGTTAGGTCTGTTGTGTCACACCCGATGTCTCTTTTGGCGGGAGGCAATCCGGAAAACCAAAGCCGGCCGGCAAAGGAATTTATCCAGACTGCACAACAAGATGTTTGCTGTCCTCGCGGCTACCCTTGGTATCGCAATTCGACGAACACCTGCTACGGCAGCTATGAAGACTGCCACGATACCGATGGCGGCGGATGGTCCTGCAGACAGGTCAACGCCTGCTAGACTTTCTTGGGCCAACGCCTTCTTGACTGTGCCCGGTCCTCAGGTCGGCTTCGGCTCGCCGGCCTCATAGAGCATGAGGTTGCGCTCGCCTATGCCGAGCGATGCCCAGCTCGCCCGCCAATCGGCGATGTGAGGCGAGCGGAAATGCGCGTCGAGCGCGGCCCTGTCGCTCCACACCTCGGTTACATGGATGAGCCCGACGTCGAGTACGTCCTGTGCGTAGGAGTATTCGATGCAGCCGGGCTCCGCACGGCTGCCCAGTATCATGAGCCGCATGGCCGGCCTTGCCTCGTCGAGCCGTTCCGCCGGCAAGCGAATGGTGCCGATGATCACCAGCATGATCTCTCTCCTCAAGGCCTCTGTCGTCCCGGCAAGTAACCAGTCCTCCCACCCTCGCGCAAGCTTGACCGGTTAGGCTCGAAGGGCTGTCGCGTGCTCGGCAGGCTTGTGATTGGGGACGACATGGCGGTCAGCGAAAGCTTAGCGACAGGAACAGTGGCCAAGAACGGCCGCGATGTCTTCTTCGCCATCGGCATCGTCATCATCCTGGCCGTGCTATTCCTGCCGATCCCGGCCTTCCTCATCGACATCGGCCTCGCCTTCTCGATCGCACTGTCGGTGCTGATCCTGATGGTGGCGCTGTGGATCCAGCGGCCGCTCGATTTCTCGTCCTTCCCGACCGTGCTGCTGATCGCCACCATGCTACGGCTATCGCTCAACATCGCCACCACGCGCATGATCCTGTCGCACGGCAATGAGGGCACGCACGCCGCCGGCTATGTCATCGCCGGCTTCTCCAAACTTGTGATGGCCAGCGATTTCGTCATCGGCCTGATCGTCTTCATGATCCTGATTGTGGTCAACTTCATCGTCATCACCAAGGGCGCCACCCGTATTGCCGAAGTCGGCGCCCGCTTCACCCTCGACGCCATCCCCGGCAAGCAGATGTCGATCGACGCCGACCTGTCCGCCGGCATGATCGACGACAAGACAGCGCAACTGCGCCGCCGCGAGCTGGAAGAGGAATCCTCCTTCTTCGGCTCGATGGACGGCGCCTCGAAATTCGTCCGCGGCGACGCCATTGCCGGCCTCATCATCACCGCCATCAACATCGTCGGCGGCATCGCCATCGGTTACATCAGGCACGGCATGGGCATGGGCGAAGCCGCCGATGTCTTCATCAAACTGTCGGTCGGCGACGGCCTCGTCACCCAGATCCCGGCGCTTATCGTTTCGCTCGCCGCCGGCCTGCTTGTGTCCAAGGGCGGCACGCGCGGCTCGACCAACCAGGCGGTGTTCGGCCAGCTCGGTGCGCATCCGCGCGCGCTCTATGTCGCGGCCTCGCTGCTCGTCCTGCTCGGCCTGATGCCCGGCCTGCCGTTCTTCCCGTTCTTCACGCTAGCCGCCGGCATGGCCGGCCTTGGCTACGTCATCCCGATGCGCGCCAACCGCGAGGCTGCCGCCGCCGAAGCGATCAAGGATCTGGAGAAGGCGAACAAGGTCGAGGAAGAGAAGAACTCGGTCAAGGCTTCGCTGACCACCGCCGAGATCGAGCTTCTGATCGGCAAACAGCTGTCGACGCGGCTGCTGGTGTCGCATCAGGAACTGGTGTTCCGCATGGCCAAGATGCGCAAGAAATTTGCCACGCAATATGGCTTCGTCGTGCCGGAAGTGCGCGTCGCCGACGATTTCGGCATCCCGCCGAAAAGCTATCAGATCAAGGTCCACGGCACCGTCGTCGCCGAATACCAGATGCGCGTCGGCGAGATCATGGTGCTGCTCGGCAACCGGGATTTGCCCGACGTTCCCGGCGAGGAAATCCGCGAGCCGGCCTTCGGCATGCGCGCCTTCTCGGTGCTCGAAACCTTCGCCGAGGATCTGAAGCGCGAGAACTATACCTTTGCCGACAACATGTCGGTGCTGCTCACCCATTTGTCCGAGGTGATCCGCAACAACCTGCCGCAGCTTCTGTCCTACAAGGACATGAAGGCGCTGCTCGAGCGCCAGGATCCGGAATACCGCAAGCTCGCCGACGAGATCTGCACCTCGCACATCTCCTATCCCGGCCTGCAGGCGGTGCTGAAATTGCTGCTGGCCGAACGCGTATCGATCCGCAACCTGCATTTGATCATCGAGGCTATCGCCGAGATCGCGCCGCATGTGCGCCGCACCGAGCAGATCGTCGAGCATGTCCGCATCCGCATGGCCCAGCAGATCTGCGGCGATCTCTCCGAGGGCGGCATGCTCAAGGTGCTGCGCCTCGGCAACCGCTGGGACCTCGCCTTCCACCAGAGCCTCAAGCGCGACGCCAAGGGCGAGGTGCGCGAATTCGACATCGACCCGCGCCAGCTGGAGGAATTCGGCCAGGACGCGACCAAGGCGATCCGCAAGCATCTCGAGGCCGGCGAGCGTTTTGTCCTCGTCACCGCGCCCGATGCTCGCCCCTATGTGCGCATGATCATCGAGCGCCTGTTCACGACGCTTCCCGTTCTCTCCCATGTCGAAATCGCCAAGGGCGTCGAGATCAAGGTGCTCGGGACGATCTCGTGAACATACTGTCGCAAGGCGTCGTCATCGCCGCCTTCCTCGCCTTCTGTCGCATCGGCGCCTGCTTCATGCTGATGCCGGGCCTGTCCAGCGCCCGCGTGCCGGTCCAGGTCCGGCTGTTCGTGTCGATCGCCGCCACCGGTGGCCTGCTCGCCTTCCTGTGGGACAAGATCTTTCCCTTCGTCGATGCGCGTCCGCAGGTGCTGGCACCGATGATCATTTCGGAACTTTTGGTCGGCGGGCTGATCGGCGCCATGACCAGGCTTTACATGGAAGCGCTGCGCTTCATGGGCTCGGCCATTGCCATGCTGATCGGCTATGGTGGCACCGGCGGCCCGGCGATCGAGGAGCCAGAGCCGCAGGCGGCCCTCGCCGCCATCATCTCGTTTTCAGCGTTGCTGCTGCTCTTCGTCTTCGATTTCGACCACGAGATCATCCGCGCTCTGGTCGCCTCCTACACGGTGGCGCCGGTCAACGCCTTCTTCAATCCCCAGGCCGCCCTGGTCGATCTCACCGACACGGTGTCGGACGCCTTCTTCCTGGTCATCCGGCTCGGCAGCCCATTCATCGCCTATGCCATTCTGGTCAATTTGACGATCGGCTTCGTCAACAAGCTGACGCCGCAGATCCCGGTCTACTTCATCTCGCTGCCTTTCGTCATCGCCGGCGGCATGATCATCTTCTACTTCGCCATCGGCACCATGCTGTCGCTGTTCGTCGACGGCTTTGTCGACCTGACGCTGGCGAGGTGAGATGAGCACGCGCATGGAACGGCTGAAGAAACTGGTCAAGGTGCAGGAGCAGCTGAAGGCCCTGCACGAGACGCGCCATGCGGCCTTCCTGGCGGCGGCCGCAACCGCCGAGACCGAAGCCAGGGAACTTGTCCAGCATTTCGAGGCCGATCAGTCGCTGGCGGTGCTGTTCCCTGACCTCTACCATCGCCGCATCGCCAATGCGCTGGTCCGGCAGGAAGCGAGCCTGGAAAGCGCCAGGCAGGAGATCACGCTCATCGCCACTGCGACGGCGCGCACCAACATGGTCGAGCGCGCCTACAAGGACGTGCGCCGACAGGACGAACGCGAACGCTCCGACCGCGACCGGCTCGATCTGATCGCGCAGAGGCGCGGGCAGGAATAATCGGAAGTTAGAGCCGCGTCACTTGCGGACGGCGTTCGGTTTCGTTCCGTGCGGCGGGCTGTATTGGGTGTACGGCGCCGTGTTCGGCCTCTGCGCCTACGCCACCTACGATCTGACCATGGCGACACCGGCAGCGCCCACCGCAAACGACCAGATCGCATCGACCCAGCCGGACTTGCCGCTGCTGATAGCAATGGCCCAGCATCCGGCGAAGGATTTCAAACCGGCAAGCCTGCCACAAGCTTGTTGCGGCATGGTCGCTCAGGAAACCCGGCAAAGAGGCGGACTTTCTTGGCGATTTCTCCACCCAGTGACATCGTTCTCGATGTTGCCCGAGCCGTCGACCCGGCGGATATCGAGGCTGCCCGTGCCGCGCTGGCCAAGCGGGCCAACGGCGTTGGCGGTAATTTTTCTGTCGACATGGCTGCTTCGGTCGATGCCGGCTCGATCCTGTCGCGCGCTACCGCCGACACGGCCGCCGCAAATGCCGATCCCGCCAGCAAGTTCAAGAAGTTCGAGGCGATGGTCTTGCAGACCTTCATCCAAAACATGCTGCCCAAGGACACCGAGGGCGTCTACGGCAAGGGGCTGGCCGGCGACATGTGGAAATCGCAGCTTGCCGAGCGTGTCGCCGACGTCATGGCCGAGCGCGGCGGGATCGGCATCGCCAAATCGCTGCTCGCCGACCACTACAAGGACGGCAAGCGCACCGTGCCGATCGGCCCGGTGTCAACCGGGCCGCACAAGACCGAGATCGACCAGCAGACCCGGCTGTCCACCTCGCTGGTCGAGGAATTGCAGCGCAAGGCCGCACGGTCGATGACCGGCGACGAGACGACCATCAAAACCGAAATCAAGATCTAGACCAGGATTTTCAATGGCCGATTTTTCAAAATACTCTTCCAACCTGCCGGCGCGTACGTCCGAAGCGCCGATCCCGTTTGCACGGCCGGGCAACCTTGCCGCCATCATCGGCCGCATCGAGGAAGCGGTCGAGGAAGAGACGGCCGGTTTGAAGAACGACACCAGCTATGATCTCAAGGCCTCCAACGCCCGCAAGAGCCGCTACCTCTATGAGCTGACCCGCGCCATGAAGGGCGCCAACGAGATCGAATTCCTGGAACAGCATCGCGACAGTCTGGCGCGGCTGCGCCAGAAGCTCGCGAAAAACGAGGCTGCAATCCTCGCCCACCTCAACGCGGTCAACGAAGTCGCCACGCTGTTGAAGAACGCCATTCAGCGCGCCGAAGCCGACGGCACCTATTCGGCCGGCGAATTCGGTTGGGCGAGCTGATGATTTCGGCAACAGGCGGGAACAACCGGTGATCAAATTCATCGCCGCCGCGATCTGGATCTGCGCCGCCACGCTTGGCGCGGTGTTCTATTCGTTCCAGGCGGCCGGTGAGCGCGGCGTCGGCGAGACGCCGAAACCGATGCTGGGTGGCCTCGACTACGTCAAGACCGACATCATCTCGGTGCCGCTGGTCCGCGATTCCAAGATCGACGGCTATTTCCTCACCAAGCTCGTCTACACGGTCGAGCCGGCCGAGATAAAGAAGATGTCGATCCCGGCCGAAGCGCTGATGACCGATCAGGTCTATTCCTATCTCTACTCCAATCCGCAGATCGACTTCACCAAGAAGGAAACCATCGATCTCGATGCCTTCCGCAAGGCCATACGCGACACCGTCAACGCCCGCGTCGGCGCCGACCTGGTGCATGAAGTGCTGATCGACCAGGTCAACTTCCTGACCAAGGACGAAATCCGCGACAACGCCATGCGCCGCCGCAAGGATCCGGCCACGCCGACCGAACCGGCCCCGGCGGAATCGGCCCAGGCCGAGGCGGCGAAGCCCGCTGCTGAACACTAACCTTCGTCGCAGGGCGAATGTTCTCTGCCGCATTCCTTCCGACTGAAACGAGATGACGCGTCGCGCGTTGACGTTTACGTCAACTCGAAGCTATATGCGCCAAGCGACCAGGATCGCGGTACGCGCGAGACAGCGACTTCGGCGGAGGCCGGTCACTGAAGCGCGGCAAAACGCAACGAGACCAGGAGAACAGTCATGAGCGTTCAGGATATTGCCGAGAAGATGAGGTCGCGCGTGGCGAGCGCCGGGTTCGAACATTCCGTGAAGTTCGATACCGGCAGCAACGGCGTCATCGTCATCGACGGCGCAACCGTCTCGACCACCGACGCGCCGACCGACTGCACCATAAAGCTGTCGCTCGACGATCTGGATTCGCTGATCGCCGGCGACCTCAACCCGACCATGGCGTTCATGTCCGGCAAGATAAAGGTCGAAGGCGATATGTCGGTCGCCATGGCGCTCAGCCAACTGATCGGCTGAGCCCTTCGCAAAAACAAAACGCCGCCCTCGCTGAAATGCAAAGGACCGGCGGCGGCGTTTGTTTTTGGACAATCAGGCGGCCAGCGACAGCCTCTGTGCCTTGAGCTTGCGACCTGCAGCCTTCAGCGTGCCATGCGCGCCGTCGAGCGCACCATCGATCAGTTCCAGCGCCAGCAGGCGGTGCCGCTCGTACGGACCAGGCATGGCGAGCGCGCCGGTCTTCTCCGCCGAGAAGCCGAAGCGGCCATAGTAAGGCACATCGCCGACCAGCAGCACCGCGGCATGGCCGAGACGCGCGGCCTCGGCCAAAGCATGGCGCATCAGCGCCGAGCCGATGCCGGCGTTCTTCAGCGCCGGATCGACGGCGAGCGGTCCGAGCAGAAGTGCTCCCGGGCCACCCTCGCCCAGACGCACGTCCCACAGCCGCACCGTACCAGCAACCGCGCCGGCTGCATCGCGCACGATAAAAGCGAGGCCTTCGGAAGGCCGGCGGCCACGCCGCAGCTTCTCCGACGATTTCTTGCGCCGCATCGGCCCCATGGCGCGATCGAGCAACGCTTCACGCAATGCAATGTCTGCCGCAGTTTCGGCGACGATGGGAATGGCGCGGGCACTCTCCCCCCTCGAGGGGGAGATGTCGCCGAAGGCGACAGAGGGGGTCGGCACGACCTGACGCGACACCGCGTCGTGGACGAGGGATGCCGGCGCTTCACGCGAGACGACCCCCTCTGGCCTGCCTGCCATCTCCCCCTCGAGGGGGGAGAATCCAATGCCGTCAATGTAATTTACAATGTCCATTTCCGCGATCCTTCACGAGCGGAGCTTGTTCCACAGGCGAACCCGGGCGGACGCAAACGTCCGCCTGGGGTGATCTGAAGGCCGAAGCCGTCAGATCACGTAGGATCGGAGAGGCTCGAAGCCGTTGAAGGCGACCGCCGAGTAGGTGGTCGTGTAGGCGCCGGTGCCTTCGATCAGCACATCGTCGCCGATGGTCAGCGACAGAGGCAGCGGATACGGCGTCTTCTCGTACATCACGTCGGCCGAATCGCAGGTCGGGCCGGCGAGCACGCAAGGTGCGGTCTCCGAACCGTCATGGCGGGTGACGATCGGATAGCGGATCGCCTCGTCCATCGTCTCGGCCAGACCGCCGAACTTGCCGATGTCGAGGAACACCCAGCGCACATTGTCGTTTTCGGCCTTCTTCGAGATCAGCACGACTTCCGACTTGATGACGCCGGCATTGCCGACCATGCCGCGACCCGGCTCGATGATGGTCTCAGGGATCGCATTGCCGAAATGCTTGCGCAGCGCCGAGAAGATGGCCTGGCCATAGGCCTGGGCCGCCGGCACGTCACGCAGATAGCGCGTCGGGAAACCGCCGCCCATATTGACCATCTTGAGGACGATGCCTTCATCGGCGAGCGTGGCGAACACCTTCTTGGCGTCGGCCAGCGCACGGTCCCACGCCGTCAGGTCGGTCTGCTGCGAGCCGACATGGAACGACACGCCATAGGCGTCGAGGCCGAGCGTCCTGGCATGGCGCAGCACGTCGACGGCCATCGCCGGCACGCAGCCGAACTTGCGCGACAGCGGCCACTCGGCGCCTTCGCCGTCGGTCAAAACGCGGCAGAACACGCGCGCGCCGGGAGCGACGCGGGCGATCTTGTCGACTTCCTCGACGCAGTCGACGGCGAACAGCCGAATGCCGAGCTGGTAGGCGCGTGCAATATCACGCTCCTTCTTGATGGTGTTGCCGAAGGAGATGCGGTCCGCCGGCGCACCGGCATCCATCGCCATCTCGACTTCGGCAACGGAAGCGGTGTCGAAGGACGAGCCCATCGCAGCAAGCAGGCGCAGGATTTCCTGCGCCGGGTTTGCTTTCACCGCATAGTAGATCCGGGAATCGGGCAGCGCCTTTTCGAAGGCGCGGAAATTGTCGCGCACGACATCGAGGTCGACGACGAGGCAGGGGCCGGACGGACGTCGGGTGGCGAGGAAGTCGAGGATGCGCTGAGTGGCCATCGGGGTCTCTCCATTAACGCCTTGCGGCGCGCAATAAGGCTGCGGACGCGGGCTCTCGGCCTCGCGACGCGCGGTCAAACAAAGGCGGGACGGAAATTCATGGAACCAGCCGGTGGAGACCCCGGAACCATGAAACGCCGTCTCGCGGCGGTGAACCTTGGCCTTGCCCGGCCTCGGTTCGCTTTGTCTGCCTTGGCTTGGATGGGAGACCCGTCCGCACTACCGGCAATGAAGGTGTGCCTCTTCAGTAACCCCGGTCTTTGGACGACCGGCAGAACACCAGAAAGGCCCGCACCGTCGTTGCTTCAAGGTGTCCTCGGGCTGGCGGTTGGCCGCTAGACCGACTGGAGGGGTTAGCTCCAGTTACCTTACCGATTTCCCTCACCATTCGAGGATCGGCGGACACCCACAGGCACGTGCGACTTTGGGCAAGCGCGATATAAGATCGAAAGATTTCACAATCAATAAAAATCGTACTCCAGGTTGTAAAATTTCCGGCATCGAACAATGCTGGGCCTACTGTGTACGGATATCGAACGATGCCAGGCACGCACGGCCCGCTCAACGCCTTTCTCGACCTGCGCCGCATGCCGGTCGCCAATGCGGAACTGGGGCCGCTGGCCGGGCTCAGGCTGGCGGTAAAGGACATTTACGACGTCGCCGGCTACCGCACCGGTTGCGGCAATCCGGTGAAGTTCGACGAGGCGCATGCCGCGTCCAGCACGGCACCGGCCGTGCAGATGATTCTCGACGCCGGCGCGCGCTTCATCGGCAAGACGCAGACCGACGAGTTCGCTTTCTCGCTGATGGGCCAGAACGCGCATTTTCCGTTTCCGGTGAACCCGGCCGCTCCCGATCGCGTCACCGGCGGCTCGTCCTCCGGATCGGCGGCGGCGGTGGCCGGCAAGCTTGCCGATATCGCCACCGGCTCCGACACCGGCGGCTCGATCCGTGCCCCGGCGAGCTTTTGCGGGTTGATCGGGCTGCGC
Source organism: Mesorhizobium sp. C432A (assembly GCF_030323145.1). Classification (NCBI taxonomy): domain Bacteria; kingdom Pseudomonadati; phylum Pseudomonadota; class Alphaproteobacteria; order Hyphomicrobiales; family Phyllobacteriaceae; genus Mesorhizobium; species Mesorhizobium sp. C432A. The sequence goes on along the minus strand of NZ_CP100470.1, from coordinate 2,469,288 downwards.
ACCACGCATGGCCGCATTTCGCTTGAAGGCACGATGAAGCTGGCGCCGAGCTTCGACACATTCGGCTGGTTCGCCGACGACATCGAGACCTATGAGACGATCGGCAAATTGCTGCTCGGCCGCGACCCGCATCCGTATCCGCTCACCCGGCCGCTTTCGATCCGCTGGCTGGACGCTTTCGTGGCCGGCCCCGCCGAGGCAGCCGAATATGCCAGGATGAGAGCGCTGGCCGCCAGTCTTGTCGGTGAGCCGGCGCCGGTGGAGTACAGCTTCGCCTCCTTCCCCGACGAGCTCTACTGGTGCTTTCGCCGCCTCCAGGCCGCCGAGGCCTGGCAGCAGCATGGCGCCTGGATCATTTCGGACGAGCGCGATCTCGGGCCGGGCGTCGAGGAGCGCTTTGGTTTCGGCCGGACAATCGACGAAAAGACCGCGCGGGCCGAGGCGGTGCGCCGCTTGACGTTCCGCTCCGAGCTAGCCGCGCTGCTCGGCCAGGACGGGTTTCTTGTCCTGCCTACCGTTCCAGGCCCCGCACCTCTGGTCAAAAGCGAGCCGCAGCAGCTCCAGGCCTACCGCGAAAGGGCCTTGCATCTTTTGTGCCTTTCGGGTCTTTCAGGCTTTCCGCAAATCACCCTGCCGCTGGGCTCGGTTGACGGCGCCCCTTTCGGCCTCTCGCTGCTCGGTCCTCCCGGCAGCGACATTGCCCTGATACGGCTCGGCCGGCGAATTCTCGATGCGGCACGAAAGGCTTGATGATGGATACACTGACCCGCATGCGCGCCTTCATCGACGTCGTCGAGGCCGAAGGCTTTTCGGCGGCCGCGCGCAAGATCGGTCGCTCCAAGGCGCTGCTGTCGAAATATGTGCGCGAACTCGAAGACGAACTCGGCGCGCTGCTGCTCAACCGCACCACGCGGCAGTTCTCGTTGACTGAGGCCGGCCATACCTATTACAGCCGCGCTTCGGAAATCGTGCGCGAGGTCGACAGCCTAGCCGACGCCGTGCGCGAATCCTCCGGCGACGTGCGCGGCAGGATCAAGCTCTCCGCGGCGCGCACCTTCGCCGACGCGCCGATAGGCCAGTCGCTCATCGACTTCGCCAGACAGCATCCCGACATCGTGCTCGACATCCATCTCGACGACCGTTTTGTCGATCTGGTCGAGGAAGGTTTCGATCTTGCCGTGCGCATCTCGCGCCTGGAGAACTCATCGCTGATCGCCCGCCGCCTGGGGCCGTTTTCGATCAAGCTTTGCGCCTCGCCGGAGCTGATCGCCAAGCACGGCAAGCCGACGCGCCCGCAGGATCTCGCCAACTTGCCCTGCATCGTCGACACCAATGGCCGCTCGCTCGCCAACTGGCGCTTCAGGGGCGATGGCGAGGAGTCTGTCAGTGTCAACGTATCGGGTCCGATCGAGGTCAACAGCCCGATGGCCGCGCGAGCCGCCGCCGTGTCCGGTCTGGGCTTCACCATCCTGCCGGATTTCATCGCCGCGCCCGACCTCGCATCCGGGCTGCTGGTGTCGTTGCTCGACGACCGCATCCAGTCGGGCAGCGGCATTTTCGCCGTCTACCCGCACCGTCGCTATCTGCCGGCCAAGGTCCGTGTCTTCGTCGATTTCCTGGTGCAATGGTTCAAGAACCGCGAGAGCGCTTGAGCCGGTCCTGCCGTGCCGCGGTCCCAATTTCGCCCCGTTTCTGGTAACCTCTCGAAATCTCTCCGAGGCCGATGGAACAGCGACCGAGAATGCATCTGAAACGGCACGCAATCATGCTGGCTTCGGCCCTGGCGACGACTTTTGCCTCCGTCGGAGCGGCTGGCGCGCATCCTCATGTCTTCGCCGAGGCCCGCCTCGACGTGATCCTCTCGCCGGATCACCAAAGTGTGAAAGCGCTGCGTCACCTCTGGCGTTTCGATGATCTGTTTTCGAGTACGGTGATGATGGAGTTCGACAAGAACTCCGACCTGAAGCTTGACGACAAGGAGCTGAAGGATGTCGCCGACACAGTTCATGCCTCGCTGGCCGAATTCAACTATTTCCAGCTCGTCACCGTCGACGGCAAGGACGTGCCTATGACGCCGCCACCGCATCTGATGGCCAATTTCGACAACGACCAGTTGATCATCCTGTTCGAATCCGAACCCAAGGTGCCGATCAAGCTCGCCGGCAAGATCGATTTCGGCGTCTACGATCCAACCTTCTACACAGCGATCGACTTCACCGAGGATAGCAACATCACGGTGGAAGGCCTGCCCTCGAACTGCACCAAGAGCGTCATCCGGCCTGATCCAGACGAGGCGATCAAGGAAAACCAGAAGACCCTGACGGACGCGTTCTTCAACGACCCGACAGGCACCGACATGAGCAAGATCTTCGCCACCAAGCTCGAACTGAATTGCCCGCCAGAAGGATAGATCCGGTGATGAAACCGTCCCTGCGTTTGGCATTCGGCCTCGTGGCCGCTGCCCTGCTGATGACGCACTTTCTCGGGCAGGCCCATGCCCAGAGCTCACTCGGCATCGGTGTCAATGACGGCATGGCGCCCACCACCGGCCCGTTCGCCCACATCCTGATGTGGATCAATCTGCGCCAGCAGGAATTCTACCGCGCATTGGCCACGGCGATGAAAGCAATGCGCGAGGACGGCAGCAAGATGTGGCTGCTGATCGGCCTGTCCTTCGCCTACGGCATTTTCCACGCCGCCGGCCCCGGCCACGGCAAGGCGGTGATCTCGTCCTACATGGTGGCCAATGAAGTGGCGCTCAGGCGCGGTATCCTGCTGTCCTTCGTCTCGGCGCTGCTGCAGGGCCTGACCGCGATCCTGGTGATGCTGCTTGCCTATTTCGTCCTGCGCGGCACCGCCATCTCGATGACCGACGCAGCCTGGTTCATGGAGATCATGAGCTATGTCTTCGTCACTTTGTTCGGCGCCTGGCTGCTGTGGCGCAAGCTCGGGCCTACGGTCCTGCGCTGGTTCGGCAAGGCGCCCGCCTACAGCCTGTCGGCAGCCCACGCCGGTCATTCCCATGGCGGCCATTCGCATGCCGCTCACAGCCACGCGGCGCATGCGCATTCGCATGCCTTGCATGTGCATCACGACCATTCGCATGATCATCACGATCACGCTGCGCACGACCACGACACACACGATCATTCCCATCACGACCACGCTCATCACAATCACGCCGCTCACGATCAACCGGCCGGCGAGGTCTGCGACACGTGCGGCCATTCGCATGCGCCTGATCCGGCGCTGCTGTCGGGCGATCGCTTCGACTGGCGCACGGCCTGGTCGGCTGTAGCCGCCGTCGGCATCCGCCCCTGCTCCGGCGCGCTGATTGTGCTCAGCTTCGCGCTGCTCAACGGCCTGTGGCTCGGCGGCCTGCTGTCGGTGCTGGCGATGTCTATCGGCACCGCCATCACAGTCTCGGCGTTGGCGACGATCGCGGTGACAGCCAAGAACTGGGCGGTCTATTTCGCCGGCGATGGCCGCATGGGCAACCGTATCCACACAGTCGTCGAAATCGGCGGCGCCGCGTTCGTCTTCCTGTTCGGGCTGTTGCTGTTGTCGGCGTGCCTGTCCGGAACTGTATGACCTCGGCGGGTCAGGCCTGACCCGCGATCATTCCGCCCAGTTCATCCTCGATATGAGCGCGGATGATTTCATCGAAACTGTTTTCGGCGCTGAAGCCGAAGTCCCTTGCACGGCGCGACTCGAAGCGCGTCGGCCAACCCTTGACGATCGCCCAGATGGTCTCATCCGGCTGTTCGCGGATCAGCTTCACGACCTTGGTGCCCGCAATGCGTTCCAGCGCCTCGATCTGCTCGCCGACGGTGACGGCAACGCCCGGCATGGTGAGGTTGCGGCGTGGCCCGACGGCGGCACTGTCGATCCCGGCGGCATGGATCAGGAAGTTCACCGCCGAGCGCGGGCTGGCATGGGTGTGCAGCACCGAGCGCGGCACTGGCAGGATCGCCTCATGGCCGCTCAGCGGCTCGCGGATGATGCCGGAGAAGAACCCTGACGCCGCCTTGTTCGGCTTGCCGGGCCGCACGCAAATGGTCGGCAGCCTTATGCCGATGCCGTCGAAGAAGCCGCGCCTGGAATAGTCGGCCAGCAGCGCTTCGCTCATCTGCTTCTGCGTGCCGTAGGAGGTTAGCGGCGTAGGATGAAAATCGTCCGGGATCACATCCGGGAACGGCGCGCCGAACACGGCGATAGACGAGGTGAAGACGAGGCGCGGCGCAAAGCCCGCCAGCCGCACGGCGTCGAACAGCGCCCGTGTGCCGTCGAGATTGACGCGGTAGCCGAGATCGAAATTGGCTTCCGCCTCACCCGACACGATGCCGGCGAGATGGAACATGACGTCGGGGCGTGAGGCGACCAGGCTCTCGGCAGCACCGGCGTCGGCAAGGTCGCCGGTATGCGTGGCGATGCTGATGCCATCCATCGCCGGCGCCTGCGGCGGCACGATGTCGTGCAGGTCGAGCCCGGTGATCTTGCGGCCGTTGAGCGTGCCGTCCTTGGCCAGCCGGTCGACAAGTTTGCGGCCGACCATGCCGGCGGCGCCAGTAATCAGGATGCGCATTTCAAAGCCTCTTATTTGCCCTTGTTCTGGCTGCGACCCCGCAACCAGAACACCAGAAAGAATGCCAGCACGAAGGCGATGCCGACGATGCCGGCAAGTACGGTCGAGATATTGCCGACAGCCAGCATCACCGTCGGCAGATAGAACGCCGCGATGCCGAACAGCAGCATGATCCAGGCTGCGGCAATCAGCGCGTTTCTGTTGTCGCGATCCATCATGCCGTCCCGTTACAGCGGGAACTCGTCAACTCGGATGCCAATGCCATGAAATTCCCTGTCAGTGGTAATGGCCGTGATGCGGTGGCGCACCATGGTCGTGGTCATGATCGTGCTCGTCATAGCTGTCAGCGCACTGGCCGAATTCCGGCTCGACGGTGGCGTGGCTGATGCCGTGTTCGGCGGCGAGCCGCTTCTTGATGGCGCTGACCGCCTGGTGCGCATCGACGCCATCATTGAGGCAGGCGTGCAGCGTCGCCATGTTGCTGGACCCGTCCAGCGACCAGACATGCATGTGATGCACTTCGCGCACGCCTTTGACGGTGCCGGCAATGTCCTTGGCGATGAGGTCGCGGTCGAGGCTTGCCGGCACGCCTTCGAGAAGCACATGAGCGGCTTCGCGCATCAGCGACCACGCGGTGGACAAGATCAGCACGGAGACCAGCACCGACAGAATCGGGTCGATCGGCGTCCAGCCGGTCGCCAGAATGACCAGCGCCGCCACGATCGCCGCCGCCGAGCCGAGCAGGTCGCCCAGCACATGCAGGATGGCGCCGCGCATGTTGAGACTGTCGCGGTCGCCGCCATGCAGCACGAAGAACGAGGCGATGTTGACCAGGAGCCCTATGATCGCCACCACCAGCATCGGCCCGCCCAGCACCGGCGCCGGCGTCATCAGCCGGCCCCAGGCTTCGTAGACGATCCACAGCGCAATGGCGAAGATGGCGATGCCGTTGGTGTAGGCGACCAGCGTCTTGACCCGGCCGAAGCCATAGGTGAGGCGCACGGTCGCCGGCCGTCCGCCAAGATGGAAGGCATACCAGGCAAGGCCGAGCGCGATCGAATCGGCGAGCATGTGGCCGGCGTCGGCCAGCAGCGCCAGTGATCCCGTCAAAAGGCCGCCAAGCACTTCGGCCACCATGAAGCCGGCGGTCAGGCAGGCTGCGATCAGCACACGCTTCTTGTCGGTCGAGCCATGCACGTGGCCGGCGCCATGCCCAGCATGCGAACCATGATCATGGCTGTGCGCCATCGGAAAAAACTCCTGTTACGCGCCGAACTCGGCGCGGAAATCCTCGAGCCGCCGCTTCTGCCGGCCTTCGCCATCGAAATTGGCGGGATCGAGCCATGCCTCATAGGCTTTGCGCAGCGCCGGCCATTCCTTGTCGATGATCGAGTACCATGCGGTATCGCGGTTTTCACCCTTGACCACAAGATGCTGGCGGAAAATGCCCTCGAACTTGAAGCCGAACCGTTCCGCCGCGCGCTTTGACGGCTCGTTGCGGTTGTTGCATTTCCACTCGTAGCGGCGATAGCCGAGCCCGTCGAAAATATACTTCATGAACAGGAACTGCGCCTCGGTCGCTGCCGGCTTGCGCGAGATCAGCGGCCCCCAATAGATGTTGCCGATCTCGATGACGCCATAGGTGGGATCGATGCGCATCAGCGTCTGTCGCCCGGCGACCTTGCCGCTGGCCTTGTCGATGACGGTGAAGAACAGCGGATCCTCGCTCGCCTCGACCTTATCCAGCCATGGCTGGAAATCGGCGCGGGTTTGCGGCGGGTAGTCGGGCAGCCAGGCAAAGCGTCCATCGATGTCGGGCACGGACGACGCCTCGTACAACCCATCGCCGTGCTTTTCGGCGCTCAGCGGTTCGAGCCGGACATAGCGGCCGTCAATGGGCTTGCGCTCGGGCCGCGGACGCGCTTGCCAATCTTTGAGATTTTCCGACACGCAAAACTCCAATCCGTTTGACTTTTGTGAGCAGACGCTCACAAAAACGCGACCTAACAGCAAGAACCACACGGACGGGAAAAATGCTCCACACGATTTCGGCCTTCGACCGCCTCGGCGAGGAAAACGCCTTTGCCGTGCTGGCGCGCGCCACTGCACTGGCTCAACAGGGCCGCGACATCGTCAATCTCGGCATCGGCCAGCCCGACTTCAAAACGCCGCAGCACATTGTCGACGCAGCGATCAAGGCGCTGCGCGACGGTCACCATGGCTACACCCCGGCCAACGGCCTGCTGGCGACGCGCGAAGCGGTGGTGCGGCGCACGCTGGCCACCACCGGCGTCGAGGTCTCGCCGGAAAATGTGATGATCCTGCCCGGCGGCAAGCCGACCATGTTCGCGGCCATCTTGATGTTCGGCGAACCCGGCGCCGAGATCCTCTATCCAGACCCAGGCTTTCCGATCTACCGCTCGATGATCGAGTTCACCGGCGCCGCGCCCATTCCGGTGCCGATCCGCGAGGAGAACGGCTTTGCCTTCTCGGCAGAAGAGACGCTGGCGCTGATCACGTCGAAGACGAGGCTCCTGATCCTCAACTCACCGGCCAACCCGACCGGCGGCGTCACGCCGCGCGCCGAGATCGAGAAGCTGGTGAAGGGACTGCAAGCGCATCCGCAGGTCGCTATCCTCTCCGACGAAATCTACGACGTCATGACCTATGACGGCGAGACGCATTTTTCGCTGCTCAATTTTCCGGAAATTCGCGACCGGCTGATCGTGCTCAACGGCTGGTCGAAGACATGGGCGATGACCGGCTGGCGCATGGGCTGGTCGATCTGGCCGAATGGCGACAAGGGCGCGCATCTCTACGACAAGGTGCGCAAGCTGGCGGTCAATTGCTGGTCCTGCGTCAACGCGCCGAGCCAGTTCGCCGGCATCTCCGCCATCGACGGCCCCCAGGACGATGTCGACAAGATGATGCGCGCCTTCGACAACCGCAGGAAGATCGTGGTCGAGGGGCTGAACGCGCTGCCCGGCGTCTCCTGCATCACGCCCAAGGGCGCATTCTATGCCTTCCCGAATGTTTCGAAGACCGGCTGGAAGGCCAAGAAGCTCGCCTCGGCACTGCTCGAGGAGGCCGGCGTGGCGCTGATCGGCGGCCCCGATTTCGGCATTCTCGGCGAAGGCTACATCAGGCTCTCCTACGCCAATTCCGAAGAGAACATCTTGCGCGCGCTGGAGCGGATCGAGTCGTTTTTGAAGAGGTAGGCCTTCGGCTCTTCACCCACGCCCCACGAACGGCATCTTGGTCGCCATCACCGTCATGAACAGCACATTGGCATCGAGCGGCAGGCTGGCCATGTGGACGACGGCGTCGGCGACGCGCTGGACGTCCATCACCGCTTCGGCGGCGATGGTGCCATTGGCCTGCGGCACGCCGACCGTCATTGCGTGCGCCATATCGGTCAGCGCGTTGCCTATGTCGATCTGGCCGCAGGCGATGTCATAGGGCCGGCCGTCGAGCGCCAGCGTCTTGGTCAGCCCCGATATGGCGTGCTTGGTCGCGGTGTAGGGCACCGAGCCCGGCCGTGGCGCATAGGCCGACACAGAGCCATTGTTGATGATGCGGCCGCCCATTGGCTTTTGCTTGCGCATGACGCCGAAGGCGGCGCGGGCGCATAGGAACGATCCGGTGAGATTGACGCCGACAATATCGTTCCAGACCTCGACCGGGATCTCGTCGATCGGCGTCGACTTGTAGCTCATGCCGGCATTGTTGAAGAGCAGGTCGACGCGGCCGAAGGCTGCGGCCACCGTCTCGAACAGGTCATCGACTTCGCCGGCCTTGCTGATGTCGCAGGCAACCGCCAGCGCCTTGGCGTCCGTTTTCCCGGCCTCGGTAATGGCGGCATCGAGCACCGCTTTGCGGCGGCCGCAAAACACCGTGTTCCAGCCCGCCTTGAGCAGCGCCGTGGCGACGCTCTTGCCGATGCCGGTGCCGGCGCCGGTAACAATGGCGGTTTTCTCTGTGAGGACTGTCATGATTTTGCTCCTGCGCGCCGCGCATCCCCGGCACAGATCGGGGTGCATCCGAATGCACCGACCCATCGCAAATGAGGGCGATCATGGCAAGCCGGACACTAATGTATGTCGCTCAAAAGTGGCCCCGGTTCTGAGAGAACGACATGCATCAGGACAAAAACATGAAGCGCCACGCGCTTTATGTGATCGGTCCGACAAAAAGGGCGGTCATTGGCGACCGCCCCCTGATCTGAACCGGGCTTGGGAGGAGGAAAAGCCGATCCGACTGACTAAAATCATGCGCTTCCTCGGTAAACGAGACGTTAACGCATTTTTTCCGGCCTCGGCGCCCCTGCCCCAGGCGCGCGGCTGCGTTGTCTACCAGCGCGGGTTCGGCGCCGTGCCTGACGGAACCGGCACCTTGGCCGCCGACACCGTCGCCTCGACATGATCGACGAGCGCATCCGGCAGGCCGAGCCGGCCGGCGAGCAGGTCGAGATAGCCGCGTTCGGCGCGCGTATCGGGGTCGATCGTCAGTCGGGACGCCGTGTAGAGCTCGAGCCTCTGCTCATCGGTCTTGGCGCCTGCGACCAGCGTATCGAGGTCGAGCGGGCTGTCCAGCTCGGCCATCAGAAACTTTTCCGCTTCCGTGCCGATGCCGGCCAGACTGAGCTTGCCGGCGATCTTTTGGCGTTCCGCGTCATCGACATGGCCATCGGCCTTGGCCGCCGAGATCATCGCCCGCACCAGGGTCAGCGTGAACTCGTCCTCCCCCTGTGGCGCCTGTGAAGGATGAAAGCCGGTGTCGGCGGGCGGCGGCAGCAATTCCGGCTGGCCGGCCGCCGGCGCCTGCTCGGGTGCATTGCCGGCCTTGTAATTCTGGTAGGCCTTGTAGGCGAGACCGCCGATCGCAGCCAGTCCGCCGAGCTTCACGGCCGTGCCGGTGACCTGCCGTCCCGTGCCGGTTCCAAGCAGCACCGCGGCCAGCGCACCGGCGGCCAGCGGATTGTCCTTGGCCATCTGCACAGCCTGCCCGGCCTTGTCGCGAACGGTGCCGGTTGTGCCGGGAACTTGCGAGCCGAGCAGATCGTCGAGAAGCTTCTTGGGGTCGAACATGGTGCCTCCAGAAAAGGGCCCGCGCCAACGTGGACGGGCAGGTTTTGGACGTTGCAGACGTAGGTCCCGATTGTTGACATTACAATGACGGACCGGCGCTTTGCTATCGGCGCCGGCAATGCCGCAAATCAAATTCGATGTGTCGAAACCCGCCTCGGCTTCGGTTAGTGTCGCCGCAACGTCGGCGAGGGAGGAGTTTTGCCGTGACCGATCAGCCAGACCGCGACCAAGCACGAGATCCCCAGGATCTGGAGCGCCTGCTAATTGATCGGCAATGGGCGGGAGACATTGAGGGCATGGTAGCGCTGTTCGAACCCGATGCCGTCATCGACACCGGAGCAGCCGAATTGACGCGTGGCCATGAGGCGATCCGCGCTTTGTTCGAAGCCTTTGCCGCGAGCTGGCGAAAATTCCAGCGCGGCGAGCAGCACCCGGCGGCCATTAACGGCGAACTCGCGTTGACGTCGACCAGGCTTGCCGACGGCTCGATAACCTCAGAGGTCGCGCGCCGGCAGGCCGACGGCACATGGCTGTGGGTGATCGACCGCTATTCTGTCGTGTGGTGATCCAGTCAGGGCGTCGGCGGCACTTAACTGCCGATATGTCCCCTGCCCTGCGCCTGCGCAAGTTCGACCTGGCGCTGGCGCTCGGCATAGCGGGTGCGATCCTCATCCGAGCGTGCCTCGTAGCAATGCGGGCATGACACGCCGGTGGAAAAATGCGGCGACAGCCGGTTCTCCGGCGTCAGCGGATGCCGGCAGGCGCGGCAGAGTTCGGCCTCGCCTTCGGTCAACCCATGCGACACCGAGACCCGCTCGTCGAAGACGAAACACTCGCCCTGCCACAGGCTGTCTTCGGCCGGCACCTCTTCGAGATATCTGAGGATGCCGCCCTTGAGATGGAACACATCCTCGAAGCCGAGCGACTTCACATAGGCCGTCGCCTTTTCGCAGCGGATGCCGCCGGTGCAGAACATCGCAACCTTGCGGCCGTCGAGTTGGTCGCGGTGTTTTTCCACCCAGGCCGGGAATTCGCGAAAGCTCGACGTGCGCGGGTCCACCGCGCCCTCGAACGTGCCGATCGACACTTCGTACGCGTTGCGTGTGTCGATGACGATGGTGCCGGGGTCCGAGATCAGCGCGTTCCAGTCGGCCGGCGCGACATAGGTCCCCGCACCCGTCGCCGGGTCGAGGTCTTCGACGCCCATGGTGACGATCTCGCGCTTCAGCCGCACCTTCATGCGATGGAACGGCATTTCGGCGGCAGTGCTGTATTTGACCTCGAGATCGGCAAGACCCTCGATGGCCTCGAGATAAGCGATCAGGTCGGCTATGTCGGTTTCGCTGCCGGCGACCGTGCCGTTAATGCCCTCCTGCGCCAGAAGCAGCGTGCCCTTGATGCCGCGCCCGCAGCAGAAGGCGGCAAGCGGCGTGCGCAAGACCCGCAGCGCGTCGAAGTCGCCCAGCCTCGCAAATTTGTAGAGCGCGGCGACGCGCACGGGTTCATGGTTGGTCATCGCCAAGCCACTAGACCGTGGTCAAAGCGGATTCAAGGCAGAGCTAAAGACACTTCGTCGGTATTCGCCCGCAGGCTCGTTGGCCGACATGTGACATCGCGGCAGGCCGAGTTTCGTGGACTCGGAATCGGCCTTCTGCTAATCGGTTGAAATCACCCAGGGAGAGAAAAGCCAATGCCCAGCAAGACCGAAAAGCTCCTGTCGCTGCTCAATGGCCAGCCGGTCATTCCGGTGCTGAAGATCGCCAATGTCGCGGACGCCGTCCCGCTCGCCCAGGCGCTGGCCGCCGGCGGCCTGCCGGCGATCGAGATCACGTTGAGAACCGCCGATGCGCTGGAAGCGATCCGCCGCGTGGCCGGTGAGGTCGAGGGCGCCATTGTCGGCGCCGGCACAATTCTCGATGCCAAGCAGTTCGACCAGGCAGCGGCGGCTGGCTCGAAGTTCATCGTCAGCCCCGGCATCACGCGCGAGTTGCTGGCGGCGGCCAAGGACAGCGACGTTCCCTTGCTGCCCGGCGCCATCACGCCCGGCGAGATCATGGCTGCCCGCGAGGCCGGCCTGCGGTTCCTGAAATTCTTCCCGGCCGAACAATCCGGCGGCATCGCCTCGCTGAAGGCCTTTGCCTCGCCGCTGGCCGACGTGAAATTCTGCCCGACCGGCGGCATCTCGGCCAAGAACGCCGCCGACTATCTCAGCCTGTCCAACGTTATCTGCGTCGGCGGCTCGTGGGTGGCGCCGGACGAGTTGGTCAAGGCCGGCAAGTGGGATGAGATCGAGGCGCTCGCACAGACCGCGAGCAAGCTCGGAAAATAACCTCCGCTACTTTATCTTTGCGCAATCCCAAGGGAAGCGCTCCGCGCTTTCCCGGGAAAATCACAGTGTTCCCGGAATTGCACTCGGCACAAAAACCCGCCAGCTGCGCCGACCGGGTTTGCTACGCGTTGAGATTTTGGTTCCCGCTCAAGGGCTCGAACCTCGATTCACGCCTTCAAAGGGCGCTGTCCTACCATTAGACGAAGCGGGAATGCAGCTTGGTGGTTAGCATTCTGTGGCGATGGAAGCCAGTGCTCGAGATCTCGCTAAAAACAAAAGCCGCACGGGTTGCCCAGCGCGGCTTCGAGTCGATAACGCCCCGGTCACGCCCTTACTTCGTCTGGAAGCGGGCGACCGAAAGGAATTTTACGGCATTGCCGGTGAAGCGGTTGGCATCGGCCATCTGGTTGTCCGCCTGGAAGCCTGCGGTGTAGACCTCGCTCGGCGGCGTATGCACGATGTTGTAGGCATAGCGCGGCGCAGTCGTCGGGCTGGAAACGGTGGCGATGTTGTCGCCGCTGCTCAGCGCCCAGCGCGTCGCCTGCGGTTCGGCCGCCACCACCACTGCCTTCGGTCCTGGCTTCAGGTCGCGAGCCGAAGCCCTTGCTTCCTTGCGTGTCGTCTTGACGCCGGCGCCGATCACCGAGGCTGGATCGGTACCGGCGGGACGGGCAGCAATAGCACCGCGCGGCGATGCGGCATCGACACCTGACGGATCGTTGAACGCCGAGCGAGGCTCGAGCGACGCAACCTGATAGTCGTCGGTAGCACCGGCTGTATCGGCGGCGCTGGCCTGTTCGAGAACCGCCTTGACCTCGTCCGGACGCTGCGACGGCAGCACCGAGAACGCGTCGGTTGCGGTCTGCTTGTGGGCAGCCGTATCGGCCAGCGCCAGCAGAACGCCCTTGTCCTGCGGCGCAAGCTCAGCCGGCGGCGAAGAGCGGTCGGGACGCCAGGTCGGCAACGGGACGTTGACCGCGACCTGCGCCGGAGCGGCAGCTTGATCGGCCCCCTGGTCGGCATTGCTCGCATCGGCCGTGCCGAACGGCACATTGGCCGGCGCCTGCGCCGTCGCCACCGTCTGTTCGGTGGTGGCATCGGCCACGCCGAACGGCACGGTCTCAGGTTGTTGCGCGCCGACATCGGCCTTCGGCCGCGGTGCGAAAGCGGGCAGCGGCACTTCCTTGGCGGGCAGCGCGGCGATGATCGTCTCCGGCGTGTCCTGCGGCTCCGAATCGTCAGCGCTGTCGTCGGCAAGCTGCGGAATGTTGGCGCGCTTGGCGTTCTGCGGCGACACGATCGCGATGCCAGGCAGATTGCTGTTGTTGTTGCTCGTGGCAGCCAGCACCGGCTTCACGCTTCTCGGCGGCGGCGCGGCGGTAGCGACATCGGCGCTGTCGTCGGCTTCGTCTTCACCGCCACCGCCAAAGAACGCGGACAGGAAGCCACCGGATTTCTTGGTGCTGCCGCCTGCGCTGGCCATCATGATGGCAGGAGAACCGGCGCCCTTGCGCGCCTTGTAGGAGGCGAGCGCTTGGTCATAACCCGGCAACGGCCTGCCGTCGCTCGGCACATGCAGCGTCTTGCCATTGGGGAACAGGCTGACCAGTTCCTGGCGGCTGATGCCTGGCCAATGCCGCACATTGCCGACGTCCATGTGGACGAAGGGCGAACCCGACGACGGATAGTAGCCGACGCCGCCGCCCTGCATCTTCAGGCCGATGTTGCGCAGCTTTTTCAGCGGCACACCCGGAATGTAGAAGTCCATCGCCTTGCCCAGCATATGCTGGCTTTCCTTGGCGACACCGCGGCTGCGGCTGCGCAGCATCGAATTGGTCGACGGCGAGCGATAGCCGCAAACGACCTGGATGTAGTCGGTGGCGCCGGCCTGCCGGTAAGCTTCCCAGACCAGATCGAGCAGGCGCGGATCCATCTTGGTCGGTTCGTTGCGACGCCAGTCGCGCAGGATGATGTTGATCTTCCTGAGGCCTGCCGGATCGTAGCGGCCATTGCGCTTGTAGACGATCTCGGCCTTTTCGTGCGTGTGGAGGTGATAGAGCTTGAGCGAGCGCGTTTCAGCGCTGGCGCCGGCAGCAGTTGCGGCGAGGAAAGCGAACGCAACGATCAACGCTGCCAGCCATCTCGGCCAGACGCCCATGTGATCGCGCCGCCCGTTTCTGTGTCGTTCGACTTTGTTCAAATCAAAAGGCCTTGCAGGCTGCCGTTTGTCCCCGGATTTGTCCAAACGGATGCGTGGTTCTCACATCCGAATATCGATCCTAATGGTTAATCATCGCTTATTGAAGCCGAAATGCGGTAACACCGTGGCGATATCCCGTCAAAAATAATACACAGGATTTCTTGGTAAACTGCTGGTTTAGATCAAGATTCAGCCTTTTCCCGCTACACGATCTGTTACCGCTGGCCTTAATGCGTGAACAACGCTGTCCGCATCAGCCATATTCCCGCCCCAACCCTTATGCAGCGCCGGATGTGGCATGGCAAGCTGGTCCCGGCCTTGCGTTGGCAAGCTGTGGAATTCGGCGTTCAGGAGGCAAGGCGGTCGAGGCGGCCGGTTTCCGGGTCGATGCCGTATTCCTTGAGCTTGCGGTAGAGCGTCGAGCGGCCGATGCCGAGACGCCGTGCGACCTCGCTCATCTGGCCGTTGTAATGGTCGATGGCGAGCTTGATCATTTCGAGTTCGACATCGGCCAGCGCACGCACATTGCCACGCTCGTCCAGCGCCCTCAATGTGCCGAAACGCTGAAGCAACCTGGCCGGAGGGGCGAGCTCGGCAGCTGCAGTACCGGCATCATCAGTCTGCGCGCCATCGCCTTGCGATCCGGTGCTCAAGGCCATGCCGGGGTCCGACAAGGACGCATCGGCGTCGAGATTGACGGTGCCGTCGACCTGCGCCCGGATCTGCGGAAATTCGTCAGTCGTGAGCACATCGCCTTCGGCAAGCACCGAGGCCCTGAACACGGCGTTTTCCAGCTGCCTGATGTTTCCCGGCCAATCATAGGCCTGCAGCATGGCCAGTGCGGCATCCGAGATGCCGTGCAGGCGATTGCCCGCCGGCGCCACCTTGTCCATGAAATGCTTGACCAGATAGGGGATGTCGTCGCGGCGGTCGCGCAGCGGCGGCACGACGATCGGGTAAACGTTGAGCCGGTAGAACAGGTCCTCGCGAAACTTGCCGTCCTTGACCTGCTGCAGAAGGTTGCGGTGCGTGGCCGAGATCAGCCTGATGTCGACCCTGACGGTGGAACGGCCGCCGACCGGATCGACCTCGCCATCCTGCACGGCGCGCAACAGCTTGACCTGCACGTCGAGCGGCAGGTCGCCGATCTCATCCAGGAACAGGGTGCCCGAATGCGCCTCGACGAACTTGCCGGTGTGCTTTTCGGTGGCGCCGGTGAACGAACCTTTTTCGTGACCGAACAGGATCGATTCGACCAGATTGTCGGGGATGGCGCCGCAATTGACGGTGACGAACGGCTTTGTGCGGCGTTCGCCGCTGCCCTGGATGGCGCGCGCCACCAATTCCTTGCCGACGCCCGATTCGCCCTCGATCAGGATCGGGATGTTGGAGGCCGCAGCCTTCTGGCCGAGGCGGATCACCCGGTCCATCGCCGGGCTGTGCGTGATCATGTCCTTGAAGGTCAGGTGGCCGCCGCGACGCCGCGACGTGCGCTTGACCTCGTCCTCGACCGCCTCGACCTTGAGCGCGTTGCCGACCGCGGTCTGCAGCCGGTCGGGAGACGCCGGCTTGACGACAAAATCGAAGGCGCCGTGGCGCATCGCCGAAACCACCGTTTCGATGCCGCCCTGCGCAGTCTGCACGATGACGGGAACAGTGATGCCGCGCTCGCGCATCGCCTTCAGCACGCCGATGCCGTCGAGGCCCGGCATGACAAGGTCGAGGATGACTGCCGAAATATCCCTCGCATTGGGTCCGTCAAGCGCGCTCAGACCGGCCTCGCCGCCATCGGCAACGATGGCGCTGTGGCCGAATTTCGTCACCGCCGCCTCGAGCAGCCGGCGCTGCACGGGATCGTCATCGACTATAAGAATGGAACCTGTCATGACTGATTTGAGTTGCCCGCCTGGGAAATTCCCATGGATCATCTTGGCACAGGGTTCTAAACAAGGTTTCAAAAAACCCGGTGAACGAATTCCTTAGGATTTGACCGGCTTGTCCTTTCCCCTTGATTCCAGAAGGTAATTGTTGATGAGCAGGATTCTCGGTCGGCAGCTTGCGGCGGTAGCGTCCGGTCAGGGCGCGGCGGAACTCGGCGACCTGCCGGAATGGAATCTCGCCGATCTCTATTCCGGCATGGAAGCACCCGAACTGAAGCGCGACCTTGCCAAGGCGGCGGCCGATGCCGTCGCCTTCGAGAACCGCTGGAAGGGCACACTGGCTGCGGAGGCCGAGCGCGGCAGCGCCGGCAGGCTTGGCGAGGCGCTGACAGCCTATGAGGCGCTGGAGGAACTGATCGGCCGCATCGTCTCCTATGCCGGCCTGATCTATGCCGGCAACACCGCCGATCCGCAGCGCGCAAAGCTCTATGGCGACATCCAGGAAAAGATGACCGACGCCAGCGCGCATCTTCTGTTCTTCGCGCTGGAACTGAACCTGATCGATGACAAGGCGCTCGAATCCGCCCTCGCCGCCGACGCCGGCTTTGCCCATTACCGCCCCTGGGTGCTCGACCTCAGAATGGACAAGCCCTACCAGCTCGAGGACCGGGTCGAGCAGCTGTTCCATGAGAAATCGATCACCGGACGCGGTGCCTGGAACCGGCTGTTCGACGAGACGATGACCGATCTGCGCTTCGACATAGACGGCGAGGAACTGACGCTGGAGCCGGCGCTGAACCGCCTCCAGGACGCCGATGGGGAGGTCCGCCGCCGCGCCTCCGAAGCGCTGGCCGCAACCTTCCGCAAGAGCCTGCGCACCTTCACGCTGATCACCAACACGTTGGCCAAGGACAAGGAGATTTCCGACCGCTGGCGCGGCTTCGAGGACATCGCCGATTCACGCCATCTCGCCAACCGCGTCGAGCGCAGCGTGGTTGATGCGCTGGCGTCGGCCGTGCGCGAAGCCTATCCGCGCCTGTCTCATCGCTACTACGCGATGAAGGCGCGCTGGCTCGGCATGGAGGTGATGAACCACTGGGACCGCAACGCCCCCTTGCCCGAGACGCCGCAGGCCGTGATCCCTTGGGACGACGCCAGGAACACTGTGCTGTCGGCCTATCAGCGCTTTTCCCCCGACATGGCGGAGATCGCCCGCACCTTCTTCGACCGCAACTGGATCGACGCGCCGGTCAGGCCCGGCAAGTCGCCCGGCGCCTTCGCCCATCCGACCGTGCCTTCGGCGCACCCTTACGTGCTGCTCAACTACATGGGCAAGCCGCGCGATGTGATGACGCTGGCGCATGAGCTCGGCCACGGCGTGCATCAGGTGCTGGCCGGCGGCCAGGGCGCGCTGATGGCTTCGACGCCGCTGACTTTGGCCGAGACGGCCTCGGTGTTCGGCGAGATGCTGACCTTCCGTTCGCTGCTCGACCAGACCACCGACAAGCGCGAGCGCAAGGCGATGCTCGCCCAGAAGGTCGAGGACATGATCAACACGGTCGTGCGCCAGATCGCCTTCTACGAGTTCGAGCGCAAGGTGCATGCAGAGCGCAAGAACGGCGAACTGACCTCCGACAAGCTCGGCCAGTTCTGGCTCGAGGTGCAGGCCGAAAGCCTGGGGCCGGCGATCAAGCTGCGCGAGGGCTATGAGGTCTTCTGGACCTACATCCCGCACTTCGTCCACTCCCCCTTCTACGTCTACGCCTATGCCTTTGGCGACTGCCTGGTGAACTCGCTCTACGCGGTCTACCAGAACGCTGAGCATGGCTTCCAGGATAAGTATTTCGAGATGTTGCGCGCCGGCGGCACCAAGCATCACTCGGAGCTTCTCGCGCCCTTCGGCCTCGACGCCACCGACCCCGCCTTCTGGCAGATCGGGCTTGGCGTGATCGGCGGCCTGATCGACGAGTTGGAAGCGCTCGACAGTTAATGCGCGCACCCATTGGACCGATGGCGCAGAGTGGCAGGTTCAGCAGCGGCCTCGACTTTGCAGAATCGCAGAACAGTTTAGCCGGGATGCATGTGACGGCAGCGCTGTTCTTGTTCTAAATACCTGTTCTTGAATAACTCTCCGGCGAAATTTTCCGTTAGCTTTCCCGAAGCCGTATGATAGCTTTCCGACCGAAGCTCAGCCGGGCGCGCGGCTTAAGGCCGGACAGCATCCCGGCCCATGGCAGCGGTCTGACGAATGCGACAGCGACGGTTGGCAATGGGCGGCAAAGCCGAACGCCGACACTCGACGACAGACCGGCTGTTCCCTGAGCCGCCGAACCACATTGGATGATCCGATCTGCCAAGGTCATGACTTGGGACGGCGGCGGACGGATCCGACTGGAGAGAGACGATGACCTTCTTTTACATTGTCCTGGCGTTCCTTGTAGGTGTGTTGGTTGGCTGGTTTATCTGGGGCCGGCTGCGCGGCGAACTTGACAGCCTGCGCGGCGATCTCGACCGCACCCGCAGCGAGCGGGACAGACTGCGCGCCGACGCCGACCGCCTGACCGGCGAACTCGACGCCTGCGGCAAGACCCGCGCCGATCTCGAACGCCGGCTGCGTGAAACATCGGCTCCATCCGCCAAGCCTTCCAGTTCGGCGCCGGCCGCGCTGGTGTCGACAGCGGCAACGGCCAAGTCCGCCCCGGCCGCGAAACCGGCCCCCGCCAAACCCGCCGCGGCCAAACCAGCTGCGGCCAAATCCGCGGACGCAAAACCAGCGGCCAGCAAACCTGCCGCCGCCAAGGCC
Source organism: Mesorhizobium sp. C432A (assembly GCF_030323145.1). Classification (NCBI taxonomy): domain Bacteria; kingdom Pseudomonadati; phylum Pseudomonadota; class Alphaproteobacteria; order Hyphomicrobiales; family Phyllobacteriaceae; genus Mesorhizobium; species Mesorhizobium sp. C432A. The sequence continues at coordinate 2,450,404 of NZ_CP100470.1, read as the reverse complement.
GCGCCCAAAGCCGCGGCTTCAAAGCCCGCCGCCGTCCCGAAGAAGGCCGCCCCGGCAGCTGGGAAGGCCGACAATCTGCGCCGCCTGATCGGTATCGGCCCGGTCAACGACAAACTGCTCAAGGGCCTTGGCGTCACGACCTACGCGCAGATCGCCGGCTGGACCGCGACCGATGTCAAGCGCATCGAGGACACGCTGAATTTCGACGGCCGCATCGCCCGCGAAAAGTGGGTCGAGCAGGCCAAGCTGCTTGCCGCCGGCGACGAAAAGGAGTTCGCACGCCAATTCCCGAGCGCCGGGACCGCCAACAACAGCTGATCTGTCATCGGCAACATAACCAGAAGGCGGCGCTCTCGGGCGCCGTCTTTGTTTTTGCATTCGCCACTGTCTTTGCGCCCTGCGACGCCGCTCCCTCGATTGCACGCCGCCCGGCCTCCATATAGAGCGGTTCTGGCGTCATCGACCGCAGCACCCGAGCCCCATGCCCCTGCCCTCTGCCATTTTCCGCAACGATGAAAGCGGCCGTCAGTTGGTCTTCGACCACCCGGCCGACATCATCATTGCCTATGATGCCAAGGAATTTCTGCCGGCGCTGGTGGCCGCGCAGGCGGCGAGCGATGCCGGCAAATGGCTGGCCGGCTATTTCTCCTACGAAGCGGGCTATCTGCTCGAAGCGAAACTGGTGCCGCTGCTGCCTGAAGGCCGGCGCGCGCCACTGGTTTGTCTGGGTGTCTTCGATGCTCCGGTCGAAGAGGCCGTGCCGCGCAACGATGCGCCGGCCACCAATGGCCCCATCTTCGACGCCAGGGCCAGTTGGTCCGCTCAGGACTACGCCAGACGCTTCGCGCGCCTTCACGACCACATCCGCAAGGGCGATTGCTACCAAGGCAACCTGACCTTTCCGGTCCGTGCCCAATGGTCGGGCGATCCGCTTGCTGCCTTCGACGCACTGACAGGACGCCAGCCGGTCAAGTATGGCGCGCTGATTTCGCTCGGCGATCCCATCGTCTTGTCGCGTTCGCCCGAGCTGTTCTTCGAGATCAATGCCGAAGGCATGATCGAAACCCATCCGATGAAGGGTACCGCACCGCGCGGCGCGACCAAGGCCGAGGACGCGCGGTTGAAGTCCTTCTTGCGCAGCGACGAAAAGAACCAGGCCGAGAACCGAATGATCGTCGATCTCCTGCGCAATGACATCTCGCTGATCAGCGAGGTCGGCACGCTGGAAGTGCCGGAACTGTTCCGCATCGAGAGCTACCCGACCGTCCATCAGATGGTGAGCCGTGTGCGGGCGAAGCTTCTGCCTGATCTCGGCATCCGCCAAATCTTTGGCGCGCTGTTTCCCTGTGGCTCGATCACCGGCGCGCCGAAAATCCGCGCCATGGAAATCCTGCACGAGCTGGAAGAGACACCGCGCGACGTCTATTGCGGCGCCATCGGCTGGATCGCGCCTGCCGGCATGATGCGCTTTTCGGTGGCGATCCGCACCATATCGCTCTTTTCCAGTGGCGAGGCCGTTTACAATGTCGGCGGCGGCGTCGTCTTCGATTCGACGGCGCAAGAGGAGTATCAGGAGTGTCTGCTGAAGGCGCGCTTCGCGACGGGGACACCGCCGATTTCGAGCTGATCGAGACCATGCGCTGGGAGCCCGGCCAGGGCTTTCTGCGCTTCGAACGCCATCTCGCGCGCCTTTACGGCTCGGCGGAAGAACTCGGCTTTGCCTGCGATCCGCAGCGGATCGGCGAGGTGCTGGCGAATACTATCGGGGCGCAGCAAAAGGCGCTGCGCAGCCGGCTCGTCCTGCAGCGCAATGGCGAAGTGACCGCCTCGGTCCAGCCCTATGAGCCGTTCGCCGCCGACAAGGTCTGGCGGCTGCAGCTGGCACGGGTGCGGCTCTCCTCCACCGACACGCTGCTGCGCCACAAGACCGGCCGGCGGCAAGTCTACACTCACGCCCGCTCCGAATATCTGATCACCCAGGCCGACGAAGTGTTGCTCGCAAATGAGCGCAGCGAAATCTGCGAAGGCACCATCACCAACGTCTTCGCCGATTTCGGTGATGGCATGCTGATGACACCCAGGCTCGACTGCGGCCTGCTGCCTGGCGTATTGCGCGCCGAGCTGCTGGACGAAGGCCGCGCCCAGGAGGCGATCTACAGCTATGACGAGTTGAAATCCGCCAAAACACTGTTCGTCGGCAATTCTCTGCGCGGCTTGATCCCGGCAACATTGGCCTGATACGAAGCGGCTGCGAGAATAACCGCCGGCATTGGACACTTTCTAGCGAAGCATGAATTCTCGTCAGCCCACGCACACGCCCTATGATGGCTCCTCAAAGCTCTTCACCATCGGGCTGAAGCCGCTCGAACTCGACAAGTGGATCGAGGTCGACCGGTATCTCTTCGACCATCTCGCCGAAAAGCGCCGGCTGTATGCCGAAATCCCCGACAAGGTGTTTGTCGAGGAAGACGGCACGCGCGACGCCCAGCGCGAAGTGCGCGGCCTCATCGAAGCACATCTGCTGTCGACATTTCCCGGGATGTACCGGCGCACCAATGCCGGGGTTGAGGTCATTGGCGCCAAAGCCGACTCTGACGCCACCTTCCCCGATGCCCCGCTGGTCGCAGCGTCGCTGCTCGTCCAGGAAGACCTGATCCTGATGCGCCGTGACGACACGGGCTGGCGACTCGCCGCCGGCTCGCTGTGCTTCCCGTCATCCTGGTCGCTGGTCGAGAAATTCGGCCGGCCGCTGCAGCAGATCCACGCACCGGTGCCCGGCTTCGGTCCGGGCACCAGGCCGGCCGAGCTCATCAACCGCATGTTCGACGGCCTGCAGGGTCAGGCTGTCGAACGCTTCAACTGGTCGATCCAGGCCGGCGACGCGCTCTATCATCCGCTCTCCAATGTCGAGCGCATCGACCGCGCCACCAGGCGCCCCTCGCGATTTCCCGACGGCGACGTCAACACCCATGCCTTCATCCGCGTGGAGCGCCAGACGCTGCGCAAACTGCCTCTGTCGCGCGACATCCTGTTCACCATCCGCATCCATCTCGACCCGCTGAAAGTGCTGGCGCGGCATCCCGACCGGGCAACGCTTGCCGCCTCTTTCGCGGCGCAATTGCAGGCGCTGGATGAGGCTCAACTCGACTACAAGGGGATGACATCAGACCGTGACCGGCTGGTGCAACGCCTGCAAACCATGGCTAAGGAGTGACGATGATCCGACATGTTCTGAAGCTAGCCGTCCTGCTCGGTGCATTCCTGGCGTTGCCGGCAACAGCGCATGCGGAACCGGTGACCTATGCGGGGAAGCTCGGCAACATCGACATCGTCGTCGAGTTTACCGGTGATCCGGCGACGGCTGGAGAGGCACTGGCGGCGCGCTATTTCTACCGCTCCAAGGGCGTCGATATTCCTCTGCAGGCGAAGTCGAGCAAGGGCGCCTTCAATTGGCCGAGGAAGAAGCCTGCGATGCCAAGAAGTGCGGCGACGGCCAGGCTCCACCCATCGGCGCCGTCTGGCGGTTGAGTTCCGCCGACAAGGGCAAGACGCTGGAAGGCACCTGGACGGCCAAAAAGACCCTGCCGCTGAAGCTGACAAGGATCGCCAGCCGTGCCCAGACGGAGACGCCGGCGACGACGCCACGCGATCTCTATGATTTCACCGACATGACATTCTCGGGCGACGATGCGCCGATCACCATGGCGGCATCGCCCTACGACTATCTCAAGCTGGATTTTGCGCCCAAGGCAGACGCCAAGGAAGGTTGGCCGGATGCAGCCTACAACTATGTCACCGATCCGCGCACCAAATTCGCCAGGCCGCGCATCGTCGATCTCGCCGGCAGGGCGCCGATCGAAGCCGCCAATGCCTTGCTGCAGAACCGCCATTGGCATGACAGCCTCAGCGCCTTGACGTGCGCGGCGCTGCAATATGCCGGTTTCCACGACGGGCCGCCGATGGAGGGCATGGATGACGATTCGCTTGGCGGCTATGAAGACACGACGTCCAAAGTGACGTCATTGACGCCGAAGCTGATGAGCTGGTCGGAATCCGGCAGCCTCTATTGCGGCGGTGCGCATCCGAACAACTATTCCGACGCCTATGTCATGGACGTGCGCCGTGGCGCCTTGCTTACCCTTCACGACATGTTTTCCGATACGGTCGACGGCAAGCCAGGCCCCTCGCTGGCCACCTTCGTCAAGGAGAAGCGCAAGAAGCCAAGCGACCAGACCGAGGTGGATTACGAGGCCGAATGCGGCATCGACGATTTGATCGGCGACTATCTCGGCGCCAGCCTGAAACGCGATGGCGACAGGCAGGTTCTGGTCTTCGGGCTGCAAGGTTTGCCCAACGTCATCCAGGCTTGCGGCGACGATCTCGTTGAAATGCCGGTCTCCGAAGCACAAGCGCTGTTCACACCGGAATTCGCGAAACTGCTCGAACCGTAGGCGCATCTGCGCCGTCGGGAACTAACCTTATCCCTGCTTTTCGCTTTATTGTGACAATGATCTATGGTTTGTCGCGCGGCGGTCGAACGGCCGTTTTGGCGCGTTGCTTGAAGGAGTGCTCGATAAAATGGCGAATGAAAACTGGCCCGTTTACGGTGAAATCACCGGCCCTGTCGTGATGATCGGCTTTGGTTCGATCGGACGGGGAACGCTGCCTCTGATCGAGCGCCATTTCAAATTCGACAAGTCTCGCATGACGGTCATCGACCCGCTCGACACCGACCGCAAGCTGCTCGACGAGCGCGGCATCGCCTTCGTGCAGGAGCACGTGACCGAGAAGAACTACAAGAAACTGCTGACGCCGCTTTTGACCAATGGTGGCGGCCAGGGCTTTTGCATCAATCTGTCGGTCGATACCGGCTCGGTCGACCTGATGCGGCTCTGCCGCAAGCTCGGCGTGCTCTACATCGACACCGTCGTCGAGCCGTGGCTCGGCTTCTATTTCGACGCCAAGGCCGGCAATGCCAGCCGCACCAACTACGCGCTGCGCGAAGCCTTGATCAAGGAGAAGCACGACAAGCCCGGCGGCGCTACCGCGGTTTCGACCTGTGGCGCCAATCCGGGCATGGTCTCGTGGTTCGTCAAGCAGGCGCTGCTGAACCTTGCCGGCGACCTCGGCCTCGAGTTTTCCGAACCCGCGCAGGACGACCGTGACGGCTGGGCGAAGCTGATGAAGAAGGCCGGCGTCAAGGGCATCCACATCGCCGAGCGCGACACCCAGCGCACCAAGAAGCCGAAGCCGATGAACGTGTTCTGGAACACCTGGTCGGTCGAAGGTTTCATCTCGGAAGGGCTGCAGCCGGCCGAGCTCGGCTGGGGCACGCATGAGAGATGGATGCCGAAGAACGGCAAGGAGCACAAGCATGGCTCCAAGGCTGCGATCTATCTCGAACAGCCCGGCGCCAACACCCGCGTGCGCTCTTGGTGCCCGACGCCGGGCGCGCAATACGGTTTCCTGGTGACGCACAATGAGGCGATCTCGATCGCCGACTTCTTCACCGTGCGGTCGAAGAAGGGCAAGGTGCAATACCGCCCGACCTGCCACTATGCCTATCACCCCTGCAACGACGCCGTGCTGTCACTCCACGAAATGTTCGGCGCTGCCGGCAAGCCGCAGCCGGTCCACCATGTGCTTGACGAAAACGAGCTGGTCGACGGCGTGGACGAGCTTGGCGTGCTGCTCTACGGCCATGCCAAGAACGCCTACTGGTACGGTTCGCAGCTGTCGCTGGCCGAAGCCCGCAAGCTGGCGCCCTACCAGAACGCTACCGGCATGCAGGTCACCTCGGCCGTGCTCGCCGGCATGGTCTGGGCGCTGGAAAACCCCGAAGCCGGCATCGTCGAGGCCGACGAGATGGACTACAAGCGCTGCCTGGAAGTGCAGTCCCAGTATCTCGGACCAGTCAAGGGCTACTACACCGACTGGACGCCGCTCGATAACCGTCCGGGCCTGTTTCCCGAGGACCTCGACAAAAGCGACCCGTGGCAATTCCGCAACATCCTCGTTCGATAGCGGTTCCATACCCCTGCCTCACTGCCTTGCAATCGCCCAGAAATCGGGCGATTGAAGGGATGCGGACGAGAGCAGTGTGCATCCATTTGGACGCACGAGGGACGGCTCTGGAAACTTGAGGCCACGCACATCGTGTTCCCCAAAACGTCGTTTGACGATTGGGCCGATGCGTCAGGAGAGGATTTGATATGACGATTGTGCGCAAAATTCTTTCTGCGGGCGCGGCGGGCGTTCTTGCGACGATGCTTGCCGCCTGCACCACCGGCGGCTCCGACGGGCCACCGATCTCATCGCAGGCGCGAGGCGTCGAAGGCTCATGGCTGAACGCCGAAGGCAAGGCGGTCTCGACATTGAACGGCGGCGTCTTCACCACCGTTTCGGCGGAGACCGGTGAGAAATTCGCTGACGGCAGCTACACCAAGACCGGCGCCACCTCGGTCGAGATCAACGGAACCTCGCTGATCCGGCAGCAGCCAATCGCTTTCAACTGCCTGCTGGTGTCCATAAACCAGCTGAATTGCACCAGCTCCGCCGGGCAGAACTTCGTGCTGACCAGGCGCGGCTGAACCTTTCCCATGCGGCTTTGCGGATGGCGGCGCCGCGATGCCGCCGCCTTTTTTATGCCGGCAAACCGATGCCGGTTATCCGCCCTGATTCTTCTTGCATCGCCACAACCGCGATGTGAACATACCCGAAATGCTGGCTGTTATCCTGCAGTCGGGCAAGAGCGTTAAACGCCTTTGATCATATCCGGGAGACGAAGATGAAGAAGCTCGCCGCCATTGCCGCCCTCTCTGCCTCGACACTCGGCCTGTCGGCCGCACCATCCTTTGCCGACTACACGTTGAACATCCTGCATTTCAACGATTGGCACAGCCGCATCGAAGGCAACAACAAATACGAGTCGACCTGCTCGGCCGAGGAAGAGACCAAGGGTGAGTGCATCGGCGGCGCCGGCCGGCTGGTCACCGCGATCGCACAGGAGCGCAAGAAGCTCGAAGGCCAGAACGTGCTGCTGCTCAATGCCGGCGACAGCTTTCAGGGATCGCTGTTCTACATCACCTACAAGGGCACGGCGGAGGAGGAATTCCTCAATCAGATCAAGCCCGACGCGGTGACGCTCGGCAACCACGAATTCGACGATGGCGAGAGCGCGCTGGTGCCTTATCTCGACAAGGCGAAGTTCCCGATCGTCAGCGCCAATGTCGTGCCCAACGACAAGTCCGGCGCCGCAGGCAAGATCAAGCCGTCGATTGTGCTTGAGGTCGGCGGCCAGAAGATCGGCATTGTCGGCGCCGTGACCAACGACACACCGGAACTCGCCTCTCCCGGCCCCAACATTACCATCGAGGACGACGTCAAGTCGATCACCGCCGAGGTCGAGAAGCTGAAGGCGCAAGGCGTCAACAAGATAATTGCCGTCACCCATATCGGCTACAGGCGCGAGCGCGATGTCATCGCCAAGATCCCGGGCATAGATGTGGTGGTCGGCGGCCACAGCCATTCGCTTCTGTCCAACACCGACCCGAAGGGGGAAGGCCCCTATCCGACGATGGTCGACAACCCCGACGGCTCCAAGGTGCCTGTCGTGCAGGCCGCGTCCTATTCGAAATATCTCGGCGAATTCAAGGTCGTGTTCGACGACAACGGCAACGTCAAGGAAGCCAGCGGCGACCCGATCTTCCTCGACAAGTCGATCATCCCCGATCCGGCCGTTCTTGCCCGCATCAAGGAGCTCGGCGCGCCGATCGAGGCGCTGAAGAACAAGGAAGTGGCCGAGACCACCGAGGCCATCGACGGCAGCCGCGAAAGCTGCCGCACCAAGGAATGCGCGATGGGCAATCTCGTCTCCGACGCCATTCTCGACCGCGTCAAGGGACAGGGCGTCGAGATCGTCGTCTCCAATGGCGGCGGCCTGCGTGCTTCGATCGACAAGGGCACCGTCACCATGGGCGAGGTGCTGACCGTGCTGCCTTTCCAGAACACGCTGGCGACCTTCCAGATTTCCGGCAAGGATCTGGTTGCCGGGCTGGAAAACGGCGTCAGCCAGGTCGAGGACGGCGGCGGCCGCTTCCCGCAGGTGGCAGGTCTCAAATACTCCTTCGACAAGTCGGTCGCGCCCAATGCCGGCCGAGTCAAGTCGGTCGAGGTGATGCAGAACGGTGCCTGGGCGCCGATCAATCCGGACAAGGACTATCTGGTCGCCACCAACAATTACGTCCGCCAGGGCGGCGACGGCTACAAGGTCTTCGCCGAGAAGGCCAAGAACGCCTACGATTACGGCCCCGGCCTCGAACAGGTGGTTGCCGACTATCTCGCGGCGCACCGGCCCTATACGCCGAAGCTCGACGGCCGCATCACCGAGGTCGCGGCAACCGTAGCGGCTGCCCCGGCCGCCGAGCCGGCAAAACCAGCCGAACCGGCACCTGCTCCAGAGGAACCGGCAAAACCGGCCGAGGCTGCACCGGCGGAGCCGGCGATGCCCGCATTGCCGGCAGGCTCCGGCGACATCACCACCACGCCGCCGACTGTCCCGGCGGAAACCGCCCCGGCAACGCCGGCTCCGGCCGAACCGGCAAAACCGGCCGAAGCCGCACCTGCTCCGGCAAAGCCGGCTGACGCCGCCCCGGCCGAAGCCAGCCATGTCATCGTCGCCGGCGATACCTATTGGGATCTCGCCAAGAAGGCCTACGGCGACGGCGCCAAGTGGAAGGTGATCTCCGAGGCCAACAAAGGCTACGAACCACGCCGGCTTCCTGTCGGCGCGACCTTGACCATTCCGGCGAAGTAACCTCGCTTCGCACTTGCGACCAGCAAAACCCGTCCGGGTAACCGGACGGGTTTTTGGCTTTCAGGGTAAGGTGCGGCCAGACGCGGCATTGAAAACTCGCGCCACATCGCTAGGTTCGCCCGACATCGTCGGTTTCGCGGTGTCGGGAGACCTTCATGACGCTTTCCACGCCTGTCGACCCCAAAGCCGCGAAAGCGCTCGACCCGCTGCCGGCCGGACATCCGCCGGTAAAGGCAGGCAAGATCGGCGTCATGTTGGTCAATCTCGGCACGCCGGACGGTACCGATTTCAAGCCGATGTGGCGCTATCTCCGCGAATTCCTGTCCGATCCGCGCGTCATCGAACTCAACAAGGCGATCTGGTATCCGATCCTCTACGGCTTGGTGCTGACCACCAGACCGAAGAAGTCCGGCGCCAATTACGCCAGGATATGGAACCGCGAGAGGAACGAGTCGCCGCTGCGCACCTACACCCGCGCGCAGGGCGAAAAGCTGGCCGCAGCGCTCATCGACCTACCCGATGTCGTGGTCGACTGGGCGATGCGCTACGGCAACCCCTCGACCGCGAGCGTCGCTCAAAGGCTGGTCGAGCAAGGCTGCGACCGCATCCTGTCGTTCCCACTCTACCCGCAATACTCCGCGACCACCACCGCGACCGCCAACGACCAGCTGTTTCGCGCCTTGATGAAGATGCGCCGCGCGCCTGCCGTGCGCAGTGTTCCGCCCTACTATGACGAGCCGGTCTACATCGAGGCGCTCGCCCATTCGATCGAACGGCATCTGGCAACGCTAGACTTCGAGCCCGAGGTGGTCATCACCTCCTATCACGGCATCCCGAAGCCCTATTTCGAGAAGGGCGATCCCTATCACTGCCACTGCCAGAAGACGACACGGCTGTTGCGTGAACGACTGGGGTGGGATGAAAAGAAGCTGATCATCACCTTCCAGTCGCGCTTCGGCGCCCAGGAATGGCTGCAGCCCTACACCGACAAGACGGTCGAGAAACTGGCGAAGGACGGCGTGAAATCGATCGCCATCGTCAACCCAGGCTTTTCCGTCGACTGCATCGAGACGCTGGACGAAATCGGCCGCGAGGCGGCCGAGACCTTCCATCACGCCGGCGGCGAGAAATTCGCCCACATCCCGTGCCTCAACGACAGTGCAGAAGGCATGGCGGTGATCGAGGCGATGGTGCGGCGCGAGCTGTCGGGCTGGGTCTGAGGCCGCCACGTTGCGGCGATCGATCGCCGCAGTTGCGCTATTCCATGCACTAATAATCAACGATCACCTGATTGTAACATTATTGAAACACACCTAAGTGTTTGGTGAAGTCGGTTGCATGGAATCAACGCCATGGCCGGCATCTGAGGGAGATTCAAATGGACTTCAGTGGTTTCGGTATTGCGATTGGTGCGCTTGCCTTTCTGGTATTGGTGCTTCTTATCAAAGGCATCCGGACAATCCCGCAAGGCTATAATTATACGGTGGAGCGCTTTGGTCGTTACACCAAAACACTAAGCCCCGGCCTCAACCTCATCGTGCCGTTCGTCGACCGAATCGGCGCCAAGATGAACATGATGGAGCAGGTGCTCGACGTTCCGAGCCAGGAAATCATCACGCGCGACAACGCCATTGTGGGCGTCGACGGCATCGCCTTCTACCAGATCCTCAATGCGGCCCAGGCCGCCTACCAGGTCGCCGGCCTGGAGAACGCCATCCTCAATTTGACGATGACCAACATCCGTACCGTCATGGGCTCGATGGACCTCGACGAATTGCTGTCGAACCGCGACGCCATCAACGAGCGCCTGCTGCGCGTCGTCGACGAAGCGGCGCATCCGTGGGGCATCAAGATCACCCGCGTCGAGATCAAGGATATCAATCCGCCGGCCAACCTCATCGAATCGATGGGTCGTCAGATGACCGCCGAACGCAATAAGCGTGCGCAGATCCTCGCCGCCGAAGGCCTCAAGCAGTCGCAGATCCTCGAGGCCGAAGGCCGCAAGGAAGCCGCCTTCCGCGACGCCGAGGCGCGCGAACGCTCGGCCGAGGCCGAAGCGCGAGCCACCCAGGTTGTATCGGAAGCCATCTCCAAGGGCGACGTGCAGGCACTCAATTACTTCGTGGCGCTCAAATACACCGAAGCGATGGGCAAGATCGGCACCGCTAACAACAGCAAGGTCGTGCTGATGCCGATGGAAGCCTCGGCGCTGATCGGCACCCTCGGCGGCATAAGCGAGATCGCCAGGGAGGTGTTCCGCAGCGAAGGCACCGCCGGCGCCGCCAGGCAGGCCGCCCGCCCTCCGGTGGTTCGCCCAAGCGAAAACTGAGATCGGGCGAGAACTGAGATCATAAGAGCATGATCCCGAAAAGTGGGAGCCGGTTTTCGGAAAAGATCATGCTCTCAAACAAGAACTAGGAGCGCACTCCCATGTTCGACCGCATCATTTCCGAACTTGGTCCGTGGAACTGGATGGTTCTGGGCTTCGTCCTCCTGGTGATGGAGGTCATCGCGCCAGGAATATTCATGCTGTGGATCGGCATCGCCGCATTGGTGATCGGTGTGATTTCCCTGCTCGTCTGGGACGCAAGCTTCTGGGCCTGGGAAGTCCAGGTCCTCGCCTTCCTGGCCCTGTCGCTGGTCTCGGCCCTTGCCGGAAAGAAGCTGGTTGGTGGGCGTAATACCCCTAGCGACCAGCCGCTCCTCAACCGGCGCGGCGCGCAGTTGGTCGGCAGGATGGCAACGCTGGCCGAGCCGATCAAGGACGGTCGCGGCCGCATCAAACTCGGCGACACACTGTGGCGCGTCTCCGGTCCCGACCTGCCGGCCGGCACGCAGGTGCGCGTCGTCAGTTCGGCCGACACCGATCTGGAACTGACCGTCGAGGCAGTTTGACATTTCGAAAGCGCATGGCGCTTTCGATCCGGAAAATCAGGCGCGTCGCCTAGGGCTTCCCGAACGCGACGCGTCCTTTGATTTTTTCAGGCGGCGCCGATGCGCAGCAGGTCGTGCAGATGAACCAGTCCCACGAGCCGCCTGCCTTCGACCACCATCAGGCTCGTAATGGCCGAATTGTTGATAATCTGCAGCGCCGTCGCCACCAGCGTGTCCGGTGTGGCCGTCTTCGGCTTTTTCGTCATCACCTGATCGACGCTCATTTCCATGAGATTGCTGCCGATGTGACGCCTGATGTCGCCATCGGTGATGATGCCCACCAACGCGCCATCCGCCGTCGCGATCGCCACGCAGCCGAAGCCCTTGTTCGACAATTCGAGGATCGCCTCGCGCATGCCCGTGCCGGAAGCCACCAGCGGCAGCCTTTCGCCGACATGCATGATCTCGTGGATCTGCGTGAGATTGGCGCCGAGCTGGCCGCCGGGGTGGAACGTGCGGAAATGGTCGGGCGTGAAGCCGCGCGCTTCGAGCAGCGCTATGGCCAGCGCATCGCCGACCACCAGTTGCAGCAGGGTCGATGTCGTCGGCGCCAGACCGTGCGGGCAGGCTTCCGGCGCGGACGGCAGGAGCACCACCACGTCGGCCGCGCGCGCCAGCGCCGAGGCCGCGCCCGCGGTAATCGCAATCAGCGGGATCGAGAAGCGCCTGGAATAGGCGACGATGCCCATCAATTCTTTGCTCTCGCCGGACCATGACATGGCGATGATGGCATCGTCTCTGGCGATCATGCCAAGGTCGCCATGATTGGCCTCCGCCGGATGGACGAAGAAGGCAGGCGTGCCGGTCGAAGCCAGACTGGCCGCGATCTTAGTGCCGATATGGCCGCTTTTGCCGACGCCGGTGACTATGACACGGCCATTGATGCGCGACACCATGTCGACGGCGCGGGCGAAAGGTTCGGCCAGTTCGTTCTCCAGCGCGGCGGCCAATGCCGCCACGCCGGCCTGTTCCGTGGCTACCGTTCTCAGCGCCGAGGCGACCGAAGCCTCCAAAGGCTTCTTTTCTGGGGATCCCGCATGCATGGCTGATGCGATTAGCGCTTTGCCGTTCGCCTGTCCAACAGAATTGCCGTCCAGCCATGTCGTACAGGCACACCTTCAACCCTCCGTTAACCATCCCCGTTTACGGTTCGGTAAGTATGGCGCGCTTGCGCCGCGCAAGCAGTGGTGACGATGTCGCGGGCCCAGCCTCAAGAGAAAAAAGGTCGAACGGGCAGAGCCTTTTGCGCTCTGCTTCTGGCGACGAGCGTGCTCGCTTTGCTGCGGCCAACTGCGCTTCATGCCCAGGAGACCGAGCTGCGCGGCGAAGTTTCGGAATCGGCGATCCTGTCCGACCAGCAGCGCCGGGCCAGGCAATTGAGCAAGGCCAACACGCAGGTCAAGCCCGCCCCTGCCGACACCGCCCCCACGGGAAACACGCCAACCGCTTATGTGCCGGCCAGCGATGGCGCCTTGCCTGACGACACCGACCCGTCACAGGCCGGCGCAAACAGCATTTTCGACCCGCCGGCGACCATCGACGATTCGTTCGCCGACAAGCCGCCAACCGTCCAGCCACGCCGGCCATCGACGGCAAAACAACGCGCCGCCGCGGATGCAGACAAGGCCAAGGACAAAACCAAGGCTGCCGACAAGAAGAAGCCTGGCAAAGCCACGGACCAGACCACCACCGGAACGACTCCGGACGGCACTGCGGCAGGCGACGCCGATCAGGACACAGCGAACCGCCGTGTCCTCACCGTCGGCGGTGTCGACCGACGAAAGCTCGACCCCGGCGCCGAGCGCACCGGCGCCATCGAGGGCCAGAAGAAGAAGCTCGAGGACGACCCGTACGCGGCAACCGGCATCAAGGTCGGCTCGTTCCTGCTGCGGCCGACGCTCGAGCAGGGCGTTGCCGTCACGTCGAACGCCGATTCCAGCGCTGGCGGCAAGTCGGCGGTGCTGTCCGAAACGGCGCTGCGTTTCTCCGCCGCCTCCGATTGGCGCGAGAATTCGGCGGTCATCGACGGCTACGGCAATTTCCGCAACACCATTTCGGGCCAGAAGATCAATGAGGCACGCGGCCGTATCCAAGGCACGTACAATGTCGACCTCGACAATGAACTGCGCGCCATCGCCAAGCTCGGCTACGAGATTGCGCCGGAATCGGCCTCCGCGCCCGACGCCATTGCCGGCGTCACCTCGCAGCCGATCCGCCAGACTGTCGACGGCAGCCTCGCCGTCGAGAAGGATGTCGGCAAGCTGCGCTTTGCGCTGACCGGTGCGGTCTCCCACGACATCTATGGCGACGCCAAGCTAACGGACGGCACCGTGTTGTCGCAGAAGGATCAGGACAACACGCTCTATACTGCAACGTTGCGGACCGGCTATGAAATTTCCCCGGCTCTGACGCCCTTTGCCGAGATTGAGCTCGGCCGAAGGGTATATGGCCAACGGATCGACAACAAGGGCTTCGAGCGCTCTTCGACCCGGCTTGGCGCACGCGCCGGTATCGAAGTCGACATGGGCGAGAAGCTCAAAGGTGAGTTCTCGGCTGGCTGGCTGAGGGAAGCGATCGACGACAAGAACCTGGAGGCGATTTCGGGAGCCACCATCAATGCCGACCTCAAATGGTCGCCCGAGCGCGGCACCATCATCGGCCTCACCGGGCAAACCACGGTCGAAGGCACGACGAACGCCGGTGAGAGCGGCGACATCCTCTATTCCGGCCGCCTCACCGGCGAGCGGCAGATCCGCGCCGACCTGACCGGCAACGCAGCCCTTGGGCTCGACTGGCGCAATTACACCGGCTCCGATGGCCATGACATGACACTAAGTGCAGAGGCCGGGCTGACCTGGTGGCTGAACCGTTATGTCGGCCTCACCAGCCGCGCCCGCACCGAAAAGCTGACCAGCAATCTGCCCGGGCGCAACTACACCGCCAACAGCATCTATTTGGGGCTGAAGCTGCAGCGGTAGCTAAAAAGCAGCGCCGCGACGCTCGGATGGCTTCATCTCATCGAGCAGCGTGCGGATGACGCCGGCCATGTTCTCGTTCATGTCGCTGCGCCACAGCGCGAAGGCGACATTGGCCTCGACGAACCCTTCCGGCGATCCGCAATCGAAGGTGCGGCCCTGAAAGTGGTAGCCAAAGAAGGGCTGCTGTTTTTCCAGCTTCAGCATCGCGTCGGTGAGCTGGATCTCGTTGCCGGCGCCCTTTTCGTGGCTTTCCAGAATCTTGAAAATCTCGGGCTGCAGGATGTAGCGGCCGTTGATGTAGAGATTGGACGGTGCGGTGCCGGTCTTCGGCTTTTCGACCATCTCGGTGATGCGGAAGCCGTGATGCGTGTCCTCGCCTCGGCCGACAATGCCATATTTGTGGGTTTCGGCCGGATCGCATTCCTGCACC
The DNA here is from genome assembly GCF_030323145.1 of Mesorhizobium sp. C432A. Taxonomy (NCBI): domain Bacteria; kingdom Pseudomonadati; phylum Pseudomonadota; class Alphaproteobacteria; order Hyphomicrobiales; family Phyllobacteriaceae; genus Mesorhizobium; species Mesorhizobium sp. C432A. The sequence continues at coordinate 2,435,247 of NZ_CP100470.1, read as the reverse complement.
GCGATGATGTTGTTGCCGGTCTCCTCGTAGAGCTCGACCATGGCCTTCATGCAGCTCTTTTCCGACTGCATGATCATGTCGGGCAGCAACAGCGCGAAGGGTTCGTCGCCGACCAGTTCCCGGGCGCACCAGACGGCGTGGCCGAGCCCCATCGGCACCTGCTGGCGGGTGAACGAGGTCTGCCCCGGCGCCGGCTGCAGCCGCTGCAAGCGGGCCAGCTGGTCGTCCTTGCCGCGCTGTGCCAGCGTATCATAGAGCTCGAACTGGATATCGAAATGGTCTTCTATGACCGCCTTGTTGCGGCCGGTGACGAAGATGAAATGTTCGATGCCGGCCTCGCGCGCCTCATCGACGACATACTGGATGACCGGCCGGTCGACGACGGTCAGCATCTCCTTGGGAATGGCCTTGGTGGCCGGGAGAAACCGTGTGCCGAGACCGGCGACCGGGAAAACTGCCTTGCGAACTCGTTTCATGCGTCAATTATCCGTTTGAGGGCGTGCCCGGCAATCCCGCCTCGCGACATTTTCGCGCCGGAATTGGGGATTATCGGGCCATTGAGGGAAACATCAACCGGTAAAGCATCCAGGTGTCTTTTCGTTCCAGGCGCCGCCTATGGTAAACCAATTGCTAACCCGGTTCGGCGATGAATGGTCTTTCCTGAGATAGAGAAAGGGGAAAATATGTCCGTTCGCAGTGCCGCAAAACTCTTTACCAGCGTGCTGACGGCGGCCAGCCTCTCGCTCGCCTTGCTGATGCCGGCCGGACCGGCCTCCGCCGATGCCGGGTTTCGGCAATGGGTCGCCGGCTTCCGCGCCACGGCCGTGGCGGGCGGCGTTTCCGGCGCGGTCTACGACCGGGCGTTCCGGGGCATCAATGAACCCGACCCGGTGGTGCTGGAAAAGGCACGCACCCAGCCCGAATTCACCGCACCTGCCTGGGACTATTTCGACAACCGCGTCCACGACCAGTCCGTTGCCGTCGGCCAGCAGATGGCCAAAAAATGGAGGCCGTGGCTGGACCGGATCGAGGCGAGGTTCGGCGTCGACCGCTACATCCTGCTCGCCATCTGGTCGATGGAATCGAATTACGGTGAGATCCTCAAGCGCGACGACATCATGCGCAATGTCATCCGCTCGCTGGCAACCCTCGCCTATGGCGACCCGAAGCGTTCGAAATTCGCCCGCACCCAATTGGTCGCCGCGCTGAAAATCCTGCAGACCGGGGACATCGACGAAAGCCACCTGATGGGCTCCTGGGCCGGCGCCATGGGCCAGACCCAGTTCATCCCGACCAGCTACCAGCATTATGCCGTCGACATGGACGGCAACGGCAAGCGCGACATCTGGAATTCGATCCCCGATGCGTTGGCGACATCAGCCAATCTGCTGAAGAAGAATGGCTGGCAGGGCGGCAAGACCTGGGGCTACGAGGTTACCATTCCGGCCGGCAAACTGCCTGCCGGCTCGAAGACATTGGCGCAGTGGCAGGCGCTCGGCGTCGCCAGGGCCAATGGCAAGCCGTTCAAGAACGCAACCGACAAGGCGACGCTGAAAGTGCCGGACGGCCGCGGCGGACCGGCATTCCTGATGATCAAGAACTTCTCCGTCATCAAGGCCTACAACAACGCCGACAAATATGCCCTGGCCGTCGGCCTTCTTGCCGACGAAATCGCCGGCTCTAATGGTCTGGTGCAGGACTGGAAGCGGCCCTTCACCAAACTGTCCTTCGAGGAAAGGCAGGAGTTGCAGAAGCGGCTTTCGCAGCACGGACTTTACGACGGCAAGTTCGACGGCAAGATCGGTGACGGCACGAAAACCGCCATCATGACCTATCAGGCAACGGTCGGCTTGACCCAGGACGGGTATCCGAGCATGGAAGTGCTCAAATGGCTCAGAAAGAAATAGAGCCGGCGACGGCAGCGCGCATCTGCGACGCGCAAGGGATGCCGTAGCATCGGTCTGTGCATGATCCCCTGCGAGGGCCATGCACCAAGGGATGGAGAGGGTGCTTGGTTCCGGCAGCGCGTATCCGTGTGATCGTTTTCCGCTTGCCGATCCTCATTCTGGCCATCGTCGTCCTGGCGACGGGGGTCGCCGGCACTTTCCACACACCGGCTTTGGCGCAGGAACAACCGCAGAACCGCGGCTGGTCGCTGCGCGACCTTCTGTTCCCGCGCCGCAGCGAACGCATCGAGCCGCCGCTCGACGTCCGCAAGGCAAAGCCGAAGGTCAAGAAGAAGCCCCGTGCACCGGTTGAACCTTCCGCTCCGATTGTCGAGAAGACACCGGATGCCCGCGTCATTCTGGTGATCGGCGATTTCATGGCCAACGGCCTGGCCGAAGGCCTCGAAACAGCCTTTGCCGACAATGCCAACGTCAGGATCGTCGAGCGCGCCAACGGTTCTTCGGGTTTCGTGCGCGATGATGTCTACAACTGGCCCGAACAGGTCAAATCGCTGGTCGAGACCGAAAAACCCTCCGTGGTCGTCGTCATGCTCGGCTCCAACGACCGCCAGCAGATGCGCGTCAACGATGTGCGCGAGCAGCCGCGCTCCGAGAACTGGACCAAGGAATACGAACGCCGGACCGAAGCCTTGGGAAAGGCACTGGCGGCGACCAAGGTGCCTTATCTGTGGGTCGGCATGCCAGCCTTCAAGACGCCGAAGATGACCTCCGACATGCTGGCATTCAACGACATCTACCACTCGGCTGCCGAGAAGAACGGCGGCGAATTCGTCGATGTCTGGGATGGGTTCGTCGACGAGAACGGCGCCTTTGTCTCGACCGGCCCCGACATTAACGGCCAGGCCGTGCGGCTGCGCTCCGACGACGGCATCAACGTCTCGAAAGCCGGCAAGCGAAAGCTCGCCTTCTACACCGAAAAGCCGCTGGCCAAGATCCTCGGCCTGGCAGCGCCGGGAAGCGTGGTGACGGCTGCCGCACCGGCCGGCGCCCCGGTCGAGGCGCCGTCGCTGCCCGCCGCCCCGATCGTGGTCGACCGCACCGTTCCGATGCTGCTCAACGATCCGGCGCTCGACGGCGGTACCGAACTTCTCGGTGCGGCGGCGGCGCCGAAAGCCAATCCGGATCTGCCCGGCGAAAAACTAATCCTCGAAGGCAAGGCGCCCGAGGCCTCGCCCGGCCGCGCCGACGACTTCTCGTGGCCGCCCAAGGCCGCTGCCGCGACGGATACGACGACGGCGATCAACCGTTAACGGGGGAGTACCGTCGACCCCATCAGCGCTTCATCGATCGAGCGCGCGGCCTGGCGGCCTTCGCGGATCGCCCACACAACCAGCGACTGGCCGCGGCGCACATCACCTGCGGCGTAGAGCTTGTCGACGCTGGTCTTGTAGTCGCGATCATTGGCTTCGACATTGCGGGAACGGCGGCTGTCGGTGGTGATTTTCATCTCACCGTCCAGCTCTTTCGCGACGCCGGCGGCAGCCGGTCCGGCAAAGCCGATGGCGATGAAGGCGAGGTCTGCACGGATGACGAATTCGGTGCCGGCGATCGGCTTGCGCTTCTCGTCGACTTCACAGCATTTGACGCCGGTCAGTTGGCCGTCCTCGCCGATGAATTCGAGCGTCGCCACCTGGAATTCGCGCTCCGCACCTTCGGCCTGTGAGGACGAGGTGCGCATCTTGGTCGCCCAGTAAGGCCAGACCGAAAGCTTGTCTTCCTTCTCCGGCGGCTGCGGGCGGATGTCGAGCTGGGTGACGCGCACCGCGCCCTGGCGGAAGGCGGTGCCGACGCAGTCGGACGCGGTATCGCCGCCGCCGACGACGACGACATGCTGGCCGCCGGCGATGATCGGATGCGACGGCCAGGCCACCGACTGGATCGGCTCGCCGCCAACGCGACGGTTCTGCTGCACCAGATAGGGCATGGCGTCATAGACGCCGCCGAGATCGTCGCCCGGAATGTTGGCCGGACGCGGCGATTCCGAACCGCCGCAATAGAGCACCGCATCGTATCCGGCGAGCAACTCTGCCACCGGCTTATCGACGCCGACATTGACGCCGCAATGGAAGGTCACGCCCTCGCCCTGCATCTGCTCGATGCGGCGGTCGATATAGTGCTTCTCGATCTTGAAGTCGGGAATGCCGTAGCGCATCAGCCCGCCGGGACGGCTCTCACGCTCATAAACGCTGACCTCGTGGCCGGCGCGGCCAAGCTGCTGCGCCGCCGCCATCCCTGCCGGGCCGGAGCCGATGACAGCGACCCGCTTGCCCGTCTTCTTCTCCGGCGGATAAGGCCGGATATGGCCGGTTTCATAAGCCTTGTCGGCGATTGCCTGTTCAACGGTCTTGATGGCAACCGGAATGTCCTCGAGGTTCAGCGTGCAGGCTTCCTCGCAGGGCGCGGGGCAGATGCGGCCGGTGAACTCGGGGAAATTGTTGGTCGAATGCAGGTTGCGGATCGCATTGTCCCAGTCGCCATTGTAGACGAGGTCGTTCCAGTCCGGGATCTGGTTGTGGATCGGGCACCCGGTCGGCCCGTGGCAGAACGGGATGCCGCAATCCATGCAGCGCGCGGCCTGTTTCTCGACCTCCTTGTCCGACATCGGCAGCGTGAATTCGCGGAAATGCCGGATGCGGTCGGAGGCCGGCTGGTACTTGTGCACCTGCCGGTCGATTTCGAGAAAGCCTGTTACCTTGCCCATAGTCCAGTTCCTGCTGTCCAGATGGTGCGGTTTTCGCACCCGTTAACCCCTTGAGGCAGCCGTGGCAACCTTGCATCCGAGGTCAAACTGTCGCTGAAAGTTCCGCCGGGAAGCCTGCGCCTCCCGGCAAGTCGAAAAACCTATTCCGCCGCCACGCCCATGCGCATGCGTTCCATCTCGATCAGCGCGCGGCGGTATTCGACCGGCATGATCTTGCGGAATTTCGGCCGGAAGGTCGTCCAGTCGTCGAGTATCTCGCGGCCGCGTACCGAACCGGTGAAATGGACGTGGTTCGAGATAAGCTGGTAAAGCCGTTCCTCGTCATGGGTGGTCATGTCGCCCGAGACGTCGACGCGACCCTTGTGGTCGAGGTCACCGCCATGATGCAGCAGCCTTTCCATCAGATCGTCTTCTTCCGGAACCGGCTCCAGCTCGACCATCGCCATGTTGCAGCGCGCGGCGAAATCGCCGGCCTCATCCAGAACATAGGCCACGCCGCCCGACATGCCGGCAGCGAAGTTGCGACCGGTCTGGCCGATGACGACGACGATGCCGCCGGTCATGTATTCGCAGCCATGATCGCCGACGCCTTCAACGACGGCGGCGACGCCCGAATTGCGCACCGCGAAGCGCTCGCCGGCGACACCTGCGAAATAGGCCTCGCCCTCGGTCGCGCCATAGAGGACGGTGTTGCCGACGATGATCGATTCCGCCGCGACGATCCTGGACTCCTCCGGCGGCCGGATGACGATGCGTCCGCCCGACAGGCCCTTGCCGACATAGTCGTTGGCCGCACCGACGAGATCGAACGAGATGCCGCGCGCCAGGAAGGCGCCGAACGACTGGCCGGCGGTGCCGGTCAGCTTCACCTGGATCGTGTCCTCGCGCAGGCCCTTGTGCCTGAAGCGCTTGGCGACTTCGCCCGACAGCATGGCGCCCGTGGAGCGATCGACATTGCGGATGTCGACCTCGATCTTGACCGGCTGCTTGCTTTCGAGCGCGGGCTTCGCCAGTTCGATCAGCTTGCGATCGAGTACATCGTCAATCGGGTGTTTCTGCCGTTCGGTCCAGTGCACCGCCTCATGCGGCGCGTCCGGCTTGAAGAACATCTTGCCGAAATCGAGCCCACGCGCCTTCCAATGCTGGATCATCTCGCGCTTTTCCAGCAGGTCGCTGTCGCCGATGATCTGGTCGATATGGGTGTAGCCCATCTCGGCCAGCAGCCCCCTCACCTCTTCCGCAACATAGAAGAAGAAGTTGATGACATGCTCGGGCGTGCCCTTGAAACGCTTGCGCAGAACCGGATCCTGCGTCGCGACGCCGACCGGGCAGGTGTTCAAGTGGCACTTGCGCATCATGATGCAGCCGGCCGCGATCAGCGGCGCGGTCGAGAAGCCGAACTCGTCGGCACCGAGCAGCGCACCGATGATGACGTCGCGCCCCGTGCGCAAGCCACCATCGACCTGCAGTGCAACGCGCGAGCGCAGCCCGTTCAGCACCAGCGTCTGGTGCGTCTCGGCAAGGCCCATTTCCCATGGACTGCCGGCATGCTTGAGCGAGGTCAGCGGCGACGCGCCGGTGCCGCCATCATAGCCGGAGATGGTGATGTGGTCGGCGCGCGCCTTGGCGACGCCCGCCGCAACCGTACCGACACCGACTTCCGACACCAGCTTTACCGAGACGTCGGCCGCCGGGTTGACGTTCTTCAGATCGTAAATCAGCTGCGCCAGATCCTCGATCGAATAGATGTCGTGATGCGGCGGCGGCGAGATCAGGCCGACGCCGGGCGTCGAGTGCCGGACCTTCGCAATGGTCGCGTCGACCTTGTGGCCGGGCAGCTGGCCGCCCTCACCGGGCTTGGCGCCCTGCGCGACCTTGATCTGCATGACATCGGAATTGACGAGATACTCGGCGGTGACGCCAAACCGCCCCGAGGCGACCTGCTTGATCGCCGAACGTTCGGGGTTCTTGCCGCCGCCGGGCAGCGGCAGATAGCGGTCGGCCTCTTCGCCGCCCTCGCCGGTGTTCGACTTGCCGCCGATCTGGTTCATGGCGCGCGCCAGCGTCGTGTGTGCCTCGCGCGAGATCGAGCCGAACGACATCGCCCCTGTCGAGAAGCGCTTGACGATATCGGCCGCCGACATCACGTCCTCTATCGCCACCTTCTTGCGGCCGGTCTCTTCCGCAAGCTTGATCCTGAACAGGCCGCGTATGGTCTGAGCACGGGCCGTCTCGCTGTCGATCTGCGCGGAATACTCCTTGAACGTCTCCCACGAGCCCTGACGCACGGCGTGCTGCAAGGTGGCGACGGCGTCGGGCGACCACATATGGGCTTCGCCGCGCATGCGGTACATGTACTCGCCGCCGACCTCGAGGCTGTTGCGCAGCACCGGATCGTTGCCGAAACCGTCGGTGTGGCGGCTGAGCGTCTCGGCCGCGACCTCGTCCAGGCCGACACCTTCGATCAGCGTCGCTGTGCCGGTGAAGTACTTCTCGACGAAATCCGATTTCAGCCCGATGGCGTCGAATATCTGCGCGCCGCAATAGGACTGATAGGTGGAGATGCCCATCTTCGACATCACCTTGAGGATGCCCTTGCCGATCGACTTGATGTAGCGCGAGACCACCTCGTAGGCGTCAACCTCAGCCGGCAGTTCGCCACGCTTGTGCATGTCGAGCAGCGTATCGAAGGCAAGGTAGGGGTTGATCGCCTCGGCGCCGTAGCCGGCGAGACAGCAGAAATGATGCACTTCGCGTGGCTCGCCGGATTCCACGACCAGGCCGACCGCGGTGCGCAGACCCTTGCGGATCAGATGGTGGTGCACGGCAGCCGTCGCCAGCAGTGCCGGAATGGCGATACGGTCGGGACCGACCTGGCGGTCGGACAGGATGATGATGTTGTAGCCGCCGGCGACAGCGGCTTCCGCCCGCTCGCACAGACGCTCGACGGCGCCCTGCATGCCGGCCGCGCCCTCGCTCGACCCGTAGGTGATGTCGATGGTCTTGGTGTCGAAACGGTCCTCGGTGTGGCCGATCGAGCGGATCTTTTCCAGATCGCCATTGGTCAGGATCGGCTGGCGCACTTCGAGCCGCTTGCGGCGCGAATTGCCGACCAGGTCGAAGATGTTGGGCCGCGGCCCGATGAACGAGACAAGGCTCATCACCAGTTCCTCGCGGATCGGGTCGATCGGCGGGTTGGTGACCTGGGCGAAATTCTGTTTGAAATAGGTGTAGAGCAGCTTCGACTTGTCCGACATCGCCGAGATCGGCGTGTCGGTGCCCATCGAACCCACGGCTTCCTGGCCGGTGGTCGCCATCGGCGACATCAACAGCTTGGTGTCTTCCTGGCTGTAGCCGAAAGCCTGCTGGCGATCGAGCAGGCTGACATCCTTGCGCAGCGCGCGCGGCTCGACCGGCTTCAGATCCTCGAGGATCAGCTGCGTGTTGTTGAGCCAGGTCTTGTAGGGATGCCTGGTGGCGATCTCCGACTTGATCTCCTCGTCGGAAATGATGCGGCCCTTGGCAAGGTCGATCAGAAGCATGCGGCCAGGCTGCAGCCGCCACTTCTTGACGATCCTCTCCTCCGGCACCGGCAGCACGCCGGCTTCGGACGCCATGATGACGCGGTCGTCGTCGGTGACGATGTAGCGCGCCGGGCGCAGACCGTTGCGGTCGAGCGTGGCGCCGATCTGGCGACCGTCGGTGAAGGCGACCGCGGCCGGCCCGTCCCACGGCTCCATAAGGGCTGCGTGGTATTCGTAGAAAGCCTTGCGGTCGGCATCCATCAGCTTGTTGCCGGCCCAGGCTTCCGGGATCAGCATCATCATGGCGTGGCTGAGGCTGTAGCCGCCCTGGAACAGGAATTCGAGCGCATTGTCGAAGCACGCCGTGTCGGACTGGCCGTCATAGGAGATCGGCCACAGCTTCGAGATGTTGTTGCCGAACAGTTCGGAATCGACCGAGGCCTGGCGCGCCGCCATCCAGTTGTTGTTGCCGCGCACCGTGTTGATCTCGCCATTATGCGCGACCATGCGGTAGGGGTGCGCGAGCTTCCATGACGGGAAGGTGTTGGTCGAGAAGCGCTGGTGGACGAGGATCAGCGCGGTCTCGAAACGCGGATCCGACAAATCCTTGTAATAGGCGCCGACCTGGTAGGCCAGGAACATGCCCTTGTAGACAATGGTGCGCGCCGATAGCGACACACAGTAGGCGCCGATATCCTTGTTGTTGTTCTCGGCGTAGATGCGGCCGGAAATCACCTTGCGCAGCAGGTACAGCCTGGCCTCATATTCCTCGTCATCTGGAATGTCCGATGTGCGGCCGATGAAGACCTGGCGATGGAACGGTTCGGAGGCCGCGATATCAGGCGCCTTCGACAGCGATGAATTGTCGACCGGCACGTCGCGAAAGCCTAGCAGCGGCAGCCCTTCTGACAGCGCCGATTCGGCGATGATCTCTTCGATATGGGCGCGCAGTGCCGCATCCTGCGGCATGAACCAGTGGCCGACGCCGTATTGGCCTGCCGCCGGCAGTTCGACGCCCTGGGCCGCCATCTCCTCGCGGAAGAAACGATCGGGGATTTGCACGAGCACACCGGCGCCGTCGCCCATCAGCGGATCGGCGCCGACAGCGCCGCGATGCGTCAGGTTTTCGAGCACGAAGAGCCCGTCCTTGACGATCTGGTGCGACTTCACGTTCTTCATGTTGACGATGAAGCCGACGCCGCACGCGTCATGCTCGTTGCGCGGATCATAGAGACCCTGCGCGGCCATGCCATTGGTGGTCAGGCCGTTGGTGGTCTGGCCTTCTTTGGTCAGAACGGTATTTTTAACGGCTGCCGCTTTCGTCTGCGCGGCCTGGCCGATAATCGCAGATGGCGTCAGTTCCGTCATCGTCCTGTCCTCCGTTCCGGCCCCTTGCACGTCTAGCATTTGGGGCGCTGGTCTACCTTGGGAAGCGACTGGCTTCCGCTCTCATTCTTGCGGCACGTCTTTTCGAAATCCTTGGCGGACCGTGCGGTGCACCGCCGGTTCGTATCCGGTATCGTACAGGCCACAGCCGAGCCGTCTACCCGTCGCTCGCGGCAACGGCCGGAGTGGCCCAAATGATACGCCAATCCAGCCTGACTTGTGCGACAAAATAAGACAGCACTACTGTCCTAAATTTTTATGGCAGAAATCCTAGGCGCACACAAGACCGATTCACCAAATTCTTGGACGTTTGGCGACAGAAAATTACGTCGGGCGCTGTTGAAACGAAATTTCGGTCCCGGCACTCCTTCGTGATCGCCTTTGGCTTTACCGCTTTTTCAGCCCTTGGCCCTTGCGCGTCAAACCCCGAAACGGCCATGGTCGCGCTCTTGTCGCAACCAGACTTTCTCAACCAGGCAGGGACTTTCCTGATGTTCTTTGCATCCGACAACTGGGCGGGCGTCCATTCCAACATTGCCGCCGGGCTGTCAGCCAATGCTGGCGGCTTTTCGACCGCCTATGGCGATGGCGATCTCGACCGGGCCGTCTACCAGCGTTTCAGCGAGATCTTCGAACGCGAGGTCGCGGTGTTCTTCGTCGCTACCGGCACGGCGGCCAACTCGCTGTCCCTGGCCGCTTACAACAAGCCCGGCGGCATTTCCTTTGCGCACCGCGAATCGCACATCATCGAGGACGAATGCGGCGCGCCGGAATATTTCAGCGGCGGCTCGCGTCTCCATGCTGTCGACGGCGCCCTGGGCAAGATCGATCCGCACAACCTTGAACGCGCCGTCGCCCGTTTCGCACCCGAAATCGTCCATTGGGGACGCCCGACGGCCGTCTCGATCACCCAATCGACCGAAGTCGGCACAGTGTACGGGCTCGACGACATTTCCACCATTTCGGAGATCGCCAAACGCTTTTCCCTGCCGCTGCATATGGACGGCGCCCGTTTTGCCAACGCATTGGTCGCGCTTGAGACGACGCCGGCCGAAATGACCTGGAAGCGCGGCGTCGACATCGTCTCGTTCGGCGGCACCAAGAACGGCTGCTGGTGCGCCGAAGCGGTGGTGCTGTTCGATCTAGACCGCGCCAAGGAGTTGTCCTTCCTGCGCAAGCGCGCCGCACAGCTGTTCTCCAAGTCGCGCTTCATCGCAGCGCAGTTCGACGCCTACTTCACGGACGGCCTGTGGCTGGACACGGCCCGTCATGCCAATGCCATGGCCGCGCGCCTGGCGGCTGCGATCGAGGATTCGGCAACGGCGAAGCTCGCCTGGTTGCCGCAGGCCAACGAGGTGTTCGCGGTGATGAAAAAGGCGGAAGCCGAAAGGCTGCAATCCGTCGGCGCAGCCTTTTACGACTGGCACAGGCCGCACGGCTTCGACGGCCATGTCGGCGAGGACGAGTTGCTCTATCGCTTCGTCACCAGCTTTGCCACGACTTCAGATGAGGTCGATCGCTTCGGCCAGATGATCGCCTGAACCCGCGAGACCGCGCCAATGACAAAGCCACCTCTCGGCTCAACCATGCGGCTGGTTCGCCCGGCGCCAAACGTGCTCGGCTTCTACGATGGCCGCGTTGACGGCGTTCGCGCCTGGTCGGACGAGCCGAACTGGCTGGACGACGGCGCCTATGCCCTCGGCATCTGCACCTATGCGATCGTCGATGGTTCGCAGGCGCTTGTCTACGACACGCATATTTCGCTGCCTCACGCGCGCTTCATCAGGCAGACGCTCGAAGACATGGGCGCAACATCGATCCGGGTCGTGCTCAGCCACTGGCATGACGATCATATTGCCGGCAATGAGGTGTTTCAGGATTGCGAGATTATCGCCAACACGCTCACCGCCTCGGCGCTCGCGAACAACCGGGCTGAGATCGAAAGCAGTGTTCCACCGATCAAGCCTCTCGTGCTGCCGAACAGGACCTTCGCAGGCAGTCTTGACCTCGCCGTTGGATCGATCGCCGTCGAACTGCGTCAGGTCGAAATCCACAGCCATGACGGCACGGTGCTGTTCATGCCCGAAACCGGCCTGCTCCTGGCGGGCGACACGCTCGAGGATCCGATCACCTATGTCAGCGAGGCGGATCGGCTGGCGCAACATCTGGTCGATCTCGAACGCATGAGCGGGTGGCCGATAGACCGCATCTTGCCCAATCACGGCTCGCTCGAAGCGATTGAGCGAGGCGGCTACGACAAAGGCCTCATCGCCGCCACGCAAGCCTACGTTCAAAAACTGCTTCGCTGCCGGCGTGAGCCTGATCTTGCGAAGCAGGATCTGAAAACCTTCGGCGCCGACATATTCGCCACGGGCGCGGTCGAGTACTTCGCGCTGTACGAGCCCGTCCACCGGCAAAACATCGAGGCCGTTCTCGCAACCGGCACCGGTCGCTAAGCAAGGAAAGGCCGCGCCAAAAGCTCGAGGCCAAGCAAGATCAGGAAAACAAGAAACCAGCGCCGGAAGGTCGCCGGGCTGATCCGCTGCCGGAGCAACTGTCCGAGCCACATGCCGAGCAAGGCCGGCGCAACCGCCAGCGACGACATGGCGACATGCCCGACCTGGAACGCGCCGTGCGAGGCAAGGCCGGCAGCGAGCGCGATCGTCGACACGGTGAAGGACAGGCCGAGCGCCTGGATCAGATCGTCACGGCTCAAGCCCAGCGCCTGAATGTAAGGTACAGCGGGCACGACGAACACGCCGGTGCCGCCGGTGACGATGCCGGTAAGGAAACCGACGATGGGCGACGACCAGCGCTCGGCTGACGCGGGAACCGTCAACTGCCGCGCCAGCAGCGTATAGACGGCATAGACGATCAGCGCCGCCCCGAGGCCGGCCGTCGTCCATTTGACATTGTCGCTGGCCAGCAGCCATGAGCCGGCCAGCGTGCCGGCGACGATGCCGACCATCATCAGCCACAGCCGCCTGAGGATCCATCCGAAGCTCGGGCCGGCAAACAGCTGCCAGATATTGGTGACGAAGGACGGCACGATCAGCAGCGAAGCCGCGGCGACCGGCGGCATGATTGTGCCCAGCAGCCCCATCGCCAACGTCGGCAGTCCCATACCGGTAACGCCCTTGACGATGCCGGCCAGCAGGAAGGTCACCGCAATGGTTGCCGTTAGGGCCAGGGAAAAATCAGCCGAAAGATCAGACATCGCCCTTCATGGGAAGACGGCGCCCGCCGCAAAAGAGCCAGAACTCTTCGGTTGGGGTGACAGAGGCTGCGGCGAAAAAAAGCGGCGCCTCGCGGCGCCGCTTTCGTCTCGGGAGGAGACGCTTTCAACCTTGGGCGTTGTGACGCCGCCGTCTTGATCACGCGGCGTTCTTGGCCTCGATCTGCTTGGCGTTGGCCGAAGAGGCGGTAATCGCGATCTTGCGCGGCTTCAGCTCCTCGGGGATGTTGCGCTTAAGGTCGACGAAAAGCAGGCCGTTCTTCAGGGTGGCGCCGACGACCTCGACATGGTCGGCAAGCTGGAAGCGGCGCTCGAACGAACGCGAGGCAATGCCGCGGTAGAGCAGCTCGGAGCCTTCGCCATTGCCCTCTTCCTTGCGCTCACCCTTGACGGTCAGCACGTTGCGGTGGGCTTCGATCGAAATCTCTTCGTCCGAGAAGCCGGCAACCGCCATCGAGATGCGATAGGCGTCCTCGCCGGTGCGCTCGATGTTGTAGGGCGGATAGGTCTGCGCGCCATCGGGCTGGGCCAGCGAGTCGAGCATGGTGAACAGGCGGTCGAAGCCGACGGTCGAGCGATAGAGCGGGGAAAAATCAACGTGACGCATGAGGTGTTCTCCTGTTGAGCAACATGTTTGCGTGTGGCCGGTGCGAAACCCTGGAAAGGCGTTTCGGGTGGACCAGCAGCCCCGACATCGGCGGCTGCATCCGACATTTGGGGAGCGCAAAAGCTCATTTCAAGGATCTTTGAAGAGCGCCAATCGAGGCGTCGATGAACGGCAGATGAACCGCTGCTTCGGCGCCCGTTCAGCCGGCCGGCGCTAGAGTGCCCCCAGGATAAAGAACCAGGCGGCGCCGGATGAAAGCGCCGCGACGAGGCCGACCGGGTGTAACGTCCCTTCCTCCCGGATCGACAGAGGCCGGAAGCACGCCGCCGCAGGCTGCTTCCGGCCTTGCTTGTCGTTCGTCCGCCCCCTTGGCGTCCTCCCTTTGCTTTTCATCCATTGGCGTCTATCACCATGCCGACGCCCTGCCGGGTGAGACACCACGAAGACGCAAGCGCCTAATGACGGATCTCTTCCATCCCACGCCAGGCAATCCGCCGCCGCAAAATGTCGCCGGCGGCTTTTTCACCACGCGCGACGGCAAGAAGATCCGCTACGGCCTGTTTGCCGCGGTCACTCGGCCGCTGAAAGGCACCGTCGTGCTGCTGCCCGGCCGCAACGAGTGCATCGAGAAGTATTTCGAAACCATCCGCAACCTGACCGACCGCGGCCTCGGCGTCGCCACGCTCGACTGGCGCGGCCAGGGCGATTCCGACCGGCTGATCGCCGACCCGCAACGCGGCTATGTCCGCTCCTTCTACGATTACACCGGCGACCTCGAACAGTTCTTCGAGGACATCGTGCTGCCCGACTGCCGCGGCCCGTATTACATCCTCGCCCATTCGATGGGCGCCGTGATCGCGCTGCTCGCGGCGCCGTCGATGGTCAACCGGGTGCGTCGAATGGTGCTGATTGCGCCTTTCCTGACGGTGCCCGACTCGCCCGTGTCGGCAAAAACGGCGCGCCGCGTCTGCTCGGTATTGTGCTTTCTCGGCCTCGGTCGGCTCTACGCCGCCTGGGGTCCGCGTCCCAGGGAAACCCTGCCCTTCGCCCTCAACAAGGTGACATCGGACCCCGGGCGCTATCAGCGCAACACGAAAATCTACGAGCACTATCCGCAACTGGCGCTCGGCGGGCCGACGATCCGCTGGCTGCAGGCGGCAATCAAGGCAGGCGAAGCCATCAGCGAGCCCGACTTCATGGCCAGGATCCAGGTGCCGCTGCTGATGATCGCCGCCGGCGCCGATCAGGTCGTCTCGACCAAGGCCGTGGAAGCCTACGCCAGGCGTCTGCGCCTCGGCTCGCTGCTGATGATCGATGGCTCGAAACACGAGATCCTGCAGGAGGCCGATGTCTATCGCGAGCAGTTGCTCGCCGCCTTCGACGCCTTCATACCCGGCAACGACGACCCCACAGCCTGATGCCGCCGGCGCTGCATGTTACGGCGCCTTGAGCTTGCGCCTGCTGACAGCCTTCTGTCAGGAGCAGCGCCGGCAGCACCCAAAGAGCTAAAGATTCTGACAGCCGGTGCCGCCCCGGAATGCTCATCTCTCCGTGTCGAACCGAACGCCAAGGAGATGACGTCATGACCGAGAAAACCTGCGCTGCCTGCGATTGCCAGCTGGACGCCAATCCGATCCGCGTCAAGGTCGGCGGCAAGACCGTCGAGGTCTGCTGTGAGGAATGCGCGATTGCGCTGAACGAAGCCGGCGCATCAGTGGCCGGCAACGGGGAAGCCTGAGCGATGCGCCCCGATCATGCAGCGCAATGCCTCGCACATCAGCCGACAACTCAAACCGCGACGTTCCGGCGGTCCTTGCGGACACAAGGCATCGCGGCGGCCAACTGGATCGGCCGTCAACTGGAAAGGCGCCGAAGCCGCCTTGCCTTGCTCGAAATGACCGACGAACAGCTCAAGGACATCGGCCTGTCGCGCAGCGACGCTCACTGCGAATACATGCGCCGTTTGTGGGACTGAGCCATGGCCGCACGAAGGGCCTGACAGGTGAAGTCTCCTGACAGGTTTGGACAAGCCAATCGCCTAATGTGCCGGAGCAGCTTTCGGCGCAAGGGTAGAATGCAACGGCCATGTCTCAGCTCACCATGTCGCAGTTCACGGTACAGACGCTTCTGGACACCGGCACCGTCAGGGTGAGGGATGTCCTCTGCAGCGGCGAATGCCGGCACAAGAGCGAAGAAGAGTGCACCGCTGCCACGCATCTTGTGTTTCCCTACCGCGGCGTCTTCGTGCGCCATGTCGGCCGCAACGATGCGGTCGCCGAAGCCAACCAGTTGTTGTTCTTCAACAACGCCGAAGGCTACCGGATCAGCCATCCCGTCGAGGGTGGCGATTCCTGCCTCGATCTCGTTGTCGAGGAGGCGCAACTGCAGGAGTTGACGCCGAAGGAGCAGTTGCGCTCGGGCAGCGCCGTGGCGTTTCGTCGTCAGCGCCGCCGCATCGACCCGCGGGCTCAGGCGCTGGTGGCGGTGCTGCGCCACAGCCTGAGCCGCAACATTGCCGAAACGCTGGAGGCCGAAACCCTGGCGCTGACGCTGGTGCGGCGCTCCCTCGGCGAGCGCACCTCGCATGCCGCCGGCGCCAGCGCTGGCCGGCAGAAGCTGGTCGATCGCGCCAAGCTCGTCCTGTCCTCGGATCTTTCGCGGCGCTGGACGCTGGCCGAGATCGCCGCTGAAGTCGGGGTATCACCGGTTTATCTCACGCAGGTTTTCCAGCAGGTCGAGGCGATGCCGCTCTATCGCTACCATCTGCGCCTGCGGCTGGCGCGCGCGCTCGACCTGCTTGGCTGCTACGACAATCTGACCACGCTCGGCCTGGACCTCGGCTTCTCCAGCCACAGCCATTTCAGCTCAGCGTTCAGGCAGGTCTACGGGCGAACGCCGGCGGAATTCCAGCGCTCGATCAAGCCGCGCTGATCGGGTCGACTATCAGCCCCGCAGGGCTGCCATTGCAGCCGCGTGAAGCTCCGGCGTTGCGGCGGCCAGGATGTCGCCGCCCTTTTCCGCCGGACCGCCCTCGAATGTGGTGACGACGCCGCCGGCCTTTTCGATGATCGGGATCAGCGCCACGATGTCGTAGGGTTTCAATCCGGGATCGGCGACGATGTCGACGCTGCCCGAGGCAATCATGGCAAAGGCGTAGCAATCGGCGCCGTAGCGGGCGAGCTGGATCTGTTTCTCGAACGCGTCGTAGCGGGTGCGCGCCTCGCCCTTGAAAAGCGCCGGCGTGGTGGTGAACAAGGTCGCCTCGTCAAGCTTCGTCCTCTTGCGGGTCGACAGCTTCCGCGGCCCGCCGGGGCCTTCGTAGTGGGAGCCGGAAGCGTTGGCGTAGAACAGCTCGCCGGTGAAGGGCTGCGCCATCATGCCGGCGACGGCGTCATCGTCGACCGTCAATCCGACCAGCGTTCCCCACACCGGCAAGCCTGAGATGAAGGCGCGGGTGCCATCGATCGGATCGATCACCCAGACATGCCTTGAGGAGATGTTTTCGCTGCCATGTTCTTCGCCGAGGATACCGTGATCGGGATACTCAGCCGAGATCAGCGCCCGGATGGCGCGCTCGGCCTCGCGGTCGGCCTCGGTGACCGGGTCGAAACTGCCTTTTTCCTTGTTGGCCACCGCGCCCTGTACGCGGAAACGCGGCAAGGTTTCAGCCGCCGCCGCTTGCGCGATCCGGCGCATGAAATCGATGCTGATGTCCACGTGATTCTCCCGCATTACAGAGTGCCAACCCGGTCTGCCGGCACTTTCCCGCCAAAACAAGCCGGTTTATCGATTTATCAGAGACATCAGCGTTGCCGAAATGTCACACATCGGGACCATCGAAACGCATTTCCACATCAGAGTGAATTAAAAAAGCGTGGGATCGATTGACATTTGTGCATCGCACAATAAATTTGTTCTCGGACAGGTTTTCCTGTCCATGCCCTCCTTGGGCGTTTCCTCCCTAGACTTCGACCGTGTCGTGCAAACGATGCGGTCTTTTTTTACGCTGCGGGATGGCCAGCGCGGGATTGCATGAACAGCCGCCGCTCCGGCGTCATTCGGCGGCCAGCGGCAGGTCGATGAAGTGGTGGTCGGGCATCGCCATCAGGTCGGCCGAAAAGCGCGCCATATCGTCGGCCAGCGCATCGAAGCCGGCCGATTTCTGGAACGTCCGCTCATTCATGTAGAGGCCGCGATTGACCTCGATCTGCAGCGCATGCAGATGGCGCGCCGGCCGGCCGTAATGCTCGGTGATGAAACCGCCTGCATAGGGTTTGTTGTGGGCGACGGTGTAGCCCATGCCGATGAGCAGGCCGATCGCCGTCTCGGTCAGGGCCGCCGTGGCCGAGATGCCGAAACGGTCGCCGACGATGAAATCCGGCCGCAGGCCGCTGTCGCCCACCCTGATGCTCGCCGGCATCGAATGGCAGTCGATCAGCACGGCATAGCCGAACCTGGCATGGGTTCTGGTCAATAGCCGCTTCAGCGTCTCGTGATAGGGTTTGTAGACCGCCTCTATGCGCTGGACGGCCTCCGCCAGCGGCAGACGGCCGGAATAGATGTCGAGCCCCTCGCCCACCAGCTTGGGCACGGTGCCGAGCCCGCCGGCGACACGCGCCGAGCGGATGTTGCAGAAGGACGGCACCGGCTCGGCGAACATGCGCGGGTCGAGTTCCCAGGGTTCGCGGTTGACGTCGAGGTAAGCGCGCGGAAAATTCGCCGCCAGCATCGGCGCGCCCAGCACCACCGCGCTGCCGAACAGCTCGTCGACATAGCAATCCTCGGAGCGGCGGATGGCGTTCCGGTCGAGCCGCGCCATGGCCAGGAAGCGGTCTGGATAATAGCGGCCGCTATGCGGTGAGTTGAAGACGAAGGGAACGCGCTGCTCGGCGCCCGATCGGATTTCGAAGGGTGGAACGACCGAAAAATCTTCGGCTGCCGTCGTCAATTTGAACGAACCCGGAAACAGCAATGCATCATGATGGGAAACTGCCACCTCATCGGCCGCATGTCCAGCATTTCGGCATGTCAGGAACCGCGTCAAATCAGGATTAATGCCGCCAACGTTCACTTGATGTTTACCGTCAGCTCCTCATATACAGGATGGTTAACGGGCTTGCCGGACGGCAGGCTTGGCTGGGGTGATTCGGACGGGACAAGATGGCACGCATTCTGCTGGCGGAAGACGACGACGACATGCGCCGGTTCCTGGTCAAGGCACTGGAGCGGGCCGGCTACCACGTCAGCGATTTCGACAATGGCGCCAGCGCCTACGAGCGGCTGCGCGAAGAACCTTTCTCCCTGCTGCTGACCGATATCGTCATGCCGGAGATGGACGGCATCGAACTCGCCCGCCGCGCCACCGAGATCGATCCCGACCTCAAGGTGATGTTCATCACCGGTTTCGCGGCCGTCGCGCTCAACCCCGATTCCAAGGCGCCGAAAGACGCCAAGGTGCTGTCCAAGCCCTTCCACCTGCGCGATCTCGTCAACGAGGTCGAAAAAATGCTGCAGGCCGCCTGAAGCGCGCACAGTGTGATCTCGCCGCTTCGTCGGCGGCGCGACAAAACGAGCCTTTCTTTCCCTTTTCCGGCTATTGACGCGCTGGACCAAAAATGGTGTATGCGCGGCTTCGGATGGGCGTGTAGCTCAGCGGGAGAGCACTGCATTGACATTGCAGGGGTCACAGGTTCAATCCCTGTCACGCCCACCATCCTTTCAATAACTTAGCTGCGTCTGCCTGCCGCTTGGCACAGAAACGGCACAGAAATTACCATGACGGCTGCGTGCCCGTTTACTGGGCCTTGGCAAATGTTCGCTCTGCGCGTCGGCCCATCATGTGGTTTAGCTCCAGGACTAAAAAACGCGACCCTTGCAGATTGACGCTTAGTAATTAAGTAGGTATCACCATGATACATCGAGTGGTCGGAAAGGCCTCTCTAGGGAGGCATTGTGACGAGTACGCAACCTTGGGATGCTGGCCGTGCGACGATCGAAATTAGGGCTATCGCCAAAAACCCGAAGCTGAACCTTTCGTACAAGCTTCATGCGCGAGACCGGCTTTCTGAACGTGGCTTGATCGTGTCGGATGTGCTGCATGCCCTCAAATATGGCAATGTCTATCAAGCTCCGATCCCTGCAACGAGAGCGGGACATTTTCGTTATAGGATCGAATGCAAGACGCCAAACGGTGGAAGCCGGTCGATTGGGGTTGTTTTAATCCCCGCGAAGACCGGGAGCCTCATAAAAGTTATATCGGTCATGTGGATCGATGAGTTCGAGCGGATTGCCGGCTCGATAATTGGAGTTCAAGATGATGAATGACGCACACCACTACACGGAGAGCGGGCTGCTCAACGTCTACATCAGCGGAATCGCTGTTGAAGTGGATGATGACGGCGACGAGATCATCACGATTCCCGCCATTAACGAACTGCATCATGTGATCGCCACAGGCATCGTTGATCATGCCAAGGGAATGAGCGGTGACGAGCTGCGTTTCCTCCGATCGGAAATGGGGCTGACCCAAGCTGAATTGGCGACGCTTGTGCATCGTGACAAGCAATCCATCGGGCGTTGGGAGCGTAATGAGGTAGAAATCGACAGCTCAATCGAGGCCTTAGTGCGTCGGCTTGCGATTGAGAAGCTCGAGCTGCCTGTGAATGCTGGGATCGATGAATTGTCCCGTCGCAGTGTCCCGACGACCGAGGCACAGCCGATCAACATTCAAAAGGTGAGCAATGACGCTCACCCATACGAGTTGATCGCTGCGTAAAGTTTTAGAACCCCGCTTCGGCGGGGTTCTTCACGTAGGTTAGACCTCGGCGGCGTTCTTCTGGAAGTCGACGTGGTGATGGCCATAGACTTTGTCGAGCGTTTTCGCCGACATCCCGAGCGCGCCGGCCGCTTCCCAGATGTCGATGCCAGCGAACATCATCCAGGTTGCGCGCGTATGGCGCAGAACGTGCGGCGTGATCGGAGGCTGACCGGTGGCGGCGGGATCAAGCCAGGCGTTGTCGATCGCCATTTCCCAAGCGGTGCGCACTGATGCTACGCCCCTGCCCATATAGCTGACGACATGCAGATGGGTTGACACTGGCTCGCCAGCTTCCTGTGAAGCTGCGTCTCTTGCCGCGTCGTCGATCTTTTTCCATCTTGCTAGATGAGCGCTGATGCGGCGGCCAAGCCGAACCGGCGGCTGGCGCTTGTTCGTCTCGGCTACTCCCTCCCCTCGCCGATGCATGACGCCACGTTGCGTGTCGATCCAGCCGCCGGTCGTATTCGGCATCCATTGGACGTTGCAAATCGCCGCGCGCCGAGATCCTGTGTAGAGCCCCAACAAAATGAAGCGGGCGAGATGGCGATTGACGGCAAAGCGATTACGGCGCCACCGATAATGTTCGCGCCTGGTGGACACGTCGCACCACATCTCCCGATAGAAGCCGAGCGCGCCGGCCAGGTGCATCGCAGCCTCGGTGCGGGTCAGCCAGCGGTCGCGCGGCGGCGAGATGTCGGGCATGGTCACTTCCGGCACGGACGCCAGCGGCCCATGTTCCTTATGCCAATGGTTGATGGCCTTCGACAGTGCAGCAAGCTCTCGCCTGATCGTGCCAGCCTGGACGGTCGCGCCTCGCGCTTTGGCGTAGGCTCGACACGTCTCGCCGCGCACGTCGGCCAGCGTCCTCGATCCCCAAAACGGCAGTAAGGCCGCGATGGCGTACCCGCTCCGCTCGGCGGATTTCTTGTGCGGCGCATACTCGCGCCCGTAGGCGGTCAGGACTTCGGCGACCGAGAGGCGAGCGAGATGACTTTCGCGAGAGACTGGTTTGAATTTTTCCGCGATGTATTCGCCGAGCCTTTTTTCAGCTCCTGCGCGATCTGGTTCGCTGCAGCCTGTGCGTTCGAAGACCTCCCCGACATCTCGGATGATCCATTCCCGGCGCTGCGGGTCGAGGTAGAGCCGGGCGCCTTTGGCTGGTCTTGGCATTTCGTCATCATCTCCCTCATCGCCTGGGGCGTCACGAAGTCAGCCCGCCCTACCCGCATGATTGATAGCCTGCCACGCCTAGACTCAGCCCGCAACGTGGCCGGTGTGATCCGGCCACGGAAGAAGACCTGACATGCCTCCTTTAAGGTAAGCGGCGCGTCGTCGCCTTCGGTCGCGACATTCACTGCAACGATCCTCCGCGCTTGCGAGCACGCGCTTCTTGAAGGACGCGCTGGTGGCAAAGGTCAGCCTCGGTTCTCAGCATGTCAGCCATGTCACGCGCGATCCACGATAGGGCGATGGAGCGATCAAGCAACTTGTTCGACCCATCGAACCGGGGGGTGTCGAGCAAAGTCTCGACGATGATGTCCATGACTTCCGACAGGTGCGCAATGTCGCTCTGCAGATCGTCGAGATTGTCGGTCGGGGCCTTCATTTGGCACCGCCTTTCCACTCGACATCAGCCATAATCCTCGCCAGCTCCCGTATCGTAGTCGAGGGGCTTTCGCTTTGGTCGACCCACATGCGGGCCAATAGCGCAAACTTAATGTCCCGATCGTTCGTGCTGACCACGGGCAGCTTTGAAGCGATGTCTCGGATCGTCTCTTGCTCAAAACCGATGTTGGTCCTGAAATCATCCAGGATTTCGCCCGCCACGTTCCCAAAGCGTGGTTGCTCCTGCAAGCCGGACAGGACATTTGAGGCGGTCTGCAATGCGTCATCGAGCGCGATCAGCTGTGCCAGCGTCAGCTTCTCAGTCTTGAAGCCAAGGGGATGAGCGGGGCGGGTCATGCCACACCACCTTCCGGGTTGCCCTTCGTCTTGACCATGGCGACCATCGTGGCCATTGCGTAGCGATTGACCTCGCCAAGGAAGCCGATTTCTACCCCGGTCAAGTGGTTGCGGGACGGCAAGCGCTCTTCCTGCCTGAGGCGCACCATGTCGTTGACGATGCATCCGAGCAGCGTGGTAGCGCCGTTGGTCGGGTGGCGCCCGATATAGTCGAGATACTCGCGGGCCAATTCGTGGCCCTTGTCGCAGTCCTTGCCGAAATGGCCGCTGGACTCGATGTTCCAGTAGCATATTCCGCTGCCGGCCGGCATCTTGCGATGCATGAAAGACAGGGTATCGGCCTCGTGCGGCACCTTACGGACCGGCTGGACTGGAACTTTCACGTTTACCGTGCTATTTGCATGCTGTGTCACTTTGATCTCCATCTGTGTGACGCTTCAGGGGAGCCGCCTTGGCGGGCGGTTCATTCTTCAGGACGGCGACTACTTTGCCTTGGCGGGCTGGGTGGTCGCCGTTTTCGTTTGGTCAATCCGGTCGCGGATGCACCGCACAATTTCAGAATTTTGAGAACTTCCATTCCGCGCGGCTTGTGAGGCGATGAAAGCCTTCACGTCTGCCGGCAAGCGAACCAAAAATTTCGGGTCCGTCCTAGACACTTCGATCCTCCTTTCCCTGATCTTAACCATAATATTACGGTAAGATCAATAGCACCGTAATATCGATTGACTGACTGGCCGGGCAAGCACTAATTGCACGGTAATATCACTTGCCTGTGGATAACCGAGATGGCCAAAAAACCCGGACGCGGCGCTGAACAATTTGTGGTCCGACTGCCCGAAGGAATGCGAGATCGCATTCGCGATGCGGCGGACCGAAACAATCGTTCGATGAACGCCGAAGTGGTCGCCACCCTGGAGGAAAAATATCCGGCGCCGATCGAGTTCGACCAGAATGCATTTTTCGAAACGTGGATCTCGCCAATAGTCGAAGATGACGCTGCCGACCTTCGCGCGCACGCAAAGCTGATCCGCGCTGCGGATGAAGCGGCCAAGAAAATACATCCGAATTTGGGGGTCTGGGAATCGGCCATAGGTAACAAGCGCGTCCTTCTGAATTTTGGCATTCGGGATCAAAGCCTGCTGCCCCCTCAAATGCGTGAAGTGCTCCTGAGTGTGGTCATGGGGAAAAAGTAGCAGCACAACCTTCCAGCAAGGACAGCCAACTCGGTGTCCATCAGAGCGCACCTGCCGACGGTGCGAACGACCGCAAAAGGCGGCGGGTAAGATCCCCGTCGCCGTCGCTGTATTCAGCGAGGTAGTCAATCAGACTCGACCGGTTCCCGATCGCGCCGTTGAGCATGTACTCGACCTTGGCCGCGACATCGGCCGGCGAGGAGCAAGGCGCGCCGACCATCGACTTGAAGGCCTTTGCCTCGGCCGCCTCTGTGTCGAGCACTGCGACAGCATCCAAGCAGTTGCCATCCGCATCGAACATGGCTTCGTCAGCCATGACTGCAGCCTTGTGAGTGATGATCGCGGCGGTGACGCCAAGCACAGTCCATGCTTCGGGAAGAAGGGCATTCATTATGAGCTCCATCAGTTGACGAAGCCAGATTAAGGGGGTAATTTCCCCTTAAGTCAATAGGTTATTTCCCCTTACGCGCTCTTAAGACGCAAATTGCCTTGGATGCCACCCTGCTTGGCCACGCGGTGCAGCGACTTCGGCGGGAATACGGTGAAGATTTCTCCGACCCAGGCCAAGTGGACGTTCTCTATCGGTTGCGCGTTCCATGACATGAGGTTGACGCGGTCTTTCTGGTTGCCGCGAAAAATCGTCTTGATGAACCGGCGGCCGTCACTCGTTCGAACGGCAGCTTCCTCGCCGTAGAAGCTCTCCAGCGATCTCCGCTGCTCGCGAAATACGATTAGAACAGCTCCGTCTCGAAACTGCGGCAGCATTGAATTCCCGCGCACCTCAAACGCGATCATGTCGCCAGGCAAAGCAAAGGGAACAGGAATCTGGTCTAGCCCTTCGTCTGGAACCTGTTCAAAGTCCGGCTCTACCTCAGCGCCGGCGCCTATATAGCCCATAAGGGGCACCTGGCGAGCGCCACCGTCAGAACCCGCGCTGTCCTCCCCCATGATGTCGGCGACTGTCGTTCCAAGGATCGCGACGAGGCGCGAGAACTTATCGAGACTCGGCCGACGTTTTCTCTGGAGCATGTCGCGAACGAACGATTCATTGAGACCGGCAGCCAAGGAGAGCGACTTCATTGTGTGGCCTTGGACGGCCATCCGTTCCCGAAATCTTGCTTCCCACTCGTTATCCACGGCGTTTTTTCCCCTTGAATTCAAAAGTATGCGGGGTTGTAGCCTATCGCCCCTTGACCGTCACTAAGGTTCTAGCCTATTGGTTAATGGGAAATTTCCCCTTGAGGCTGAATATGGACACCAGGACGGAACTGATTTCGGAAATCGCTGCCTTCCAGTCGAAAGTGAAAGTGCGGGATTCCAACATAGGTCTGATCGCTCTGAACGATCCCAAGTTCGTAACGCGCTTGCGTGAGGGCCGACGTTGCTGGCCGGAGACGGCCAAGAAGGTCCGCGACTTCATGTCCGCAGCTTACACGCACATTACGACGGCCGACGGTACGGTGATCATCCGCGACATTGCATCGGGCGTCACGGCGTCCGGACCCTCGCTGGCGGAAGCTTATGCTGAACTGCGCCGCCTGCTTGGGGTGAAAGAACCAGCATGATGATCCACAAGACCGCGAAGACCGCCGTCGCACCTGGCCGCTCACTGACTGAGAGAGAAGCGGTAGCGCTTACGGGGCGCATCCGCAAAGCCGTCGATAGTGCCTGGGCGCTGCTTCTCGAAGCTCAGGAGCGTGAGGCTTGGAAGGCACTGAAATATGCGAGCTGGGAAGCCTACGTCCGAGCCGAATTCAGCCTGAGCCGCAGCCGATCTTATCAGCTTCTTGATCAGGGTCGCGTCATTGCGGCAATCGCAGAGGCAACCGGTGATCTGTCCACATCTGTACACATTTCGGAAGCTGTGGCGCGAGACATAAAAGCCGACCTTTCGTCAGTGACGGCCGACATCAAGACCCGCGTGCAACAGGGGGAAGCGCCACAAAAGGCCGCCACCGATGTCATCGCGGAGAAGCGCGCCGCCAAAGAAAAAGTGAAAGCCGAACACGACCGCCAGCGCGATAGATCCCACGCCGCGCTCCCCGACGCCGTCAAGCAGCATGTCACCGCCCGCCATGACGCCGTTGCGAAGGCCAAAGCCGACGGCTCGAATGTCGAGACTGTAGACCGTGTGTCTGAATTAGAAGAACTGGTGCGCGGTCTGGAAGCGGACAACGCGGCGCTCAAGGCCGAAAACGCAAAGTTCGCCGACATGTGGGTCCAGTATCAGCAAGGCGGCTTCGAAGCCGTGATCGCTGGCAAGGACGAAGAAATTCGCACCCTAAACGCCCGGCTGATCCAGGAGAGCGAAGACAAGGCCGGATGGATGAAGCGGGCAAAGGGGTGGCAGAAGCGCGCCACTGATCTCGGATGGTCCGGCGACGTCGTCATTCCCCTTGATCCGCAATCTTCGGATGATGAGGTTATTTCCCTTGGCTGACGTGGCCGATCTCTTCAACAGAGTGCGGTCGTTTGGCGCAAACATCGTGCTCGACGACAACTCCCTGCGGATCGTGAACCCGAAGAAGCTGCCTGCATCCGCGAAAACGTACATCACCAAGAACAGTCAGGCCGTCGCCGAATATCTGCGCTCGGACGAGAACATCGAATTCGAAGAGCGTGCCGCGATCGTCGAGTTTGAAGGTGGCGCGCCTCGGGAATGGGCTGAACAGTTCGCCCGCTATCTGTCCCTGACCAAGCCGGCCGGGGTTTCGGAAATGGATTGGTCGTGGTTCCTGACGACATGCGGCCGGATGATTGACGAAGCACCGGGGGTAGCGGTGTGAACGCGCTTCCGCCAGCCCATCAACAGATATCGCTTCGTCCTCACCAAGTCAGGACAGAAGAGCTTTTGCGGCAGCGTATCCGCGAAGGCGCGCGTAGGATCATCCTGGTGGCGCCGACGGCGTTCGGAAAAACAGAGACGGCAATCGATCTCGTCACCAAGAACCAAGCCAAAAATTCTCGAGCCTGGTTCATCGTGGATCGCGTCACGCTGATCGACCAGACCAGCGAGCGCTTCGCAAAATACGGCATCGACCACGGCATTATCCAGGCCGATCACTGGCTGACCGATCCGACGAAGCCCGTGCAGGTGGCATCGGCGCAAACGATAGGGCGGCGCAAATATCTGGATGGCGAGCTGCCGAAGCTCATCATCGTCGATGAGGCTCATTGCGAATATCAATCAAATCTCGAACTGGTCGAGCGCGCGAAAGACTCCATCGTTGTCGGCCTGACCGCGACGCCGTTCACCGACGGTATGGCCGACCACTGGGACGCTCTCGTCAACGGCGCGACGACAAATCAACTCCTCGCCGACGGTTGGCTGACGCCGCTCAAGATTAAGGCTTGCGTCACGCCCGACATGAAGGGCGCCAAGAAGGCGTTCACCGGCGAGTACGACGAAACCGACGCCGGCCAGCGCGGCATAACCATCATTGGCGACGTGATCCACACATGGGTCCAGCAAACGCAAAAGCATTTCGGCGGTCCCGTGAAGACCCTCGTCTTCTCACCATCCGTTGCCCACGGTGAAGAGCTATGCCGGCAGTTCGCAGCGGCTGGCTTCAACTTTCAACAGATCAGCTACCTGGACGCCTCGGATAAAGAGCGGCGGGACAAAATCGAGGAATTCCGCAAGCCTGACAGCGCGATCGACGGTCTCGTTTCCTGCGCGGTACTGACCAAAGGCTTCGACGTGCCTGATGTGATGTGCGGCATCTCCTGCCGGCCCTACAGAAAATCCTTCTCGTCCCATATCCAAGAGCTTGGGCGCGTGATGCGCATTTCCGAAGGCAAAGATTTCGGGCTGTGGCTGGATCACTCCGGCAACTGCGTCACGTTCGCTGAAGATACTGCCTGGCTGTTCGAACATGGTGTCGACAGCCTGTCGAGCGCGCAAAAGAAAGACGGCGAAGCTCGGGAGCCAAACGAGAAAGTCAAACAGAAATACTTCTGCGGTGAGTGCGGGCTTCAAATGGAGCCCCATCACGACGCTTGCCTTTCCTGCGGTTGGCAGCGACCGAAGTATGGCGAAATTCAAGTCGTTGAAGGCGAGCTGATCGATTTCGATTTCAGCATTAAGAACGCCTTCGCGCCTCGAAAGGGCTTGCGCGCGAAGTGCCTGGAAGATCCGAAGTCGATCTGGAACACGGCGCTGGCCTATTGCCTGTCCAATGGGCGCAAGGGCGAGGAATCGTCTCGCAAGTGGGCCTATGGCGTTTGGCGCGGCATCTACCCCGGCAGCAAGCTGCCCTAT
The DNA here is from genome assembly GCF_030323145.1 of Mesorhizobium sp. C432A. NCBI lineage: Bacteria > Pseudomonadati > Pseudomonadota > Alphaproteobacteria > Hyphomicrobiales > Phyllobacteriaceae > Mesorhizobium > Mesorhizobium sp. C432A. The sequence continues at coordinate 2,407,594 of NZ_CP100470.1, read as the reverse complement.
GGGCTGTTCGATGCGGCCTGCGAACACAGCCGTGTGAAGGTCGACGAGTGGCAGCTTGTCGAGCGTGAAATCAAACGGTTCCGCAACAAGCCGAGGCGCGCGGCATGAGCATCGAAGACGCGATCGACAACGCCTGCTCTTCGGTCGGCATCATCCCGCCAAAGGAACGCAGCTTCGGCAAGTGGCTGCACACCGACACGCTATCCGGCAAGAACGGTAAGGGCGACGGGCGGGTCATCATCAACGAAACGCACGTCACGGCCTTCAACTGGCAAACCGGCGAGACTGTTACCGTCGGGATGGGTGGCGAGGTCGAGAAGCGCGACCGCCAGAAGATCGCAAAGCAAATCGAGTTTTCAAAGCGGAAGAAGCAGGCCGACGCGGCACGCGCTGCCCGACTAGCGTCGGACATGATCGCCACGGCCAAGATCGCCGCGCACCCCTACCTGGCCGCGAAAGGGTTTCGTGACGAAAAGGCCATGGTGATCCGGGCGGAAGACGTCCGCCGGATCGCCGGCGATTATCTCGTGCCCGATGCCAGTTGTTCGTCCGCGATGGTTATCCCGGCTCGCATCGGCGGCCAAGTGGTGTCGGTACAACTGATCTGGGAAGACGGTACGAAAAAGTTCCTTTTTGGTGGGGCCACATGGGGCGCTGCGCACAGGATCAGCACCGGCGTCGATACGTGGCTCTGCGAAGGCTACGCAACAGGTCTTTCCGTCCGCGCAGCTCTGCAGGGCATCAAAGTCAGACCGACCATCCTCTGCTGCTTTTCGGCCGCGAACATCGTGCCGATCGCCAGCACCATCACCGGGCGCGTGTTCATCGCCGCAGAGAATGACAAGCCGCTGAAGCAGTTCGATGGCCTCGGCGCCAGCGAATACTACGCCCGAAAAACGTCGCTGCCCTTTGGCATGCCGCCAGACATGGGGACAGACTTCAACGATCTGCATCAGCGAACGAGCATCTTCGCAGTGCAGCGCTGCCTGACCGGCATTATGGCGATGCGAGACGTCGCATGAAAGAAGAACTGGATCGCTCGAAAGCCTCGTTCAAGCTCGATCTTATCGAGACGGCCAACATTGATCCAACGCTGACGCCGGCAGACTTTAAGGTCCTCGCCGCCTATGTGGCGGTTATGGCCTGGCCGTCGTGCAAGACGTGGCTGGCGTCCACACGGGCTCAAGCGCTGACAGGTTTGGGGGACAGGCAGTTTCGGATCAGTCGCGGTCGTCTGCTCGGCAAAAACGACGCGGGGCGGGCTTATCTGACGCCGGCCAAATCTGGCGGCAAGGTCTCAACCTATAGACTGATTAACCCTTGGCGCGACGAAGCGAGGCAGCACGCTGACGCAATGACCAGCTATCACAAGGAAGTCGAGCGCCAGAAAAAAGCGACGAAAAGGGCCGATTTGTCCCTGCAAAATCTGCCAGGACAGAACCCGGTTTGTCCCGGCAAAATCTGCCGGTCTGTCCCGGCAAAATCTGCCGCCTATTCCCCCTCAATGATTACCCCAAGAGAAGAGGGAGCCGTGGACAACGAACACGGATCGAATGTCGTGCCTTTCAACAAGCGGAGAGCGTCATGATGCGATCGCTTACCCAAGCCGAACTTGACCGCCCATGCCTGGCGCAACTCATCGTGCCGAGGAAGCTAAATGGGATCGCAAATCAGTTCTGCATGAAGCTATCAGGAAGCAAGTCAGCTTCCATAGCCGCCTCAATGAATGCGATTCTAACCCTCGAATCGCTGCAACGTCCGATGCGCGCCTCAACCAGTGCGGCCAACGCGGCGAGGAATTTCGGCCCGTCCGAAGGCCATTCGCCGTTGGTGAGCACATCTGCCATGTCGGCGTGCGTCTCGATGACGCGAACCCCGTGCGCGATTTTGATCGGCACTCCGCCAACATAGTTAGCCATGCTTCCCAACGACTTTTCAAGCGCAACGTTCCACATGAGTTACAAAGTAAACGTCGATCTTTAGCTCTTCGGTACAAGCAGACTTCACGCAAAGCGCGTCCTAGCACTTCGCGTTCCCAATAACCAGCGGCTGGCGTTGCAGACCAAAGCCGGCGGCGAATCTCGCGCCATGACTGAGATGCAGCGCATGACCCAACGGAGCATTGTATGACCAAAGCAGCAAAAAAGACCAAACCGGCCGCGCCAAAGATGCGTAAGGGCGAGGCCGAGCAGGTAAAAATCCGTCGCGACCTCGGCCATGACTTCGCTGTCCAGAAGGACGATCACGGTCGCGATCGGCTCATTGCCGGCACCGCCGACGCAAGACGCATCTACGATGTCAGCAATGGCGGCTACATCAGCACGGGTGGCATAGCTCGGGTTCGCAATGTCGATCCGCTCAAGGGCATATCCAGCCTAACCTACAAGCAGCGGGAGGCTGGCGCTCGGTATCGCGCCGACTTCGAACTGGCGGCTCGGGAAGGACTGAAGACGATGGGGATGGGGGAACGTGTCGACAGCGGCTCACGGGGGACGAACGTTTCGGCCAAGCTCATCGACAACCACGCTCTTATGGCACGGGCCAGGCAAGCTCTGGTCTATCCCGAAATTCTGGCGGTAATTGATGCCGTGTGCGGTCTCGGGTTGTCGATCAAGGAAGTTGCGCAGCGGGAGAACGTGGTCCGAGACATTCCCGCCCAACTATTGCGCATGGGCTTGCAACGTCTCGTTTTTCACTACGGATCGCAGTCAGCAACGCGTCACAACAGTTGAAACGTGCCGTCACGTATGGTAGATATTCGGGCACTGTGACGAGGTGCGCCGGAACCCGCCCAAATCAGGCGGGTTTTTTGTTGGCGACTAAACCCAGATCAAGCCTTCTTCAGTTCGGCGGGTTTAAATATGGCCTGTTGAGGCGTCCACGTCGCAATGTCTTGATTGAACCACTTACAAATCAAGTCGCCGCCACCTACTTCTGACGACACGGTCATGTCGGGGCCTCCAGATTTCAACTGTACAATATCACCGGCTTTATAGGTTTCTGCCATTTGGTCCCTCCTGGGATGTTCAACAAACAGAAGTAATCAGACTGCGCTCGCATGGGCAATAGCAGTGACACGCCATGGTCCGTGATGGCCAGAGCCGCGCGGATGTCAGAAGGTTTAGGCAGGCACGATCATCCAAATTCGGTCGTCACGGTGATAGGGTTATCCGTGCCAGCAATGCTCTTCGCGTAGATGAACCGCTCCAACTTCTGTTCTGCCGAGAGGCCCGCAAACATTGCTATGGCCGAGTTGGTGATTTTAAAGTCGCCACACTGCGAGCAGCGGAACTCCCGGATGTCGCCAAACGTCTCCGAGTTCACGAGTGCCTGCTGATCCGTAATCGGGCAAGTTGCATCTACCCAGGGCATTTTGGTCCTCCGGTTTTACATGTTCCAGGCGCTCAACATCAGGGGCGCCTTGATTAGAGCAACATCTGGAAAGCACCGCAACTTTTTGCAAATGCCGCACCCGCTCAGACCGGGGAGACCACTCATGCCCGCAACAGAGCTGACCCCGAAGCAAGCGCGCTTCGTCGAAGAATTCATGATCGACCTGAACGCCACACAGGCGGCAAAGCGGGCCGGCTACAGTGAATTGACAGCCCAGGTGCAAGGATCGCGCCTATTATCGAATGTTATGGTTGGCGAGGCCATCGCAGCGCGGCAAGCAGCCATCGCTGAAAAGCTCGGCGTCACTCAGGAACGCATCGTGGCCGAGCTGGCGAAGATTGCCTTTTCCGATATTCGCAAGGCGGTGCAGTGGGGCCGCAGCCCGATCGACACGGAATCGGAGAACGCCAAGCCGAATGGTCTCGGCATCTATCCGGTCGAGTTGGTCGGCAGCGACAAGATTGACGACGACACGGCCGCCGCGGTGTCCGAGGTTTCGCTCACCCAAACCGGTATCAAGATCAAGATGCACGACAAGAAATCGGCGCTGGTCGACCTGGGCAAGCATCTCGGCATGTTCAAGGAACGCGTCGAGCTCACTGGCAAGGACGGCGCTGCGCTCGTCCCCGTGGTCAATGTCCGCCTCCGCAGCCGCAGCTGAAATCAATCTCGACCTGCACGACAAGCAGGCGCTGGCATTCGAGACGGAAGCAACCGAAGCGCTCTATGGCGGTGCTGCTGGTGGTGGCAAGTCGCACCTGATGCGCGCGGCCGCCATCACGTGGTGCGCCGAAATCCCAGGCCTTCAGGTCTATCTCTTCCGCCGCATCCGCGACGACCTGATCAAGAACCACATGGAAGGCCCGCAAGGCTTTCGCCAGATGCTTGCCGGCTGGGTGGAATGCGGGTTCGTCACCATCGTCGAGGATGAAATTCGGTTCTGGAACGGATCGAGGATCTATCTTTGCCACTGCAAGGACGAGAAGGACCGTTTCAAATATCAGGGCGCTGAAATCCATGTGCTGCTGATCGACGAGCTCACCCACTTCACCGAAGTGATTTACCGGTTCCTCCGCAACCGCGTGCGCATGGTCGGGATCAAGGTTCCGCCGCAATACGCCGGCCGGTTCCCGCGCATCCTGTGTGGCGCCAATCCGGGCGGCATTGGTCACCAGTTCGTCAAGGCAACATTCATTGACGGCGTGCTGCCGCTGAAGGTGTACAAGGCCGAAGTCAGCGAAGGCGGCATGCAGCGTCAGTTCATCCCTGCGCAGCTCGAAGACAATCCGTCGATGAACGACAACGATCCCGGCTATGAAGGCCGGCTGATGGGTCTCGGTTCGGAAAGCCTGGTGCGCGCAATGCGCTATGGCGACTGGGATGTGGTCGAGGGGGCCTATTTCGACAACTTCGAACGTCGCCGGCATGTCGTCAAACCGTTCGCCATTCCAGACCACTGGACGCGTTTCAGGGCGGGCGACTGGGGCAGCGCCAAGCCGTTCTCTTTCGGGTGGTATGCGGTTGCGTCCGATGACACGATTGTGCCGTCTGGAGTGGCTGGCGCGCCCGGCATCGTCATTCCACGCGGCGCGCTCATCAAGTACCGCGAATGGTATGGCGTGAAGATCGATAAATCGGGCCGCTATCTGCCCAACACCGGTCTGAAGCTGCATGCCGAAGCCGTCGGCGCCGGTGTCCGCCAGCGCGATTATGACGACACGATCAGCTACGGCGTGCTTGACCCTGCTGCCTTCAGCCAGGACGGCGGGCCATCTCTCGCCGAGCGCATGGCGAACGGGACGAACGCTAACGGATCGACCTTCCGACGCGCCGACAACAAGCGAACAGCTGGACGCGGCGCCATGGGCGGCTGGGATCAGTTGCGCGGCCGACTGACTGGCGACGAGGACGGCCGGGCGATGCTGTTCTTCTTCGAAACCTGCATCCACACGATTCGGACACTGCCGGCGCTTCAGCATGACGAAGCGAACCCGGAAGACCTCAACAGCGACCAGGAAGACCATGCGGCCGACGAGACGCGCTACGCGTGCATGTCGCGGCCATGGGCAGCCAAGACCAAGACGCCGGCTCCCAAGGTGCCACAAGGCCATGTCCTGCTTCCCGGCGTGCCTGACGACGGCAACGGGCGTCGAAGGATTCGCATATGATCAACGACACAGAAGACGAGATCGACAGCACCGCAGATGATGCGTTCGACCCGTCGCTGAAGCCGAAGGCCTCCAAGGGCTGGCTGAAGCTGATCACGGATCAGGAGAAGGCCGGCTTTGCCGACTATCAGACGCGGTGCACCAACATCCAGAAGCGATATGCCGACCTGGAGCGCCTGGCTAACGTCACCCGCGACCGCGAGTTTCAAATCTTCTGGGCCAATATTGAGGTCCTGAAGCCTTCCATGTATTCCCGCCCTCCGGTCCCGGTGGTCGCGCCGCGCTTTCAGGACAGGCGACCGCTCCCGCGCACGGCATCGGAGCTTGTCGAGCGCTCGACGGCGGTCACGTTCGATCGGCAGAACATCGACGGCGTGATGCGCCTGGTGCGCGACGACCTGGCCACGATTGCGCGCGGGTGCATGTGGATCCGGTACGAGACCAAGAGCCGAGAGAACGGCTACACCGAAACCGTCTGCATCGAGCACAAGAACCGTCGCGACTTCGTGCACGATCCCGCCCGAAACTGGAAGGAAGTGGACTGGGTCGCCGGCGGCGCATGGATGACGCGCAAAGAGATGCGCAAGCGCTTCAAGGCAACGTCGGGCAACGCCTATCAGGATGCCGAATTCGCCAAGCGCAAGGACGACAAGAACAACACCGACGGCAAGCTGAAGGCGCGCGTCTGGGAACTGTGGTCGAAGTCCGAAAACAAGGTGGTGTGGCTGTCACCAGGCGTTGATGTCGTGCTGGACGAGGGAGCGCCGCACCTGACGCTGGAAGACTTCTTCCCGTGCCCGCAGCCGGCCTATGGCACGTTGCAGCCGGAGAGCCTTATCCCGGTCCCCGATTACGTCTTCTACAAAGACCAGATCGAGGAAATCAACGACATCACCAACCGCATTTCGGCATTGACCGAAGCGCTTCAGGTGCGCGGTTTCTATCCGGCCGGCGCTGGTGAGATCGGCGATGCGATCGAGGCCGCGGTTAAGACTCGCGATCCGCGCCAGATCATGGTTCCGGTCAGCAATTGGGCTGCTTTCGGCAATGGATCGGCCAAGGACACGATTGTCTGGCTGCCGACCGACATGGTGGCGTCGACCATCACGCAGTTGATCGCGCTTCGTAAGCAGCTGATCGAGGACATTTACCAGATCAGCGGCCTGTCGGACATCATGCGGGGCGAGAGCAACCCGAACGAAACGCTCGGCGCGCAGCAGATCAAGACGCAATACGGCTCTGTCCGCATCCGGGACCGGCAGAACGAGCTGGTGCGCATCGCTCGCGACGCGGCGCGCATCATCGCCGAGGTCATGGCAGAGAATTTCCAGTCGAAGACGCTGCTGGAAATGAGCCAGATGGAACTGCCCAGCGATGCCGACATCGCCAAGCAGGTAAAGCCGCTGGAGGCCCAGGCCAAGAGCATCGAGAAGGAATTGCAGGGCGCATCGAGCGATCCCGAAGTCGCCGCGATGGCGAAGCAAAACCCTGAAGCCGCGCAGCAGATCATGCAGCAGGCTCAGGGGCAGATTGCCCAGATCGCAAAGCAGGTCGAGGAGCTGAAAAAGACCGTCACCGTCGACCAGGTTATGGACTTCCTGCACGATCAGAAAATCCGGCCGTTTAGTCTCGACATCGAGACCGACAGCACCATCCAGCCCGACGAGAATGCCGAGAAGCAGCGCCGCAGCGAGTTCCTGACGGCGCTTGCTGGCACGCTCGCCCAGCTTGGCCCGATGGTGCAGGCACAACCTGAGACGGCTCCCTTTGCTGCCGAGGTGCTGAAGTTCGCCATGGCGCCGTTCCGTCCCGGTCGCAGCATGGATGCGACGATCGACGAGTTTGCGGAGCAAATGAAGGCGATGGGTTCCCAGCCTAGGCCAGATCCCAGCGCCGGCAAGGCGGAAGCTGACGCCAGGGCCAACGAAGGCAAGATGGCGGTGGAAAAGGCCAAGTCTGACACCGCAATGGCCAAGTCACAAAGCGACGCGGAAATCGCAAGGACCAAGGCGGAGGCCGATATCGCCCGGATTAACGCCGATGCCGCGCAAAAGCAGCGCGAGGCCGATATCCGCGTCCGCGAGATCGAGGCCAACTCGGCCGCCGCAGCTCAGAAGCACGAGCAGGACATGCAGAAGGGTCAGCTCGAAATCGAAAAGCTGCGCCTTCAGGTGCTCGGCCAAGCGCAGAAGAACGCCGCGCCTCAGCCGGCTGCTGCTCAACTTTGAAAAGGACAACACCATGCCAGTCAGTGCTGATGAACTCTGCCGGGGCGGCATGAGCTATCCGGTGGCAATCGAGGTTGCCCGCCAGATGAACGCGGGCCTCACCAATGGCAACGTCGACAGGCTTATGGCCGTCGGCATTCCGGGTGAGCAGGCCAAGGAAATTGCCAAGCAGATCAACGCTGGCGCCTTTGATGCCCACAAGCTGGCGCTGACCAACGTCAACCCGGGGGTCGCAACGACGCTGAAGCGGGCCAGCGGTCTTTAAATGGCTTACACGTGGATCAATCTCGGCGACGGCCGGCAGGTTTTCCGCAAGGTCGAGACGAACAAGCCGAAGCGCTCGCATCTATCGGCGCCAATGATCAATTCGGACACCATGTCCGAAGTCCAGTCGATGCACGACGGCAAGGTCTACACCTCGAAATCGGCTCTTCGCGCGACTTACCGCGCCGCTGGGCTCGAGGAAGTTGGCAACGACCCGGCACGGTTGCGGCCCCGCAAGCGTCCGAAGATCGACCGCAACGCCGTCAAGGACAGCGTGCAGAAAGCCAAGGCCCGTTTCGATCGCGGCGAACGGGTCCGGGCGCCGTGATCAGCGCCGGCCTCGTCAACTCGATCGAGGCAACATTCAAAGCCAGTCGCCTCGATATTGGCCAGCAGGCGGTCTTGTGTGTCGCCATGCTTGAGGGCGCGCTGTCCCTGATCATCCCGAACGACATCCGGGCGAAGATGGAAGAGAAATTGCTGCGCGGCATCACGCGCGAGCACATCGACCAGGCGCTGGAATTGATGCGCCAGGACCACCAGTAACCAGCAATCCCTCAGACGGAGCAATCCCATGGAAGACTTGAACGGAGGCGCTTCGGCGCCCGCCGAAATCTCGACTGTTGCCGACGATGTGCAGACGCCGAATCCGATCAGCACCGAACCCAACACCGCCGAGCCCAAGCCCGAACCGGAAGCAAAGAAGGCGCCAACCGCTCGCGAAGCGCTGAAGGCAGCGGCCGAAAAGGTCAATGAGAAGGCCAAGGCCGAAGAGACCGACACCGGCAAGAAACCGGTGGAGGCCCAGCCCAAGCCGGGCGAGAAGCCTGCTGACAAGGCTGAAAAGACGCTTCCCGATCCGAAGCCGACCAAGGACGCGAACACCACTCAGCAGCCTGCCAAGCCGGCAGAGACGGCCAAGACTGAGCCCGGCAAGACTGCCACGCAAACTAGCCATGCCGAGGCGCCAGCGCGCTTCAAGAGCGACGCCGCTGCGATGGCCGAATGGGAGAAGGCTCCCGACCCGGTCAAGGCGGCCGTTCACCGCTCGATCCGCGAGCTTGAAGCCGGCATCGAAAAGCACCGCGTGCCAGCGGAGGAATTCGAGAAGGTCCGGGACTTCCACGAACTGGCCACCAAGAACAACACCACGATGCGCGATGCGATGACGCGCTACACCAATCTGGAGCGGACGCTACTCTCGGACCCGCTGAAGGGCATTGAGGCCGTCTGCGACTATGCAGGCATCTCGCTTCGCCAGCTCGCTGCGCATGTCATGGGCCAGAAGCCCGACGAGGTGCAGGGCCAGAATGACGCCACCATCCAGCAGCTCAAGCGCGAGATCGAGACGCTGAAGCATAGCGTCGGTGGCGTCACCAACACGATGCAACAGCAGCACGTAGCAACGATCGATGCGCAGGTGCAGAAGTTCGCGGCTGACAATCCCCGTTTCGAGGACCTGGCCGAAGACATCGCCTTTTTCCTGAAATCAGGCAAAACCGCCGATCTGGCCGAAGCTTACAAGCTTGCGGAAATGCTCAATCCCGACCCGGCCGCATCGACCACCACAGTTTCAGCAGCGCCTCAGACGCGCACCGCTCAAGACCCCCAGGCTCAGACCCTGAAGGGCCAGAAATCCATCACAGGCGCGCCCTCGGCTGGCTCAGACCCGGCAACGAAGCGAGCTTCCACCTCAATCAAGGATTCACTCCGGCGGGCTGTGTCCCAGATCGGATAATCCATCGCAAAAAGGAGGGGCAAAATGCCTCTTACTTCAGTTGAAAAGAACCAGGAGATTTTGTCTCTGGCGCTTGAGGATCGTGCCTCGGGTTACCAGGACCTGGTCTCCAATTCAAACGCCTTGCTCAACGTGCTGAAGCGCAAGGGCAAGTTCAAGGAATACTCCGGCCCGAAGATCCGCCAGCGCCTGCTCTACACCAAGACGGGTTCGGCGGTCTGGTATAACGGCTTCGACTTCCTCAACCCGGTTCCGGCCGAGTTGTTCAACGACGCCGAATACTCGCCGAAAATGTGCGCCGTTGCCGTCACTCTCGCCAACGAGGACATCCTCAACAACGAGGGCGAAAACCAGCTCATGGACATTCTGGAGTCTCACATCGAGGCTGCGGAAGGTGAGCTGCAGGACGAGGTCGATATCTCGCTCCACGGCAACGGCACTCGCTTCGGCGGCAAGGAACTTGGCGGCCTCCAGCTCGCGGTTCCGACTGTGGTCAACTCCGGCGTCTATGCCGGCATCGACCGCGGCGCCAACGCGATTTGGCGCACTTCGGTGTTCGACGCGAACTCTGCCTTCCCGGCTATCGGAACGCAGGTCACGGCGACCACCATTCGCCCGATGCTCAATTCGATCATGACGCAGCGCTCGCGTGGCACCCGTGCCGCCGATCTCCTGCTGATGTCGCCCGAGCATTACGCAGCCTATGACGCGGCCACGGTGGCAATCCAGCGCGTCAACGATGTTTCTGGGCTCGGCAAGCTCGGCTTCACGTCGCTGAAATACTTCGGCGCCGGTCGCTCCGCTGAAATCGTCCAGGAAGGCGGCATCGGCTCCAACATGCCGGCGAACACGACCTATGGTCTGGACACCGACACGCTCTGGCTCCGCTACCACCCGGAACGCAACTTCAACAAGATCGGCAAATCCATGATGCCGATCAATCAGGACGCGAATGTCCAGTACATCGGCTTTATGGGCGAACTGACGATGAACAATCCGCTGTTCCAGTGGAAGCTCATCGACAGCAACCCGGCCGCGTAAAGGAGAGGACCCAGAAAATGGCATACGTTCCTCACACTCCGCATCTCGGCCTCCCGCCGATCGCCGCAACGCTCCCGGCCTCTACGGCGGCCGGGCGCTCCACTCCTGGCCCTTGGCTGGGTCAGATCATCCAGGCGCAAGATCCGGTCTACGGCGTCGGCGAGTTCATCTATCTCGCCGGCGTCGCCACCACCGGTGTCGGCTCGTGGGTGCTCTACAATCCTGACGACTGGTCGACGGTGCTCCTCGGCCCCGACATGATCGGTTCCATTGCAGTCGCCATGTCCGCGAATGTCGCCAGCCAGTTCGGTTGGTATCAGATCAAGGGCAAGGCGATCGGCAAGGCTCTGGTCGGCTTCCTCGACAATGCCAACGTCTACGCCACGGCGACCGCCGGCAGCGTCGACGATGCTGTTGTCGCTGGCGACCGCGTCAAGAACGCCAAGGGCGCTTCTGCGGTCGGCGTACCGTCTGCCGGTCTCGCCGAGTTCGAGATCGATCGACCGTACGTCGACGACGCTCTGGCCGCGTAACCCGGCCAATTCCAACAGGACACTGAAACGGGGGCTTCGGCTCCCGTTTTTCTTTGCACCCTCTCAGACAGGAGTTTCGCCATGAGCGCGAACCAGAACATCGTCAACGTCGTTTTCCGAAATCACGTCATCCCCAACGAACAGGCCAGCAGGTCAGCCGGCCGGCCGATCTTCACCGATATGGAGGTCTGCGACCTTTCATTCCCGGCGAATCGCCAGACCAAGGCGACCTATCCGGCGCATGATGCCGAACCGAACGCCACGCGCGAGAGCATTGCGGCCGGCGGCGGTCTCGTCACCTATGCCCAGCTCTACAACAAGCAATATCTCGCCTTCAAAGACGGCACCTCCCAGCCACTTTCCGGCACGCCGCTTTCCGAGGCGCCGTTCCTGAAGGAAGGCAAGCGCCGCGAGTTGAAGGCGCTCGGCGTCCACACAGTCGAGCAGCTGGCTTCGCTGGACGGCACCCCGCTGAAGCAGCTCGGCATGGGCGGCCGCGAACTGAAGAACCAGGCGCAGGCCTATCTCGACAATGCGGCCGGCAGCGCCGACATCGTCAACCTTGCGGCTCAGGTCGCGGCCCTGACCCAGCAGTTAGCGGATGAACGCCGGCTGCGCGAAGAGTTCATGCAGGCTGGCGTAAAGGGCGACGATACCGCAACCGCTGTCGCGGCAGAGCCCGACGAGAAAGACGACGACCAGACCGCCGACGATGATGAAGTCGACGAAGAAAACGAAGACGAGCCGACATTGCGGCCGGCGGCGGTCTCGTCACCTATGCCCAGCTCTACAACAAGCAATATCTCGCCTTCAAAGACGGCACCTCCCAGCCACTTTCCGGCACGCCGCTTTCCGAGGCGCCGTTCCTGAAGGAAGGCAAGCGCCGCGAGTTGAAGGCGCTCGGCGTCCACACAGTCGAGCAGCTGGCTTCGCTGGACGGCACCCCGCTGAAGCAGCTCGGCATGGGCGGCCGCGAACTGAAGAACCAGGCGCAGGCCTATCTCGACAATGCGGCCGGCAGCGCCGACATCGTCAACCTTGCGGCTCAGGTCGCGGCCCTGACCCAGCAGTTAGCGGATGAACGCCGGCTGCGCGAAGAGTTCATGCAGGCTGGCGTAAAGGGCGACGATACCGCAACCGCTGTCGCGGCAGAGCCCGACGAGAAAGACGACGACCAGACCGCCGACGATGATGAAGTCGACGAAGAAAACGAAGACGAGCCGACCAAGCCGCCAACCGCTGCCGAGATTGAGGCGATGGATGATGAAGCCCTGAAGGTCTACATCGCCAAGGAAACCGGCTCCCGGCCGCGTGGCAATCCGAACCACGACACCTTGGTCGCTGCGGCCAAGGAATTGGCGATGGTGGATTGATCCGTCATGACGATCCTCAGCGTCATCAAGGATGTCTGCACGGTCATCGGCTTGACCGTGCCGACCGCCGTCTTTTCGTCGACCGACCGCGAGCATATCGAATTGCAGTCGCTCGCCAACGAGATGGCGCAGAGGATCGCATTCGACACTCGGGACTGGACGAAACTCAAGACGCTTGCCACGCTCACCGGCGACGGCGTTTCGACCGGCCTCAATCTCCCGGCCGATTACCAGCGCATGCTGAAGAAAGCGCGTGTCTGGCCGTCGGCAAGCCCCTACACGTCGCTCACGCACTATCCCGACAGCGACGAGTGGCTGGGGCTGGCGGTGCAGAATTTTCAAATCCTCGTTGGCGCATGGACGATGATCGGGGATCAGATCCAGATCAAGCCCGCCATCCCCAACCTGGCCACGGCGCAATTCTATTACCTGACCAACAAAATCGTGAAGGACAAGGACGGCGCCACAAAGGCAGCTTTCACGGCTGACGATGACGTGTTCCGCCTCGATGAGCGCGTTTTGAAGCTCGGCATCATTTGGCAATGGAAGGCCAACAAAGGGCAAGCCTATTCCGAGGACATGGCGACCTACGAGGATGCCATCGCGGTGTCAGCCGGTGCCGACAAGGGCTCCAACATCCTGGCCGTCGGTTGGCGTCGCTCGACGATTGACGCCGACTTTGCCTTTCCGGGAGTAATCACGCCATGAGGGCCGGCTTCAGGCGCGTCCCTGTTGCGGCCCAATCGCAGCAGCACCACAGCACGCTCACATTTCCAGCACCGATCCGGGGCAAGATTTCGAATGAAAACCTCGCTGCGTCGAAGCCGCAGGGTGCCCGCGTCCTCGAGAACTGGTTTCCTACGACAACCGGCATCCGATTGCGTGGCGGCGAGAAGAAGAAGGCGACGATCGGCACTATCGCAGTGGTCAGCATGATGTCTTATGACGCGTCGCCGGGCCGGTTCATGTTCGCGGCGGATGGCACGAAGATTTTCGATGTCACGAACCCTGCCAACCCCAATGTAGCGCCGGCTCCCGTGGTCTCCGGGCTGACCAGCGGTTATTTCTCCTATGTGCAGTTCGAGACCGCTGGCGGCGACTATCTGTCGGCCGTGAACGGCACGGACAGCATGCGCCAATTCGACGGCACGGCATGGACCACGGTGGCCGCGCTGGGCACCATTGCCACGAACAAGCTCTCGCACGTCTGGACCTATCGCAACCGCGAATTCTTCATCCAAAAAAACAGCCTTACGGCGTGGTTTCTACCAGTCGATACCATTGCCGGAGCCGCCGTCGATCTCTCACTTGCCGGTGTCTTCCAGAAGGGCGGATCGCTGCTTTTTGGCGGCACCTGGTCGCTTGATGCCGGCGACGGTGTCGACGACAAATGCGTGTTCGTTTCGACCAAGGGCGAGGTAGCGGTCTACGAGGGTGCAAACCCGGCCGATCCGAATGACTGGTCGCTCGTCGGCCGCTATGACATGTCGCCGCCTCGCGGCAAGCGCGCAGTGATGCAAGCCGGTGGCGAACTGCTGATCGGCATGGATGATGGTATCATTCCGATTTCCCAAGCCATCCAGAAAGACCGTGCGGCGCTTTCGATGATCAGCGTTTCGCGCAACATCGAACCGGATTGGCGCAGGGAAGCTGCGGCTCGCGCCAACCTGCCTTGGGAAATCCTGAAATGGCCGCTGTTCAACATGGCAATCGTCTCGCTGCCGGCGGATGTCGGACAGGATGCGAGGTGCTTCGTCGTCAACCTGCAAACCGGTGCATGGGCGGACTACACAGGTTGGGATACGCGATGCCTGGTCCTGCATGACGGCTGGGCGTATTTCGGGACGTCGGACGGCAAGATCATGCAGTGCGAGGTCAGCGGCAGTGATGATGGCTCGCCTTATACCTGCACCTATGTTGGCCTGTTCGATCACATGAAGTCGCCGGCGCGGAGCAAGATCGTTCACATGGCACGGACGGTCTTCCTGGCCAGCCGGAAGTTCATCGCCAAGCTCTCGGTTTCCAAGGACTATCAGGTCTCGCTGCCGTCGGCGCCGTCGTCGGTTGCCGACGATGTCGTTTTCGATGAATGGGATCTGGGCCTCTGGGATGTTGCGAAGTGGGACGCCAGCGCAACGAAGACGGTTTCCACGAAATGGGTCTCTGTCGGCCTGACGGGCTTTGCCATCGCGCCTCAGGTGCAGGTGACCTGTGGTGTGACGCCGACGCCTGATGCCGAGCTCGTCGCGATCGACATGACCTATGAAGTCGGTTCGGTGGTCGTTTGAAACTGATTTTCGGCCATAGCGAAGCGGTCGCTCGGTTCGTGGCCGACATGACGCCGGGCTGCGAAACCGGCTTCGGCAAATGCCAGGCGATCGGCGTGGGCGATGACGAAACCGGCGAACTCGTCGCCGGCATGGTGTTTCATGATTTTCAACCAGGTCCGGGGCTGATCCAGATTTCGAGCGCTTCGAAAACGCCGCGATGGCTGACGGCGGATGTCCGCCACATCATGTTTTCGTATCCGTTCGACCAGATCGGCTGCCAGATGGTCGTTCTGCAGGTTTCCGCAAAGAACGAGCGCATGGTTCGGATCGCGAAGGCCTTCGGCTTCACCCCGTACTTGATCAAGCGCATGCGCGGCCGCGACGAAGACGGCTACGTTTTCACGCTCACCGAAGAAGACTGGCGCAACGGCCGTTTCACGAGGAAGACAAATGGGTAAAGCCTCAGCACCTAAGCCGCCAGATCCCAAGGAAACATCCGCGGCTTCGACCGGGACGAACATCTCGACTGCTATTGCCAACTCGTATTTGAACAACGCCAATCAGGTCGGGCCTGATGGCACGATCACCTATACGAACAGCGGCACGCAATCGATCACTGATCCCTATACGGGCAAGACCTATCAAATCCCGACGCGCACCGCGACGACGACGCTTTCCGCCGCGCAGCAGGCGATCAAGGACCAGACCGACAAGGCGCAGATGAACCTTGGCACCCTTGCCAACAATCAATCGTCGTTCCTGAACGACTACATGGCCAAGCCCTTCGATGGCTCGAACGACGCCACCGAAGCACGGCTGCTGCAGCTCGGGAAAGCGCGCCTCGATCCGATCTTGGCTCAACAGCAGGATGCCTTGGCAACAAAGCTCTCAAATCAGGGCATCAAACTTGGCTCGGCCGCCTATGACCGAGCAATGGCCCAGCAGGGCCAGAACGTCAACGACGCCAATAACCAGCTCATCCTTTCGGGGCATGGGCAGGCGTTCGCGGAGGGCCAGGCAATCCGCAACCAACCGATCAACGAAATCACGGCGCTGCTTTCGGGATCGCAGGTCAGTTCGCCACAGGCCGCCGGGTATACCGGCAGCACCATTCCGACAACCGACAACGCCGGGCTGATCAACCAGAATTACCAGCAGCGCGTCGACGCGGTGAATGCAAAAAACGCGCAGACCGGAAGCTTGGTCGGTGGTCTTTTTGGTCTCGGCAGCAAGCTCATCGGACTATCCGACGACGACGCGAAAAAGGACAAGGAACGGCTCGCCGACATCACCCCGGAAATGGGGCTGTGGAAGTTCCACTACAAAGGCGAAGCGAAGGGCGCTCCGATGCGGCTCGGGCTCATGGCCAGCGAAGTCGAGAAGGTGCGACCCGATGCTGTTTCGCGTCGGCCTGACGGTTATCGCCAGGTCGACTACGGCAAAGCTCTGTCGTTGGGGGCCTGAGACATGGCGTTGTCATTCATCTTCGATGCCGAGAAGGGCGAGACGCCTGCGTCAGTCGCCAAGAAGCGGGCAATTGTCCAGGCGCTGATGTCTTCCCAGCGGGCGCCGCAGAACATCGGCGAGGGCTTGAACGCGCTCGGCGATGGCATCGTGCAGAATGTGCTCAACAGGCGCGCCGACGCGGCAGAGACCGCAGGACAAGCCCGCGCGACCGACGCGTTTGGCGGCATGATCAATGCCGGCACTTTCCCGGCGGCTCCGGGCTCTCCAGTTGCGGCCTCCGCGAGCGGCGCGGCCGACTACGGCGGCGACCAACTCGCATGGCAGGACGCAAAGCCTTACCAGAAGGCGCTGCTCAACACGATTTCCGGCCCAGAAAGCGGCGGTCGCTACAACGTCATCTATGGCGGCGGGAAGTTCGACGATTTCTCCCGCCACCCTAACCAGGCGGTGCGCATCCAAACCGGGCCGAATGCTGGCCGCACCTCGTCAGCCGCCGGCAAGTATCAGTTTTTGGGTTCCACATGGGACGATGAGGCCAAGGAACTCGGCTTGCCCGACTTCTCGCCAGTCAACCAGGACAAGGCGGCATGGAACCTCGCCGCCAAGACCTACAAGGCCAAGACGGGCCAAGTGCTCGACGACGTTCTACAATCCGGCGATCCGGACGCAATCGCCAACGTAGGCCAGGTCTTGAGCGGGACGTGGACGAGCCTTCCCGGTGGCATCGAGCAGGGCACAAATACGAACAGGTTCGTTGCGACCTACCAGAAGGCGCTTGGCGCCGGCGCTACGCCCGCACAGGCAACGCGGGCGGCCCAGCAGGAGCAGTCACAAGACCCAGTTCAGGTTGCCTCGCTCGATCCCTCCGCTGGTATGACACCGGCCCCGAGCCTCGCCACTATGTCGCCCGGCACCACGGCTCCTGCGTATGATCCCAGCGGCCTTCCTCCGCTCGATCCTAACGACCCGATGGCACCCGCAACGCGTCCCACTTATCCCGGCGCTCCGCAAGAACCTGGAAAAGCTGGTGAAGTTCGCCGCGGCGCCGACGGCAAGACCTATCAGTTTGTCGAGACGACTGGCATGGCCGGCGCGACTGGCAATCAGGGATGGATTCCGGTCAATGCCGATGCGCCTTTGCCCAATCCCGGCCCCGGCGATGCTGCTGCGACCACGCCGGCCGGCCAGCGCGTGCTGTCAACAATGATGAGCCCAGAACCGCTGAGCGGTCGCGGTGGCGTCGTGCAGGCCCTCAGCGCGGCTCAGCAGCCCGCTCCAGCGGCAGCGGCCCCGTCGCCGGTCGTTGCGGCTCTTGCTGGCGCTCAGCAGCCCCAGCAGGCTGCACCAGCCTCTGCCGGCGTCCAGAAGGTCGCTCAGGCGATGTCTCCGCAGGAAGACCTGTCCAGCATCCCGGTAGAGGCTGGCGGCACTGGCGGCGCTATCCAGCCCGGTCAGGGCGGTCCGTCTATTCAGCAGATCATGCAGGTTGCCGCTGACCCGTGGGCGTCGCCCGAGCAAAAGGCGATGGCCAATATGATGCTCCAGCAGAAAATGCAGGAGGCCGATCCTTTGCGGCAGCTGCAAATTCAGGCTGCGCGCAAGTCTCTGGCCGTTCCGCCGAAGCAGTGGCAGAAGCTGGACGACGACACCCTGTTCGATGCGGCCAGCGGCGAGACGAAAAGCATTTCAGGCGGCGGCCCGACGAAGTTCGAAGGCAACGGCCTCGATGCCCAGGCTTGGAACATCCTCTCGACCGCCGATCCCGCTTCGCGAGAATATGCAACTGCCTACGCCATCATTTCGCAGCCAAAGACGCAGATGGTGCAGACGCCTGATGGCATGGTGCCTATTCAGGTGCCGCCCAACCTTCCGGCATGGCTACAGGCTCCCGGTGGTGGTGCCGTGACTGCCGCACCAGCCGCGCGAGGAGTGACTTCGCCCGCTCAGGTAGCGCCTCCTGCTGCTGGGGCACCGGCTCCCGCCGTCGCTGCGCCGCCTTCGGCCGCTCCTTCTGCAGGAGCCGTCATCCCCGGCACAATGAAGCCGACAGAAACACAGCGGAACCGGGTTTCCTCCGTCAACCAGGCGTTCGATGCCATCACCGGCGAACTCGACCGCTATTCGGAGCTGGTCGCCAAGACCGGCATCGAGGCAATGCCCGGCGCGTCCAAGGACAATCTGAACACCGTCCGCCAAGGCATCATGTTGCAGATGAAGGAACTCTTCAATCTGGGTGTCCTCAATGGGCCTGATCTCCAGTTGATGGAAAACATGATCTACGACCCGGTTGTCGACGTGACCAAGGACGGCGGGGCATGGAACCTTCCGAGCCAGGTCTACACCGCAGCTACTGGCGGGGCGGGTGACAGGGCGGCCAACAGCGTCAAAGAGCTGAAGCGCATGCTGGAAGGCATCAAGGCTTCGGTCGACCGGACTACGGCCGAGCCGAACGCTCCGGCAGCATCGCCAAATCCGGATGGCTGGAAGGATGTCGGCAACGGTGTTCGGATCAGGGTGAAACCATAATGGCGACATTCGAAATTCAAGGCGCGGACGGCAAGACCTACGAAGTCGACGCGCCCGACGAAAGGACCGCGCTGGGCGCCCTTGGACAGGCCGCGCCGGATGCCTCAGCGCAGACACGCGCTCAGGCCGGCATTGCGCTTGCCCAACAGATGCACACGCTGTCACCCGAGCAAAAGCGCGCTGTTGCCGGCATCGACCAAGACACGCTGCAGCCGGCCCGCGTCCCGGCCTTCGCGCCTCCCGGGTACAATGCGCTCACCGACAGGATCGAGGGCGACGATGCTCTGAGCAAAATGCGCACCACGTCGGGCGGGATACTGGAGGGCATTCCGATCTTGGGCCCAATTATCCGAGGCGGCGTCGATCGGGCAGCTGCTGCGACAATCGCAGGAGCGTCTGACGAGACCTATGACCAAGTTCTGAAGCGCATCCAAGCCGGCACCGCTGCAGAAAAGTCGATGAATCCGAAGCTGGATCGGGCGTCTCAGATTACTGGTGCAGTTGCTGGCACGATACCGGCCATCGCAGCGGCGCCTGGAGCCTTCGGCGTCGGTGCAGGAACACTTGGAACTCGACTGGTGCTGGGTGCTGGGTCGGGCGGGGCGATAAGCGGCGCGGATGCTCTCGTCAGGTCCGGTGGTGATTGGTCTGAAGCTCGGAAGGGTGCTCTAATCGGCGCCGGCCTGGGTCTCGCCGCACCGATCGTAGGCCCGCTCGCTGGCCGAGGCGTCAAATGGCTGGCCGATGCATGGAACCTCGGCGCTGCAGCCAAGGAACTTGGCATCGACAAGGTTGCCGCGGCGATGCTGTCGAGGGCGGCAGGGCGTGACGCCCTCGATGCCGGCGCTCGGGGTCAGATGGAAAAGCTCAGCCCCGGCGGCATGATCATGGATCTTGGCGAAAATCTTCGGTCACAGGCTGCTGGCCTGGCTGCTCTTCCTGGCGAAGGCAAGACAATCGTCAAGGGTGCAGTCGGCGCTCGCGAAGCGGATGCCAATTGGCGTATCCGCTCCGGGCTGGACGAGACGCTTGGTGATGCCCCAACGCCATCGCACCTTATCGACCGCGCGAACCGGAACCAGCAGCTTTTGGCGCCGGAATATCGAGAGGCCTTGCGCGACGCTGGACCAGTCGACACGTTGCCGATCGCCCGATACCTCGAAACCGAAGCCCAGACGCTTCGCGGTGAACCTCAACGCCTCATCCAGCGGGTCAGGGCGATGCTGGATCATCAGCCTACCCCGGCAGATATCGCTCGCGCCCGTGCGCTTGGTCAGCCAGCACCAGGGCCGTCCCTTGTGGCTGACGCTGCCGAATTGCTGAACACCCGCCATGCGATCGACGACCTGCTGGAGACAGCGCAGGGCACAAATGCAAGGAACGCGCTGACAACCGCCCGACAAGCGGTTGACGACGAGCTTCGGGCGTCTGTTCCAGGCATCAAGGAGGTCGACGCGAAATACTCCGAGCTTGCCCGGCAGAAAGAGGCTGTAGGGCGCGGACAGTCGGTTCTCGCCGGTGGCCGAGAAGCGCCACGGCCGAATGAGTTGGTTGATGAGGTCAGGCAAGGTGCTCTGCCACAGGGTCTGCAGATCGGCCCTTCGGCGGTGCCGGTCCGCTTGCGTCAGGGAGCCCGCGCCGAGATCGAGCGCCTGGTTGGCACGACCGCTAACGACCGAGTGGCTCTTCAGCGCGCCGTCGGCGGCGAAGGCGACTGGAACCGCGCGCGGCTATCCACTCTGTTTGGCCGCGAGCCAACCGGCAAGGTGCTCGACATGCTGGAGCGCGAGCGCCACTTTGCCGAGACAACCGATCAGGTAGTTCGCAACTCCTACACCGCAGCCCGCCAGGCCTCACAGCAGGAACTCACCGGCTCCGGCGCCGAGGCCTTTGGTGTCCCTCAGGCGTTCATGGCAGGTGGGGTAGCGGGGGCGGCCCGGGCCACGGCCATGAAAGGCGTTGACGCGGTCGTTGAAGCACTCAGCGGCGTCAAGAATGAAGCCACGCGGAGCGCTATGGCCAAGATCCTCACCAGCAACGATCCGGAAGTGCTTGAGGCTCTTCTTCGCGCTGGCCGTGGCTCGCGTGTGAACGCGTCAGAGGTCGATAAGGTCTCTCGCGCGCTGCTGCTCTCGTCGGGCCAACGCACGGCGCTCCCACAGCATTAGACCCAGGAAGATGGCGAGCATCCCGAACACACCGAAAAACAGCCCGGAGATGAAGTCCTCCGACATCTGATCAAGCCACCATTTCAGGGCGTCGCGAAAAGCGACCAGGATCACAATCGTAATCACTGCCGAGACGATCTGAAGAATTCTGACGCGCATAGGCGCGGAACATAGATCAATCCCCCAAAAAGCAAAAGGTGCTGCCAATGCCTATGAATGGAGCCGGCGTCACGTCATGGCCGCCGAACACAACGGCGATCCCGAACACAACGATCGAGAGCGGGAAATATAACGCCTTCTTGGCCGATCTCCTGTCGATCATGAACACGCCGCGCCCGATCACGATGGGCGGCACGGGCGCGAGCACGGCGGTTGGTGGCAATGATGCTCTGCATACGACCAGCAGTGTCATCGCATCAGCCGCAACGACTGATCTGGCCGCAGCAACCGGTGTCTCCGTCACGGTGTCGGGCGCGGCTGCGATCACCGCTTTCGGCGTGCTGCCCAGCGGCGTCTTGCGTTTCCTGACCTTCTCCGGAGCGGCGACGCTTACCCATAATGCCGCCACGCTCATCCTGCCGGGCGCCGCCAACATCGTTGCCGCCGCCGGTGATACCGCCGTGGCGCAGTCCCTGGGCGGTGGCAGCTGGCGTGTTCGATCCTACATGCGCGCCTCAGGCCAGCCGATCGCCGCAATCTCCGACGCCAACCTCCCCACGCGCCTGGGCGTGGTGGCCAAGACCATTGCCGATTGGAACACGGCGCTCGACAACGGCTGGTATATGGGCAGTGGGGCGGCCAACGCCCCTGCGGCAAACACCGGGTGGAACATCGGCACGGTCGAAGCCCACGGTGCTGCCGGATACAGGACGCAGACAGTCTATGACTTCACCACGGCAGCAGCAGCCAACACGACAATCTGGCGGCGCCACCAGAATGGCGGCGTCTGGGGTGCTTGGTACAAAATCCAGTGGTCTCAGGCCGAACAGGATGCGCGATACCTTCAGATCGCTGGCGCTAAATTCCAAACGGCCTATGAGAGCGCCCAGCAGCCCTACACACTAGGTGGACTCCTGACGCTTGCGCACGGTCTTGGTGTGAAGCCAAAACTGTATGCGATGTTTGCGCAATGCACCACAGTAGATAATGGCTGGGCTATCGGGGACGAAATTCCGCTCTTCATGAGCAACGGTGCCGGTAGCAAGGGGCATGGTATTTGGCCGGATGCTACGAACATCAACGTCAGGATCGGTAACACCGTTTTCGATTACATCAGCAAAGCCGGTGGTAGTGGTTTTGTGGCCACAGCCAGCAGTTGGAAAATTGTCGTGAGGGCATGGGCCTAGGCGAAGCCGCCGACAACCTCCGGAAAACTGATCGCCATTTCCCCAGCATCAGCTTGCGCTGAATATAAAGCATGCGTCTTCCGTCCATCGTAGCGAGCGCGTCGCTGATAGTATTCTTTGCTCGATACCATGGCCGTCAGACCATCAAATCGGCGCTTGAACCTTTTGATGACACCTCGCTCAAATGGGATCAGTTGCTTGAAAGGTCCTGCCCAAGGCGTGTCCTTCGCCAGATCGCGCCAAACTTTGAGGGCTTCAAGTTCGACACCCACCTGATTGCCCCAAGGCTTGCCGCCGGCGAAATGGCGGGCATAGGCATGGGCGAACCGGAATTCCCTTGTGCCGAGTGATTGCAGATTCCAGTTCGGGTGCATTGTCTGCCACTTGCCCTCGAAGACGATGTTCAGCGCGTTCTGATCGTTCAGTTTTCCGAGGACGGCCGTCTTGCGGGTTAGCCCCAATAGGTCGTCAGCCCGAATCGAGTTCATGTCCATGACGACGACGCCGGAATTGAAGTATGGCGCGCCGGGCTGCAGGCCCAGCTTTTCGCGATATGATGGCCGGAAATACATGTAATCGTCATGAGCGGCGAGTAGTGGGGCGCGCAATTGCTGCCCAACCAGATCGTTGATGTCGCGGTTGAAAAGGACGTCGGAATCTGAATATGCGATGCGATCGTAGCCCGTGAAAACAGGCAACCGATCGGAGAAGAGGCGAACGTAGGCTGCTATGCTGTGGCTTGCGGCCTCAAATCGAGCATTCGCGATGAAGGCGGCGACATCAACCAATTCGACGCGGCCGCTCAATATACGCTGGCCGATACCGAGATCCTCTTGGCGAACTCCGGTATAAAGAAGGTAGCCATCGATCGGCGTCGAAACGTCTGTGATCCGACGCGCTGCAAGGCAGGCGTACGGGAAATATTCCGCGTCAGCGGCCAAAAAGAAGCATGAGTTCATTCGGTCAAATCTGCCCGTCTAAATCGGTGCCGAGAAGGCATGCGCCTACCGCGTTTCCCCTCGCCTGATCTCAAAATCATCGTGGTGCGTCCAATAGTAAACGACAGCTGACATAGCGACGACGCCCAACGCAAAGCCGATCGCCAACCCCAAATAGAACATCTTCGCCTCATCGCAAAAAGAGCGTGCTTGGCCAACACATACATCAATCACAATTTCTGGGTAAGGGACCGGTAGATATGACCAAATTTTTCGTCGACGCCGATGGCGTCTATCTCGGCGGCTTCGACGGTGAAGGCGTCGTGCTGCCTGAAAATGGCATAGAGGTGCCCGAGGCGCCCGACGACGCGCGCCAAATCTGGAACGGCAACGCTTGGAGCGAGCAGCCAGCCTTGCGCCGTTTGATTCTGAAATCGGTTGTACAGGCTCGCATCATCGACGCGGGCAAGATGGCGCAGGCCTATGCCGCGCTGACCGGCAATCCAATCTATTTTGCCCGCTGGTTCGCGCCGGATCGGCCGGAAGTTTATAGTGACGATCCTGACGCAGTCGGGCTAGTCCGTGCTCTTGGGCTCGATCCTGCGGTCATCCTCGCGCCTTGAGTTTTTGGCGAATGATATCCACCGGCGTCCGCCACATTCGATATCGGCCAGCTTCGACGATTTGCCGTGCAACGGGCTCGGCAGCGTATGCATCGAAGAAGCGATATACACGAGGTTCTGCGAACGCCTTCTTCCCTCGTGTATTATAGTCCCTGATCTTGAGCTTATGCGGGCTGATCGTCCGCCCCCCCAAGGACAAGGCTATGCCGATGCAGAACTGCTCCGCAGCGTCAATTTTCGATATCTGATGGACAGCAAGCATCGGTGGATACGCGTCCATCAGAGCGGGAAGATTGTCTCGATGCACTCCGAGAATGCCACTTTGCCACATAGGTTCGCGGCCCGTGATAACATGTTCGCCGATCCGAAGGCCTTCCCCTTCCAGCACAGGCGTCCATTTGTGGGGTTTCTCTAGGCGTCGCATCACTGAATGCTTAGGCGAAATGCTTTCGAAGCCAAGGGATAGAAATCCTGCTGGGTAGTGGTCTGAGTCCATGAAGATGAGGCGGTCGGTCATCCTCAGTAATTTGATCAGCGCCCGGGCCTTGATGCCAAAATGATATTGACCGCTGAAGGACCAAGCCTCTTTCTGCATGTCAGTCAGAAGCAACGTCTCCATGGGATAGTCGACAAACAATTCGGGCCTGTCCGTCGCAATAATGATCTTTGCTTCTGGACAATGATACAAAAGCTTGAGGGCGCTCAGCAACGCGCCGCGATGGTACAATTCGTTTCCGCCATACGCGATGTAACCGAAAACGTCCTTCATCACCACTCACCTCGGTGCAACCGTACGCCACCTCTTGTGAAACTGCGTCGCCTCACGCGCCTACGGCGCAGATTACTAGAGCTTCGGGGTCGACACTGACTTTATTCGAGTAGCGTGCTTTGCAATGAAAACCTCGATCGGACCGCTGAGAGTAGCTGCCTCGCTCTTGATCTTATCCTCGTCCCATAACCACCACTGTATTTCCAGCAATTGCGCAACGGTATCAGCAGGGAACCGACTGCGGATAACTTGTGCACGATTGCCGGCCACTATCGCATAGGGCTCGACAGACTTAGTGACGACGGAGCCGGCACCCACAACAGCGCCGTCGCCGACTGTCACGCCTGGCAATATGATGGCACCGTGGCCAATCCAAACATCGTTGCCGATCGTGATGCCCCCAGGCTTCCCAGCGTTGGGTAAAGGCTCAGGCTGCTTCAGGACGCGGCTATAGATCGGGAATGAAGTGGCACTCTTCGTCTGGTGTTGGCCGGTGCACATGAACAGCACTTGGCCAGCAACAGAGCAGAAGCTACCCACATTTAGGGGCGCTTCATTAGTCGGGAAAAGCACCTTCCGCCAAGTGACGCCGTAGGTGTGGCGGCCGACGGACACATTATCGGGCAGTTTCGCGCGCGCGTCTTTGAACCACTTAGAAAATACTGACATTTAGACATCCCGCCCTGACCGCTAAAGAGCGGTTACCTTCTTTCAAATGCAACCTCAAGAGGCTTACACATGGACCGCAATTTCGTGCGGGCGCTCGCGCTCGTTCTCAAATCGGAAGGGCTCTGGTCGGACAATCCGGCCGATCCGGGCGGCGCCACCATGAAGGGAGTTACCATTGCCAATTTCCGCCGCTATGTGAAGGCGGATGCGACGAAGGACGATCTGCGCCATATCACCGATGCGCAGATCGCCACTGTTTATCGCCGCTTTTATTGGGATGCGGTCGCTGGCGCCGAACTACCCGATGGTGTCGATTATGCCACCTTTGACTTCGCGGTCAACAGCGGCCCGAGCCGAGCTGCGAAGTATCTGCAAGCCGTGGTCGGTGTGGCGCAGGACGGGCGCATAGGCCCTGCCACCATGGCCGCGCTAGGCAAGAAGTCACCCGGCGCGGTCATCGACGCTCTCTGCGACAATCGGCTGACCTTCCTGAAGGGGCTCAAGACATGGCCCACCTTCGGCAAGGGCTGGGCCTCTCGCGTCGAGAGCGTGCGCCGGGCGTCACGGTCGATGACGATACAGCCGGCGCCCGCGAAGCCCATCCCGGCTTCACAGCCACCCGTAGCGCCTCCTGCCGCTCCTGATCCGGCCTATGTCGAGCGCAATCCGTTTTGGGCGGGCCTGTTCGCTATCCTCAAAGCCATCTTCGGAAGGAAATGACCATGAAGTGGTTCAACACCAACAGCTTCCACAACCTCCTGAACGTGCTGATCACCGTCGTTTGCGGTGGCGCGCTCGTCGGCTTCGACTGGACCATGTTCGGCCTCACCGATCGCACGGCATTGCAGATCAGCGGCGCGCTGGCTTTGCTCAAGCTGGTGATCAACGCCGTGCGCGATGGCCCGACCGGCATGGTTGCGCCTCCACCGCCGGCCGAGGAGAAGTGAGATGGCCGAACTCATCATCGCCGGCCTCGAAGGATTCTTTCTCAATCCCACCGTCATGGCCATTGGTGCCGGCGTTGTCCTTGCCATCGGTGCTTGGATCAAGGGCAGGCTTTCCGGAGCCAAGGCAGAGCAGGCCAAGCATGACGCCGAGCGGCTGGCGGCCCGCACCGAATCCGACAAGATCGACCAGGCCGTCGCCGGCATGAGTGACGCCGAAGTGCTGAAAGGACAGGCCAGATGGTCACGCCCAAAGTCCTAGCGCTTGTCGCCTTCATGGCGCTCGGCGCCTGTCAGCACGCGGGCGGTTCATTCTGCGATATCGAGGAGCCGAACCGCAACCCGGTCGAGGACATGACCGTTGTTGAGGCAAGAGACGCGCTCGCCCACAATCTCAAGGGCGAAAAGCTCTGCGGCTGGGAAGCCTGACATGGCAACATCGGCGACGAAGAGCCTAGAGATGATGGTAGGCGGCCTCGTCGCCGCTATGGAGGGCGTCCAGCGGGACGTAACCGAGATCCGGCGCGATATCAAAGACAGCGATGCCAGGGCCGCGCTCTCTTATGAGCAGTCTGAACAGCGCGCCGCTGCCAGCCGGTCGAAGATGTACGCGAAGACCGACGAGCTGGTGGAGCGGCTTGCCGAAACTGAAGGCGCGGTGAGATCCCTCAGCGAAGATATGACGGAGGTGAAAGCCGTCACTGCCGAGGTGACCAGATGGAAGCTGATGGGCCTAGGTGCCTTGGGCGTGACCGGTATGGCAGCGGCCGCCTTGGCCTCCCTGGTCACGGCCTACTGGTCAGATATTTGGCGGGTGATGCGTGGCGGCTAATGCCAATTACAATGTCCTGTACGGAACTGCGCACGGGTATGTGGGTCCGAGACAGGCTGGTGCTTAAAATTGTTTGGAACAAGAGCCGCATCTGCGGGTTTATGTCGTGCAGCGGCTTTCTCAGGAATATGGCCGCTCTATTCAAGGTGCAGAACCCGCCGCCATGGTCCCCCCTCAGCGGCGGGTTTCTCTATTCCGATAAGGGCGCTACCCAGCCAAGATCAGAGTAAGCTGCTATCGAGCGAATCCAACTTTGAGCGAATGCTGCTGATTGCATCCACGATAGCGTCTGCCGTTGTTCGGTCGAGGGCAATATCCAGGCGACCTTCAGTTGTCTGGATTGAAAGAACGCCGAGAACGCCGTCTTTGGCCCGAACCGTGGCAATGCGAATTTCGGTCGGCACAAAGGGTGCCTTTTCCATACGCTTCATGGGTTGCTCGCTTCAGGTTCTCTGGCGTGACCGTCGCGCAACCACGCTACGATTTCAAGCGCAGCGCTTGGCTACCCAGCCGCAGGGAATGTTACACCTTAGCCTTCCGCCACCCCGCCCACCAAGCTTGCCATTGGGAGCAAAACCAGCGCTCGCCCTTGGCTGGGTTGACGACTGTGGTGTTGTAATAGCGCTGACCTGGCATGTGATAGATGCGCTCGCCTGTCTCGACGCTGATATTACCCTTGATGTTGCAGCCAGCCGGCGCTCGGGACGCTGGGGAGTCGCCCTGCCGATGCACGGTCGGCAGAGGATGCAGTTCGGCTTGTGGCATGAAGTAGCTGGCTCCGGCAACGCCACAAAGCAAAACCGGGATTAGCGCCCGCTGATCTAACAGCGAACGCCGACGCCGCCTTACAGGCTTCTGCCTTTGGAGGCCCATAACCCTCTCTCCAACGAGAGAATGCGT
The DNA here is from genome assembly GCF_030323145.1 of Mesorhizobium sp. C432A. Lineage (NCBI taxonomy): Bacteria > Pseudomonadati > Pseudomonadota > Alphaproteobacteria > Hyphomicrobiales > Phyllobacteriaceae > Mesorhizobium > Mesorhizobium sp. C432A. Next base: position 2,379,404 of record NZ_CP100470.1, on the reverse strand, counting down.
CGAACACTTTGGGGAGTCCAGAGCGCTGTCAAGTCGCGCCGCCCTATAGGCTCGCACTCTAGCCATTCGTTAATAATTCCTGAATTTTCGAAGATTTAACTACAGCCTGCAACTCTGTTGTCGGGGACAGAAGCTATGAACAAGCTATTCTTCGGTGACAACCTTGACGTTCTGCGAAGGCAGGTCAAAGACGAGAGCGTTGATCTTGTCTATCTAGACCCTCCTTTCAATTCGAATGCCAACTACAATGTCCTATTCAAAGAGGGCGCCGGCATACCATCCGAGGCGCAAGCAGAGGCGTTTCGCGATACCTGGTCGTGGGGAGAATCTGCGGCCATAGCATTTGATGATGTCATGCGCGAAGGGGATGACTTGGCGCTTGTCCTTCGGGCCTTCCGCGCTTGGCTTGGCGACAATTCGATGATGGCCTACCTCGCTATGATGGCCGTCCGTTTGATTGAATTACACCGCGCACTGAAACCGACTGGGTCGCTCTATCTTCACTGTGACTCAACGGCCAGTCACTACCTAAAAATGCTGTTAGACACCATTTTCGGGCCAAGGAATTATCGGAACGAAATCATCTGGAAGCGGACCACGGCCCATAGCGATACAAAATCTGGCTTTAGCCGCGTTACGGATACGATCTTCTTTTATGCAAAATCGGACAAAGCGACATGGAATACCCAATACGGCGAGCACTCGGAATCTTACAAAGCGAGCCACTATCGCCACGTTGACGCACAACGGAGGCATTACCGTCATGACAACATTATTCGATCCCAGAGTATGGGGCCCAGGCCGAACTTGGTATACGAATACAACGGATTTACGCCGCCCCACGGTTGGAGGGTCGTTCGTGAGAAACTTGCCGAAATAGACCGGGCGAATCGTATTTACTGGTCTCGCAATGGTGTGCCGTATCTCATTCGCTACCTAGATGAGCAGAAGGGCGAGATTGTCGACAATCTCTGGACTGATATCTTCCCGGTGAATTCACAGGCGCGTGAAAGGCTCGGATATCCAACCCAAAAGCCTCTCGCTCTGCTTGAACGAATTTTGAATGCCTCATCGAATCCCGGCGACATCGTGCTCGACCCATTTTGCGGCTGCGGCACAAGCGTTGAAGCGGCAGAGCGACTCAATCGGAAGTGGATCGGAATTGACGTGACCCACTATGCCATAACGTTGATCGAACGCCGCTTAAGAAAAATAGAGAACGTCCAAAAATTCGAAGTAAGCGGAAGGCCGACCGATCTTGCTGGCGCACGTGATCTCGCGCGGCGCGACAAACACCAATTTCAATGGTGGGCTTCTTGGCTGCTTGGTGCGCAGACCTATGAATCAAAGAAGGGAGCCGATAGGGGCATTGATGGAAACATCTATTTTGCAAACGGCCCGTACGGATTTGGGCGAATAATTGTCTCTGTGAAGGGCGGAGAACACCTCGGGCCAGCCATGGTTCGGGAATTGAGCGGCGTTGTCCAAAGGGAAGAGGACGCCAATATGGGCATTCTGGTCACTCTTGCAGAGCCAACTAAGGCAATGCTTTCAGATGCTGCCGGCGCAGGGTTTGTGGAACGGTCTGCGCACGGCAGACTGCCCCGCGTACAGATCGTGACCGTCGGTGATTTGCTGGATGGGCGCTACCCGGCAATGCCCCCGTTGCCGCCGCCAGCCGTAACAAAAATCCGGACAAGGGCTGCGCGAGACCGTGACCAACTTGAACTTCTCTTGCCCTTTGATGTTGACGGGCTAAAGATTCCGAGTGGCGCAATTCTCGACCCGAGGTACCTGGCCCTCAATAGTGAGACGTCCAGGCGTTCTTCTTAGGCTTGGCGCGCAACACTCGTCGGAGGCTTACTCTGACCTGCCAGATTATGGGCTTACCCAGTCCTTCCGTTGACACCAGCAGGTGATTGGCCATTTCAGGGGTGACAGCTACATAATACCGGATCGATCTATCGCGTCGGAAAGTTAATGACTTGTCCTAGCGCATCTCCGCGGGCATCGATCTCTCGGGTCAGGTGTACCAGCATCACCATTTCGGCGCTGCCTGCTGCGATGTCGGTTGGCAGAGCATCCATCAAACTTCGCAATTTCTCTTTATCCAACGTGGAGAGCAACTGTTTAAGTGCCTTTACGGTCGCCCTGAGCTCCGCAATCAATGCATCTGCCATTTGTCTGATTAACCCCGAACCCTTCGCCGATTAACCAGGTGAAACAAAACTAGCTTCGATTCCCAAGTGTGGCTAACTGACGCAGCCGGTACAGCAGAGTTTATGCAACCATTTAGAGCTTGGTCGCGCCGCCTGTAGCGCCATATCCGCGCTGGCGGTCATTGAGCTTACCAACAGCACTGATGCAAAGAGCATGATCGGAGGATAACTACGGGATTATCGGGCACAGCCTGGTGACGGTTATGGTGGACCGGACGGACCGGATGCAAAGTACCGGTCGTCTTGGTGGGGGGCCAGCAGGAGCCACCAAATGTACCTAGGAGATATTGTCGGACGCCAAGCGCGAGGTGAGAAGATGAGCCATATGCTCCGTCAACGCGGAGAGAATTGGCTTGGTCGCAGGCTGTGGACGGCGCTGGAAGATGATATCTGCCATTCCGAGTATCCCAACTACACGGCGATGGCGAAGAAGCTTCCTCACCGCACGCATTGCGCACTCAAAAACCATTGCCTGCAGTTGGGCATCTGCAAGCCGCGTCCGCAGTGGTTGGCAAACCAAGACACCCAATTCCGCAAAATGTATAAGGCTGGTTCCTCGATGGACGAGTTGCGCCGAGCGTTTCCGCACCTATCTAGGGTACAAATCTGGAACCGGGCTAGCCACTGCCGGCTTTATCGCCCTAAAAAAAAATACTCCCCAACGGGCATAGACCTGCTGGATCACCTGCGTTCCGAGTGTGCTCGTCGACATGTCACGATGGCTGACCTCGACCATTTCGCTAAAGCCAAGCGCTATTTTACGCAACGATTGTGGAGAGGAGAACGGGGTTTCGTCGACTTCAATTACATCGTGCGCGGTATCCATGAACTCGGCGGCACGCTCTCCGTTCAGTGGGGGATCGACCAATGAGCGCGTTCTTCCGACGCCGAGTGGAGGCGACAATCGAACATATGCTCGGCCTGCTGGACGAGATGGACGGCGACCCGGATCTGGAGCCGGAGCCCGTCGAAGAGCAGCATGACCGCGAAGCCGCCAGCTTCACCTACGTCTTGGCTGACAGAGCGAGGCGCCGACGAGTTGTGCACTAGTCCGCGGACGTTATCCACAGGTCGCCGCGACCGATAAAATTGTCCCGGTTCGGTTAAGACGTCGATCATCAGGCGTGGCGCATCGTGTTGTTGGGTCTCCATTTTGCTCTCCTGACCCGACGCCATAGCTCAAGCCCGTTGCCAATCGCGGCAACGGGCTTTTTTACGTCGTCATCTTCTGGCACAGAAACGGCACAGAAACATTTGAATGTTTTCGCTCCGTTCCCGCTCTGTTGGCGTATATTCGGTAATGAAAACAGAGAACGCACTGCATTGACATTGCAGGGGTCACAGGTTCAATCCCTGTCACGCCCACCATCCTTTCGATCACTTGGCCAAGCCCGTTTTTGGCGCACCCCTTCGACAACTTAGCCGGTAAGGCGGCCACCGCTTGTGGCAGCCGCCTCGTTCAAACGCGACGCGCTTTAGACGTGGTGCGGGCTTAGCGTCCTTGAAGGCGCAGGCTCGATGCCGTCCTCCATAAGAATATCCTTCTTGCGAGCGAACGCGACGAAGACGCCTCGTGCTGTCTCGGGTTCCACATCACCAATCAGAGCGGCTTTGCAAGCGCGAATAGCAGCTCTCTGCTCCGGGCTGTTGCCACACCATTCGGCTGCGAATTGATAGGCATCTGCGACCGTGTTGAGTTGGCGGGGAAAGCCCAATCCCACCCACACCCGGACTGGCTTTTCAAAAGGTTTCGATAGCATCATGACCTCCTTTCCTAATGCATGTCACCCAGAAGTATGCCGCCGTTCTGGGACAACGACATGCATCAAAACAAAGACTTAAAGCGTGTCGCATGAATCCGTTTCGCGACGCGCTTTAGGCAGTCACTCCTCCGCCTTCGCCACCTCTGCCCATCATCCACGGCATTGTCGTGGATACTTCCTCAAGGATTCTGGCTGCTTTCGCAAAACCGCTGAACGCGTCTCTGGCTGCGGAAAGCGGATAATCGCTATCGAAAGCTCGCTGGCAGGCCCGCAATGCGGTTTGGTGAATGGGGCCGCGCCTGTCCTTCGGCCATTCATAGAGGAACTCCAGAGCGTCCTCGAGACACGTGATTTCCTGAACAAGGTTGTCGCCGCTTTTCACGAAAACGGCGCTGTCAAACATCCGATCGTTCATATGATCCTCCAAATCGAACGAACCATTGAGTTTCATGGTTTGCGCGGTCCAGGCCAACTGCAGGCGCGCGACAGAGGCGCGCCAGTAGGTCCTGCAGTGATCATCTTCGTTTCTCCGCAATCACAGCCTCCCGGCCGGAACCGGGAGGCGGACCCGCAGTTCAAAGTGTGACAGATCGACAGGATTACGCGGCTTTACGCGCGCGGTCCGTGTCTTGCGTGATCTGAGTGGCGGCCGTTGGCGTGTCGCCCACGCCGATGCTGATGCGGCGCGGCTTCAGCTCTTCGGGAATCTCGCGGACAATGTCGATCGAGAGGAGGCCATTCTCCAGTTTGGCTGCCTTGATCTTCATGTGGTCGGCAAGCTTGAACGTCTGCCTGAAACTGCGGTAGGCAATGCCCTGGTGCAGCAGCTGGCGTCCGCTCTGATCATCAGCTTTCTGGCCTACCACGACCAGTTCGGGTCCATGCTGGGTCAGCTCAACCTCATCTTGGCTGAAGCCTGCGATGGCCATCGAGATACGGTAATCGTTCTCGTCGACCTTCTCGATGTTATAGGGCGGCCAGTCCGGACGCGTGCCGCTGTCGAGCATGTCGAAAAGCCGGTCGAAACCGACGGTGGTCCGATAGAGGGTATCAAAGGTTCTCATAGCCACATCCTCCTTGAAGCAACATGGGTACAAGGACGCCGCCCCGTGCGGCGCCGCCATTTTTTGCCGAGCCTTATGGCCTTGGCGGAAATCGAATTAGGAGGCGCCCCAAATGAGTTCAAGAGCATCTCGAATTTTTTTTAGTAGCATCCTTCGCATCGACGGAAAGCGAAATCTGAGTTTCTCCGGGACCTTCCCTTCGAACAGTCGAACAGCCCCTTGAAGTACAGATCCGGCGGGAAGTTTTCGCGCGATCTGCGCGACCGCATCGTCTACTGCCCCGCCGTCCCGTTTCGTATTAAAATGCCGGCCAGCAAGGAACCGGGTAGCGGCCTTCCGACCGTAAATCCACCCTGTCGGGGGACGAAACGTCCCGGCACGTGCCGGGACGTTTCTGGCTCGCGGATCACTGTGGCCGCGGATCGGGCCTGTCGGGCTTGTCATGAGGGGTGTTGTTGCCTTCACGGCACGGTGTGCCGATGCCGCAGCATTTGCCGTTGTAGGTGACACCGGGCTTGGTCTTCTCGCATTCCCTCGGCGGTGCCGTCTGACACCCTGCCAGCACCGAAACCGCGATGGCGGCGAGAAAGACGTTTCTTGAAGTGATAAACATTGACGTTCTCCTTGATGGACCGTGTTTGCTACACACCGCTTGGTCGCGGGCGGCAGCGAAATGGTTCAAGGAAAATTGGAATCAGGCCGCGCCGAGGCGGACATCACCCTTCTCAACATGGTTGAGAAACCACGCATATGTCTGTTCCAATCCACCGCGAAGCGCGTAGCGGGGGCGCCATCCCGTCGCAAACAGCCGCGAAACATCCATCAACTTGCGCGGCGTGCCGTCTGGCTTGGTCGTATCGAAGGCGATATCAGCCTCGACGCCGACGACCGATGCGACGGTCTGGGCAAGCTCGGCAATGGTGACATCCTCTCCCGAGCCGACATTGACGTGGCCGTCGCCGGCATAATTCTTCAACAGCCAGACCAAGGCATCGGCGGCGTCGTCGACATGCAGGAATTCACGCCGCGGCGTGCCCGAGCCCCAGACCTCCAGGCTGCTGCCACCGCTCAGCGCCAGCGCATGCGCCTTGCGCATCAGCGCCGGTACGACATGGCTGCTCTGCAGGTCGAAATTGTCGCCAGGACCATAAAGGTTGGCCGGCATCGCCGAGATGTAGTCGACGCCATGCTGGCGCCGATAGGCCTGGCACAGTTTGAGCCCGGCGATCTTGGCGATCGCATACCATTCATTGGTGGGTTCGAGCGGACCGGTCAGCAGCGCGTCTTCCCTGATCGGCTGCGGCGCGAGCTTTGGATAGATGCAGGACGAGCCGAGAAACAAAAGCTTGCCGACCTCGCTGCGAAAGGCGCCGTCAATGACATTGCCCTGCATAACCAGGTTTTGCTGCAGGAAATCGACAGGGAACCGGTCATTGGCCAGGATACCGCCGACTTTGGCGGCCGCCATCACCACCGCATCCGGCCTGTGGTCGGCCATCCAGCGCCGCACCCCCGCCTGGTCGAGCAGGTCGAGCTTGTCGCGCGATATGGTGAGTATCTCGCAGTCCTCGCTCGCCAGCCGGCGCACGACGGCCGAACCGACCATGCCACGATGCCCGGCGACGAAGACACGCTTGCCCTTCAGTTCAAATGTCGCGTCCATCGGCCTGCCTCACGCAGAACGGCTGTTCTGCCGCGTGCCGCCGGCCGCGCGTGCCAGATCGGCCTGCACCATTTCCGTCACCAGATCCCTGAAGCCGGTCGTGTGCGACCAGCCGAGTCTTGCCTTGGCCTTGGCGGGGTCACCGAGCAGCAGATCGACCTCGGTCGGCCGGAAATAGCGCGGATCGATACGGACCAGGACAGTGCCCGAACCGGCATCGACACCGACTTCATCGACACCCTCGCCTTGCCAGCGGATGCTGCGTCCGGTCTCGGCAAAAGCCAGTTCGACGAATTCGCGCACGGAATGCGCCTCGCCGGTCGCCAGCACGAAGTCATCGGCTTCGCTGTGCTGCAGAATGCGCCACATGCCCTCTACATAGTCGCGCGCATGGCCCCAGTCACGCTTGGCATCGATGTTGCCGAGATAGAGCGTGTCCTGCAGGCCATGATGAATCGAGGCGACGGCCCGTGTGATCTTGCGAGTGACGAAGGTCTCGCCGCGTGTCGGGCTTTCGTGATTGAACAGGATGCCGTTGGCGGCGAACACGCCGTAAGCCTCGCGGTAATTGACCGTGATCCAGTAGGCGTAAAGCTTGGCCGCGGCATAGGGCGAGCGCGGATGAAAGGGCGTGGTCTCGCTTTGCGGGACCTCGCGCGCCTTGCCATAAAGCTCCGACGTCGAGGCCTGATAGAAGCGCACCGACTTCTCCAGGCGCAGGATGCGGATCGCCTCGAGCAGCCTGAGTGCTCCCAGCGCATCGGCATTGCCGGTGTATTCCGGCGTCTCGAAACTCACCTGGACATGACTCTGGGCGCCGAGATTGTAGATCTCGCCGGGCTGTGTCTCCTGCACCAGGCGAATAAGGTTGGTGGCGTCGGTCAGGTCACCATAATGCAGGAAGAAACGCGCACCGCGCTCGTGCGGATCGACATAGATGTCGTCAACGCGCTCGGTGTTGAACGAGGACGAGCGGCGTTTGACGCCATGGACAATATAGCCCTTCTGCAGAAGCAATTCTGCGAGATAGGCCCCGTCCTGCCCGGTTACACCGGTGATGAGCGCCACTTTTTCCGTCATTGCCGCTCCGTCCGCATCCAATCCCGGCAACCGAATACAGATTTGGCGCGAGAACGCAAATCCCCATACGGGGGACAGGTTTCAGCCAGCGATTGTGTCGTTCTCAGGCACCTGCAACCGCGCAGAAATGCTTCATCCTGGCCAGCGCAAGCTCGGGATCGGCGAGCAACCCTGCCTGGTCGGCAAGGCGGAAGATGTCGGCATAGTGCAGGATGCCGCGCGCCGACTGCATGCCGCCGACCATGGCGAAATGGTCCTGATGGCCGTTGAGCCAGGCCATGAAGACGATGGCGGCCTTGTAATACTCCGTCGGCGCCTCGAAGATCTTGCGCGACAACGGCACTGTCGGCGCCATCAGCGCGTCAAAGCCGGCGCGGTCGCCGTCAGCCAGTTTCGCGAGCGCCGCACTGGCGACCGGCGCGATGGCGTCGAATATGCCGAGCAAGGCGTGCGAGTGCCGCTTCCCGTCGCCGGCAATCAGTTCGGGATAGTTGAAATCGTCGCCGGTGAACATGACGACGCCTTCCGGCAACCGGTTGCGCAAGGCAACTTCCTTGCCGGCATCGAGCAGGGAAATCTTTATCCCCTCGACCTTGCCGGCATGGCGCTCGATGATGGCGACGACGGTGTCGAGCGCGGCCTCGAAATTGCCGCTGCCCCAATAACCTTTCAGTGCAGGATCGAACATGTCGCCCAGCCAGTGCAGGATGACCTTGCCGGATGCCTGGCTGAGGATGCGATCGTAGACCCTGATATAGTCGTCCGGACCCTTTGCGACCGCTGCCAGCGCCCGGCTGGCCATCATGATCGCCTTGCCGCCCTCGCCTTCAATGAAAGCGAACTGCTGCTCATAGGCGGCGATCACATCTTCGAGTGATCTCGAATTGGCCGGCGCCAGATGATCGGTGCCGGCGCCCGAGGCGAGGTCTGCGCCTTCGACGCTGCGCGCCTCGGCGATCGAGCGGCGGATCAATTCCTGCGCATTCGCCCAGTCGAAACCCATGCCGCGCTGGGAGGTGTCCATCGCCTCGGCGATGCGGAAGCCAAGCCGCCACAAATGATGCCGAAACGCCATCGTCTTGTCCCAGTCGACCGCAGGCTTCGACCAGGGGTCGGTCATCGCGAAAGGGTCGGCGACGACATGGGCCGCGGCATAGGCGATGCGCGGGAAAACCGCACCGATTACGGGCTCGACCGGACTGCCCGCGAGCTTGTAGCTGACGCGGCCGCCATTCTGCGTAGGCAGGGTGATATCCATGGCAACCTCCGTTTTCGGCATCCTGTAAATGGAACGTTCCAATAAATCAAGCACCTTTATGATTCCGGCGATTGAACCGGTCCAACTGCCGAAGAAGGCTAAGAGTCCTTGCTGGGAACCGCATTCATCACCTTTTCGATCTCCGCAAGAATCCTGATTGACTCTCGTTTGGCAGAGTGGTTAGAACGTTCCAATAGATTTGCCCATTTAGGCGGAGGAAACCACCGACATGGCCAGCCGGGCCAAGGCAACGATCCTGGACATCGCCCGCGAGGCTGGTGTGTCCAAATCGACGGTGTCGCTTGTGCTGCAAGGCTCAGGGCTGATCCGGCCTGAAACCGCGGTCAAGGTTCGCAAGGCGATCGAGGATGTCGGCTATGTCTACAACCGCGGCGCCGCCAATCTGCGCAAAGCCCATTCCAACGTCATCGGCATGGTCATCAACGATCTCACCAACCCCTTTTTCGCCGAGCTGGCGGTCGGCATGGAGCGCGTCTTCCAGTCGGCCGGCATAGTGCCCTTCATCGCCAACACGGCGGAGAACCCGGTGCGCCAGGAAGAAGTGCTGAAGTCGCTGATGGAACAGGGCGTCGCAGGCCTGATCGTGTCACCGGCACGCGGCACCACGCCGGGCGCCTTCCGTCGCCTCGAGATGGCGGGCGTGCCGGTCGTCTTCGCCATGCGCCGCCTGCCGGACAGCCGCATCCCGGTGATCGCTCCTGACAACCATCGCGGCGCGTATCTCGCCGCCGCCCATCTGATCGGCAAGGGCCATCGCCGGCTGGCCTTCTTCGGCGGCACCTCCGACCTGGTCGTCTATCAGGAGCGCCTGGGCGGTTTTCGTGAAGCTTGCGAAACATTGGGCATCCCCAGGCGCGACGTGCTTGTCGTCGAAGGCGAGACCAGCCGCAGGAGCGGCATCGCGTGCCTGGAAACCGCCCTTGCCATGGCCGAGCCGCCGACGGCGGCACTGTGCTTCAACGACGCCGTCGCCTTCGGCGTCATGCTGGCGCTGCGCAAGCGCGGGCTGGAGCCCGGCGCGGACTTTGCCGTCGTCGGCTTCGACGACGTGGTCGAAGCCGAGCATTATATGCCGGCGCTGACCAGCGTCTCGGTCGACACACCCGGCCTCGGTGAACGCGCCGCTCACGTCATGCTGAAGATGATCCAGTCGCGCATCACCCATGCCGAGGACCATATCGGCGCGGTCAATCTGGTCGTCAGGGACAGCTGCGGTCCCGATCGCCGCGCCCAGGACACATCAGCAGGAATGGGAGACGCGGCATGAGCGTCAGATGGGGATTGATCGGCGCCAGCACGATCGCCAAACAGTTCATGATCAACGCCATCCGCGCACAAAAGGATGGCGAGATATCAGCGGTGATGAGCTCCAACCCGGAGCGCGCCAAGACCTATGCCGCAGAAAACAACATTCCTCTCGCCGTCTCGACGCTTGACGATTTGCTCGGCGCCGACATCGACGTCGTCTACATCTCGACCACCAATGAACTGCATCTCGAACAGGCGCTGGCCGCGATCAAGGCGGGAAAGCATGTCCTATGCGAAAAGCCACTTGCGCTGACCAGCACTGACGCGCGCACCATGGTCGCCGCCGCCAAGGAAGCCGGCGTGGTGCTTGGCACCAACCATCATCTGCGCAATGCCGGCGCCCACCGCGCCATGCGCGACGCCATATCAGCCGGCCGCATCGGCAAGCCGATTGCCGCGCGCGTCTTCCATTCCGTCTATTTGCCGGAAAACCTGCAGGGCTGGCGCATTACCAAGCCTGAGGCCGGCGGCGGCGTGGTGCTCGACATCACCGTGCATGATGCCGACACGCTGCGCTTCGTGCTCGGCGACGACCCGGTCGAGGTCTCCGCCTTCACCCAGTTGGCCGGCATGGCCAGCAGCGGGCTGGAAGACGGCGCCATGTGCATCTGGCGCTTCGGGTCGGGCATCATCGCCCAGTCGCATGAAGGCTTCACAACCAAGTTCGCCGATACCGGCTTTGAGGTGCATGGTTCCGAAGGTTCGCTGATCGCAAAAAATGTGATGACGCAGAAGCCAGTCGGCTCGGTGCTGCTACGCACCGCCAAAGGCGAGGAAGAACTGAGCTTAGACCGAGAAGACCTCTACGCCAGGTCGCTGCGCCAGTTCCATGCCGCCATGCGTGGAGAAGGCCAGCCCTCCGCCACCGGCGAGGACGGCGTCTGGTCGCTGGCCTCAGCCGAAGCAGCGTTGCAGTCGGCAAAGTCCGGCAAGGCCGTCACTATCGATCCGAAAGGTGTCGTGTGAGCAAGCTCGTCTCCGCCGCTGAAGCAGCAAGCCTCATCAAGGACGGCATGACCGTCTCCGTCTCGTCGTCGAGCGGCCTTGGCTGCCCTGACGCCGTCCTGGCTGCCATCGGCGAGCGCTTCGACGCCGAAGGCCATCCGAAAGACATCACCACGCTGCATCCGATCGCCGCCGGCGACATGTATGGCATCAAGGGCATCGACCATCTGGCCAAGCCCGGCTTGTTGAAGCGCACGCTCTGCGGCTCCTATCCCTCAGGCCCCTCCTCGTCCGAGCCGCCGCAGATATGGAAGATGATCGGCGACAATTCGGTCGCCGCCTACAACGTGCCCTCCGGCATCCTGTTCGACATGCACCGCGAGGCCGCCGCCAAGCGGCCGGGCGTGCTGACCAAGGTCGGCCTCGACACTTTTGCCGACCCGCGCCACCAGGGCTGCGCCATGAACGCGGCGGCAAGCGAGCCGATCGTCTCGGTGCAGCAGTTCGACGGCGAGGAATGGCTCTATTTCCGCTCGATCGTGCCTGACATTTCGATCATCCGCGCCACCACCGCCGACGAGCGCGGCAACCTGACCTATGAACATGAAGGCGCCTATCTCGGCGGCCTCGAACAGGCGCTCGCCGCGCGCAACAATGGCGGCATCGTCATTGCGCAGGTCAAGCGGGTCGTCGAGAACGGCACGCTGAAGCCGCATGACGTGCGCGTGCCCGGCGTCCTGGTCGACCACATCGTGGTGGCGCCGGACCAGTTGCAGACGACGCTGACTCCTTACGACCCGGCGATTTCGGGCGAGATCTTCCGCCCGCTGTCAAGCTTTCGCAACGCCGAGATGAACGTCCAGAAAGTAATCGCGCGCCGCGTCGCCATGGAGTTGCGCGATGGCATGGCCGTCAATATCGGCTTCGGCATCTCGGCCAATGTGCCGCGTATCCTTCTCGAGGAAGGCCAGCACGGCAAGGTCACCTGGGTGATCGAGCAGGGCGCGGTCGGCGGCGTGCCGCTGCTCGACTTCAAGTTCGGCTGCGCTTCCAACGCCGAGGCGATCATGCCCTCGCCGCACCAGTTCATCTATTTCCAGGCCGGCGGCTTCGATGCCTCGCTGCTCTCCTTCTTGCAGATCGACCGCCATGGCTCCGTCAACGTGTCGAAACTCTCGGCCCGGCCACATGTCACCGCCGGGGCCGGCGGCTTTGTCGACATCACGGCACGGGCGAAAAAGATCGTCTTCTCCGGCTTGTTCAATGCCGGCGCCAAGCTTTCGCTCGCCGATGGCGGCATCCGCATCGACGCGGAAGGCAAGGTCAAGAAGGTCGTCAACGAGGTCGAACACATCTCCTTCTCCGGCAAGCGCGCCGTCGCTCAAGGCCAGGACATCACCTACGTCACCGAGCGTTGCGTGATGAAGCTGACGCCGGACGGCCTGATGGTGACGGAACTTGCGCCGGGCGTCGACCTCGAGCGCGATGTGTTGGCTCAGTCCGAAACACCGCTCGGCGTCGCCAACGACCTCAAGGTGACACCGGCGGCGCTGTACCAGGATCGGCCGATCGGCCTGTCGCTCAATGGCGGCGCTTCGCTCGGAGGCGCGCATGGCTGAGCGCCTCGTCACCTTCGAACAGGACGGCGCCATCGGCATCGTCACGCTGCGCCGGGCGGAAAAGTTCAATGCGTTGGACATTCCGATGCTGCGCGCGCTCGAGGCAACGCTCGACGAGGCCGAAATGGCTGAAGACGTGCGCGTCGTGCTGATCCGTGGCGAAGGCAAAGGCTTTTGCGCCGGCGGCGACGTCGAGGCCTGGGCACAAATGAGCGCTGCCGACTTTCAGGTGCAATGGGTGCGCTACGGGCACCGTGTCTTCGACCGACTGGCGCGGCTGCGGCAGCCGACCATCGCGGTGCTTTCCGGCCATGCGCTGGGTGGCGGGCTGGAGCTGGCGGTCGCCTGCGACTTCCGTGTCGCCGAAACGCAGGTGAAGCTCGGCTTCCCCGAGACATCGATCGGCGTCGTCCCCGGTTGGTCCGGCACGCAGCGCGCCGTGCGCCGCTTTGGTGCGCAGATCGTGCGCCGCATGGCACTCGGCGGCGAGCTCTTTGCCGCCTCCGACGCGCTTGCCCTCGGCGTCGTTGACCGCGTGGTCGAGACCGGCCAGGCGCTGGCAGAGGCCAGGACTTGGGCCGAAAAAATCGCCGGGCGCGGGCCGCTCGCAACCGAAGCCGCCAAGCTGATGATTGCGGTCGCCGAAGGCGAGGAAAGTGCGGCCGCCACCGAGGCGCTCGCCAGCGGCTTCGTTGCGCTGACCGGCGACCTCAAAGCCGGCGTGAGCGCCTTCAAGGCCAAGCAGAAGCCGGCCTTTTCAAGATCCTAGAGAAAGCATGATGAACGCACCGCTCAACATTTCCATGCCGGCCGAGGCGTCCAAGGCGCCGAAGGCTTACAAGCTCCTGATCGACGGCAAGCATGTCGATGCCCGTGACGGCCGCACGATTGCGCGCAACAGCCCCGGCCATGGCTTCACCGTTTCGCGCTATGCGCAGGCAGGCGAGGCCGAGGTGGAGGCGGCCATGCAGGCCGCGCACAAGGCATTCGAGACCGGCCCGTGGCCGCGCACGAAGGCGGCCGAGCGCGCCGCCATCCTGCTCAAGACGGCCGACCTGATCGAGGCCCAGCTCGAAGACATCGCCCGACTCGATGCGCTGGAATCCGGCAAGCCGATCGCCCAGGCGCGCGGCGAGATCGGCGGCGCCATCGACATCTGGCGCTATGCCGCCTCGCTCGCCCGCACGCTGCACGGCGAAAGCTACGCCAATCTCGGCGACGCCATGCTGGGCGTGGTCCTGCGCGAGCCGATCGGCGTCGTCTCGATCATCACCCCGTGGAATTTCCCGTTCCTGATCGTCAGCCAGAAACTGCCCTTCGCGCTCGCCGCCGGCTGCACCGCGGTGGTCAAGCCGAGCGAAATGACCTCGGCCTCGACCTTCGTGCTCGGCGACATCCTGATGCAGGCCGGCCTGCCCGCGGGCGTCGTCAACATCCTGGCCGGCCTCGGCGCCGATGTCGGGGGGCCGATGGTCAGCCATCCGCTGGTCGAGATGGTGTCGTTCACCGGCTCTACCCGCGTCGGCAAGATGACCATGGCTTCCGCCGCGCAGTCGCTGAAGAAAGTCTCGATGGAGCTCGGCGGCAAGAACGGCCAGATCGTCTTCCCCGATGCCGATCTCGAGGCGGCCGCTGACGCAGCAGTGTTCGGCGGCTTCTTCAACGCCGGCGAATGCTGCAATGCCGGCAGTCGGCTGATCGTGCATGAAGCCATCGCCGACGATTTCCTCGCCACTGTCAAGGCCCTGACCGCCAAGGTAACGGTCGGCGACCCACTCGACGACCGAACCAAGGTTGGCGCGATGATATCAGCCGACCATCTGACCAAGGTCGCGGGTTACGTCGCGGTAGCAGCAAAAGACGGCAGCAATGTCTATTGCGGTGGCGGCCAGCTGGCGTCCAATGCCGGCCAGTACCTCGATCCGACCATCATCCGCGGCGTTACCGAAGACATGGCTATTGCGCGCGAGGAAGTGTTCGGCCCGGTGCTCTCCGTGCTGACTTTTGGATCGATTGAAAAGGCGTTGCACATCGCCAACAACACGCCCTATGGTCTTTCGGCAGGGGTGTGGAGCGCCAGCATCGACACTTGTATGTCGGTGGCGCGTGGTGTGCGTTCGGGGACCGTTTGGGTGAACACATTCATGGAAGGCTTTCCCGAGTTGCCATTCGGGGGCTACAAGCAGTCCGGCATCGGACGCGAACTCGGCAAACGCGCTGTCGAGGATTATACCGAGGAAAAGACAATCCAATTTCATCGCGGCCAGCGCACCGGTTGGTGGGTCGGCTGAGTTTGGAAGAACCCGGTGGGCTTCCACCGGTCGTGTAATGCAACAAGGGAGGTAGAACATGTTGCGCAAACTGCTTATCGGAACGGCTCTGGCGACGGCCTTTGCTTTCTCGGCCCATGCCGAGGACGTCAAGGAAGTGCAGATGCTGCATTGGTGGACGTCGGGCGGCGAAGCGGCTGCTCTCAACGTCCTCAAGGGCGACCTTGCCAAGGAAGGCTATGCCTGGAAGGACGTGCCGGTGGCCGGTGGTGGCGGCGACGCCGCCATGACTGCGCTGAAGGCGATGGTCGCGGCCGGCAATTACCCGACCGCGTCGCAGATGCTCGGCTACACCGTGCTCGACTATGCGGCGGCCGGCGTCATGGGCGACCTGACCGAGACGGCGAAGAAGGAGGGCTGGGATAAGTCGGTTCCGGCAGCCCTGCAGAAGTTCTCCGTCTATGACGGCAAGTGGGTCGCTGCTCCAGTCAACGTCCACTCCGTCAACTGGCTGTGGATCAACAAGGCGGTGATGGACAAGATCGGCGGCACCGAGCCAAAGACCTTCGACGACTTCGTCGCCCTGCTCGACAAAGCCAAGGCGGCTGGCGTCATTCCGCTCGCCCTTGGCGGCCAGAACTGGCAGGAAGCCACCATGTTCGACTCGGTTGTGCTGTCGACCGGCGGACCTGAGTTCTACAAGAAGGCCTTCAACGACCTCGACGACGAGTCCCTCAAGTCGGACACGATGAAGAAGTCGTTCGATAACCTCGCCAAGCTCGTCACCTATGTCGACCCGAACTTCTCGGGCCGCGACTGGAACCTTGCCACCGCCATGGTCATCAAGGGCGATGCCCTGGTGCAGGTGATGGGTGACTGGGCCAAGGGCGAGTTCAACGCCGCCAAGAAAACGCCGGGCACCGACTTCCTGTGCTATCGCTTCCCGGGCACGGAAGGCTCGGTGGTCTACAACTCCGACATGTTCGGCATGTTCAACGTTCCGGACGACCGCAAGGCCGCCCAGGTCGCGTTGGCCACCGCCACCCTGTCGAAGAGCTTCCAGTCGGCCTTCAACGTCGTCAAGGGTTCGGTTCCCGCCCGTACCGACGTTCCGGACACCGACTTCGACGCGTGCGGCAAGAAGGGCATCGCCGACCTGAAGGCTGCCAACGAAGGCGGCACACTGTTCGGCTCGCTTGCCCAGGGCTATGGCGCGCCTCCGGCAGTCGCCAATGCCTACAAGGACGTCGTTTCGAAGTTCGTCCATGGTCAGATCAAGACCTCGGACGAAGCCGTGACCGAACTGGTAAAGGCGATCGACGACGCCAAGTAAGCGCTAGCCAGAAACACACCTTCCCCGCTTCGGCGGGGAAGGTTTCACCTAAGGATTGGCCAGCTGGCGCAATTCCAGGAAAAGTGTGAGCGGTTTTCCGGCCGGAATTGCGTAAAAGAAAGAGTTAGAGAGGTTCGCCGTTTCCGTGAAACGGTGAAAACGCTCTTGAACACCATGCCGACCAGAGACCCGTATGCACGGGGTCGCCTTGCCGCCTGACGGCAGAGCACGGACAACCCGAAACGGGAGGAGCCTCATGAGCAGTGTAGCGACAACCCAGATCAAGCTGACGCCGGAGCGGTCGCGCCCCTCGGTGCGCGCGCGACTGCAGGACGCGCTGCCGAAGATCGTGCTGGCGCCGAGCTTCGCCATCACCATCGTCTTCGTCTATGGCTTCATCCTGTGGACGGTCTATCTGTCCTTCACCAATTCCAAGACTTTTCCGTCCTATGTCATCACCGGACCGCGCGCCTACCTACGGCTATGGGGCTGGACGTTCGACTCCGACCCGCCATCGAGCTGGTACACGTCGATCGTCAATATGGGCATTTTCGGCTTTCTCTACATCGCCATGTGCCTGGCGCTCGGCCTGTTCCTGGCCATCCTGCTCGACCAGAAGATCCGCGGCGAAGGCGTGTTGCGGCCGATCTATCTCTACCCGATGGCGCTGTCCTTCATCGTTACCGGCGTCGCCTGGAAATGGTTTCTCGATCCCGGCCTCGGCCTTGAGCAGACCCTGCATCAATGGGGCTGGACGAGCTTCCATTTTGACTGGATCAAGAACAAGGATTTCGTCATCTACACGGTGGTCATCGCCGGCGTCTGGCAAGCCTCCGGCTTCATCATGGCGATGTTCCTGGCCGGCCTGCGCGGCATCGACGGTGAGATCATGAAAGCGGCGCAGATCGATGGCGCCACTACTTTCCAGCTCTACCGCCGCATCGTCATTCCGCTGCTGCGGCCGATCTTCCTGTCGGCCTTCATCGTGCTCGCCCACCTCGCCATCAAGTCGTACGATCTGGTGGTGGCGCTGACCAGCGGCGGCCCCGGTGGCTCGGCCTGGCTGCCGTCCAACTTCATGTATGAGTACACGTTCAAGCGCAACGAAATGGCTGTCGGCTCGGCGAGTGCCGTGATCATGCTGATGACCATCGTCGCCATCATCGTGCCCTATCTCTATTCGGAACTGCGGGAGAGGCCGCAATGAGCGCCGTTGCCACCCCTGCCCGCCAGGCCTCTAGCGGCATGAGCACCAAGACCCTGAACCGCATCGTCATCTACGGACTGCTGGCGCTGTTTGCGTTGTTCTACCTGATGCCGCTGTTCGTCATGCTGGTGACCTCGTTCAAGACCATGGAGGAGATCCAGAACGGCAACATGCTGGCGCTGCCCCAGGCGCCGACCTTCGACCCATGGATAAAGGCGTGGAGCGAAGTTTGCTCGGGCCTGACCTGCGTCGGCATGAAGGGCTATTTCTGGAACTCGATCAAGATGGTGGTTCCGGCAGTCATCATCTCGACCCTGCTCGGCGCGCTCAACGGCTATGTGCTGACCAATTGGCGCTTTCGCGGGGCGACGCTGGTGTTCGGGCTGATGCTGTTTGCCTGTTTCATCCCGTTCCAGTCGGTACTGCTGCCGATGGCAACGATCCTCGGCAGCTTGGGCCGGTTCGGCGTCAAGCTGCAGAACGCGACCGGTTTCACCTTCGGCTTTGGCAATCCGACCGTGAACCTGGTGTTCGTTCACGTCGTCTACGGCATCGGTTTCACCACCCTCTTCTTCCGCAATTACTACGAAGCGTTTCCGAACGAGCTGGTGAAGGCGGCGCAGATCGACGGGGCAAGCTTCTTCCAGATCTTCCGGCGCATCATGCTGCCCAACTCGCTGCCGATCATCGTGGTGACGGTGATCTACCAGTTCACCAACATCTGGAACGACTTCCTGTTCGCCTCCGCCTATGCCGGCTCCGGCGACGTGATGCCGATGACGGTGGCGCTCAACAACGTCGTCAACACCTCGACAGGCGTCGTCGAATACAACGTCAACATGGCTGCGGCGATGATCGCAGCCCTGCCCACCCTTCTCGTCTATGTGGTCGCCGGCCGCTACTTCGTGCGTGGCCTGATGGCGGGCGCGGTCAAAGGATAATCTGATGGCTTTTCTGGAAATTGATGGGCTGAAGAAGCGCTTCGGGAATGTCGAGATCCTGAAGGGCATCGATGTCGAGCTCGAAAAGGGCGGCTTCCTGGTGCTGGTCGGCCCGTCCGGCTGCGGCAAGTCCACCTTGCTCAACACGATTGCCGGCCTAGAGCAGATCACCGAGGGCGAAATCCGCGTCGACGGCCGCGCCATCAACGATCTGCACCCATCCAAGCGCGACATCGCCATGGTGTTCCAGAGCTATGCGCTCTATCCGAACATGACGGTGGCCGGAAACATCTCCTTCGGCATGGAGATGCGCGGCGTGCCGGCCGACGAACGCCAAAAGGCGATCGACAAGGTGGCCAAGGTCCTGCAGATCGGCCACCTCCTGCAGCGCAAGCCGAGCCAGCTTTCCGGCGGCCAGCGCCAGCGCGTCGCCATGGGCCGGGCGCTGGTGCGCGACCCCAAGCTGTTCCTGTTCGACGAGCCTTTGTCCAACCTCGACGCCAAATTGCGCGTTGACATGCGCATCGAGATCAAGCGCCTGCATGCCACCACCGGCACAACCATCGTCTACGTCACCCACGACCAGATCGAGGCGATGACGCTGGCTACCAAGATCGCCGTCATGCGCGACGGCGAGGTGCAGCAGTTCGGCACCCCGGCCGAGATCTACAACAACCCGACCAATTTGTTCGTCGCCGACTTCATGGGTTCGCCAGCGATGAACCTGATCCCGGCGACCATTGCCACGTCGGGCAATGCGCTGTCCGTCGTGTTGGAGCGCGAGGCGCGCGAGCCGATCACGCTGCCGATGGCCAACGCGCCGGCGGGTCTTTCGGCATTCCAGGGCAAGCCGATCATCTTCGGCGTGCGCCCGGAAGCGCTGACCGATCCGGAAGGTGCGGAACGCAACGCCTCCAACATTGCCACTGCCGACCTGCACATCGAAGTGGTCGAGCCGGCAGGGTCCGACACGTTCGCGGTGACCAACCTCGGCGGCAAGGGCGTGGTGGCGCGGTTGCGGGCCGACGCCAACATCCAGCCAGGCACCAGCACGCCGCTCGCCTTCAACCTAACCAAGGCCGTGTTCTTCGATCCGGCGACCGAACACCGCATCCGCTGATCGAGATGGTCAGCCCCGATATCGTCATCATCGGCTCCGGCATCGGCGGCGCTACGATCGCTTCCGGCCTGGCCGGCAGCGGCGCCTCGGTCCTGATGCTGGAGCGCGGCGAGCCCTTGCCGGCAACGCCGCATGCCCGCGACACGCGCTCGATCTTCGTCGATGGCCACTACCGTCCGAAGGAGATGTGGCGCGAGCCCGGCGGCGGCGCCTTCAACCCCGGCAATTACTACTATGTCGGCGGCAATTCGAAATTCTACGGCGCGGTGCTGATCCGCTACCGCAAAGAGGATTTCGCCGCCATGGAGCACTTCGGTGGCGTCTCGCCGGCATGGCCGTTTTCCTACGATGAATTCGAGCCTTGGTATTCCAAAGCCGAGCAGCTGTTTCGCGTCCGCGGCTCGCTCGGCGAGGACCCGACCGAACCGTTCCACTCGATCCCCTATGCTTTCAAGCCGGTGCCCGACGAAGCGCCGATTGCGCGCGCCCGCGCCGAGCTGAAGGGACTGGGCCTGCACCCCGCCTCGCTGCCGCTCGGCGTCGACATCGACACCTGGCTGAAAGAGGGCAAGACCGGCTGGGACGCATTCCCCAACACCGCCCAGGGCAAGGTTGATGCGCAGACCGGACCGCTGACGGCTGCACTCAAGGACAGCAATATCCGACTCGAAACCGGCTGCCATGTCGAATATCTCGAAGCGTCGTCCGACGGCAAAAGCATCGCTGCCGTTCACTACCGTCAGAATGGCGAGCTGAAGAAAGTCGCGCCGAAGCTGGTCATCCTGTCCGCCGGCGCGGTCAATTCCGCCGTCATCCTGCTGCGCTCGCCTTCACCAGATGGCAAAGGCCTCGCCAACCGCTCCGACCAGGTCGGCCGCAATTTCATGAACCATAATTCGAGCGCCATGCTGGCGATCGATCCGCGCCGCAGGAACGACAGCGTCTACCAGAAGACGCTGATGCTGAATGACTACTATCTCTCCGACGGCAAAGGCGGCAAGCCGCTCGGCAACGTCCAGCTGCTCGGCAAGATCGACGGCAACATGTTGAAGGCCAACGTCAAACGCGTGCCGAAATTCGCGCTCGATTACATGGCCGGTCACGCCGTCGACTGGTATCTGATGTGCGAGGATCTACCCGATCCGGAAAGCCGCATCATGGTCGACGGCAAGGACATCGTCATGCAATGGCGGCGCTCCAACATGCAGTCGCTGGACGGGCTGACCAGGGTGATGCGTGAGAACTTCCGCGCCTGCGGTTATCCCATCGTGCTGTCGCGTGCCTTCGACAAGCGCACGCCCTCGCACCAGTGCGGCACGGTGAAAATGGGCGACCATCCGGCGACGTCGCCGCTCGACCCTTTCTGCCGCGCCTTCGACCACCCGAACCTGTTCGTTGTCGACGCCAGTTTTTTGCCGAACTCGGCCGCCGTGAATCCGGCGCTGTCGATTGCGGCACAGGCGCTGCGCGTGGCCGAGCATATTCGCCGAACGGACCTCGCGGCATGACCCGCCCCGCAGCAATCGTCACCGGCGGTGCGCGCGGCATTGGGCTCGCCTGCGCCGAGGCGCTGGCCGGGGACGGCTTCGACATTTTGATCGCCGACCTTGCCGAACAAGCGCCGGACGAACTGGCCGCCAACATCACCGCACGGGGTGCGGAGTTCGCCTATGTCCGTTGTGATATCGCCAACCTCGAGGATCACACGGCCCTCGTCGACGCCGCCATACGTGCCTTCAGCCGCATCGACTGCCTCGTCAACAATGCCGGCATCGGCGCCGTGGTGCGCGGCGATCTGCTGGAGCTGAAGCCCGAGAATTTCGACCGTGCGCTGGACGTCAATCTGCGCGGCACAGTCTTCCTTAGCCAGGCCGTCGCCAAGGCGATGCTGGCGGCTCCCAGCAATCATCCGCGCTCGATCATCACCATCACCTCGGTCAGCGCCGATATGGCCTCGCCGGAACGCGCCGACTACTGCATCTCGAAAGCCGGCCTTTCGATGTGGGTGAAGAACCTGGCGCTACGGCTTGCGCCGGAAAACATCGGCGTGTTCGAACTGCGGCCGGGCATCATTCGCACCGACATGACCGCGAGCGTATCAGCCAAATACGACGCGCTTATCGACAGCGGCCTGGTGCCGGCAAAACGCTGGGGCGAAGCATCGGACATCGGCGCCGTGGTGGCGACGCTTGCCGCCGGCAAGCTCGGCTTTTCCACAGGCTCGATTATCAATATCGACGGCGCGCTCTCCGTGCCTCGACTGTAGGTGGATAGGGTTATGACCGACTACATCATCGTAGGTGCCGGCCCGGCCGGCTGCGTTCTGGCCAACCGGCTGAGCGACGATCCAGCGAATTCCGTGCTGCTGCTCGAGGCCGGCGGCAAGGACTGGCACCCCTACATCCACATGCCGGCGGGCTTTGCCAAGATGACCAAGGGCATCGCTTCCTGGGGCTGGTCGACCGTGCCGCAGAGGCACATGCAGGACCGCGTCTTCTGGTATACGCAGGCGAAGGTGGTCGGCGGCGGCTCGTCCATCAATGCCCAGATATACACGCGCGGCAACGCTCGCGACTACGACGCATGGGAGAAGGAAGAGGGCCTCGCGGGCTGGGGCTATCGCGACGTGCTGCCCTATTTCAAGCGCGCCGAGAACAACCAGCGCTTCGCCAACGATTTTCACGGCGACCAGGGGCCGCTCGGCGTGTCGAACCCGATTTCGCCGCTGCCGATTTGCGAGGCCTATTTCCGCGCCGGCCAAGAGATGGGCATCCCCTTCAACCCGGATTTCAACGGCGCTAGCCAGGAAGGCGTCGGCTACTACCAGCTGACCCAGAAGGACGCCCGGCGCTCATCCGCTTCGGTCGCCTATTTGAAGCCTATCCGCGCCCGCAAGAACCTGACGGTCCGAACCGATGTGCTGGTCACCCGCATCGTCGTCGAGAAAGGCCGCGCCATTGGCGTCGAGATCGTCGACAAACCCGGCGGCGAGAAGACCATCATGCGCGCCGAGCGCGAAGTGATCGTGTCGTCCGGCGCCATCGGTTCGCCGAAGCTGTTGATGCAGTCGGGCATCGGCCCGGCTGATCACCTGAAATCCGTCGGCGTGACGCCGGTGCATGATCTGCCCGGTGTCGGCTCCAACATGCAGGACCATCTCGATTTGTTCGTCATCGCCGAATGCACCGGCGACCACACCTATGACAACTACGCCAAGCTGCACCGCACCGCGTGGGCCGGCTTGCAGTATCTGCTGCTGAAGAAAGGGCCGGTCGCCTCCAGCCTGTTCGAGACCGGCGGCTTCTGGTACGCCGATCCGACCGCCGCCTCGCCCGACATCCAGTTCCATCTGGGACTCGGCTCCGGCATCGAGGCCGGCGTCGAGAGGTTGAAGAACCCCGGCGTGACCTTGAACTCGGCCTTCCTGCGCCCGCGCTCGCGCGGCACGGTGCGGCTGAGCAGCGCCGACCCGGCCGACCACCCGCTGATCGATCCCAACTATTGGTCGGACCCTTATGACCGCGCCATGTCGATCAAGGGCCTCAGGCTTGCGCGCGAGATCATGCGGCAGAAGGCGCTTGCACCTTACGTGTTGCGCGAGGTGCTGCCCGGACCATCGCTCGCCAGCGACGACGAGCTGATCGACTATGCCTGCCGCACCGCCAAGACCGACCATCACCCCGTGGGCACCTGCCGCATGGGCCATGACGATATGGCGGTGGTCACACCGGACCTGCGCCTGCGCGGCATCGAGGGCCTGCGCGTCTGCGATGCCTCGGTGATGCCGCGCGTGCCTTCCTCCAACACCAATGCGCCGACCATCATGGTCGGCGAAAAAGGCGCCGACATCATCCTCGGCCGCGAGCCGCTTCCGCCGGCGGTGTTCTCCGGCAATCGGGCCGCATAGCCACTTAGGAGAACGAACCAATGATCAGACACTGCGTCTTCGTACGCTTCCGCAGCGATGTGCCCGCCACCGAGCGCACGGCAATCCACGCCGATCTCGAAGCACTGCGCTCTGTTGTCGACGGCATGGACACGGTCCATTTCAGCACCAATGTCAGCCCGGAGCCGTTCGCGCGCGGCTTCAGCCATGCCTTCACCATCGACTTCCGCGATGCCGCCGCCCGCGACGCCTATCTCGTGCATGAAGCGCATCAGCGCGCCGGCGCCCGATTGGTCGCAGCGCTCGAAGGCGGCACCGACGGGCTGATGGTGTTCGATCTCGACATTACGAAAAAGTGACCGCGCTTCTTTCGAAAGCCGGCTGACGCCTGTTCTCTTTTGCGCCCCAAGGAACATATCGTTCCCCGGGGGCGTTTAGGAGGAACGTCGTGGCTCTCACCGCGCAGAAGAAGAAACCGTCCTTGCCTCCTTCCTCGGCTGGACGCTCGACGCTTTTGATTTCTTCCTTCTGACGTTCCTGCTCACCGATATCGCAACCGAATTCAACACTGACGTCCCGGCAGTCTCCAAAGCGTTGTTCCTGACGCTGGCGACACGCTTCATCGGCGCCTTCTTCTTCGGCAGGCTGGCCGACAAATATGGCCGCAAGCCCATTCTGATGCTCAACATCGTAAGCTATTCGGTGATCGGCGCGCTGGCTGCCTTCTCGCCCAATCTCGTGGCTACGCGCTGGCGCTGTTTGCCGGCGTGGTCGCCGTCTGCATCATCGTCGTCATCCGCTTCAGTCCGGAACGGCGCGGACAGGTGATGACGGTGCTCGGCTGAAGTATCAGGCTCTCAGCCCAGTCTGAGGGCCACGACACCGGCGACGATGCTGAGCGCGGCGGCGCCGCGCCAGCCTGTCATTTTCTCGCCGAGCGCGAAAACCGAGATCATCATGGCAAACAGAATCGACGTCTCCCGCAACGACGCCACCGAGGCGATCGGCGCCTTGGTCATCGCCCACATGACGATCCAGTAGGCCGCGCCGCTGAGCACGCCGGTGAACAGGCCTGCTTTCCAGTCACGCGCCAGCACGGGCAGCGCCTTGGGCCCGCGAAAGATGAGGCACAGCACCAGCGCCCACGTGGCATCGCAGATGAACAGCCATGCGGCATAGCTCGTTGCCGTTGCGGCCAGCCGCGCGCCGCTGCCGTCGGAGAGCGTGTAGCTGGATATAAAGATCGAAGTGCCGAGCGCAAAGCCGACCGCCCGCACATTGATCCGCTCCAGATGCGCGCCGCCGCGAAACGACATCACCAGCGTGCCGGCCGACAGCAGCAGGATGCCGAGGATGGCGAAAGGCGCCGGCATCTCCTGCACCACGACAACGCCGCCGAGGGCGGTCAAAAGCGGCGCCGTACCGCGCGCCAGCGGATAGGTTTGGGCAAAGTCGCCTGCCTTGTAGGCGCCGATGAGGAAGGTCCGGTAGCCCATGTGAAAGAGCACCGAGGCGATTATAAAGGGCCATACCGCGGCCTTTGGAAACTCGACGAAGGGCAGCACGAACAGTGCGGCAAAACCCATGCCCAGCGTCATCAGCGTGATCGACAGGAAGCGATCGAGATGCACCTTGACCAGCGCGTTCCAGATCGCGTGCATGGCGGCGGCGGCAAGCACCGCGAAAAAGACGAAAAGCGTCATTGAGGGCTCACCGATCTCCTGAGCTCAAAGGCGTTTCGAGATCGATATCGATCCGGACCGGAAAATGGTCTGAAGCGATCTCGCCTATATCGGCACTGACCGAGCGCACACGGTCCGCGAACATACCGCCGACGAAGCAATGGTCGAGCCGGCGTTTTGCCACTTTCCCGTCGATCGTTTTCACATGGGTGTGGAAATCGGCAGCCGGCTCGCTAGCGACGGCAGCGGCATCAACAAAGCCGTCGAGATAAGCTGCCCCGCGATGATAGGGCGTGCTGCCGACGATGCGGCTGTATTCGGCGCTGCCAGGCTCCATGTTGAAATCGCCCATCCAGATCGCCGCCGTCGGGTTCTCCGGCTCGGCCTCGCCACTGGTCCAGTTGCGCGAAGGCTCATCGTCCGCGCCGCTCCACGGGCCTCCCTCGAACGGCGCGCGGCGATGCTCGGCCAAGAGATAGTCGATCTGCTCCAGACGCTCCTCCGCCGCGATATGGGCGAGATGCAGCGACAGGACCCTTACCGGTCCGGCCGGCGTGCGGATCATGCATTCGAGCGCGGCGTTGCGCGTGTTGAGCGGCCGCAGCGTGCGGCGCATGGGCAGCGCGTGCAGCCGCGACCAGGCGATCGGCAGCTTCGACAGCAGCATGGTGCCGAACTGGCGGCGGCGGTTGACCACCCGGCCGTCGCGCTGCTCACTGGCGTCCATGTCGAAGGCCGGGCCATAGACCCAGTAATAGCTAGGCAGCAGCTTGGACAGGACCTCCGGCTGGTCGTCCTCATTGGTGCGCTGCCAATGCCGCTCGACCTCCTGCAGCGCGATGATATCGGCGCCGTCGACCAGCTTGGTGCAGCGCGAAAGATCGTAACGGCCATCGCCGCCGAACCCGTACTGGATGTTGTAGCTGACCAGCTTCATTGCTTATCCGGCTCAATTTCGCTTTGGCAGTAGCGGTTCGGCAGACGGGTTGCAATGTACCGGCACGACGGCGGAACTGGGCCAGCGTCTATGATGTGGTCAGCGGCTGGAACCGGCCCGCCGGCGATGCCGCCAGTTCGGCCCAGTCGATCTCTTCCTCCAGCCGGTGGTAGGCTTCGTCGCCGATCGTGCCGTTGCTGCGCAACTCCTCGAGCGTGTCGCGCTGGCGGTTGATGGCATAGAGGCGCAGCCGGTCGTATTCGGTCGCGGCCTGAGCGTCCTCCGGGTTTTCCGCAATCAGGCGCTGCGCTTCATACTGTTCGCGCACGACGGCGGCGGCCGCAGATGTCTTGCGGCTCAGCACGTCCAGTGCTGCCTGCATGATGGCGACGCGCGCCTGCGCCACCTCATTGTCGACGGTTCTATCGGGGTCGAAGTTGATCCAGCGCAGCAGCGGCTTCAGCGTCATGCCTTGCAGCACCAGCGTGCCCAGCACCACCGCGAAGGCGGCAAGCACGATCGGGTCGCGGCCGGGAAAATCGGCCGGCAGCGCAATGGCCACCACCAGCGTCACCAACCCACGCATGCCGCACCAGCCGACAATGACGGCGCCGCCGAACGTCGGCAATTCCCGCCTTGCCTCTTGGCTGCCGAAGCGGGCAAGCCACCGGATGATCGCGACGTAACTCGCCACCCAGACAAGGCGCGCGACGATAACGACGACCAGCACCGTTGCGGCGAAAAGGAATGCTTCGCCTTGCCCGTCGCCGGCCAGCCTGCCAACGATCGTGCGTGCCTGCAGGCCCATCAGCACGAAAGCCAGCACGTTGAGCACGAACACCGCCGACTCCCAGACCGAATAGGTGCTGACGCGGCGTCTCGCCGACGACTGGCGCGGCGCCCTGCGCGCAATGGTCATGGCATAGACGACGATGGTGATGATGGCGGAAAGGCCGAGCCTGTCGGCGATGATCCACACGGCGAAGGTTCCGGCAAACTGCACCACCGTGCTGCTCGCCGCATCCTCGATGCGGCCGAGCGCCAGCAGCGAGACGCGGCCAAACAGATAGCCCGCGATCACACTGCCGATCGTTGCCAGCAGGATCACCGGAACGGCGTTGCTGAGCATGATCGTGCCAAGCGCGGCCGAAACCGCCAGCCGGTAGATCAGCAGCGCCGTGGCATCGTTGAGCAGGCTCTCGCCCTGCAGGATGGCGGTGATGCGGTGCGGTACCTTGAACTGGCTGAGCACGGCGGATGCGGCCACCGCATCCGGTGGCGCGACGATGGCGCCAAGCGCGATTGCCGCCGCGATCGGCAGGCCGGCCATCTTCCAGCCGACCAAGGCAACCACCACGGTGGTGAAGACCACGGCGCCCAGCGCGAGCAACGCGAGCGACAGCCGGTAGCGCTTGAGGTCGCGCAGCGACGTGTCATAGGCGGCGTCGAGAAGCACCGGCGCGATGAACAGGGCAAGCGCCAGCTCCGGATCGATCTCGATCGTCGGCGCACCGGGTACGAAGGCAATCGCGACGCCGGCCAGAGCCAGCAGGGACGGATAGGGAATTTCCAGCCGCCGCGACAGCGCCGTCAGCGCGACGGCAGCCAGAAGCAGGATGAGGGTAAGTTCGAATAGCGCCATGGCCCATCGTAGCGGCGAAGCGGCATCATGGGCAGTGGCTGGATGGCAAGATGCTGTTGATTGTCCAGCAAACGCCCGACCTTGGCAGGATACGGCCGTTCATCGCGCTGGCCTGATTCGACCGTCTCGGTTCCCTTGGGATGCTGCTTTTACTAGTGCAGCACCAGCATGTCGCTCGATGAAAACGATATCTCCGCCTTCTCGCCAACAGCCGGCGGTGGTGTGGCCGGGCTGTTGAAGGTGTCGAGCGACACCGTGTTGCCGCCGATGCCGACGCGAACGCGGATCACCGAGCCGAGGAAGTGCACTTCGGAGATTTCGCCCGACAGGCTTGAATCGCGACCGGGCTGGCGCCCTAGCGAAATCGCCTCGGGACGCAGCGCCAGCGACAGGGTGTCACCGGACTTCGAGCCGTTGAGCTTGCCCTTGAGCGAGACTTCCTGCGTGTTGACTTGCACCGTGCCGGCCGCGGCGTCAGTGACCTTGCCTTCGAGCACGTTCAGCGTGCCGACGAAATTGGCGACGAACTTGGTCGCCGGCCGGTTGTAGATCTCGAACGGCGTGCCGACCTGCTCGGCCTTGCCGCCATACATCACCGCGATGCGGTCCGAGATCGACAGCGCCTCTTCCTGGTCATGTGTGACGAAGATGGTGGTGATGCCGAGCTTCTTCTGGATCGAGCGGATTTCCTCGCGCAGCGAGACGCGCACCTTGGCGTCGAGCGCCGACAGCGGCTCGTCGAGCAAAAGCAGCTTCGGCTTCGGCGCGATGGCACGCGCCAGCGCGATACGCTGCTGCTGGCCGCCTGAGAGCTGATAGGGATAGCGGTCTGCCATCTGCGGCAACTTGATGATGTCGAGCATCTCGGCGACCCGGGAATCGATCTCTGCCCTTGCCATGCCGGCGACCTTCAGGCCGAAGCCGATATTTTGCGCCACGGTCAGGTTCGGGAACAGCGCGTAAGCCTGGAACACCATACCGACATTGCGCTGGTTGGGCTTCAGCCGCGTAATGTCCTTGCCTGCGACGACGATCTTGCCCGCCGACGGCTCTTCGAAACCGGCGACCATGCGCAGCACGGTGGTCTTGCCGCAACCCGATGGCCCAAGGAAGGAAACGAACTCGCCCGGCTCGACATCAAGATTGAAATCTTCGACCACGGTGGTGGCGCCGAAGGATTTTCGCACATGCTGGATGGAGAGGAATGGTTCGGCCATGGCTTTTTCTTTCGATCAGTACTTTGTCGATCAGTTCGGGCGGTTCGCCGATCTCGGCGCGAAACGGGACAGGATCTGGATCAGCGACATACAGCCCCAGGTGATGGCGAAGGCGATGATGGCAAGCGCCGCCGGCTCATAGGCGCGGTTGGCGCCAACGTTTTGAAGATAGGGGCCGAAGGCGGGCCGGTTGAGCAAGCTGGCCATGGTGAATTCGCCAATGACGATGGCGAAGGTAAGGAAGGCGCCCGACAGCACGGCGATCAGCACATTGGGCAGGATCACACGACCAATGATCGTGCCCCAACCGGCGCCAAGGATCTGCGCCGCTTCGGTCAGCGTCCTGACGTCGATGGTGCGCAGTCCGGTATCGACCGCGCGATACATGTAGGGCAGCGCCAGCATTGCATAGCCGATGACCAGCAAGGCATTTGTGCCCATGTCGGTCGCCAGGAACGGCAGCGGCGAATTCGAACCGTACATCCTGATATAGCCGAAGACGATGACGATGGCGGGAATGACTAGCGGCAGCAGCGTGATGAACTCTACGATCGGCCGCAGTTGCGGCAGGCGCAGTCGAATCCAGTAGGCGGCGGGCACCACGATCAACACGCCCAGAATGATGGTGAAGATGGCGGCAAGCACTGAGTAGCCAAAGGTCGCCTGAAAACGAGGGTCGCCAAGCACGATCTGATAGGCGTCGAAGGAATAAGCGCCGCGCCGCATGCGCAAGGAAAATTCCACCGTCGCGATCAGCGGAATGAAGAAATAGGCCCCACCCAGCCCGAAGACGACCCAGGCCCAGAATTTTCCGGACTTCATTTCAGCCACCTCTCCGAGCGCGTCCGGAACCAGATGTAGAAGACATTGGCCAGCCCGGTGATGACGATCATGCCGAAGGCGATCGCATAGCCGAGATGGGCATTGTGCAGCACGTCACCGCGTATCTGCGCATAGAGCAGGATCGGCACGATGTTGAGTGAAGAGCCGGTCAGCGCATAGGCGGTGGCGATGGCGCCGAAGGCATTGGCGAAGAGCAGGATGACCGTGCCGAGGAAACTCGGCCAGATCACCGGGATGACCACCATGCGCCAGTATTGCGTCTGGGTGGCGCCAAGCGTCGCCGCAGCCTCGCCCCACTCCTTCTTCAAGCCGTCGATCGCCGGCGTGATGATGACCACCATTAGGGGAATCTGGAAATAGACATAGGTCAGCGTCAGACCCCAGAACGATAGGATGTTGAAGCCGTGCGCATAAATGTTGAGGCCGAACACGGTGTTGAGCAGCACCGTGGCGAGACCGAGGCGTCCGAGCGTGGCGATGAAGGCGAAGGCCAGCGGTACGCCGGCGAAATTGGAAGCCACGCCGGAGAATGTCAGCGTCGCCGAACGTATCCACTCCGGCAGGCCGCCGCGCACGATGGCGATGGCGATGCCGAGACCTGCGAAGGCGCCGATCAGCGACGAGGAAAGGCTGACCTTGAGCGAGATCCAGTAGGCGGCGACAATCGATGGCTGCGCCAGTGCTGCTATGTTTTCGAACGTGAATTCGCCGGCATCGTTCTGGAATGCACCCAGCATCAGATAGAGCGTGGGTAGGATCAGGAACATGATGGCGAAGATGAAGAATGGCGCAACGCCGAGCCATTGCGTCGGCAGTCGCATTGCACGCGCCTCGCTGGGGGGCGCGGTCTTCCCGGCAACTGCGTGATCGGAAAGCGAGATATCTGTCATGCGCCGGCTACCGTCTCCGAGGAACACCGGGCGGCCGCGAGGCCGCCCGGTTGGTTTCAAGCCTTACTTGACGTTGGCGCCGACGACGGCATCCCAGTTCTTGGTGACGGCTTCCTTTGCCTTGCCCTGCTCGTCCAGCGTCGGGAACACCGCGGCAGCGTAAGCCTCGGCCGGCGGCAGCTTGGCCATCACGTCCGCCGGGAGCTTGCCGTTCTTGGCAAGATCGTTGAAGCGGATCGGGTGGCAATAGCCCTTCAGCCAGCCGATCTGGCCTTCGTCGGAGTAGAGATACTCCAGCCAGAGCTTGGCAGCGTTCGGATGCGGTGCGAAAGCACTGATCGCCTGCACATAGACGCCGGCAACGACACCGGTCTTCGGCACGACGACGTCGACGGGCGGATTGCCCTTCAGCGTGTCGCGACCGGCAAGTGCATTGTAATCCCAGGTCACCAGGATCGGCGTTTGGCCTTGTGCCAGGGTCGCCGGTTTGCCGATGACCGGCACGAAATTGCCGGCGGCGTTAAGCTTCTTGAAGAAGTCGAGACCAGCAGTGCCAGCAGCTTCGCCGGCAGCCGCACCACCGGAAATGCCGGCCGCGTAGACGGCCTGGATGGCCTGGTTCGAGGCGCGCGGGTCGCCGGCAAGCGCCACGGTGTTGGCGAATTCCGGCTTCAGCAGGTCAGCCCAGTCAGCCGGCGCTTCCTTGACGAGGTCCTTGTTCACCAGGAAGGATAGCACGCCATAGTAGTCGCCGGTCCAGTAACCATCGGCATCCTTGGCGCTGTCGGGGATCGAGTCCCAGGTCGACACTTTGTAGGGCTGGATCAGGCCGTCAGCCTTGGCGGTCGGGCCGAAGGACAGGCCAACGTCGATGACGTCGGGCGCCTGCGGGCCCTTGTTGTCCTTGTTGGCCTTGATCGCCTCGACCTCGTCGCCGGAGCCGGCATCGGGGTTGAGTTCGTTGATGGTGATCTCAGGATACTTTGCCTTGAAGCCGTCGATGACGGCGCCGTAGCCGCACCAGTCATGCGGCAGCGCGATGGTCGTGAGCTGGCCTTCCTTCTTCGCAGCGGCAACCAGTTCATCCATGGACTGGGCCGACGAGATAGCAGAGGTCGCCATGAGGGCGACGGCCGAAAGGGAAAGCACTTTCCCTGTGAACTTGAACATGTGTTCTCTCCGTTGAACTGGCGTCCTGGACGCCTGCGATGCGGTATCGGTTTCATATGACAGCCAGATGAAAGCTTTTTGAAACTGGCCCCCGGCGGTACGAAAAGTTAACTCTTTTTAACCGGCTGTAGCAATTAGCCTCGACTTAATTCCCGGCTAATGGTTTATTGCCTTGCTTTTTGCCCCCTTGCCCTTCCTTTCCCTTCGTTTTTAGATCACGTCCGGCGCAGAAACCGCCTCAGACAGTGCCGGCGATAGTGTTCTCGAGCAGCGTCAGCGCCGCCTTTTTGGTCAGCCTGACCGGGTTGCCGCCGGCGGTCGGATCGACCACCGCCATGTCGGCGATCAGCCCTTTGCGCTTCTTGTCCATGTCGAGCCCCTTGATCAGATCGGGCAGCGCATGCGGCACCTTCAATTCCTTGCGCAGCTTGATGATCGCTTTGGCAAAGCCGTCGAAGCCACCCTTGATGCCGCAATAGGCAGCGAGCCGGGCAATCCGCTCCTCGATGGAGTCGCGATTGAAGGCCAAGACATAGGGCATGAACACCGCATTCGTCATGCCGTGATGGGTGTCGTAGAGCGCGCCGATCGGATGCGACAGCGAGTGGATGGCGCCAAGACCCTTCTGGAAGGCGGCAGCACCCATGGCGGCCGCACTCATCATGTGGGCGCGCGCGACAAGGTCCTTGCCGTTGGCGTAGGCCTTGGGCAGGTTCTCGAACACCAGGCGCACACCTTCCACCGCAATGCCGTCGGCCATCGGGTGATAGCCCGGCGCGCAATAGGCTTCGAGGCAGTGCGCCAGCGCATCCATGCCGGTGCCGGCGGTGATGAAGCCGGGCATGCCGACCGACAGTTCCGGATCGGCAATGACGATTGCCGGCAAAAGCTTCGGATGGAAGATCACCTTCTTAGTGTGCGTCGCCTCATTGGTGATGACGCCGGCACGCCCGACTTCCGAGCCTGTGCCGGCAGTGGTCGGCACGGCTATGATCGGCGCGATGGCATCCGAATTGGCGCGCGTCCACCAGTCGCCGACATCCTCGAAGTCCCAGATCGGCCGCGTCTGGCCAGCCTGGAACGCGATCAGCTTGCCGAGATCGAGCGCTGAACCGCCGCCGAAGGCGATGACGCCGTCATGCTTGCCCTTCTTGAACACGGCGATCCCGGCGGTGAGGTTGGAATCGACCGGGTTCGGCTTCACCTCGGAGAACACGCCATAGGATACCTTGGCGTCGTCGAGGATTTTCAGCGTCGAAGCGACGACCGGCAGTTTCGCCAACCCCGGATCGGTGACGAAAAGCGGCCGCTTAATGCCGGTGGCCGCGAGCACCTCAGGCAGTTCCTTGATGCGCCCGGCACCGAAGCGGACGGTGGTCGGGTAGTTCCATTTGGAGATCAGCTTGGACATGTCTTGTCTTTCAAAAAATCAGATGGCTTCGCGCAGATGGAAGGATTTCGGCCGGGTCAGATTGTCGTAGCCGAGCGCCGAAAGGGCAACGCCTTTGCCGGTGTCCTTGACGCCGGTCCAGACCAGCGCCGGATCGAGGTAGTCGCAGCGGTTCATGAACACGGTGCCGGTCTCGACGCGGTCGCCGATCGCCACCGCATGCTCGATATCGCCGGTCCAGATCGAAGCGGTCAGCCCGTAGGGGCTGTCGTTCATCAGCGCGATCGCCTCCTCGTCGTTACGCACCTTCATGATGCCGACGATCGGGCCAAAACTTTCCTCGCGCATGACGCTCATCTGGTGGTCGACGCCGGTCAGCACTTCCGGCGCCAGATAGGGCGAGCCGGCCTTGTCGTTAGCCACCTTCATATTGATGTGTGCGATTGCACCCTTGCGCAGCGCCTCGGCCTTCTGCTCGCGGATCAGGTCGGCAAAGCGCGCCTGCGCCATCGGCCCCATTGTCGTCGCCTGTTCCAGCGGATTGCCGACGACATAATTCTTCGTCTCGGCGATGAAACCTTCGACGAACTGGTCGTAGACCTTCTCATGCACATAGACGCGCTCGATGCCGCAGCAGCACTGGCCGGAATTGTAGAAGGCGCCGTCGACCAGATTGGCCACCGCATGGTCGAGCTTGGCGTCGGGCAGCACATAGGCCGGATCCTTGCCGCCGAGTTCGAGCCCGAGCGTCATGAAGGTGCCGGCCGCCGCCCTCTCGATGGCGCGGCCGCCGCCGACCGAACCGGTGAAATTGACATGGTCGATCTTGCCCGAGCCGAGCAGCTTCTCGGTCTGGGCATGGTTCAGCACGACATTCTGGAACACGCCCTTGGGCAGCCCAACCTTGTCGAACGCCTGCTGGAACCGTTCGCCAACCAGCAGCGTCTGCGCCGCATGTTTGAGGATAACGGTATTGCCGGCCATCAGTGCCGGCACGATGGTGTTGACGGCGGTCAGATAGGGATAGTTCCACGGCGCGATCACCATGACGACGCCGAGCGGATCCTTCTTCACATAGCGTCGGAAGCCGTCCTTCGGGTTGGATGCCGGCACGGATTTCAGCGCGGCTTCAGCGATCTCGACCATGTAATTGGTGCGTTCCCTGACGCCGCCGAACTCGCCGCCATAGCGCACCGGTCGCCCCATCTGCCAGGCGATCTCCGGCACGATCTCGTCGGTCATCGCGACCAGCGCTTCGAGCATCGCCAGCATAAATTTGCCGCGCTCGACGATCGGTGTCAGCGCCCACTTCTCCTGCGCCGCCTTGGCGCGCTCGACCGCGGCATTGATCGCCTGGTCGGTCGCGATCGGCCGCTCGGCGTAAATCGAACCATCGATGGGCGATTTGAGTTTTACGGTTTCCAAAGGATACTCCAAGTTAGCAGGCTAGGGTGCGCAGATGGCCATTGCGGCCATAGCGAAGGATGGGCTCGTCACGCGTCACCAGAACCATGTCCAACGCTCTCGCACTTGCCATCAGTATCCGATCGATGGGATCACCATGAGGCGGACCGGGCAGGTTGGATGACGCAATCAGAATGGCTGGTGAGATAGCGCTGAGCTTTGCCGACATTCGCTCGATGAATCGCTCCACGAAGTCGAGTGGTGCCAATGGCAGATTGAGCCGACCCTTGGCTACGCCGATTCCGATCTCCCATGCCGACATCGGTGAAAGATACAGACGGCCGTCATAGGCCGCTTCCGAAATCTCCCGGCTTGCGTGCGGATCGATCAGACTATCGTTGGCGACAAAGATCACCGCACATGTATCCAGAAGCAGGTTTGGCCCTTCGCTCATTTACGCACCGCAAGTTTGCCGTCACGCGCGTCAGCCTCACCGCCCAGATAGCCCCGGTCCCATGGCTCGTCATCGAAAGGTTTGGTGATATCAAATCCGGCTTCGATCGTTATTAGGCCCTTCATGAAACCAAAACCGGGGTGGCGATCCGCGCGCGCCTCCTTTGGCGCGGCAGGCACGCTACCACTGGGCGGCGCCGAAATGGGCTCTTTGCGAACGCGGCGAAATACCAGTTTCCCACTCCCTATATTGACGGATTCGGTCTCGAACCCAGCCTCAAGCCACTCCCTTGTCATGGGATTGTTGCTCGGATTGTTGCTCCACCATGCAGGGTATTGCTTCGATGCGGGCAGCGGCAGATTGAGCACTCTCTCGATTTCGGCGAACGACATCGGAACGCGATCGACATTCTGGGCAATGAGAAAGTCCTTGAGCGGCGCATATTTGGACATTGCAAACTCCTCAATGTAGCGCACTGCAGTTTACAGGTACCATATGGTACTAACTTCACCACATTGTCAACATTAAAGCTGTATAAAGTTTTAGTACCGCTCGAACCCTCTGTGCAGTTCCCAATCCGTAATGCGGCGGTCGTATTCGAACTGCTCCCACTTTGCGGTGTGGACATAATGTTCGAGCACATCGTCGCCGAGCGCCTGCTTCAGCATCTTCGACTTGGCCAGCGTCTCGGTGGCGTCACGCAGCGTTTTCGGGATCTCCGGCAGGCGCGAGGCCTGGTAGGCATCGCCGACGAACGGCTTCTGCAGTTCGAGCTTCTCGTCGATGCCGGCAAGGCCGGCGGCGATCAGCGCCGCGAAAGCGAGATAGGGGTTTAGGTCGGCGCCGCCGATGCGGCATTCCATGCGGATGCCCTTGGTGCCCTCACCGCACAGGCGGAAGCCGGCGGTGCGGTTGTCCTCGCTCCACATGATCTTGGTCGGTGCGAAGGTGCCGGCCTGGAAGCGCTTGTAGGAGTTGATGTAGGGCGCCAGGAACCAGGTAAACTCCCTGGCGTATTTGAGCTGCCCAGCCGCCC
Organism: Mesorhizobium sp. C432A; assembly: GCF_030323145.1. Lineage (NCBI taxonomy): Bacteria > Pseudomonadati > Pseudomonadota > Alphaproteobacteria > Hyphomicrobiales > Phyllobacteriaceae > Mesorhizobium > Mesorhizobium sp. C432A. The sequence goes on along the minus strand of NZ_CP100470.1, from coordinate 2,343,042 downwards.
ATTGCTGGCCAAGCGTGGACAAAGTCCAGTCCGCCTTCTTGTCGAAGAACAATGGCGTCTTGCCATCGGCGCTCCACAGCGAATTGTGGATGTGGCTGGAGTTGCCCGCGAGCCCGTAATTGTATTTCGACATGAAGGAAATCGACTTGCCTTCGGACTCGGCAATCTCCTTGGCGCCGTTCTTCAGGATGACGTGGCGGTCCGCCATGTCGAGCGCCTCGGCATAGCGCACATTGATCTCTTCCTGGCCCGGGCCCCATTCGCCCTTGGAGTTTTCGATCGGGATGCCCGCCGCTTCCATCTCGTTGCGAAGCCGGCGCATGACGCCTTCTTCCTTGGTGGTGATGCCGATCTGGTAGTCGCCGATATAAGGCGACGCGGTGTCGAGCCCCTGCCAGTGCTTCTTGCGGGCGGAATCGTAGGTCTCGTTGAACAGGTAGAATTCGAGCTCGGAGGCGAAGTAGCCGATATAGCCGCGTTCGGTGAGCCGCTTGACCTGCTTTTTCAGCATCGCGCGCGGCGAATGCGGAAGGTCGTCATGGGTGTGGTGGTCGAGCACGTCGCAGATCACCAGCGCGGTCTTTTCCAGCCACGGAATCCGCCGCAGCGTCGCAAGGTCCGGCTTCATGAGGAAGTCGCCATAGCCCTTCGACCAGCTTGCCGCCTTGTAGCCCGGCACCGGCTCCATATCGATGTCGGCGGCGAGCAGATAGTTGCAGCCATGCGTCTCGTCATGAGCAGAATCCACAAAGTACTGCGCCAGGAAACGCTTTCCCGCGAGCCGCCCCTGCATGTCGACGATGCAGGCCAGCACCGTGTCGATCTCGCCACTGGAGACCGCTTTCTTCAACTGATCGAACGAGAAATTTCCGGCCATTTCCTTTGGCACTCCAGTGCTTGGTCGTTGAGGACGAAACCATAGCCGGCTGCACGCCGGCCATGGCCATGATGGTGACGTCAGTGGCCGGTTTCGCCGACCGCCTGTTCGGCGGCCTTGATCGCTGCCTGACGTGCCGCGATGATGTCCCCCAGCGGCGGGCCCTGGAAGCGATTGCGCTCGAAGGCGAACCAGACAATCGCCGTCAGGATGAAGAAGCCGACGGTGATGTACAGCGCCCAGTCGTTCGGCGGCTGGATGCCGATGATGAAGATCAGGATCATCGACACGATCGAGAGAACGCCGAACAGCATGAAGATGCCACGGCCCAGGTTCCACGGTCCCATCTTGTCCCACTTCGGCGTTCCCCAAGCCACCATGCCGAGCACGATCGGCACGGTGAAGGACAGGAACAGGAAGATGACGGTGCAGGACACGACGATGGTGTAGGCCGAGGTGCCGGCGACCGAAACCAGCGTCGAACCCCAGACGAACAGCACCGACAGGACCGACGCCGTCCAGATCGCCGCCACCGGCGTGCGATAGGTCGGGCTGACCTTGGCCAGTGCAGACGAGCCCGGCAGGCCGCCGTCACGCGAGAAGGCAAAGATCATGCGCGAAGCCGAGGTGACGGTTGCGAGGCCGCACAACAGCTGGGCGATGAACACGACGAGGTAGACGAACTCCTTGAGGCCGGGACTGACGCGCTGGTCGAAGGCCCAGAAGAACACGTTCCAACCCTGCTTGGCGGCGTCGTCCATGTTGGGGATCATCAGTACGAAGGCGGCCAGGAACAAATAGCCGAAGACCGCCGACCAGATAACCGACATCACCATCGCACGCGGCACCGATGAGGCCGCCTTGATGGTTTCCTCGGAAGTGTGTGCCGAAGCATCGTAGCCGGTGATGGTGTAGATCGGCAGCAGAAGGCCGAGAGCGAACACCCAGGCGTTCGAGACGGACGGCCAGACGCTGGCGCCGGCCTCACCCGAGTAGTTGTGGAAGGTGAAGAGCCGGCTGAAATCCCAGGTCTCGGCGGAGAACAGGCAGACGACAGCAATCAGGATCGAGCCGAAGAAGATCAGGTAGCCCGAAAAGTCGGTCAACTTCGCAGTCAGCTTGATGCCGAGATGGTTGATCAGGGCCTGGGCGCCGGTGATGATGACCAGGAAGATCATCTGATTGGTCAGCGTACCCTCGATGCCGAGCGTCGGCCCGAAGGCGCCGATGAAGAACGTCCAGGTGCCGACATTGATGGCGCCGAGCACGGTGATCAGGCCGAGCAGGTTGAGCCAGGCCGTCACCCAGCCGGTGCCGCGATTGCCGAGGATCGAACCCCAGTGATAGAGGCCGCCGGCCGTCGGATAGGCCGAGCTGATCTGCGACATGGCGACCGCGAAGGTGAGCGAGACGAAGCAGCCGACCAGCCAGCCGATGCCGATGCCGATGCCACCGGCGCCCGACGTTGCCTGCGCCAGCGAATTGATGCCGCCCGACAGGATGCAGATGATGGAGAAGGAAACGGCGAAGTTGGAGAAGCGGCTTAGCCGCCGCTCAAGTTCCTGGGCGTAGCCCATGGAATGGAGGTGCTTTACGTCTTCCGCCTTGTCTGTGTCTGAATAACCCGGTGCTGCCATTGTAGTCCCCTTTGCATTCTTAACTGGCCGGCCCTGCCCCGGTCGGCTTGCGCCGGCCGGAGCATCTAGTCTTTGCTGTTAGCCTGCCGTCTGGCCGACGGCTGCTTCCGCGGCCGCGATCTCGGAAGCGCGGCGAGCAATGTCGGCGCCGATCGGCGGGCCCTTGAAGCGGCGCGATTCGATGCCGAACCACAGCACCACGAGCAGAACGATCAGGCCGATGGCATAGTTGATCAGGATGTCGAAGGGCGGCTGGATGCCGGCATACATCAGCACCAGAACGCCAAGCACCGTGATGACGGCGAACGGCTTGGACCAGATGCCGAGGCGGAACGGGCCGAATTCGGTCCAGCTCTTGCCCTCGGCAAGCAGGCCGGCGGCCACGGGCATGGCGTAGGACACGTAGAGGAACAATGCACAGCCGGCCGCCAGTGCGGCAAAAGCCGGCGAGTACAATGTCGCTGCGACCGCGAGCACCGCTCCGAGCCAGATTGCCGCCACCGGCGTGCGCCATGTCGGGCTGACGGTTTTCCACACCGACGAACCGGGCAGGCCGCCGTCACGCGCGAAGGCAAAGATCATGCGCGAGGTCGACGTCAGTCCGGCGAGAGCGCAGATGAAGTTCGCCAGCACGATTGCGATGGCAATGATGCTCTTCAGCAGGAATGGTGCCGGCAGGTTGTTGAAGAGATTGAACCAGGCATTAGCGCCATCCTTGGCCGTCGCTGCCAGATCGGGGCTGGCCAGTACGAACGAAACGGCCATGACGAAGCCGAACACCAGCGACCACAGGACCGAATGGATCATGCCGCGCGGCACCGCCACGCGGGCATTGTGGGTCTCTTCGGACGTGTGGGCCGAAGCGTCGAAGCCGGTGATGGTGTAGAGTGGGTAGAGCAGGCCGATCAGGAAGGCGACGAGTGCCGTCCGTGCGGTCGGAACGTAGCCTGCGCCTGGATCACCGGTGTTGTTGACGAAGGTGGTGAGCCGCGAGAAATCCCAGCTTGCGCCCCAGATCAGGAACATCGCGGTCAACACGACGGCGACGACCAGAATGAGGTAGCCCGAGAAATCCGTCAGCATGGTGGTGAGCCTGATACCGAAATGGTTGATCAGCGCCTGTGCGACCGTGATGATCACAACGCCGATCACCTGCTCCTGATAGCCCCACGCGGAGACGTCGTTGCCGAACACGCCGGACCAGACAAGGTCCTTGAACAGCGCGTAGACGCCGACATTGACCGAGGCGACGACGAAGACCAGGCCGAGCAAGTTGATCCAGGCCGTGGCCCAGCCCCAGCCGCGCCCGCCGAGAATTGACGACCAGTGGTAGAGACCGCCGGCCGTTGGGTAGGCCGAGCCGATCTGGCCAAGGGACGCGGCAACGACAAGTGCAAAGACGCCGCCGATGACCCAGCCGACAGTCGCCTCGAAGCCGCTGCCGGTCGCCATGGCCAGCGGGAAGGACGTGATGCCGCCCGCCAGAATACAAATGATCGAAAAGGAAATTGCGAAATTCGAGAAGCCGCTCATGCGGCGAGCCAACTCCTGGGCATAGCCCATGCTATGGAGGGTTTTTACATCCTCCGATCTTTCAGCGTCTGATTTGTCCGGTCCTGCCATTTTCGTCCCCTGTTTTTCTAGCTGGCCGATTGAACTGACTTTCCCATTGCGTGTCGCCGGGAACCCTTGGCCTCCTCGGGTTCCAGGTCAGAAAAAATGCCCGTGAGCAGATCCGCCCATTTCCGCTGCCCGGTCTCGCCGGAGATCTCGTCGTTGCGGATTTCGATCATTGCGCAGGCAAGGCCGCGCGAGCGTGCATGGCGCTCCAAAGTGAAATAGACGCGGTCGGCCGGCGAATAGGGCTCGTTGATGCCGACAGTGACGCCGGAGAGCCGCTGCAGCGCCGCTATCAGCGGCGACGCCAGCCGGCGGTCGTCATCATGGATGATGCCGATATGCCAGGGCCGGTTCTTGCCCTTGTAGACCGGCGTGAAGGAATGCACCGACACCAGCCGGGTGTCCTGCCCACGCGCCTGCCGGTCGTCGATGATCGATGCGATCGTGTCGTGGAACGGCCGCCACGACAAAGCGATGCGCTCGGCGCGCTCACTGTCCGACAGGCCGGCATTGCCCGGAATGGCCGTCGTCTCGCTTACCGGCGGCACCAGGTCCGGTGCCTCGAGCGGACGGTTGCAGTCGATTATCAGGCGCGAGATGCGGGTTTCGATGAGCGTCGCATCGAGGGCGGTCGCGATGCGGCGCGCCACCGGCAGCGCGCCGGGGTCCCAGGCGATGTGGCGGGAGAGGTCCTCGGCCGGCAGGCCAAGCGTGCCGAATTCGGACGGCAGGAAGTTGGAAGCGTGGTCGCAGGTCAGCACGAAAGGGCTGGACCCGCCGGGGTTCGTCACCCCTACGGTATCAGACGATGCAAGGCTGGCGGGCCGTGCTCTCTCCATAGTCTGCCGTCCCCTGGGGAGCGCTGTATCTTATGTTACGTATTTTGCCTCATTGCGTCCCTGTGGATGATTTCATACAGTTTGTCCGGCTTTGTCAAACGCGATTTCGGGGAAGCGGTCTGGACGGGCTCAGGGGTGGGGAAAACGATGATTTCCAGCATTGCCGAACTGATTTCGGACCGCATCGGCACGATGCCGGCCGGCGAGCGCCGCGCCGCGCAGACACTGATTGCGAACTATCCGCTGATCGGGCTGAAGACGGTCGCCGAGTTCTCGACCGCCGCCGGCGTATCGTCGCCGACCATCCTGCGCTTTGTCTCCAGGCTGGGGTTCCAGAACTATCCCGAATTCCAGTCGGCGCTGCAGGACGAACTGGCGGCGCAATTGCAGTCGCCGGCATCGCGCACGCTCAACCCGGCCTCCCCAAGCGGTGCAGTATCGCCAATGCTGGAGGCGACGCTGGACAATATGCGCGAGACCTTCAGGCATCTCTCCGACAGACAGCTTGCCGACATCGCCGCAAGGCTTGCCGACCGGCGCGGCAAGACATTCCTGATCGGCGGCCGCTTCACCGATCCGTTGGCACGCTACATGGCCGCCCACCTCGCCATCATCCAGCCCGATGTCTATCACCTTGCCGGCCAGGAGAGCATCTGGCGCGACCGGCTGATCGACATGGGCAAGCGCGACGTGCTGGTGATCTTCGACATCAGGCGCTACCAGGACAGTCTGGTCCGCTTTGCCCAGACCGCGCATCAGCGCGGCGTTCAGATCGTGCTGTTCACCGACCAGTGGCTATCGCCGATCGCCCGCTTTGCCCGCCATGTCATTGCCGGACGCACCGCCGTGCCTTCGGCGTGGGACTCTTCGGCCGCTCTGTTCGTTGTCGCCGAGACGCTGATCGGCGCCGTCACGAGGCAGCTCGAGGCCGACAGCGCCAGGCGCATCCGCGACCTCGAAAGCCTGCGCTGACACGTTCAATCCCCGCCGCAGGTGCGCAAAATTACGCAGATTTAATGTGCATGGAAGCGGCAGAATTGCCATAAAGCCATGATATTGCGGCGGCTTCGCACATACCGGGTGCGTCGCTGCGCGTTTTTTTGCTTGGCGAAACCGGTAGACGTTTTGCCAACCGGAGTGTCGATGGCCGCCTGGAAACAGATCGTTTTTGCGCTTGTGATCCTGGTCGCGGCTGTCCTCGCCTGGGCGCGATTCTTCCCGGGCGCGCCGGAGGTTCTAGCACGCTGGGGCATCGACTGGACCTATGCTTCGGCGCCCGCCACAACCGGTGCGGTCGACACGACAAAACAGGCAGGCGGCCGCAACGCTGCCGGCCGCCCGGCAAATGTCGTCGCCTTGCCGGCGACCACCGCCACCATCAACGATCGCCTGCAGGCGATCGGCACCGGCCGCGCCAACGCCTCGGTGACGGTCAACCCATACAGCTCTGGGCGCCTCGTTGAATTTCTCGTCCAATCCGGCACCCGCGTCGACAAGGGGCAGATCATCGCTGTTCTCGATTCCGAGACCGAGGTGATCTCGCAAGATCGTGCCAAGCTTGCCTTGCAGGATGCCCAGGACAAGCTCGAGCGGGTGAAATCATTGAGGGCCTCCAACGCCGCGACCCCGGTCGCCGTCGCCGATGCCCAAGTGGTGCTGGCCGGCGCCAAACTGGCGCTGCAGGATGCCGAACTCGCCTTGCAGCGTCGTTCGATCGTCGCCCCTATCGCCGGCACGGTCGGCATCCTGCCGATATCGGCCGGCAATTACGTCACCAGCCAGTCGGCGATCGCCACGCTTGACGACCGCTCCTCCATCCTGGTCGATTTCCTGGTGCCCGAGCGCTTCGCCGCCGCCGTCAAGGTCGGCGCGCAACTGTCGGCGACGCCGATCGCCAATCCGAGCAAGGCCTATACCGGCACTGTGTCGGCCATCGACAACCACATCGACGAAAAGAGCCGCACCCTGCTGGTCAAGGCTGCAATCGCCAATCCGGCGGATTCGCTGCGCGCCGGCATGTCGTTCGGCATCACCATGCGCTTCCCCGGCGACACCTATCCGGCCGTCAGCCCGCTGGCAATCCTGTGGGGTTCCGACGGCGCCTATGTCTGGCAGGTCGAGGACGGCAAGGCCAGGCGCGTTCCCGTGCGCATCATCCAGCGCAACACTGAGACGGTGCTGATCGACGCTGAGATCGAGGATGGCGACATGGTCGTCACCGAAGGCACCCAGAGCGTCAGCGAAGGCGGCGCGGTCCGCATCGCCGGCCAGGATCAGCGCGCCGCGGAAGCTGCCGAAGGCTCATGACTGCACCCGTCAGCACCGCCAGCGAAACCGGCTTCACCGCACTCTTCATCCGCAGGCCGGTTATGGCCTTCGTGCTGAACACGCTGATCGCAGTGGCCGGCCTTGCCGCTTTCTATGGCGTCGAAATCCGCGAACTGCCCGATGTCGACCGCGCCGTGGTCACCGTGTCGACGGCCTTCGAGGGTGCCGCCGCCGAAACCGTCGACCGTGAACTGACCGACACCATCGAGGGCGCGGTCGCCCGCGTCTCCGGCGTCAAGTCGATCTCGTCGACCTCTTCCTTCGGCCAGAGCCGCGTCACCATCGAGTTCAACGACGGCGTCGATTTGAACGTCGCCGCCTCCGACGTGCGCGACGCGGTCGGCCGTGTCGCCAACATGATACCGGAGACCGCCGACCCGCCGCGCATCGTCAAGGCCGATGCCAATTCCGATGCCGTGATGCGACTGGCCGTCACCTCCGACACCATGTCGGTGCAGGACATGACGGTGATCGTCCAGGACCAGATCGAGGACGAACTGGCTGCCGTGCCTGGCGTCGCCGACGTTCAGGTCTATGGCGACCGCGACAAGATCTTCCGCATCGATGTCGACCAGAACAAGCTCGCCAGCCTCGGCTTCACTGTGGCCGATCTGAGGGCAGCGCTTGCCTCGGTCGCTTTCGATTCACCAGCCGGTTCGATCACCACCACCAACCAGGATCTCATCGTCCGCACCACGGCCGATGTGACGACGCCGGAAGAATTCGAAAACATCATCATCGGCGGCACGACGCGCATCCGCGACGTCGCCACCGTCACGCTCGGTCCCGACATCGGCCAGACCTCGTTGCGCTCCGACGGCAAGACCGGCATTGGCCTTGGCATCATCCGCCAGGCGGAATCGAACACGCTGGATATTTCCACCGGAGTGAAGGCAGCCGTCGCCAAGCTGCAGGAAAACCTGCCCAAGGGCATGTCGATCAAGATCACCAGCGACGACGCAGTCTTCGTCAACGGCGCCGTGCACGAGGTCGAGATCGCGCTCGGCCTGTCGATCTCCATGGTGCTGATCGTCATCTACATCTTCCTGCTCGACTGGCGCGCGACGCTGATCCCTGGTCTGTCAATGCCGGTCGCCATGATTGGCACCATCGCCGCCATCTATCTCGCCGGCTTCTCCATCAACATCCTGACGCTTCTGGCGCTGGTGCTGGCAACCGGCCTTGTCGTCGACGACGCCATCGTCGTTCTGGAAAACATCGTGCGACGGCGCAACGAAGGCATGGGGCCTCGTGCCGCCGCCGTGCTCGGCGCCCAAGAAGTGTTCTTCGCAGTCATCGCCACGACGCTGACGCTCGTTGCCGTTTTCGTGCCGATCTCCTTCCTGCCGGGACAGACCGGCGGCCTGTTTCGCGAATTCGGCTTCGTCCTCGCCATGTCGGTGCTGCTCTCCTGCGTGGTGGCGCTGACGCTGTGCCCGATGCTGGCCTCGCGCATGTTGACCGGCGCATCGCTCCACCATGAAGGCGGTCACGGCATTGGCGCGCGCGTCGGTGGCGCGCTGAACGCGGCCTACAAGCGCGCCCTGCATGCCTGCCTCGGCGCGCCGTGGATCGTGCTGCTGGTTGCGGTGCTGTTTGCGGGCGTCGCCTTCAGCCTGTTCGGCACCATCCGCCAGGAACTGACGCCGAGCGAGGACCGCGCCGTCGTGCTGTTGCGCATCAACGCGCCGCAAGGCGTCAGCCTCGATTACACCACGCAGCAGATGCAGAAGATCGAGCGGCTGATCCAGCCGCTGCGCGATTCCGGCGAGATCGTCTCGACCTTCGAAAACGCCGGCCAGAACGGCGCCTACAATTCCGGCTTCATGGTGATGACGCTGGCGCCGTGGGACGAGCGCACGCGCAGCCAGCAGGAGATCATGGCGCAGATAAGCCAGCTGACCCGGCAGGTGCCATCCGTGCGCATCTTCCCGGTGCAGGCCAATAGCCTCGGCATTCGCGGCGCCGGCAACGGCCTGCAATTCGCGCTGGTCGGCAACGACCGCAAGGCGCTCGGCGACGCGGCGGTGAAGATCATCGCCCGGATGCAGGCCGATCCGCGCTTCCAGACGCCGCGGCTTTCCATCGACCCGACGCAGCCGCAGCTGGCGGTGGCGATCGACCGCGAGCGCGCCTCCGATCTCGGCATCGACATATCGGGTCTCGCCAACACCTTGCAGGCGATGCTCGACGGCAACGATGTCGTCGATGTCTACATCGCCGACCGCAGCTATGGCGTGAAGCTGGTCTCGACCACCAACCCGATCAATGATCCGACCGATCTGGAAAACATCTTCCTGAAGACCGCCGACGGCCGCTTCGTGCCAATGTCGACCATCGCCACGCTGACCGAGCGCGCCGTGCCGCCGTCGCTGACCCGCGAACAGCAGCAGCCTTCGGTGGCGATCACCTCGAACCTGAACGGCAATTTCGCACTGGGTGACGCGCTCGGCGTTGCCGAGCAGATCGCCGCCCCGCTGCTGCCGCCGGGCAGCCGCGTCCTGCCGCTGGCCGAAGCCGCGACGCTCGGCGAGACCAACAGCGCCATGATCACCATTTTCGGCTTCGCGCTGGTCATCATCCTCCTGGTGCTCGCCGCCCAGTTCGAAAGCTTCGTCAGCGCCGTCATCATCATGGCGACGGTCCCCCTCGGCCTTGCCTGCGCAATCTTTGCGCTGCTTTTGTCAGGCACCAGCCTCAATGCCTACAGCCAGATTGGCCTCGTGCTTCTGGTCGGCGTCATGGCCAAGAACGGCATCCTCATCGTCGAATTCGCCAACCAGCTGCGCGACCGCGGCCTCGGCGTGCGCGAGGCGATCGAGCAGGCCTCGATCATCCGCCTGCGGCCGGTGATGATGACGATGATCTGCACCATTCTCGGCGGGGTCCCGCTGGTGCTGGCCGCCGGCGCCGGTGCCGAAGCGCGCATCGCGCTCGGCTGGGTCATTGTCGGCGGGCTGGGTCTCGCCACCGTCTCGACGCTGTTCCTGACCCCGGTCGCCTACCTCCTGCTCGGCCGCTTCGTCACGCCGAAGACGCATGAGGAAGCGAGGCTGAAGCGGGAGCTTGAGGAAGCGGCGTACGCCAATGTCGAGCCGGCGGAGTAGCTCCGCTTACCATCCCCCTTGTGGGGAGGGTCGGACCGCAGGTCCGGGGTGGGGGTGCAGCGCCAACTACCGTCGGTCCAGCGCTCCCGCGATAACAGAGGTAGGAGCCAAGACCCCCACCCCGACGAAAGAGCAAAATTGCTCTTTCGTCGACCCTCCCCACAAGGGGGAGGGTAGAAAGTCACGGCCTAATAAACACCTTCCCGTTCGGCTTGGCCAGCTCCGCCGGGGCCTTCGCCATCGCCTCATCCAGCGGCAGCACCGCCGTCACGTCGGTTGACCAGCGCCCATCCGAAAAGCGCTTCTGTGCTTCCATGATCGCCGGGCCGCGCTTGTCGCGGAACTGGCGCATCCATTCGACCAGCCAGAAGCCTTCAATGTGCTTGTGTTGGAAGATCATCTGGCCGGGCTCACGGATGACAGTGGTGTCCAGATCGAGCCGTCCATAGATGATCCAGCGCGAGCGCTTCGGCATGGCGTCGAAGATCGCCGAGGCCAGCGGCCCGGTCACGGCATCGAGGAAGATGCGCGGCTGCTCGGCCTTGACCACATCGCGTAGTGCTGCCTTGAAATCCGGCGCCTTCTCGTTGAGCACATGGGCAGCCCCGATCTCCTTCAACAGCGGAATCTGCTCGTCGCGGCGCACGGTGACGATCGGCCGGAACCCAGCCTCCTTGGCGAGACCCGCGATCAGCTTGCAAAGCTGGCTGGCGCCGGCGGTCATGATGAAGGCTTTTTCGCCCGTCTCCTTGACGATGTCGAACATGGCGAGCGCCGTGAGCGGGTTGACGATCATCGCCGCGCCATCCTCGTCGCGGACCGTGTCGAGCAGCGGAATGCAGCCGGCGGCTTCGGCAACTGCATAGTCCGCCCACGCGCCCCAATTGGTGACGCCTGTGGTGAAGGCGATGCGCTTGCCGATCAGGCTTTTCGCATAGGGCTCGTCGCCGCTGGCAACGACCGTGCCGACACCCTCGAAGCCGGCCGGCTGGCCCTTGGCGCGCGGCTGACCGTACTGGCCCTTGATGAACATGACGTCGGACGGGTTGATCGAGGCGAGGCTGACCTTGATCAGCACCTGGCTCGGTCCGGGCGTCGGCACGCCAATGCTGCCCAGCGTGAGATACGGCTCCATCGCCTCCAGCACGCTGCCGGAGGGCGTCCTGGTGTAGCCGTCGCCGATCAGCAGCAGTGCTCTCATGTCTGAGGGGATCGCCATGGCGGGGCTCCTTACAGTTTGAGTATGAGCTTGCCGGATGCGCCACGGCCAAGCACGCGCGTCACCACGGTGGCGGCATCGGCCAGCGGATAAGTGCCTTCGATGACCGGCCGAACCTTGCCGGCGAGATGCCAGCCGACCAGTTCCTTCAGATTGTCGGCATGGACGAGCTGGCCGAGCGGCGCGAAATCGCGGGCGATAATGGCCTTCATCAGCTCAGACCTTTTCCTGCGTGTATTTCCTGAGCTCCGTACGCGCCACCTGCCGGCGGTGCACCGCGTCCGGCCCGTCGGCAAGGCGCAGGGTTCGCAAATGCGTCCACGAGCGCGCCAGCGGCGTGTCCTGGCTGATGCCTTGCGCCCCGAACATCTGCACCGCCTCGTCGGTGACCTTGAGCGCGACGCGCGGTGCGATGACCTTGATCTGGCTGATCCAGGGCGCGGCTGCGCGCGCATCGCCCTGGTCGATCATCCACGCCGCCTTGAGGCAGAGCAGCCGCGCCATCTCGATCTCCATGCGGCACTCGGCGATGATGTCGAAATTGGCGCCGAGCTTGGCCAACGGCTGGCCGAAGGCCTCGCGGCGCACCGAGCGCTGGCACAGCAGCTCCAGCGCCATTTCGGCCTGGCCGATGGCGCGCATGCAATGGTGGATGCGGCCGGGGCCGAGCCGCCCCTGCGCGATCTCGAACCCCCTGCCCTCGCCGAGGATCAGGTTTCCCGCCGGCACCCTGACATTGTCGAAGCGAAGATGCATGTGGCCGTGTGGCGCGTCGTCATCGCCATAGACCTGCATCGGCCGCAGCTTGGTCACGCCCTTGGTACCGGACGGCACCAGGATCATCGAATGGCGGCGGTGCTGCGTCTCGGCTTCGCCGGTGCGAACCATGACAATGTAGATGGCGCAGCGGGGGTCCCCGGCCCCCGACGCCCACCATTTCTCGCCGTTGAGTACATAGTCGCCGCCTTGCTTTTCGCAGCGCATGGCGATGTTGGTGGCGTCGGAGGAGGCGACATCCGGCTCCGTCATCAGATAGGCCGAGCGGATTTTCCCCTCGAGCAGCGGCGCCAGCCATGCCTGCTTGTGGTCCTCCGAGCCATAGCGCTCCAGCACCTCCATATTGCCGGTGTCGGGCGCCGAGCAATTGAAGGTCTCCGCGCCGAGATGCGCCTTGCCCATCTCCTCGGCGAGATAGGCATATTCGACGGTTGACAGCCCATAGCCGCGCTCGGAGCCGGTCAGCCAGAAATTCCACAGGCCGCGATCCTTGGCCGTTTTCTTCAACCCTTCGAGGATCTCGGTCTGCCGCGCGGTGTAGACCCAGCGGTCGCCGCCCTTGCCGACCTCGCTCAAAAACTCATGATCGAGCGGCATGATCTCGTCGCACACCATGGCGGCGACACGGGCGTGGATCGGCTTCAGCCGCTCGGTCATGCCGAGATTCATGTCGCTCATCGCTCGCTAACCCTTCACGCTGCCCGGACATTTATCCGTGGCAAGGATGACCGTACTTCGGATAGCCTTGTCAACGCGAACTGTTGCCGGGCGGCAAGGAAGAGGCGGAGGATCGATGAGCTATCTCGACGAGCTGTTCTCAGTGGTCGGCAAGACCGCGCTCGTGACGGGAGCCGCGACCGGCATCGGCCGCATGGTGGCGACCGCTTTGGTCCAAGCCGGCGCCACCGTGATGATCGCTTCGCGCAAGGGCGAGGATTGCATCAAGGTCGCCGCTGAGTTGAACGGGCTCGGCGGCTCCGGCAGTGCCGAAGGCTTCGCCGGTGACGTCTCGAGCGAAGCAGGCATTGCCGCGCTGGTCAGCGAGGTCAAGGCGCGCACCGAGAAGCTGCACATCCTCGTCAACAATGCCGGCATATCCTGGGGCGCCTCGCTGGAGGATTTTCCCTATAGCGGCTGGGCCAAGGTGTTCGCCGTCAACGTCACCGCCGTCTTTCATCTGACGCGCGAATTGCTGCCGCTGCTGGAAGCCGCGGCCAGCGATGCCGATCCGGCCCGCGTCATCAATCTGGGCTCGGTGATGGGCACGCAGCCGCTGGCCGACGACGCCTATTCCTATACCGCGTCCAAGGGCGCCGTTCACCACCTGACGCGCACGCTGGCGATCGAACTCGCGGCGCGGCGCATCACCGTCAACGCCTTCGCGCCCGGTCCCTTCCAGAGCCGGATGACCGCCTTTGCCACGGGCACCGACGAAAAGGCCAGACATGTCGGCAGCCATGTCCCCATCGGCCGTATCGGCGTGGCGGATGACATCGGCGGCGCAACGCTCTATTTGTGCAGCCGTGCCGGTTCCTATGTCACCGGCGCCATCCTGCCGATCGACGGCGGGCAGTCGGTGCAGCATGGGCTGACACTGTTCAAGGAATGAGCCGCGGTCCGCGGCGAGGGGAGGACACCGCAGTGGAACCGATCAGTCTCGATGTGCTTCTGGCCAGCGTCGGCAAGGAAGTCGGCGTCTCGCCATGGCGCGAGGTCACACAGACCATGATCGACCAGTTCGCCGACGCCACCGACGACCACCAGTTCATCCATTGCGACCCCGAGCGGGCCAAAAACGAGACGCCGTTCGGCGGCACCATCGCGCATGGCTTCCTGTCGTTGTCGCTGCTCTCGGCGATGACCTTCGAGACCATGCCGCCGCTGGAAAAGGGCAAGATGGGCGTCAACCACGGTTTCGATTCGCTGCGCTTCCTGGCGCCGGTGAAGACCGGCGCGCGCATCCGCACCCGCTTCGTGCTGGCCGACGTCAAGGTCAGGCCGTCGGGCTGGGTGCAGACGGCGCATGACGTGACCATCGAGATCGAAGGCTCGAAGAAGCCGGCGCTGACGGCGCGCTGGCTGACGCTGACGCTGATCGAGCGTGAGCCGGAGACCGCATGAGCGGCGACGCCAACGCGCTGGACCAGACGGCACTAGCGCCCTATCTCGAGGCGCACATCCCGGGTTTTGCCGGGCTTCATTCCATCGAAAAATTCAAATCCGGCCAGTCGAACCCGACCTATCTGCTGACCGCGGCCAGCGGCCGCTATGTCCTGCGCGCCAAGCCGCCGGGCCAGTTGCTGAAATCGGCGCATCAGGTCGACCGCGAATTCACGGTCATGAAGGCGCTGGCCGGCACCGCCGTGCCGGTGCCGGCGATGCTGCATCTGTCGGCGGAGGCGACGCCGATCGGCCGCATGTTCTACGTCATGGATTTTCTCGACGGCCGCATCTTCTGGGATCCGGCAGTGCCGGAGGCCGCTGGCAACGATGAGCGCGCCGCCCTCTACGATGCCATGAACGCCACCCTGGCCGCCCTGCACGACGTCGATGTCGAGGCGGTCGGGCTCGGCGATTTCGGCAAACCCGGCAATTACTTCGAACGCCAGCTGGCACGCTGGACCAGCCAGTACCGCGCCTCGGAGACCGGCACGGTCGCCGACATGGACCTGCTGATCGCGTGGCTGGAGACGCATATGCCGGCCGATGACGGCCGAAAATCTCTCGTGCATGGCGACTACCGGCTGGACAACATGATCTTCGCGCACAATGAGTCGAAAGTGCTGGCCGTGCTCGACTGGGAACTGTCGACACTCGGCGATCCCTTCGCCGACATCGCCTATCAATGCATGCAATGGCGCCTGCCGCACGCCTCGGGCTTTCGCGGTCTTGGCGGCGTCGACCGCGCCGCCCTCGGCCTTCCTTCCGAGGACGCGTACGTCGCCGCCTATTGCCGGCGGCGCGGGCTGGGCGGCATCGACAATTGGAGCTTCTTCCTCGCCTTCTCCTTCTTCCGCTTGGCGGCCATCTGTCAGGGCGTCTACAAACGGGCGCTCGACGGCAACGCCTCCAATCCCGAAAAGGCCAGGACCTATGGCGAAGCGGTGAAGCTGCTGTCGCACCTTGCCGCCAAGCTGATCGACCGAACCTGAGTAGACAATGAGATAGTGTGGTCGGCGCGATTTGATGACAGATCGGATCAGTTCCGTTCCCCGACCGGGGAGCAAGCCCACACGGAGGCGGTGGCAACCGGCCTGGAAACAGGACGCAAACCGATCACCGTCTGTAGACAGAGCATGATGCCGAAAAGTGTGAAGCGGTTTTCGGACGACATCATGCTCTATCTATTTGATTTAGAGCCGGATTCAGATTCAGGTCAATTCGACCTGAAATCATCCGGCTCTAGCGCGCATCGCTGGAAATGAACTTCATGTGCCGGCTGACTTGCAGGGCGATGTAGACGACCAGCGAGCATCCGATCGGAAACACGATCTCAATGAGGCCGGTGGCGACAGCCTGCGGCAATGCCAGCGCAATGTCCTTGGCTGCGGCGGTCTCGATCGTCAGCGCCGTGATCCCGCCGCCGAACACCGCGCCGGCCAAGGCACCCGCCAGCATGAAATGCAGCGAGCGAGGTTCTTCCTTGGATGCCAGCGAAGCCAGCATCCAGCCCAGCAAGCCATACTCGATCGCCCGCAACATACCGAGCGTAGTGAGCGACAGGATCACGGGCTTTGCCGATACATCAAGCGCGCTCACCATCACCTTTTGCGTACCTTTGGCGATGCCCATGGCCAGCGGCCCCGAGATCATGGCGATCAGGCCGCCAAGCGAGGCTCGCACCTTGGTGATCGCCGTGCCGAGGCTGACGCCGGCGCAGACGAAGAATGACCAGGTCACGCCTTGCGCCAAGTCGATCAGAACCTGGGTTGGCGCCGGGTGCGAACCTGCCGCAAATCCGGCAGTCAGAATAAGCGCTTCCATGGCGAAGCCGATTGCGATCGCCAGCCATGCGACTATCACGACTCGCCTGAGCGCCAGCCTGGCGCCATGAGAAAGTGGATGTGCGCCCGGCAGCCCGGACGAAAGCTCTATCGCAGCCATAGAGGCCCCCCAAAACCGAAATTTCTTGCAGAGCCGCCAGATAGGCTTTGTTTGTAACGGTCCGATGTTGCCTGCGAGCGCCCATGTTACACATGCTGTGACATAGATGCTGGCGAAATAGACCAGAACGGACACGACTATTCGAGAGAAAGCTTGAGGTCGCTTTTTGATGTCCCTGGCAGCGCCCTTGCCCGTTTCCGTACAGCGTATATATTTAGCCATGCACAACCAACCAAAGGCACCGGGTCTTGCCACTGAGCGTCCAGAAACGCCGCGAAAAACAAAAAGCCGAACTGCGTTCCGAATTGCTCGACGCAGCCCACAAGCTCGTCAAGGAAGAAGGCTATGAAGGGCTGACCATCCGCAAGTTGGCCAAGCGGGTCGGCTATGCTCCGATGTCGGTCTATTCCTACTTCGCCGACAAGCAGGACATCCTGTTTGCGCTGGCCGAGGATGCCTTCGAAACACTTGCCCGCCGCATCGAGGAGCATCCTTCCGACGATCCGATCGAGGCCTTGCGTGCGGTGATGACCGAATATGCCGCCTTCGGGCTCGGCAACCCCAACGAATACCGCACCGTGTTCATGACCGAAAAGACCAAGCTGCCGGAAGGCAGAAGCTATGAGGACATGGAAGAGGCCAACCCGGCGATGAAAGCGCTGATATCCAGGGTCGAGGCCTGCGTTGCTGCAGGCAAGCTGCAGGGCGATCCGCGCGCCATCGCCACCATGCTTTGGGCAGTCGGCCACGGCACCATCTCGCTTTTGATCACGTTCCCGTTCTACCCCTTCGGCGATCCACAGGCTTTCGTGACGCGGATGTGCGATTTCACACTCGCCACGCTCAGCACCCAGAATGTGCCGCCGCTGACCGAGACCCCGGTCGACTGCTGAGCATCCCCGCCCCTCCAATTCAACGTCCGGCCTGACAGCTTCGGCTGTGTCAGTGCGACGCAATTTTCGGCATTCAAAAAAATTTGTCGTACGCGTACGTTTTCCGACTTGAAAACCCATCTCGGTGGACGTATGTGTACGTTGTATCGTACATGTACGAAAAGAATTTAACCGATGGAGACTGACATGAACAAGACCCTTCTCGCCCTCGCCACCGTGCTGGCTCTCTCCGGCTCGGCTTTCGCCGCCAACAACACACACTCGACCAAGCAGGCCGCCACCTGCGTCGACACCACGACCAATGCCAAGCTCGATTGCGCCGTGACCGGCTCGGTCGAAAAGTCCGACGTCAAGGCCAAGAGCCCGCGTCTCGGCATCGAGATCAACCCATGGATCGTGCCGAGCACGTTCTAAGTTGATCGAGCTCGACCACCGAACAGCACAACGACTAATTTAAGGGCGGCAGGATAATCCCGGCCGCCCGTTTTTTCCTCAGCGCCCCCATTTTCTCAGCGCAAGCTGGGCTTCTCCGAGTTCAAACCTGGCGTAGCCGAACGGCTATTTCTTGCGCGGTTTGCGACCCGGCACCGTCTTGGCCTTGCCGGGTCTTGCCGGCGCGCCTGGGATGGCGGTCGAGGTGATCGACACCGGATCGCTGGCCGGAAACGTGTCCTCGAGGCCTTCCTCGAGTTCCTCTTCGGCAGTCACCTCGTGATGCTGCTCATGTTCGAGTGAGCGCACGGCGGACGTCTTGCCAGCTGACTTCGGCGGCGCTTTCGACGGCATCGTATGTTCTCCCTGACGAGGGAAGCAGAACGGCTTGACCCGTCAAACGTTCCTACGCCGCCGCGTCGCTGGCTGCTTCCGACAGGAAAGTAAAGACATAGTCCGAGAAGGAACGCCAGCACTCGACCCGGAAAGCGTCGGCTGCCGTGCGCAACAGCAGGATTTCGCACTTGCCGAGAATGGTGCGCGACGCCGCGCCCACCGGAAAAGCCTCGAGCGACAAATCCTGCGGGCAGCCTGCATTGATCGCGGCGGCAGCCGCCGGGCCGGTGACGGCGAAGGCGACGTTGCGGTGCGAGATGCCGACCGCCGAATGCAATGCGGTCACCTTGGCGCAGTCGGCAAGCGGATCCTTGCCGGCTTCGTCGATCACAAACCATTCGTCCGGTCCGAGCCACAGCGCCGTGCGGCCACCCTTGGCCGCCGAGGTCTTCGGCTGCTTCGGCAAGGTCAGGCCGAGCGCCTTCGACAGCGCCGCGACGGAAGCCTCCGGCGCGCGCAGCGACATGCGCTCCGCCGGCGGCAGCACCTCGACCTTGACATCCGTTGCGGAAACGACGCGTCCAGCCAGGGCCGGGCGGCGCTCGACCGACGGCGCTGCAGCTGGGGCCGTCTTCTTTGCAGCAGCCTTAGCCATTGAGGCGCCCTCCCGTCTCGTCGAAGAACACCATGCCGGTAACCTCGACTTCGATCACCCCGTTCGGCATCGGCACATAGAGCGTGTCGCCCATCCGGTCGCGGCCGCCGGCAACCAGCGCCAGCGCGATCGAGCGACCGCAATTTTCCGACCAGTAGCTGGATGTGACGTGACCGATCATCTTCATCGGGATCGCCTGCTTCGGGTCGGCGACGATCTGCGCGCCTTCCTCAAGCACCACTTTCGGGTCCTTGGTCTTCAAGCCGACCAGTTGCTTGCGGCCCTTGGCGACCAGATCGGGCCGCGTCAGGCCGCGGATGCCGACGAAGTCGGTCTTCTTCTTGCCGACCGCCCAGTCGAGCCCGGCATCGTTCGGCGTCACCGTGCCGTCCGTGTCCTGGCCGACGATGATGTAGCCCTTTTCGGCGCGCAGCACGTGCATCGCCTCGGTGCCGTAAGCGGCGGCGCCATGCTTTTGGCCTTCGGCCCACAGCGCTTCCCAGACGGCCTGGCCGTGATCGGCCGGCACGTTGACTTCAAAACCGCGCTCGCCGGTGAACGACATGCGAAACAGCCTGGTCGGCACGCCGCAGATCTTGCCTTCGCGCACCGACATATGCGGCAGCGCCTCGTCCGACATGTCGATGCCTTCGACCAGCGGCGCGATGATGTCGCGCGACTTCGGCCCCTGCACGGCGATGACCGCCCACTGTTCGGTGATCGAGGTCAGCCAGACGTTCAGATGCGGGAACTCGGTCTGGAGATAATCCTCCATGTGGTTCATGACGCGCGGCGCGCCGCCGGTTGTCGTCGTCACATGGAAACGATCCGGCGCCAGTCGGCCGACGACGCCGTCATCATAGATGAAGCCGTCCTCGCGCAGCATGATGCCATAGCGGCAGCGGCCGGGCTCAAGCTTCTCCCATGGATTGGTGTAGAGCAGTTCCATGAACCTGGCCGCATCCGGTCCGACCACTTCGATCTTGCCCAGCGTCGAGGCATCGAACAGGCCGGCATTGCTGCGCACAGCGACGCATTCGCGGTCGACCGCCTTGTGCATGTCCTCGCCGGGTTTGGGGAAATACCAGGCGCGCTTCCACTGGCCGACATCTTCGAACACGGCGCCTTGCGCTTCGGCCCAGGGATGGATCGCGGTCTTGCGTGTCGGGTCGAACAGCGGACCGCGCGAATGGCTGACGATCGCGCCGAAAGTAACAGGCGTATAGGGCGCGCGGAATGTGGTCAGCCCGACCTCGGGGATCGGCTTGCCAAGCGTCTCGGCGGCAATCGCCAGGCCGTGCATGTTGGACGTCTTGCCCTGGTCGGTCGCCATGCCGTTGGTGGTGAAGCGCTTGACGTGCTCGATCGAGCGCATGCCTTCATGCACCGCCTGGCGGATGTCCTTGGCGGTGACGTCGTTCTGGAAATCGACGAAGGCCTTGACCGTCTTGTCCGGCCCGGCGCCGGGCGCCGCGCCCAGCATGCCGCGCGACCAGCTTTCCGACGCGTCGACCTTCGGCTTTACGCCCTTGGCCACTTTGCCGCCCGCATCCTTCGCCGCCTTGGCGCCGGCCGCATAGGCCTCATCGATCGACGCCGAGAGCCCATCCGTACCGTTGCAGGCGCCGACCGAAACGCAGTCCTGCGCATAGATGCCCGGCACGAAGCGCTTGGTCTCGTCATTGAAGGCGACCTTGCCGCGCGACTGCGAGAACAGATGCACCGACGGCGTCCAGCCGGCCGACATCAGGATGGCGTCGACCGGAATGGTGCGCTCGCCGCCCCCATTCTTCGGCTGCACCGTCATCGAGGTCACGCGCAACTTGCCGCCGGCGCGGATCACCGCGCGGCCGAAATTGACCTCGATCCCGAGCGCCCTCGCCTCGTCGATCACAGGTCCGGTCGGATGGTCGCGCAGGTCGACGATCGCCGCCACGTTGACGCCGGCCTTCTTCAGGTCGATAGCGGTGGAGTAGGCCGAGTCATTTGCGGTGTAGACGCCGACATTTTTGCCGACCGCGACACCGTACTGGTTGAGATAAGTCCGCGCCGCCGAGGCCAGCATGATGCCGGGCCGGTCATTGTCGGCAAACACCATATGGCGTTCGATGGCGCCGGTCGCCAGCACCACGCGCTTGGCGCGTACCTGCCATAGGCGCTCGCGCGGCAAATCGTGGCCGGGGTTTTGCAGATGGTCGCTGACCCGCTCGACCAGGCCGACGAAGTTCTGCGCGTAGTAGCCGAACGCCGTCGTCCGCGACAAAACTCGGACATTGTCCATGGCGGTGAGCTTGGCCACCGCGCCTTGCGCCCAGGCATAACCGTCCTGGCCGTCGATCTTCGCCCCGCTCTCGAAGCGCAGGCTGCCGCCGAAGCTGGCCTGTTCATCGGCGAGGATGACACGCGAGCCGGTTTCGGCAGCGGCGAGCGCTGCCGCAATGCCGGCCGCACCGCCGCCTAGCACCAGTACGTCGCAATGCGCATAGCGCGACGAATAATGGTCGGGATCTGGCTTGTCAGGCGAAACGCCGAGGCCGGCCGCGGCGCGGATCTTCGGCTCGTAGAGGCTCTTCCAGGCCGCCTTCGGCCACATGAAGGTCTTGTAGTAGAAACCGGCCGAAAACAGCGGCGATGCAATGTCGTTGACCGCGCCGACGTCGAAGGCGAGCGACGGCCAGCGGTTTTGCGAGTTGGCGACGAGCCCGTCATAGAGCTCCTGCACCGTGGCGCGGATGTTGGGCGCCTTGCGTGCCGCGTCGCGCTTGACCTCGACCAGCGCGTTGGGCTCTTCCGCTCCGGCCGACAGGAAGCCGCGCGGACGGTGATACTTGAACGAACGTCCCACCAGATGCACGCCATTGGCAAGCAGCGCCGAGGCCAGCGTGTCGCCTTCGATGCCGGTGTAAGACTGGCCGTCGAAAGAGAACCGCGCGGTCTTGGCCTGGCTGAGACGGCCGGCGCTCGGAATGCGGAACGCGCCGCTCATTTGGAAGCCATTTCGTTGGAGTTTTTGGGCAGCTTGGACGGTTTCGGCTCGCCGGCTTTGTAAGTCATGACGAACTTGTCGGTGACGGTGTCGCGCACCGCGTTGAAGAAACGCGCGCAGCCATGGATGTGGCGCCAGCGCTCATAGATGATGCCCTTGGGGTTCGAGCGGATGAAGAAGAACTTTTCGAAGTCGTCGTCGCTCTCGCCCGCCATGTTGGCCGAACGCGCAATATGCGCCTCGCCGGCGTTACGGAACTCGAGCTCCGGGCGCTCTTCCTCGCAATAGGGGCAGCGGATGAGAAGCATTATCGTTCGTTCCTACAATTCGCCGTGGCCGACATGCGCGCCGGCCGGTTGGTTGCAAAGCCTCTGGCCCATCGCCGCAAAAGGCGCGACGAGCCGAATGCGCTCCTCTACACTTGCGGCGGGGCGAAACAGCTCGCGATACGCCATGTTGCCGATCGTGAGCTGAAACGGATCGGTCGTTACGATGACGCTGCGCGCATCGAATGTGTCGTCCTCGCCGAGATCGGAGGGCCTGTTCTCCATGAAGATGACCACCTTCTGGCCACCGCTCCACACGCATGCCAGAATGCCGGCGTCGATCGAAAACGGCCAATTGGCTTCGTTGCCGGCGCGGCTGATCGGCTGCGTCCGCACCTCGTCCGGTGACGGAAAATGGAACAGGTCCTGCTCCCCCGCCAGCACCAGCGGCACCGCTACAGCCAGTTCCACCATCATCAGTGCGCCACCGCCGCCGCTGCTGCCTCGTCGATGAGGCGCCCGGTGCGGAAGCGCTCGATGGTGAAGGGCGCGTTGATCGGATGCGGATCGTCCTTGGCAATCGTGTGGGCAAAGACATGGCCTGAGCCGGGCGTTGCCTTGAAGCCGCCCGTGCCCCAGCCGCAATTGACATAGAGGCCTGATACCGGCGTCTTGGCCAGGATCGGCGAACGGTCGGGCGTCACGTCGACGATGCCGCCCCACGAGCGCAGCATCTTCATGCGGGTGAAGATCGGGAACATCTCGCAGATGGCGTCCAGCGTATGCTGCAAAATGTGCAGGCCGCCGGTCTGCGAATAGGAGACATACTGGTCGGTACCGGCGCCGATCACCAGTTCGCCCTTGTCGGACTGCGAGATGTAGGCGTGCACCGTGTTCGACATCACCACGCAAGGCACCACCGGCTTAACCGGCTCCGACACCAGCGCCTGCAGCGGATAGCTTTCCAGCGGCATGCGCACGCCGGCCATGTTCATGATCACCGAGGAATGGCCTGCAGCCACCACACCGACCTTCTTGGCGCCGATGAAGCCGCGCGTCGTGTCGACGCCCATGGCCGCGCCATTGGCCGCCCGCTTGACGCCGGTGACCTCGCAATTCTGGATGATGTGCACGCCGCGCGCCGAAGCGCCGCGCGCATAGCCCCAGGCCACCGCATCGTGACGCGCCGTGCCGCCTCGCCGCTGCAAGGCGGCGCCGACAACGGGATAGCGCGCCTGCCTGGAAATGTTGAGCGGCGGGCAGAATTCCTTCGCCTGCTCGGGCGTCAGCCATTCATTGTCGATGCCGTTGAGACGGTTGGCATGGACATGGCGCTTCAGCACCTGGATGTCGTGCACATTGTGCGCCAGCATCATGACGCCGCGCGCCGAATACATGACGTTGTAGTTGAGTTCCTGGGAGAGCCCATCCCACAGCTTCAGCGCATGGTCGTAAATGCCGGCGCTCTCGTCATAGAGATAGTTGGAGCGGATGATGGTGGTGTTGCGCCCGGTGTTGCCGCCGCCTAGCCAGCCCTTTTCCAGCACCGCGACATTGGTGATGCCGTGCACGGTGGCGAGATAGTAAGCGGTGGCCAGGCCATGACCGCCGGCGCCGACGATGATGACGTCATATTCCTTCTTCGGTTCCGGCGAGGACCATTGTTCCTCCCAGCCCTTGTGGCCGCGCATGGCCTCGCGGGCGATGGCGAATACCGAATATTTTTTCAACGTTCCAGCCTCGCAAATGGCGGTGGGGTATTTTACGCAGCCCCGGCGCGCGAGGTGTATCACTAGCGAAACGGCGCTTCCACCCTTGCGCTGTTTGCGACGGCGCTTGCCGTTTTGCGCCGCGGTGGAAAAGACCTGCCCGGGCTGGCAGGCATGGCTGCGTTCGGACACACTGGCGATCGCGAGACTCTGGAGGACGTATATGGGCAACGCCTGGTGGAATCTGACCTTGCGTTTCCTGCTGGAACTTGCCGCCTTGCTTGGCCTCGGCTTTGCCGGCTGGAGCCTCTCCGGCGGATGGTGGCGCTGGGTCCTCGCCTTGGCCTTGCCGTTCATTGCAGCTGCGCTGTGGGGAACCTTCGCGGTGCGCGGCGATCCGAGCCGGTCCGGACGCGCGCCGGTTCCTGTACCAGGCGCAGTCAGGCTGGTGCTTGAACTGGCCATCCTGTTTGGCGGTGCAGCCGGATTCTATGCCGCCGGTCACACGACTACGGGCGTTGTCATCACGCTGCTCATCGCCATCAGCTACGCATTTTCGCTCGATCGCCTCGGCTGGCTGCTGAAGCAATAGTCCGGCGCGCGGCGCTTGTGCCGCTGCGAAGCCATTCAGCAAGTCGAGCACGTATCGGGTGGCTAGCACCGTCTCGAACTGCGATCAACATCCCGGTTGCCGGCACAGCCGGCGCGATGAAAGGATGTAAGAAAATGTTCGCACTCGCCAATAAAGCCGCCATCGTCACCGGCGCCAGTTCCGGCATCGGCCGCGCCACCGCAAAACTCTTCGCCGAAGAAGGCGCCAGGGTCGTCATCGCCGCCCGCCGCCAGGCCGAACTCGATGCGCTGGTCGTCGAAATCGAGGACGCCGACGGCACGGCAGTCGCGCTTGCCGGCGATGTCCGCGACGAAGCCTATGCAAAAGCCCTCGTCGATCTCGCCGTCGAAAAATTCGGCGGGCTCGATATCGCCTTCAACAATGTCGGCTCCGTCGGAACGATGGGTCCGATTTCGGAACTGTCGCTGGACGGATGGCGCGAGACGCTCGACGCCAATCTGACCAGCGCCTTTCTCGGCGCGAAATACCAGGTGCCGGCGATGGTCGAACGCGGCGGCGGATCGCTGATCTTCACCTCGACCTTCGTCGGTCACACAGTCGGCATGCCGGGCATGACCAGCTATGCCGCGAGCAAGGCCGGACTGATCGGCCTGACGCAGGTGCTGGCCGCCGAATACGGCCCCAGGGGCGTGCGGGTCAACGCGCTGATGCCGGGTGGCACCGACACGCCGTCGGCAACATTCAAGACGCCGGAATCACGCGCTTTCGTGGAAAACCTGCATGCCTTGAAACGTGTCGCTGTGCCTGAAGAGATCGCCCGCGCTGCGCTCTTCCTGGCATCGGATGCGTCGAGCTTCACCACAGGATCGGCGCTGTTTGCCGATGGCGGCGTCTCGATCACCCGGACGTGAAGCATTTCGCGGGTCATCGCCCGCGCCGATCAGCCATAGAACCCGAAACCGGACTTGCTTTTTCCACGCGATTTGGCGATTCGCTTTCGGGTGAGGAGGACGGACATGCTGCTGATCAGGACCTATGTCGCCCAGAGCGCAATCGAAGGCGTCGGCGTGTTCGCCGCCGAGCCGATCAGGAAGGGCGCCTCGATCTGGCGGCTCGATCCGGATTTCGACCGGCTGATCCCGATGGACAAATACGAGGCGGCGCCGCCGCACCTCAAGGAATTGCTCGACCGCTATGCCTATCCGAGCCCCGACCGTCCCGGCTTCATGGTCTATGAAGTCGATAATGGCCGCTTCATGAACCACGCCGAGCGGCCGAACACGGATTTTTCGCAATATGGCGGCGCCACCGCCACTCGAGATATATCAGCCGGCGAGGAAATTACCTGCGATTACGGCGAATTCTTCGAGGATTTCGCACGGCTCCATCTGGCCAGCGCCTAGTTGGCGCCCTATCTCGGGGCTGCCGTGGCAAATTGGCGGTTGTCCTTCATTTCCAGTGTGGACAGCGCGGCCTGATTCTGCTATCAGCCGCCACAATTCGTGGTGTAAAGCGCCGCGGAGGCATGTGGCTATGGTCACTTGCCTGTTGATATCAAACCCGAAAGACAGGATTGCCCGTGCAGGTACTCGTCCGCGACAATAACGTTGATCAGGCGCTTCGCGCTCTCAAGAAGAAGATGCAGCGCGAAGGCATTTTCCGCGAAATGAAGATGCGCGGCCATTACGAGAAGCCTTCCGAGAAGCGCGCCCGTGAAAAGGCCGAAGCCGTTCGCCGCGCCCGCAAGCTGGCCCGCAAGCGCGCCCAGCGCGAAGGCCTGCTGCCGATGACGCCGCGCCCGGTTGCTGCCGGCGCCGCCGGTGGTCCTGGTGGTGCTCCGCGTCCGCCGCGGTTCTGACGCCAATTTTTCGTCCTTTTCGAAGGATACTCTGAGGTGGCGCGATGCGGAATCGCCGCCACCTTTTTGTTTGGAGCGCCGCCATTCTGTTGGAGGCCGTTCCCTTGAACGCGCAAACGGCGTTCTAGATTTTGTTACGAGAATCTGTGACCCGGCCCGGAGGGGGACCTGGACGGCGAGGCTGAAGTGAGGACAGGGCAGACATGAACGCAATCGGCGTAGAGCGCAGAACCACAATGCGCGGTTTGGCCCTGGCGGCAGCCCTGATGTCCGGCCTGGTGCTTGCCAGTTGCCAGAGCGTTCCGACCGGCGAATTCAACAACATTGACAAGGCGCAAGGCTCGAGCGAGAACATCTCCTCGCTGTCGGCGGTGATCCAGCGCAATCCGCAGGATCCGGAAGGCTACAATGTGCGCGGCTCGGCCTATGGCCGTGGCGGCCAGTATCAGGCGGCGCTGAAGGATTTCGACACCGCCATCCAGCTCAACCCGAATTTCTACCAGGCCTATTCGAACCGGGCGCTGATCCAGCGCTTCCTCGGCAACCAGGCGGCCGCCCTTGCCGACTACAACCGCTCAATCCAGATCAATGCAAATTATGACGCCGCCTATATCGGCCGCGGCAACCTTTATCGCAAGGCAGGCCAGACCCAGCAGGCCTTCAACGATTTCCAGAAGGCGATCCAGCTTGATACGACGGATGCGCGCGCGTACCACAATCGCGGCCTGATCTATCAGAGCCAGGGCCAGCACAAGTTTGCCATCGAGGATTTCTCGACCGCCATCTCGCTGGCGCCGGACGCCGCCGAACCCTACAACGGCCGCGGCCTCTCCTATCTCGCCATGAATGACGAGGACAACGCCTTCTCCGACTTCAACATGGCCATCAAACTCGACGGCAAGAACGCCGAAGCCTGGTCCAACCAGGCGCTGATCTACGAGCGCCGCGGCGACAAGGTCAAGGCCTCGAAAGCCTACCGCGAAGCCGTCCATCTCGACCCGGCCTACCAGCCGGCCAAGGACGGCCTGTCGCGCACATCGGGCGCCACCGCCGGCTGAGATGCGGCCGGCGCGCCGCCATCGGCGGCCTTTTATAACAACGTTCCATTCCTGATGCAGTGCGCCGCGTGAGCGGTTTCTCCCCGGGAAAGCGCAGAGCCCGTCCCCTAGGGATTGCGTATCCAGAAAACCCCACTATCACCCAATCTTAACCACCGGGGGCAAAGCGTTAACCCCTGCCTTGATCGCGCCAAGTTTTCAGCGGAACGCTCCGGGCCATTCAACCGTTGTTGAAGGCATTTTTCGAAAGGACTGACCCATGATCAAGAAAATCATCTGTGCCGCGGCACTTGCCACGACGCTGCTTGCCGTTCCCGCCAGCGCCGGCAAGCTTCAGCTCGGCACGCTCGATTGCACCATCGACGGCGGCGTCGGTTACGTCATCACGTCGAACAAGGGCGTCGACTGCACGTTCCGTCCTTATCACCATGGGCCGTCCGAGAAATACACGGGGATGATCTCCAAGCTCGGCGTCGATCTCGGCCAGACGCATCAGGGCCAGCTGGTGTGGGCGGTTCTGGCCGCCACCCGCGGCCATGACGAGGGCGACCTTGCCGGCCATTATTACGGCGTCAACGCCGAGGCGAGCGTGGTAACCGGCGGCGGCGCCAATCTGCTGGTCGGCGGGCTCGACGGCGCCTTTGTGCTGGAGCCGCTCAGCGTCCAGGCGCAGACCGGCGTCAATGTAGCGGTCGCCGTGACCTCCCTGGAGCTGATCCACTCGTTCAAGTAAGCATCGGCAAATAAGGATCGACTGATCCCTCTACGCGCGGCGCGGAACAGGTTACTGTTTCGCGCCGTATGCTTTTTGGGGGATCCGCCGTGCTGAAACCAGCCATCGCCGCCGCTATCACCATCATCTGTACCGCCCAGGCCCAAGCGCAAGACCAGGGCATCGAACTCGGCGTGCTCGATTGCGCCATCGGCGGCGGCACCGGCTTCATCTTCGGCTCCAGCAAGGATCTGAGCTGCACCTTCACGCCGGCCGACAAGAGCTTTTCGCCGGAAGCCTATTTCGGCGCCGTCAACAAATACGGGCTCGACATCGGCACCACCAAGCAGACCGTCATGCAATGGCTGGTGCTGACGCCGCTGAGGAACATCTATGCGCCCGGCGCGTTGGCCGGCGACTATATCGGGGCCAGCGCCGAAGTGACGGCGGCGGTCGGCGCCGGCGCCAATCTCCTGGTCGGCGGCTCCTCGCAGGCCTTCACCCTGCAGCCGCTCAGCCTGCAGACGCAGACCGGTATCAACATTGCCATCGGCGTCAGCCAGTTTCAGCTGCGCAGCATTGAGAACTGACCGGCGCATCAAGCGGAGAGGTTTCCGGCCAATCTTGACCGTCTGCACTTCGATAAAAAGCCACTTGAGCTCAACTGCGCTTGAGGTTTTACAACTCGCCTGACTGAAACAGCGCGCATGGCCCCGCCGGAAAGCCCGACTGGCTTCTGGCGCCCTGCGCCGGCATCGAGATATGCAAAGGCAGGGTAAAAGAA
This sequence comes from Mesorhizobium sp. C432A, assembly GCF_030323145.1. Taxonomy (NCBI): domain Bacteria; kingdom Pseudomonadati; phylum Pseudomonadota; class Alphaproteobacteria; order Hyphomicrobiales; family Phyllobacteriaceae; genus Mesorhizobium; species Mesorhizobium sp. C432A. The sequence continues at coordinate 2,314,271 of NZ_CP100470.1, read as the reverse complement.
TGACTGAAATCACCAGCAACAAGGTCGACTGGCGGGCATTGTGGGCAAGCGGCGACCTCGCGCGCTTCTGCTTCATCAGCCTCGGCATCCTGCTGCACGCCACCAACGAGACGATGGTGGCGACGGTCATGCCGGCCATGGTCGGGGACCTCGCCGGTGTGCAGTTCGTCGGCTGGTCGCTGGCCGTCTACGAGCTCGGCGCCATTGTCGCCGGCGCTGCGGCCGGGCGGCTGGTCAGCTATGTCGCTCTACGCTCCAACGTCACGGTCGCCGCCCTGCTCTATGCCGTAGGCGCCCTGATCTGCGCCACCGCGCCGTCCATGCCGGTGTTTCTTGGCGGCCGTCTGGTCGAGGGGCTCGGCGGCGGTGCGCTGGTGTCGCTGGCCTTCGTCTCGGTCGAGCGGCTGTTTAACCGCAACATCTGGCCACAGCTGTTCGGCATAATGTCGGCGATCTGGGGCGTCGCCGCCTTCAGCGGCCCGATGCTCGGCGCGATCATGGTCGAGCTCCTGTCCTGGCGCTGGGCCTTCGGCGTCTTCGTGCTGGGTGGCATTGCCATGGCATCGGCAAGCTTCATCGTCCTGAACACGCCGGAAGCGGCGAAGCCGCAGGCCGCCGCCGGCACATCGCCGCCCTTCCCCTATGCAGCACTTGGCTGCCTCGCCATCGCCGTCGTGCTGATCGCCACCGCAGGCGTCGACGTCGCCTTGCTGCGCTCGTCGCTGCTGCTGGCCCTCGGCCTCGCCGGCCTGGCGCTGTTCGTTTTCGTCGACGCCATGAAGCCGCAATCGCGACTGTTCCCGTCGGGCCTGTTCTCATGGCGCTCGCCGGTCGGCAGCGGCATGAGCATGGTTGCCGCCTTCTCGGTGGCGACAGTCTCTTTTTCCATCTACGGGCCGCTTCTGCTTACCACGCTGCACGGCATCCCGATCCTGACCACAGGCTACATCATCGCCGCCGAATCGATCGCCTGGTCGATCCTGTCGATCGCCGTCGCCAATGCGCCGCTGCAGCGCGAACGGCAGATCCTCGTCATCGGCGCGCTGATGATTGCAGCCGGCCTCGCGGGTTTCGCCTATGCCATCCCCGCCGGCTCGATCCCGCTGATCCTGCTCTGCGCTTTGTTGCAAGGCGGTGGCTTCGGCGTGTCATGGCCCTTCCTGACCCGCATCATCGTCGCCTCGGCCCGCGGCGGCGAGCAGACGATCGCCTCGGCCGCCGTGCCGACCATGCAGCGCATCGGCTACGCCGTGGGCGCCGCCATGGCCGGCATCATCGCCAATGCCAGCGGCTTTTCGGACGGACTGAACCGCGAGGCAGCAGCGCACGTCGCCGGCTGGCTGTACCTGGCCTTCGTGCCGCTCGGCATTGTCGGTTGCCTGGCGGCGTTGAAGATGGCTTTGGAGGCACGCCGGCCGCAACTGGCGCCAGGCTGAGGGCACGGCCGATCGAGAATTTGGCGACAGCATTCCGCCGGCGCTGTCGGCGTCAAATGCCCTCGGCCACAAGGCTGCCTGCAAGACCATGGCCTGCCCGATTGCGGAACCGGCGGCCGCTCAGGCTTGCAAACGCTCGGCGATGAACGCGGCGAGCCGCGCCGCCACCTCGTCCTTGCCCATCTCAGGCCATTCCTCGACACCGTCCTTCGAGACGATGCGCACCTTGTTGCGGTCGCCGCCCATGACGCCGGTGGGGCCGACGCCGCTTTCACGCGAGACATCGTTGGCGACAATGAAATCGGCGCCCTTCTTCTTCAGCTTGGCCTCGGCGTTGGCAATCAGGTCCTGCGTCTCGGCGGCGAAGCCGACAACCAGCCCCGGCCGTTGCCCGTGATGACCAACACTGGCGAGAATGTCGGGGTTTTCGATCATCTGCAGCGCCGGTGGGCCTTGGCCCGCCACCTTCTTGATCTTCTCGCCGGCCGTGCCAGCGGTGCGCCAGTCGGCGACGGCAGCTACGAAGACCGCAGCGTCCGCCGGCAACAATTGCTCGACGGCCGCTTTCATCTCGGCCGCGGTCTCCACATGCGTCGTCACAACGCCGGCCGGATCGGCAATGCTGACCGGACCGGAGACCAGGCGTACATCCGCGCCCAGTCTTGCCAGCGCTGCCGCAATCGCATGGCCCTGCTTGCCCGAAGAGCGGTTGGCGATGTAGCGCACCGGGTCGATCGGCTCATGCGTCGGCCCCGAGGTGACGATGATCCTGCGGCCGGCCAGCGGCTTCGGCCTGCTGTCGAGCAGTGCCTCGATCACTGCCACGATCTCCAGCGGCTCGGCCATGCGGCCCTCGCCCGCCTCGTTGCTTTCCGCCATCTCGCCCTTGGCCGGGCCGACGAAGGCGATGCCATCCTTGGCGAGCGTCGCCCGGTTGCGGCGCGTCGCGGCATGCGACCACATTTTCGGGTTCATCGCCGGCGCCATCAGCACCTTCTTGTCGGTGGCGAGCAGCACCGTCGAGGCCAGATCGTTGGCATGGCCGTTGGCGAGCTTGGCCATCAGATCGGCAGTGGCCGGCGCCACTACCAGAAGGTCGGCCTCGCGCGACAGGCGGATATGGCCGACATCGTGCTCGTCATTGCGGTCGAACAATTCGCTGAAGACATGGTCGGCCGAAAGCGCGCCGACCGAAAGCGTGGTGACGAACTCCTGCGCCGCCGATGTCATCACGACGCGCACCGCCGCACCGCGCTCGCGCAGCCGGCGGATCAGGTCCAGCGCCTTGTAGGCGGCGATGCCGCCGCCGATGATCAGCAGGATGCGCTTGCGGTCGAGGGTTTTGTGCGTTTTTGTGGATTGACCTCGCTCGGGCAGATCGATGTCAAAACCTCCATGAGGCTCAACCAAGCGGCGGATTGTTGCATAGAGGGTTTCGCTCTCGGGCATGCCGGCTTCCGCCGACAGCACGCTTTTGGCAAGCGCATCACGCGCCTCTTCCTCCATCGACACCCCGCGCGCCGCAGCGCGCTCACGCAATTTCTGCTTCACGTCGTCAGCTAGATTGCGGACAGTAATGGTGCCCATGACTTGCTCCGCGACATCAATAGCGCGACTGCAACGCTAGCACCACCGTTGCTAGCGTTGCAAGCGATCAGAGCAGCTTCCACGCGATGTAAACCAGCGTCAGCGCGATCACCCACAGCGCCAGCCGGCCCGAGCGGGTGTAACGGGCTTCGGCCTTGCCGATGGCGCGCGATGTCGCCTCGTCGAAGCGGAGGCCGTGCTCCGCCATAAAATCGATCTCGCGCGACAGCCGCTCGGTGCGGGCGGCAAGATCGGGCGCCTGGCGGGCCAGCGCCAGCAGCGCCTTGGCGCCGTCGCGCGCGTCCATCAGCAGGCCGCTCGGCCCGAGATTGCCGGCGATCCACTGGCCGACCACCGGCTCGGCCGTCTTCCACATGTTGAAGGCCGGGTCGAGCGTGCGTGCGACGCCTTCGACCACCACCATGGTCTTCTGCAACAGGATCAGTTCCGACCGCGTGGCCATATCGAACAGTTCGGTGACCTCGAACAGCAGCGTCAGAAGCTTCGCCATCGAGATGGTTTCAGCCGGCTGGCCATGGATCGGCTCGCCGATGGCCCGGATCGCCTGCGCAAAAGCCGCGACATTGTGCTGGCGCGGCACGTAGCCGGCCTCGAAATGCACCTCGGCGACGCGCAGATAGTCGCGCGTGATGAAGCCGTAGAGGATTTCGGCGAGGAACCGGCGCTCCTTCTTGCCCAGCCGTCCGGCAATGCCGAGATCGACGGCGACGATATTGCCATTGGCCTCGACGAACAGATTGCCTGGATGCATGTCGGCATGGAAGAAGCCGTCCCGCAGCGTGTGACGCAGGAACGACTGGATCAGGTTGGTGGCGATCGCCTTCAGATCGTGCCCCGCCGCAGCGAGGCCGGCGATGTCGTTCATCTTGACGCCGTCGACCCATTCCATGGTCAGCACATCGCGCCCGGTGCGCTCCCAGTCGACCGACGGCACGCGGAAGCCCGGATCGTCCTTGGTGTTTTCGCCCAGTTCCGAAAGTGCGGCCGCCTCGAGGCGAAGATCCATCTCGATCTTGGTGGTCTGCGCCAGCGTCTCGGTCACCTCGACCGGCCGCAGCCGGCGCGACGACGGGATGTATTTCTCCTGCAGCCGGGCGGCGAGGAAATAGCTTTCGAGATCCTGGAAGAAGCGGCGGCGCACGCCAGGCCGGATCACCTTCACCGCCACCTTGGTATCGACACCGTCATGCATGGCCTGCGCGGGATGGACCTGGGCGATGGAGGCCGCCGCGACCGGCCCGCCGAACTGCGTATAGAGTTCGCCGATCTTGCGCCCGAGCGAGCCCTCGATCGCCGCCACCGCTTCCGCCTGCGAAAAAGTGTGCATCTTGTCCTGCAGCATGGCGAGGTCGAGCGCCATGTCGTTGCCGACGACATCAGGCCGCGTCGCCAGGAACTGGCCGAGCTTGACGTAGGAGGGTCCGAGCCGGACCACCGCCTTGGCCAGCCGGTCGCTGCGCTCATAAGCGAGTGCGCGGCGGCGGGTGAAGAGCCGGGCCATGCGCCAGCCGAATTTCGGCAGGCCGCCGAGTTCGTCGCCCGGCAATGCTGCGATCACGCCTTCGCGAACCAGCACCCAGCCGGCCCGTGCGAGCCGAAAGGCGGCGCCGACGCTGCTCATCGCCTACCCTGCTGCTGCAAACTGTGGTGCCTCAAAGCTTCCAGCCCGAATGCAGGGCGGCAATGCCGCCGGAATAGTTGCGGAACGACACGCGCTCGAAGCCCGCGCGGGTGATCATGGCAACAAAGTTCTGCTGATTGGGAAATTTGCGGATCGATTCGACCAGGTAGGAATAGGGTTCGCCCTCGCCCGTCACCATCTTGCCGATCTGCGGAATGACGTTGAACGACCAGGCTTCGTAGACCTTGTCCAGCAGCGGCATCTCGACCTCGGAAAACTCCAGGCACAGGAACCGTCCGCCGGGCTTCAGCACGCGAAAGGCTTCCGTCAGCGCGACATCGATGCGCGGCACGTTGCGGATGCCGAATGCGATGGTGTAGGCGTCAAAGGTGCTATCGGTGAAAGGCAGTTCCTCGGCATTGGCCTCGACGAAATCGGTGTTGCCGGACAGGCCCTTTTTCTCCGCGCGGTCACGGCCGACGCTGAGCATCGAGCCGTTGATGTCGAGCACCGTGGCATGCGTGTTGCCATGGCTGGCGTCGACAATGCGGAAGGCGATGTCGCCGGTGCCGCCCGCCACGTCAAGCACTTTCCAGCCCGGACGTTTCGGCGGATTGAGCCATGTCACCATGGCATCCTTCCACAGCCGGTGCAGCCCGGCCGACATCAGGTCGTTCATCAGGTCGTAGCGGTTCGCCACCTTGTGGAAAACCTCATTGACCAGAGGCTGCTTGTCGCCTGGCCCTACCTTCTTGAAACCATAGGAGGTTTCCATGCCGCCCGCGGCCGTGGTTCTCTCAACTGACATTATTTTGATCCGTCATAAAACCGGCGGGACCATAGCCGATCGATGGTGCGGGCGCTATTGTTTAAGGCGCGGTGTTCGGCCGCGCTTCCAGGTGGTGGGCTTTACGGCCTGGACTGATGAGACGGGATAACTGCATGCCTTTGAAAGCAGAACTGCACTGCCACATCGAGGGGGCAGCGGCGCCCGAACTCGTCATCCGTCAGGCGCAGAAATACGGCAAGGACACCTCGCTTTATATCCAGAACGGCTCCTTCGTCTGGCATGATTTCACCTCGTTCCTGGCGGCTTATGATTTTTCCGCCGACCTGTTCCGCACCGAGGAGGATTATGCCCGCCTCGCCGACCATTATCTGACCAGCCTTGCCCGCGACGGCGCCATCTATTCCGAGGTCTTCACCTCGCCCGACCATGCCGTCAGGGCCGGCCTGTCGCCCAAGGCCTATACCGATGCGCTCGGCGAAGGCATGCTGCGCGCCAAAGCCAAGACCGGCATCGAGGGCCGCATGATCGTCACCGGCGTACGCCATGTCGGCGTCGAGTCGATCGAGCAGGCGGCGCGCTTTGCGGCGCGCTGCGGAAATCCGCTGGTCACCGGCTTCGGCGTCGCCGGCGACGAGCGCATGGGCGAGATGGAGGATTATGTAAGGGCCTTCGAGATCGCCCGCGAAGCCGGCCTTGGCATCACCATCCATGCCGGCGAGTTGACCGGGTGGGAGACGGTGCAGGCCGCACTCGACCACATCCGCCCCTCGCGCATCGGCCATGGCGTGCGCGCCATCGAAAATCCCGACCTGGTGCGCCGCATCGCCGATGAGGGCATCGTGCTCGAATGCTGCCCCGGCTCCAACATCGCGCTCAAAGTCTACGACAGTTTCGCCGATCACCCTTTGCCTGCCCTGCAGGCGGCCGGCTGCAAGGTGACGCTGAACTCCGACGACCCACCCTATTTCTGGACCTCGCTGAAGCGCGAATACGACATCGCCGCCGAGCATTTCTCCATGAATGAAAAAGCTTTGACCGCCGTCACCAGGACGGCGATCGAAGCGGCTTTCGTCGACAGGAAGACGAAAAGCGCGCTGCTTGCCCGGCTCGATGCGAAGAGGTGACTGGTGATTGGTGATTGGTGATTGGTTTGCCGGCGGTTCGGCCTGTCAACGGCAATGATCGATCCATCGGGACTCGCAAACCTGCTCACTATTCACTATTCACTATTCACCATTCACTGGAGCAACCCATGCAGGGCGTCACCGTCGTCGACCACCCGCTTGTCCAGCACAAGCTGACCATCATGCGCAAGAAGGAGACGTCGACCGCCGGCTTCCGGCGGCTGCTGCGCGAGATCTCGCTGCTGCTCGGCTACGAGGTCACCCGCAACCTCGAACTGACGACGACGACCATCGAAACCCCGATGGAAACCATGGAAGCGCCGACGCTGGAAGGCAAGAAGCTGGTCTTCGCCTCGGTGCTGCGCGCCGGCAATGGCCTGCTCGAAGGCCTGCTCGACCTGGTCCCGGCGGCCCGCGTCGCGCATGTCGGCCTCTACCGCGATCACGAAACGCTGGAGGCGGTGGAATATTTCTTCAAGGCGCCGAGCGATCTCGCCGACCGGCTGGTGATCGTCGTCGATCCGATGCTGGCGACCGCGAACTCGGCCATCGCGGCCATCGACAAGCTGAAGGAGCGCGGAGCCACCAACATCCGTTTCCTTTGCCTGCTGGCGGCGCCAGAAGGCATCGAGCGCTTCACCAAGGCGCATCCGGATGTCCCGGTCTTTACCGCTTCCATCGACCGCCAGCTCAACGAGAAGGGCTACATCATGCCCGGCCTCGGCGATGCCGGCGACCGCATGTACGGAACCAAATGACGGCGGCTGGCAAGGCCAGCTGACATCCAGTCGTTTACCGCCCGTTTACGCAAAGCCGCGGTTTCGGGTTGGCGTTAAAGCGGCACACACCATACGTGGCAAGAATGGGCCTTCACGAAGGTCCATTCATGCTGCGCAAGCTTGTCATTCTGGGCGTGTTCGCCGGAACGTCGGCATCGATCCCGATCGTCTATCAGTCGAATCCGCAGATTCTCGACAACCTGTTGAAGTCGACCGTCGCCGGCAAGCCGTCCGCGCAGCCTCAGCCCGAACTGAACATGGCCTCGGTTCCCGGCAAGCCGGCCGCACCGCTGCCCACTGGGCGCAAAGTATTGGTGGCGGCTGACGAGCGCGGCCATTTCACCTCCGCCTTCAAGCTCAACGGCCGCCAGGTCGACGGCATGATCGACACCGGCGCCACTTTGGTCGCCATCAACACCTCGACGGCGCGCCGCATCGGCATCTCGCTCAACCCGTCGGACTTCAACCAGCAGGTCAACACCGCCAATGGCGCGATCAGGGCCGCCGTGGTCAACATCGATCGCCTGCAGATCGGCAAGATCAGCGTCGACAACGTCCAGGCGGTAGTGCTCGACGACAAGGCTCTGCGCACCAACCTCATTGGCATGAGCTTTTTGCAGCGGCTGGCAAAATACCAGGTCGAAAACGGCACACTGTTACTGGTGCAGTAGCGCGTTCCGCTACCCGCGCGGCCGCACGCGCCGGATGACAGTCTTGTCGGCGGCTGGTTTCGACGCCCCGATCGTATAGGCCGAAAGCACGGCGGCTGCGGCCGCTTCGGCCTCCGCTTGCGTGCGGGCGTGGACGAGCGCCAGCGGCTCGCCGGTCCGCACCTCGGCGCCGAGCGGCAGCAGCCTGGTGATGCCGACCGCATGGTCGATCCTGTCGTCCGGCCGCGTACGCCCGCCACCGAGCCCGACCACAGCAAGGCCGATATCGCGGGTGGCAATAGCGGTGGCAAAACCGTTGCCTGTCGCCTTGACCGCAAACTCCACCGCCGCTTTCGGCAGGTATTTTTCCGGCTTCTCGACGAAATCGGCGGGACCGCCAAGGGCTGCGACCATACGCGCGAAGGCGGCTGCCGCGCGGCCGCCGGCCAGCGTCTCGGCCGCGCGCCTGAGACCGTCCTGATTGGACGACGCCAGCCCTGCCGATTGCAGCATCTCGGCGGCCAGCGCCAGCGTCACATCCTCCAGTCGCTTGTCGCGGAACCTTCCGGTGAGGAAATCGACGGCGTTGCGCACCTCGACCGCGTTGCCGGCCGCCGACGCCAGCGGCTCGTTCATACCGGTGACCAGCGCCGAGGCCTTCACGCCGGCGCCGTTGGCGATCTCGACCAGGCTGTTGGCCAGTGCTGTCGCGTCGCGCGACTTCTCCATGAAGGCGCCATTGCCGACCTTGACGTCGAGCACCAGCGACCGCAGGCCGGCCGCGAGTTTCTTCGACAGGATAGAGGCAGTGATCAGCGGCACCGATTCCACCGTTCCGGTCACATCGCGGATCGCATAGAGGCGACGGTCGGCGGGCGCGAGATCGGCGGTCTGGCCGATGATGGCACAGCCGGTCTCGAGCACCGTCTTGCGGAAGCGCGCGATATCCGGCTGGCTGATATAGCCTGGGATGGCATCCATCTTGTCCAGCGTGCCGCCGGTATGCCCAAGGCCCCTGCCGGAGATCATCGGCACATAGGCGCCGCAAGCGGCGACGATCGGCGCCAGCATCAGCGAGACATTGTCGCCGACGCCGCCGGTCGAATGCTTGTCGGTGACCGGACCCGGCAGGTCCGACCAGTCGAGCACATCGCCTGAATCCCGCATGGCGAGCGTCAGCGCCACCGCCTCGTCGCGGTTCATGCCGTTGAAGAAAACCGCCATGGCAAAGGCGCCGACCTGGCCGTCCGAGACGCTGCCCGAAGTCACGCCCGCGACAAAAGCCGAAATCTCCTGTGCGGACAGTTTCTGGCCGTCGCGCTTGCGGCGGATGATTTCCTGCGGAAGCATCAGGCGGCGCCCTTCGGCTCCGGCAACCCATCCTGGAACACATGCGCAAGGATCGTCGCCAGCCGTGCGCCGCCGATCGGCGCCATGTCCTTGGTCTCCTGGTGCGACAGTTCCGCCCCGGTCATCCCGGCGGCGAGATTGGTGATCACCGAACAGGCGGCTACGCGAAGCCCAAGGAAGCGGGCGAGAATGACCTCCGGTACGGTCGACATCCCTACCGCTTTGGCGCCCATGACGCGGGCCATGCGGATTTCAGCAGGGGTTTCGAAACACGGACCGGAAAACCACATATAGACGCCCTTGTGCAGCGCCGTCCCTGTCGCCTTCGCCGCCCGTTCGATCGCCGCGCGCAAGCCGGCATCATAGGCTTCGGTCAGGCCGACGAAGCGGCGGTCGCTCGGCTCGCCGATCAGCGGGTTGGAGCCGGAGAAATTGATGTGATCGGTGATCAGCATCACCGATCCAGGCAGCATGTCGGGATCGACCGAGCCGGCGGCATTGGTAAGGATCAGCTTGGTGATGCCGATGCCGGCAAGCACCTCCAGCGCCGGCCGCATTGCAGCAGCAACGCCGTGCTCGTAGTAATGGGCGCGGCCGGACAGCATCAGCACCGGCGTGCCGGCGAAAAGCCCCGCGACCACCTCGCCGGCATGGCCAGTCACCCCGCTGCGGGGGAAACCCGGCAGGTCGGCATAAGAGATGCGCACGGCATTCTCGACCTGGTCGACAAGCCCGCCAAGGCCCGACCCCAGCACCATCGCCGTTGTCGGCGCTAACCCGTCCAGCCTTTCGACGAGGTGGTCCAGAGCTTCCTTCATATCAGCCAACTCTCACTTCAAAATGTCGCCACGAAACCCGTAGGGCAGCATGTCGCCCATCGTCACGGTCTCGACCACGCCGGTGTTGTCGCAAAGATAGAGCTTCGTGTCCGGCCGGCAGAACTCCGCCAGCCTTTGCCGGCAGCCGCCACAGGGCGAGCATTTGGCCATGCGCGAGGCAATGACGGCGATCTCGACGATCTTGCCGCCGCCGCCCATGATGTAATGGCCGAGCGCCGTGGTCTCGGCGCACCAGCCTTCCGGATAGGACGCGACCTCGATGTTGGCGCCGGTGAAGACACGGCCGTCTTCGGTGCGCAACGCCGCACCCACCGGAAACTTCGAATAGGGCGCGTAGGCCTTGGCCATGGCCTCCTGCGCGGCTTCGAACAGATCATGCGACATTCAGGTGTTCTCTCCGACGATCGTGGTCAAAACCCGGCGCTTTGCGTTTTCGTGGCGCCTTTCGAGCACCAGCCGCATGCTCGACTCAGTGCTCCTGGGCGCCCGGATCAACGTTCCTTGACATACGGCACGCCGCCGGCGCGCGGCGGGATCGCCTTGCCGATGAAGCCGGCAAGCAGGATCACGGTCAGCACATAGGGCAGCGCCTGCATGAACTGCACCGGCACCTTGCCGATCAACGGCAGCGGCGAACCCTGCAGGCGGATCGCCGCCGCGTCGAGGAAGCCGAACAGAAGACAGGCGAACATAGCGTTGACCGGTCGCCATTTGGCAAAGATCAGCGCCGCCAGTGCGATGTACCCCTTGCCCGCGGTCATGTCCTTCACGAAGCCGCCATTCTGCACCATCGAGAGGTAGGCGCCGGCAATGCCGGTCAGCACACCGGTGCAGATCAGGGCCCGGTAGCGCAGCCAGGCGACCGAAATGCCGGCGGTGTCGACGGCGGCCGGGTTCTCGCCGACGGCGCGCAGGCGCAGGCCGAAGCGGGTGCGAAACAACACCCACCAGGTGAACGGCACCATGGCGAAAGCGAGATACACCAGAATCGAATGGCCCGAGAGCAGCTCGGAATAGATCGGCCCGATGATGGGCACATCATGGATCGCGGCAGCACCTGGCAGAGTGATGGCCTCGAAACGCTCGCCCGGCTGCAGCGCCGGCGTGCGCCCGCCCTGCTGGAACCAGGCCTGGCCCAGAATGATGGTCGAGCCGGCGGCGACGAAGTTGATGGCCACACCGGAGACGATCTGGTTGCCGCGATGGGTGATCGAGGCGAAGCCGTGCACCAGGGCAAAGGCGACCGACATCACGATCGCCATGCCGAGACCGAGGAAGGCCGAATGGAAGACCGAAGCGGCGGCCGCACCTGCAAAGGCGCCGACCAGCATCTTGCCTTCCAGCCCGATGTCGAAAACGCCTGCGCGTTCCGAATAGAGGCCGGCGAGGCAAGCGAGCAGCAGCGGCACCGACAGGCGTATGGTCGAGTCCAGGATCTGCACGATGGCGATGAAGACGTCCATCTCAGGCGCCCTTCCCTTTGACCGCTTCGATGCCGACCGACCTTGGACTGAACGAGGCGAACAGCGCCTGGACGTAGGGCCGGAACATGTGCTCCAGCGCACCGGCAAACAGGATGACCAGGCCTTGGATGATGACGATCATGTCGCGGGAAATCGCCGGCATTTCGAAGGCAAGTTCGGCGCCGCCCTGGTAGAGCATGCCAAACAGGATCGCCGCCAGCACGATGCCGACCGGATGCAGACGGCCCATCAGCGCCACGGCAATGCCGACGAAGCCGGCGCCGGAGACGAAATCGATCGCCACATTGTGCTGGTCGCCCATCACCGGGTTCAGCGTCATCATGCCGGCCAGCGCGCCCGAAATCATCATCGCGATAATGATGATGCGGGTCTCCGAAATGCCGGCATAGCGCGCCGCTTTCGGGCTGTGGCCATAGGTGCGCATCTCGTAGCCGAGCTTGGTGCGCCAGATCAGCAGCCAGACCAGGAATGCCATGAGCAGCGCCAGCAGGAAGCAGATGTTGAACGGCGCCGAGCGGATCTTGGCGCCGAACAGTTCGATGATCCAGTTGAGTTTGGGCAGTTCGGCGCCGGCGAGGAAGTTGCGCGTCTGCGGCGCCTGCGACGCCGCCGGCTTCAACGGCCCAACCAGGAGGTAGACCATGATCGAGGCCGCGATGAAGTTGAACATGATGGTGGTGATGACGATGTGCGACCCGCGCTTGGCCTGCAGATAGGCCGGGATCAGCGCCCACAGCGCACCGACGGCGGCTCCGGCGACGATCGCCAGCGGAAAGGTCAGCCACCACGGCAGCACAGTGTCGAAGGCGAGGCAGACCACGCCCACGCCAAGGCCGGCAATATAGGCCTGGCCCTCGGTCCCGATGTTGAACAGGCCGCAATGCGCGGCCACCGCCACTGACAGGCCGGTGAAGATGAAGGTGGTGGCATAGAACAGCGTGAAGGCAATGCCGGTTCCCTTGCCGAAAGCGCCCTCGACCAGGATGACGGCGGCACGAAACGGGTTTTCGCCGACCAGCATGACGACGAAACCGGCAACGATGAAGGCCACTGACAGATTGATCAGCGGGATCAGCCCATAATCGGCCCAGGCCGGCAGCTTGGCGTAAGGCGTGCTCACTCTGCCGCCTCCTGGCGATCGACGCCTGCCATCAGCAGACCAAGCTCGCCTTCGGTCGCCTCCGGGCCGCGTTCGCCGACGATGCGCCCGGCAAACATCACCAGGATGCGGTCGGACAGCGAACGGATCTCGTCGAGCTCGACCGACACCACCAGCACCGCCTTGCCCTGGTCGCGCATGGCAATCAGCCGCTTGTGGATGAATTCTATGGCGCCGACATCGACGCCGCGTGTCGGCTGGCCGACGATCAGAACACCGGGGTCCTGCTCCATTTCTCGCGCCAGCACGATCTTCTGCTGGTTGCCGCCGGAGAAATTCGCCGTTTTCAGACGCGGATTGCCGGGCCGGATGTCATATTTCTCGATCTTGTCCTTGGCATCAGCCATGATGGCGTCGATGTTGAGGAACGGCCCTTTCAGGTAGCGCGGGTCGTCATGGTAGCCGAGGATCGAATTCTCGTTCTCCTCGAAGGCCAGCACCAGGCCGACATGATGGCGGTCCTCCGGCACATGGGCGAGCCCACGGTCGCGCAACTCGCCGGGATCGGCGGCCCCGGTCAGGTCGATCGGCTTGCCATCGAGCATCACCGAGCCGGAAACCGCGCGCCTGATGCCGGAAATCGCCTCGAGCAGTTCGGACTGGCCGTTGCCGGCGACACCGGCAATGCCGACGATCTCGCCGGCGCGGATATCGAAGGAGATGTCGTCGACCATGGTGACGCCGCGCTGGTCTTTCACCGTCAGGTTCTTGACGGCCAGCTTGACCGCGCCGGCCTCCGTCTCGCCCTTTTCGACCCGCAGCAGCACGCGCCGCCCGACCATCAGTTCGGCCAGTTCGCCGACTGTCGTCTTGCTGGTCTCGCGCGTCGCCACCATCGTGCCCTGGCGCATGACCGAGACATTGTCGGTGATGGCCATGATCTCGCGCAGCTTGTGGGTGATCAGCACCACCGTTTTCCCCTGGTCCTTCAATTGCCTGAGGATGCGGAACAGATGGTCGGCCTCGGCCGGCGTCAACACGCCCGTCGGCTCGTCGAGAATCAGGATTTCGGCGCCGCGATAAAGCGCCTTCAGGATTTCGACACGCTGCTGCAGGCCGACCGGCAATTCCTCGATGATGGCGTCGGGATCGACTTCCAGCCCGTATTCGCGCTCGAGCCGCTCCAGTTCGGAGCGCGCCTTGGCGATGCTCTTTTTCAACAGCGCATCGCTTTCGGCGCCGAGGATGATGTTTTCCAGCACGGTGAAATTGTCGACCAGCATGAAGTGCTGGTGCACCATGCCGATGCCGAGCGCGATGGCGTCGTTGGAAGTCTTGATCGACGCCGGCTTGCCGCCGACGCGGATCTCGCCGCTGTCGGCCTGGTAGAAGCCGTAGAGGATCGACATCAGCGTCGACTTGCCGGCGCCGTTCTCGCCGACGATGCCGTGGATGGTGCCGCGTGCGATCTCCAGATTGATGTCGCGATTGGCGCGAACGGCGCCAAAACTCTTGTTGATGCCGATCAGTTCGATTGCGGCTTGCGCCATGCAGCCTGTCCCACTCTTATTTTTTTATCGCTTGGTCAAAACGCCTAGCATGATGCCCCACCCGTGCCAATTGGCGGCGCAGTGGCCACTCTCGACAAATCCCGGTGCGCTTGTCAATTTCGAACGTGGCCGCAGACCTTCACATTCACTAATATGCAAGGCTCAACAGTCGCATCATGCTGCAACTGCGTGCACCAGGACCTGGGGAGTTTCGAATGATCATGCCTGTCGACCGGCTGACGACGCTGGAAATCCGCGCCGCCGAGCAGGAAAAGACCATCGAGGAACTGTCGGGCCAGATCGCCGAACAGTGGACGGCGATCGAACGCATGCAGCGCAAGCTCGATGCCCTGACCGGGCGCTTCATGGCTCTGGAGGAACAATCGGCACCCGACGTGCCGATAACCAAACCGCCGCACTGGTAGCAAGGAGAAGCCTATGGCCGGTGAAAGCGACCGCGTTGCGCGGGCGGGCGATTATGTGCTTGGCCTGATGAACGATCGCGACCGCGAACGTGCCGAGCGCGACCTGGAGATCGATCCCGCCTTCCGCGACACGGTGATGCGGCTGGCCGAGCGCATGCATGTCCTCGACCGTGGTGCGCCATCGGGCGGCAGCGATCGCTGGCGGCTGATCTCGCAACGCATCGCCGAACTGCCGCAGATGCGTGTGGTTGGCCAGGACGAAGCGAAGCCGGTGATCGGCAGACTGGAGCGGAAGCCCTATGGCGTCGTCGGCGTGCATTCGCTCGGTGGCCGACGCGGCGCCGTCATCGCCATCGCGCTGATCATGGTATTCGCGCTGGGTTATCTCGTCGGACAGCTATAGGCCGAGTTCGCGCGACATCAGCAGCATCGGGTAGCCGTCCTGCTCAAACGACTCGACCACTGCCCAACCGAGCCCGGCATAGAAGTCTCGCGCCACCCACGTATAGAGGTAGGTCCTCTCCACACCGATCGCGGTTGCATGCGCTTCGATGGCTGCAACCAGCGCGCGGCCGATCCCTTTGCCGCGGTGGTCGCTATCGACGACCAATCCCGCCAGCCAAGGCGTCAGCTCATGCGCGGGTTCAAGTTCGTGGCGAACCAGCAGGCAGGTCCCGACCGGGACGTCCCTTATCCGCGCCACAAGCGCCGCCTCGAAGCCATCTCCGTTGAGCAACTCGCGAAGCCCGGCGACGTCCTCATTCAGCGTTCTTGCGCTGCCCTCGAAAAAGGCGGCGATGCGCAGTCGCGCCACTGCATCAACATCGCGTTCGGTCATCGGTCCGATGGTCGGCTTCACTCTCGCCTCTCAAGTTGCGGCCCCCGTCAAACCCAAAAACAAAACCGCCGGACTCTCGCCCGGCGGTTTCAACTCTAATGGATACAGATCAATACGGGCAGGCGTTGTCGGCGGTGTAGTCGTGCACCTGGATCGTGCCGGCGATGATGTCGGCCTTGGCCTTTTCGACGGCAGCCTTCATCTCGTCGGTGACCAGCGCCTTGTTGTTGTCGTCCATGGCGTAGTCGACGCCGCCTTCCTTGAGGCCGAGATTTTGCAGGCCGCCCTTGAAGGTGCCGTTCTTGCCGTCCATGAAGGCGGTGTAGACCGCAACGTCGACGCGCTTCAGCATTGAGGTCAGCACCTTGCCGGGCTGCAGGCCGTTCTGGTTGGAATCGACGCCGATGCCGAGCTTGCCGGCATCCGCCGCCGCCTGCAGCACGCCGACGCCGGTGCCGCCGGCCGCGGCATAGACGACGTCGGAGCCCTGGTCGATCTGCGTCTTGGCGATCTCGCCGCCCTTGGCCGGATCGTTCCACGCCGCGGGCGTGTCACCGGTCATGTTCTGGATGACATCGGTCGCACCGGCCGCCTTGGCGCCGCCGACATAGCCGCATGCGAACTTGCGGATCAGCGGAATGTCCATGCCGCCGATGAAGGAGACCTTCTTGGACTTCGAGGCCATCGCCGCCAGGATACCGACGAGATAGGAGCCTTCGTTTTCCTTGAACACAAGCGAGCGGACATTGGGCATGTCGACGGCATCGTCGATGATGGCGAAGTTGAGATCGGGATATTCCTTCGCGACCACCTTCAGCGCATCCTCCCAGGCAAACCCGGCCATGACGATCGGGTTGCGGCCGTCCTCGGCGAAGCGGCGCAGCGCCTGCTCGCGTTGCGAGGCGTTCGACACTTCGAACTCGACATAGGCGGTGCCGGTCTCGGTCTTGAACTTTTCGGCGCCGTGATAGGCAGCCTCGTTGAAGGACTTGTCGAACTTGCCGCCGAGATCGTAGAGGATGGCCGGCTGGACATCCGCGGCGAAAGCCGGAAGAACCATTGCGGTTGCGGCCAGGAGGCCGAGAACGATACGTTTCATGTGATCCACACCCTGTCGGTTATTTTTTTCCGTTACGCGCCGTCCGCCTGCCCGGTTCTCCGGCAGGCATGCGGCATCAGCCAGGAGTGTACTCCCCTCCCGCTCAAGGCAATCTGGCACGGCCCGAAACAAAATTCACGCGGAATTTTGACCTTTTGGAAAAGCATGCCCCCCGTTGGAAAAACATGCCCAAGACGGTGACAGCTGTGGGCGATTGCCACATTGTCGTCGCAAGTCCGCTGGGACAACCCATCAGCCCGGCGCGAATTCTCCGCCGCGCCGCCGGCGCCGATAGCCGATCGCATAGAGGATGAAGGCAAGCACCGCGAACACGGCAAACCCCGGCTGGGCAAGCACCCAGGCGATGCCGCCATCCCATATCATCGGATTGACCTTGGCGCGCACAAAGGTCTCGAAGGCCGCGCGGGTGTCGGGCGAAACCGCCAGCCAGCTCGAATTCAGCGGCGTCATGACCAAAGTGGAAGCCGCCACCGAGCGCGTCGCGTCGAGCACGGCCATGATGACGGCGACCGAGAGTGCGATCATGGCCGCGAGGCGAAACAAAAAACGCAACATCGAAATCTTCCCCGGTCCTCAAGTTCCTCCCGAGGACCTTCCGGTCAAAGGCGAGGAATAGAATGCGCACGCCCGGCGTGCAATCGCCATACGCGAATTTGAAGCCTATCGCCCGCCTATATGGCCACCTTTCGGCTCCGCCGATGGACGAGCCAGACGCCGAGGACGCCGCCGCCAATGGCCCCGACCACCAGCCCGGCAAGGCCGATGAACACCGCGAAGTAGCCGCAGCCGCCTTCGAAACAGCTGATGTCGGTGGCTTCGGCGATCCCCGCGCCAAGCGCGAAGCCGGCGACAGTGCCGACGACGGCGCCGAGGATGATGCCGGCCAACGCGGCGACGATCGAACCAAAGGCTGACGGTGCCTGCGCTTCCGGCCTTGCATAAAAGGCCTTGGCCTCGTCGCGGCGGCGCAGCAGGTAAATGCAAAACAGGCCGATGACGATTTCGGTGGCGGCGATCGCAAGCTCCCTGGCGGAGACGGTGAAATCGGGCACGGTCAGCGCATAGACCTGCTCGGCCAGCCGCCAGGCGATGGTGGTGATCTGCCAGATGGTGAAATGACGCGGAAAGCGCGCGGAACGGCTGAAGGCGAGGCCGAGCAGATAAAGCCCCCACACGATGGTGACGATGTCGAAGGCCAGTCCGCCAAGCACGAAATAGAAGATCCTGTCCGGCACGCCGGAACTCTCGAACAGCCACCGCGCCGAGACCAGCCAGTAGACCGACCATGCCATGACGAAGAGGAGCCAGACCACGGGCACGAAGGACAGCCCGCTGTCCGAACGCCCTGCGGGCGTCAGCCCGCCTGGCATGCCTCCGGCCGGCGTTCCGCTGGCCGGCTGTTCATTGCTCGATGTCATGTCTGGACGTTGCCCTCGCAAAGCCTCCGCCGCACTCGACAGGTGGCGAGGGGCGAAGTCAAGCGCGGCCGGCCCTGCCGCCTTGCCCGTGGAACACCATTCAGAACCGAAGCGCCTTAGAAGCGGAGCCGTTCAACGCCCCGCGAAACGATGCATGGCCGGCAAAGCGAATAGACTGCCGTTATGGCTTGGCATTCGGCGCCGGATCGACTAGATGAGCCCCGCGCCTGTTTAATTGACGGGCGCCGGGAAGGGCATCCGCTGGTTGGCGGTGTCCATCAAGCGGGTCTTCCCGCAAATCCCAAAGGGATGCATCTCCCCAACCCGCGTGGCAAAACCGGCCGGCGCGAATGCAAGGACGGAGAGGTGGCCGAGTGGTTGAAGGCGCACGCCTGGAAAGTGTGTTTACGGGAGACCGTAACGCGGGTTCGAATCCCGCTCTCTCCGCCATTATCAAGCCATTGAAACCGCTGCGATTTCCCTTCCCAGCGGGTGCGGCTGACTTTACTTCACATGCTCGCCCTGGGTTGTCCCGGATTATCTGACGCCTGATCGACTGTTGCGCCCGCTCATCGCGATAGCGTTGTTCTCGTCCGCCTATATGGCCGAGGTCGTGAGAGCCGGCCTTCAGGCGATCCCGAAGGGCCAACACGAAGCGGCCAAGGCGCTCGGGATCGGCTACTTCGACATGACGCGCCTGATCGTCCTCCCTCAGGCGTTGACGATCGTCATACCGAGCATCGTCTCGACCTTCATCGGTCTGTTCAAAGACACGACTCTGGTCGCCGTCGTCGGCATCGCGGATTTCCTGAAGGCCGTCGAAACGGCGCGCGTCGATCCGAACTGGGCAGGCCCGACGATCTCATCAACCGGCTACCTCTTTGCGGGGTTGGTCTACTGGAGCTTTTGCTTCGGCATGTCGCGTTACTCGCAATCTATGGAGCGCCAATTGGCGCGTGGCCACAAATCCTAGGAGGCGATGATGATGCCGCAAGCAATGCCCGCGGCAAGGTGACTATCAAATGGCTTGTGCAGACACGCCCGCATCGGCGCATGGGCAGCGACATATCGCGGGAATAGATTTCGACCAGATCCACGACCGTCAGCAGTTCGGATCCGTCAAATGGGCCAACCAGTGGGACGAGTTCTCTCCCCAGGTCGAGGGCCAGGACCTGCTGTCGCTGTGGACGGCGGATATGGACTTCCGCGCTCCGGAAACCGTCATCGCGCGACTGCGCGAGGCTGCGGAGCATGGCATTTACGGCTACACACGCCGCGATCCGCGCCACTATGAGATCGTGCAATCGTGGTTCGCGCACCGGCACAACTGGTCGCCGAAACTGGAGACCTTGCTTCCCGCGCCGGCGATCATGCCGTCCGTGGCTGCGATACTGCGAACCTTCACCAAGCCCGGTGACGGCGTCATTGTGCAGTCGCCCGTGTACTCGCCCTATTTCGAAGTTGTTCAGGGAAACGGGCGGGTTCTGCTTACGAACCGGCTGAGGCTGCGGAACAACAGATATGAACTCGATCTCGAGGATTTCGAGAAACTGGCGGCCGGCGGTGCCAAGGCATTCCTGCTGTGCAATCCTCACAACCCTGCCGGAATGGCCTGGACCCTCGAAGAATTGGCGGCGTTCAACGACATCTGCGAGCGCCATGGCATCCTGGTCATATCCGACGACATTCACTGCGACATAAGGTTGTCGGATCGCCCCCACATCGTCTTCTCCTCCATCTCGGAAGATGCTGCGGAGAAATCGTTCATCTGCACCGCTCCAACGAAGACTTTCAATCTTGCCGGGGTTCCTTCGGCAACCATTTCGGTAGCCAGCAAAAAGCGCCGCGAGGCGCTTCTTGCCGCAATGCAGGCGTCATTCATGGTGAATGCGAACTTTTTCGGCCGCCTGGCCCTGGAGGTTGCTTACAGCAGCGGCGCGCCGTGGCTCGACCAACTCACGCGCTACATCGCCGGCAACATCGATCTGGTTTGCGAGTTCGCCGGTGAACACCTTCCAGGCATCACGCCCATGCGGCCCGACGCATCGTTTCTGGTGTGGTTGGATGCGTGCGCGCTCGATCGCCGAGTGGGTGGAATTCAGAAATTCTTTGTCGATCGGGCCGGGGTTAATCTCTATGACGGCCGCGTCTATGGGCCTGGCGGCGAAGGCTTCATTCGCCTGAATGTCGGCTGCCCGCGTCCTCTGTTGCGCCAAGGACTGGAGCGCATGTCCAGCGCGCTGGCATCCCTGTGATCGACCGCCAGGGTGCTTCGGATGCGAGCCTGGTACTTGATGCCGGCAGCCGGTAAGGAAACGTCCGAGGGCGACGAGCCGGGTGGCCCGCAAGTCCGGATTCCATAGCCGTGCCGGACACGACCCTCAAGCCAAAGTCGACATGTCCAGCTTGATCGCCGCTACCATTTCACAGCGAACCCGAGCTTGGCGCCCAGGGCGTGGCTATCGCCAAAATCCTTGAGGCTTGTCCGCGCTGTCCCTTCTCCGAAGACGGCGTAGCGACCGTCCGCCCAGCTCAGCGAGCCACCGAGGCCGACACCGCCCCACAGCGCCTGATTTTCGCTGACCAGTTTCGTGCCAGACACATCGACATCATTTCCGTCGAGGAAGTCGTAGTAAAGGTTGCCGAGCCCGTAAATGTGCGTGCGGCTGACTTGCCCCGCATCGTCCACCCACTGGTCTTCATAGTCCGCGGAGAGGCCGAGGCGGCCGACGAGACTGTTGCTGCTGCCGGGCGACACGACGGCGCCAAACGGGTCGGTGAACGCGTCGAAGTCGACCGAGGAATAGGCAAGCTGGGCCTGCGGCGTCAGCGACCAGTTGCCTTTGAGGGCGATCTTCTGTCCGGTCTCCACGCTCAGCCCGTAGCCGAAACCGTTGTTGCCGTCCGCAAGCGTGGTGCCCAGCGTGGCCGACCGGATGTCACTGTCATACCATGTCGCCTCGGCCTGCGCGTCGACGTAGAAGCCACCGCTGCCGAACCAGGTGAGCGTGCTGCCGACGCCGTAGCCGGTGGCAGCGATCGACCCTGCCCCGAAGATCGAGGAGACGTCCGACGACGCGGTTCCGTAGTGGGCCGTAATCCCTCCGATCAGGGTACCGGCGTCGCTTTCGTGCAGCAGGCCATCGACGCCGGCCTGCAGCTTCCAGGTGGTCACGTCATAGTTCGTGCCGGAGGTCGACGTCTCCGGCTTGATCTCGGCATGGGCAGCTTCGATGCGCGCCCATATCGCCTTGCCGTCGACCGAGCCCTGGCCTGGCAGGTCCGCACCTTGCGGTGTAGCACCCTCGCCCCACGACCGATTGCCGATGCGTTGCTGCATGGTGCCCAGTTCATTGAAGGCCTGCAGCACCCCTTCATAGGCCTCGTACAGCGGCACGCCGGGCGAATAGAGCGGCTGCGGATCGGGATCGCCGTTGACCAGGGCCGAACGCAGATACCAATCGCCGTCGGCCGGCGTGCTGACGCCGTTCTTGTAGAGCCTGTATGCGTAGGCGCCGCCGACGACCGCTGCATCGCCTTCGAAGGTATAATTGCCGTCGAGCGAGAAGCTGCCGTTCGAGACGCCGCCGACGTCGACGACCTTGATGCCTCCGACCGTTTGGGCGCCCGACCCGCCGAAATTGACGACCTGAAGGGTACCCGTCCCTGACGTGTTGCCGGCGATCACCAGCATGTCTGTCGGCGAACCGTCACCACCGAGCGCAGCGTTGAGAACGACGGCGCCGCTATTGCCGACATAGTCGCCGCTTACGGTAAGTGTGTCGCCTGGGACGCCACCCGCGATGCGCACCGTTCCGGCGTTGCTCAGCCCCGCAATCGTCTGGGACGTGCCGGCAAGATCGAGCGTGGCGCCCGAGGCGACGGAAAACTGCGAGGAGGAACTGAACGCGTTCGCAGCGCCCGCGGCAAGCGTGCCGCCGCTGACCGTAGTGGCGCCGGTAAAGCCTGAGTTGTCCAACGCAAGCAGCAGCGTGCCTTGGCCGTCCTTGATGAACGTACCGGCGCCCGAGAGCACGCCGGCATAGCTGGCGGAGGCGACTTGGTCGAATGTGAAGGAGGCGCCGGCGCCGATCGCGACATCGCTACCGAAGCGCTCGGCTGCCGAGACGAGGCCGCCTTGATTGACGGTCCAGTCCAGCAGCGACGTGCCTGACAGCGTCAGCACGCCGGCGCCATCCTTCATCATTGCGCCGGTGCCGGAGATATCGCCGGCGAAGCTGGCGTCCGCCGCCTGGTCGAACACGACAGTGCCGGAATTGCCGATGTAGCCACGAATCGAGGTTGCATCGCCGACCAGCGTGCCAGCGCTGACCAACGTGTTGCCGCCATAGCTGTTCGTTCCCGTAAGCGTCAGCGTGCCGGCGCCGGTCTTGGCAAGGCTGCCAGCGCCAGAGATCGCACCGGACAAGGTCAGGTCGGCCACAGTGTCGAAGGTGCCGCCGGCCGACGAAAGCGTGACGTCGCGCGCCGAGCTGAACGCCGCTGTGTTGCGCAGCGTCCCGCCGGAGAGCGTCAGGCCGCCAGCGGCAACGCCGAGATTGTTGTCGGCTGAAACAGATAGCACGCCGCCCAGGACGGTGGTGCCGCCCGTGTAGGTGTTGGCGCCGGACAGCACCAGCGTGCCCGCATCGGTCTTGGTCAGGCTGCTGGTCCCGGTTAGCACGGAGGCGATGGTGGCGGTGTAACCTGCTCCGGCCACCGTGCCGTCGCCGACCCGAATGATGCTCTCGCCGCCAGCGCCATCAAGCGTGATGGCTTCGCCTTCGATGCGGTAGCCATCGGCGGCGAATTGCATGCCCGTAATCGCAAGCGCGCCGGCGCTGCCGTCGGCGATGACGGTGCCGCCGAGCGTCTGGAAGATGGCGAAGCCGGGCTGCGGCTTCATCGCGCCAGTTACCAGGCCGGTGCTCGTCGTCCAGTTCAGGCTTGTCGCCGTCCACGTGCCGTTGCCGCCGTCGACCAGATCGTTGTTGGCATTCCCGGCCGCGTCACCGTCCCAGAACAACAGGTCGTTACCGACACTGCTGATAAGATTGACCTGGTTGGCGACAGAAGTCTGCACCGTCAAATCGGCCGCCGTGACGCCGGCCGGCAGATTGCCGAGTTCGAGACCATTGTCGGTGAGGGCGCCGCCATAATTGATGAGCCGGTAGACGCCAGGGCCAAAGCCGCCTACATCGGTGATGTTGAGGCTGCCGTCCAGCGTCAGCGCTCCGGTCACCTCGATCAGGTCGTTGACACCGCCGCCGACAATTCCTGCCTGGCCGAGCTCGTAGTCGAGCATAGAACCGGAGCTCAGGCTGAGCGATCCGACCGTAAGCGTACCCGGACTGGAGCCGGGGGCCAGCACGCCGCCATCGGCGACGATCACCGCGCCGCCTATCGAGCCGGAGCCGCCCAGCGTGCCGCCGCTGTTGACCGTCGTTTCGGTATTCCCAAGCGAACCTTCGACGACGAGCTTGCCCCCGTCGACCGTGGTGCGGCCGGAATAGGTGCTGTCGCCGTTGAGCACCAGGGTGCCGGCGCCCTCCTTGTAGACGCCGCCCACGCCGCTCAGCTCGCCATTAGCGGTCAGCGTCGTACCCGCCGCCGCGCGGAAGTAGCCATAGGCGGAAGTGAGCTTGACATCGCGGCTCATGGCGAAGCTTGCTGTCGTGCCGAGTTCGCCGCCGTCGAGTGTCAGCAGGCCCGTAGCGGCACCCAGATTCTGGTCCGACGCGACCGAGATGCTTTTGCCGGTCCCGACCTTGGTGCCGCCGCTGTGGGTGTTGGCACCGGTCAGCGTCAGCGTGCCGAAGCCTTCGATGTCGACGCTGCCCGAGCCGGAGATATTTCCGCCGAAGGTGTGGGGGCCGAGGTCGAGAAACGAGACAGCGCCGTTGTCCAGGATGTCGCCACGGATCGCCACGGTGTTGCCGGCAAGCGTTCCTGCATTGACGATGTTGCCACCCGTATAGCTGTTGGACAAATTGCTGACGTTGAGCGTGCCGGCGCCGCTCTTGACCAGTGTGCCGGTGCCGGTCACCTGGCCTGACACGTCCAACTGCGTGCCTGCCACCGTGTCGAACCCGCCGGTCGAATTGATCAGGACATTGCGATTGGTGGCGAAGCTGGTGGTCGTGCGCAACGTGCCGCCGTCGAAGGTCAAGCCGCCCGAGAGGGCGCCCAGATTGTTGTCACTCGAAATTTGCAGGGTCCCGCCGGACAAGGTCCAAGGCGTGACGGCAGTTGTCGTCCCCGTTAGGGTCCAGGTGCTGTTTCCGGTTTTCTCGTAGAACCCAAACCCGTCATATTTGGCGCCAGCGCCGATCTGCGACACACCGAAACTGGCGCTGATATCGCCACCCAGCTTGAATGTATCCGCGGCGCTGAAAGCGACCACATTGCCTGTGATGGTGGAGCCGGCCTGAATCTCCAGCGAATTGACGCCGCCGGTGAACTGGATGGCTTTGCCGGCCGCCGGCGTTCCGCCACCGGTGCCGACGGCACCGCCGCTGATCGTACCCGCATTGATGACCGCGATGTTGGCGCCCTTGATCCCTGCGGCGCCATCGCCGCCTGCCAAGGAGCCCTGACCGCCACTGCCGCCAACGATCGTCGCACCTAGCTTGTTGATGACGGTTCCACCTGAAAGCAGCAGAACAGCGGCGCCACCGTCCCCACCGCCGCCGAGAACTGTTCTTCCACCGGCACCCCCGAGCAGATTCCCGCGGTTCTGGATTGTCCCGCCGCCCATCAGGACGATGGCAGCTGCGCCGCCGCCACCACCTGCTTGGACCCCAATTGTGGAGAGACTCGTGCCGCCGGTAACGCTGCCGCCCGCCTCTACAAACACGTTTGCGGACGAGAATATGCCGACGCCGCCACCACCGCTGCCGCTGTTGCCATTGGTCCCACCTCGGCCGCCAGTGCCACCACTCACCGATCCTGTGCCATTGACTGTAACGTCGGCCGTGGCACTGACGCCCACACCGCCACCGCCACCGCCGCCGCTCCTGACGACACCATTCGTGCCAGGGGAGCCCAAAGCGCCGGCCCCGCCGCTGATGCTGGTTGCAATGGTCCCGTCTGTCGAGATGACCAGACCCGTAGCACCAGTGGCACCGGCAACGCCATTTGGGTTGTTGGCTGTCCCACTTACCGCTCCCGATCCTCCTGGCGCCCCGTCACCCGTCGTGAGGTCAATGCCGCCACCACCGCCACCAGCGGTCGCGCCATTGGCGGCATTCTGACCCGTGGCACTCGCGAGCGCGCCGTCAACGCCACCTTGTCCAGCGCCTGCGCTGCTACCATTGCCGCCATCGGCCCGAGCCGGCGCGGCGCTCAGCGCAAGGGCAACAGTTAGGATCGTCAAGGCGGAAGTGCCGGAGCGAAGCGACACGACTTGCGGCAAGCGCGCGAGATGCAAAACCCAAAACCCATCACGCGCAATCCGCTCCGCCATGCCTAAGCTCCCTGATTCCTGAGTGCGCGAAGGCAGCATGAAAGCTATTCGCCCGCAAGAAGTTTATAGTCGTGAGAGCTACCAAGAAGCTAACGGTGATCAGTAAAATGAAGTCTGCGACTTTTGAGCGACAGAAAATAGTCAATATTAGATATAGCTTATTAAACAGAGACCTTACGGAATCGCGAGAACAATCTCGCTGCATGAATTTATGCGGAAACGTTCGGACCTCCTGGGCCCAGCCGATCCCATCGGGCGGAGGTGAGTTTCGCCTCTACGGGGCGATGAGGCGCTAGGCTGCCCCTTGGGCGACCCTCACTATCCTGCAAGAAGTGATTCTGTAATCGACTCCCACTCTGCGTCTAGCTTGCCAGTTGCCACAGGCTGCCCGGCGCGGCGGTACCAGTAGGCTGCATTAGAAAGGTCGCCTTCTTTGCGGTGCAGATAGGCATGAACCCATACAGAGGCCGGATCAGATTCGTTGGCCTGCACACACTCATGCGCCCGCTCCCAATCGCCCTGTCTATCCCACCATAGAGCGTGGAGCGCCATCCCAAGATTCGCCGGGGGCTCTACACCCTGAAGGGTCGCACGGAACTCGTCGATGTCCATAGTTACCTCGCCTCTGGCTACGCCGGTCCTGTCCCGTTCCGTGCAACGAAATGCGCCCTCTGCCGGTGATTTGCTCTGCCGACTTTAGCAATGGCTCTGGCGATCTTTAGCGGAAACGGGGTTTTCGCTCGGCAAAGGCCGCATCAAGGGCTTCCAATTGACGAATGCTCGTTGCAGGGCTGCTTCCTGCTTCTAAGCTTCATGGTCGGCAGAAGCTGCCACGGAAACCAAAGGCGCTTCCAGGCTCCATGTTATGCCATGCGGACCGTGTTCGAGAATTCCCTGCCCACTGACCGCTGCGGGCGCAACCCGCTTCAGCACAACGGTTCCAAAGCCACCTTGTCCGACAGTCTGGACCTGCGGACCATCGGATTCGGCCCAGGTGAGGTGAAAGAGCCTCGAAGCACCGGAACCGGTGATGCCCCATGTGACCGAAATCCGGCCCTTGTCCCCTGAGAGCACGCCGTATTTGGCCGAGTTGGTCGCCAGTTCGTGGAAGGCAATCCCGAGATACTGAACTGCGTTGGGACTGAGCACCAATGATGGGCCCGACATTTCGATCACATCCCCCCGCGGGAAAGGCTCGACCTGGGCCGCCAAGAGGTCGCTGATCGTGGCACCCTTCCAATCCGCCGAAACAAGCAGGTCGTGAGATCGCGACAACGCCATGATGCGCTCGCGCACCTGGGTTTCAAAGTGTTTTGGCGTCTCCGATCGCTTGTTGGTCTCCCGGATCATCGACAGGATGACCGAATACTGGTTTTTCACCCGGTGGTTGACCTCGCGCATCAGCATGCGGATGCGGTATTCATTCTCCTTCGCCGACGTGATGTCTCGCGCTATCTTCGATGCGCCGGTGATCTGCCCGGTTGCGTTACGCACGGGCGATATCGTCAGCGAAACCGGAACCAGGCTGCCATCCTTGCGCAGGCGGGTCGTTTCGAATGGTTCGACGCGCTCGCCGCGGCGAATGCGTTGGAGGATGCGGGGTTCCTCGTCCTGATGGTCTTCGGGGATCAGCATGGTCACCGACCGGCCAATCGCTTCGTCGGCGGTATAGCCGAAAAGCCGTTCGGCGCCGTGGTTCCAGCTTTTTATGATGGTGTTGAGATCCTTGCTGACGATAGCGTCAAATGAGGATTCCACGATCGCTGACAGGTGCTGCCTGGTTTCTTCGGCACGCTGGCGGTCCGTCAGGTCCAGCAGCATGTTGACGGCGCCAATCAGAGCGCCGTGCTCGTCCCGCAGCGGTGTCGGGTAGGGCAGGAACGGAAAAAACGATCCATCGGGACGCTGCGCAACAGCTTGCTGATTGCGGACCGGCCTGTTCTCCTTGAGCGCGATGGCCATCGGGCATTCATCGTGCGGCAATTCCTTGCCGTCGGCACTGAACAGCTTGAACGTCACACACCATTTATCCTTGCCGACCTCAGGCTCCCTGCCTGCCAGATCGGCCGCGGCGCGGTTGTAGTAGGTGATCGTCCCATCCTGATCGGTCGTGTAGATGGCGACGGGTAGGCCGTCGAGTATCTGGTGATAGGTACTGTCATGCTGCCTGAGCTCCGAGCGGGTGTGCACCAAGTCGGTTACATCGACCGTGAAGCACCGGGTGTTGATCAGCTTGCCGTCCCGGAAATGTCCGCTTGAGGTGACTTCGACGTGCTTGATCGATCCATCGCTGGCCCTCAATCGCGCCGGATATCTTACGATCTTCTCGCCATTGGCAAGGCGACCCAAAATGTCCTCTATGACGTCCCGGTCGGGATAGAACTCGGCGATGTGGCAACCGAGGTAGTCCTCTGCGGGATAGCCGAGAAGGTCGAGCTCAGCCTGGTTGGCATGCACGATTACGCCGTCTGCGTTCACCAGATGGAGGGCAACGGCGCCGTTTTCGAAGAAATCCTTGTAATCGAAATCCAGACCGTCATTGCTGGACACCCCCGGGTTTTCGAAGGCGACAACATTCGCCTGTGTTGCTTCATGCATCCCAAACACCTTGTCCAGTCCAACCAAATATAATGCGGCTTGGATCAGTTGGTTCCCATTGCTCGCGGTCTCGACCCGCTGCGTACGGGAACCGGACCCTAAAAGGGTCGTAGCCTCGACTCGTCTTCCATCTACAAACGTGCGATCATCCGCGCATGGGCAAACCCTTGGTCCTTGTCGTCGACGACGAAGCCTTGATAGCACTGGATATGGAGTCCACTCTTTCGGAGGCGGGCTTTGCCGTGGCATTGGCGGCGACATGTTCCCAGGCGAAACGTTTTCTTGCGGACCATACCCCCGCCGCAGCGATCCTGGACGTAAGGCTGTCGGACGGCGAGGCTGTTGACGCGGCAAAAACCTTGGCAGGGCGGGCGGTTCCTTTCATCGTCTATTCCGGCCTGGGGCTCGAGGAAACCCCCGAAGCGTTCTCGTCCGGCGTAAGAGTGATGAAACCCGCCGGACCTGCAGAGGTGGTCCGGGCTCTCAAAGCGATGACCGCCGGGCAGCAGAAGGCGACGGGATAGCCGTGCTCTGAGCACCTTCGGTCTAAACTAGCCAGGCGCTGCCGGAGCAGCTGCCGTGCCTCACGGAGCAGCGAATTGCGGCCGGTGCCGATCAGGCGAACAAGGTCGCGCGCTTGATCCTCGGTGATGCCGGTCTCCCTGGCAATTGACAACACCAGTGCTTCTTCCCTTCCACTTTCTTAGGGTCGTGCCTTGCCCGTGCTGGTCATGCCTTCTCCATCGGCTCAACGCCAAGATCTGCGAGAGACATTCCTCGACGCACGGTCAACCTCTTTGTGCCGCGTTTGAGCGGCGGAGATAGCGGCTCAATTTGCATTACCCGGATCCATCCTGGCACAGCCAAGAGGCCGGTCCGTTCGCACGATAATGCGCCCCGCGCAGGGACGGCGCCAGCATGGGCCAGATCGACCAGACAGATTGAGCAGTCCTATGTCTCTCCGAACTCGGTTTCATTTCTTGACGTCGGGTGCCGCTCGTAGTCAACGGGCGGCGGCAGGAGCATGATTTCGGTCTCCTTGCGGCCGAACTCTCTGCCGATCTGGAACGCTGCATAGATCGCGCCAAGGCGGATAAGGAATCTAAGCATGGGGGGTCTCCTTCGATGTTAGGAACCGCAAGGCCGCGAGATTGTTCCATGGCTTGCGAGTGGGGGACGATCTTGCCGTCTCACCAGGCATTCCAGCGCCGGCGCGGCAATCTGAGACATGCGGTGCGGCTAGGCTGTTGCGGCCGTTGCCTGGGCCGGGATCCGTTTTCGAGGGGCCGGACGCCGTCGATCGCGGCGTTTCGAAACGACTTTGAGGGGAACGGCCGGCGCTGGAGAAAGTGCGCCAAGCACAGCGTTGACCATGCCGTGGGCTACGAAATCGGCGCTGATGTCGGCGGCCAAAGCTTGCCTTTCTTGCCCGACATCGCCCTGCTCTGCGTCTGACCAGAACACAATCCCAATTCTCAAACCTGCCTTGGCGCGCTTCAGTCTGCGGACCAGAAAGCGGGCATGCTTGAGCGAATCCCGGTTCAGGAAACCGACCACGACGGTGTCGATCGCCTCTAGTTCGAGACGACGAATACCTGCCGGCTCCATATCGACAAAACTGGCCTTCGCCACCGTAGCACCTTGCACCTCCAGCACCTGAGCGAGCATGGCGGCAGCGGCATCGTCGAGTTCGCCGCGACCGCCGGCACAAAGCACCGACATGTCCTTGCCGTCGGGCAGTTCGATCTCTTCCTCTTCGATGCCATCTGTTTCCTTGCTCGCGCTCCCTTCCGCGGTGGTGGTCGGCGCGTCTTCCTCGCTTGCCTCTTCCTGTGCATCGTCGGCAAGATTTGCCACAAGAATTTGGGCGCTCGCCGCCACCTGCCTTCGCTGTTGATCGCCCATCACGCCGCGCATGCGATCCTGCTCGCCCAACAGGAGAGCAGGAATGGCGACCGTGTCGTAGAAATCGATCAGGTACTTCTCCTCGAGGATCTCCTCGGCATGGTCAGTTGCCTCGTCGGGATCGCCGGCCAGGAGCCGTTGATAGAGTCGGGCGTGAGCTTCAAGGACGGGCTCGTTGCCAAACAGGACGTCGAGAAATTCGAACTGCGGAACATGTCGCCCGAGGACGACGAGGCAAACTGTCAGCGGCGTCGAAAGGACCAGGCCGAGTGGCCCCCACAACCATGTCCAGAAAATTGCCGCAACGATGATTGCCAAAGGAGAAAGTCCCGTGCGCGAGCCATAGAGCCACGGTTCGATGACGTTGCCGGTTACCAATTCCATCACGACAAACAGTGCGGCGGTCCACAGCACCAGCGACCAGCCGGGCGCAACCGCCAAGGCCAGAAACAAGGGCAGCAGCATGCCGATAACAGGGCCGATATAGGGAACGAAGCGCAGCGCCAGTGCCAGCAACCCCCACAGCAGCGCGTTGGGAATGCCGAGCACCCAAAGGCCAATCGCGATTGGTATCGCGTAGACGATGTTCACCACCAATTGCATGATCAGATAACGGCCAACCCGTTTGCCGGCATCCTGCAATGCCTGCGTTGTGCGATGGAGGTCGCCATAGCCGACGAGGCGGATAAACCGGTCGCGCAGATCCTCGCGCTCAAGCAACATGAAGATGACGACGATGATGATCAGGCCAGCTGATGCCAGCGGGCTGATCAACGGTCCGATGATGTTCTGCAATACCTCCAGAGGTCTCTCGCGGGCGACGATCTCGACGGGAACAGGCTCGCGCCGGGGCTTGTCGGCCGCAGGCGGCGCCACATCCTGCTTGTCGATCTCCTGACCGACGCGCTCGATCACCCCGCTCAGCCTGGCAATTATGCCGCCACCAACGCCCGTCTCCTTGAGGGAACGCACCTTGGTCAGAATGTTTGTCTGGTAGACGGAAATGTTCTGAGCAAGCTCGCTTACCTGGGTCGCAACAATGAAGCTGAACAGGCCCAGGGCCGCGAATGCGCCAATCACGCTCAGAAGCACTGCAGGCAGCCGAGGCAAGCCGACACGCTTCAGTGCGGAGACCATCGGCACCAGCGCAAAGGTCAAAAGCAGCGCGATGGCAATGGGAAGGAACACCTCACGACCGAAATACAGCGCAGCTACTGTCGTGACGATGGTTGCCACGGTAGGCAGAGCTGTGCGCGGATGGGCATTGCCTGCCGCAAGAATCCGTCCTAGCCCCCGCTCGGACGATGAGATGTCGTTTCGACGATTGGCAGCCACGTGATTCCCCCCGTTTCCTACCGATAGTTAGACCCATTCGCCTGCCGGGCAATGTTTAGCAGGGCCGAATACATACGTTTTGCGGTTTTGCGCCCTGGGCGCTGTGCTCCGACGGTTCAGTCGATATCGTCGGAGCCGCAAATCTGTGGTAAAGCCGCCGCCCAACCAACCAAAGGACGACATCTGTGAGCGAACCGACTGTGGCCGAAGCGACCGAAAGTATCTATGCCTCGCTGCGGGCGGACAATGCCGACATCGACGCCCATATCGCGACGCTCAAGGCAGCGCTGACACGAGAGGGCGCAAAACAGGCGGTGTTCGATCCGGCAAAATTGGCGCAGAACAACCGCTCGGGCCGTAAGTTGATGCAGGCTTATTTTCGCCAGCGCGGCGTGAGCGTGAGGTTTTCGGACCAGTAGCGCGCGGCAGCTTGGGGGAACCGCGCCTCGACGGACGGTCCGTATCTCGCTCGCTCCCGCCCTGCGGCGGACTTTCGTCAATCGTAGGCGAATGGCCGCATCGCCCTGCCCAGGTCGGTGTCGCCCCCTACCCCTGCAGCTCTTGACGGAAACCGGTGCCTCCTGTTTGAGGGTGACCAGGACGTTTGCTGCATGGGGAGATGGGCAAGGTGGGCAAACAGTGAAGCGCGTTCTTCAGATGCTTGCCGCGGCGATCATCGCGTCCGGGGCGACCGGCTGCACGAGCATTTCCTACTACGCGCAGTCGTTGCAGGGTCACACGCAGATCATGGCCGCCCGCAAAAATATTGCAAAACTCATCCGTGATCCTTCGACGCCTGAAGCATTGCGCGCCAAATTGACGTCGGCCAGCGCCATAAGAAGGTTTGCGACAGATGAGCTGGCACTGCCCGAAAACAACAGCTACCGCAGCTATGTCGACATCCATCGCGATGCCGTGACTTGGGCCGTTTTTGCCGCGCCGCAATTCTCGCTTGCGCCACGAACATGGTGCTTTCCGGTCTTCGGCTGCGTTCCATACAGGGGTTATTTCTCCCGGAAATCCGCGACTGAGAACGCAGTCGAACTTCAAAGACAGGGCTGGACGTCTATGTCTCGGGCGTCACCGCCTATTCCACGCTTGGCTGGTCGAGTGACCCGCTACTGAGCACCATGCTGCGTCAGGACGACACCTATCTCGCCAGCCTTGTTTTTCATGAGCTGGCGCATCAACGCCTCTATGTGGATGGCGATTCCGCATTCAACGAGGCGTTCGCCGTTGCCGTCGAAACCAGCGGCGTCAGGAAATGGCTCCGCGCCGCCGGCGACCGGGCCGGATTGCGCCGCTACGAAGCCGATCGCAAGCGCAGCGCCGATTTTCTTGGACTGGTGGCGAAGACGCGCGACGAGCTAAGGCAGGTCTATGGTAGTCCCCGTACCCCGGAGCAGATGGCGACTGCCAAGGCAGCCGCGATCGAGAGGATGCGGGCGCGCTATCGGCGGATGCGCGACAGGCACTGGGCGGGACACCGGGGATACGACGCCTGGTTCGCTGCCCCGATCAACAACGCCAAGCTCGCCGCAACTTCTGTCTACGGTGAACAGGTTCCGGCCTTTCTTCGCTTGTTCGACCTGTGTTCCGGCGACTATCCGAGGTTTTACGCTTCTGTCCGGCGGATCGCGGATTTGCCCAAATCGTCCCGCGCCGAAGCGCTCAAGGCTGCCGACACGTGCAATTGACTTGAACAAGCACAGGCAGGTCCTGACGATCACCCCAGCGACAGTTCCTTCGTCTGGTGTCTCAAAACGAGGCCGACCGCGCCCAGCAAGGCATCGTTCTCGGTGTGCTTGCCAACGATGATGCGCGTGCGCAGGGCGGGAGCGATATCGCGGGACTTGATCAGCGTATGGCGTTCATAGGACGCGATCAGCGGCGTCAACAGAATGTCCCCTGCCAAAGCCATGTGGCCGCCGATGATGATAAGCGGCGGATTGAGCACCGAGCCGATCAGGCCGAGACCCCGGCCGGCGATCTCGGCGGTATCCTCGATCATCCGCAACGCCCTGACGTCGCCCTGCTCGGCCATGGCGATGACATCGTCCATGGTGACTTGCCGCCCAACGACACGCGAAATCTGTTCCAGCGGCCGGGTAAAACTCGCGTAGAGCTCCAGGCATCCGCGATTGCCGCAGCGGCAAAGGTCGCCGCCGGGATCGATGCTGATGTGCCCGAATTCGCCGGCGCCGCCGGCGACGCCCGTCACCAGCCGGCCATGCTGGACAATGGCGCCGCCGACACCCAGATCGATCTTGAACAGCACGAAATCGTCCTGGCCGACGGCCGCACCCCACATCAGCTCGGCAATGGCCGCGCAGTTGCTCTCATTGTCGGCGAAGATCGGCTGTTCCAGGACGGGTCCGAACACATCTCGTATGTTGACGCCGGCCCATGTTGGAACCATGCTTGCGCGCAGCACCACTCCATCGCGGCTGACAGGGCCGGAGACGGAGACACCAACCCCCAGGAGCCCCGCCATCGGCAGACCATTTTCCCTGTAGGATTGGGCAATCGCCGATTTGACCGCCTGGGCCGCCTGTTGCGGCTGGTAGTCCAGCGCCATTGGAATATTTTGTTCGGCAATGACGGAATGCGAGACATCGGCGACGATGAGCCGTATCTGCTGAAGAGCCAGGTGAATGCCGACGCAGGTGCCCGCTGTCGGATTGAGCGTCACCGCCGCGGCTGGCCTGCCGATGCCTCTGATGCCGTCGCGGCTGGTCGGGGCTTCGATCACCATTCCAGACCTTTTCAAGCCGTTAAGCGCGGTTGACACCGTCGAGCGCGCCAGACCGGTGGCGCGTGCGATCTGCAACGCGGAGAGTGCGCCGCGCTCGCTCAGGCAGCGCACGATCATGCTCTCCGGCGACGCGGAGGGTCTGTCGATCAGCCAGGTTCTAAGCGAAGGTTTTGTCATGGCTCAACATAAACATCGTTGACTGATAGCTCCAATATGTCATCTTGGAAAGAACTCGAGATTGACGCATCTCGCCGGCGGCGGCTTCAAACCGCGGCCATAAGCGGTCGAGACGAACCGTGCAACACGATATGGGAGTGAAACGATGAAGTCCGTCATGACCGCGCTTGCGGCCGCTGCTGCGTGCACATTTTTCGCCGGGGCAGCCTTCGCCGAACCCAAGACGAACCTTTTGCACCAGTGGGCGACCGGATCGGACGCCCAGGCGATCGCCAAGCTCGGCGAGATGTTCACCGCCAAGGGCGGCAAATGGGAACAGACCTCGATCGCCGGCCACACCGCCAATACGCTGGCCAAGCTGCGCGCCGACGTGATCGCCGGCAATGCCCCGCCTGCCGTGCAGCTCAAGGGCCCTGAGATCGCCGAATGGAACGAGACCGGCATGACCGCCGATCTCGACGAGTTGGCGGCCTCGGAAGGGTGGGAGAAAGTGGTGGCGCCGGAATTGCTTCCGGTGATGAAGCCGACCGGCAAATGGGTCGCCGCGCCCATGAACATCCACCGCATCAACTGGCTCTGGGCCTCGCCCAAGGTCATGCAGGCGGCCGGCGTGGCGGAAATGCCGAAGACCTGGGCCGAGTTCAATGCGGCCTGCGACAAGATCGTCGCCACAGGCAAGATCTGCATCTCGCATTCGACCGCCGACTGGACGGATTCGACGGTGTTCGAGGTCGTGCTCTACGGCCAGGACATCGATCTCTACCGCAAGGCCTTCGTCGAAGGCGATGTCGAGTCCATGCGCAGCCCGGGGATGGTCAAGGCCTTCACGCAGATGCGCCTGATGACGAGCAGGTACATGGATCCGGGCATGGTCGGCCGCGACTGGGATTCGATGTCGGCGCTCGTCGGCAAGGGCGACGCGGCGTTCCACATCATGGGCGACTGGACGATCGGCCTTTTGACCGCCGCCGGCTTCAAGGAAGGCACCGACTATGTCTGCGCCCAGGCGCCGACCGATTGGGGCAAACCCGGCTTCATCCTCAACTCGGACTCGGTCGTGTTCTTCAAGCAGAAGGACCAGGATTACATCGACGGCCAGAAGCTGCTGGCCAGCCTGATCCTGTCGCCCGACTTCCAGACGGTCTTCAACCAGGCCAAGGGCTCGATCCCCGCACGCCTGGATATCGATCTGTCGAAGGGCTTCAATCCGTGCCAGCAGCTCTCGCAGAAGGATCTGCAGGCTTCGATCAAGGAGGGCACGCTGGTCCGCTCGATGGCGCACAATATGACCATCCCGCAGAAGATGCGCGGCGCGATCATGGACTCCATTACCGAGTTCGTGGCGACGCCGGACATGTCGCCCGAGGATGGCGCCAATGCGATGGCCGACGCGGCGGAAGCACAGAAATAGACGGGAATGGCCGGGCGCGATGCCTATCCGCCCGGCCGTCCTCCCTTTCAGTCCCGTGCTCTGCCAATGCTGTACTCTGAATGTCAAATCACGACCTGATCCTGTCGGTACCGACGCCCGCCCGCCCCTGGCGCGAGCGGCTGGGCTCCGCGATGCCCTTGCTCGTGCTCGGCCCCTCACTTGTGGCGAGCTTCGTCTACGTCTTCGTGTTCACCGGCTGGACGCTCTATATCTCGCTGTCCAACTCCTCGCTGCTGCCGACCTACGGCTTCGTCGGCCTGGACAACTACGCGTCGCTGTGGGCGAACCGGCGCTGGAACATCGCCTACAACAACCTGTTTTTCTTCAGCGCTTTCTACATCGTCGGCTCGATGGCCGTGGGACTACTGCTGGCGATCCTGATCGACCAGCGCGTGCGCGGCGAAGCGGCATGGCGCACGATCTTCCTCTATCCGCTGGCCGTCTCCTTCATCGTCACCGGCACGGTCTGGAGCTGGCTCTACAATCCGACCGACGGCATCCAGGCCATGGTGCGCGGTTTCGGCTGGACGAGCTTCAGTTTCGCACTGGCCAGCGACCGGCACTATGCGATCTACGCGGTGATCATCACCGGCGTCTGGCAAGCCTCGGGCTTTGCCATGGCGCTGTTCCTGGCCGGCCTACGCTCGGTGGATCAGGACCTCGTCAAGGCCGCGCAGATCGACGGCGCATCGACATTCCGCATCTATCGCAAGGTGCTTCTGCCAACCATTGCGCCGATCTTCCTGGCGGTCGCCGTCATCCAGATCCAGTTCGCCATCAAGACCTTCGACCTCGTGGCGGCCCTGACCAAGGGCGGCCCGGGGATCTCGACCACCTTCCCCGCCATCTACGTCTATGACCTGATGTTCCAACGCGGCCAGATCGGCGAAGGTGCGGCCGCCGCCATCATGATGCTTGCCGCTGTTGCCGTGGTGCTGGTGCCCTATTCATTCTGGGTGGTCTGGCGCCGGCGCAAGGAAGCCGGCCATGGCTGACGTCTCCCTAGACCAGTCGCTCGACCGTCGCGCTGCCGCAGTCGCGTCGCGCCGGCATTTTCTCACCCGCTTCGCCATCTATGGGCTGCTGGTCGTCTTCGCGGCGATCTACCTGGTCCCGTTGCTGGTGGTGGTGCTGAATTCATTCCGCGACCAGCAGGAGATCGCGCGCAACGGGTTGATCTCGCTGCCGCGCAGCTTCCGCCTCGATGCCTGGGGCCAGGCCTGGAGCACCTATTGCATCGGCGGCACCTGCGAGGGCATGCAGCGCAACTTCTACAACTCCCTGAAGATGACGATCCCGGCCACGATCATCTCGACGGCGGTCGGCGCGATGAACGGTTACATCCTGTCGAAATGGCGCTTCAGAGGTTCGGAAGCTTTGTTCAGCTGCATGCTGCTCGGCGTCTTCATTCCGGGCCAGATTTCGTTGATGCCGTGGGCGTTCATCCTCGGCAATCTCGGCCTCAGCAATTCGGTCTACGGGCTCGTCCTCATCCACGTTATCCAGGGCATTTCGTTCACCACTTTGTTTTGCCGCAACTACTACGTCAGCATCCCCGACGACCTGATCAAGGCGGCGCGCATCGACGGCGCCGGCTTCTGGCGCATCTTCCGCAAGATCATTCTGCCGCTCTCCTCGCCGATCCTGATCGTCACGGTGATCTGGCAGTTCACCGGCATCTGGAACGAATATCTGTTCGGCGTCGTCTTCACCTCCGGGCAGCAACAGCCGATCACGGCAGCGCTCGTCGCGCTGACGGCAAGCGGCACCAATGTGCGCGCCTACGATGTCATGAGCGCCGCCGTGCTGATCGGCGCGCTGCCGCCGCTGCTGATCTATCTCTTCGGCGGCAAGTATTTCGTTCGTGGCCTGACCCAAGGGGCGATCAAGTGAGGCGCCGTCAAGTGAGGCGCGATCCAGTGAGCGGAGCCTGTCTCCTGTCGCCGATCGTCCCGTCCGCCAAGAAGGGCATCGCATGTCGACATTGACCATCCGATCGCTGCGCAAGAACTTCGGCGCGGTCGAGGTGCTGAAGGGCATCGATCTCGAAGCGCGGAACGGCGAGTTCATCGCGCTGGTCGGACCGTCCGGCTGCGGCAAGTCCACTCTGCTGGCGATGATCGCCGGGCTCGAATCTGTTACCTCCGGCGAGATCCGCATCGACGGAAGGCTGGTCAATTCGGTGCCGCCGAAGGACCGCGACATCGCCATGGTGTTCCAGTCCTACGCGCTCTACCCGACGATGACGGTGCGCGAGAACATCACCTTCGGCATGGAAAGCCGCCGCGTCCCGAAGCCGCAGCAGGACGAGGCCGTCAGTCGAGTTGCTGCCTTCCTGCAGATCGAACCGCTGCTTGGGCGCAAGCCCGGACAGCTCTCGGGCGGCCAGCGCCAGCGCGTCGCCATGGGCCGGGCGCTGGTTCGCGATCCCAAACTGTTCCTGTTCGACGAGCCGCTTTCCAATCTCGATGCCAAGCTGCGGGTCGACATGCGCACCGAAATCAAGAAGCTGCATCACCGCGTCGGCAAGACCACGGTTTACGTCACCCACGACCAGGTCGAGGCGATGACGCTGGCGTCGCGCATCGCCGTGATGCACCAGGGCGAGGTCCAGCAATTCGACGATCCCGCCACGATCTACAACCGTCCGGCCAACATGTTCGTCGCCGGCTTCATGGGGTCGCCGGCGATGAATTTTTTGGCCGCGGAACTGAGCCAGGAAGGCGGCCGCCCGACTGTCGTCCTGCAGACCGCCGACGGCAAGACGGCCAGCCTGCCGATCGTCCAGGCGCTCCCATCCGACACGCCGCGACAGCTTGTGCTCGGCATCCGTCCCGAGCATATCTACCGCTTCGATCCCGACCTTGCGCGCCGCAAGCCGGGCATCGCGCAGATCGATGCCGTGGTCGAACTGGTCGAGCCGACAGGCGCGGAGACCATGGCCGTCCTGCGCCTGGGCGGCAAGGAAATCACCGGCCGTTTCGACCCCGACGGCACGCCGCTTATGGGCGAGACGGTGACGCTCGGCATCGACATGTCGCGTGCGTGCCTGTTCGACCCGACGACCCAACGCCTGATCTGACCGAAGCTTGATCTGAAAAGAGTTCCGCCTTGTCCTTCGCCACCTATCCGAGCCTGTCCGAGCGTGTCGTGCTGATCACCGGCGGTGCGTCGGGCATCGGCGCCGACACGGTCCGCGCCTTCTGCGCCAATGGCGCGCGCGTCGCGTTTCTCGATCTGCAGCAGGAGGCCGGCGAGCAGCTTGCCCGCGACCTCGCCGCCGCGGCAGCGCACGCGCCCCTGTTCCTGCGCTGCGACGTGACCGATATCCCCGCCCTCCAGGCCGCGATCGGCACGGTGCGCGACCGTGTCGGGCCTGTCGCGGTGCTGGTCAACAACGCCGCCGACGACAATCGCCTCTCGGTCGCCGACGTGACGCAGGAATACTGGGACCACGCCCAGGATGTGAACCTCAGGCACCACTTCTTTGCCGCCCAGGCCGTGCATCCGCACATGCAGGAATTGGGCTTTGGTTCGATCGTCAATTTTTCCTCGATCGCCTGGCGTTTCGGCGCATCAGAGATGGCGCCCTATGCGGCGGCCAAGGCTGCGGTGGTCGGGCTGACCTTCGCGCTGGCGCGGGCGTTTGGCCCCGACAACATCCGCGTCAACGCCATCGAGCCGGGCGCCGTCATCACCGACCGGCAGCGGGAGCTTTGGTACAAGACCCAAGGTTCGGTCGATCAGGTCGTGCAGCGCCAGGTGATCCGCAAGGTTCTGCTCGGCGAGGAGATCGCGCGCACGGTGCTGTTCCTCGCCGCCGACGACAGCCGCATGATCACCAAGCAGTCGATCACCGTGGATGCCGGCCTGAGATGACGACACCTGACTCAAAGGATCGCTTCATGCTCGAGGTCGGCCTGAACCCCTACGGCCTGACCTATCATCTCGGCCTCCAGGGCCGCGGCACGCCACGCGCCAATCCGCAGCCAGCGGGGCTCGAAGGTTTCATCGCGCTCGCGACCGAACTCGGCGCGCGCGTGCTGGAGATCTGGGTGCCATGGCTGAGCGAGCTTTCCGACGACGCGGTGATCGCGCTGCGCGAACGGCTCGCCGGCCTTGGCATCACGCCGGTCGTCAGCGGCGGCCTGCTGGTGGGCGAACCGCTCGACGATGCGTTTCGGGCCGCGCGCCTGCTCAAGGCCAAAATCATCCGGACGGCGCTGACGCCCATTCTCTGCGGAGACCGCAACGCCGC
Organism: Mesorhizobium sp. C432A; assembly: GCF_030323145.1. Lineage (NCBI taxonomy): Bacteria > Pseudomonadati > Pseudomonadota > Alphaproteobacteria > Hyphomicrobiales > Phyllobacteriaceae > Mesorhizobium > Mesorhizobium sp. C432A. Next base: position 2,274,215 of record NZ_CP100470.1, on the reverse strand, counting down.
CGGCGAAAAATGGAGCGAGTACGTCGGCATCATTCGAGAGCGATTGGTGGAATGGGGTCCCCGCGCGAATGCCGAAGGGTATGTCCTTGCGATCGAAAACCACCAGGACTTCACCAGCCGGGAACTCGTCGAATTCTGCGCGCTAGGTGGTGACAGTGTGGGCGTCACCTTCGACACCGGCAACACGTTCCCGGTCGGCGAAGCGCCGCTCGATTTTACGAAGGTGATCGCCCCCTATGTCCGCCATGTCCACCTCAAGGACTACCGCGTGCAGTTCACGACCGAAGGCTATCGGCTGATCCGTTGTGCCATCGGCGACGGTGCGGTGCCGTTTGCCGAGCTGTTCGCCATTCTTGGCCAGCACCACGATCGCATGACCGCCGTTCTCGAACCGGGCGCCTTGGAGGCCCGGCATGTCCGCTATCTCAGCGACGACTGGTGGCGAGGCTATCCCCCGAAGACGGCGCGCGAGTTTGCCGCCTGCCTGGCGGCAGCCCAGCGCAACCGGCTGCCCGACGATGCCGACACCCGCACGCCCTGGGAGCGCGAAGACGACGTCTCACTGATTTCCTATGAGCTCGACATGATCCGGCGCAGCGCGGCCAACATGCGCAAATTTGGTTTGATGGAGAAGATCTGATGACGGCACGTGAACTCGATGGACTGACCGCCTTCGTAACCGGCTCCGGCCGTGGCCTCGGCCGCGTGATGGCCGAGCGCCTGGCGGAACTCGGCGCCAATGTCGCGATCCACGACATGGACGAAACGGCGCCGGCCAAATACGGCGAGTTCGCCAATCTCGGCGAAGTGGTCGAGCGCCTGAAGCGGCACGGCACGAAGGTCACGTCGGTGACCGGCAACATTGGCGACCAGAAGGCGGTGGCCGAGATGAAGCGCAGGATCGAGGCCGATCTCGGCGACGTCCATGTGCTGGTCAATTGCGCCGGCGGCGACATCGGCGCCAAGGGCGGCAAGCCGAACCCGAACAACGCCCTCGACATCGAACTGGACGACATCCGCGTGCTCACCGAGAACAATCTGATCGGCACGATGCTGGTCTGCCAGGCCTTCTTGCCGCCGATGAAGCAGCGCGGCGGCGGCTCCGTCATCAACATCGCCTCCGCGGCGGCACATCTCGGCTGCTCGCCCGAGGTCGTTTACTCCACCTTGAAGGCCGCGGTCGTGCATTACACGCGCTGTCTCGCCAAGGAACTGATCGACGACGGCGTGCGCATCAACGCGGTCAGCCCAGGCGCCACGAAGACGGCACGCTTCCAGGCGACCCGCACGGTCGATCCGGAGCGCATGGATTCGAGCAAGAAGTCGCTGAACCGCTATGCCGAGCCGGAGGAGATCGCCGAGGCGGTGGCCTTTCTAGCCGGCCCCCGCGCACGATTTATCAATGGGCAGGTGCTCCGCGTCGATGGCGGGTTTACGATCTTTCCGGGGTGATGGCGGGGTGCCTCGGATTTCAATTTCGGGGCCGAAAGCGGAAGGTCCGTTTTCGGGATTCCTCGGTTAAATTGCCCCCTCACGCCTCGAGCTTTTCGCAGCGTCAAAACGGCTGTGGAGGGATTGGCAGGCTATACCGCTGACGAAGCGCACATGTGACGCACCGAGGATAAGTAACCCCGCTTGGTCACGAGGGCGCTGCCGACCGGTTGGTCGAAACTGGCGCTGGTACTCGCTATTCACGAACTTGCCGATCACCCTGACGAGGTCCACTAAGCAATGGTGAACGTCATTTCTGAAGTCGCAAGCAACTCGGCCGCCCTACTCCATTGAGGTCAGCCATGCCTTCGCGGAGCCGACGCAATCTCTGCTGGAGCCTGCATGCTTCTTCAGGCGCAAGCGCTGTGTCTCAGTGCGGCATGAATCCTTTTCTCAGCCAAGCCAATATCTTGCTCCCATTGAGGACCCTGCGGACACGCCCGGCGGCCCAGCCAGCCTGCATGGTGGCGCCGGTGTGGCAACTGCAGACGATCTCATGCAACTGCCAATCGGAGAGTTCGAAGAAGCGTCTGGCTTCCCCGTAGGTATCCGATTGCATGCCCGATGCACGCAGCAGTGGATCGTCAAAGGCGACACTGATCGCCGATCCGACCGCGCGCGCTTCTCCGCGGACAGAGGGATGCAGATGCTCAGTCCCGGTGAGAGCCACAAGGGAGCGCGTCGGATTTCGATAGAGCAGTTCCGCCCACCGCTCTATCCGTTGCGTCCTTGTAGCCAGCAGAGCCGGCGATAGTGGACTGATGTCCGCGACTGACTGGAGTTGATCGAGTGTCTGGTGCTTCATGACTGCCTCCTGTTGGCCGTTCCAATCCCTAGGCCTTTGCTGCAGGATTGGCTCACACGCTAAGCCGCCTCGTAAAGGAGCGGCGGCCGATCAGGTGTTGCCACCAATCGCCACAGGCACCACGCGGCGGCATCTGCAGCGACACCAACTGCATTCCTTCGCCAATGTTCCAGCGGGATGAAAAAAACTGTGCGGCCGGCCGACCCGACGGACCCGGCTGGCGCACGCAGGATCCTGAACTGCTGGACGATGATGACGCAGGCCTGGAAAGGCGGCTAGGTTGGACCTTGCTTTTCAGGCTTGACCATGATGTTTCACTACCCGCTCGGTCATCGCGGGAAGGCCAGGAGCAGAGCCGCTGGCAACGGTGAGTTGCGGACCAGGGCGGGCGGTGGAGGACGACGCCCTTGGGCCGCCAGGTCACTGAAGGACCAACCCAAGCGGCGCTTCGGGCGTAAAAGCGATGTCCTTGTAGGTCTGCAATGTCTGCTTATGGAGGAACGGCGGCAAGGCCTCTTTGACCGGCGTGGGGCGCATTGCTGACCGGCAGATTTTCGGCCGACAGCAGACCCTCTGCTGCTTGGGTACCCAGCACGCAAGCTGACATGTGAGACCTCGGTGCGAAGGCCGGGACCAGGCCCACTGCGAACGTACGTGTTGGTTCGCATGTTGGCGCTGAAGCGCCTCATCGTTCAGCCTCGCGGCACATAGATCATATGAACCGTATCGTCATCGATCAATGTGCTCGACACCAGTTGCAGCGGAGGCCTTGCCTCGTGGAAGAAAGGCTTGCCCTTGCCGAGCACGAACGGCCTCACGTGCAGGTGATATTCCTCAATCAGGCCCAGCCCGGTCATAAGACCGGCCAGTTCCGGACCGGAAACGCTCAGGATACCCTCCTTGCGGGCCGCGATCTCGCGAATCTGCGTTTCAATATCGCCGGAGATGAGGGTGGCGTTCGGGCCGACCCGTGAAAGTGTGCGCGAAACGACCCATTTGGGCAGCTTGCGCCAGAGTGTCGCGAACTGGCGAAGCGAAGCATCCCATTCCGCGTGATCATCGTCCCAATAGCGCATGACCTCGTACATCCGGCGGCCATACACAGCGCCGGCATGGTTGCGAATCGTCTCGATCCAGTACTCGAAGTGCTTCTGGCTTGGTGCGCCCATGACCAGATTTCCGGCAAGGTCATCGACATAGCCATCGATGGAAACGTTCATTCCCAAGATAAGTTTGCCCAAAAGCAGCGCCTTCACCTAGTGGGTCCACGGACCAACCGCTTGTAATGCAAGCGGTCAGAGGCTATCGCAACTGATTGCAAATCGCAAGCAGCATGGAAGGAAGCGTTCGTGCCGCAAACGAGCCCTGCCTTGTCCCATCAACCCTGCACTTGAACAGCTGGGTGATCCGTCCCGGCTACCGCCATCTACGCCTGCCGTCCCGAATCGAGTTGCACCCCAAGTCGCTCGTTCCGTCTCCACCGCACCACGGCGCGATAGCTGGTATGATCGACCGGCACGTGAAGCACGAAACGGTCGGGGATTGCGATATCGGCCTTCACCCGCAGCTCCGCACCGTGGGCGTGCTGGTTGCAAACCAGACAATTGATACTGGCGTCGCCAACGCGGATTGTCGCTTCCTTCAGAACAAGATCACGGATATGCGACCGTCGCTCTATCGGTGGGTCAGTCGGCATTGCCTTATCCCTCTGATGTGACGACCTGAAACTCTTCTGAACCCGGAATGGAAAGCGCACTACCGGCCCAGCGGTTGCCTCGAAAGACTGACGAGCTCGGCTTCGTCGACCACGCCGGCCATATAGTTCGCGATAATCCGGGATGCGATGGCGTCGCGTGCTTCGGGCGACTGACCGTCGCGCTTAAGCTGCTCGAATACACGGCCCAACAGCTCGAGTTCGGATGGCTGCAAAACGCCGGCCTCGGTGGCTTTGCGTCGAATGGGCATTTGTGATCCTCCACTACGGTCAACAACATACGACCGCGGCAGGGAAACTCAACTCACCTGTCGAGGGCGCCGCGCGGGCGGCGCCGACCACAAATCCCGTTTCGAACGATCGGCGCCTCAGCCGGCGGCCTCAGCCGCCTTGCGCCGCGCGTCGCTCACCGTCAGCCAGGCTGCCGAGACCAGGAAGTAAAAGGCGCCGAACGCGGCATAGGGCGCGACATCGGTGATGCCGACCGTCGCAGCGCTGCCAGCCATCCTCACAAAAAAGATGCCGGCCAGCGCCGACTGGGCGCCACTCAGCACCATTGCCCACTGCGCGCCGGACTTCCAGCGCCGGACTGCGGTTGCCAACTGAAAAAGGCCCGACAGGACCGCCCAGACGCCGAACACCGCGAGCACCGCATTCATGCTTTTGCCCAGAGCAATGGCGACCGCCGCCGTGGTGATGATGCTGATGACCAAATTCAGCAGCTGCGTCTTGTTGCGGCTTAGCCCGCCGCTGCGCTGGGCGTCGACGAAATTGGCCAGCGCATCCCAGGCGGGATAGGCGACCAACATGATGGCTGCCAGGGACGTCATTGTCCTGGAGGCAGTAAAGGCCAGCAGCACCCAGGCCGCCGCCACGGCAAAGCGTATGAAATAGTAGCTCTTGAGCCACGAGGATTGGTTGGCTTCATTCGTCTTGACAAGCATTTTCGGATTTTCCTTTTTGTGTTTACCTACTAGAAGGTAGGTACGATGGATGCGTCGAAGAGAATTCGGCGGAGGGGCTCGCCGCCCCTGTCGCGCAAATTCCCTGTTAGTGAACCTTCCGAGACAGACGCTGAACGGTCGGCGTCAGAATGGCGCCGAAGATGGCGGGGTTGCCATAGGCGCGCGCGGACAGCATGGCGCCATGAACGGTCGCCATGAAGGTCTCTGCCTCCAGCTCCGCCGAGCCTGCAAATCCGAGAACCCCCTGCTCGGCGCCGCGCTCCATGACCCTGGTCAACCAGGACGACAGAAACCTGAAGTAAGCCCGCACTTCGACGGCAATTTCAGCCGGGAGCGCCGGGAGTTCGCTGGCAAGCAGCGCGCAGACGCAAAACGGAACGCTCGCATCCTCGATGCATTTTGCCCAGTAGTCGGCATAGGTCTGAAGCAGTGCAAGCGGGTCTGGGAGTTTACTTTCCAGATCTGCCATGCCGGCCTCGGTACGCTCGCGATGGCGCGCCACAAGCGTGCGGACAAGATCGACCTTGCTGGGGAAATGATGGTGGATGCTCGCCTTGCGGATCCCCACCTCGCCGGCGATATCGGCATAGCTGAATCCGTTGTAGCCGCCGGCCACGATGAAGTTTCGCGCGGACGCCAGAATCTGATCGGAGGTCGCCACAAGGTTGCTCATGGCGTTTACCTACCTACTAGTAGGACTAGCCGTCAACGCCGAATTTCGGAGCGGGGAGCTTTTCACTCAAGCGATACTGATCTGGCGTCCATAAATACAAGGCCCGCCGGCAAAGCCGGCGGGCGCAATAGGTCGTAAGATACCTCGCTAGAACCAGCCTCGGTCGCGTTCCTGGCTTTGCCCGAGCAGCATGCCGATCAACAACCCGGCAATGCCACCAAGCACGAAAGCGCTGCTGATGGTGCCGGGATTTTGCTGGACGGCTTCGGACACCGTCTGCGCCTGCGATCTCAGCTGCTGCGTTGCCCGTGCCGCGCGCTCGGTCGCGCTGCCGTACCAGCCGCCGGCTTCGCCGACGGCATCTTCTGCGCGGTCGGCAAGCGTCCGGTTGATCTTGCTGATCTCGCGCCTCAGCGATGCGACCTGCTTCTCCAGGGCCTCCTGGGCCTCTCGGGCGGAAATCTTCGGGGTGTCCTTGGGGGTGTCCTTCGCGGTGTCCTTCGGGGTGTCGTTGTCGGCCATGGCTGTTCCTTTCGTTGAGGCAGGGGGAACGGCCAACGGACAAGGATGGTTCCGCTGCCTGCGTCACAGTCATTCGCCCGGCCGGCCGCTAACTTTGGGAACACTCTCCCGATCCAACGGTTGTGGCTGATGGAGGGCACGCATTTGTCGAATCGATCGAGCCATGCTGAAACGCTGCGGACGGTCTCCGACCTGCTGCACCGCGCCCGCCGTGTCATTCGCGACGGCGGCCATGCGGCGGCGATGTTCGAAATAGACACGCTGCTGCAGGTCGCACAAACAGAGGTTGCGCGCCGCCTCGAACGCAACGATCGCTGAACTTCGATAGGTCACCGCGGTGTTCACTTGCCGGCGGCGAAGGGCCTCGTTTCCCTTTTTGATCGACTTGCAAGGCGCCCATCGAGCGGGTCGCCGTCCTCAGCGTCGGCATGGCAAAGGCGCAAAAAGCCGCTGACGAGGGGCCATCATCGCGGCATCGACCCTCCCGGTTATAACGCTTGGGCGGCGGAACAAAGCTTGGCCGCACTGGTTAGGCTCACAGCACGATGTGTGCCCCAACGAGGATCTCTGTCCATGAAAACACGTGTTCTTCTAGCTTCGCTGGCCACCGCCACAGCCATGGTCTTCGCCCTGCCCGCCTTCGCCGCCGACAGTGCTCAGGACTTTGTCGACAAGGCTGCCATCGGCGGCCTGTTCGAAGTGGACTCCAGCAAGATCGCAGAAGGCAAGGCCCAGGATCAAGGCGTCAAGGATTTCGCCAAGAAGATGATCGACGATCACGGCGCCGCCAACGCCAAGCTTGCGACCATCGCCGGCGAACAGAAGCTGAAAGTGCCGACGGAGCTGGACGCCAAGCACAAGGCCGATCTGGAGGCTCTGCAGAATGCCAACGATGCCGTCGACAAGCCCTATGTCCAGATGCAGCGCGATGCGCATTCGGAGGCGGTCACGCTGTTCGAGAGCTACGCCAAGGACGGCGACAACGCGCAGTTGAAGACCTTCGCCTCCGAGACCTTGCCGACGCTCAAAATGCATCAGGAAATGGTCGAGAAGATCGCTTCCGCCGACAATGCATCGTCGACCACCAGCTCCACCACCCCGGCCGTGAGCACGACCGACACCACCAATCCGGCCGCCCCGATCCCGGGTGCCAACAGCTTCACCGAGGATCAGGCGAAGAGCCGCATTCAGGATGCCGGCTTCTCCGGCGTGTCCAAGCTGACCAAAGACGACCAGGGCATCTGGCGCGGTCAGGCCACCAAGGATGGCAAGACCACGACCGTGGCGCTCGATTATCAGGGCAACGTCGTTGCCGGCGCCAACTGAACCTCTGAACCAGATCGAGGAGATCAAGACCATGAAAACCGTAACCGGACTTTTCGACAACTACGATGATGCCTCCGATGCCGTCGGCGAACTGGAGGCAATCGGAGTGCCGCAGGCCGACATCAGCATCGTCGCCAACAATTCGGATGACTGGTACGACGACGGCGACACTTCCAACGCCGCCGAGGATGCAGCCGGCGGCGCCGGTCTTGGAGCCGTCATTGGCGGCGCCGGCGGGCTTCTGACAGGGCTCGGCATCATGGCCATTCCTGGCGTCGGTCCGGTCGTGGCCGCAGGATGGCTGGCCGCCACCGCGGTCGGCGCCGTTGGCGGCGCGGTCGTCGGTGGCGCTGCCGGTGGCATCGTCGGGGCGCTGACCGAGTCAGGCGTCCCCGAAAGGGATGCGCATGTCTATGCGGAGGGCGTTCGCCGCGGTGGCACGATGGTGACCGCCAGGGTCAGCGACGAACTCGCCGATGAGGCCGAGCGTATTCTTGGCGAGTCCAACTCGGTCGATCTGCAAGACCGCCGACGCGCCTACGAAGCCGGTGGCTGGACCGGCTTCGATGCCAATGCCGACCCCTACACCGACATCGAGGCCGAGCGCGACAGAACGCGCAACGCCAGCCCACTTTGATCATCGAGCCCCGCCGCCATACGGCGGCGGGGCCAAGGGTGCTGTCGGCGCGCTGCGAGCGACATTCAATTTCGGCCATAAGGGGCGGGTCTATTCGGACCTGCCCCTTTTCGCTGTTGCCTTGGCTTGACCGGCTCTTGCCGTGTTAGCATCGAACCAACGGAACCAGCCCCAGGAAAGCATGAGCCCGTCCCCGCAACTGATTGCCGAATGGCCGTTGTCGCCGTCAGCGACACTCGGGTCCGCCGTGCGCTCCAAGGGGATCGAACGTGAAGTCAGAGCCCGCCTGCCATGGGCAGTCAGGAAGCACGTCAAGGCCGAGACGGGCCGCATCGCATTGCGAATGTCGAAATCCGAAGCGGAAGCGTTCAAGGCCGCCTCTGCCAGCATCTCCAAAACACTGGAGGGAGTGGAGGCGCTGCCTGTGCTTCCGCGCGAGGTCGAGGATATCCTTACGATCTCTTCGCGCGAGCGCCACAAATGGCTCAAGGACGGTCGGCTGCAAAGCACCGGCACACGTACCGTCAAGATGCGTGGGCGATCAAAGTCTGTCACCTTCCACGTTTTCGACCCGCGCCACATCGAAGACGTCCTGGACCGCGATTTGGCAACAGTCTGGAGAGAGCAGGATGTCCAGGAAGTCGCCGAGAACAGGCGGCGCGGCGCGGGCAAGGCCGCGTTGACGCGCGCGGGAAAGGGCACCGGCCAAGCGCGCACTGCGAGGAACGCCCGGGACACGGAGGGCCCGCCGCCCGGACTGAAGGGCTGGGATGCGTTCGAGGACGAAGGCCTGCTGCGATAATGATGCTGGTGCTTGCCCTTGTCCTTCGTGCGGGGCGAGCCTCCGCCTCAGCGCATCAATCCCGCTGCCCGCAGCGCGTCCTCGATGACCTTGGTAATCCCGCCCGCCGGACCGCCTGGCGGATTGACAGGCTCCGGGGCCGGATCGACACGGACAGCTCGCGGTTTTTCCTTCGGCGAGAAAGGCTGCAATGCAGTGCCTGAAGCGGCCTCGGCTTTCGCCGTGCGTCGTACCTCTGGCTTCGTCAGCCCCCAGAAACGGGCGATGTGGCGCGTCGAGGAAATCCCGACATCCAACATGAACGGCCCTGCTTTGCCGAGAGCATTGTCGCCGCTCGCCTGCAATGGTGTGCCATGGCCCATGCCGGCAATGCTGTATGCCTCGACCACGTCGCGGCCTTTGCCATCGGACCAGACTTTTCGGCTCTGACCGTCGACCTTTTCCGTGCGTGTCGGCGCTTGAGCGAGGCCGTGCACGCCCTGCCATTGCGCCAGCACCGCGTCGGCATTGGAAGGCACCACGGTCGTATCGGCCGAGCCCTGCCAGACCGAAATCCTCGGCCACGGCCCCTTGTGCGGCGAAGCTTCCCGCAACAGACGCTGCAGGTCGCTTCTGGACGGTCCGCCATGACCACGCATGCGGTCGAAGGCTTCGGGGATGGTCGAGGCGCTGCCATAGGCAAGCCCGGCAATGATCGCGCCACCGGCAAACACGTCCGGGTAGGTCGCCAGCATCACCGCCGCCATGGCGCCGCCGGCGGAAAGACCGGTGACGAATATCCGCTTGCGGTCGAGACCGTGGGTGACCACCGCCGCCTCGATCATCTGGCGGATGGACAGCGCCTCGCCGCTGTCGCGGCTTATATCGCCTGGCACGAACCAGTTGAAGCAAAGATTGGCGTTGTTGGCGCGCTGCTGCTCGGGGAAAAGCACGGCAAAACCCTGCTCGTCGGCGAGTTCGGTCCAGCCGGAACCATGGTCGTAGCCGGCGGCAGTCTGGGTACAGCCATGCAGCACCACGACCAGCGCCGCCTGCTTCGGTAGGTTTTCAGGACGATAAAACCGCGCGCGCAAGGCGCCGGGATTGGACCCGAACCCTGTCATCTCGGACAGGTGATCGTCCTTGCTCTGTCCTGCACCGGCTGGCCGGCCGCGCATCGCGCTCAGCCGGGCGATCGTATCGGATATGTCTCGCAAATCGTTATCCTTGCGCGCCGGAATGGGCAGACTCGTGCACACAACGCACACGCAGCAATATCGTTGCTGCACTGCACAATAACAAGCGGCACGGCCGATTAAATGACCGGTGGATCAAAGGATCCGCTGCACAGCTTGTAACGACGAGCGCAATTTTGCCCGGCTGGCCTCTGGTCAGTCAGCCGGTCGAGGGCGGCAGGCGCTGGCTCACCAGCGCTGATGCACGTAGGGCTTGATGTTCTCGTCGTAGACCGCCTTCACCTTGGCCATCAACTCGGAGGACAACGGCGCAAGCTCCGCCGCTTCCGCATTGGAAACCGCCTGCGCCGGATTGCGGGCGCCGGGAATGACGACCGTCACAGCGTCGAACATCAGGATCCAGCGCAGAGCGAATTTCGCCATCGTGGTGTCGCCTGACACCAGCGGCCGCACCTTCTCGACGGCCGCCAGGCCGACCTCATAGGGCACGCCCGAAAACGTCTCGCCGACATCGAAGACTTCGCCATTCCTGTTGAACAGGCGATGATCGGTGCTCTCGAACTTGGTGTCCGCCTTGAACTTGCCTGACAGCAGGCCGCTGGCCAGCGGCACCCGGGCGATGATGGCGACATCGTTCTTTTTCGCCTCAGCGAAGAACAGCTCGGCCGGGCGCTGGCGGAAGGCGTTGAAGATGATCTGCACGCTGACGACACCGGGATATTGCATCGCCTTCAGCGCCTCTTCGACGCGCTCGACGCTGACGCCGTAATTGCGGATCTTGCCCTGCTCGGTGAGCTTGTCGAGACGCTCGAACACCTCCGGATGATAGTAGAGATCGGTCGGCGGGCAATGCAGTTGCACCAGGTCCAGCGTGTCGGTCTCGAGGTATTTCAGGCTGCGGTCGATCCAGCCGGTGAGGTTCTCGACGCTGTAGCCCTCGACCGTCTGCTTCGGCAGCCGCCGTCCGGCCTTGGTGGCGATGAACGGGCGCCCGCCGCCGCGTTCCTTCATCACCCGTGCGATCAGCTTTTCCGAACGGCCGTCGCCATAGACGTCGGCGGTGTCGAGGAAGCTGACGCCGGCATCGAGCGCGGCATGCAGGGCGGCGACCGCATCGTCGTCATTTACCTCGCCCCAGGCGGCGCCGATCGCCCAGGCGCCGAAGCCGATCTCGCTGACTGATCTGCCGGTACGGCCAAATTTCCGTGACTGCATTTTGCTTCCTGACTTGCGGCTTTGATGACGGTTCTGATTTCGGGAGCCTCATACCGCATGGCAACGCGATTGACATCCCTCTTCCCTGGATTTACCAGATCACAGGGTTGTATGACAACCCGGTAAGATTGCAACGATTTCGAGCCGGGAGGAACATGTCGCTGATTCGCGAACTCGATCTCCGACGGGGTCGCCGGATGAGCAGTCAGTCAACCGTGGTTGGCTCCCTAATCGTGAACAGCCTTGTCGCGCAGGTCCTCGAAGCGGGCATAGCTTTTGGTCAGATGGCTGCGCATGGCGCGCCGCGCGGCGTTGACGTCCCTGGCTTCGATTGCCCCGAGAATGGCGCGATGCTCGCGCTGCATGCGGTCGAGATATTTTTCCCGCTCGGCCTCCGTCATGCGGTCGAGCCGCGTCCAATGGCGCGGGACCATGGCGCTGCCGAACGTATCGAACAGCCGGGTGAAATTCGGGTTCTGCGTCGCCGCCAGAATGGCGCGGTGGAAGCCGAAATCCTCTTCCGAGCCGGAGCCGCCGGCGCGCACCGCCGCCTCCAGCGCGTCGAGCCGCGCGCTCATCTGCTGGAGCGCTGCCTCGCTGCGCCGTTCGGCGGCGAGGCCTGTCGCTTCGACCTCGATGCCCATGCGCAGTTCGAGCACGCGCAGCACCTCGTCGATCGATTCGAGATCGTCGGGCAGCACGGAAAACGTCTTCGGCGGCGGATCCTTGGCGACGAAGGCGCCGAGCCCCTGGCGCGTGGTAATCAGCCCGCGCGCACGCAGCGCCGCCAGCGCCTCGCGCACCACGGTGCGGCTGACGCCCGTGGCAGCAACAATCTCCTGCTCGGTCGGCAGCCGCTGCCCCGGCGCAAGGTCACCGGATTCGATCTGCGCAATCAGCGTGTTGACCAGACCCGTCCGCAGGTTGGGCGCCTGCGGTATGGCGTCGAAAGTCATGGGCTCCGCCATCGGTGGCACTCCGGTTCGATTCTTGTTCGAAGGCCGAATCTTATTCAAAGAATTGCATCGACAGGTGCTCGCCGCAAGGTGACGAAAATTCGGCCCGTCGGCACGGGCCATGGGAGGATTGCATGAAAGAACGCATCGGTTTCATCGGCCTGGGCAGCATGGGCGCCGGCATGGCCGACAATCTGCTGCGCAAGGGCTGGCCGCTGACGGTGCATGTCCACCGCAGCCGCACGGCCGCCGACCGGCTGATCGCCGCCGGCGCCACCGAAGCGCCAAGCCCGCGCGCGCTCGCCACCGCGAGCGACATCGTCATCCTGTGCGTCACCGGCTCGCACGAGGTCGAAGCGCTGGTCAAAGGCCAGGATGGCCTTGCTGCGGCAGCTAAGCCGTTGCTGATCATCGACTGCTCGACCTCCAACCCCTCATCGACGACAGCGCTTGCCGCCGACCTCGCGGAGCAGGGCATGACGCTGATCGACGCGCCGCTGGCGCGCACGCCCAAGGAAGCCGCCGAGGGCAAGCTCGACGTCATGGTCGGCGATGCGGCCGAGATCGTCGCCCGAGCGCGGCCGGTGCTCGAAGCCTTCGCCGCGCGTGTCGTCCACACCGGCCCGACCGGCAGCGGCCACACCATGAAGCTGCTCAACAATTTCGTTTCGATGGGCTATTCCGCGATCTATTCGGAAGCGCTGAGCCTCGGCGCCAAGGCCGGCCTGACGCCGCAGGTCTTCAACAGCGTCATCTCCGGCAGCCGCATGGATTGCGGCTTCTACCAGGCCTTCTTCGATTTCGTCTTGAACCGCAACGAAAACGCCCAGCGCTTCGCCATCGCCAATGCGCTGAAGGACATGACCTATCTCGCCTCCTTCGCCCACGCCGCCGGCATCGCCAACCCGATCGGCGCCGCTGTGCGCAATGGGTTCGCCACGGCCGTCACAACAGGCCATGGCGAGAAGTTCGTGCCGGCGCTGTCGGATATTGTGGCGGGGTTGAATGGGGTGTCGCTTTTGGAGGCGGCGGAGTGATAGCGAAGCATGGGCAGGCCTCGCCTTCTGCACATCACAAGTCATTCGCCCTCAGCGTTTGGCCGAAGCGCTCAGCGTCAGTGGACAGTTGCAGCTTCGTTGCCAACAACGACACGGGCTATTCGTTGGATCGTGTCAATAGGGCCGCTCTTATATCGCGGTGCCGCGTCAAGGCGGTTGTCCGCCTGTAGACGTACTTTCTGACTCACGGACGTTTCGGTTTCCAAGACTGCAACTACCGACAATGGTAGGTGTCGCTCGCTATCCGCGATCACTCGCAATAACATTGCTTGCCATAGCTTTGAATCATTCGTCGCTATAAACAAAGCCACAGGATCGCGATCTTCCGGATAAAAAACCATATCTGGTGTGACATCTGTCAAGTCCGGAGAAACTGGTTGGCCCTCGACATAGCGGACATGGCGCTTATCCATCTCGTCTCTAATCGCGGCCCTCACATCGTCCTCGAATGCATTCTTTACACGTTCGACAGTCAAAAGAATCAAATCGTTCAGACGTAGGAGCAAAGCTGAAAATTCGAGAACAGCCTTGGGTAGATCGGCTTCTGTTATGCCGTCTATGAATATTTCTCCCATTTCCTCGTCATAGGCCGCACCGTGTTGCACCAAGATTTGGGACAATGCCTCTCTGCGACTGGCAGCATCCATAGTGGCACCCTCCGCTTCCAGGAACGCAATCGTGAGGGCGTTGTCGACAAGACGGTACAGGCCACTCTTAGGACCAAGCGCGTATATGCCTATTAGGTCTCCAGAAATGAAGTTTTATAGGGCGTGCAAATAGCCACACCACCGCTGAAGGCAGTTATTCGGACGTTCTCGCAGAACGCCCTACATATTTGTTCCTTCAAGCCCATGGCATCGCGTCTATCACAAACATATCGTGTTGGTGGTCTATGCCGACAAGGCTGCACGCGATCGCCGTAGCGACCCCATCACTCATAGCATGTCCATCGTTAAGCATTTTCATGTGGCGATGGTAGGACTTCGGATCAGGAATGCGCTTGGTTCCTGACGGTTTTATGATGCCTACTGACAAGTTATCAGTGTCCCCGCAAGCTGTGTGCACATGCCAGCCACCATGGGTCGCGTGAAACTCCCACCTCGCCAAAATTCGGAAATCCCCGCCGATTTCTTCGCCCAAGGTGGCGATAAACTCTGGAACAAGTGTGTGATAGGCAACCAGCACTCTGTAGTTACGCCCCTTTGTGGCAAAGCTTATGGTTTGCCATCGATAGCGGCGCGTAAGAGGATAGGCTTTCCCTCTCTTCTTGCTGAGAGGGAAGTCCTTTGTTTTCAGCTTCTCGTCGCTCCATAGAGAGAATACGACGTTTGCTTTTTTCGGTCCAATTACCCCTGCTACCCTCATAACTTTGTATTCTATGCGGATTCTCAGCCGGTCACGCAATGGTGCGCCTGTGGCGTCGGCCATACAAATTGATAAATTCGCATAACCAGATGGCGACCGGCCAGTACTTCGATCTGTCAGCGCCTAGTAGAGGCAGCCGGCACGTTAAAATCGACTTAGGTAACCACTATCCCGCGTCCTAGCTGCGCATACCTCCTCTTTGGCCATGTCAAACCGCAAGATCGGTCGAGCGCGACATGCCCCGGAGCGCCTATCTGGTGTCGCCACGCAGGACGAGACGTTTGATGACGCCACTTGAAAACTACCATGCCCGGATGCAGAGGGTGCTGGACCACATAGACCAGCATCTGGACGACGATCTGGGCCTGGAGGCGCTAAGCGGCGTCGCGGCGTTCTCGAAATTCCATTTCCACCGGCAGTTCACATCAACCTTCGGGCTGTCCGTGCATCGCTATGTCCAGCTCGCCCGCCTGAAGCGCGCTTCTTACAGGCTTGCCGAGAGCGGCGCCCAAAGCGTCACCGACGTAGCGATGGATGCCGGTTACGACGCACCGGATGCCTTCGCCCGCGCCTTTCGGCAACGGTTCGGACAATCGCCTTCGTCGTTCCGGAAGTCTCCCGACTGGGGTGCGTGGCTCATGGCCTTCGGGCCGCTCGACAAAGCAAGGACCACGCTCCATGCAGATAATCTTCGAACCCGCCGACGTGATGATCCGCGATGTGCCGCCGACGCCGGTGGCGATCATGGAGCATCGCGGCGACCGGGCGACGCTCCAGGACACCATCCAGCGCTTCATCGCCTGGCGCAAGGCGGCCGGCCTCTCGCCCGAGACAAGCCCGACCTTCAACATCTTCCGTTCCGAAAGGGAGCCGGCGAACCCGGCCGATTACAGCATGGATATTTGTGCCGGAACCGACCTGCCGGTAGAAGGCGGGCCGATCGAGGACGCGCAGATGAAGGCCGGCGTGATCCCCGCCGGACGATGCGCGGTGCTGCGCTATCCCGGCAACACCAACAATCTCGAGCCGGCAGCGCTTTACCTGTACCGCGAATGGCTTCCGGCCAGCGGCGAGGAGGCGCGCGACTTTCCGATCTATTGCCAACGGCACTTTTCGTCGAACGGACCGGTGCGTGAGGTGGTGCTTGAGCTGTTTCTGCCGCTGAAATAGCGCGGTGGGGTGGCGGCCTATCTCCGGCCCTGAGCTGGTTGAGCCGACGACCGTGTGAAATCTGATATGGCGCTCCCCCACTCCGTCTCGGCTTCGCCGAGCCACCTCTACCCCCACATTCGTGGGGGAGAGGAAACCCAAGCTTTTGAAGGGCTGCGATCTCGGAGATGGCATTCCTCATCCCCATGAAATGGGGGGTCCGAAGGACGGGCGAGACCCGTGGCTCGCCCCGGCAAGGTGGCTCGGCGAAGCCGAGACGGAGTGGGGGTCAGCGCCGCCATAGGCGATTGGCCCAGCGCGCGGACAAGGCAAGGCTATCCCTAAGCCTGCCCGCGCACAGCCTTCCGCAACCGCGAATGCCGTACCGGAGACGCTGCCTCGGGCCCCGGCGCTATCTCCGCAGCTTCCCCCTCATGCAACCCCACCCGCAGCGCCGCGCCCGCCAGATGGTCGCGCATCGCGGCTTGCGCCCCTTCGGCGTCGCCGGCACGGATCGCTCTCAGGATGCGCTCATGTTCGCCGAGCGTGATGCGGGCCATGTCGTCCGACTTTTGCTGGTTGCCGGCGGCGAGAATGCTTTCGCGCACCCGCTCGGACACGAAGACCAGGAATTGGCCCATGTAGGAATTGCGCGTCGCCTCGGCGACGGTGCGGTGGAATTCGAGGTCGCTGCGCAGCCAGGCGACGCTGCCATAGGGGGCGGGGCGCATGCCGGACAGCGCATCGCCCATGGCTTTGAGATCGGCGTCGCTGCGCCGTTTTGCGGCAAGGGCCGCCGCCTGCACTTCGAGGATGCCACGCAGTTCGAACAGATTGCGAAACGAGTCGGCGCGCTGCAGCGTCTCATGGTCGATGGTCAGCACCGTCGGGTTGTTGCTCTCGACCACGAAGGCGCCGCGCCCCTGCTGCGACCAGATTCGGCCTTCCGAGCGCAGCCGCGCGATCGCCTCGCGCACCACGTTGCGGCTGACCCCGAAAGTGGTTGCCAGCGCCGCCTCGGTCGGCAGCTGGTCACCCGGCTTCAGCCGGCCTTGCGCGATCTCGCGCGAGATGGAACTGGCCACCAGAGTGGAGAGGTGTGGGCCGCGATTGACCTTGTCGAGTTTCAGCGTCATCGCTCACCTATAGTCGACGGCGGATGCGGACGCCAGAATGCGGCCGTTGCTGAGAATGTAGCGCGGGTCGAATGCGTCCTTGATGCCGGCGGCGAGGTCGAGCGTCACCGGATCGATGCGTTCGAGGAACGCCTTCTGCTTGACCCGGCCGATGCCGTGCTCGGCGCTGATAGAGCCGCCATAGCGATCGACGACGGTGAAGATCTCGGCTTCCGCCTGCTCGAACAAATGTTCCATCGCCTCGGTGCCCATGCCTTCCGGCGGCACGACGTTGAGGTGGATGTTGCCGTCGCCGACATGGCCGTAGGTGACGGCCAGCGCGTCGGGCCGGGCTTTCTCCAAGGCGGCCAGCGCATCGGTGACGAAATCGGCAAGCCTGGAGATCGGCACCGACACATCGGTGCGCAGGTAGCGCCCGCCCCTGCCCTGCCGCTCGACCATGATCTCGCGGTAGAGCCACAACCGCTCACCTTGAGCCCTGGTCGAAGCGATGACGCCGTCCTCGACGATGTCCTCGACGCTGCCGAGAAACCCCAGCAGCATGTTGGAGAGGTCGATCAGCCCGCCGGAGGACACCTCGATCAGCACATAGGCCGGGTAAGGCTGGCTGAGCGGATCGGGAAAATCCTTGCCCTCGCGCATGGTGATCTGGATGCCGACGCGCAGGATCAGTTCGAAGGCGGTGAGCAGGTCGCTACAATCGCGCCGGGCGCGGGCATAGAGTGCCATCGCATCCTCGACGGAGCGCAAGCCGACCAGCGCGGTTTCGATCTGCGTCGGCTTGGGGAACAGCTTCAGCGCCGCCGCGGTGACGACGCCTAGCGTGCCCTCCGAGCCGATGAAGATCTGCTTCAGATCATAGCCGCGGTTGTCCTTGCGCAGCACTTTCAGCCCGTTCCAGATGCGGCCGTCGGCCAGCACCACTTCGAGGCCAAGCACCAGGTCGCGCGTCATGCCGTAGCGCAGCACGTTGAAGCCGCCGGCATTGGTGGCGACATTGCCGCCGATGCGGCAGCTGCCTTGCGCGCCGAAGGTGATCGGCAGCAGGCAGTCGCTCGCTTCGGCGGCGCGCTTGGCGTCCTCGAGGATGCAGCCGGCCTCGACCACCATGGCGAAATCGATCGGGCTGATCGAGCGAATCCTGGTCATCCGCTCCAGCGAGATGACGACCTCGCCGCCATCCGCCGCCACTGCGGCGCCCACGAGCCCGGTCAGGCCGCCTTGCGGCACCACCGGAATGCGCTCGGCATGGCAGAACCGCATCAGCGCCGACATCTCCTCCACCGAAGAGGGCCGCGCCACGGCCAGCGGCCGGCCGAAATGATCGCCCGACCAATCGCGGCTGTAGCGCGCCAGATCCGCTTCCTCGGTCAGCAGCCCGCCATTCGGCAGCAGGCCGGCCAGGGCTGCGATCTGCGATCCGGAGGGTGGCGGCACGGCATTCATGGATTGGCTCTGGGCCCCTCGGCAAAACGGCTGGACAAATACCGGTGTTGTCGTGTTATCATACAACCCTGATTGAGAACATCAAGCGAGGCTTGCCGCCAAGCGTTCGATGTGGATGATCGGACCCGCAAATCACAGAATTCGGAGGACTTCCCCAATGAGCGACGCCCCGGGCTTTCGCTATGCACACCATGATCAGGGTGCTCGACCTCGACAAGTCGATCGCCTTCTACACCGAGGTGCTCGGCATGACCCTGCTGCGCCGCGACGACTACCCCGGCGGCAAGTTCACCAACGCCTTTGTCGGCTACGGCCCCGAGGACAAGGAAGCCGTCGTCGAGCTGACGCTGAACTGGGGCCGCGAGGAACCCTATGAGATCGGCACCGGCTTCGGCCACCTGGCGCTCGGCGTCAATGACATCTACGCGGTCTGCGCCGAACTGGAAAAGCGCGGCGCCAAGATCCCGCGCAAGCCCGGCCCGATGCA
This sequence comes from Mesorhizobium sp. C432A, assembly GCF_030323145.1. Classification (NCBI taxonomy): domain Bacteria; kingdom Pseudomonadati; phylum Pseudomonadota; class Alphaproteobacteria; order Hyphomicrobiales; family Phyllobacteriaceae; genus Mesorhizobium; species Mesorhizobium sp. C432A. The sequence continues at coordinate 2,255,293 of NZ_CP100470.1, read as the reverse complement.
GCACGGCACCACCCACATCGCTTTCGTCGAAGACCCCGATGGCTACAAGATCGAGCTGATCGGCCTCGACACGATGTAATCCGATCGGGCCGGACCGCATCGGCCTCGCGCCGATGCGGTCCCGTCCTGTCCGCGCTTGCCTGGGAGGCGGGATCACTTGATGACCGCGATCTTGCTGCGGTCGATGGTAATGGCGACGGCGGCAATGAGCACCGCGCCGAACACCATGTTTTCCAGGAAAATATTGACGCCGACGAAGGTCATGCCGATGCGCACGATCGAGATGATCAGCGCGCCGACCGCCGTGCGGGCAACGCCGCCGAGCCCGCCGGTGATCGCCGTGCCGCCGACGATGACGGCGGCGATGGCCGGCAGCAGCAGCTGGTTGGCCAGCACCGGCGAACCGCTCGACAGCCTGGCTGCCAGCACGATGCCGGCGATGGCCGCGAGCATACCCGACGCGGCAAAGGCGATGATCTTGGTGCGGTCGACATTGATGCCCGCGGCCCACGCCGCCGGTTCGCCGGCGCCGACCGCGATCGCTTGCCGGCCGAAGCGTGTGTAGCGCAGCGCCAGAAAGGCGGCGATGCCGATGACCGCCGAAATCAGCACCACCACCGGAATGCCGATGATGGTGGCGTTGATCCACGCCGTGTTTTCTCGGCCACCTTCCTCGATGGTGATGGCGCGGCCATTGGAGACCCAGAGCGCCAGGCCGGTGACCACGCCGCCGGTGGCGAGTGTCGCGACGAAGGACGGCACGCGCAGCTTGACATGGACGACACCGCTCAACACGCCGAAGGCGAGCCCCGACAGGATCGCCACCGGAAAGGCGGCAAGGCCGAGCGAAGGCAGCAATTGCGCCAGGATGACGCTGGCCAGCGATGCCACCGCCTGGATCGACAAATCGATGCCGCCAAGCAGGATGGCGAAGGTGACGCCGGTCGCCAGGATGAACAGCACGGCAGTGTTGGCAAACAAAAGCGCCACGGTTTCGCCGGTGAGGAAGCCGGGCGCGGCGATCTCAATGATCAAAAGCAGGCCCACAAGCAGGATCAGCGGAATGGCGCCTTGCGTCCACTTGCCCTCGAAAACCTGCCTGATGGAGAACGCCTCATTCATCGGTTCACACCATTGCCCTGAGAAGATCGACCTGGTTCGGCTTGTTGCCCGGACTGGCATCGAAGCGCGCGGTGATTGCACCGTCGCGCATCACCAGCACCTGGTGCGACAGACCGATCGTTTCCTCCAGCGTGTCGGAAATCAAAAGGATCGCCACGCCTTGCGCGGAGAGGTCGCGCACCAATTCGTAGACCTCTTCCTTGGCGCCGACATCGAGCCCGCGTGTGGGATGGTCGAGCACCAGGATGCGCGAGCCCGCCGTCATCCAGCGCGCCAGCACCACCTTCTGCTGGTTGCCGCCGCTGAGCTTGCGGCAGGCGGCATCGGGACCGGGCGCCTTGATGCGCAGCCGCTTGATCCAGTCGGCGGCAAGCCGGCGCTCCTTGCCATAGTCGATGGCGCCATGGCGCATGACGCTGGAGAGATCGGCCAGCGAAATGTTCTCCGCGATCGACAGGAACATCACCAGCCCTTCGAGCCGGCGCTCGCGCGGGACATAGCCGATGCCCTTGCGCACAGCCGGCTCCGGCGAGGAGAAGCGCACGGCATCGCCGGCGATTTTCATCTCGCCGGCATCATGCTGGACGAAGCCGCCAACGGTGCGCGTCACCTCCTCGCGGCCGGAGCCGACGACGCCGGCAATGCCGACAATCTCGCCGGCCCGGATCGAGAGATCGACGCCGTGATAGAAACCGTTGGCGCCAAGCCCCTTGGCCTCGACCATCACGATATCGCGCGGCGCGAGCTGGCGGGCCTCGCGGTAATATTCGGCCTGCAGGCCGCGCCCGACCATGATCTCGTGCAGCTCAGGCGCGGTGACTTCGGCTGCACGATGTTCGGCAACGACGGCGCCATCCTTCATCGTGTAGACGCGGTCGGAGATATTGAGCACCTCTTCGAGGCGGTGCGAGACGAAGACGAAGCTGGCGCGGGATTTGAGCGACCGCACCCGCGCGAACAGCACCTCGATGTCGGCGGCGTTGAGCACCGAGGTCGGCTCGTCGAGCAGGATCAGCAACTGCCGCTCGACCACTTCCTCCAAGGTCAGCGCCTTGGCGAGCTCGACCATCTGGCGTGCGGCGAAGGTGAGTTCGGAGGTGCGCGCGGTGACGTCGATGTCGATGCCGATCTTGGCCAGTTGCCGCCGCGCCGCCGCGTTCATGGCGCGCCAATTGACGAGGCCGAAGCGGGTGAAGCGGTCCTCTTCGCCGAGATAGATGTTTTCGGCAACCGTCAGGTTCAGCACCAGCGACTGCTCCTGGAACACCATGCCGATGCCATGCCTGGCCGCATCACGGGCGTTGCGCATGCGCAGCTGTTCGCCATCCAGCGTCAGCGAGCCGCTATCCGGCCGGTAGCCGCCGGCCAGCACCCGCATCAGCGTCGACTTGCCGGCGCCGTTCTCGCCGATCAGCCCGACAACTTCATTGGGCCGCACCTCGATTGAGACGTCGCGCAGCGCCTGGACGCCGGGGAAATTCTTGATGATGCTGGACGCCTGCAGCATGGCGTTCACTTGACGATTTTCAGGCGGACACGGTCGAGCGACAGCGCCACCGCGGCGATGATCATCAGACCCTGCACCGTCTGCTGGATGTAGGGCGAGATGCCGAGCAGGATCATGCCATTGGCAAGCACGGTGACGATCAGCACACCGATCAGCGTGTTGACGACGCCGCCCTCGCCGCCGGTCAAAGCGGTGCCGCCGACGACCACTGCGGTGACCGCTGCAAACAGCCTGCCGTCGCCGATGACGGCGTGCGACTGGCCGAGCTGTGCCGCGGCCAGCACGCCGGCAATGCCGAAGAAGAACCCGGCCAGCGCAAAAGCGGTGATGCGCACGCGCACGACATTGACGCCGGAGAGCTTGGCGACATCCTCATCACCGCCGATCGCCAATATGTGGCGGCCGAGCTTGGTGTGATACTGGATGACAGTGGCGAGCAGGAAGGCGCCGAACGCGACCCAGACCGCCACCGGCAGGCCGAGGAAACGGTGCAAGGCCAGGTCGCGGATCGAGGCGTCGTTCAGCTTGATGGCCGTGCCGCCCAGCATATAGACCGACAGGCCGAGGCCGATGAACCACATGCCGAGCGTGCCCATGAAGGACGGGATGCGCAGCATGGTCTGGATGAGACCGCTGACGAAGCCCATGGCGGTGCCGGCGGCGATGGCAGCGAGCACCGCCCACCAGCCATAGTCGTTGCCGTTGCCGTCATTGGCGGCGAGCAGCACAAGCACCATCGCCGCCACCGAAAGCGTGCCTTCGACTGCGAGGTCGATGCTGCCCATCAGGATGATGAAGGTCAGCCCCATCGCCAGCGTCAGCGGCACGGCGGCGGAATTCGCAAGCCGCACCAGATTGCGCAGCTCGATGAAATTGGGGTTGGCAATGGCGATGAGTACGCAGAGTACAATCAGCACCGCCAGCGGCGCCAGGCTGCGCCAGCGCCTGCCGCCCAGGAATGTCGCGATGCGGCCGGGGAACGGTGTCATGGGCGTCGTCCGCTCGATGTCCGAAACGGACTTCAGGGGTTCTGTATGGATTGTCAAGAAACCGCTTCCCGTCTGCTGGTGACAGCCGTCGCGACAAGGGGATCGCGACGGCTGCGGGAGGAAGCGGGCCGCCAGGGAGTTGCAGCCCACTCCGATGGATCAGGTGCGGATTGCTCCGGTGACCCGGCCCCACAGATCGTTCCAGTCGATCTCGGGCTTCGCATCGACATTGGTCTTGTAATATTCCTCGACATTGTCGTGCGAGATCAGCACCGCCTTGCCGTAGAACTCGCGGTGCTCCGGGGGCTCCTTGGTCGGGTCGAACTTGCCGATCTTGGCGTTGTAGCCGATGGCCAGACCCATGCCGCCCTGCCAGAACGGATCCGAAGTGACGGTGCAGGCGAACTCGCCGGTGCGCACCGCATCGACCGCCGTCTTGATGCCGTCGACGCCGACGATCGGCACCTTGCCGGCGAGATTTTCGGCACGCAGCGCTTCCAGTGCACCGGAGCCCATATCGTCATTGGCGGCCCAGATGCCCTTGATGTCGTCGCCGAAGCGGGTGAGCAGATTGCCCATCAGGTCGAAGGCTTCGGTCGACTTCCAGTTGGCGACCTGGAAGTCGAGCAGCTTGATGTCCGGGTTGGCGGCGAGCGCCGCATCGAGGCCCTTCTTGCGTTCGATCGCCGCCGTGGTCGAGATCAGGCCGCCGAGTGCGACGATGCCGCCCTTGCCGCCAATGGTCTTGAACAGGATCTCGGCGATGGTCTTGCCGCTGTCGATGCCGTCGAACTCGATATGCGAGACATAGTTCGGGTTGAAATCCTTCGGGTGCAGATCCCCAGGCTTGTTCCACTGCGTCACCACATAGGCGCCGGCCTTGGCGCAGGCCTCGACGATCGGGCGCGCATCGGGCGTGTCGTTGGGATCGGAATTCAGCACCATGTTGCCGCCGGTCTTGGCCAGCATCGCCTTGATGTCGGCAATGCCCTTCTCGCTGTTGCCTTCCGAAACCAGCGTGACGTGTTCCAGCCCGGCCCATTTGGCATACGCTTCCGCGCCGGTCTTCCACACCGCGTGATAGGGGTTGGACAGCGAGCGGATCGACGTCACCAGCGTCGGCTTGTCCTGCGCGCGCAGCACGCTCGGCATGGCGAGTGCCGCCACGCCGGCGGTGGCGCCCATCATCAGCGTGCGCCGGTTGACCGCAAAATTCTTCGTGTCGTTCATACCTCGAATCCTCCCGATTGAATTCTGTTCCGCCCGGCATCTTGCGCGGGGAGCGCGGCCGGGACCTCCTGGTGAGGGTCGTCAAGCTCCTCCACTTGTACGACAACCCTTCAACACGATAACCATACCCTTTCTCTTGACGTGGCACAAGCGACTTGAGATCGTCGCGCGCAAGAGGAAGGGGCGGTGATTTTCATCGCCCGCCGGAGCATGATCCCTAGAAGTGGGAACCGGTTTTCTCGGACAAATCGGGAAACCGTTTTGTCCGGAGATCATGCTCCAACAAAGAGAACCCGGGAGTGGAAATGACGGATTACATCATTGTCGGCGGCGGTTCGGCTGGCTGCATTCTGGCCGCCCGGCTGAGCGAGGACCCGGACGTGTCCGTCGTGCTGCTCGAGGCCGGTCCGCCCGACACCGACCGCTACATCCATCTGCCGGTCGGCTTCTTCAAGATGACGTCGGGGCCGCTGATCTGGGGTTATGACACCGCGCCCGGCAAGGAGATCGATGGCCGCACCATGGTCTATCCGCAGGCCCGCGTGCTGGGCGGCGGCTCCTCGATCAACGCCCAGGTGTTCACCCGCGGCTGCCCTGAGGATTATGACGGCTGGGCGACTGAGAATGGCTGTGCCGGCTGGAGCTATGCCGACGTGCTGCCCTACTTCGTCCGCTCCGAGGGCAACGACACTTTTGCCGATGCGCAGCACGGCACTGACGGCCCGCTCGGCGTCTCCAGCGGCGCGCCGCATCCGCTGACCCGCATCTTCGTCAAGGCGGCGCAGCAGGCGGGCCTTCCTTTCCGCGCCGACTTCAACGCCGGTGAGCAGGCGGGCGCCGGCTTCTACCAGACGACGACGCGTCGGGGGAAACGCTCGAGCACGGCGGTCGCCTATCTGAAGCCGGCGCTCGGCCGCAAGAATCTGACGCTACGCACCGACGCCTCCGTCAGCCGCATCGTGGTCGAGAACGGCCGCGCCATCGGTGTCGAGATCATCGTCAATGGCCGCACCGAACTGCTCCGCGCCGAGCGCGAAGTCATCGTCGCCGCCGGCGCCATCGGCTCGCCGAAATTGCTGATGCTGTCCGGCATCGGCCCGGCCGTGCATCTCGGCCATCACGGCATCGAGGTGGTCCACGATTCCAAAAACGTCGGCCAGAATCTGCACGATCACATGGACGTCGATGTCGTCGCCGAGCTCAACGGACCGCATGGCATCGACCGTTACAAGAAGAAGCGCTGGCAGGCGGTTGCCGGTCTTGAATATGCGCTGTTCGGCAAGGGGCCGGTGGCCTCCAACATCGTCGAGGCCGGCGGCTTCTGGTGGGGCGACCGCGCGGAGAAGACGCCGGACATCCAGTTCCATTTCCTGCCCGGCGCCGGCGTCGAGGAAGGCATCGGCTCGGTTCCCGGCGGCAATGGCTGCACGCTGAACTCCTACCATGTGCGCCCGCGTTCGCGCGGCAGCGTCACGCTCAAGTCCGCGGACCTGCGCGATGCGCCCATCATCGACCCCAACCCGTTCGCCGAGCGCTATGATCTCGAACGCGCCATCGACGGCATCGAGATCAGCCGCGAAATCCTGTCGCAGCCAGCCTTCGCCAGATACATCAGCCGCGAGCATCTGCCCGGCAAGGCGATGCAGGGGCGCTCAGCACTCGAAGCCTTCGCCCGAGAACATGGCCGCAGCGCCTATCACCCAGTCGGCACCTGCCGGATGGGCGGCGATGCCGACAGCGTCGTCGACCCCGAGCTTCGCGTGCGCGGGCTGCAAGGCCTGCGTGTCTGCGACAGCTCGGTCATGCCAAGCATCGTGTCGTCGAACACCAACGCCGCCGTGGTCATGATTGCGGAGAAGGCTGCGGATCTGATTGCGGGGCGAACGCTGCCGGTGGCGTAAGCAGGACAATCGCATGTGGTGGCGCCACGCGATTGCCCTGCCTTGAGCACCTGTCGCTGAGCGCATAGCACTCGAACCGCACTAAAAACGACAGCCTCCCGCAGCGCCTTCAACCGACGCTTGCGCAACCCACCAACCGACAGGAAACCCCCGGTTGCGGGCTCGTTGCCGACGCCTGCGCGGGGATGTGAAAGCGCTTTTGCGCCAGTTCCGCGATCACACCATATGAACCGATCCAAGCTCTGCTAGCTTGTGGGCGTGGGACTTGTCCCGCTTTGGCCGGTGCTTCAGGCAACCCCATCCCAACCCCCCGCCCCCTGCGGTACCGGCCATCCCCCTCCCCCTTTTGGCAGGCTTCTCGACCTGCCATCCTCAGCCGTCCCTGCCAACTTCGAGGTCGACGACGAGGCCTGATGCGTGGCATGCAAATCAAGACCATCGGCAGCGTATCGAGGGATTTCACATCGGCTGTCTGGACGACGTCCTGGAGAGCGACAGATCGGGGTCGAGCCGCCTCAGCTCCCGGTTGATGGCCGCCAGGCGCTCCGGTTCGCCTTCCGTGTTGCAGACATTGAGAGTAACGACGCGTAAGCGCATAGGACTTTTCCTCAATGTTGAACGACCCTCGACGCACGCGACGCGGATAGGTGCCACGATAGGATTCCGTGTCTGGTGACGTTCAGCGAACCACCGCCGCGATGCGTTCCAACGTGGTGCGCGAAACGGCTCGGCCATCGGCGCGGTTCGGCTTGCCAAATGCCGCCATGCCGCCCATACACGGCTTGAACAACCGCCCCGAGGGTCCGCGCCCATTTTGCCAAAGGATACTCTCCGATGTCTGTGACGCCGTCGCCGTGGTCAAAACCGTGACGGCTTCCCTCGCAAGCCTGGGCTGGACGGATTTCTTCGGCGACCAGCTTGAAGCCGATGAGGCAGACCTCGTGCCGACGCGCATCGCCTCGGTGCACCGCGACCGCCTGGCCGGCCTGTCCCGGGCAGGGCCAGTGGATCTGACGCTGCCGGCCAATGCCAACACCGGCGACTACGCCGTCGGCGACTGGGTGCTGGTCGAGCCGCATACGCATCTGCTGCGCCGCCGCCTGACCCGCAAGACGGTGCTGGAGCGCCGCACACAGGGAGGCAGGATCCCGCAGCTGGCCGCGGCCAATGTCGACACGCTGTTCATCGTGACGTCCTGCAATGCCGATTTCAACATCGCCCGGCTCGAGCGCTATCTGGCGCTGGCCAACCAGGCCGGAACGACGCCGGTGATCCTGCTGACCAAGGCCGACACCGCTGACGATGTCGAGAGATACCAAAGCCAGGCTGCCGCCCTTCAGCGTGGTTTGCCAGTAGTGACGCTGAACCCGCGCGTCGCCGATGCCGCAGCGGCGCTTGCTCCCTGGTGTGGCGCAGGGCAGACGGTGGCGCTGGTCGGCTCCTCCGGCGTCGGCAAATCGACGCTGGTCAACACGCTGGCCGGATCGGCGCAGCAATCGCCGCAACAGACCGCGGGCATCCGGGAACACGATGCCAAGGGTCGCCACACCACCACAGCCAGATCGCTGCACGCCATTGCCGGCGGCGGCTGGGTAATCGACACGCCGGGCATGCGCACACTGCATGTCAGCGACGTCGCCTCCGGCATCGACACGCTGTTTGCCGAAATCACCGAGCTCGCACCGCTGTGCAAATTCCGCGACTGCACCCATGTCCACGAACCGGGCTGCGCGGTGCAGGCTGCGTTGAAGGCGGGTACGCTCGACCCCGAGCGCCTTGCCCGCTGGCGCAAGCTGTCGGAGGAAAACCAGGGCAACACGCCGGTTCAGAGCGGGCCGCGCGGCAACAAATCGCCCGCGGGCCGCCCGAAGCGGCGTTGAGCGGATAGGAATTGAGGAACGAGACTTCGGAGGCCCGGCATGTGCCGGGCCTCCCTTTTTTCACTCTCCGCGCATCGTTGCCTGGAAGGTCGGCAGGTGCTTCTGCTGCGCCTCCAGCATGCGCTCGCGGTAGACGCCGTAGATGACGTCGGTGTCGTGCAGCGTCACGCCGGCAATGGTCGGCGAGGCGAAGACCGGCAGTTCGATGCCGCGCTTGGCGAGCTGCTCGGCCGTGCGCGCGATCAGCTCATGCGCCAGGATCATGGCAAGCACCGTCGACGAGCCCGACACCGGCCGGCTCCAGCCCTCGACCGGCACGATGGCGTCCTCGATCGGCGAGCAGGTGTCGATGACGAGGTCGGCGGCATCGGCCAGCCGCTTGCCGGACGAATGCGTCGCCGGTTTGTCCAGATTGTTCTTGCTGGTGACCGCGACGACGAAGATGCCGCGCTTCCTGGCGTATAGCGCGGTGTCGATGCCCGACGAGTTGCGGCCGCTATGGCCGAAGATGATGATCGAATCGCCCTTGTTGAGCGGCTGATGGTCGAGGAATTTTTCGGCGTATTTTTCCGTACGCTCCAGCCACAAAAGCTCGCGCACGCCGCCGGCGCCGAGCACATTGTGCCACATCACGCGCGGGTCGGTCAGGGGGTTGAAGCCGACATAGCTGCCATAGCGCGGAAACACTTCCTGCACCGGCAGCACCGAATGGCCGGAGCCATAGAGATGCACCAGCCCGCCGCCCTCGAGGGAGTCGGCAAAGCGGCTGGCGGCCTGGCCAAAGGCCTCTTCATTGGCTTTCGCAGCCTGGTCGATGAGGGCGGCGAGACGGTGGATGTAGAGATCGGACACGTGGATACTCCTGTTTGCTGTGTCGGTCTGGAATGGATCAGCTTCTCGGGTTCAGTGGCACGCGTCCGGCGCGCAGCGTCGAGCGGATTTCGTAGCGGTCGCCGCGCATGATCGAGACGGTGAATTCGAACGGGCCGCGCTCGTCGGTGGTGATGCGTTCGACGACGAAGGCCGGGCTGCCGACGGCGAGGTCGAGCAGTTCGGCGTCCGCCGCGCCGACCGCGCCGACCCGGTAGTTCTCCCGCGCGGCCACCGGCACGATCCCGTAATGGCGCTCCAGCGCCTCGTAGAGCGAGCCCTGCAGCAGGCCGGCATCGAGGAAGCCCGGCACGCGCACCTCCGACAGCTGCGCCGTCTGGATGCCGATCGGCTCGTTGTTGCCGAGCCGCAGCCTGCGAATGCGCACCACCGGATCGCCCTCTTCGATCTCCAGCGCGCCGGCAGCCGCCGCGTTGGCGGTGGTCAGGCTGCAGTCGAGCAGACGCGAGCCCGCGACCACGCCCATATTGCCCATCTCCTGGGTGAAGCTGGTCAGCTCGCGCGTGCCGGCGACCAGCGTGGTCGAGCGCACGAACGTGCCGCGGCCATGTTCGCGCCTGAGCAGCCCGGCCTCCTCGAGATTGCGCAGCGCGTGGCGCAGCGTGATACGGCTGACGCCGAACAGGGCGCACAGCCTGTCCTCCGCCGGGATCTGGTCGCCCGTTGCCCATTCGCCGCTCTTGACGATGGCGCGGATCGCCTCTTCGACCTGATACCAGAGCGGCTCCGGCCGTCTGCGGTCCGGCTGCTGAAAGCTTGCTTCGCTCATCGCACCTGCCTCCACCCTTGCCCAACGGCGCCGGCCAGCGCCGCGCCGACGAGGCCGGCGCGGGGACCGAATTTTCCGGGCTTGACGTCGATGCCGCGCAGATGCGGCGGCAGTTGGCGTCGCAGCGCTGCAAGCAGCGGCGGCCGGATCACATCCAGCGCCTCCGCCAAACCACCCGAAATCAGAACCGCTTGCGGATCGAGCAGCGCGACAGCGCCTGCAAGCGCGGTGCCGAGCTGTCGCGCCGGCAGTTCAAGCAAGGTGAGTGCGGCCAGTTCGCCGGCCTGGGCAGCGGCGATCAGCTGGCGGCCGTCGGCAAGGCCGATCTGTCCGGCAAGGGCATCAAGCGCCCGGCCCGACGCGACGCGCTCCAGCCAGCCGCTGCGCTCCTCGCCATGATCTTTGACGTCGGCGCAGGCCCAGCCGAACGAGCAGGCGCCGCCATGCGCGCCGGCAACGATGCGGCCATTGGCCAGCACCGCCGAACCGATGCCGGTGCCGATGGCGAGCAGGATCGCATCCGACATGTTTTTCGCACTGCCTTCGACAGCCTCCGCCAGCAGCGCAATCTGCGCGTCATTGCCGAGCGCTACGCGCAGTTTGGGAAACAGCGGCTGGATATCGGCGCCGTCGAGGAACGGCAAGTTGGGGATCCAGCGGCAGATTGAGCCCTCGACCAGACCCGGCACCGCGATACCAAGCGCTGAGACCGACCCGGCCTCAGCGCACAGCGCGTCGATTCGCGCAATGAAGGCACCAAGGGTTGCCGGCGCCGGCTCGCTGCCCAGCGCCTCCAACGCACCGACATCGCCCGTAGATACGGCGGCGCGCAGATTGGTGCCGCCGAGATCGATGGCGAGTACCCGCCTCATCGACCGGACCCTTTGCCGAAGGGGAGCGAGAACAGGCCGCTGCCGGCATTCCACGAATGCGACGCCGCCGCGAAGGCCTGTGCATGGCGCGTGCCGCGCAGGCAGCCGCGCAGCCGGTAGAGCGAACTGTAATAGTCGACATAGGGGAAGCTGCTCAGGCCGCGCGCCAGCTCATACTCCATGACCGCGTCGCGCCAGGCCTCGAACCCGTCGCTGACATCGACGAGATGCTCGGGCCGGAAGCCGTCATCGTCCTCCCAGTTCTCGCCGAACAGCAGCAGTTGCGGCGTGTGCGCCGGATGGTCGCTGGCAACGGTCGGCAGTCCGGCGAAGAAGATACCGGTCTTCGTCAAATGCGCGGCGGCGCGATGGTCCTTGTGCCAACTGCCATGCCAATGGGTGATGACGATCTCGGGTTTCAGCTCGCGAATGATGTCGCCCACTTCGAGCGCCGTCTGATCGTCTGTGGGCAGGAAGCCGTCGCGCAGGCCAAAGCCACGCATGGTGACGCCGAGCCGCTCCGCCGCGCTGCCCGCTTCCTCTTCCTTCTGCACGCAATAATGCGCGGGAACCAGGTACGGATGGCCCTGCTCACCCATGGTCAGATGCAGGAAGGTCACCGTGGCGCCGCGCTTGACGGCAGCGGCCGCCAGCGGCCCGGCCATCACCTCGGCATCGAAGGCGTGCGCGCCGACCACCAGGATCGATTTCGCCGCATAAATCCTGTCTTCGATCATTTCATGCCCCCTCCGGTACCGACGCCTTCGCGAATCTGGCGCGCCAGCAGACAATACATGATCAGGATGGGCGCCATGGATATCGCCAGCGAGGCGAACACCAGACCCCAGTCGGTGCGGAACTGGCCGACGAAGACGCTGATCGCCAGCGGCACCGTCTTGTAGCGGTCGTCGAAGATGAAGATCAGCGGGAAGAAGAAATCGTTCCACACCGCGATCGCGGTGAAGATTGCCACGATCGACACCGCCGGCTTGACCATCGGCAGGATGATCTGGAACAGGATGCGGACCTCGCCGGCGCCGTCCATGCGCGCCGCCTCGTCCAACTCGGAGGGCAAGACGCGCATGAAATTGGCGAAGATGAAGACGGCGAAGGGAATGCGGATCGCCGAATAGACCAGGATCAGCCCGGTCAGCGAATCCAGCAGGCCGAGATTGCGCATCAGCGTGAACAGTTCGACCGAGGCCAACCGGATGGGCAGCATGATGCCGGACAGGAACAGGCCGAGCATGATGGCATTCCAGCCAAGCTTGTAGCGGCTGAGCGGATAGGCGGCCATCGCCGAGACGACGATGGTGAGGATGACGGCGCCGCCCGTGACGATCAGGCTGTTGATGAAATTCTGGCCGAGATCGGCGCGCGTCCAGGCGTTGATGAAATTGTCGAGGGCAAAGCTTTGCGGCAGGCCGAGCCTGTTGTCGTAGATCTCGGCCGTGGTCTTGAAACAGGAGACGATGAGGATGTAGAGCGGCAACAGCACGGCCGCCGTCCAAACGACCAGCACCGTCCAGCCGGGCAGCCGCGCCAGCTGCCGAGAGATGGCCGGTCTTTGCGAAATCGCCAGCGCGCTCATAGCTGCACCGTGCGGCGGTCGAAGAAGCGCAGCATCATGAGCGTGCCGATGCTGAGGATCAAAAACAGCACGGTGCCGAGCGCCAAAGCCAGACCGATATCGGTGATGCCGACAGCACCTTCCGCGCCGAAGGCCAGCCGGTAGAAGTACGTCACCAGCGTGTCGGTCGAATAGCTCGGATTGCCCTGCACGCCCTGCATGACATAGACGATGTCGAACTGGTTGAAGGTGTTGATGAACGACAGCGTCGTCAGCGTGCCCAGCGCCGGCATCAGCAGCGGCAGCGCGATCGAGAACAGCATGCGCGCATTGCCGGCGCCGTCAAGTTTTGCCGCCTCGAAAATCTGGCCGGAAATCTGCCGCAGACCTGCCGTGTAGATCAGCACCGGCAGGCCCATCCAGTTCCAGGCATCGACGGCGATCAGCATGGCGAGCGCGGTGTGGCTGTTGCCGAGCACAGTCAGGCTGCCCTGGTGCAGGCCGAGCCCGTTCAGCGCCCATTCGACGACGCCGCCCGGTGCCAAAAGCAACCGCCACAGCGCGCCGACGATGACCGGGCTCAGCACCGCCGGAAAGAAGAACACCGACTGGAAGAACGCAGCACCCCTGTCGCGCAGGAACAGCAGCCAGGCGAACAAAAGCCCGATTCCGTTCTGGAACAGCATGATGCCGAAGAACCAGGCGGTGTTGTGCCACAGCGCGCCGTAGAGCCGCGCGCCGCTGGGGAAAACGAACAGCCTTGAGAAATTCGACAGGCCGGCGAACTCGACCATGCGCAGCCCCTTCCAGACGAAGAAGCTGCCCCAGAGCGACATCCCCAGGGGATAGAGGACGAACAGCGCATAGACCGCCAGCGCCGGCAGGGTGAACAGCACGGCCATGCGCTGCTGCGTGCGGCGAAGGCTGCTGGTGCGGCGAAGGGTGCTCATGCGCTTTTCTGGTCCGTGAGAGGCCGGCCGCTTTGCGACCGGCCGCGCCTACTGCTTCGGCTTGAACCAGGTGGCGACTGCGGCCTGCATGTCGGCCGCCAGCTTCTCCGGCGCGATGTTGCCTTCGACCATGTCGATGATCTCCGACTGCAGCACCGAAGACGCCGTCGGCGACTGCCAGCGGAAGCCGACCAGCGTCAGATAGGGCGTCGAATTCTTCGCCATCTCCATCATCGAGGCCAGCACTGGATCCTTCACCGTCACATCCGTGCGGGCCGGCGGCCAGCCGAGCTCGTCGGCGAACATCTGCGCGAACTCTGCCGAAGCGATGAAGCCCAGCACCTTGGTCGCGGCCTCCTTGTTTTGGCTCTCGGAGACCAGGCCATAGGAGCCGTCGGAGAAGGCCGAGGTGTAGAGTTTTGCACCGGCATCGTCGGCGGGGAACGGGAAGATCGAGAATTTCAGCTTCGGGTTCTGCGCCTTGAAGCTGCCGTTCTCGAACGAACCGCCGAGGAACATCGCCGCCTTGCCGCCGATGAACTGCTGCGTGGCGGTGGTGTAGTCGATGCCGGCGAAGCCGTCGGGGAAATACGGCTTCAGCTCGGCGAAGCGCTTCAGCGCCGCCACATAGCGCTGATCCTCGAAGGTCGCCTTGCCGCTCATCATCTCGTCGTAGAAGCCGGGACCATAGACGGTCGGGCCGACGACGCCGACGGCGATCTCCAGTTCCCAGGCCGAGCCGTTGGCGCCACCGGTGGCGATCGGGGTGATGCCGGCCGCCTTCAGCTTCTCGCAGACGGCGGTGAAATCCTTGTAGGTCTTGGGGATCTCGATGCCCTGGGCGGCGAAGATATCCTGGTTGTAGAAGACGCCCATCATCGGCACCGAGTAGGGCACGCCGTAGAGCTTGCCGTCAGCGCGGCCACGCGCGCCGCCAAGCGCTGCGTCCTCCATGTTCTTCAGCTCCGGCACGCTGTCGTCCAGCGCGTCGAGATAGCCCGCCTCGACGAAGGGCTGCAATTCGCCATAGGCCTTGAGCTGGGCGATGTCGGGCCCGCGCCCGCCGCGCAGCGCCGTACTCAGCCGGTTCTGGTAGTCGGCATCGGGCGTGAACTGGATGGCGACCTTGATGCCGGGGCTCTTCGCCTCGAAGGCATCGAAGATGCGGCGCATCGCGGCCTCGTCCTCGGTGCGCCAGCTCCACAGCGTCACCGTGCTGTCGGCGGCTCGCGCCGGCAATGAGGCGAAGACGCCGGCGCAGGCGGCGGCAAGGCCGCCGATCAGCCCAAGTGCTGCGCGCCGGTGAAGTGAAAGCATGCTCATTGCCAGTCTCCCATTGTTCTCTGTCCTTGGCGTCCCGCGGCGTTCCCGTGCCGTGAGAGGTCATTGGTTCGGCAAAAGTCATTATAACGACATAGCGGTATTCGCAAGGGGTCTGCTACGCCTCAGGAATGGCGGTGTTGGCCCGCTCACGACATTGCAGTACCTGCATCCATTTGTTATCTAACGATAAATATCCACATTCCAGCGCCGCAAAGAAATCTGTGACCGTACCATGTGAGACTTTTTCGCCAGCAAGCCCTTGCGTCGCCGCGCTGACTTGTCATAACCTCATGTGAACCGATAGGGAGGATGAGGAATGTCGTTTGCTTGGACTTCGAAACTGGCACTGGCCGCGGGCCTCGCCATCCTGCCCGCCACCGGCTGGGCGCAATCGGTCAACATCTCCTACCTCACCCACTGGTCGCCGGAGACGGTCGCGCTGCTGGAAGCCGCAGCCAAGGATTTCGCCAAGACCAATCCGGATGTCAGTGTCACCGTGCGCGCCGTTCCCTTCGGCGATCTCCTGACCACGCTGCGCTCGCAAGGTGGTGGCGCGGACGGCCCGACCATCGGCGGCATCTACGATCTGTGGCTGCCGGAACTCGCCCGCGACAAGCTGGTCGCGCCCGCCCCCGATGCGGTGGCCGGCGAGGTCAAGGGCGCATGGCCGGCGGGCATCACCAGCGCCGCTTCGGCCGGCGGCACGCTCTACGGCATCCCCAACGAAATCGACGTCTACGCGCTGAACTACAACCAGGCGCTGTTCAAGCAGGCCGGCATCGCGGCGCCACCCAAGACCTGGGACGAGTTCAAGGACGCGGCCAAGAAGCTGACCAACAAGGATGCGGGACGGCAAGGGTTCGGCATGATCAATTCCTGGGCCGCCGGCGTCGTCCACCCCTTCGCCTCGCTGCTGGTCTCCAATGGCGGCGACCTGGTCAAGGACGGCAAGCCGGTGCTGGACAGCCCGCAGGCCGCCGAGACTTTCCAGCTCTATGAAGACCTGATCAAGTCGGGCGCCAGCGTGCCTTCGATGGCGACAGCCGACGCCAACACCACCGGCCCCTTCCTCGACAATTTCGTCTCCGGCAAGACCGGCATGATCATCATGGCCAATTGGTGGGAGAGCGCGCTGAAGGCCGGCATGGGCGACAAGTTCGCCGACATTGCAACGGCGCCGATTCCCGTCGGCCCGAGCGGCGACAAGCCGCATTCGATATCCTACTCCTGGATGACCGTGGTCAACGCCAATGCAGGTGCCGCCGAGCAGAAGGCGGCGTGGGACTTCCTCGCCTGGCTGAACAATCCAAAGTCCGGCAAGAACGGTGCTTCCGCGATGTCGGATATCCTGATGTCGATGGGCATCCTGCCCTCACGCCTCTCCGACATCGAGGCGCACAAAGACAAGCTCGGCTCGGAATTCCTCTCCGGCTATGTCAGCGTGCTCACCGATGCCAAGCCGTTCCCTGTCGTGCCCGGCGGCCAGGAATTCTCGGAATCGCTGCAGCAGACGCTCGAGGCGTTGCAGTATGGCCAGGTCTCGGCCAAGGATGCGCAGGCGACGGCGCAGGCCGACGCCATTTCGATCCTGGAGCGCGCCGCCAAATAATGATTCAGAGGTACCGTGCCTCGGCGGGCATCATGCTGGCGCCCGCCGTGACGCTGATCGGCATCTTCGTCCTGTTGCCGATGCTGCTCACCGTCTGGCTGTCGTTCCAGGACTGGTCGACGCAGACACCGTTTTCCAGCGCCGGCTTTATCGGCCTCGACAATTTCCGCGAGATTTTTGGGGTCTCCTCGGTCGGCCGCGACTTCAAGGGCGCGCTGGCTAACACCGCGATCTACACCGCGCTCTCCGTCATCCTCATCCTGCCGCTGTCGGTGGCCTTTGGGCTGATGGTCTACCAGCGCGATGTCGCCGGCGGCACGGCGCTGCGCACGGTGCTGTTTGCCACCTACATGGTGCCGATGATCGCCGTGGCGCTGGTCTGGTCGAAACTCTATTCGCCGAGCGAAGGCCCGCTCAATCAGATGCTCGGTCTAATCGGCGTGGGACCACAGCCCTTTCTGTCGTCACCGCGCTCGGCGCTGATCTCCATCGTCTTCCTCAATGTCTGGCAGCAGGTCGGCTATTTCACCGTGCTGGCGATCGCCGGGCTGACGCAGATCCAAGGCAGCCTCTACGAGGCGGCGAAGCTCGATGGCGCCAGCCGCTTCGAGCAGTTCCGCTTCATCACCCTGCCGCTGATGCGGCGCACGCTTCTGTTCAGCGCCGTCATCGCCATCATCAACGCCGTGCAGGTGTTCGAGCCGGTTGCCCTGATCACGCAGGGCGGGCCGGTCGGCTCGACCAATGTGCTCACCTACCACATCCGCCGCGTCGGCATCGAGCGTGCGCAGGGTGGACTGGGTTCGGCCATGGCGGTCATGCTGATGCTTTCGCTGATTGTCGTCGTCTGCGCGCTGTTTGCCTTCGCCAACCGGAAGAACGACGAATGAGCGCGGGATCGTCGAGCCGGCTGTCGCGCCGGCGCCCGTCCGGCCGCAAGGCGCTGCTGGCGACGCTGATGCTGCTGGTCGCCGTCGCCTCGGCCTTCCCGCTGGTATGGATGGTGCTGTCGAGCCTCAAGACGCCGGCCGAGAGCATGCAGGTGCCGCCGGTGTGGATCCCCCTTACGCCGAGCTTCGACGCCTATGAGAAGGTGTCGGGCGTGGTCAATGTTGGCCGCTCGATGTGGAATTCTCTGGTCATCGCCTCGATCACCACCGCCGGCATTCTGCTGACCAGCATGATGGCCGGCTACGCCTTCGCCAAATACCACTTCCCCGCCAAGTCGCTGCTGTTTTCTGTGCTGATCGCCACCATGTTCCTGCCGCCGATCGTGACGCTGATCCCGCTCTATCGCCTGGTCGGCTCGATCGGCCTCAACGCCAGCCTCGCCGGCATCATCGTGCCCAATCTCGCCAATGCTTTCGGCATCTTCCTGATGCGCCAGTTCATCTCCGGCGTGCCCGACGAGCTCATCGACGCCGCGCGCATGGACGGCGCCTCGGAGTTCTTGATCCTCTACAAGATCGTCGCGCCGAGCGTCGCCCCCGCAATCGCGGCTCTGGCCCTCTTCGCCTTCGTCTATCACTGGAACAGCTATCTGTGGCCGCTGACCGTGCTGCAGGGCAATGCCGACGCCTATCCGATCGTCATCAGCCTGAGCCGGTTGCTGAGCTACAACAGGGGCGCGGTCAACACCGGCCTGGTGATGGCCGGCGCGACGCTGGCCGTGCTGCCGCCGCTCATCCTGTTCGCCGTCCTGCAGCGCTTCTTCGTCGATTCCATCGTCGGCTCGGCGATCAAGGGATAGCTGCACCAAGCCTTCAAGCGCTCGGCCTGGTTCCGCCACAGATCAGATAGTAGCACTCGTCATAGCGCATGTAGTCAGCCGCGCCCTTGTCCGGCCATTCGCCCGTGTCGAAACGGATTTTGAGTAGGCTTCTGCACTGCGCCACCTTCGCTGCATTGCTGTCCGGGAACAGGGTGACGAGCAGGCCTTGCGGAGCGCCGAAGGAAACCGCCGAGAGAACGAGGCAGCCGAGGCTGGCAGCAAGGAAGAGAGACAAGTTGCGCATTGTTACCGAATACGGCTGGGCCGATGCTCTGACAATGAACAACCCATATCATGATTAACACATGCATAGCAGCGTTTTGCCCAGTAAAGCGACCGAAGAGTACTTGGCGCCCCGCCGCTGCCAGGTCTGCTGCGGCGGCGGTAGCGCCTTCGGCAGGTCAATCCCTTAGGGCAGCGCCAGTCCCCCAGGTGATTGCTTCTACCGCTGAACCACGGCAGCTCCCGTCCTCACCCAAACCTTGCCGCCGTCCAAGCCCCACCCGCTGCATTCGACTCCACCGCCGCCGCAACAAACTTCACCCCGCGCGCGCCCTCCACCACATCGGGCACCTGCGCTGCGCGCGCCGCATCCACCACCCCACCAGAGCGATGGGCGCGAATGATATCGGCGGCGTCGCGGTAGAAATTGGCGAAGGCCTCGATATAGCCTTCCGGATGCGCCGCCGGCATGCGCGACACGCGTTGGCTTTCCGTCGTCGAGCCATGGCCGCCGCGCACCAGCGTGCGGGTCTCCTCGCCGTAGATGGAGAAGCGCAATTCCTCCGGCCGGCCACCCGACCATTCGAGCCCGGCTTTGTCGCCATAGATGCGCACCGAGAGATCATTGTAGTGGCCGGGCGAGGTCTGGCTGGCGAGGATCGTGCCGCGCGCCCCGCCGGTCCAGCGCACCAGCACATGCGCATTGTCGTCGAGCCGGCGTCCCGGCACGGCAGTGAACAGATCCGCCGACACCGCCTCGGCCTCACAGCCGGAGATATAGCTTGCCAGGTTGAAGGCATGCACGCCGATGTCGGCCAGCACCGCCGACTGCCCGGCGCGCGCCGGATCGGTGCGCCACTCCGCCTGCTTCTGGCCCTCGGCGTCGATCGGCTTGGTCAGCCAGTCCTGGATGTAGGCGCCATGCACGGACACCATGCGGCCAAGCGCGCCCGCCGCCACCATCTCGCGCGCCTGGCGGACCATGGCGTAGCCGGTGTTGTTGAGCGTGACGACGAAGCGACGCTTTTTCTCCCGCGCCAGCGCCACCAGTGCCTCTGCATCGGCCAGCGTCGTCGACAGCGGCTTGTCGCAGATCACGTCGATGCCGGCCTCGAGAAAGGCCGTGGCGATCGGCGCGTGCAGATGGTTGGGCGTGACGATGACCACCGCCTCGATGCCGTCCGGCCGCGCTGCTTCGGTTCGCGCCATCTCGCGATAGTCGGCATAGCTGCGATCCGGCGCGATGCCGATCTCGGCGGCCGATGCGGCGGCGTTTTCCGGGTCCGACGACAGCGCGCCGGCGACCAGCACGATCTGGTCGTCGAGGCGCATGGCGAGCCGATGCACCGCGCCGATGAAAGCGTTGCGGCCGCCGCCGACCATGCCGACCCGCAGCCGCTTGCCGGCCGACCCGTCCGATGTTGCGTAGACCATTTTCAAGCTCCTCCCGGCAGACCGCTTTCGAACATGATTTCCAATTTTCATATTGTAAAACGATCGTGTCGCGCTAGCCTGAAATCATGAGTGGGGCAAGCAAGGCATCCGGACGGTCCAGCACCGACGAGGCGGCGACGCGCAAGCGCGGGCGCTCGCTGGCCGCGCTTGGCTACATCCAGCCGCAGACCTATGAGGAGCTGCGCGCGGTGCTGTCGTCGGGCACGGTGCATTTCCCCAAGCGGCTGCGCCAGGTGGCAATCTTCCTGTGGCAGCATCCGAGCGACGTCGCGCTCGGCACCATCGCGCAGGTTGCGGCACAGGCCGGCGTGCAGCCCTCGACGCTGGTGCGCTTTGCCCAGATCTTCGGCTATTCTGGCTTTTCCGATTTCCAGGGCCTGTTCAAGGAGCACATCAAGGGCTCATGGCCGGAAGGGCGCGGCGAACCGCGCACCGAGACCGAGCCCAATCTGCATTTCCTGCACGGCATGGTCGGCGCGTCGCAGGCCTCGCTTGGCCGCATCGAGGCGGGCTTCGATGTCGCGAGTTTCGACAAGATGGTGGCGCTGCTGGCGGCCGCCGAGCTGATCTATGTCATCGGCTCCAAGCGCGCCTTTCCCGTCACCGCCTATCTCTCCCTGACACTGTCGCAGCAGGGCGTGCGCAATGTGCTGGTCGACAATGTCGGCTCCTCCGCACTCGACCAGATCGGCTGCATCAGCGGCCGGGATGCCGTGCTCGCTGTCTCGTTTAGCCCCTACAATTCGATCACGCCCGATCTCGTCGCGGTGGCGCATGAGCGCAAGGCGCGTATCGTCACCGTCACCGACAGCACCTTCAGCCCGCTGATCCCGCTCTCGGACAGCTGGCTGGAAGTGGTGGAATCCGACTTTGCCGGCTTCCGCTCACTGGCGGCCTCGCTCGCCGTTGGGATGGCGCTGGTCCATGGCGTGGCGGCGCGGCGCGGCGAATGAGGCATCACTGGTCCAATTGACTATCGGGAATTGTCGTTCCATATTTCTCAAAATAGAAACTTTATTCCCGGGAGGAGGAATGGAGATCCGGCTTGACGGCAAGGTGGCTCTGGTCACCGGGTCGACGCAAGGCATTGGCCGCGCCATTGCCGAGACGCTGGCGCGTTCCGGTGCCGCCGGGCTGTTGGTCACCGGGCGCGAGAGGGCGCGTGGCGAGGCCGTGGCGGCCGAGCTTTCGCAATTGGGCACGCCGACCATCTTCGTCACCGCCGACCTTGCCGATGCTGACGCCCCCACCCTTCTGGCGCAGGCCTGCATCGAGCGCTTCGGCCGCATCGATGCGCTGGTCAACGCCGCCGGCCTGACCGATCGCGCCTCTTTCCTCGACGCCAGCCTCGACGATTGGGCGGCGCTGTTTGCCGTCAACACGCGCGCGCCGTTCTTCCTGATGCAGGCGGCGATTGCCGACATGAAGCAGCGCGGACAGGGCGGCGCCATTCTCAACATCCTGTCGATCAACGCCCATTGCGGTTCGCCGGAACTCGCCGTCTATTCCGCCACCAAGGGCGCGCTGGCGACGCTGACCAGGAACGCCGCCAACGCCCACCGTTTCGATCGCATCCGCGTCAACGGCATCAATGTCGGCTGGACCGACACGCCGGCCGAACGCATCATGCAGGCGGAGACATTGGGCAACGGCCCCGGCTGGCTCGACAAGGCCAATGCCGCGCAGCCTTTCGGCCGGCTGCTGACGCCGGACGACATCGCCAGCCTCGCCGTCTTCCTGCTGTCCGACGCGGCCGGCCCGATGACCGGCGCGGTCATCGACCAGGAGCAGGCGGTGATCGGGGCGAACCGGTGAGCGCTTCCACCGAAACGCTTGGGCCGGCGCTGCTCGATCGCTTGCCGGCATCGGTGCAGACACCGTCCTACGATCGCACCGTGCTTGCCGCAGGGATGGCGCATCTCGGCGTCGGCGCCTTCCACCGCTGCCACCAGGCCGAATACACCGACGATCTCATCTCGCTGCGCTTCGACCGCTGGGGCATCGTCGGCATCAACATCCGTCCGCCCAGCCTTGCCGACACGCTGGGACGGCAGGGCGGGCTGTACACAAGGCTGATCCGCGAGAACAGCCATATCGAGGCACGTGTGATCGGCAGCATCGTCCGGGTGGTCGACAGCCAGGAGAGTGCCGCACCGGCGCTGGGTGTGCTGATCTCACCCGATATCGAGCTGGTGACGATGACGGTGACCGAAAAAGGCTATTGCCACGTCCCGTCCAGCGGCGAACTCGACCTTGGCCATCCCGATATCGTCCACGACCTCGCCAACCCCGAGACGCCTCGCAGCGTCCCCGGCCTGCTGGTGCGGGCGCTGGAGCAGCGCAGGGCCACGCATGGGCGGCCGCTGACGCTGCTGTCCTGCGACAACATTCCGGCCAATGGCGTCATCCTCGGCAACGTCGTGCGCAGCTTTGCCGAACCGCGCGGCAATGGGCTGGCCGATTGGATCGCGGCCAACGTCGCATTCCCCTCGGCCATGGTCGACCGCATTGCGCCGGCGGTGACGCAGGATGACCTCGATAGTGTCGAACAATGGTTCGGCTACCACGATGCCGCCGTCGCTGTCGGTGAGCCGTTCCGGCAGTGGGTGATCGAGGAAAAATTCGCCGGCCGCATGCCGCGCTGGGATCTGGTCGGCGCCACCTTCGTCGACGACGTCACGCCGTTCGAGCATCTCAAGATGCGGGTGCTGAACGGCGCCCAGACGACACTGGCTACGCTCGGCGTGCTGGCCGGGCTCGAGCACACATCGGATGCCATAGCCAACCCGCTGCTGTCGGACTTCATCAGGCGCATGCTGGTCGAGGAGACTGTGCCGACGCTGATGCCGGTATCCGGCGTCCTGCCGCTCGCCTATGTCGAGCAGAGCCTTGCCCGGCTGAAGAACACCGCGATCCGCCACCGCAACCACCAGGTCGCGACCGACGGTTCGCAGAAGATCGTCCAGCGCCTGCTCAACCCGATCCGCGACCGGCTGAGCCAGGGCCAAAGCATCGGGCTGCTGTCGGTGCCGGTCGCCGGCTGGATGGCCTATCTGATCCAGGCCTCGGGACGTTTCGGCAGACGCTGGCCGGTGTCGGACCCCTATGCCGGCAAGGTCGCCGCAATCGCCGACGCGACCGGTCACGATGCCAGCGCGCTGGTGTCCGCCATCCTTGCCATCGACGGGATATTCGGCCCCGGCCTTGCCGCCGACGATACGTTCCGCGCGGCCGTGATATCGGCGCTGGGCGACCTGCTGTCGGACGATCCGATGGCGGCTGTCCGGCACAGTCTCGAACAAGATGAGGTCGCGAGGTTGAAGCGATCCAAACAATCGGCATTATAGTCGTCGGTCTAGGGAGGCAGAATGAAACTTGGAGTGCTTACAGCACCGTTTGCGGAGACGCCGCTTGGCGAGGTCGCCGACTGGGCGCACTCGGCCGGCTTCGAGGCGCTGGAAATCGCCTGCTGGCCGAAGACATCCGGCGCGACGCGACGCTATGCCGGCACCAGCCATATCGATGCCGCTTCCACCTCGCCCGCGCAGGCCAAGGAGATCGTCGCTTCGCTGACGGAGAAGAAGCTGACGGTCTCCGGCCTCGGCTACTATCCCAACCCGTTGCATCCGGACCCCGCCCATCGCGAGGCCGTCATCGGCCATCTGAAGAAGGTCATCGTGCTGGCCGCCAATATGGGCGTGCCGGTGGTCAACACCTTCTGCGGTGGCGATGCCTCGAAGACCGTCGACGTCAACTGGCAGGACGCGCTGAAAGTCTGGCCCGAGACCGTCGCCTATGCGCGCGATCACGGGGTAAAACTCACCTTCGAGAACTGCCCGATGATCTTCAGTTATGACGAATGGCCGGGCGGGCACAACATCGCCTATTCGCCCTACATCTGGCGGCGCATCCTCGAGGCCTGGGGCGGCGAGGTCGGCATGAATTTCGACCCCTCGCATCTGGTCTGGCAGATGATCGACCAGGGCCGCTTCATCCGGGAGTTCGGCCCCTACATGCTGCATGTCCACGCCAAGGATTTGATGATCGATCATGATGGTTTGTATGAGCGCGGGATTCTTTCCGCCGGGATAGGCTGGCAGGTGCCGCGCATGCCGGGATTGGGCGATGTCGACTGGAGAGGCTTCTTCTCCGGCCTCTACCGCGCCGGCTATGACGGCTCGGTCATCATCGAACATGAGGACAGGCGGTTTGAAGGCAACGACGATGCGGTGAAGCGGGGCTTCCTGCTCGCCCGCGACGTGCTGCGCCCCTTCGTCAAATGACGAGGTGAATGACTTGGTCCGATCCTGCCGAAGGGTCTGGCCCTGAGACGAAAAACAACAATGTGGAGGAGTACTGACATGAAGAAAATACTGACCATGGTCCCGTTGCTTGCGGGCGCTGCCTTGCTGGCATCGATGGGCGTGTCGTCGGCCGAAGCCAAATATACGATCGGCATTTCCAACACCGTGCAGGGCAATGGCTGGCGCGAGGAAATGGTCTGCGCCATGAAGGCGCAGGCGCTGGCTTCGGGCGAAGTGACGAAGCTCAACATCGCCCACCGCAACACCGATGCCGCCGGCCAGCTCGAAGACATTCGCAATCTGATCAGCGCCAAGGTCGACGCCATCGTCGTCAACCCCGCTGATCCCGCCGGCATCAAGGCGGGCCTGGAAGAAGCCACCAAGGCCGGCATCGTCGTCGTTGCCGTCGACCAAGCGGTGACCGAACCGTCGGCCTACATCATCTCCAACAACCAGGAACAGTATGCCTATCTCGGCGCCAAATGGCTGTTCCAGCAGATGGGCGGCAAGGGCGAAGTGTTCTACATGCGCGGCGCCGCCGGCGCCTCGGCCGATAGCGATCGCGACAAAGGCTTCAAGAAGGCGCTGGCCGAAAACCCCGGCGTGAAGGTGGCGCAGGAAGTCTTCACCGGCTGGCAGCAGGATCAGGCCAAGCAGCAGATGCTGTCGTTCCTGGCCACCGGCACGCCGTTCAACGGCGTGTGGACGTCGGGCATCGACAACGTCATCGTCGACGCGCTGGTCGAATCGCAGGCGCCGCTGGTGCCGGTGGTCGGCGCCGACAATGCCGGCTTCGTCGGCCAGCTGAGCTCGGTGAAAGGTCTCGTCGGTGCAGCCGTCACCAACCCCGGCTCGATCGGCGGCGCGGGCGTGACGCTGGCGCTGCAGATCCTCGACGGCAAGAAGCCGGCGCAGCAGACAGTGCTGGTCGACCCGCAGCTGTGGGACAACGCCACCGACGAAGGCAAGGCCAAGCTGAAGGCAGCCGCCGACCCGTCGCTGAGCCCGGAATGGCCGGTCTCGATCTCGATCCCGGAGTGGACGACCTACACGAAGGAGCAGATCGTGGCCTGCAAGGGGCCGGGGGAGTAAGCCTGGTTTGAATGAACTGGCGAGGACGGCGAACGGCCGTCCTCGCCACACAGACTAGCGCTCTACGGCGCCCCCCTCTGTCCTGCCGGACATCTCCCCCACGGGTGGGGAGATTGGCTGTCATCTCGGCTTTCGCTAATTTTCTACGTCGCAAGACGAGGGACGGCGCCGGAACTGCCAATCTCCCCCCAAGTGGGGGAGATGTCCGGCAGGACAGAGGGGGGCGCCGTAGAGTGCCAGCAAGAGAATTTCTGATGCGGACATCGATTTGACCACCAGCCCCCTCCTCGACGCCACCGGCGTCGCCAAGAACTACGGCGCGGTCGCGGCCTTGCGCAACGCGTCGCTCTCCGTCCGGCCCGGCGAAGTCCACGCGCTTATGGGCGCCAATGGCGCCGGCAAGTCGACGCTGGTAAAGATCCTGACCGGCGCCATTCCCGCCAATGCCGGCCGCATCCTGATCCGCGACGAAGCGCGCGACATTCGCTCGCCCGCCGCCGCGCGCCGCGCCGGGCTGCTGCCGGTCTACCAGGAGCCGTCGCTGATCCCCGATCTCGACGTTCTCTCCAATCTCAGGCTCACCGGCACGCCGGTCGAGCCGTTCCGCGCCTGGGTGCGCGAGCTCGGCATTCTTGACCTCGATCTGCGCGACACCGCGCGCGACATTCCGCTGGCCGTGCTGCGCGTGCTCGACCTGGCGCGGGCGCTCGCCGTCGGGCCCGACGTGCTGCTGCTTGACGAGATGACGGCGGCCCTGCCCGCCAACCTCGCCGAAAAGGTGCTGGAAGTGGTGCGCCGCCAGGGCGATTCAGGCCGCGCCGTGATCTTCATCTCGCACCGCTTCGTCGAAATCTCCGCACTATGCGACCGCGCCACCGTGCTGCGCGACGGCGAGACCGTCGGCGTCGTCGACATCGTGCCGGGCGTCGAGGAAAAGATCGTCGAGCTGATGCTCGGCACCCGTATCGTGAAAACTCATGTCGCCGCCCGCAGCGCCGCCGAGAAGGCCGCGCCCGCGACCACCCGGCCGCGCATTTCGGTGCGAAACCTGCGCGTCGGCGCCAAGCTCAGCGATGTCTCCTTCGATCTCGCCGACGGCGAGGTGGCCGGCGTCGTGGCGCTCGAAGGCCAGGGCCAGGACGAGTTGTTCGCCGCCCTTGCCGGCTCGATCCGGCCCTCCGGCGGCACGATCGAAGTCGATGGCCAGCCGGTGAAATTCTCGCATCCGATCGACGCCATCCGCGCCGGCATTGCCTATGTGCCGGGCGACCGCTCGGAAGCGCTCGCCATGCAGCGCTCGGTGCGCGAAAACATCGCGCTGCCTTTCAGTGCCGCGCTGCGCAACTGGGGCCCGATCAACAGGCGCCGCGAACGCACGACCGTGCTCAGCGCCATCGAGCGGCTGCAGATCGACACCCGCGCGCAAGGCGAGGTGCAGCGCCTGTCCGGGGGCAATCAGCAGAAGGTGACCATCGCCCGCTGGATCGCGGCGGATGCCCGCACCATCCTGTGCTTCGACCCGACGCGCGGCATC
Source organism: Mesorhizobium sp. C432A (assembly GCF_030323145.1). NCBI lineage: Bacteria > Pseudomonadati > Pseudomonadota > Alphaproteobacteria > Hyphomicrobiales > Phyllobacteriaceae > Mesorhizobium > Mesorhizobium sp. C432A. The sequence continues at coordinate 2,228,302 of NZ_CP100470.1, read as the reverse complement.
GATGTCGGCACCAAGCAGGAGATCTACAAGCTGCTGCGCGAACTCGCCGGCAACGGCAAGTCGGTGCTGTTCTACACCTCGGAGCTGGAGGAGGTGCAGCGCGTCTGCGACCGCGTCATCGTCATCTTCGGCGGCCGCCTGGTCGACATTTTTCCGGTCGAGGAGGCCGACGAGCCGGCGCTGATGCGCGCCGCCTACGGCCTGCCGCGCGGCGCCAAGGCCGATATCGGCATATTGGCTGATCCGACCGCGAACACTTCGGCTTCGCCGGAGGCGACGCCATGAGCCATTTCCTGCGCCGCCAGGGCTGGGTTGTCGGCCTGTTCGCCCTGCTCATCGTCCTGTTCATCGCCACCAGGATCATCCAGCCGGCCTATGGCAGCAATGATTTCGGCTCGCTCGCCCGCGCCGTTCTGCCCTATGCCTTCGCAGTCGCCGCGCAGACGGTGGTCGTCATCGCCGGCGGCATTGACCTGTCGGTCGCCGCCATGATGGCGCTGACCAGCGTCACCGCGGCGTCGATGATGAATGGCGCGAGCGAGGAATACGCGCTGTTCGTGGTGCCCTTCGTGCTGGCCATGGGTTTCGTGCTCGGCGCACTCAACGGCCTGCTCATCGTCGTCACCCGCGTGCCCGACATTGTCGTGACGCTGGCCATGCTGTTCGTGCTGCAGGGTGCAGCCCTGCTGGTACTCGACGCGCCGGGCGGCGGCATCGCCGAATGGCTGAAGGCGCTGATCTCTGGCACCGTACCGATCCCCGGCCTGCCCGACGCCGTAGATGCCTGGCTGCCCAAGGCGCTGCTGGTGCTGATCGTGTGCCTCTGCGTCATCTGGATACCGCTGCGGCGCTCGCGCCTCGGCCTCTCCATCTACGCCATCGGCTCGAGCGAACTGGCGGCGTTTCGCTCCGGCGTGCCGGTCAAGCGCACCCGTATCATCGCCTATGCGCTGTCGGGCCTGTTCGCCGCCTTCGGTGGCCTGGCGCTGACCATGAGCACCGGCATCGGCGCCCCCATCCCCGGCCCTTATCTCTTGGCCAGCGTCGCCGCCGTGGTGCTGGGCGGCGTCGCCCTCGGCGGCGGCAAGGGCGGCCTGCTAGGCCCCATTGTCGCCGTCTTCGTGTTGCGCCTGGTGCGCACGGATTTGACGCTGCTCGCTATCGACCCGAATGTCACGGCTATTATCGAGGGGCTGATCATGGTGGCGGTGGTGATGTTCGGCGCGTTTATCACCATGCGGGGGCGGCAATGATGGGAGGGCTGTCGCAGAGAGACGTCGGCGTTCCTTCGCGCCCCCCTCTGTCCTGCCGGACATCTCCCCCACAAGGGGGGAGATTGGATGTCGCGACGACCTTCGCCAATCTCCAACCTTGCAAGAATGAGCGAGGCGATGAAGCTGCCAATCTCCCCACAAGTGGGGGAGATGGCCGGCAGGCCAGAGGGGGGCGCCGTAGAGCACTGTCCTCGCCAACTTGCCGCACCTTGCAAACCTCATCGCGAGCAAGAGCCGCCCCATGAGCACCACCGCCATCACCCCGGTCCCCTTCGGCCGCCGCATAAAGCGCTTCATGGCCGATCGCCCGCTCATCCCGCTGATCGTCCTGCTCGCCATCCTGGTTATAATCCTGCAGGTCCTGCGCCCCGGCATCGTCAACGAGCGCTGGATCGCCAACACCATCAAATTCGCCATCCCGCTGGCGATCCTCTCGGGATGCCAGACCATAACCATGCTGACCGGCGGCATCGACCTGTCGGTCGGCACGGTGGCGACGATGAGCGCCTTCATCATGGCCACGCAAGTGGTCAACCAGGATCCGGCGGTGGCGTTCCTCCTGGCGATGATGCCGGCGGTGCTGATCGGCCTCGTCAATGGCATCGGCGTCGGCGTCTTCCGCGTCCACCCGCTGATCATGACGCTGGGCACCAGCCTGATCGGCACCGGCTGCCTGCAGGTCTACCAGCGCACGGTGATCGCGTCGGGCGCAAAAATCCCCGACTTCCTGGCTTGGCTCGGCACCGGCGTGACATGGGGCTTCCCCAACGCGCTGCTTTTGTTCGTGCCGCTCGCCGCCCTCATCGTCTTCACGCTCGCCCGCACCGGCTTCGGCCGCCTGCTCTACGCCGTCGGCGACAATGAGCGCGCGACCCGCCTGTCGGGCGTGCAATACTGGCAGGTCATCACCGCGCTCTACGTCACCTCCAGCGTGCTCGCCGGCATCACCGGCCTGCTCTATATCGGCTTGATCAAGGCGCCGTCGCTGTCGCTCGCCGAACCGCTGGTGCTGCCCTCGGTCGCCGCCGCCGTCATCGGCGGCACCTCCATCTTCGGCGGCCGCGGCGGCTACACCGGCACCATCATCGGCGCCCTGATCCTGACCGTGCTGACAACACTGCTGACCATCCTGCAGATGCCGGAGGGGGCACGGCGGATCTTGTTCGGGCTGATCGTGCTGTTCGTGACGGCGGCGTATTTGCGGATTGTGGAGGAGCGGTAGGGGCTGGCGGCAGTAGTGGCGCCGGTCCGGCGCTGCAAGCCAGGCTTACCCGTCAGAAGCGCAAGGCTATCGCCTACGGCAGCGCCAGCCCCCACTCCGTCTCGGCTTCGCCGAGCCACCTCTACCCCCACGTCCGTGGGGGAGAGGAAATGCCAAGCTTTCATAGGAAGGAAATCCAAGTTTTTCTTGAGGCAGAACCTAAGCCTTTGAAGCCGCGACTTCCAAAATTAGCGTTTCCTCTCCCCCACGAAAGTGGGGGTAGAGGTGGCTCGGCGAAGCCGAGACGGAGTGGGGGACCGACCTACTGATTGCCACCATCCTGGGCGACCTTGCCCACCCAGACGCAACGCCCCTTACTTCAACGAAATCGCCATCCCGCTCAGATCCGCATTCACCTGCAGGCCCACCTGCCGGCCGGTAAGCTCGAGCTGGGCGCCCTTGTCGTTGGTCATGACGATCACCTGCGCCCCCTTGCCGAGCGCGCCGCCACCGCCGGCCGCGCCATAAACGCCGGTCGCATCCCGCACCCTGCGGATATGGCGCACGGTGCCCCGGAAATAGGTCTTGGAAACCCCGAAGGCGAAGCCGCCCGAAACGCCGCCGATCGTGATGGGATAGGAGCGGCCGTGGAAGGTAAGCGTGCCCTCGCCGCCCGAGCCGCCGACGAAGAAGGCCGCCTTGTAGACGGCAAAGCGGATCGTGCCGCTATCGGCATGCGCGGCACTGGCCGCCCCGACGGCAACAGTGGCGATGGCCGCAACCGCAAGCGAATGAAAGCTGGACGAGATGGTCATGATGGGAGCTCCTCAAGTGCGCCGCTTGCCCAACCGGCAGGGCTCGTCGGCGTCGTAACCAACTTGAACAGTTTAGGCTTGGATTTGGTTCCAGGGAGAGCCCTCGGTGGGTCAAGGCGCAAAGCTGGTGGGGAGAGCGGAGGAGCGCTTCATACAGAGCTGGCAATGCCAATGCCTCGGGGCAAGGGCTATCGCATATGAGCTTGTACGAAGAGGACCACCACTCTAACTTGCCGGGGCGAGCCAGGGTTTCGCCCGTCCTTCGGACCCTCACAAGGCGGAGGGAACGCTGCCGCACGCCCAGCCCTTTTTTAAGTCGACTTAGACGGTTTTGCGGAAATCAGCGCCAACCTAGTCTCCCTCCCCCTTGTTGGGAGGGATTGAGGGTGGGGGTATTCGTAGGGCGCAAGCCTCCGCTATTGTCCCTGTGCAAACCAATCCCAGCCCTACGGATATTTCCCCGGCTTTGGTGCGTAGATTTGCGGATCGAAGTCCAAATCCTTCGGCAGCGGCAGGCTTGAGCACTGCAAATGCACCTCGCGCGCCAACAGCCTTCGCTGCTGCTGCTCATGCTCCTTGATGGCCGCCACCAGACCCATGCTGTATGGCCCCAGCACGACCCCGGCGGCCCATCCCGGATGCTCCCTCTCGCGCGCGTCGTAATTCATGGCATCGGTGCGGGCCTGCTGGCATTCCGGCGTCGCCCATTTCGGGTCTTGGGTCGAGAGCGAGGCTCCATACTGGACCGGAGACGATACGCACCCTGCCACTGTCGCAGTCAACGCGACGACCATTGCAATTCTCATCCAAAAGCCCCTCCTAATGTAGGAGGCGACTACAAGACGATTCCAGCGGGAAAAAGGCAGCTTCAGGATGCGGATTTTGCAGGGCCGCTCACCCCAGCAGGTTGCGCGCCGTGCGCATGAAGATCTTCGAACCGATCGGGATCAGATCGTCGGGAAAATCATAATCGGGATTGTGCAATGACGGGGTGCGCTCGCCCGCGCCGAGGAAGAACATCGCCGACCTCGCCTTGTGGCCGAAGATGCCAAAATCTTCCGAAGCGCGCATCGGCAAGGCTTCCTCGCTGCGCGCGACGCCCTCTTCGTCCAGCGCGCGGTTGAGATGTTCCACCGCGTCTGGAGCGTTGACGCTGGCGACGAAAATCTCATGATAATCGCAGTGCACGGAAAGACGGTGCTCGGCCGCGATCCTGGTGGCCAACGCTTCCGCCGCCGCGACCAGTTCCGCCATGCGCTCGTCGCGCCTTGTACGCAGCGTCGCCCACACCTCGGCGTAGCCGGGCGCGATGCCGAACACGGCCTCGCCCATCGTCGCATGGGTGACGGTGACCATGCTGAAAACATCGTCGGCAAAGGTGCCGCGTCCGAGCGCCGGCAGCAGCGGCATGAGCTCGCTCACCGCCGGCATCGGCGACACGCCGGTTTCGGGCATGGAGGAATGCGCGGTCTTGCCCTCCAGCACGATGCGGATGCCGCGCGAGGCGCAGTTGACGACGCCGGGCTTGAGCCGCACCTCGCCGAACGGCACGCCCGGCAGATTGTGCAGCGAGAAGGCGAAGTCCGGCGCGATCTCGCCAAAGCGTGGATCGGCGACGACGCCGGCCGCACCATTGCCGGTCTCCTCCGCCGGCTGGAACATCAAGACGACGCGGCCGCGGGCCGGCCGCTCACGCCCGAGCTGGCGGCCAAGTGCGGCCAGGATCGCGGTGTGGCCGTCATGGCCGCACATATGCGATTTTCCCGGCACCTGCGAGGCATGCTCGACGCCCGAAAGCTCCTCGATCGGCAGCGCATCGATCTCCGAGCGGAACAGCACCGTCGGTCCCGCCTGGCCGCTGTCATAGACCGCCGCCACGCCATGACCGCCGAGGCCGGTCAGCACCTTGTCCGGCGCTGTATCGGCGAGGAAGCTGACGACTTCCTTGGCGGTCTGTTCTTCCTCGTTGGAGATTTCCGGGTTTTGGTGCAGCTTGCGGCGCCATGCCGTCAGCTCGATGATATCGCGATTGGTGAGGGTCATGGCTTGGGCTCCGCTTTGGTGCTGCAGGTTACACAAACACGATAGGGTTTTTCTCACGCCGTGCCATGCTGATCAATTCCACTGGTCCATCTGCCTGTCTTGTGTGAGCGTAGATGACGACATCCCATGACCACCACACAACCCAGAGAATTTCCAGCTCCGCACTGAGGCCGTCGATCTCATCTCCGACATCCGGTGGCTTCTCCTGAAAAGCGCCGCGTGCTCGCCTGTGCGACATCTTTGCTTCCATCCACCCGAAGGAACGTTTCGGAGCAACAATGGCCAGGCGGTTTGCGTTTCTCTTGGTTCGCGACTTCACGCTGTCGCCGCTGTCGCTGTTCATCGACACGCTGCGGCTGGCCGGCGATGAAGGCGACCGCAGCCGCCGGATCGAGTTCGACTGGGAGATCGTCGGCGAGCGTGGCCTGCCGATCCGCGCGAGTTGCGGTGTCGAGTTGCTGCCGACCAAGGCGATCGGCAATCCGCAGGAGTTCGACAATGTCGTCGTGGTCGGCGGTCTGCTCGACACCAACCGCAGCCTCAGCTCCGAAAAGGAGGCCTTCCTGTTGCGGGCGGCCGAAAAGTGCGTGCCGCTGACGGCACTCTGCACCGGCAGCTTCGTGCTCGCGCGCTACGGCCTGCTCGATGGCTACAGTGCCGCCGTCAGCTGGTTCCATATCAAGGATTTCCGCAGCCAATTCCCTGACGTGAACGCCCATGCCGACAGCCTGTTTTCCGTCGATAGGGGCCGCTCGACCTGCGCCGGCGGCACGGGTGCGGCCGACCTTGCCGGCCATTTCGTGTCGCAGTTCATCGGCCGCAAGGCTGCGGAAAAAGCCGCCAAGATCCTCGTGCTCGACCGCATCCGCTCGAGCCTGGATGTGCAGCCCGTCGGCGATCTCTTTCCGGCCGCGTCGAGCCGAGCGGTGAAACGGGCGCTGCTTCTGATGGAAAGCAATCTCCAGGAGACGCTGTCGGTCGCCGAGATCGCGGGCCGGTTGCATTTATCCCGGCGCCAGCTTGAGCGGCTGTTCTGCGCCGAGCTCGGCATCGGCCCGATGGCCGCCTATCTTGCGCTGCGCGTACATCAGGCCAAGTCGCTGCTGGAGGGGAGCGACTTGGCAATCGGCGACATCGCCTACCGCTGCGGTTTTCCCAATGCCGGCCATTTCAGCCGTGTCTTCCGCCATCAGACCGGTATCACGCCGACCCATCTCAGGCATCCGAACCGAATGTCCGGTGTCTTTGCCGACGGCAAGGGGAGCGGTCCCTAAGCCTATATTGGGGCGTGCGATCTCGCCGTTGGTATGATAATATCATACCAACCTGATAGGAGGGATCCATGTCCGCCACCGAAAAACGCACCTTCAGCCTGCCGGCCGAGCAGGCTGCTTTCATCGACCAGCTCGTTCGGTCCGGCACATACGCGACCAGCAGTGAAGTGATCCGCGCCGGTCTTCGCGCATTGCAGGAACGCGACGCCGCTGTGGAGCGCTGGCTGCGTGAGGAGGTCGCGCCGACCTATGATAGGTGGAAGGCAGACCCCTCCCAGGCCATCCCGGCCGACAAGTCTTTTGAAAGCATTCGCGCACATCACGCAGCTCGCCTCAAGGGGAACGTGTGAAGCGCCGGCATGTTGTCCTTTTGCCGGAAGCCCAGACGGACCTGTTATGGATATACGATACGGTCGCTCACGCATCCGGCAACCTCACCGCCCTTCGCTACATCGAGCGGATCGAGCGATTTTGCCTGGGTCTCGACTATGCCTCGGAACGCGGAACCCTAAGGGATGATGTGCGGCCGGGGCTTTGCATCGTTGGCTTCGAGCGCCGCCTGACTGTGGCCTTCACCGTAGAAGGCGACCAGGTGGTGATTCTCAGGGTGTTCTACGGCGGCGTCAACTGGGAGGACGAGTTGGCGCCTATCGCTCCGTGAACGCCCGCGCGAACGAGTCCAGCATCGGCCGCGCCAGATATTCGAGGAAGGTTCGGTCGCCGGTGCTGATAAACGCCTCGACCGGCGTTCCCGGGTAAAGCTGCTCGGCTTTCACGCCCTGCGGCAGCGTGTCGGTGATCTTCAGCCTGGCGCGGAAATACGCCTCATGCGTGGTTTCATCGATCAGCCGGTCGGCGGAAATTTGCGTCACCGTAGCCGGGACCTCAGGGGTGAGGCGCGCGTTCAGGGCGGACAGCCTGAGCTTCGCCGGCTGGCCGACGCGAACCAGGTCCACGTCTTTCGGCCGCAGCTTCGCGTCGACGATGAGGCCCGACGCGGTCGGCAGGATCTCCATGATCTTCTGCCCCGGCGCAATCACGCTGCCTTTGGAGTTGTAGATCGAGGATACCACGATGCCGGCTGCCGGCGCCTTGATCGTCGTGCGCCCCAGCACCGCCTCGGCTGCGGTGATCTGTTCGCCGATGTCGGCCAGGCTGGTGCGAACCTCGTCGAGCTTGGTCAGCGCGTCCTCGACGCGCTGCGTGGTCGCGCGCTCGACCTGCGCCTGGGCTTCGACGATCTGCGTCTTGGTCGCTGCGATATCCGCCTCCAGCGCGCCGGCCTGGCCGACCAGATCGGCCTCGCTGCGCAGAAGCTGCGAATATTCGCTGCGGTTGGTGAGACCCTTGTCGAGCAGGCCGGTCTTGATGCCGAGTTCCTTCTTCACGATCTCGGCCTGTTGCTGGATGGCGAGTTTCTGCGCCTCCAGTCCCAGCGCCGACTCACGATGCATGGCGACGCGCTGCGCCAGGATCGACTGCTCGGAGCGGAACCGGGCGAGCCTGGCCTCGAACTCCTTCTGCTGTTCGTGCACCAGATTGTCGAAATCGCGCTGGAACGGCGCGGGTGCTGCTTCGGCGATCGGCGCCAGCCTGTCCGATCCGTCGCGCTCGGCCTCAAGTCGCGCGGCACTTGCCCTGAGCGCGATCGTCTGTCTGGTCAGCCGGTTGAGGTCGGTCTGAGCCGCCCTGCGGTCGAGCAGGACCAGCGGTTCGCCTTGTTGCACGCGGTCGCCTTCATGCACCAGCAACTGCTCGATGATGCCGCCCTCGGGGTGCTGGATGAGGATGTTGCCGCCCGTCGCCGAGATCGTGCCGGAGGTGATCACCGCGCCGGAGAGCGGCGCGTTCGCCGCCCAATAGCCGAAGCAGCCGACGAAGAGCGCTATGGCCACGTAGCCGACGACGGCCATGCGGCGGAAGTCGGTGCGCGGTCGACCTTCGAAGGCGAGGCTCTGCTGCATCATCGTCTATGACCCGAAGCGGACGCTGTGCGGGCGCACGGTCGGCACGAACGAGCCTGTCACCACCGCGCTCCCGGCCTTGCCGGCCGCCGGTTGCCTCAGCACCTCGCTCGCAGGGCCGAAAGCTTCGACCATGCCGTTGCGCAGGACCATGACGCGGTCGCAGGCCGCGGCGATCGAAGGGCGATGCGTGATGACGACTGTCGTGACGCTTACACTTCGCGCGGCCGAAAGCATCCCTTCGAGCGCCGCCTCCCCACTGCCGTCGAGATGGGCGTTGGGCTCGTCCAGCACCAGCATGCGTGGCTTGCCGTAGAAGGCGCGCGCCAGCCCTATCCGCTGGCGCTCGCCGCCCGACAGCACGGTATGCGACGGGCCTATCATGGTCTGATAGCCGTCGCGCAGCGTGAGAATCAGCTCATGCGCCTCGGCGCGCCTGGCCGCTTCGACGATCGCGGCGTCATCGGCGTCGGGTTCGAAGCGGGCGACATTTTGCGCGATCGATCCCGGGAAAAGCTCCACCTCCTGCGCGAGATAGCCGATATGCCTGCCAAGCTGGGTTTCGTCCCAGCTCCTCAGGTCGGCGCCGTCGACCCTGACCGCGCCGCCGGTCGGCTGCAGCGCGCCCACAAGCAATTTCGCCAGCGTCGATTTGCCGGCCCCGCTCGGGCCGACGATCGCCACCGCTTCGCCGGCGCCGATGGCAAAATTCAACCGCTTGAGGATGGGCTCCGTGCCGAAAGCCGCAGTCGGCGCGATGAAGAACAGATCCTGCACCGAAATCGCGCCCAATGGATCGGGCAGTGCGAGCTTGCGCCCCTGCGCTGGTTGCGCCGCAAGGGCGGTGTCCAGCCGCTTCCAGCATCGCTTGGCGTCGACGATCTGCCGCCAGGATCCGATCAGCTGGTCGAGCGGCTGCAGCGCGCGCGACGACACCAGCGACGAAGCGAAGATCATGCCGGCGGTCATCTGCCCTTGTAGCACCAGCCACGCGCCGGCGCCGAGGATCGCCAGTTGCAGCATCATGCGCAGCGCCCGCGACGTCGCGCTGAAGATCGCATTGGCGCTTCCGGAACGGTCATGCAGGGTCAGCGCCTCAGCAACGTGTTGTCCCCAGACCGCGGCGGCATTTTGCACCATGCCCATGGCGCGCAGCGTGTCGGTGTTGCGGGCGAAGGCCTGCTCCGCCTGGCTGGCCACCGCCGAGCGTTCCGCCGACATGGCATCGTTCCTGCCGATGGCAAGCTGGTTGGCCACAACCAGGAGAAACAGCAGCACGGCGCCGGCGAGCGTCAGCCAGAACAGGACGGGATGGATGAAATAGAGCAAGGCCAGGAAGACGGGCGCAAACGGCAGGTCGAACAACACCGCCACGCCGCGCGACCTGATGAAGGCGCAAGTCGTGGCAAGGTCGTTCAGCGGCGACAGCCCGCTGCCGGCATGTCTGGCGCCAAGCGAGGCGGCGAATGTCCGCGCGCCCAGTTTCTGGTCGACGGTGGCCGCAACACGCTGCGCGTAGATGGCGCGGACCGCGTCCAGCAGGCCGAGGAAGGCGAGCGCGAGGACCGCCATGGCCGAGAGATAAAGCAGCGTCTCGACGCTGGAGGACGGCAACACCCGGTCATAGACCTGCAGCAGATAGAGCGGGATCACCAGGAGAAGGATGTTGATCAGCAACGAAAAGATGCCGATATCGGCGATGCCGCGCAGGAAAACCGGGCGCAGGCCGATGGCCGCATCCCTGAGTGGCGCGCGGTCCCGTGACATCTAGACCGCGTGCTCGGCTGTCGTGCTCAGATGGCTCTGCTGCAAATCGTTCAGCGTATAGGCGTGGATATAGTCGATCTTCATTTGCGCGGGCGTCGCCAGATGGTCGGGCGGCGCGCCGGCTTGACCGCCGACCGCAAGGTCGACCAGCATATACATGGGCTTGTTCATATCGGACGGCGTCGCCGCTTCCGCGACCTGGACGCCATCATAGGTCCAGACCAGCTTGTCCGGCGTCCACAACAGGCCATAGGTGTGATAGCCGTCGGTGTTGGAGACATTCACCGTCGACCCGACCGCGGTGTGGGTTCCCGTCTCATTTGTGTGCGCGGTCATGAGAAGCGCATTCGGGTTCTGCCCATACATTTCGATCACGTCGAGTTCCGGGGGCCATGAACCGTCTTCGGGCAGAAGCCAGAAGGCCGGCCACGCGCCGGCGTTTTCCGGGAGATCGGCCCGCATTTCGAAATAGCCATAGGTCTGCGAGAAGGTGTCGTGCGTCGTCAGTATGCCGGAAGTGTATTCGTAATTGTTGATCAGCGGCTTGATGTCGTCGGGCGCATGCGCCGCGGTTATGGTGAGCACGCCGCTTGCGACGCTGAACGGATGGACCGAGCTGGTCGGCGCATAATTGGCGTCGATATACCATTGCAGCTCGCCGTTCTGGGGCTGCGAGCTGCCGTTCTGCGCCCCCCACCAGAAATTGGAATCCCAGATGCCGCTCTGGCCGTTCCACAGCCTCAGCGTGTTGAAATCGTCGTTGAAGGACAGCGTCATGCCGGTCTTGTCGATCGGCAGCTCGAACTGCCCGGGCTGAAACTTGTCGATCGTGGTGTTGTGAAACACCAGCACCTCGCTCGAGCCGAGGTTCAGCTGCACGTTCGATCCCACCTGGACCATATTGGCGTGGACGGCCTCGAACGAGGTGAAAGCATAGCCGTTGAGGCGCACCGTGTCGGTCGCGCCGAAATCGGAGATCAGGTCGCTGCCATTGCCCTTGGTGATGATGAAGGTGTCGGCGCCGGCGCCGCCGATCAGGACGTCATTGCCCTTGCCGCCGTCCAGCGTCTGGCTGCCAGCGCCGCCCGTTATGATGTTGTCCTGACCATTGCCGAAGGCATAGTGGCCGTCGCCGGTGACGACGAGGTTCTCGAAATTCGCGGGCAGCTTGTAGCTCATCCAGGTATCGATCGTGTCGACGCCCGCGCCGTAGTTCTCGACCGCTTTGTTGATCGTCGAATAGAGATGGTAATAGTCGTCGCCCGCGCCGCCATACATGGTGACCTTGACGTTGGTGTCGCCCCAGAAGGAATCGTTGCCCGAGGTGCCGTAGCGGTAAGGCGCGCCTCCAGTCGCCGAGAACCAATGGGTGGAAGCGCCGGTATACGGAAGTGGAATGCCTTTGGCGTTGAGGACTGTGGTCATTCCGACACTCCTTGCGCGTGCTGCCTTGGTCGTTCGACAACCTTCGAGCGACCATTTCGGATCAACTCTTAAATTGATCCGTCGTTCCAGGGAATCATTCTATAGTACACCAAGGAGATCGTCGCCCATCATTTAATAGATAATGCCGAAGGCGTTAAGCTGATCCTAATACAACTTTGTAGGAGAGACTTACAATTTTAATAAATTGTGAGATCCGCGCCGAAAAGTTAGGCAACCTGTCAATGATGCATGCAATTTGACGCGACACGACCGCCTGCCTGAGGCGGCGGTCGAAGTCGCGGGCGGATGGCCGCGGGCAAAGGGCTCAAGAAAATTTGACAGGCTATGTCGGACCGGGTGAGGTTCACCCGTCCTTGGGGCATCGAACAACGAAACCACAAAGGATACCGAAGAGATGCCAAGCACCGTACGTTTGCACCGCGTTCTGACGACCAGCCCGGAGAAGGTCTACCGCGCATTCACAGAAGCCGACGCGCTGGCGAAATGGCTTCCGCCGAACGGCTTCACTTGCACGGTACACAGCTTCGACGCGAAAGTCGGTGGCGCCTTCAAGATGTCGTTCCGAAACTTCACGACGGGCGGCAGCCATTCCTTCGGCGGCGAATATCTCGAACTCGTTCCCGGCGAGCGCCTGCGCTACACCGACAGGTTCGACGACCCCAATTTGCCCGGCCAGATCGAAGTGACCGTGCTCCTGAAGAAAGTGTCGGTCGGCACGGAACTCGACATCACGCAGGCCGGCATTCCGGACGTTATTCCGGCTGAAGCCTGCTATCTCGGCTGGCAGGAGTCGCTGCGCAATCTGGCAAAGCTCGTCGAACCCGAGATCAATCAGTAGAGCCCATCGGATCGGCGGCGCCGCCCAGCCAGTCCGCGCCGCCGACAATGCCGAGCCGAGGACTCATCCCTCACGGCCCGGTGCAGATCGGCAACGGTTGCGGCGGCGGTGGCGGGTTGTCCTTGGCGTATTGCGCGATGATCGGCTCAAGGCTCTTTCGCGGCCAGAATTTCGGCTTGCCGATCTCCTTCAGGCAGGACGCATTCCAATAGGCGCCCGATTTACCAACGGCGGTGATGTCGCGCGATTCCGGGTAGATATAGAGCGTCGTCGGATTGCCCTTCACCATCGAAATGATCTGGTCGGCGTCGGACGGCGACCAGCTGGTGCAGCCATTGCTGCGGCCGCCAGCATAATCCACCAGCTTGCCGTATGGCACGAAGCCGTCATGGTCGGCATAGGAGCTGTTCGGGTTTTTGCGCAGGCACATGCCGCGCAACAGCCGCGCCGCGTGGCCACCGATCACCCGCTGCCTGGCGTTCGCCGTCTCTCCCTCACCGTCGAACTGGATGAAGGTGCGCAGCAGCGCCTGGTCCTTTTTTGCGCCGATGCGGTAAAAACCCTTGAATGAGGTCTTTGCCTCGCCGGTCATATAGGCGCCGCCGGTCGTCAAGGACGAGTCCAGGGCATTGCCGAAGTTTTTCGCGCAGCGTTTGCCGTTGGAGAAATCGACCACGCCCTTCAGATTGCGGCCGCCGCCATGGCCCGACGAGATCGCCCTGAACGACTGCTTGGCCTCGCAAATGACGTAGTAGCGCCGCCCTAGCACGCCATTGCCGAGATCGCCGGGGCGCGTCGCATCCATGGCGAAATAGCAGCCATTGTGGACCGGGCCTTGCGCGACCTTTTTCAGGTAAAGCGCGCGCGCCCGCTCCAGCACCACTTGCGAAATCTCGCCGTCGTCATTGCCGACATGGGCCTGCAGCCAAGCCGGTATATCGGAGGACGCGGCAAAAGACCGGGCAGACATCGTCAAGGCGATGCCGGCGATGGCGAGGAGGCCAAAGACAAAGACAGCCAGAGATTTCAACCGCACCGGACAACCCTCCCGCCCGAACCGTTCTGCGATTCTCGGAAACCCATCATAAATCGTCGCGCGCCGATCGGCGAAACACATCTTGTTCAGAACCGCGCAAGCAAGTCAGGTAGCTGCCTGTTCGCCTTTCAGAGCGCCAGGCTGCCCTGTTCCGCCTCCGCGGCATTGGGGTCGCCCGGCGCCGTCGCCCAGGCGAGCTCGACCAGCGTCACCGTGCGGCGGCCGGTGCCGTCGAGCTGGCAGACGATGAGGCCCTGCTCCTCGATATAGGTGAGCAGCCGCCGGGCGCGGCGCAGCGAATGCGAGCCGTAGGCGCGCGCGATCGCCGCGTCGCTCGGGCACGGCCAGCCCTCCTTGGCGGCGCGGGCGATCATCATGAACACGCCCTGCATGTCCTCGGGCAGCAGCGAGGCGCGCACGGAAACGTCCTGCCAGGCGTCATCGCCTGCCATGTCGGCGCCGAGCCCGGCGCGGGCACGCGTCAGCATGCGACGGAATTCTGAGAGGTCCGGCACCACCGAAGCGAGGCCTTCGATGCGGCAGCGGACGACGAACTCCTGATAAAGCACGCCGATGACGCGGAAACCCGCATCGGGCTGCGCCAGGATGGCGCGCAGGACACGGTCCACCCGCTCTCGCCGGTCGGCGATATCCTCGGCGCTTACCGCCGGTTCCGCAGGTTCCGGGCGGATCTCCATCGCCGCAGACTTCGCCGCCATCAGCTGGTCGAGCAAATCGGGCGACGCCATCCGGCGCGGCGCGCGCATCGTCTCGGGCGGCGGCGCTGCCAGGATGATGGCCCGTGCGTCCTCGAGCGCTGTTTCCGGCATTGCCATCAGCCGCGGCGTACCGTTGCGCGGGCTGGTCTCGGTCTGGCCGATGCGCACGCCGAGCGGGCGGCGCGACAGCGCTGGGCCCAACGCCATGAAGTGCCCGCGCTCCAGGTCTCGAAACGCCTCGGCCTGACGCCGTTCCATGCCCAGAAGGTCGGCGGCGCGCGCCATGTCGATATCGAGGAAGGTACGGCCCATGAGGAAATTGGACGCCTCCGCCGCGACATTCTTGGCGAGCTTTGCCAGCCGCTGCGTGGCGATGATGCCGGCAAGGCCGCGCTTGCGGCCGCGGCACATCAAATTGGTCATGGCGCCGAGCGAGAGCTTTCGCGCCTCGTCGGACACTTCGCCGGCCACGGCCGGCGCGAACAGCTGCGCTTCGTCGACCACCACCAGCATCGGATACCAATGCTCGCGGGCAACCTCGAACAACCCGCCGAGAAAGGCAGCGGCGCGCCGCATCTGGTTCTCGGCATCGAGCCCTTCGAGATTGAGCACGGTGGAGACGCGGTGGATGCGCGCCCGCTCGCCGGCTGCTTGCAGGCCACGCTCCGTATGCTCCTCGGCATCGATGACCAGATGGCCGTAATGGTCGCCCAGCGAGACGAAATCGCCTTCCGGGTCGATGATGGTCTGCTGCACCCAGGGCGCGCTCTGCTCCAGGAGCCGGCGCAAAAGGTGCGATTTGCCGGAGCCGGAATTGCCTTGCACCAGAAGCCGGGTCGCCAGCAGCTCCTCAAGGTCGAGCGCCACCGACGCACCCGCCGTCGTCTGTCCCATCTCGATGGCTACGGTCATGTCACGACTCTCCTTGCGGACAGGGCTTATCAACCCGGCCGCGAGCCGTCGAGCGCGCCATGGCAACTCGCCCGCTGTTCCACACCTATGCTGCCAAAGCGCCACACATCAGCCCATCTGCCCAAAGGGAAGCACATCAAGCGGAGTTGACCGGCGGCAGAAGCGGCGCGTCCAGCCCGTCGAAGGGATCGCGCCAGGCATCGATGGCTTCGAGCCGGCGATACCAACCCAGAACAGAGGGATAGTCCGCCAGCGGCAGGCCGGCTGGATCGTTGAACGGCAAAAACGTCGCCATGCGGAAATCGGCATAGGAGAGCGACTTGCCCACAAGCCATGGCCGCTTGGCGAGCTCCGCCTCGAGAATCGCTGCCGCGATGCGGAACTCCGCCAGCCCCTCCTCGACCTTGGTCTGGTCGACGGGCCCAATCCCGTAGCGCTGCTTGGTTCCGCGCTCGAAATGCACGGTGTCGCAGGCCCGCACGAAATTTTCCTTGCCCCAGCTCAGCCAGCGGATCATGTCGGGTTGGTCGCCGCCGCCGCGCCAGAAATCCGAACCCGCTTCGCGCGACAGAAGGCAGGCTATGGCGTCGGCTTCCCACAGGCTGCCGCCCGTCCATGCCAATATCGGCAGGGTAAGATTGGGATTGAGCTGACGAAACCGCTCAGCCTGCCGGGGCGCCATGGGTGCCGCGAACTCACACTCGACCTTGGCCTGCAGATGACGTGCCGTTGCTACCGCAAGGCGCGGATTGGGATTGCGGCTGAAGTACAGTTTCATATCCGGTCCTGGACGCTGTGGGCTCGACCCTATCAAACACGCAAACGTGCCCTCCCGGCAATCTGGTCGGACCACGATTCCGCTGGCACACGCCGTCGTTCGGCGTATTATTTCCTTCGGGAGAGGGTTCTTGGCAGGAGGAAGCCATGAACGTAGTGCCGAGCGTACCTGTCATCGACGTGACAACCCAGAACCTTGTTTCCTCTGCGCTTTCCAGATTCCGCGCCGGCGATACCGTCTCGACTAGAGCGGCGCTCGACGCCATCCGCCGCATGGATCCAACCTGTGTCGACAGCGACGACGATCTCGTCGAACTCGTCGTCATGGCGGCAATTGGTAAGACCATGGCGGTCGTGTTCGACCACCGCTCCCGCTAGCCCTGTGGGACGAACCTGTCCCGTTCAACTCGCTTGAGCTCGAGTGGGTTCGGTTGGCGAGCTTTTACAGCTGCAGCCCGGAAGCGGACGTCTTCGTGCGCGAAGCCGGCAATAGCATAAGCGGGTAAACCTCAGATCCCCAAGGGATGTGGCATGTAGCCGACGAAGCCGCCGATCTTCCAGTGGCCCGCCACCTTCCTGCAAAAATACAGCGTCTGCCATTTCAGCTTGTCGACGCTGCCATCGGCCTTGGCCACCGAGCCGTTGAACTTCTTGTGCAGCACGGCGCGGTCGCCATCGACATCGATGTCGCGCATGTTGGTGACGCGAAACAGCGCCTCGCGCAGCGGCTCGGCGAATCTGGCCGCCGCCGTCTCCTTGGCCTGGCGCAGCCATTCGTCGCGATAGACGGCAAGGCTCGGGAATTGCAGACGCCAGGCGTCGGCATCGCTGAGGAAATGCGCATGCATGCCGAAGAAGCTGTCGGCGAGGAAATCATCCTCGACCATCGACCAGTCCTGACCGATAAAGGCGTCGATGTCGCGCCGCACCAACATTTCCCAGAGCGCGTGGCGATCGGCATCGCCCTCTGGAAACGGGTTCTTGTCGAAGGTCATTGAAATCTCCTGTCGGGAAAATGCGACGCGCAAGATGCTGGCGAGCCTGCGATAAAGCAACACGCGTTTGGAAAAATGCTGCTTTCCAAAAAGCCCCCTATGAGGATCACCGGGACAGGCGTAGAGCGGTCGTCGAAAACGGGGCGCGGCCCGCCATTCTGAACAGGAGTTTCCTTTGCCTAAAGAGTGTTTTGGAACATCCCACGTGCCGCTGTCGCCGGCCGTGCGCGCCGGGGATTTCGTCTACATCTCAGGCCAGGTGCCGGTCGACAGCGACCGCATCGTGGTCAAGGGCGGCATCACCGAGCAGACCGAGCAGGTGCTGCAGAATGTGAAGGCGGCACTCGCGCTGGCCGGTTGCACCATGGACGATGTCGTCAAGACCACGGTCTGGCTCGAGGACGCGCGCGACTTCGGCGCCTTCAATGCCGTCTACGCCAAGCACTTCCCGAAGAATCCGCCGGCCCGCACCACGGTCGAATCGCGGCTGATGATCGATATCAAAATCGAGGTCGAAGCCGTCGCCTACCGGCCGGTTTGACCAGTCGGGGCATGATCTCGAAAAGTGGAAACCGGTTTTCTCGGACAAACGGAAACCGTTTTGTCCAGAGATCATGCCCCAAAACGAAGAGAGGCAGGCGCCGATGCAGTTCGATCTCCTGATCAAGGGCGGCCGCCTGATCGATCCGGCCTCGGGCCTGGACGCGCCGCGCGATGTCGCCGTTGCGGGCGGACGCATCGTGGCCATCGAGGCGGCGATCGATGCCGAGCACGCCACCAAGATAGTCGATGCTCGTGATTGCATCGTCACACCCGGCCTCATCGACCTGCACAGCCATGTCTACTGGGGCGGCACCTCGCTTGGCGTCGACGCCGACCGGCTGGCGGCCAAGAGCGGCACCACCACCTTCATCGATGCCGGCAGCGCCGGCGCCGGCAATTTTCTGGGCTTTCGCCGCCATGTCATCGAGCGCTCGAAGGTGCGCATCCTGGCCTATGTCAACATCTCCTTTGCCGGCATATTCGGCTTCTCGCAAAGCGTCTCTGTCGGCGAATGCAGCGATCTCAGGCTCTGCGAGCCACGCGAGACGGTGGCTGCGGTGCGCGAGCACGCCGATGTCGTCGTCGGCGTAAAAGTGCGCTCCGGCAAGCATGCCGGCGGCGCCAGCGGCATCGCGCCGGTCGATCTCGCGCTGGAAGCCGCCGACCAGGCCGGCCTGCCGCTGATGGCGCATATAGACGAGCCGCCGCCCGGCCGCTCCGAAGTGCTGCCGCGGCTGCGCAAGGGTGACATCCTCACGCACTGTTTTCGCCCGTTCCCCAACGCGCCGGTCTTCGCCTCCGGCGCGGTGCGGCCGGACATGCGGCTGGCCCGCGAACGCGGCGTCATCTTCGACATCGGCCACGGCATGGGATCGTTCGACTTCGCCGTGGCGAAAGCGATGCTGGCCGAGGGCCTCGCGCCCGACGTCATCTCCAGCGACGTGCATCTCTATTGCGTCGACGGTCCGGCCTTCGACATACTGGTCTGCATGTCGAAGCTAATGGCGCTGGGCATGCCGCTGGTCGAGGTGCTGCGCGCCGCCACGCAAAGGCCAGCCGAGGCGATCGCCAGGCCGGAGCTTGGGACGTTGAAAGTTGGCGGTGTCGGCGATGTCGCGGTGCTGAGACTGCGCCCCGGGCGCTTTACCTTCGTCGATGCGGTCGGTGCGGCGCTGATCGCGGATCAGCGGCTGGTCTCAGAAGGCATTGTTATCGGCGGTGTCTGGTGGCCGAACGAAGCGCCCGACCACAACGAGACCGAGCGCTTCGCGCCGCATGCGGCACATACGCATGTCGAGGTCGCGGCACGGCATTTCGGGCGTGGATAATCTCCCTCCTTGAGGGGGAGATGGCCGGCAGGCCAGAGGGGGTCGGTTCGACCGGACGCGACCTTCCTTGCCGAGAATGAAGGTCAGCGCTCCACGCGTGGCGACCCCCTCTGTCGCCTTCGGCGACATCTCCCCCTCGAGGGGGGAGGAGATCGCTAGCGCCCTGCGTTACTCACCGCCCCAAACACCGGCGTCGCAATCCCTTCCATCCGCGCCTTGATCTGCAGCGCCACATATTTCGAGTAAAACCGCGACAGCGCCAGATTGCCGCCGTGGAACCACAGCGCGTCCTGCGCCGTCGGCTTCCACATGTTGCGCAGCTCGCCTTGCCAAGGACCGGGATCGCCCTTGACGCCGGAGCCGAGGCCCCAGCATGGCCCGACCTTGTCGGCGACCTCGCGCGAGACGATGGCCGCCACGGTCTCGTTCATCGACTGGTAGCCGGTACAGGCGACGATCGCATCGACGGCCAGCTCGCTGCGGTCGTCGAACAGGATGCCGGTCGGCGTCAATGAACTGATGCCGACGCCGCTCTTCACTTTGATCTCGCCATTGATGATCAGTTCGCAGGCGCCGACATCGATGTAGTAGCCGGAGCCGGTGCGGTAGGCCTTCATCAACAGCCCGGTCTCGTCCTCCCCGAAATCGATGGCGAAGCCGGCGGCGCGTAGCTGGTCGTAGAAGTCTGCGTCGCGTGCCTTGATCACCTCGTAAAGATCCCGCTGGCCCTTGGGTACAAGCGCGAACGGCGTGGACGCGACGATCAGGTCGGCCTTGTCGGTGCTGATGCCGCGCGCCAAAGCCTTTTCCGAGAAGATCTCGAAGCCGACTTCCATCAGAGTGTCGGATTTCACCACTGTCGTCGGCGACCGCTGGATCATGGTGACGTCTGCGCCGCTCTCCCAGAGGTCGACGCTGACATCGTGCCCCGAGCTTGCCGCGCCGATGACAGCGACACGTCTGCCGCGGAATTTCTCGCCGCTTGCATACTGGCTGGAATGCAGGAGTTCGCCCTTGAAGGTCTCGGCGCCGGGCAGCGCGATCTGGCGTGGCGGGCCATAGGCGCCGGTGGCAAAGACAATGTGCTTCGGCTTCAGCGTGATCTGCCGGCCGACGCGGTCGACCACCACAGTCCACACCTTCTCGGCCTCGTCATAGCTGGCGCTGAGGCATTTGGTGGCGACCCAGTAGTTGAGCTCCATCACCCTGGTGTACATCTCCAGCCAGTCGCCCATCTTGTCCTTGGGCGTGAACACCGGCCAGTTCTCCGGGAACGGAATGTAGGGCAGATGGTCGTACCAGACCGGATCGTGGAGCACGAGCGAGCGATAACGGTTGCGCCAGGAATCGCCGGGGCGCGCATTTTTCTCGATGATGATGGTGGGCACACCGAGCTGCCTCAGCCGCGCGCCGAGCATGATGCCGCCCTGCCCGCCGCCGATCACCAGGCAATAGGGCTGCTCGGTGGCGCCGAGGTCGCGCGTCTCGCGCGCCCGCGCCTCCGCCCAGGTTTCGCGCTTCGGATCGGCCTTGTGACGGATACCAAGCGGCCGCGCCGGTCCCTTTTGTTCCTCGAACCCCTTGAGCTCACGCACCGCCGTGAACAAGGTCCGGCAGCGGCCGTCCGTAAGGCGCACAATCCCTTCGCCCCGCGCGACCGCCGTTTCGAACGTGAACCAGGCCTCGACGGTGCCCTCATCCGAGGTCGCCTCGCCGGACAGCGTCCAGTGTGAGGGCTTCGTTTCCGCCAGCGTCGCTTGCAGCATGTCGCGGATCTCATCGCGGCCTTCCATCGTGGTGATGTTCCAGGTGAAAGCCAGCAGATCGCGCCAGTAGCAATCCTCGACGAACAGGTTGGCGGCCGCCTCGGCGTCATCAGCTTCCAGCGCCCGTGCAAGCGCGCAAAGCCATGTCGCCGCCTGTTTCGATGGTGCCATGTCGAGCATCTGTTTTTCCCTCGTTTTGCGTTCCCATTGTTTCGAAAGACGGAGCCGCCGCAAGAGGGGTCGCGATATCATGGCGTCGGTTTCTAGCGGCCCGGAACGGAGCCATCTCCCGGAAATCTTTATAGGAATTTTATATCTTTCCTCCCGGCCCCGTCTCGAACCTTTATGGCGATCGGGTCCATATTCCATCTCGAGCAAAACGCTGCGGACGCCGTGACCCCAGAGTTACGGCGGGCCGTTCTCATGGAATTTCTGGCTCGCCAGTCGCTGGCGCCAAATACAAGCAGAAGCAAGGACCAACACAAATGGACATCGTCGTCATCGGGATCGAGGCTTTGTTCTTCGGTCTTTCCCTCGCCTACATCAAAGCTTGCGACGCTCTTTAAGCGGAAGGATCGCACCATGCTTGTCGATTACATCCTCGGTGGCGGCGTGACCTTGTTCCTGCTCGTCTACCTGACATACGCCCTCGTTCGCCCAGAACGCTTCTGAAGCAAGGCACGGAAACCCATGACACTCAACGGATGGATACAGATCCTGGTTTATTGCGGGATCGTCGTTTTGCTGGTGAAGCCGCTCGGCGGCTACATGTACCGCGTCTTCAATGGCGATCGCACCTTTCTCTCGCCCATACTCGGGCCCGTTGAGCGCGGCCTCTACCGCATTTCGGGAACCAGCGAGCGCGAGGAGCAGCACTGGACGACCTACGCGGCAGGAATCATCTTCTTCAGCCTTGCCAGCTTCCTGGTGCTGTACTTTCTGCAACGCCTGCAGGGCGTCCTGCCTTACAATCCGGCCGGGATGGCATCGGTCGAACCCAATCTCGCCTTCAACACTGCCGTCAGCTTCGTCACCAACACCAACTGGCAGAATTACGGCGGCGAAAGCACGTTGTCCTACCTCGTGCAGATGGCGGGCCTGACTGTTCAGAACTTCATGTCCGCCGCCGTCGGCATTGCCATTGCGGTGGCGCTGATCCGCGGCTTCGCCCGCGCCTCGGCCAAATCGATCGGCAATTTCTGGGTCGATATGACCCGCTGCACGCTCTACATCCTGCTGCCGCTCAGCATCGTGCTCACCCTTGTCTATGTCTGGCTCGGCATGCCGCAGACGCTCGGGCCTTATGTCGACGCCACCACGCTGGAGGGCGCCAAGCAGACGCTCGCCCTTGGGCCGGTCGCCTCGCAGGTCGCCATCAAGATGCTCGGCACCAATGGCGGCGGCTTCTTCAACGCCAATGCCGCGCATCCTTTCGAAAACCCCGACGCCATCTCCAACATGATCCAGATGGTGACGATCTTCGCGCTGGGTGCTGCACTCACCAACGTCTTCGGCCGCATGGTCGGCAACCAGCGCCAGGGCTGGGCGATCCTGGCCACGATGGGTGTGCTGTTCATCGCTGGCGTCGTTATCTGCTACTGGGCGGAAGCCGCGGGCAATCCGCTGGTCCATGCGTTGGGCGTCGACGGCGCCAACATGGAAGGCAAGGAGAGCCGCTTCGGCATTGCCGCTTCGGCACTATTCGCCGTCATCACCACGGCTGCGAGCTGCGGTGCGGTGAACGCCATGCATGACTCGTTCACAGCACTTGGCGGCCTGGTCCCGATGCTCAACATGCAGCTCGGCGAAGTCATCGTCGGCGGCGTCGGCGCCGGCTTCTACGGCATCGTCATGTTCATCGTCATCACCGTGTTCGTCGCCGGCCTGATGGTTGGCCGCACGCCCGAATATCTCGGCAAGAAGATCGAGGCCAAGGAGGTCAAGATGGCAATGCTCGCCATCCTCGCTCTGCCGTTGGTCATGCTGGTCTTCACGGCAATAGCGGTCGTGCTGCCAAGCGCCGTCGCCTCGATGGCCAATGGCGGTCCGCATGGCTTCTCCGAGGTTCTTTATGCCTACACTTCGGCGGCGGCCAACAACGGCTCGGCCTTTGGCGGCCTTTCCGGCAACACGCCCTGGTACAACATCACGCTCGGCATCTCCATGTGGGTGGGTCGCTTCTTCGTCATCATTCCAGCGCTTGCCATTGCCGGCTCGCTAGCGACGAAGAAGACGGTTCCGGCTTCCGCCGGCACCTTCCCGACCGACGGCCCGCTGTTCGTCGGCCTGCTCGTCGGCGTCATCCTGATCGTCGTCGGCCTGACCTTCTTCCCGGCACTGGCGATCGGACCGATCGTCGAGCACCTGGCTGCCATCAACGGCCAGACATTCTGAGGCTTGTCATGTCCTGGTTCTACCCAAAACGCATGAAGGCCCGGCCGCGAGCCGGCCCACGAGCCGGCAATGAGGGGGAGGAAACGCCCCCTCCCTTCCCCAGCGTATCTACCTTCCTCGGCCTCGCGGCAGTCATGATCGTGATCTGGCTGCTGGCCTATGGTCCGCCGCCCCTCTTTTCGGCATCCGATCGGTCGGTGCCGGCCAACAGTTCAGATACTGGAGCCACCAAATGAGCCAGTCCAAATCCGCGAGCATCATGGATGCCCGCATCCTGTGGCCGGCCATCGGCGGCGCCTTCAGGAAACTCGACCCCCGCACGCTGGTCAGGAACCCGGTGATGTTCGTCGTCGCCATCGTCTCGCTTCTTACCACGGTCCTGTTCGTCAAGGATCTCGCCACCGGCGGCGGCGATTTCGGCTTTACGCTGCAGATCATCATCTGGCTGTGGTTCACCGTGCTGTTCGCCAACTTCGCCGAGGCCGTCGCCGAAGGCCGCGGCAAGGCGCAGGCCGATTCGCTGCGCAAGGCGCGCACCGAAACCCAGGCCAAGCTGCTTGCCGGCGAAGACCGCTCCAGGTTCAAGCTGGTGCCCGGCACCAGCCTGAAGGTTGGCGACATCGTGCTGGTCGAAGCCGGCGACATCATCCCGTCCGACGGTGAAGTGATCGAAGGCGTGGCCTCGGTCAACGAGGCGGCAATCACCGGCGAGTCCGCACCCGTCATTCGCGAATCCGGCGGCGACCGTTCGGCGGTCACCGGCGGCACGCAGGTTCTGTCCGACTGGATTCGCGTGCGCATATCAGCCGCCTCCGGCCACACCTTCCTCGACCGCATGATCTCGCTGGTCGAGGGTGCCTCGCGCCAGAAGACGCCCAACGAGATCGCGCTCAACATCCTGCTCGTCGGCATGACGCTGATCTTCGTGCTGGCCACCGCCACGATCCCGAGCTTTGCCTCCTATTCCGGCGGCTATATCCCGGTGACGGTGCTGGTCGCGCTGTTCGTCACCTTGATCCCGACCACCATCGGCGCCCTGCTGTCGGCCATCGGCATTGCCGGGATGGACCGCCTGGTGCGCTTCAACGTGCTGGCCATGTCCGGCCGTGCCGTCGAAGCGGCGGGCGACGTCGATACGCTTTTGCTCGACAAGACCGGCACCATCACGCTCGGCAACCGCCAGGCCACCGAATTCCGCCCGGTCAAGGGCGTCACCGAACAGGAACTGGCCGATGCCGCGCAGCTCGCCTCGCTCGCCGACGAGACGCCTGAGGGACGCTCGATCGTCGTGCTGGCCAAGGAGAAATACGCCATCCGCGCCCGTGACATGGCAACCTTGCATGCCAGCTTCGTGCCCTTCACCGCGCAGACCCGGATGAGCGGCGTCGACATCGATGGCTCGTCGGTGCGCAAGGGCGCCGTCGATTCGGTTCTCGCCTATGTCAGCCAGTCGACATCGGCCACTCACGGCGCGCGCCCCGGCAGCGACACCGTCAAGGATCTCCAGGCGATCGCCGACGAGATCGCCAAGTCGGGCGGCACGCCGCTGGCCGTCGAGCGTGACGGCCGCCTGCTCGGCGTCGTCCACCTCAAGGACATCGTCAAGGGTGGTATCCGCGAGCGCTTTGCCGAACTGCGCAAAATGGGCATCCGCACCGTGATGATCACCGGCGACAATCCGATGACTGCGGCGGCGATCGCAGCCGAAGCCGGCGTCGACGATTTCCTCGCCCAGGCCACGCCCGAGGACAAGCTGAAGCTGATCCGCGACGAACAGGCCAAGGGCAAGCTGGTCGCCATGTGCGGTGACGGCACCAACGACGCGCCGGCCTTGGCGCAGGCCGATGTCGGCGTCGCCATGAACACCGGCACGGTTGCCGCCCGCGAGGCCGGCAACATGATCGACCTCGATAGTGACCCGACCAAGCTGATCGAGATCGTCGAGATCGGCAAGGCGCTGCTGATGACGCGCGGCTCGCTGACGACCTTCTCGATCGCCAACGACGTCGCCAAATACTTCGCCATCATCCCGGCCATGTTTGCCGTCTTCTACGTTGCGCCGGGACATACAATCGGCCCCCTGCAAGCGCTCAACATCATGCATCTGGCGACGCCGCAGAGCGCCATCCTGTCGGCCATCATCTTCAACGCGCTGATCATCATCGCTCTGATCCCGCTGTCGCTTAAAGGCGTCAAATACCGCGCCATCGGCGCCGGCGCGCTGCTCAGCCGCAACCTGCTGGTCTACGGCCTCGGCGGCATCATCGTTCCCTTCGCCGGCATCAAGGCGATCGACATGATCGTCACCGGCCTCGGCCTCGCTTAAGGAAATACGTCCATGCTCACTCAGATAAGACCCGCTGTTATCATGATCGTCTTTTTCACCGTTTTGACCGGCCTGATCTATCCCCTGGGCATGACCGGCATCGCCCAGGCGCTGTTTCCGCACCAGGCCAATGGCAGCTTGATCGAGAAAAACGGCACGGTCATCGGCTCCGAACTGATCGGCGAGGGCTTTGCCGACGACAAGTATTTCCATGGCCGCCCCTCGGCTGCCGGCGACGGATACAACGCCGCAGCGTCCAGCGGCTCCAATCTCGGTCCAACCAACCCCAAGCTGATCGACCGCATCAAGGGCGATGTTGCAAAGCTGAAGGCGGAGAACCCGAACCAGCCGGTGCCGATGGATCTGGTGACGACGTCCGGCAGCGGCCTCGACCCCGCCATCAGCCCGGACGCCGCCTATTTCCAGGTCGCTCGGGTGGCCAAGGCCAGGGGCTTCGACGAAGCCAAGGTCAAGGCGCTTGTCGACAGCCATGTCGAAGGCCGCGAACTCGGCTTCCTCGGCGAGCCGGTCGTCAATGTGCTGGCGCTCAACCTGGCACTGGACGATACCAAGCAGTGAGAGACAATCTCTGAAGCCAGGGGCCGGGGATCGACACGATCCTCGGCGCCGTTCATGATCGAGCCTGATGCCGGACGCCAGAAGCAACGATACCAGACCCTCTCCGGACGCGCTGCTCGAGCATGCGGAACGGGAAGAGCGCGGCCGTCTGCGGATATTTCTCGGCGCGGCCCCCGGCGTCGGCAAGACCTATGAAATGCTGATGGCCGGCCGCGCCAGGTTGGCCGACGGCGTCGACGTAGTGATCGGCGTCGTCGAGACCCACGGCCGCAAGGAAACACTGGCGCTGGTCGACGGCTACGAGGTCATCCCGCGCCAGAAGGTCGACTACAAGGACCGCGTGCTGAATGAGATGGACATCGACGCCATCCTCGCCCGCCGGCCGGCGCTGGTGCTCGTCGACGAACTCGCCCACACCAACGCACCCGGCAGCCGCCACCCCAAGCGCTATCTCGACGTCCAGGAAATCCTTGCGCGCGGCATCGACGTTTACACCACGCTCAATATCCAGCATGTCGAGAGCCTGAATGACGTCGTGGCACAGATCACCCGCGTCAGGGTGCGCGAAACGGTCCCGGACTCCATCATCGACCAGGCCGACGACATCGAGATCATCGACCTCACGCCCGACGACCTGATCAAGCGGCTGAAGGAGGGCAAGGTCTATTTCCCCAACACTGCCCAGCGCGCAGTCGAAAACTATTTCTCGCCGGGCAATCTGACCGCGCTTCGGGAATTGGCGCTGCGCCGCACCGCCCAGCGCGTCGACGAGCAGTTGCTCAACCACATGCAGTCGCACGCCATTCCCGGCCCCTGGGCGGCGGGCGAAAGGGTGCTCGTCTGCGTCGATGCGCGTCCGGGCGGAGCGTCTCGTGTCCGCTATGCGCGCCGGCTGGCCGACCGGCTGCGCGCACCGTGGACGGCGCTGCATGTCGACACGCCGCGTTCGGCCGGCATGTCGGAGGAAGACAAGGACCAGCTGGCCACGCTCTTGCGCCTGGCCGAGCAGCTCGGCGCCGAGGTGACGACCATTCCGGGCCAGAACGTCGCCCAGGACATCGTCCGCCACGCCACAGTGAACAATTTCACCCATATCGTCGTCGGCAGGCCGACCCGCTCGCGCTGGCGCGAACTGATCGAGGGCTCGCTCACCTACGATCTGATCCGCAATGCCGGCGATATCAGCGTCCATGTCATTTCAGGAACGGAGCGCGACAACGAGGCCACGTCGAGGGTCAAGGCGGCGGCCGAGCAGACGCCATTTCAAATCTGGCCTTATCTTTTCTCGACCGTCTATGTCGCCGGCGCGCTTGCCGTCAGTGCCGTTCTCGATCAGTTCCTCGACGTTCGCAACCTTGCCAGCGTGCTTCTGCTGGCGGTGCTGACATCGGCAGTGACCTTTGGCCTGTGGCCGGCGCTGTACGCCTGTTTCCTCAGCGCCATTGCCTTCAACTTCTTCTTTCTCGAGCCGCGCTACACGATGACGATCCGCGATCCGGAGAGCATCGTTGCCTTCGCCGTCTTCCTCGTCGTTGCCGTCATCGCCAGCAATCTGACGGCGCGTGTGCAGCGTCAGGCAGCCGCCGCCCGTTCACGCGCCCGGGCCACCGAGGACATCTACCTCTTTTCAAAGAAACTCGCCGGCGCCGGCACGCTCGACGACGTTTTGTGGGCCACCGCGTTCCAGATCGCCTCGATGCTGAAGCTGCGCGTAGTGCTGCTGTTGCCGGAAGAAGGCACGATCACCGTCAAGGCCGGTTATCCCCCCGACGACACGCTGGCCGAGGCCGACATCGCGGCTGCACGCTGGGCCTGGGAACACAACCGGGCTGCCGGCCGTGGCGCCGATACCCTGCCCGGGGCAAAACGGCTCTACCTGCCCTTGCGGACCGGCCGTACCGCCATCGGCGTCGTTGGCCTCGACAATGACAAGCAGGGGCCGCTCTTGACGCCCGAGCAACAGCGCCTGCTCGACGCGCTGGCCGATCAGGCGGCGGTTGCCATCGAGCGCATCCAGCTGGTCGCCGATGTCGATCGCGCCAGGCTGGCGGCCGAGGCCGACCGCTTGCGCTCGGCACTGCTGACGTCGATCTCGCATGATCTGAAGACGCCGCTGGCGGCCATCATGGGCGCGGCCGGCACGCTCAGGGAATTTGCGCCGGCACTGCCCGAGAACGATCGGGCCGAGCTGCTGACCACCGTGCTCGACGAGTCCGAACGGCTGAACCGCTTCATCGCCAATCTGCTCGACATGACCAAGATTGAATCCGGCGCCATGGAGCCGAATTTTGCTCTCCACTATGTCGGCGATGTCGTCGGCTCGGCCTTGCAACGGGCGCGCAAGATCACTGCCGGGCACAAGACCGAGGTTGATGTTCCGGCCGACCTGCCGATGCTGAAGCTTGATCCCGTGCTGTTCGAACAGATGCTGTTCAATCTGCTCGACAATGCCGCGAAATACGCGCCACAGGGATCGACAATCCGGCTGCAGGGCTGGGCCGACAATGGCTCCGTCGCGCTGCAGATCATGGATGAGGGACCGGGCATTCCGCCCGCCGACCTGGAGCGCGTCTTCGACAGCTTCTACCGGGTGCGCAAGCGCGATCAGGTCCAGGCCGGCACCGGGCTCGGCCTGTCGATCTGCCGGGGCTTCATCGAGGCGATGGGCGGCACGATCATGGCGGCGAACCGCAGCGATCGCCCGGGCGCAGTCTTCACAATCCGCATGCCGAGGTTGGTACAATCGTCCGATACGGACGTATCAGGTGTGGACGAGCAAGCATCTGGTGATCCGGCATGACAAATTCCAACGTCAGCATACTGGTCGTCGATGACGAGCCGCCGATCCGCAAACTGCTGCGCGTCGGCCTCGGCAGCCAGGGTTATGCGGTCAGCGAAGCGCCCAACGCCAACGCTGCGATCGAACTCGTCGACGCGCAAAAGCCGGATCTGATCCTGCTCGATCTCGGCCTGCCCGGCATGGGCGGCCTCGACCTCCTGCGCAAATGGCGCGGCGACGGCCTCGACGTGCCCGTGGTCATCCTGTCCAGCCGCACCGACGAAGCCGGCATCGTCGCGGCGCTCGAACTCGGCGCTGACGACTACATCACCAAGCCGTTCGGCATGAACGAGCTGGTCGCCCGCATCCGCGTCGCGCTGCGCCACAAATTCCAGCAGCAGGGCGAAAAGCCGGTGTTCCACACCGGCGATCTCAGCGTCGACCTGGTCAAGCGCATCGTCAAGGTCGAAGGCAAGGAGATAAAGCTCTCCCCCAAGGAGTACGACATATTGCGCATTATGGTGCAGCATGCCGGCAAGGTGCTGACCCACCATTTCATTCTGAAGCAGGTGTGGGGCGATTCGACCGACGTGCAGTATCTGAGGGTCTATGTCCGCCAGCTCCGGCAGAAGATCGAAAAGTCGCCCGACCAGCCGCGCTACATCACCACCGAAACCGGGGTGGGGTACCGGCTGCGCGAGGTTGAGTGACCGGACGTTTTCCGCTCAGTCCGCCGAGAGTTCCGCGGTCCGTGCCAGTGCGCCGCCGAAGCCGTTGAGCGGGATAGTGAAACTCACCGCTTGACCGGTGTCGGCCGCGAAGGCGTCGATCTTCAGCGTGGTGGCTGCCTTGAGCAGCGGCGTGACGCTGGCATCGAACGCCACCGGCACCAGGCAGCCGACGGCCTGGCAGGTGTTGAACGGCAAGCTGCCTTCCAGCTTCTGGTCGTCGATGGTCAGGCTGACTCCTTTGGCGAGCGCCAGGCCGAACGGCAGCGCCAGCGTTCCGGCGGCATCCTCGCCGCTCTTGCTCGACAGCTCGATCGCCAGCAGGCGCTGGTTGGACTGCTTGTTGAACTGCTGATGCGACAGGCTGCAAACCTTGGCCGTGCCGGTTACCTGGCAATTGACCGTCCAGTCGCCATGTGTCTCGGACAGCGCCGAGGCGCCGCCAGGCAATGTCGGGCCGGCAGCAGGGGCGGGCGCTGCGGCGGCAGGCGCCGCCTTGTCGGTCTTGGTTTGCGCCGCGACTGCCACCGGGCCAAGAATACAGATGCTGCCCAGTAGCGCCGCGAAATATACTTGCCTGCTTTTCATCAATATGCTCCCGATTGTGCCTCGAGTCAGCAGCGATTGAGCCCGAGATCCGCGCCCGATAGAGCGGTCAATCGATCTTTTCTGTCAAGTGCGGCCAGGCCGCTTCCTCAGGGATTTCGCCAACCCGTGGCAGATCGGCCCATGGCAGACCCGCCCATGGCAGATCGAGACGAACGCCCTATATAGAGAGGAGGTTATATCTGTACGGGAACGAACTGATGTCGACGCTTCGCCTATCGACAGTTCTGATGTCGGCAATGCTGGCGGTGGCAACGCTCGCCGGAATCATGCAATCTGCTGCGGCTCAGTCCGTCAATCCCAGCGCCAACCGGCTGATCCAGCAGAACCAGCTGCAGCAATTGCGCAACAGCCTGCAGCGGCAGCAGTTCCAGCAACAGCAGCAGCAATATCGCGAGCAGGACCGTCGGATCGTGCCGCAGCCGCGCCCCGAAGTGCCCGTCGTCCGGCAAGCTTGTCCGATTCAGATCGTCAACAACCAGATTGTGCGTGTTTGCCGTTGATATCGGTCGCTTGCGATTTACTTAGTCGACTTATTTACTAAAAATGCTCATTGCCTCGCGGGCATATCAGGGTTTGCAGGCGGCGTGCGGCGGTGCGCCCGCCGACCGGATTTTCAGCACATGGCGACGACGAAGAAAAAGGCGGTACGCAAGGCAAGGCGAGGCGAACGCATTCGCCAGGTCGCCGCCATTCCCTTTCGTCTGGACGTTTCAGGCAATTTCGAAGTGATGCTGGTGACGTCGCGAGCGACGAAGCGGTTCATCGTGCCCAAGGGCTGGCCGATGAAAGGAAAGAGCGGGCGCAAGGCCGCCACCATCGAGGCGCGCGAAGAAGCCGGCGTGCTCGGCAAGACCCGCAAGGCGCCTGCCGGCAGCTATTCCTACTGGAAACGGCTGGAGCACAATTTTGTGCGCGTCGACGTCGTCGTCTATCTGTTGGAGGTGTCCGAGGAACTGGCCAACTGGCAGGAGGCCAAGAGCCGCCAGCGGGCATGGCTCAAGCCGCAGGACGCGGCGTTGCTCATCGATGAGCCGGATCTCTCGACGCTGATGGCCAACCTGGCGCCGCCTCAGCCGGCAGTGCCGGACCCGGCCTGACCAACCTCACTTGCCCTCGTCCCCTTCAGCGGGACCCTCATCCCCCTCAGCGGGAAATGGCCGCAGCGGCGTGCCCGTATAGGCCCACAGCCATTCGCGCGGCAGCGGCCCTTTGTTGCGCTCGCTTTGCTGCGACTGTTCCCATGCATGCGCCAGGATGCCGACCGAGCGCGAGAGCACGAACAGGCCGCGCGTCAACGGCGGCGGAAAGCCGAGCTCGCCATAGATGACGGCGGTGGCGCCGTCGATGTTGAGCGGTATTTTCTTCCCCTTGCGCCGTGCCACCTCTGATTCGACGGCCTCGGCGATGTCGGCAAAGCGTCCGCTGACGACGCCGCGCGCGGCAAACTCGCGCGTCACTGCGATCAGGCGCGGCGCGCGCGGATCGACCGGGTGGAAGCGATGGCCAAATCCCGGCACATAGCCTTTCTCCTCGGCGAAGAAACGGTCGAGCCGTGCGGCTACGGCTTGGTCCAGCGCAACACCCTGGTCAAGTGCCACGGCAATGTCGCCATAGAAGGACAGCGCCTGTTCGCCGGCGCCGCCATGCACGTCACCCAGCACGTTGACGGCGGACGCCATGGCGCTGTTGATGCCGACGCCGCAGGTGATGGCCATGCGGGCAATGGCGATCGACGGCGCCTGCGGCCCGTGGTCGACGGCCGCCCCCAGCGCAATGCCGAGCAGCGCCGCCTGCTCCTCGCTCGGCAATTCGCCGCGCAGCATCAGCCAGATCGTGGCCGGAAAGCTGACGCGGCCGATCAGCTCCTGGATTTCATAGCCGCGCAGCCGGATAATGCCGGGGCTCATCTCGATGATGCCGGTCTGCCACCATTCCTCGCCGCGTTCGCGGCCGGTTTTTCTCTCGCTCACGCGCTTCTCCTGGCGCGCGGCGGCAGGGTGGAAAAAACCTCGTCCATATGCTCGCCCAGCACAGGCGGCGGCAGGACCGGCAAGGGTGCCGCGCCATCGACCATGAAGCCGCCGCGCACCACGGTCAGCGGCTGCGCCATGCCGGGCAGACCCTGGAAACGCGTGGTCATGTCGCGCTCGACCACCTGGCGCTCGCCAAGCACTTGGGGATCGTCAGCACCCGGCCCGCCGGCACGCCGGCGCGGTTGAATTTTTCCTCCCAGGCTGCGGCCGAGGCGCTCGCCAAGGCCGTCTCGATCAGCACCTTCAGCACAGCGCGGTTCTGCTTGCGCGTCTCGCGCTC
The DNA here is from genome assembly GCF_030323145.1 of Mesorhizobium sp. C432A. Lineage (NCBI taxonomy): Bacteria > Pseudomonadati > Pseudomonadota > Alphaproteobacteria > Hyphomicrobiales > Phyllobacteriaceae > Mesorhizobium > Mesorhizobium sp. C432A. The sequence continues at coordinate 2,195,876 of NZ_CP100470.1, read as the reverse complement.
GGCAAAGCGCGGATCGTCGGCCAGTTCCGGCTGGCCGATCAGCCGGCAAAGCGTGACGAACTGCTCCTGCTTGTTGGCGGCGATGTTGAGCAGGCCGTCGCCGGTGCGAAACGCGCCGGAGGGCGCAGCCGTCATGTTCTCATTGCCCATCGGCTGCGGCTCGACGCCGGCGGTCAGATAGTTGGACACCGGCCAGCCCAGCGCCGACAGCGTGCATTCGAGCATCGAGACATCGAGAAACGCGCCCTCGCCCGAGGTCTTCTGCTTGACCAGCGCCGCGGCGATGGCGAAGGCCCCGACCAGCCCGCCCAGCGTGTCGGCGACGGGATAGCCGACCCGCAAGGGTGCGGTCTCCGGCGTGCCGGTGATGCTCATGATGCCGGACAGCCCCTGGATGATCTGGTCGTAGGCCGGATTGTCGCGCATCGGCCCGGTCTGGCCGAACCCCGATATGGCGCAATAGACGAGACCCGGACGAACCGCTTTCAGCGCCTCATAGCCAAGCCCCAGCCGCCCCATCACGCCCGGTCGAAAGTTCTCGACCAGCGCATCGGCGGAGGCGACGAGATCGAGGAAGCGTTCGCGGTCGGCTTCGCTTTTGAGATCCAGCACCACCGATCGCTTGCCGGCATTCTGCGCCAGGAACGACGCGCCCATCCCCGCCTCGTTGAGCGCCGGCGAGGCGCCGAGCTGGCGCGCCAGATCGCCGCCTTGCGGCGTCTCGACCTTGATGACATCGGCGCCGAGCAGCGCCAGCTGGTAGGCACAATAAGGGCCCGCCAGCACATTGGTCAGGTCGAGAATGCGGATGCCGGCAAGCAGATCGGTCATGATGCTCCAGGTCGCTCAGGCATCGCCCGGCACATGCTCGGGTCCGCGCCGGCGCCGATGCTCGATGAAGGCCCAGATATGCGGACCGGCGAGCCCGATGAAGGCAAGGATCAGCAGCACCAGCGACAGCTTGTGGGTGTAGAACACCGACCAGTCGCCGTTCGAGATCGTCATCGCCCGGCGGAACTGCGTTTCGGCAAGCGGCCCCAGGATCATGCCGATGATGACCGGCGCGGTCGGGAAATCGAAGCGCCGCATCAGGAAGCCGGCGGCCCCCAGGAGATAGAGGATGACGAGGTCGATCGGCGATTGCGAGATGCCGTAGGTGCCGACGGTGGCGAACACCAGGATGCCGGCATAGAGCTGCGGCGCCGGGATTTTCAACAGCCGTACCCACAGCCCGATCAGCGGCAGGTTGAGAACGACCAGGATGACGTTGGCGATGAACAGGCTGGCGATCAGGCCCCAGACCAGATCGGCCTGCGTCGTCAACAGCAGCGGTCCCGGATTGATGCCGTAGCTCTGGAAGGCCGACAGCATGATTGCGGCGGTCGCCGAGGTCGGCAGGCCAAGGGTGAGCATCGGCACCAGCACGCCGGCGGCAGACGCATTGTTGGCGGCTTCCGGTCCGGCAACGCCCTCGATGGCGCCGACCGTGCCGAACTCCTCCTTGTGCTTCGACAGCTTCTTTTCGATGGCGTAGGACAGGAAGGTCGGGATCTCGGCGCCTCCGGCAGGCATGGCGCCGATCGGGAAGCCGATGAAAGCGCCGCGCAGCCATGGCTTCCACGAGCGCCCCCATTCGGCCGCGGTCATGTAGAGCGAGCCCTTGAGCGGCACGATCTCGTCCTTGCCGGCATAGCGGCGCGAGGCCATGTAGAGCGTCTCGCCGACGGCAAACAGGCCGACCGCGGCAATGATGACATCGACGCCATCGAGCAGTTCGTTCATGCCGAAGGTGAAGCGCGGCTGTCCCGTCTGCAGGTCGACGCCGATCATGCCGATGACGAAACCGATGAACAGGCTGGTGAGGCCGCGCACGGAGGACGAGCCGAGCACCGCCGACACCGTGATGAAGGCAAGCACCATCAGCGAGAAATATTCGGCCGGCCCGAAGGCGAGCGCGAACTTCACCACCACCGGGGCCAGGAAGGCGACGCCCATCGTGCCGATGGTGCCGGCGACGAAGGAGCCGATCGCCGAGGTCGCCAGTGCCGCGCCGCCGCGACCCGAGCGGGCCATCCTGTTGCCTTCCAGCGCGGTGACGATGGTGGCGCTTTCGCCCGGCGTGTTGAGCAGGATCGAGGTCGTCGAGCCGCCATACATGGCGCCGTAATAGATGCCAGCAAACAGGATGAAGGACGCCTCCGGCGCCACCTGGTAGGTGATCGGCAGCAGCAGCGCGATGGTCAGCGCCGGCCCGAGGCCGGGCAGCACGCCGATGGCCGTGCCGAGCGTGGTGCCGACCAGGCACCACAGCAGGTTCATCGGCGAGAAAGCGACGGAAAATCCGTGGGCGAGATGGCCGAGCGTCTCCATGGCGTCAGCCCCTCGCAGTGGCGATGATCGCGTCGATCACCGTGTTCAGCTGGTTTTCGATGAAGCCGGCGCCAATGTTGACGCCGAGCGCCCTGGCAAAGCCGAAATAGGCGGCAAGCGCCAGGATCAGGCCGGTCAGCGCATCGCGCAGCGTGTGCTTGCTGCCGAAGCCATAACAGACGAGCACGAACATGATGACCGAGGCGGCGGTGAAGCCGAGCGGCTGGATCAGCACCAGATTGGCGACCAGGCCGGCAACGACGATGCCCATGGCCTTCCAGTCGGTCGGCGTTTCCTTTTCCTCCTGCGGCTGCCAGCCGCCGCGCAGCGCGGCGACGATGAGCAGCAGCGAAAGCACGATCATGCCTGTCATGGTGATGTAGGGGAAGACGGTCGGCCCGACCTTGGAATAGAGCGGCGAAACCGGGATCGCCAGGGTCTGCCACGCCACGGCCGCGGCACAGGCGAGAAGCCCGATGCCGATCAACAATTCGGGCATGGCAAGGCGCGGGGGCGCCGGCTGCTGGTCGCTGGTGCTCATCGATGTCCTCCCGAGATGGCCGGCATCCTCCCGCCGGCCGCATCCGCAGTTTCACTCCCAGCGCATGATATGTCCATCTCGCAGGCTAATGTCGGAAGGGGCGGCCGTGGCCGCCCCTGAAGACATCAGGCGAGGCCGAGATCCTTGAGGATCGCGGTGATGCGGGCGGTGTCGTCGACGAGGAATTTCGCATAATCGTCGCCGGTCAGAAGGATGGGGGTCCAGTTGCGGTTCTTGCATTCGGCTGCCCAGGCATCGCTCTTGGCCATGGTCTCGATCATCGTGACCATCGCCGCCTTGTCGGCGTCGGAGACGCCTGGCGGTGCGAATACGCCGCGCCAGTTGAACAGTTCGACGTCGATGCCGGCTTCCTTCATCGTCGGTGCGTCGATGCCGTCCTGGCGCTTGTCGGCGGAGATCGCCAACAGCCGAAGCGCGCCCGCCTTGACCTGCTCGGAGAACTCGCCGAAGCCGGAAATGCCGGCCGCCACCTGGTTGCCGAGCAGCGCCGACAGCGCCTCGCCGCCGCCGGCGAAAGGCACATAGGAGAGGTTGGTTGCCGGAACGCCGACCGTCTTGGCGATCAGCCCGAACAGGATGTGGTCGGAGCCACCGGCCGAGCCGCCGGCCACCGGAACCTTGGTCGGATCCGCTTTGAGCGCGGCGACGAAATCGCCGGCCGTCTTGAACGGCGAATCCGCCGGCACCACCAGCGCCTCGAACTCGCCGGTGAGGCGAGCGATGGGCGTCACTTCGGAGAGGTTGTTGGCCGATTTGTTGGCGATGATGGCGCCGACCATGACCATGCCGGCCACCATCAGCGAATTGCCCTTGCCCTTCCATTGGCTGATGAACTGCGGCAGGCCGACCGTGCCGCCGGCGCCGCCGACATTGGTGATCTGCGAGCCGGAGATCAGTTTTTCACTGCGCAGCACCTGGTCGATGGTGCGCCCCGTCTGGTCCCAGCCGCCGCCGGGCGCGGCCGGCACGAAGATCTGGATCTGCGGTGCATCCTGAGCGAGGGCGGGCGTCAAATGCGTTGCAACGAATCCGGCAGCGCCTGCGGCCGCGGTGCTCATCAAAAATCTGCGTCTGTTCAGCATGGGATTCCTCCAAATCACGACACCTCCTCCGGTGCCTGCCAGAAACGTAGCCTGAAAACAGACCCGCTCGGCAAAAATTCATGCCGATTTCGGTACGTTCTGTCAACAGGAACGCTGTTCTACTAGACAGAACCATGGATGTGCGGCACAATCGCTTCGGCCGGCCTTTGTCCGAGCAGGTAAACTGGAATGAAACTGTTCGTGAGATGACCGAAGCGCGATCCCAGCCGTTGCCGGCCGATGGTGTTGCCGCGCTCGACCGCGCGATCGCCATTCTCGACGCGTTCGCGACCGCCGACCGCTCGCTCAGCCTGGCCGAGATCGCGGCGCGCACCGGGCTCTACAAAAGCACCATTTTGAGGCTAGCGAACTCATTGCTGCGTGGGCAGTTGCTGGAGCGGCTCGACGATGGCCGCTACCGCATCGGACCCGCCACCTTCCGGCTTGGCGCGCTTTACCAGCGCTCGGTCGTGGCGGTCGACATCTTGCTGCCGATCATGCGCGATCTTGCCGAACGCAGCTGGGAAAGCGTGGCGTTCTATGTCCGCTCGGGCGACGCCCGCACCTGTCTCTACCGCGTCGAATCCAAGCACCCGATCCGCTACACGATCCGGGAAGGCGACCTGCTGCCGTTGCTCACCGGCTCTGGCGGCCGCGTGCTGGCAGCGTTTTCAGGCCAGCCGGGCGAACCATACGAGACCATCCGCAACGCCTGCCACTATCTGTCGATCGGCGACCGCGACCCTGAGACGGCGGGCGTCTCGGTGCCGGTGTTCGGACCGGGCCGCGTTCTGCTCGGCGCCTTGACGCTCGCCGGCCCGTCGACACGCGTCGACACGGCGTTCCTGCGCCGCATGACACCGGACCTGCTGGAGGCCGCCGCTCGCGCCACCCGCGCCTTCGGCGAGGATGCCTCGATGCTGGAGCAGGCAGCGCGCCTAGCCGGCGCTGAAACCGTGATCGGCCTCAGTTCGCCTTGACCAGCACCACACGGCGGTTCTTGGCGCGGCCGGTTTCGCCGTCATTGCTGGCGACGGGCGCCATCATGCCGGCGCCGGCGGCGGTCAGCCGGCCGCCATCGATGCCGTATTTCGAGACCAGCGCCGCCTTCACCGACTGCGCCCGCCGCGACGACAGATCGATATTGTAGTCGAAGGCGCCCTGGTTGTCGGTATGACCGACGACGATCACCGCCATACCGGGCTCGTTGGTCAGAAGCGTCGAGATCTCCTTCAGCGTCGGTTCCGATTCCGGCTTGATGTCGGCCTTGTCGGTGTCGAAGAAGATGCCGTAGAGCGAGATGGAGCCGGTGGCCGACAGCGAATCCGCCATCTTGGCCGCTTCGACCACCACCATCTTCTTGTCGCGCGCCTTGGGCTCCAGCACCTGAACGACGGCGATGGTGCGGCCGTTGAGTTCCTTGCAGTAGAGGTCGTCGATCAGCGAATAGGCCTGAACAGTGACATAGGCGTCGCCGCCATCCTGCGGCACCTTGGCAGCGAAGAAGCGCTGGTCGTTGATACCGGTGGTTACCGCACAGGCGCCATTGGAAAAGGCCGCGTCCTTGACGTCGCTTTCATGGAAGAAATACATCATCAGGCTCATGTCGCCGCCGCCACCGCTCGACGACCGGTCGGCGGCGCCGCCGCACTCTTCCTTCTTGCATTCGAACAGGACTTCGCCGCCGGCGGCCGCGATCACATCCTGGTAGTTGCGCAGCACTTCGAGCGGGGAGCGCCCGGCCGGCAGCACATAGGCGATGCGGGTCAGCGCGCCTTCGACCTCAGCCTTCTTGTCCGGCGCGAACACACGGTTGTTCATCGTGTCACGGGCATCCGGATCGGCGCTCGGCTTCAGCGGCGACAGCGGCACTGTAAAATCGGTATAGGCGAATTTTTCGTAGGAGACGATGAACGACCCCTCGTAGCGCTTGGCCAGATGATTGTCGGCACCGCCCTCGATGTCGGCGGTCGGCACCGTCGCATCGGCGCCCGCCAGTTGCACGGCCGCCAGGAGCAGCAGCCCCGCCCAGAAAAGCTTCAGAAATATCGCATTGATCGCACGCATGGTCGGCTCCCCCAAAGAGCAATTCCAGGAAAAGTGTGAGCGGTTTTCCCACAGGAATTGCGTAGCTAGATTAGAATAGCCAACCCTGGCAGAACGTGGAAATTGCGTCGATGAAGCGCTTCACACCCGCCGTTCGAGCAGGATCGTCAGCCCGTCGTGATAGGTGGTTTCCAGGACCTTGGTGTAGCCGCACTTTGCCGCAACGTTCAACGAGCCGGTGTTTTCCGGATCGATGATGCAGACGGTTCTCGCGCCGGCAAAGGTTTCGTCGCCCCAGGCCAGGGCCCTTCTGACGACTTCGCTGGCAAGACCCTTGCCATGCGCTTGCGGCGCCAGCGCCCAGCCGGCTTCCGGAATGCCCTCGAGCGACGGCTCGATGTCGCGCTTCAGGTCGTGGAATCCGGCTTCGCCGATGAAGCGACCGCTGGCCTTGTCCTCGACCGCCCAGAAGCCGTAGCCGAGCAGCGACCACAGGCCGGCATGCCGCAGGAACCGCATCCAGCTTTCCTCCCGCGTCCGCGGCTTGCCGCCTATGAAACGGGTGGTGACGGGGTCGGCCCACATGACGGCATAGTCGTCGAAATCTTCGATCCGGTGCGCCCGCATGATGGTCCGTTCCGTTTCGAGAACCGGGACGCCGGCTGTTTTTGGACTGCCCATGAAACTCTGCCTCCGTTGACGGTCAGCGTTTAGCAAACCAGCGCGCCCGGACAAGGGCCAAGCCGGATCATCATTCAGCCAGGGAAGCTTCCGAACGGCCTGGCGCGACCAGACGGTCGAAGCGAACAGCGTCGGCTTACTTTCAGCCGTGCCAGACCATCTTCATGTAGAGCCCACCGCGCCGCAATTCGTCCAGCATCTGGTCGAGCCGCTTCTGCCTGGTGTCGCTGCGTTTGGCGCGGGCGACCCAGCCGAGATAATCGTTCTTCTGGTAGTCCGGCCGCGCCTCGTAGGCCGCTGTCAGTCCTTTTTCGGTCAGGGCGATGCGGATGTCGTCCGGCATCGGGTTCAGGGCGCGCTTCAGTCCGGTCATTTCAGAAAACCCCAGCTGTCAGGATGGCGACGCCGATGGTCCAACCCAGGTCCGCCTCTGGGAATTCTGCCGAACGATGCTACCTTTCGCAACCGGTCCGGCAAGGGCCGGTCTCGATACCGCCAATGGGAGGAGAACGCCATGGACACCACCGATCTCGTGCTTGCCATTTTCCATCATCTGCTGGTGTTGTCGCTGGCCGGCATCATCGGCGCCGAATTTGTCCTGATCCGCGGCGACCTCTCCGCCGCCACGCTCAAGCGGCTTGCCGGCATCGACCGCCATTATGGCATCATCGCCATGCTGATCATCATCATCGGCATCTGCCGCGTCATCTACGGCCTGAAGGGCTGGGAATTCTACGTCTACAACTGGGTGTTCTGGGCCAAGATGGCGGCATTCGGCATCGTTGGCCTGCTGTCGATCATCCCGACCATCCGCTTCATCTCCTGGAAGCGGCAAGCCAGTGCAAATCCCGGCTTTCAGGTGCCGGTGGCGGAACTCGCCTCGGTGAAGACCTATGTGCGCGCCGAAGCCTTCATCTTCCTGCTGATCCCGATCTTCGCGGCGGCGATGGCGCGCGGCTACGGTTATTGAAGCAACGCCAACACCAAACCCATCTCCGCCGGGCATACTCCGCACTGATCGCCATGGTTGCGCACGGCTGTATTTTGCAGTTTGCGTCAGGCGACAATCTGTTAGCTTGCCTTTGTTGCACCGTCGCTGCCTGACCTGCACAGCGATCGGAGATTGATATCCTGGGAGGAGAATTACGATGAGGAAAATTGTAGCCGCCCTGGCCGCCGCCGCGGCCGTCTCGCTTTATTCGTTCGCCGCCAGCGCACAGACCTATCCCGAGCGCACCATCACCGTCGTCGTGCCGTTTGCGGCCGGCGGTCCGACCGACACGGTTACGCGGCTCGTCGCCGAAGCCATGTCGAAGGATCTTGGCCAGCAGATCATCGTCGAAAATGTCGGCGGCGCCGGCGGCACGCTGGGCGCCGGCCGCGTCGCCAACGCCGACCCGGATGGCTACACGCTGCTCCTCCATCACATCGGCATGGCGACCAGCGCGACCCTCTACAGAAAACTCGCCTATGACACGCTGAACGCCTTCGAGTATGTCGGCCTCGTCACCGAGGTGCCGATGGCGATCGTCGCCCGCAAGGACCTGGAGCCGGCCGACCTGAAAGGGCTGGTCGAATACGCCAAGACCAACAAGGACACCATCACTGTAGCCAATGCCGGCATCGGCGCTGCCTCGCATCTGTGCGGCATGCTATTCATGAGCGCCATCGGCACGCCGCTGGTCACCGTACCCTACAAGGGCACCGGCCCGGCCATGACCGACCTTCTCGGCGGCCAAGTCGACATTATGTGCGACCAGACCACCAACACCACCAAGCAGATCCAGGGCGGCACGATCAAGGCCTATGCCGTCACCACGCCGGAACGCCTCGACGTGCTGAAGGACGTGCCGACGACCATCGAAGCCGGCCTGCCCGCGGTGCAGGTCAGCATCTGGCACGGCCTCTATGCGCCGAAGGGCACGCCGGCCGAGATCACCGGCCGACTGTCGAAATCGCTCCAGGTCGCGCTGAAGGACCCCAACGTCATCGCCCGCTTTGCCGAACTGGGCACCAAGCCGTCGTCCGAGTCCGACGCGACGCCGGCAGCGCTGAAGGCCAAGCTGGAAGGCGAGATCACGCGTTGGAAGCCGATCATCGAAGCCGCCGGCCAATACGCCGACTGAGGCTTGAACGGGGCGCTGCCGGCGCCCCGTTTTCGCTTCGACGTCCGTTTCACATTTGCAACGGCAGCCGTCGCAAGGGTCAGGGAGGACCGCCATGAAACCTTTCGCCATCGACAGGACAAACGGCCTGTGCGCCGCGCTGTTCATCTTTTTCGGCGCCTTTTTCGCGATACAATCGCTCGGCCTCGAAATCGGCACCGCCTTCCGCATGGGACCGGGCTATTTCCCGCTGGTGCTGGCGATCGTGCTGATCGTGCTTGGCGCCATCATCCTCGTCCAGGCGGTGCGCGTCGAGGGCGAGCCGATCGGCCCCATTGCGTGGCGCGGCATGCTGTTCATCCTGCCGGCGCCGATCTTTTTCGGCATGACCGTGCGCGGCCTCGGCTTCGTCCCGTCGATCTTCCTGACGGCGCTGATCGCCTCTTTTGCCAGCGCCCGCATGAAGCCGCTGACGGCACTTCTGCTGTCGGCCGGCCTGACGCTGTTTTCGGTGCTGGTCTTCAGCTACGCGCTCGGGCTGCCATTCCAGCGCTTCGGCCCCTGGTTGCCCCAATGGCTGGCATTGTGAGGCGCTGAGATGGACCTCCTCAGGAACCTCGAACTCGGCTTTTCGACGGCCACCACGCCGGCCAATCTGGGTTTTTGCCTCATCGGCGTTCTGCTCGGCACGCTGATCGGCGTCCTGCCCGGCATCGGCGCCACCGCAACCATCGCCATGCTGCTGCCGATCACCTTCCAGATCGGCGACCCGGTCTCGTCCCTCATCATGCTGGCCGGCATCTACTACGGCGCCCAGTATGGCGGTTCGACCACCGCCATTCTCATCAACATGCCCGGCGAATCCTCCTCGGCCGTGACCGCCATCGACGGCTACCAGATGGCCAGGAACGGTCGCGCCGGGGCGGCTCTGGCGATCGCCGCGATCGGCTCGTTCTTCGCCGGCACGGTGTCGACCTTTCTCGTCGCCGTCTTTGCCCCGCCGCTGACGGCAATAGCCCTGCAATTCGGCGCGGCCGAATATTTTTCGCTGATGATCGTCGGCCTCGTCTCGTCCATCGCGCTCGCCCACGGCTCGATCGTCAAGGCGCTGGCGATGGTCGTGCTCGGCCTGCTGCTCGGCATTGTCGGCACCGACATCTACACCGGCACGCCGCGCTTCACGCTCGGCATCCGCGAATATGCCGACGGGCTGAACTTCGTCGCGGTGGCGGTCGGCGTCTTCGGCGTTGCCGAGATCCTGCGCAATCTCGAAAACGAGCACGAGCGCTCGGTGATGATCAAAAAGGTCTCCGGCCTGATGCCGACCCGCGACGACTTCAAGGCGATGGCCGCGCCCATCGTGCGCGGCACGATCATCGGTTCGGCGCTCGGCATCCTGCCCGGCGGCGGCGCGGTGCTTGCGGCCTTTGCCTCCTACACGGTCGAAAAGCGCGTGTCGAAACACCCGGAGGAGTTCGGCAAGGGCGCCATTGCCGGCGTCGCCGGACCGGAATCGGCCAACAATGCCGGCGCCCAGACCTCCTTCATTCCGATGCTGACGCTGGGCATTCCGGCCAATCCGGTCATGGCGCTGATGATCGGCGCCATGATCATCCAGGGCATCGTGCCCGGCCCCAATGTCGCGATCGAGCAGCCGGCGCTGTTCTGGGGCATCATCGCCTCGATGTGGATCGGCAATCTGATGCTGATCGTGCTGAACCTGCCGCTGATCGGGCTGTGGGTGAAGCTGCTGACGATCCCCTATTATGTGCTCTTCCCGATCATCATGGCGTTCTGCTCGATCGGCGTTTACAGCGTCAACACCAACGCCTTCGATCTCTACGCGGTGGCATTCTTCGGCCTGCTCGGCTACATCCTGACCAAGCTGCGCTGCGAACCCGCCCCCCTGCTGCTCGGCTTCGTGCTCGGCCCGCTGCTCGAGGAAAACCTGCGCCGCGCCATGATCCTGTCGCGCGGCGACCCTTCGACCTTCGTGACGCGGCCGATCAGCGCCGGCCTGCTGCTCGTCGCACTGGCCGTGCTCGTCGTCGTCTTCCTGCCGTCGGTCAAGAAGAAGCGCGAAGAGGTGTTCGTGGAGGAAAGCTAGTTGTCGGGACGCCGGGCGCCGCGATTTCCACCAGCGGCGCCGGCACATCGGTCGTCTTCACCTCGGCCTTGCAGAGATCGGCAATGACGCAGGCCGGGCAATCGGGTTTGCGCGCCTTGCAGACATAGCGGCCATGCAGGATCAGCCAGTGATGCGCATGGCGCATATACTCATCCGGAATGATCCGCAGCAGCCCTTCCTCGACCTGCTCCGGGGTCTTGCCTGGCGCCAGGCCGAGGCGGTTGCCGATGCGGAAAATATGGGTGTCGACCGCCATCGTGTGCTGGCCGAATGCCATGTTGAGCACGACATTGGCGGTCTTGCGCCCGACCCCCGGCAGCTTGACCAACTCATCGCGCTCGCTGGGCACCTCGCCGCCGTAATCGCGTATCAGCGCCTCCGAGAGCGCCACGACATTCTTGGCCTTGTTGCGCCAGAGTCCGATGGTGCGGATGTACTCGCCGACCCTGGCTCCGCCCAGCGCCAGCATCTTTTCAGGTGTGTCGGCGACCTTGAACAACGCCCGCGTTGCCTTGTTGACGCCGGCATCGGTCGCCTGCGCCGACAGCACCACGGCCACCAGCAGCGTGAAGGCGTTGACGTGCTCGAGCTCGCCCTTCGGCTCGGGCCGCTGCACCGAAAACCGCCGGAAGATCTCATGCACCTCGGCGGCGCTGTAGAGCGAACGGAGCCGCGCCGGCCGCGGTCGCGGCTTGGCATTCGAGCCGTCGCGCCGCCCGGGCGGCAGTTCACTTTTGGATAGGGAAAGATTTTTGGACTTGGGGCTGGCCATATCCCTCCTATAATATCCTGGGATGAGCGACACAAACGCCTCGTTTCAGGCCGACGAGCCATTCTTCCAGGCGCTGCTGACACCGCACCGCTCGCTGGGCCGCACCGGCTTTGCCGTGCTGATGGGCGCGCTGCTGTTCGGCTGGGTGGTGACCGGGGCGTTTTTCCTGTCGCGCGGCGCTTGGCCGGTGTTCGGCTTCTTCGGCCTCGACGTCATCGCCGTCTACATCGCCTTCCGCGCCAACTATCGTGCCGCCCGTGCCCGCGAGGAAGTGTCGGTGTCGCGCACCAGCCTCGACATCCGCAAGACGGCGCCCTCGGGAAAGTCGGAAGCGCATCGCTTCAACCCGTTCTGGGCACGCTTTTCCGTCGCTCGCCATGCCGAGATCGGCATCACCAGGATGACGGTGGAAGCACAAGGACAGAATGTGCCGATCGGGTCATTCCTGGACCCTGACTCCCGCGAGAGTTTTGCCACTGCATTTTCACGTGCTCTGACAAAAGCCAGGACGCGTTAGAGCCGGCGCGTCAGAACCGGTAGCGTAAAATCCTGCCGACCTTGCGCAATGCGGGAATGTGTCTCCAGAGCCCGATGAACAGTTTTGCGGACCAGCTCATATGCGCTGTGCGTTCCGCGCTGTAGGCCGAGATATCGTCGACAAAGCGCAGCTTCGGAACGGCACGCTCCAGTACCTGCGGGTCGTCGATCGCCCAGTGAACCTCGGCGCCCGTCGCCCTGATGGTCGGATTGAGGCGCAGCATCTTCAGGCCGAAGTGGCTGTAGGCGTCGAACATCAGCTCGCCGCCGGCAAGATGCGCGACAAGGCGTGACAGCAGCCGTGGCCCCTCCTCTACCGGGAGATAAGGCGTCAACCCCTCCATCACCACGACGGCCGGACGATTGCGCGGCACTTCTGCCAGCCAGTCTGGGTCGGTTACCGAAGAGCCGACGAGGTGGTAGTGGTCCCGGGACGGGTAAAGCTTGCGCCGGAGCGCGATGACATCCGGAAAATCGACATCGAACCACTCCACGCCTTCGGGTGGATCGACACGGAAAATGCGCGTATCGAGCCCGCAGCCGAGATGCAGCACGATGGCGCCGGGATTTCTGGCGATGAAGTCCTGAACGCGGACATCATACGTCTTGGCCCGGATCGCCAGGCCGATGCCGAGATTGGTGTCGACCTTGAGGCGCGAGAAATCATAGTCGATCTTGCGCACGGCCTCGTCGGCGAAGCGATCCCCGAGCAGCGAATGCGGCAGCCGGCTTTCCAGTGCCTTGCCATAAAGCGTCATCAGCAAGGTCTCCCTTGCTCCGCTCAGATTCACCCTTTCGCCGGCCATTGGCATCTCCCGGGGCGCAATCCAGTATTTATCTGGGAACAGGCGGCAACAAGGCAAGTTTCGGGTGGTTGCAAGGGGCGGAAAGACCGATATTCGCGGTCAAGGAGATATTGCCATGAACGCCCAGATGACCATGAATACGCAGATGAAACCGACAGCGATCCTGCAGCACGACATCACCCCCGAGGGCAGCGACTACGAGGTCGTGCGCCGCGCCATCGAGAAGATCAGCCTCGACTATCGCGACCAGCCCTCGCTGGAAGCCCTGGCAGCCGATGTCGGCGAGACACCCACGGGCCTGCAAAAGCTGTTCACCCGCTGGGCCGGCCTGTCGCCAAAAGCCTTCCTGCAGGCGGTCACCCTCGACCATGCCCGCAAACTGCTCGATTCCGGCATGCCGCTCCTCGAAACATCGTTCGAACTCGGCATGTCCGGCCCCGGCCGGCTGCACGATTTGTTCGTCACCCACGAGGCGATGTCGCCGGGCGACTACAAGACGCGCGGCGCCGGCCTGACCATCCGCTACGGCTACCACATCTCGCCCTTCGGCATCGCCCTGATCATGGTCACCGACCGTGGCCTTGCGGGGCTCGCCTTCAACGATCCGGGCGGCGAGCGGGCGGCTTTCGCCGACATGTCGGGCCGCTGGCCGAACGCCACCTATGTCGAGGACATGAGCGCCACCCAGCCCTATGCGGCGCGCATCTTCGATCCGACATTGTGGCGCGCCGACCAGCCGCTGCGCGTGGTGATGATCGGCTCCGACTTCCAGCTGCGCGTCTGGGACGCGCTGCTCAGGATCCCGATGGGCAAGGCCTGCACTTATTCTTCGATCGCCTCCAGGATCGGCGCGCCAAACGCCAGCCGGGCGGTGGGGGCGGCGGTCGGCGCCAACCCATTGTCCTTCGTCGTCCCTTGCCATCGGGCGCTGGGCAAGTCCGGCGCACTCACCGGCTACCACTGGGGCCTGACCCGCAAACGCGCCATCCTCGGTTGGGAAGCGGGCCAGACCGCGTCCTGAAGCTGCCCGCATCAAACAACACCGGCGAAATCCCTTCGCCGGTGTTTTTCTTTTTGCGAGCTCCCGGCGCAAAACATCCGCACGCTCTGGCAAGCCGCCGGCTTACAGGTTAGCTTCCCGCGCATTCCGCAGGAGGCTTTCTTGATCATCGTTGTCGGCTCGATCAACCTCGACCTTATCGCCAATGTCGACCGCCTGCCTTCGCCGGGCGAGACGGTTCGCGGCTCCGGCTTCACCACCGCGCCCGGCGGCAAGGGCGCCAACCAGGCGCTGGCTGCGGCGCGCGCCGGCGCCAAGGTGCGCATGGTCGGCGCCGTCGGCAAGGACAATTTCGCAACCGAAGCCCTCGCTTTGCTCGTGGCCGGCAAGGTCGATCTCTCCGGCGTCGGCCAGAGCTTCGCCTCCACCGGCACGGCGCTGATCCTCGTCGGCGCCGATGGCGAGAATGTCATCGCCGTCGTGCCGGGCGCCAATGATTCGGTGCTGCCCGGCGATCTCGCCAAGGCTTTCCTTGCGAAGGGCGACGTCGTCCTGCTGCAGCACGAGATCCCGCTGCAGACCGTCGATGCAGCGCTTGACGCCGCACGCGCCGCCGGCGCCGTCACCGTGCTCAACACCGCGCCGTTCCGTAGCGAGGCGGCAGCGTTGCTCGGCAAGGCCGACTACGCCGTCGCCAACGAAACCGAATTCGACCTTTACGGCGAGGCGCTGTCGCTGAAAGGCCGCGACCGCCCGGCGCGCATGCGCGACTTCGCCGGCAAAACCGGCCGCACCATCGTCGTCACGCTCGGCGGCGACGGCGTGCTGGCGGCGACCCCGGAGGATTTCCTGACCGTGCCGGCGCTGAAGATCACGCCGGTCGACACCGTCGGGGCCGGCGATACTTTTTGCGGTTATCTCGCCGCCGGGCTGGCGTCCAACCTGCCGCTGGAGCAGGCTCTCACCCGCGCCGCAGCCGCCGGCTCGCTCGCCTGCCTGAAGCCCGGCGCCCAGCCGGCCATCCCGCTGGCGGCGGATGTCGACACCGCCCTGCGCAACAACGCCGGATGACAGCCCTGCGCCCCGCAACGAAGCACGCCGTGCCCCCCGCCGGCGACATCTGCCGGATGTCCGCTGTCGACCTGGCCGAGGCGATCCGGCTGCGCCGCCTGTCCGTGCGCGAGTTGGTCGCCGCATTCCTCGACCGCATCGACGCGGTAAACCCGCTGGTCAACGCCATCGTCTCGTTGCGCGAGCGCTCCGACATCCTGCGCGAGGCCGACGCGGCGGACGCGCATCTAGCGCAAGGCGGGCCGGCCGGCTCGCTGTTTGGCCTGCCGATGGCGATAAAAGACCTCGCCATGACGCGCGGCTTGAGGACCAGTTTCGGCTCGCCGATCTTCGCCGATTTCGTGCCACAGGAGGATGATTTCTTCGTCGAGCGCATCCGCAAGGCCGGCGGCATCATCATCGGCAAGACCAACGTTCCCGAATTCGGGCTGGGATCCAACACCTACAATAATGTTTTCGGACCGACGCTGAACGCGTTCGATCCGGCGCTGACCGCCGGCGGCTCGAGCGGCGGCGCAGCGGTCGCCCTTGCGCTCGACATGGTCCCGGTCGCCGACGGCAGCGATTTCGGCGGCTCGCTCCGCAATCCGGCGGCGTGGAACAATGTCTATGGCTTCCGCCCGTCGCAGGGCCTTGTCCCCGGCGGGCCGGATCTTGAAGTCTTTCATGCCCAGATGGGCATAGACGGACCGATGGGCCGCAGCATCAGGGACATGGCGCTGCTGCTCGATGTGCAGGCGGGCTACCGTCCGCATGCGCCCTTGTCCTGGGAAAAGCCTGGTTCGTTCCTCGAAGGGCTGGCAACGCCGGCAAGCGGCGGCCGCGTCGGCTGGCTCGGTGATCTCGGCGGTCACCTGCCGGTAGAGCCTGGCATCCTCGACCTGTGCGAGGCCGCACTCGGCCGCTTCGCGGAGGCATCCTTCCTGACCGAGCCCTTGCTGCCGGATTTCGATTTCGAGGCACTGTGGCAAGCCTTCGTGACGCTGCGGCAGGCGAGCAGCGGCTCGGCGCTGAAAGTCCATTATGACGACCCGCACAAGCGCGCCCTGCTGAAGCCGGAAGCCGTCTGGGAGGTGGAGAACGCCATGCGACTGACGGCGCCGCAGATCCGCGCGGCCTCGGTCATCCGCACCTCCTGGCACCGGACGCTGCTGTCGCTGTTCGAGCACTTCGATCTCATCGCGCTGCCGACGGCGCAGGTGTTTCCTTTCGAAGTCGGCACGCATTGGCCAAGTGAGGTCGCCGGACGCGCCATGGACAGCTACCATCGCTGGATGCAGGTTTCGGCCTTCGCCACGCTCGGCGGCTGTCCGGCGCTCAACGTGCCTGTCGGCTTCGACGACAAAGGCCGCCCCATGGGCATGCAGTTGATCGGCCGGCCGCGCGGCGACCTCGCCGTGCTCAGGGCCGGAGCGGCCTATGAGGCGACCTTGCCTTGGCAGGTGGGGGCGTCCTGACGCGAGGGGCGGCACGGTCTGCGACCGGCTTGCACCAGCCCCGCCGCCATGCATTGATTGCAGCCAGCCGCCTAAGCGCATCCTCGAGGAAATCCCCATGTCGCTGGAACTCTACGCCGCCTATGTCCTTGCCTGCATCGTCATCATCCTGGTGCCCGGTCCGACTGTGACGCTGATCATCGCCAACAGCATCCGCCATGGCTACCGCGCCGGCCTTGCCAATGTCGCCGGCACGCAGGCCGGGCTCGCCGTGATGATCGCCATTGTCGGCATCGGCCTCAACACGCTGATATCGGGCATGGGCCACTGGTTCGAATGGGTACGCCTGATCGGCGCCGCCTATCTGATCTGGATGGGGGTGCAGATGTTCCGTTCCAAGGGCGCGCTGAATGCCGACGGCACCGCGAGAAAGCCGCGCGGCGGCTTCTTCCTGCAGGGCCTGCTCGTGGCGCTGAGCAACCCCAAGACCCTGGTGTTCTTCGGCGCCTTCTTCCCGCAATTCATCGCCCCGCAGGGCAATTACACCCTGCAGATCGTCGTCATGGGCCTTACCGCCATGATCTTTGCCGCCGTCTCGGACTCGACCTACGCGCTCGCCGCCAGCCGCGCCGGCCGCCTGCTCTCGGCCAGCCGCATCAAGCTGATGTCCAGGATCAGCGGCAGTTTTTTGGTCGGCGGCGGCGTGTGGCTGGCGTTTTCAAAGGCGAAGTAACGGCGCCTTTTCCTTCTCCCCTTGTGGGAGAAGGTGGATCGGCGCGATAGCGCCGAGACGGTTGAGGGGTGTTCCAGCGGAGTGAGACGCTGGCGTTTCCTGGAACACCTCTCCGTCGCCTTCGGCGACACCGCCCGGGGGCGAGCCACTTGTCTCGCCCCGTCCCTTCGGAACCCACAATGGGGAGAAAGGAAAGACAGAGCTAAAGCCGAGCCAACCGCTCCACCAGCAGCGCGAAAAAGGCGTCATGGTCGATGTCGCGCATCACCATGGCGTTCTTCGGCCGCTTGGTCACGCCCCACCAGTCGATCACGGTCATGCCCATGGTGAGTTCGGAGGTGGTTTCGACGGTGACGTTGCAGTTGCGGCCCTTGAACAGCTCCGGCTTCAACAGATAGGCGATGACGCAGGGGTCGTGCAGCGGGCCGCCATCGGTGCCGTATTTCTCCTCGTCGAAGCGCTCGAAGAACTCCAGCATCTCGGCCGTCGCGGTGCCGACCCTGGTGCCGAGCTGGCGGATGGCCTGCGTGCGCTTGGCCGTGGTCAGCGCCTTGTGGGTGACGTCGAGCGGCATCATGACGATCGGAATGCCGGATTTGAACACCAGGTCGGCGGCTTGCGGATCGACATAGATGTTGAATTCTGCGGTCGGCGTGACATTGCCGCCTTCGAAGAAACCGCCGCCCATCAGTACGATTTCCTTGATGCGCGGCGCGATCTTCGGCTCACGGATCAGCGCCAGCGCGACATTGGTGAGCGGGCCGAGCGCGCACAGGGTGATCGTACCGGCCTCTTCCTTCATCAGGGTCTCGACGATGAAGTCGACCGCATACTGGCCCTGCAGCTTCATCTTCGGATCGGGCAGTTGCGGGCCGTTGAGGCCGGTCTTGCCATGCACTTCCTCGGCGGTGACCAGTTCGCGCGCCAACGGGCGGATGGCGCCTGCATAGACCTTGATATCGGGCCGTCCCGCCAGTTCGCAGATTTTCCTGGCGTTCTTTTCGGTCAATTTCAGCGGCACGTTGCCGGCAACAGCAGAGATGCCGACGATCTCCAGCTCGGCGCTGCCGAGCGCCAGCAATATGGCGACGGCATCGTCCTGGCCGGGATCCGTGTCGATGATGATCTTGCGGGTCTGGGGCATTTCATTTCCTTATGCGGGGGAGTCTTTTTGGCGGGGGTGTTCGGCGGCTTGAACTTGGCCGCGGCGCGGACCATATCAAGACCATCGGGAAAAATGCCATCCGGGTTTTTCCAGTTTATGTCGCTCCAAAGAGGACAGTGTAACATGAGCCGAATGACGCCCTTCTCCAGCCCGCTTCTCCTTGGTTTCGATGCCATGGAAAAGACCCTGGAACGACTGGCGAAATCCGGTGACAGCTATCCTCCCTACAACATCGAGCGCCTCAGCGGTGCCGACGGCAAGGCCGAAAGGCTGCGCATTACGCTGGCTGTCGCGGGTTTCGCCGAAAGCGATCTCGATGTCACCACGGAGGAAAACCAGTTGGTCGTGCGCGGCCGTCAAACCGACGACACCGAGCGCGAATTCCTCCATCGCGGCATCGCCGCGCGCCAATTCCAGCGCTGTTTCGTGCTGGCCGACGGCATGCGGGTGATCGCAGCGGAACTGAAGAACGGCCTTTTGTCGATCGATCTCGATCGGCCGGATACCGAACGGCTGGTACGGAAAATAAATATATCGGTGAAAGACTGATCTTTACCGATGGCTCTCATGCGGGATGGCCTTGAGCGGCGTCCTCGCGCCAAGGAGGCTTGAAATGACCAGAACTGACGAAACCATCACCATGACCAGCGGCGAATTCGCCCATCTCGGCGAAGGCTCGGTCGCTTATCTCCGGAAGGTCTCGAGCGACGAGCTGCTCGGGCGCTTCCCCAACCTCGGCGAAATAGCGCCTGGTATGGTCCTGTGGGCCCTGTTTGCCGCCAACGGCCAGCCGATCCTGCTTTCGGATGCGAAAGACCGGGCTTTGGCCGGCGCCATGGAAAACGACCTGACCACTGTCGCCATTCACTAAGGCGACTGCTGGCGGTTGAAATGGAGAGGGCCGCCTTCGGCGGCCCCTGGAAGACTTAATTCCAAAGAACTTCAGGCGGCGTGCGAGGCTTGCGTGTCCGACAGCAGAGCGTGGATGGCGACCGCGTCGCGCGTGCCCCTGATCTTGGCCACCGTGTCGGCGTCGCGCAAAACCCTGGCGATGCGCGACAGTGCCTTGAGGTGATCGGCGCCGGCGCCTTCCGGGGCCAGCAGCAAGAACACCAGATCGACCGGCTGGTCATCCAGGGCCTCGAAATCGACCGGCGTCTCCAGCCGGGCAAAGACGCCGGCGATGCGCTTCACCCCGGCGAGCTTGCCGTGCGGAATGGCGATGCCGTTGCCGACGCCGGTGGAGCCCAGCCGTTCGCGCTGCAGGATGGTGTCGAACACTTCGCGCTCCGGAATGCCGGAAATCGCCGCCGCTCTCTCGGACAGCAACTGCAAAAGCTGCTTTTTGGAGTTCGCCTTCAACGCCGGCAAGATCGCCGGAACGTTGAGAAGATCGCTCAGATCCATGTTTGAAATCCCTTATTCGCCTGCCGTCACCAGTCCTCGCCCCTCGCGCGGCTGGCTATCATCTCTGTGCGACCATTGTCGTCACCTGTGCGACCATTGTCGTTGTCGTCACGCCTGTGCGACTTTGGTCGTCCACGGGTCGATCCAGCCGATATTTCCGTCCGGCCGCCGATAGACGATGTTGAGGTGGTCGTTTCCGGCGTTGCGGAAGACGAAAACCGGGCTGTCCTTGGTGTCGAGTTCGATGACCGCCGACGCGACCGACATGGTCTGCAGCGTCATGGTTGATTCGGCGACGATGGCCGGGGCGTAGTCCTCCGGAATGTCCTCATCGTCATCAGTCAGCGGCGCCATCACCGTATAGGCGATGTCGGTGATTTCGCCATTTCCATTGCCTGAATTGTGCGATTTCAGACGGCGTTTGTAGCGCCGCAGCCTGGTTTCGAGGCGGTCCGCGGCCGCCTCGAAGGCAAGTGTCGGATCCTGGGAATCGCCGGTTGCCTGCAGCGAAGCGCCGGAATCCAGCCTGATCATGCAATCGGCCGAGTAACGCGACCCCGATTTGATGACCGTGACGTGCCCTGAAAAACCGCGATCGAAATATTTTCCAATCGCCTCGCCGACACGATCGGTAATGCGCGTACGCAACGCATCGCCGATATCCATGTGTTTACCCGATATGCGCAATTTCATCTGAAAACTGACCTTCCTTGCTCAGGCTTCAAACTGGCCAGAGTTTATACTCGTGATCCGTGCGCACAAGCTTTGCGGCGTCAACTCGCGCCGATTTTAGATCCGAACTTTCCGGTTGATCACAATCCGCCTTCTTGGCCGTCCCGTGGCCTTCATCGTGACGGACCATCCGCATGCGGGCCGCGAGCCCGTCTCATGCGGGCGGGCTTCTAGACACTTCATTGCAGCTTGTCAATTAATGCATGTCGCCCAGAAGTGCGCTGCGGTTCTGGGACAACGACATGCATCAAAACAAAGACTTAAAGCGCGTCGTATGAATCCGTTTCAGCGCGATGCGCTTTAAGGTCGGAAAGTTGTGGAATCCAGCCATAGCAAAAGCCTTGCCGGGCAAGCAGACCTAGCGCCCCGCGCTCGCCAGAGCACGCTTTTCACGCCGCCGCTGCACCGACGAGGGAATATTCATACCCTCCCGGTACTTGGCCACCGTGCGCCGGGCAATATCGACGCCGCTTTCCTTCAACATATCGACGATTGCGTCATCGGACAGCACATCGGCGGGCTTTTCCTCGTCGATCAGCTGCTTGATGCGGTCGCGCACCGCTTCCGAGGAATGCGCATCACCGCCGCCCGACGCCGCGATCGAAGCCGTGAAGAAATAACGCAGCTCGAACACGCCACGCGGCGTCAGCATGTATTTGTTGGCCGTCACCCGGCTGACGGTCGATTCATGCATGCCGATGGCATCGGCCACCGTGCGCAGGTTGAGCGGCCTGAGCTGACGCACGCCATGGACGAGAAAGGCGTCCTGCTGGCGCACGATTTCCGACGCCACTTTCAGGATCGTCTTTGCCCGCTGGTCGAGACTGCGCGTCAGCCAGTTGGCATTCTGCAGGCATTCGGCCAGGAAATCCTTCTCCGCCTGATTCTTCGCATGCGGCGAGACCTGGGCGAAATAGATGTGATCGACAAGCACGCGCGGCAGCGTCTCGGCATTGAGCTCGACCGTCCAGCTGCCGTCATTGGCGGCGCGGACTTCGACATCGGCGACGATGGCGTCGCTGGCGCCGCCCGAAAACGCCATGCCCGGGCGCGGGTCGAGCGCGCGGATTTCGGCCAGCATGTCGAGGAGATCCTCCTCGTCGACCCCGCAAAGCCGCTTCAGCGTCTGGAAATCCCGCCGCGCCAACAGTTCGAGGTTGCCGACCAGCGTCTTCATCGCCGGATCGAGACGATCGCGCATGGCAAGCTGCAGCGACAGGCATTCGGCAAGGTCGCGCGCAAACAGGCCGACCGGCTCGAATGTGTGGCAGGCTGCCAGCACATTGGCCACCATCGCCTGATCGGCGCCGAGCCGTTTGGCGATCTCGGCGGGATCGGCGCGCAGATAGCCGGCCTCGTCCAGGCCGTCGGCCAGTTCGGCTGCAATCAGCCTTGCGGCCGGATCGGCAAAGGCAAGCGCGATCTGCTCGCCAACATGCTGGCGCAGCGTGATCGCCGCAGCGGCCATGTCGCCGACGTCGAAGCCTTCGGACGAACCGGACGAACCATTGCCGGTGGCCGACTTCCACTGCGCCGTCAGGTCGGGACCGAGCCGCTCGCTGGTGCCGGGATCGTCGGGGAACAGATTTTCCAGCGAGCTGTCGAGCTTGTCGGAGATCGCTTCGGCGCTCCACGCCGTCTCGTTTTCGAACCAGTCGCCATCGGCGGCAGGCTCAGGAGCGGCATCGCCCTTCTGCACCTGGTCGCTTGCGGCGTCATCCTGGGGCTCGGCGCGCTCCAGCAGCGGATTGCGCTCGATCTCGTCGTCGATGAAGTGGTCGAGCTCGACATGGGTGAGCTGCAACAGCCTGATCGACTGCATCAGCTGCGGCGTCATCACCAGCGACTGGGATTGTCGTAGCTGTAGTTTCGCCGCCAACGCCATGGTTCGGTTTCAAACGCCCTTCTGCACCCGGAAGCCTACACATCAGAAGCTGCCGGAAAATGAATTTTCCGACCTTCCATAGAAACTGGCCCGGCTTTTGCTTGTCAAGGCGAACGATGGCAAAAGGCCCCTACGGAAGCATTATCTCACGCAAAACCGGAGAAAAAGCCCGGCGGGGCGGCAAAAATCACGTCAGGAAACAAATTTCACGCTCAGAGCGTGAAACCTTCGCCGAGGTAGAGCCGGCGCACATCGGGGTTCGCCACCACCTCGTCGGCACGGCCATGCGTCAGCACCTGGCCGGCATGGATGATGTAGGCGCGGTCGATGAGGCCGAGCGTTTCGCGCACATTGTGGTCGGTAATCAGCACGCCGATGCCGCGCGCCGTCAGATGACGAACCAGCTGCTGGATGTCGGCGACGGCAATCGGGTCGATGCCGGCGAACGGCTCGTCGAGCAGCATGTAGGCCGGGCGCGTCGCCAAAGCTCGGGCGATCTCAAGACGCCGCCGCTCGCCACCCGACAGCGACATGGACGGCGACTTCCGCAGATGGCTGATGTGAAATTCCTCGAGCAGTTCGTCGAGGTTGCGCTCGCGCACCTTGCGGTCCTTCTCAACCACTTCGAGCACGGCGCGGATGTTCTGCTCGACATTCAGGCCGCGGAAGATCGAGGCTTCCTGCGGCAGATAGCCGATGCCGAGGCGGGCGCGGCGGTACATCGGCATCGAGGTGACGTCGAAACCGTCGATCTCGATCGTGCCCTCATCGACCGGCACCAGGCCGGTGACCATGTAGAAACAGGTGGTCTTGCCGGCGCCGTTCGGCCCGAGCAGCCCGACAGCCTCGCCGGCGCGCACGCCGATGGTGACACCGCTGACCACCTTGCGGCCCTTGTAGCTCTTGGTCAGACCCTTGGCGATCAGGGTGCCCTTGAACTTCGCGGAATCGACGGTGACTGTGGCCGGTGCAGCAAGTTTACTGGCCGCCCGTCCCGGAAGGCGGGTCAGCAGCGAAGATACGCCAGTCATTCGGGCTTCGGGGCCTCGGATTTCGGTGGCGGCGTCATCGACATGATGACGCGCCCGCCGCAGCCATCGACCTGAGCCAGGCCGCTTTTCATCTGCACGGTGAGCTTGCAGCCCTTGAGGACGTTGGGTCCTTGGGACAAGACGACCTCCTTGCCCGACAGAACAAGCACCTGCGTCTTCATGTCGAACGTGGCGTTGTCGCCGGTCGCGATCTGGTCATTCGACTTGATGTAGACTTTGTTCTTGACCACCAGATGGTCGATATTGGCCGAACCGGTCATAGCCGAAGCGCCGGCGGCAGCACCTTTGGCGGCGTTGGGGTCCTTGACGTAGTAGACCTCCATGCTGCCGGCCTTGAGCAGCGTTGGCCCTTGCGTGACGGTGACGTTGCCGCTGAACAGCGCCATGCTGTCGGCCTGGCGGACCTCAAGTTTGTCGCTCTCGATCTGGATCGGCTGGTCGCCCGACAGTTTGAGCCCGGATTGGCTGCTGGCGCTGGACTGAGCCCAGGACGGCGCCATACCCAGCAACAGCAAGGCCGAGGCTGCGGCGACAAGCCGTGCCGAATTACTGGGACGCATTCGTTTCTCCGCTCTTTGCCTCTGCCGCCTTCATAGTGGCCGGATCGATGTGAACGCTTACCTTGTTCTCGAAAACGATGACCTTGCCATTGTCTTCGACCGACATTGAACCCGCGGTGATCCGCGAGCCGTTACGGCTGACATCGACCGCATCACCTGTCTTCATAGAGCCTTTGCCCATATCGAGGAAGACCGATTTGAAGATGGCAGCGACGCCGTCGGTGGTGGTGACGGTAACGTTGCTGGTCATGTCCATCGTGTTGGCGTTTCTGTTGTAGATGCCGCGCTTGGCGTCGACGGTCGCCACATTGTCGGCCGTCAGCGGCAATTTGGCATGGATGCCTTCGAGTTCGATGATGTCCTGCTTGCCGACATCCTGGATGGCGCGCAAGGCCGTCAGCGAATAGGGCAGCTTGTCCTTGGTGAAGCCGTTGAGCTTCGGATTGGCCATCACCAGCTTGCCATCCGCGAAAGCGGTGCCGTCTGCCTGTATCGAAATGTTGATCGGCGCCGCCAGATAGGAATAGACCGGAAACGCAACCGCGATCCCGGCGGCAAGCACCGGCACGGCGAACTTAAGCACGCGCACGCGGCGCGAGTGGCGCTGGGCGCGGTCGAAGGCGTCGCCGCGCGTGCCCGCTGGCGCCGTGGGCGCCAAGGCCGCATCGGCATTGGTCGGTTCGTTCGATCGCGCAAGCATGACTGACTTCTAATAAACCCTTGTCCGCCAAAACACCTGCTATAGGTGGGTTGCCGGCCCCCGCAAGCAAGCACAAGCGGAGGAAAACCGCAAAAATGTGACGGCCGCTGTTTTACAGACGGAACTCAGGCGACACAATTTCCTCACTTCATAGCAGAAACGAACGCGCCGCGTCATTTTTTCCTGAAATGCCTCCGTCGTGAAGGTCGCTTCGTCGCACGCTCTTGAGGAAGAGGTAGCCGGGCGCGGACGCTTGCTTTAAAAGCATCGCTTCCCACCGACTGTGAGGCAGACCATGGCACTGAGAGCCGACGACCTGATCGACCGCCGCCGCTTGCGGCGCAAGCTGACCTTCTGGCGCGGCGCCGCCATTGCCATCGTGGCCCTTGGGGTGATTGCGCTTGCAAGCTGGTTCTATGGGGGCGACCTCGGCGGTTCTTCCGTCGACCACATCGCCAAGGTCAGGATCGAAGGCACCATCACCGAGGACGAGGAACTGATCAAGCGGCTGGAAACCATCCGCACATCCTCGCAGGTCAAGGGCGTCATCCTGGCGATCGATTCGCCCGGCGGCACCACGGTCGGCGGCGAATCGATCTACGAGGAGGTGCGCAAGCTTGCCGCCGACAAGCCGGTGGTGGCCGAGGTCGGCACGCTGGCCGCATCGGCCGGCTACATGATCGCCAGTGCCAGCGACCATATCGTTGCCCGCAAGACGTCGATCGTCGGCTCGATCGGTGTGCTCATCCAGTATCCCGATGTCAGCGGTCTGATGGACAAGGTCGGCATCAAGCTCGAGGAAGTGAAATCCTCGCCGCTGAAGGCATCGCCCTCGCCCTTCAAGCCGACCAATGAAGACGAGCGAGCCATGGTCCGCAAGCTCATCCTCGACAGCTATGACTGGTTCGTCGGCATCGTCGCCGAGCGCCGCAAAATGACCCGCGATCAGGCACTGGCCCTTGCCGACGGCTCGATCTTCACCGGCCGCCAGGGCCTTGCCAACGGTCTGATCGACGCTGTCGGCGGCGAGAGCGTGGCGATCGACTGGCTGGCGACCAAGGGTGTCGACGCCAAGCTCAAGGTGGTGGAATGGAAGGACACCGAGCGGCGTGGCGGCTTCCTGTTCTCGAAAGCAATAGCGCGCAGCGTCGGCAGCGCGCTCGGCATGTCGGAGGCCGGCAGCGACGTGCTTCACGAAATTGGCGCGGATCGCTTGTTTCTTGACGGTCTCGTTTCCGTCTGGCACCCTTGATCTGCCGGTTGGGGCGAGTAAAAAAGCAAATAAAATCATCCTGATAATTTGACCGCAGCGCTTTCACGGGGACCTTTCTGATGATCAAATCCGAGCTTGTGCAGATCATTGCCACGCGCAACCCGCATCTTTTCCTGCGCGACGTCGAAAACATCGTGGGAGCGATCTTCGACGAGATCACCGATGCCCTGGCGGAAGGCAATCGGGTCGAGTTGCGTGGCTTCGGCGCTTTTTCGGTGAAAAATCGCCCTGCCCGCACCGGCCGCAACCCGCGCACCGGCGAATCCGTCGAGGTCGAGGAGAAGTGGGTGCCGTTCTTCAAGACCGGCAAGGAATTGCGTGAAAGGCTGAATGGCGGCAAGTAGGCGCGGACCAACGCGCCGGCGTTATCAAGGCCTGCCTTCTCCAGGGAATTTCTATGTTGAACCGCTTCATACTTATCGTAGTCTTCGTGCCGCTCGCCGTCATCCTGATTGCGCTGGCCGTCACCAACCGCGAGCTGGTCGCCTTCACGCTCGACCCGTTCAACCCCGGCAATCCGAAACTGACGCTGACCTTGCCGCTGTTCATCTTCCTGTTCGTGGCGCTCGCCATCGGCATGGTCGTCGGCAGCCTGGCGACCTGGGTCAAGCAGGGCCGCTACCGCAAGCTGGCGCGCCAGCGCGGCGTCGAGGCCGAGAATTTGCGCCAGGCGGTCAGCCGGGTACCCGCCGCACCGCAAGGCTCGGGCCAGGGGCCGGCGCTGCCGAAGCCAACGGCCTGAAGCCGGCGCTTTTATCTTCGCGGAGTTTTGCATGCTGACCATTTCGGCCGACGCTGTCGACCAGGCGCTGACCTTTCCCGGGCTGGTCGAGACATTGCGCGCGGCCTTCCGCGAGGGTGCTGTGCAACCCGTCCGCCATCATCACGGGGTCGAGCGGCCCGACGGTGCCACATCCACGCTGCTTTTGATGCCGGCGTGGACCGACTTCCATGCGGCCGGCACGTCGGTCGGGGGTCATATCGGCGTCAAGATCGTCACCGTATCGCCCGACAACAACGCCATCGGCAAACCGGCGGTAATGGGGCTCTACCTCCTGCTCAACGGCGCCACCGGCGAGCCCGAAGCGCTGATCGACGGCCAACGGCTGACACAGTGGCGCACCGCTTGCGCCTCGGCGGTGGCGGCCTCCTATCTCGCCCGCGAGGACGCATCGCGGCTTCTGGTGGTCGGCGCCGGCGCGCTGTCGCCGTTCCTCGCCAAGGCGCACTCCGCGGTGCGGCCGATCAAGACCATCCGCATCTGGAACCGCACGCCCGCCAATGCCGAAAAGGTCGCGGCTGATTTGCGCGCGGACGGTTTCAGCGCCGAGGCCGCAAGCGATCTCGACGCCGAACTCGCCGAGGCCGACATCGTCTCATCGGCGACGATCACGACGACGCCGCTGGTCAAGGGTGCGCTGCTCAAGCCGGGCGCGCATGTCGATCTGGTCGGCGGCTTCACGCCGACCATGCGCGAAAGCGACGACGACGCGATCGCGCGCGCCAGCGTCTATGTCGACACCCGCGCCGGCGCCACCAAGGAAGCCGGCGACATCGTCCAGCCGCTCGCCTCCGGCGTGCTGAAGCCGGAAGCCATCGTCGCCGATCTGCATGAGCTGGCGCGCGGGGAAAAACAGGGCCGGCAGAGCCCCACTGAGGTCACGCTGTTCAAGTCGGTCGGCGCCGCGCTTGAGGACCTTGCCGCCGGCATTGCCGTCTACAACGCGCTCAAGCAGTAGCGTCTGCGCCGGTTCTGCGATCGAACTTCCTGATCGCTTCCGCGCTGACCGGGGTGAAGAAGTTCACCAGATTGCCATCGGGATCGCGCAGCAGCAGCGACCGGTTACCCCATGGCATCGTCGTCGGCGTCTGTACGAAATCGCCGATAATTTTCGCCAGCCTGCTGTACTCAGCATCAACATCGGCGACGCGAAACTCGATGACCGCTGAGCGATTGGCGGCCGGCTGCGCCACGTCAGTTCCGAACAGGGCCAGCGTGCGGGTGCTGCCGATCGCCAGTGTGCAGGACGGCGTTGCCAGTTCGGCGAAATCGTCTGTGAACCAGGTTGCGGTAAGCCCGGTGATCGTCTCGTAGAATGCCACCAAGGGCTTGATCTGGTCGGTAATGATGCGGATCGAGACGAAGTCCATCTTATTCTCCTGGGGCAAGCGCGTCGCTATCTGAAGACAATCGCTTGTCGCACAAGGCTGCTGATAACTTGGTGTCAGCAGCCTTGTCACGCTGCCTTGCCGATCCGGCGGCTGGATGCTTCAGCCTGCCTTCATGGCCTTTGCGCCCATCGCCTCGGCGATCAGCGCGAAATCATGCGCGGTAATTTCGAACAGGCCAAAGCGCAGTTGATAACCCCAGTTCGATTTGCCCGCGGTGAAGTCGAGCTGCTCGAGCAGCGGCTTGATCGGCGCTTCCTCGGCCTTTGCCCATTCGACATCCCTGCGGAACGGCGTGAAGCCACCGCCCATGTCGCCCTGGTAAGGCTCGCCTTCGCGCACCGTGCCGATTGCCGTGAAGGCCTGCAGGCCGTCTTTCTCTCGCAGAATTGTGGTCGGCGAGTAGTAGACCACACCGTCGCCGGGCTTGATGCGGCGCAAAGGTGCCGCCTTGCCGTGGTTGACCTGCATGAAGCCGGCCTCGCGGCCGCGCCGGACATGTTCGGCGGAAGCGACCGCGATCCAGTGCGCACTCATTTCTGTTCTCCATTGGCCTGTTCCCCATTGGCCTGTTCTCCGTCGTTCAGCCAGTAGACGCGCAGCCGGTGCTTGTCGGGATCGAGCGCAACGAAGGTGCGGCCGAAGTCCATGTCGGTCGGCGTCTGCAGAATGGTCAAGCCGCGTCCTGCCCAGTCCGTGTAGGCGGCGTCCACCGCATCAGGCCGGTCCAACGCGAAGACGAGCTCCGCACCGCCGCCCGCGGCCGCGGCCGACGGCTCCACCGTGTGGCGCGACCACAGGCCGAGCTTGAAGCCATTGTCGAGCACGAACAGCACGAAGGTCGGCGACGTCTCCACCGGCTGGCGTCCCAGCAGCGCACCGTAGAAGGCGCCGCTCCGCTCCGGGCTGTCGACATAAAGGATGACGAAATTGGGGGTGTTCATGTCTGCTCTCCAGGGTTTCGATTGGAGGAGCATAGGTGACCCCACTGTCAGATTCTGGCAGCAGAGTCTTGTGGGCGCGTGGAAAGGAGCATTAAGCGCCAGGCTGGCGCTTCGGTGCGTCCAGCGTCGCGCGCCATTCCTTCAGCAGCGCCTGCCGACGACGCGGATAGCGGTATCCGTGGTGTTGAGCCCCGACATCCGGTCGGAGCGAAAATGTCTGAAATCCTGCCGCGTCTCGCACCAGGCCACCACCACCCGCACCTTGTCGAAAAAGCCGAGCGCGAATGGCCAGATCAAGCGCTCGGAGGCGGCGCCGCCGGCGTCGCGGTAAAGAAAGCCGAGTTTTCTCTCGTTGCGGATCGCCTGGCGCACCAGGCCAAGGTCGATGCTTTCGACAGCATCGCCGTGCGGCCCGACCAAAAGCGCGGTCGCATCGAGGTCCTCGCGCAGATCATCCGGCAGCACAGCGGCGATCTTGGCCAGCGCGTCGGTGGCGGCGGCCGACAGCCGCTTGTCCGGTTGTCTGGCAACCCAACGCGATCCCAGAACGATGGCCTCGATCTCCTCGTCGGTGAACATCAGTGGCGGCAGCATGAAGCCGGGTTTCAGCACATAGCCCAGCCCAGCCTCGCCCTCGATCGGCGCGCCTTGCCCCTGCAGCGTGGCAATGTCGCGGTAGAGCGTTCGGATCGAAACGTCCATCTCGCCGGCAAGCGTGCGACCGCTCACCGGCCGGCGATGCCGGCGCAGGATCTGGATCAGGTCGAGCAGGCGTTCGGAACGGGACATGATTCGAGATTTGCCTGTTTCCTCAGCGAGGTCCACCACCTCAGACATTCGCACGCTGGACCATTTTGTTTGCGCAGCCGGTGACCCTATGCCAAAAGCGGCCTGCCGCCTCCGGAGACGCTCCTGCTTGAAGTCCTTTCGCGACAAACGCCGCGACAACCGTCCGCCCGCAAAAGGCAGGACCGAACATGCGCGGCCGCAGCCGGAGACCGTACCAATCCGACCCGAAGCCAGACAGCAACGCCACGAAACAAAACCGGACGACCGGTCTGATCCGAAGCCCGCCCCCCGTATCCTGGCGCGTCGCGAAGGCATCCTGCCCACTGAGCGCCTGCCGGTGATCCTCGAAGTGGCGCCCAATCAGGATTATGCACTGCTCGACAGCGGTGCCGGCGAGAAGCTCGAACAATACGGCCCCTACCGCATCGTGCGGCCCGAGGGACAGGCGATCTGGCAAAAGGCCTTGCCCGCCAGGGACTGGGACCGAGCCGACGCCATCTTCACCGGCGACACCGACGAGGAAGGCATCGGCCGCTGGCGGTTCCCGAAGGTACCGCTGGGCGAGACCTGGCCGATGAAGCATGACGGCATCGACTATCTCGGCCGCTTCACCTCGTTTCGCCATGTCGGCGTCTTCCCCGAGCAGGCTTCGCACTGGGACCATATGGCCAGCCTGATCGCGGCGGCCAACCGCCCGGTCAAGGTGCTGAACCTGTTCGGCTATACCGGGCTCGCGTCTCTCGTAGCCGCCCGCGCCGGTGCCGAGGTCACCCATGTCGATGCCTCCAAGAAGGCGGTCGGCTGGGCGCGCGAAAACCAGGAAATGGCCGGTCTCGGCAGCAAGCCGATCCGCTGGATCGTCGACGATGCTGTGAAATTCGCCGAGCGCGAAGAGCGCCGCGGCAGCCGCTACGACATCATCCTGTTCGACCCGCCCGCCTATGGCCGCGGCCCCAAGGGCGAGGTCTGGCAGTTGTTCGAGGACCTGCCCGGCCTGACCGATCTTTGCCGCGCGATCCTGACGCCGAAACCGCTCACCGTGGTGCTGACCGCCTATTCCATCCGCGCCTCCTTCTTCGCCATCCATGCCTTGATGCGCGACACCTTTGCCGGCATGGGCGGCACCGTTGAATCAGGCGAACTGATCATCCGCGAGCAATCCGCCGGCCGGGCGCTGTCGACATCGCTGTTTTCGCGCTGGGTGGCCTGAAATGCCGTGGGGATTTGAATGAACGAACGGCACATCGGCGCGCCGGGGCAAGTCAAGGAAGTCACCAGCCTTGCCAATCCGCTGATCAAGGACATCAAGGCGCTCGCCCAGAAGAAATTCCGCGACCAGCAGAACGCCTTCATGGCCGAAGGGCTGAAGCTGGTCATCGACGCCCTCGACCTCGGCTGGTCGATCAGGACGCTGGTCTTCGCCAAGGCGGGACGCGGCAATGCGGCGGTCGAAAAGGTGGCGGCGCGCACGGTCGCAGCCGGCGGCACGGTGCTGGAAGTGTCCGAAAAAGTGCTGGTCGCCATCACCCGCCGCGACAATCCGCAAATGGTGGTCGGCGTCTTCCGGCAGAAACTGCTGCCGTTAAGAGACATCCGCACTCACGACGGCGATGTCTGGGTGGCGCTCGACCGGGTGCGCGATCCCGGCAATCTCGGCACCGTCATCCGCACCGTCGATGCCGTCGGCGCCAAGGGCGTCATCCTGGTCGGCGAAACCACCGATCCGTTTTCGGTCGAAACCGTGCGCGCCACCATGGGCTCGATCTTCGCCGTGCCGGTGACCAAGGCGACGGCGGAAGCATTTCTGGCTTGGCGAAACAGCTTCTCGGGCCTGGTGGTCGGCACCCATCTGAAGGGTGCGGTCGACTACCGCTCGGTCGATTTCTCCCGAGGACCGGTGCTCTTGATGATGGGCAATGAGCAGCAGGGCCTGCCCGACAATCTGGCGGAAAGCTGCGACCGGCTGCTGCGGATTCCGCAGGCCGGCCGCGCCGATTCACTCAATTTGGCGGTCGCCACCGGAATCATGCTGTTCGAGATCCGCCGCGGCGCGCTGAAACTTGCCCCCGAGGACGCCACATCGTGAAATCATGGTCTCCCTATGCGCTGCTGGTGATGGTGGCAATCGCGCTCGACCAGTGGATAAAGCATCTGATCGAGACCGGCCTCGTCTTCCAGGAAAAGCTCGACCTGGTGCCATTCCTGGCGCTGTTTCGCACCTACAATACCGGCATCGCCTTCTCGATGTTCTCGTCCTTCGGCGACACCGGCCTGGTCGTCATCGCGGTCGTGGTCGTTGCCTTCGTGCTTTATCTGGCGACGCGCACGCCCTCCGGCCATGTGCTGGCCCGCATCGGCTTTGCCCTGATCATCGGCGGCGCGATCGGCAATCTGATCGACCGCGCCGTCTACGGCCACGTCATCGACTATATATTATTCCACACGCCGGTATGGTCCTTCGCCGTCTTCAACCTTGCCGATGCCTTCATTTCGGTCGGCGCGGCGCTGGTCGTCTTCGACGAGTTCATCGGCTGGCGGCGCGAGGCCAAGCCGCAAGGCCCAGAAGCCTGACGGCCCGACTCTTTTGACCAATTGACCTCGCCGGACGGTCGCCGCACAGTTCGGCCAGAGCCAGCCAATGCCGACCGCCAGCCTTTGCGAAGCCGAGGAGAAGAGATGCCTGAAACCTTCAAAGCCATCCTCGTTTCGCGCGACGCCGAAAAGAAGCAATCGGTCGAGATCGTCGATTTCAGCGAAGCCGATCTGATGGAAGGCGACGTAACTGTCGCGGTCGAGGCGACGACGGTCAACTACAAGGACGGGCTGGCCATCACTGGGAAAGCGCCAGTGATCCGCCGCTGGCCGCTGGTGCCGGGCATCGATTTCGCCGGAACCGTCCTCTCCTCATCGCATGCCGACTGGCGCAAGGGCGACAAGGTCATCCTCAATGGCTGGGGCGTCGGCGAGACGCATTTCGGCGCCTATGCCGGGCGCGCGCGCGTCAACGGCGACTGGCTGGTGCCGTTGCCCGACGGCATCAGCGCGCACGATGCGATGGCGGTCGGCACCGCCGGCTATACGGCCATGCTCAGCGTCATGGCGCTGGAGCGGCACGGCATCCTGCCGGATCGCGGCCCGGTGGTGGTGACGGGTGCAGCCGGCGGCGTTGGGTCGGTCGCGGTCTCGATCCTGTCCAGCCTTGGCTATCACGTCATCGCCTCGACCGGCCGCAACGCCGAAAGCTCCTATCTGATCGACCTCGGTGCCGCCGAAGTGATTTCGCGCGAGGAACTCTCCCAGCCGGCCAAGCCGCTGGCCAAGGAGCGCTGGGCCGGCGGCATCGATGCCGTCGGCAGCCACACGCTGGCCAATGTGCTGTCGATGACCGCCTATGGCGGCGCGGTCGCCGCCTGCGGCCTGGCGAG
Organism: Mesorhizobium sp. C432A; assembly: GCF_030323145.1. Lineage (NCBI taxonomy): Bacteria > Pseudomonadati > Pseudomonadota > Alphaproteobacteria > Hyphomicrobiales > Phyllobacteriaceae > Mesorhizobium > Mesorhizobium sp. C432A. Next base: position 2,162,446 of record NZ_CP100470.1, on the reverse strand, counting down.
TGGCATGGATCTGCCGTCGAGCGTCGCCCCGTTCATCCTGCGCGGCGTCTCGCTGCTCGGCATCGATTCAGTGATGGCGCCAAAGGCTGTGCGGCTGGAAGCCTGGCGCCGCATCGGCAGCGATCTTGATCTCAAGAAGCTCGCCGGCCTGTCGACGACCATCGGCTTCGACGGCATCATCACCGCCGCCCATGACATCGTCGAGGGCAAGATCAGGGGCCGCGTGGTTGTCGATATGTGAGGCTCCCGAAGCATGATCCCGAAAGGGAATCAGGTTTCGGAAAAGATCAGGCGATGCGGAAAACCGCCAAAAATGCATGACCGCTAAAATTCGAACGATCCGCCGCGCTTTTCCATAATCTCTATCTGGCAAGGAGTTCCGCATGATCGCGGAGTCCGCCAGGAAAGAGAAGAGCCGCGCCGAAAGCATCGACGGGCCGAACCCGGCGACGCCCAAGCGGCAGCATGTTGCCGCGCCGCCGCTGGCGCCGGATTTGCCGCGCCCCACGTCCGAGGGCCTGCCGTTCCTGACGGTGGTCGCCAGTGTCGTGCTGGCGGGCCTCTCCCACCTCACCGGTGCGCCGATCTTCATCACCCTCGGCCTGCTGGCGACAGGCGTTGCCGGCGTCGCCATGCACCTGCGCAACCGCCGCACCGTCCACCGCGCGACGGCCTTGCTCGACGAAACCGCCGCGCGCAGCCGCGCCGAGATCGAGACGCTGGCCGACCGCATGTGGGAGATGCAGGAGAGCGAGGAGCGTTTTCGCGGGCTGATCGATGCGCTCGGCGATCTCGTCGTCCACCGCGACCGCGACGGCCACATCGTCTATGCCAACATGGTTTTCGCCGGCCTCGTCGGAACCGATCAGCGCGACCTTGCCGGCAGGACTCTGGCCGACCTCGGCATCGATGTCGGTATCGTTCCCGACGCCGCCTTTTCGGATCACGAATGCCTGAGTTCCACCGACGTCTCCATCCGCACGCCGAACGGTCCGCGCTGGTTCTCGTGGATCGAACTGTCGGTGCGCGACAAGGATAGCGGCGCCGTCTCGCACCGGGCGATTGCCCGTGACATCACCGCCCGCAAGCGCGCCGAATCCTCGTTGATCACCGCGCGCGAGCGCGCCGAATATGCCAGCCAGGCCAAGTCGCGCTTCCTCGCCACCGTCAGCCATGAGATCCGCACGCCGATGAACGGCATCATGGGCATGGCCAAGCTACTGGCCGACACCAATCTGTCGCCCGAGCAGCGCACCTATGTCGGCGCCGTCTCGACCTCGGCCAGCGCGCTTTTGGCGCTCATCGAAGACCTGCTCGACTATTCCAAGATCGAGGCCGGCCGCTTCGACCCGGAACCGCAGCCGACATCGTTGCGTGAAATTGCCGACAACATCATCGAACTGATGGCGGCGAAAGCCTTCGCCAAGAACATCGGCCTCGGCTGTCATGTCGAGCCCGACGTGCCACAGATGATCATGGCCGATCCGGGAAGAGTCAGGCAGGTGCTGCTCAACCTGATCGGCAATGCGATCAAGTTCACCGACACCGGCGGCGTGCTGGTTTCGGTTGCACGGGCCCGCACCGAGACCAGCGACCGCATCTGCTTCACCGTCGCCGACACCGGCCCTGGCCTGCGCGAAGAGGATATGGAGCGCATCTTCGAGGAGTTCGAACAGTCCGACGGCACCTCGACCCGCACCCATGGCGGCGCCGGCCTCGGTCTGGCCATATCGAGGCGCCTGGTCGCCGCCATGGGCGGTGCCATTTCGGTGTCGAGCCGGCTTGGCGAGGGATCGGAATTCGTCTTCGAGATCCCGGCCGCAGGAGCAACCGAAGCACCGCAGAACCGGCAGAACATCCTGGCCGGCCGGCGCGCCGTGATCGTGTCGAAGAACGCCGTCGAGGCGGACGCCATCGCCCGCACCATCCGCGCCCATGGCGGCGCCGTCGACGTCGCCGCAACCGCTTCCCAGGCGACGCCCTTCGCCGAACATTGCGATGTGCTGTTGATCGACGCGGCCCTGGAGGACGGCGACGGCAGACTGCTCAAGCGCCTGCGCCAGAGTGGCTTTGCCGATTGCGAGGCGATCACGCTGATCGCGCCGACCGACCGCGGCATGCTTGGCGAATTCCGCACCAACGGCTACGCCACCTTCCTGGCGAGGCCGGTGCGCGGCGAAACCCTGCTGCGCGTGCTGCTGACCAGTCATGCCCCTGCCTTGCCGCCGCCCAAGCCGGAAAAGACCGGCGCGTCCTCGCTTCGTGCCCATGGCGGGCGCCAGCAAGGTTTGTCGGTGCTGATCGCCGAAGACAACGACATCAACGCCATGCTTGCCCGCGCCACGCTTTTGAAGGCGGGACACCGCGTGAAAGTGGTCGGCAATGGCAAGGCCGCGGTCGAGGCGGTGACCGAAGCCGGGCTGAAAAATCGCTTCGATGTGGTGCTGATGGATTTGCACATGCCGGTTATGGACGGGCTGGACGCGATCGCCGCCATCCGCCGCCACGAGGAGGAAATGGCTGTGCCGCCGGTTCCGATCATGGTGCTTTCGGCCGACAGCCAGGAAAAGACCCGCCACACCGTGCTCGCCCATGGCGCCAGCGGCTTTGTCACCAAGCCGCTCGATCCCGACGCGCTGGTCCATGCCGTCGAGGGCCAGGTGGCCGCCTGAATTCATGTCGCTCAAAAGTGGCCCCGGTTTTGAGAAGACGACATGCACAAAACAAAGACTTGAAGCGCGTCGCGTGAATCGTCCCAGCGCGACGCGCTTCAAGGCGACGCTGGCGCAATCCTCGCGTCACGTAGGTAGCCGAATGAGGGTTTTCGCCAGCCGACGAAGTATTGCCCGTCGCGCCGTATCACGGTACTGTCACAATCCTGTTGCACCTACACCGTATCCCCGTGCCAAGAGGGATGGCTCGAAGGAGAATCACTCGTGCATACAGTTATGCCGGAATGTGACACTCGGCCCAGCGCAGGCGGCGCTTTGCTCGCCGCGCGGAACGCCGATGCCGTCGCAACAGGCGCACCGCTGGGCCGTATCGGCAATCTCGAAGTGCGGCTTGCCCGCAATGAGGCCGAAATCGCCGCCGCCCAGGAAGTGCGCTACCGGGTGTTTTATGACGAGCTTGGCGCCAGGAAGGACCTGTTCCAGGCGCAGGACCGCCGCGACGCCGACCGCTTCGACCCGCTGTGCGACCATCTCCTCGTGCTGGACACTTCGATCTCCGGCCCCGAGCATCGCCGCATCGTCGGCACTTACCGCCTGCTGCGGCAAGAGATTGCCGCGACCGCCGGCGGCTTCTATTCCGAAGGCGAGTTCGAACTGACCAAGCTGATCGCCCGCCATCCTGGCCAGCGCTTCCTTGAGCTCGGCCGCTCCTGCGTGCTGCCGGAATACCGCTCGAAGCGCACCATCGAGGCGCTGTGGCAAGGCATCTGGGCCTACATCAACCACTATGAGATCGGCGTGATGACCGGTTGTGCCTCGTTCCCTGGCACGGTGCCGGCTGCGCATGCCGAGGCGCTCACCTACCTTGCCCATCACTGCCGGACCAACTCCGCCTGGGATGTGCGGGCGGTCTCCGGGCGCTATTGCTCGATGGACCTGATGCCGATCGAGGCGGTCAACGCCAAGGCGGCGATTGCGGCCATGCCGCCGTTGGTCAAGGGCTATCTGCGCGTCGGCGCCCGCATCGGCGACGGCTGCGTCATCGACCGTGAGTTCTCCACCGTCGATGTGTTCGTGGTGATGCCGGTCAAGGAAATCGGCGCCCGCTACGTCAACTATTATGGCGGGGAAGCGCAGCGCTTTGCGGCGTGAGGCAGTAGGCAGTAGGCAGTAGGCAGTAGTGAAGGCTGCCGCGAATTGCTGACTATTCCCTATTCCCTATTCCCTATTCCCTATTCCCTATTCCCTATTCCCTATTCCCTATTCCCTATTCCCTCTCCCTACGGAATATCCTCCGGTCGCCGTCCCGGGCGGCTCTTGTAGGACGGAAAGGTCCAGCCGAATTTCAGCGCGCCGCCGCGCACCAGGAAAGCCGCGACGAAGCCGGCAATATCCGAGGCGAGCGGCGGCAGGCCGGCAAGATCGCCAAGTGTGTAGAGGCCGGCGCCCGCGAGTGCGGCGGTGACGTAGATTTCGGGCCTGAGCAGCACCGATGGCTCGCCGGCCAGCAGATCGCGCAGGATGCCGCCAAATGTGGCGGTCAACACGCCCATAACAACGGAGACGACCGGCGAGCCGGTGATGGCCAGCCCCTTGGCCGCGCCCATTACGGAAAAGGCCGCCAATCCGATGGCGTCGAGCCAGAGCAGCCATTTCCAGCGGGATTCGACGCGGTGGGCGATGAAGAAGACCAGCACCGCAACCGCCGCGCAAACCAGCACATAGCCGGAGTTGGCGACCCAAAAGACGGGCAGGTTGAGGATGACGTCGCGAAGCGTGCCGCCGCCAATGCCGGTGACGCTGGCCAGAAACAGGAAGCCGATGATGTCGAGCTGCTTGCGCGAAGCCGCCAACGCCCCGGTCGCGGCAAAGACGGCGACGCCAGCATAGTCGAGGAGGTCGATGGGTGTCAGGGACATGAGGTAGTAGGGATTGGGAATTAGGGAAAGAATGAATAACACGAAGCCGCGCGATTGATACGCCTGCCTATTCCCTATTCCCTATTCCCTATTCCCTATTCCCTATCCTACTCACGCATCCTTCTCGGCCTGCTCGTTCACCGGCCCCGGCTCGACCGGCGCTTCGGTGGCCGCGATCTTGGGGCCGCCCTTGGCGACCCCGACCATGGCCGGCCGCAGCACGCGCTCGCCGATCGAATAGCCCGGCTGCACGACCTGGACGACTGTGTTGGCCGGCACATCGGGATTGGGCACTTCGAACATTGCCTGGTGGAAATTCGGGTCGAACTTCTCACCTTCCGGTTCGAGCTTCTTCACCCCATGCCGTTCCAGCGTCGACAGCATGGCGCGCTCGGTGATCTCGACGCCGTCGATCAGCGCCTTGAAGCCGGCATCTCCGGCCGCTTTCGCCTCGGCGGGGATAGCATCGAGTGCGCGGCGCAGATTGTCCGACACCGACAGCATGTCGCGGGCGAAATTGGCCACCGCATAGGCGCGCGCATCATGCACGTCGCGGGCGGTGCGGCGGCGCAGATTCTCCATCTCGGCCGCGACCCGCAGCGCGCGGTCCTTCAGCTCCTCGTTTTCCTTCAGCAGCCGCACCAGCGCTTCATAGTCGCCGTCGATGCCGCCTTGCGTGCGCTCGGCCTCGGCCGTTTCGATATCCTCGGGCGCGCGTTCGTCTTTTGTCTGGTCGCTCATCGCCATTTCCCGTCGTTCGAATGGTTTGGATTTGCGCCCGATATCGAGGTTTGGCGGCCAAAAATCAAGGGGTAAGCCCAGGAGGACGCCCAACAGCAGGCAATGTTGCGGGCTGCCCGTCGGACTTGGTGCGGGACGCAAAGACGTTCAAAATTAATTCAAACTTTACCGTAACGGCAGCCTTTGCTTGCCAATACCCCGCTATGGGGAACCATTCAAAGCTTGGAGGAGTTTTGACACCGACACAGGATTTGAGACAATGGACCGCAATACTGGCAACAGAAGCGAAGAGCTCGCCGCCGACATCAGGCGCCAGTTCGGCACCGAGGCGACGACGCGCTTCTTGCGCACCTTGCCGGCCTTCCGCACCGAGGCCGACATTCCCGCCCGTTTCCGGGACCTGCTCGATCGGCTGGACGGCATAGAAGCCAGCATGGCCGGCGGCCAACGCCGTCAATAGCGATGCTATCGCGCGACAATTACGCGCAGTAATTTTGCGTGAGCTTTTCCTTGCGGCAGCGGGACGCCCCGCCTATGCTTCCTGATGAACATGATTTCCCCCGAGACGGCCGCCAACAGCAAGCGCGCCTGGTTGAAGATCCTGGCGCGCTACAAGAAGCCCGACCGGCGACGCAGCACTCTTGAACTCGCCATCACCCTTATTCCTTTCGTTACGCTGTGGGCGCTGTCTTCGGCAGCCTATTCCTATGGCCACTGGTGGGGCTTGATCCTGATCCTTCCCGCCGCCGGTTTTCTGGTGCGGATCTTCATGATCCAGCACGATTGCGGCCACGGCTCCTTCTTCGCCAACCGCACTGCCGACGACTGGATCGGCCGCGCGCTCGGCGTGCTGACGCTGACCCCTTACGATTGCTGGCGGCGCGCGCACGCCACCCATCACGCCAGCGCCGGCAATCTTGACGAGCGCGGCATGGGCGATATCAGGACGTTGACGGTTGCTGAATACCGGCAGCTGTCTTGGCGGGGACGCCTTGCCTATCGTCTCTACCGCCATCCCCTGGTGATGTTCGGCCTTGGCCCGATCTGGCTGTTCATCTTCGAGCAGAGGCTGCCGGTCGGCATGATGCGCGGCGGCCTGACGCCCTGGGTGTCGTCGATGACCACCAATCTCGGCATCGCGGTCGCGGCAGCGCTGCTTATCTGGCTGGTCGGCCCCGGCGCTTTCCTGATCGTCCATTTGCCGATCGTGATCCTGGCCGGATCGGCCGGAATCTGGCTGTTCTACGTCCAGCACCAGTTCGAGGAGACGGAATGGGCGAAGGACGAAGAGTGGGAATTCCAGCGTGCCGCCCTGCACGGCTCGTCCTATTATGATTTGCCGCCGGTGCTGAACTGGTTCACCGGCAATATCGGCGTCCATCACGTGCACCATCTCTCGGCCAAGGTGCCGGGCTACCGGCTGCAGGAAGTGCTGCGCGACTATCCCGAACTGCGCGGCATCGGCCGCGTCACGCTCCTCGACAGCCTGCGCTGCGTCAAGCTTGCGTTGTGGGACGAGAACCGCCGCAAGCTGGTCTCGTTTCGCGAAGCGCGGGCCTTGGCCTAAAAGCAATTCCAGCAAAGTGTGAGGCGGTTTTCCGGGCTTTCGCTTGGGAATTCCGTAAGACAAAGAAAAAAACCGCCGCACCGAAGGCGCGGCGGCATCTCCCAAAAACCGGCTCAGGCAGCCTTGCGCTCCTCGCGCATCCAGACCTTGCAGCCCTGATCATGTCAGGCGCCTTTTCGGCGATCATGATGGACGGTGCATTGGTGTTGCCGCCGATGAGCGCCGATTCCTCCCTCGCGCCCGGCGGATATTTCCGTCCGGACAGCCAGGAGAAGGCCCGATCACAGTCTGTAAAGACAGGCGGAATTACCGTCGCGTCAGCTGTTGCGAACGCGCCGCCAGGAGTATTTCGGCCCCTTCGGCTCCGACGCTTCGGTCGGCTGATAGTAAAGGCCCAGCCCGCCTGTGCGGCCTTCTTCGAGGCGCTTCAGCAGAACCGGGTTGGAGATCTCGAACTCGTCGAAGCCGAGGCGCAGCATATGCGGCAGCTGGTCGACGAGCACCTGGCCCGTGGCGCGGACCGCGCCCTCGAAATCGTAGCGGCTGCGCAGCAATTCGCCCTTGGAAAACGAGCGGCCGTCGCTGAAGGCCGGAAAGGCCAGCGCCACCAGCGACAGCTGGTCGAGCAGATCCACGATCTTTTCCAGCTGGTCGCCCGGCAGCAATGCGACGCCCAGCCGCTCCTTGGCCGAGCGCCGCACCTCGGCATCGAGGCCGAGAAATGCCTGCAACGGCAGGATGAAGCGGCCATTGCCCGCCAGTGCATCCGCACTTTCGGCATGTGTCCACTCGTCTTCGCGAAAACCCGTCCGGGTCCAGAGGCGGGTCTCCGCTGTGGTCTGTTCAGTCATAGAAAATTCCTAAAGCCCTAAAAATCGAAAGTCCGCGAAAGCCGGTCCACACGAAACCGGCGGCCTCCGAGCGGAAGCCGCCGTTGCAGGCCAGCCTCACCTGAATATCACCATAGCTTAAAGGGATGCGTCGGTCAGCGACACTTCCAGTCCCGACAGATGGATGCCGCACTCGGTCTTGGCATGACCGGCCCAGCGGCCGCTGCGCGCATCCTCTCCCGGCTGCACCGGCTGCGTGCACGGGAAGCAGCCGATCGACAGATAGCCGTACGCAACCAGCGGATTTTTGCGCAGCGCATGCGCGCGCATGTAGTCGGCCTGGTCGGATGTCGTCCAGTGCGCCAGCGGATTGACGCGTACGCGCGGGCCGACCGCCTCGAACACCGGCAGCGCGGCTCGCGTCGCCGCCTGGAAGCGCTTCCGGCCGGTCAGCCAGGCGCGGAAGGGGGCGACGCCGCGCGCCAGCGGCTCGACCTTGCGCACGTCGCAGCAGGCATCGGTATTGCTCTGGTGCAGATTGCCCGTCGGATCGACCCGCTCGAGCGCCGCGTCTTCGGGCTTGATCACCCTGATGTTGGTCAGCCCGAAATCGGCGACCAGCGCATCGCGATAGCCCAGCGTCTCTTCGAAATGCTTGCCGGTGTCCAGGAAGATGACCGGCAGCGTGCGGTCGACCTTGGCGATCATATGCAGCAGGACGGCGGAATCCGCGCCGAAGGACGACACGGCGGCGATCTCGTCATGAAACAATTCGCTCGCCGCGCGTTCGATGATGTCGAGCGGGCTCAGATGTCCATACAGCGCGTCGAAGCCCGCCGCTTTGGCGGCGATGCTGTCGTCGACGTCGACGATGCGGTCAAGCGGCCTTGGTTTCGCCAGCATAGAGCGCCTCCTTGAACGGCGCGGGACCGACACGGCGGTAGGCGTCGATAAAACGTTCACTGGGACCGAGCCGAAGGCCGAGATAGGTGTCGACGATCTGCTCGATGGCGTCGGTGATCTCTTCCGAAGAGAAGCCGCGGCCGATGATTTCGCCAACCGAGGTGTTCTCGTCGGCCGATCCGCCAAGCGTCACCTGGTAGAGCTCGGAGCCCTTCTTCTCGACGCCGAGGATACCGATATGGCCGACATGGTGGTGGCCGCAGGCATTGATGCAGCCGGAAATCTTGAGCTTCAATTCGCCGATCTCACGCTGCCGCTCGAGCGAGGCGAAGCGAAGCGAAATCTCCTGCGCGATCGGGATCGAGCGCGCCGTCGCCAGCGCGCAATAGTCGAGGCCAGGGCACGCGATGATATCGCTGATCAGGTTGGAATTGGCCGTCGCCAGACCAATATCGACCAGCGCATCATAGACAGCCTTGAGATCGGCGCGCGCCACATGCGGCAGGATCAGGTTCTGCTCATGGCTGACGCGCAGTTCGTCGAACGCGTATTTCTCGGCGATGTCGGCGACCGCTTCCATCTGGCTGTCGGTGGCATCGCCCGGCACCTCGCCGATGCCTTTCAGCGAGATCGTCACCGCGGCATAGTCGGGATGGCGATGCGTCACGACATTCTGGTCGAGCCAATCCGAGAAGCTTTTGGAATCGAGCCGCGCCAGCTTGATCGCCGCGTCGCCTTCCGGCCGGGCGGTCAGTGCCGGCGGCGCGAAATAGGCGTCGATGGCACGGATGTCGGCTTCCGGCAGCTTCAGCTCGGCGTCCTTCAGCTCCTGCCATTCGGCCTCGACCTGGCGGGTGATTTCCTCGACGCCGGTCTCGTGGACGAGGATCTTGATGCGCGCCTTGTACTTGTTGTCGCGGCGGCCATAGAGGTTGTACACGCGCAGGATCGCGGTGCAGTAGGACAGCAGGTCGGCTTCCGGCAGGAAGTCGCGGATCTTGCGCGCCACCATCGGCGTGCGGCCCTGGCCGCCACCGACATAGACGGCAAAGCCGAGCTCGCCGGTGGCGTCCTTCTTCAGATGCAGACCGATATCATGCGTCTGGATGGCGGCGCGGTCGCGCTCGGCCCCGGTCACCGCGATCTTGAACTTGCGCGGCAGGAACGAGAATTCCGGATGCACAGACGACCATTGCCGCAGGATCTCGGCATAGGGGCGCGGATCAGCGACCTCGTCGGCGGCGGCGCCGGCAAAATGATCGGCGGTGACGTTGCGGATGCAATTGCCGCTGGTCTGGATGGCATGCATCTCGACGCTGGCGAGATCGGCCAGGATCGCCGGAATGTCGGACAGCGCCGGCCAGTTGAACTGGATGTTCTGGCGCGTGGTGAAATGGCCGTAGCCCTTGTCGTATTTGCGCGCGATGTGGCCGAGCATGCGCAACTGGGCGCTGTTCAGCGTGCCATAGGGCACCGCGATGCGCAGCATGTAGGCGTGCAGCTGCAGGTAGACGCCGTTCATCAGCCGCAGCGGCCGGAACTGATCCTCGGTGATCTCGCCGGACAGCCGGCGTTCGACCTGGTCGCTGAACTCGGCGACGCGGGCCTGGACAAAATCGTGGTCGAACTCATCGTAGCGGTACATGTTTCGTCTTTCAGGGCGCGTCCGCCCGTATTTTGTTACGCTGCCCGCGCAGCCTGCTTGCCCAGATCTTCCCGGATGGTCGGGCCGGCGGCGCGGATCTTTTCGCGCAAGCGTACCGGCACGACGACGCCATTGATGACTTCAACGTCGATCAGATTGACGTCGACAACCTGATTGTTGGCGTTGGCCTTGGCGCCGATTGCTTCCAGCCTGTCCTCTGCCGCTTGGTCATGGGCAAGGTCGGCATGGTCGACCGTCTCGGCCCAGCCGCCATCGGCGTACCAGACGGCGATGCCGTCGGAGAGGCGGTTTGCGGTCAGTATCTTCATGGCTCGACCTCTGCGTCGGCCGCGTTGGCGGCGCCCTCATAGTTATGGGCCGCGAGCGGCTCGGAACGTTCAAAGTTGGCGCCGGCAACCGCGTCGCCGATGATGGTCATCACCGGACCGGCCAGATCGGCGCGCTCTTCCAGCGACGGCAAATCGGCCAGTGTGCCGTGGAAACGGCGGCGGTTCTGCAAGCTGGCATTCTCGACCACGGCAACCGCCGTGTCCGGCGACAGGCCGGCCTCGATCAGTCGTCCGGCGACTTCGGCGGCGACCGAGCGGCCCATATAGACGGCGACGGTGGCGCCGGAAATGGCGAGCTTGGCCCAATCCGGCAGCGAATTGCCCTTCAGATCATGGCCGGTGGTGAACACCATCGACGAGGAGACGCCGCGCAGCGTCAGCGGCAGCTCGAAGTCGGCGGCGGCGGCAAAGGCGGCGGTGACGCCGGGGACGACATCATAGGCGATGCCGGCATCGCGCAGTGCGGCCATCTCCTCGCCGGCGCGGCCGAACACGAGCGGGTCGCCCGACTTCAGCCGCACGACGCGCTTGCCCTGCCTGCCGAGATCGACCAGCAGCGCATTGATCTCGGCCTGGCTCTTGGTGTGGCATCCCTTGCGTTTTCCGACCGGCAGCCGCTCGGCGTCGCGGCGGCCCATGGCGACGATCGCCTCCGGCACCAGCGCGTCATAGACGATGACGTCGGCTTCCATCAAAAGCCGATGCGCGCGCAGCGTCAGAAGATCCTCAGCACCTGGCCCGGCGCCAACCAACGCGATATGGCCCGAAGCCGGAGCCTTCGACAGCAACAGATCGGCGGCGGCGTCATGCGCCTGCGAAAGCTCGCCGGCTTCGACGGCGCGCGCCGGTGCACCCTGGAAAAAACTGCTCCAGAACTGGCGGCGGGCGTTGCCTTTCGGCAGCAGCTTTTCGGCGGCACCCCGGAACGAGGCGGCAAGCGCTGCCAGCGGCCCGAGCGACGGCGACAGCATGCGGTCGATGCGGCTGCGCAGCATCTGCGCCAGCACCGGACCCGCGCCTTCCGTGCCGATGGCGATGGCGACCGGGGCGCGGTTGACCAGCGCCGGGGTGAAGAAATCGCATAGCTCCGGCCGGTCGACGGCATTGACCGGAATGCCAAGGCGGCGCGCATCGTGGGCGACGCGGCGGTCGAGCGTCTCGTCGCCGCTGGCGGCAAACACCAGGACCGCGCCTTCGAGATGCGCGGCGTCGTAGGGGGCGTCGATACGGATGGCGCCGGTCGTGGCGATGAAGCTCAGCAATTCGGCGTCGGCAACATCGGCAATGATGCGAAGCACAGCACTCGACTGATCAAGTAGCCGCGCCTTGGCCAACGCTTCGCCTCCGCCGCCGACGATGGCCACGGCTTCGCCTTCGACCCGCATGAAGACCGGGAACGCGGTGAGCTTGGGATTGGTGTGCGGCATGACGAACAGATTCCGGAACAATTCGGCAGTTTTAGGCGCGGACGCGAAAAAGCTGAAGGAACCCACTCGCGCATCCCCTGACGGGAGGCAATCGGTTTTCCGCAAGCCAAAGGGCCAAGAGAAAAATATTCCACATCCGCATATCAGGCGGATTCAAGCTGCTGCCGCAGGCCTTGTTCTGCGGCTCTTTTATCCGGCAGGCGGCCAAGCTGCAAAATTGTTTTTTCTAAATTCTACTAATTTAGTAGATTAAAGCCGTCACCTCGGACATTGCTCCGATGGACGTTAGATCGGGCTGGATATGGCTGCGTGCGATCTCGGCGAACGAAGTGGAACGTTCCCGCTTCGCCACGCGTTCTGCCCCTGCCGTAACAGACAATCGTCGGCTGGATTTGAACCTTCAAACAGGAGCCCGCAAATGAGCAAGATCAACCTGAAACATGGCCTTCTGGTCATGGTGGCCGATGGCGAGAAAGCGCTGTTCCTGAAGAACGAGGGCGACAATCTCTATCCGCACCTGCAGCTCTTCCAGGAGATGAACCAGGACAATCCGGCAACGCGCGAACAAGGCAGCGACAGTCCCGGCCGCTACAATGACGGCCCCTCTGTGCATCGCAGCGCGGTTGAGGAAACCGACTGGCACCGGCAGGGCAAGGAACGCTTTGCCGAAGAGATTGCGGACCGGCTCTACAAGCTCGCCCATCACGGCATCTTCGACGACATCGTGCTGGTCGCGCCGCCGCTGGTGCTCGGCACCATGCGCAAGAAATTGCACAAGGAAGTCACTGACAAGGTGCAGGCGGAGATCCCAAAGACACTGACCAACCGCCCGCTGATCGACATCGAGGCCATGCTGCAGGCGGCGTGACGCTCATCGATAATTCGCTATTGGCGCGCGCAGCGGTTTTGCTGCGCGTGCCTTTCGTTTTCGGTGCCTCTGGCCACCAATTTACGTCTTGCGGGTTGCGTCGCCCGCACCCCCTCCACCATATTGAAAAAGGCGGCGGCTTCGGGCGGCGCACACCCGACATTTCCCGAAAGGCGCTCCATAGACAATGCCGCATGACACGCCCCTTATCGCCACCATCGTCGCCGGTCTGGGGCTGGCATTCATCTTCGGGGCGCTCGCCAACCGTTTTCGCATCCCACCGCTGGTCGGCTACCTCGTCGCCGGCGTGCTGGTTGGGCCGAACACGCCCGGCTTCGTCGCCGATGCCGGCCTTGCCAATGAGCTGGCCGAAATCGGCGTCATCCTGCTCATGTTCGGCGTCGGCCTGCATTTCTCGCTGAAGGATCTTCTCTCCGTCCGCGCCATCGCCGTACCCGGCGCCATTGTCCAGATCGGCTTTGCCACCGCGCTGGGCGCCGGCCTTGCCTGGATGCTCGGCTGGTCGATGGGCGCCGGCCTAGTCTTCGGTCTGGCGCTTTCCGTCGCGTCCACAGTGGTGCTGTTGCGCGCGTTGCAGGAGCGACGGCTGATCGAGACCGAGCGCGGCCGCATCGCCGTCGGCTGGCTGATCGTCGAGGACCTCGCCATGGTGCTGGCGCTGGTGCTTTTGCCGGCGTTGGCCGGCGTGCTCGGCGGCCAGCCGCAGGTCGATGACCATGCGAGCCTTTTGTCGCTGCCGGCCAGCTACGGCATCTGGGGTGTCGTCGGGCTCACGCTGGCCAAGGTCGTCGCCTTCGTCGTCGTCATGCTGGTGGTCGGCCGCCGGGTCATTCCGTGGATCCTGCACTATGTCGCTCATACCGGCTCGCGCGAACTGTTCCGGCTGGCGGTGCTGGCGATCGCGCTCGGCGTCGCATACGGCGCCGCCAAACTGTTCGGCGTCTCGCTGGCGCTTGGCGCCTTCTTCGCCGGCATGATCATGAGCGAATCCGAACTCAGCCACCGCGCAGCGGAGGAATCGCTGCCGCTGCGCGACGCCTTCTCGGTGCTGTTCTTCGTCTCGGTCGGCATGCTGTTCGATCCGTTCAGCCTGATGAGCAATGGCTGGCCGATCCTGGCGACGCTGGCCATCATCGTCATCGGCAAGTCGCTGGCCGCCTTCGTCATCGTCATCGCCTTCCGCTATCCGCTGGGAACCGCCTTGATGATCTCGGCCAGCCTCGCGCAGATCGGCGAATTCTCCTTCATCCTGGCCGAGCTCGGCGTCGGGCTGAAACTGTTGCCCGAACAGGGACGCGACCTGATCCTGGCAGGCGCCATCCTGTCGATCCTGGTCAATCCGCTGATGTTCCTTGCCCTCGACTGGATGAAGCCGTGGCTGGACGCGCGCGCCGCCAAGGCAGCACCACCGGAAGAGGCCAAGCCGGTCGGCCCGGCGACGCAGCCCGGACAAGTGGCCTCGGTGGCCGCCGCGGCAAAAGAGAATGGCCCACCGCCACGCACAACGCTTTCGGGCCACACCATCCTGATCGGCTACGGCCGCGTCGGCAGCCTGGTCGGTGCGGCGCTGAAACAGGCATCGCTGCCCTTCCTGGTCATCGAGGACGCCGACAAGACGCTGGCGAGGCTCAGAGACGACGGCGCCGAAATCGTCTCCGGCAACGCGGCCAATGCAGGTGTATTCGCCGCCGCGAATCCGCAGGGCGCCAGGCGATTGATCCTTGCCATACCCAACGCCTTCGAGGCCGGGCAGATCGTACTCAGGGCACGCGCCGCCAACCCCGGCATCAACGTCATCGCGCGAGCCCATTCCGATGCCGAGGTCGAGCACCTGAAGGGGCTCGGCGCCGACACCGTCATCATGGGTGAACGCGAAATCGCCCGCGGCATTGTCGAAGAAGTGCTGGGGCCAAAGCCAATGCCGCGCCCCGAAGCCATTGAACCCTCTCCGGCCTGAGGCTTGCCACAGGCGCATCGATCATCCAACGAAGGCGGAGCCGCCATTGTGCGCGACGCTGGCGAGATACTTTGCCGGCGGCTTGCCAAGCGCCTTCTTGAACATGGTGATGAAGGCGGTGACGGAGCCGTAACCGAGATCGCCCGAAACCTGCTGGACACTCGCACCCGAGGCCAGCTCCCTTATGGCGACGATCAGATGCAATTGCTGGCGCCAGCGGCCGAAGCTCAGGCCGGTCTGCTTCACCACAAGACGGGCGAGACTGCTTTCTGAGAGCGCGACGCGACTGGCCCACTCTGCAAGCGTGCTGCGGTCGGCAGGGTCTTGCGCCAACGCATCGGCGATCCGCCGCAAGCGCGGCTCGGCGGAGATCGGCAGATGCAGCTGCTGGACCGGCATGCGCGGCAGTTCCGAAAGCAGGATCGTGGTCAAGAGCCCGTCCCTCGCCTCATCCTCCTCCACGCGATCGGCCAGCTCGATGATCAGTTCGCGCAACAATGGCGAGATCGACAGCGTGCAGCACCGGTCCGGCAGATCGGCGGCTCCCGGCTCGATATAGACGAAGAAGATCCGCGCATTGGCCGTCGCGATGTTGCTGTGTTCCATACTGCCGGGAATCCACACACCGCAATGCGGCGGCACCATCCACAGACCGCTGGGCACGCGGCAGGTGACGCCACCGCCGAGCGCGAAGACGAGCTGGCCCTTCCGATGCCAATGGGCAGCCACTTCCGCTTTGGTTTCGGTAACGTCGACGCGCACGGCAATCGCAGGTGCCTGCACATCATCGACATCGAAATTGACCCAGGGGTAGCGGAGCGGCTGTCTCATGATTGATGGCTTTTAGCAACTATTCGCCGTGATAGCTAAATTCTTTGATGCGGGGAGTCGATAGACTCTGGTTCGTGGCTGGCATGTCACAAACCGGCAGGAAGGCTTCCCATGCGCGCGCTTGTCATCTCTCCCGAGAGCATCACCCGGATCAGTCTCGCCGAGGTCGAGGACCCTCGGCCCCTCCCCAACGAAGCGCTTGTCTGCGTCCACGCAACCTCGTTGAACCGCGGTGAATTGCGCCTGCTCACCATACGCCCGGAAGGCTGGATACCTGGCCAGGACGTGGTTGGAGTGATCAAGCGGGCGGCAGCCGATGGCTCCGGGCCTGCCGTCGGCGCCCGGGTTGTGGCTTTGGTCGACGAGGCCGGCTGGGCCGAACAGGTCGCCGTTCCGACCGACCGCCTCGCCGTCATCCCGGACGAGGTCAGCTTCGTTTCCGCCGCCACGCTTCCCGTGGCGGGCACGACGGCCCTAAGGGTCTTGCGCCATGGCGGCGACCTCGCGGGACAGCAGGTCCTGATCACCGGCGCGAGCGGTGCGGTCGGCCGTTTCCAGATCCAGCTCGCCCGCGAGCAAGGCGCCGCGGTGACTGCAATCGCCGCCGCCCGGCACGCCGAGGATCTCCGCGGTCTTGGTGCTCACGAGGTCGTCGAGTCGATCGAACTGGCCGAAGGGCCATTCTCTCTGATCACCGAGTCGGTCGGCGGCCAAAGCCTCGCCCATGCCATCGAACGCGTCGCCCCCCGCGGCACCATCGTCATGTTCGGTTCGAGCAGCGGCGAACTCACGCCGGTTGGCTTCAGACAATTCGTTCCGGGCCATGAGGGAGCGGGGCTTCAGACTTTCGCCTACTACACATCCGGTCCAGCCATTGGCGCGGACATCGCCTCGCTGCTCGCTCTGGTCGCGGCCGGCCAGCTGGAAACCCGCGTGTCCATGACCGTGCCGTGGACAGACATCGCCCAGGCCCTGGACGCCTTGCGGCAGCGCAGCTTCAGCGGCAAGGCTGTTCTCACCATCGCCGAATGAGCAGTCTGTCAGCGCTCAGACGTGCTGGCCGCCATTGATGTGGATTTCCGAGCCCGTCACATAGGACGCCTGCTGCGAGCACAGGAAGAAGATGATGTCGGCGACTTCCGAGGTGGCGCCAAGGCGCCTGAGTGGGATCGTCTCCACGATCTTGTCGGTGCCCGGCGACAGGATCGCGGTGTCGATCTCGCCCGGCGCAATCGCATTGACGCGGATGCCGTGCGGGCCGAAATCATGCGCCATCTCGCGCGTCAGCGAGCCGAGCGCCGCCTTCGAGGTCGCATAGGCGGTGCCGGCGAAAGGATGCACGCGCGTGCCGGCGATCGAGGTGACGTTGACGATCGAGCCTTTCGCTGCAGCAAGCTCCTTGAAGAGGCCACGCGCCAGCATGATCGGCGCGAAGAAATTCACCTGGAACACATCGCGCCAGACATGCATCGGCGTGTCGATCGAATCCATCCGGCTGTTGCCGTCCTTGAGCTTTGGCGAGATGCCGGCATTGTTGACCAGAGCGTGCAACTGGCCGCCATGCGCCTCGAGCCGGTGACGGATCTCCGAGACGGCGATGCCGACATCTTCCTGGTCGGCGAGATCGACCTTGATGTGATCTTCCGGACCGGCCGGCCACGGACAATCCTCGGCAAAGGCCTGGCGCGAACAGGTGATGACGCGCCAACCCTCACGCGAAAAGCGCTTGACCGTAGCATGTCCGATGCCGCGGCTGGCTCCGGTCAGCACGATGGTTTTTCTGGTGTCGGTCTCAGCCATGTCTGTCACTCCGGCCGGAGATGTAGCCGAATGCCGCGGAGGTGGCGAGAGGCCGAATTGTCACCGCAGCTCTCATATGAGGAACGGATTGCCAGCTCGCCATTGGTTTGAAGCCAGAATGACGAGCCGCTCAGCCGCCGCCGAGAATATCCAGGATTGAGGTTTTCCGCTTCTTGGCCGGGCCGCCGACGCTGCCCGGCGGTACCGGGTGCTTGATCGAGGCCGTGGTGCCGCCGTCGCCCGGCATGTTGAAACCGTCGGCATCGACCGTTTCGGCCGGACGGCGGACCGGTGCTTGTGCCGGTGCAGCAGCAGGTGCCGGCGCGGCAGCAGGCTCCGAACGGCTGACGGCCACGGCAGGCAACGGCGCCGCCTGATTGTTATCGACTGACGGAATATCGTCGGGCACGATGGTATCTGGAGGCGTCGATTTCCAGGTCCCGGGCAGCGGCCTGACCGGCACGCCTTCATGCGCCGCCACCATGAATTCGTGCCAGGCCTGTGCCGGCAACGCGCCACCGGTGACCTTCTTCATCGGCGTGCCGTCATCATTGCCGAACCATACGCCGGTGGTGAGGTTTGCGGTGTAACCGACGAACCAGGCGTCGCGCGAATTCTGGCTGGTTCCGGTCTTGCCGGCAGACGGCCAGGCGAAGGCCGCCTTCTTCGCCGTGCCGATCTCGACCGTGCCAGTCATCATCGAGTTCATCATGCCGACAATGTTCTGCTTGACGACGCGCGGCGCGCTGCCGCCATTGTCGTCATAGAGCACCTTGCCTTCGGTCGTGGTGATGCGGCGGATGAAATGGATGTCAGGCTTGTAGCCGCCATTGGCGAACGGCACATAGGCCGATGTCAGCTCCAGCGGCGTCACTTCCGAAGTGCCGAGCGCGATCGAGGTGTTGGCGATCAGATCGGACTGGATGCCCATGCGGTGCGCCGCCTCGACCACCGCGTCGGGGCCGACCTCCATGGTCAGCTGTGCCGCGACAGAATTCAGCGATTTCGCCAGCGCGGTCGCCAGCGTCACCTTGCCGAAATACTTGCCGCCGTAATTGTCCGGTGTCCACTTGCCGATCTTGATCGGTGCGTCGTTGCGCACGCTGTCGGGCGTGCGACCAGCTTCCAGCGCGGCCATATAGACGAACGGCTTGAACGCCGAGCCCGGTTGACGGCGTGCTTCGGAGGCGCGGTCGAACTGGCTCGTCGAATAGTCGTAGCCGCCGACCATGGCGCGCACGGCGCCGGAATTGTCGATCGAGACCAGCGCGCCTTGGCTGACATTGAGCTTCTTGCCGCTCTCGTCGATCAGCCGGCGGATCGACTCTTCGGCGAGCTTCTGCAGGTTGAGGTCGACGGTGGTGTCGACGACGATGTCGCTGCGCACGTCGCCGATCAAATCGGGCAGCTCTTCCATGATGGTGTCGGCGACGTAGTTTTCCGAACCGGTCCAGTAGGATGGCGCGCGCGTTGCCGGCGCGCTCATCGCCGAGGCCAGTTCCTTAGCGCTGATCTTGCCTTCGTCGCGCATGGCGGCGAGCACCAGCTGCGAACGCTCCTCCGCCGCCTTCGGATCCCGCGCCGGCGACAGTCGCGACGGCGCCTTCAAGAGGCCGGCGAGAAGGGCCGCCTCCGACAGAGTGACATCGCGCGCGCTCTTGCCGAAATAGCGGCGCGAGGCCGCCTCGACGCCATAGGCGCCGGAGCCGAAATAGACCCGGTTGAGGTACATTTCGAGGATCTGGTCCTTGGTATGCTTGTGCTCCAGCCACAGCGCCAGCAGCACTTCCTGCACCTTGCGCTCCAGCGTGCGGTCGGGCTTCAGGAACAGGTTCTTGGCCAGTTGCTGGGTCAGCGTCGAGCCGCCCTGCGAGAAACGCCGGCCCAGAACATTGGTCACCATGGCGCGTGACAGGCCGATCGGGTCGATGCCGAAATGCGAATAGAAGCGGCGGTCCTCGATGGCGATGACGGCTTCCGGAATGTAGGGCGACATTTCGTGCAGGCCGACCGCCTCGCCGCCGCTCATGCCGCGGTTGGCAAGCAGTTGCCCGTCGACCGAGACGATCTTGATGTTGGGCGCACGGTCGGGGATCGACCAGGTGGTCGCCGCCGGCATCTTGGCGCCGTAATAGACGACGATGCCGGCCACGGCGATGCCGCCCCAGATGCAGAGCACGAAGCACCAGTAGAACATCCGGGCCATCACGCCGAAAAGGCCGCGCCGGGCTTTGCCTCGCTTGCCGCGTGACGATGATTTTGCCTTGGAGGTTTTGCGCGCCGAAGATGATTTGCGATTGGCCGGCACGACCCGATCCTCCTCGTTCACCGAAAAACCGGCCGCGGATTTCGCCTTTGGCGATCCCTCGAAGCTGGGTTCGATGCGACTGTCTCTGCGGTTCGCCATGCGTTGCGCTGTCTTCCCGGTATCAATGGCGCTCGGGTTGGAGGGTAGATGCGGCGGTTTAAGGGCGCGTTAAAGCAGGGTTTATGCACCCTTCTGAAATTCCTTAAGAATTTCTAAAATCCGCTGCCGCCAACTGGGTCCGAAAGGCGCATCCTCGCGGCCTGTCTGCCGCAAAAGGCAGAGGCCCTGGCTACCCCGAATATTTCAATTCTGCTGGATCGAAATGCCCTTGTCGTCGATCTTCAGTTCGACGCCCTTGGGCTTGGTCTGTTCGTGATAGACATATGCACCGAGCGCGATGACCACGACAACGAGCGCGCCGACAAGGAGATAGAGAGTGTTCTGTTTCACGGCGCGCTCCTTTGGCAGCAATTCCAGGAAAGCACAGGCTTTCTCCTGAGGAATTGCGTTGAATGAAACTTAGAGCGTCAAGCTCGCTTCAGAACCTTGACCAGCACCAGCAGGATGACGGCGCCGATCGTGGCGTTGATGATGGCAGCCAGAATGCCGCCGCCGATAGCGAAGCCGAGCCTTGGAAATAGCCAGCCGGCGATCAGGGCGCCGATAATGCCGACGATGATGTTGCCGATGAGGCCGAAGCCGAAGCCCGAGACGATGAGGCCGGCGAGCCAGCCGGCAATGGCGCCGATTATGATGAAGATGAGAAGGCTTTCGATGCCCATGACGCGTTCCTCCAGGAAGAGAGGCTACGGAGCGGAAGGCCCCGAATCGGCCTCGATATCAACCACTTCAGGCTATGCGAAAGCAGTTGCACCCGCCAGCGGCGCTCATTGATCGTCGTCATCGTCGCTGGAGACTGGCCGCCAGCTGGTCGGGTCGACCTTTTTCTGGGTATCGCTGTCGGTGTAGACCCACCAGGCGCCGTCGCGATATTGCCCGACGGATTCGCTGACGACGCCGGCGCCGTCCTTCCACAGAACAGTGACCTTGGACCCATCCGTCGGGGCGGACGCTATCGGTTTGCGGTCTGCCACGTCATCCCCCTCATTGAGTCGACAGAAACGCCACGACGCGTGTCTGGTTCCAAGGCTGCCGGAAGCGTTATCCGAAGGCCATCAGCTGTGGGCAAAAATATCCTCTTCGTCCCAACCCATCAAATCGAGCTTGGCACGCGTCGGCAGGAAGCGGAAGCAGGCGTCGGCTTCCTTGGTGCGCCCGTCCCGCGCCAGGCGTCCAGCCAGCACCTCGCGCAGACGGTGCAGATAGAGAACGTCGGAAGCGGCATATTCGAGCTGTTCGGGCGACAGGGTCTCGGCCGCCCAGTCCGACGATTGCTGCGCCTTCGACAGGCCGACGCCAAGCAGTTCGAAGCAGATGTCCTTCAGCCCGTGCCGGTCGGTATAGGTGCGGGTCAGCCGCGAGGCGATCTTGGTGCAGAACACCGGCTCCGGCATGACGCCGAAGGCGTTGTAGAGCACGGCGAGGTCGAAACGGCCGTAGTGGAACAGTTTCGATATGCCGCGGTTGCGGAGCAGGCTGACGAGGTTCGGCGCTTTCTTCTGGCCGGGCGCGATCTGGATCACGTCGGCCGAGCCATCGCCGGGCGAGATCTGCACCACGCACAGCCGGTCGCGGTGCGGGTTCAACCCCAGCGTCTCGGTATCGATGGCCACCGCGTCGACATTGTAGTGGGCGAGGTCGGGCAGATCGTTCTTGTGGAAGCGGATGTCGGGCATGGTTTTCTCCGGATCGCGGCGTAACTCGTCCTCGCCGCGATCCGCTGAAAAATCAACAAGAAAACTTCCCAGCCTCCTCAGCGCGTCAGCGCATCGAGAATGCGCGCCCAGGAGCGCTGGCCCTTGTGGAAGGAGGTCAGCTCGTATTTCTCGTTGGGCGAGTGGATGCGGTCGTCGTCGAGGCCGAACCCGACCAGCAGCGATTCCATGCCGAGATAGGTCTGGAAGTCGCCGACCACCGGTATCGAGCCGCCGCTGCCCGTTGTCACCGCTGGCTTCGGCCATTCATCCGACAGCGCAGTCTTGGCCTTGGCCAGGAATGGCGAGTCGTAGGAAAGCTGAATTGCCGGCCCGCCGCCATGCGGGTGGAATTCCACCGAGCAGTCGGCGGGAATGCGCGCCTCGACGAATTTTCGGAAGGCGGCGCGGACCTTCTCGGGGTCCTGCTTGTGGACGAGGCGGAAGGAGATTTTCGACGACGCTTCCGCGGCGATCACCGTCTTGAACCCCTTGCCAGTATAGCCGCCGATGATGCCGTTGAACTCGGCCGTCGGCCGCGCCCAGGTCAGTTCCAGCACCGAGCGGCCCCTCTCGCCCGACGGGATCGACAGGCCGATCGGCCCGAGGAAGCTTTCTGCGGTCTCGCCCAGCGTCTCCCATGACTTCAGGATCTGCGACGGCGTCTCCTCGACCCCGTCATAGAAACCGGGAATGGCGATGTGGCCGTTCTCGTCATGGATGTCGGCCAGGATTTTCGCCAGGATGCGGATCGGGTTGGCGGCGGCGCCGCCATAGAGGCCCGAATGCAGGTCGCGATCGGCGGCCTTGACCGTGACCTCCTCGCCGACCATTCCGCGCAGCGAAACGCAGATCGACGGCGTTTCGCGGTCCCACATGCCCGTATCGCAGACCAGCGCGAAATCGGCCTTCAGCTCATCGGCATTGGCCTCGAGGAACGGCTTCAGCGACGGCGAACCGGACTCCTCCTCGCCCTCGAACAGGATGGTGATGCGGCAAGGCAGATTGCCATGCACCTGCTTCCAGGCGCGGCAGGCCTCGACGAAAGTCATCAGCTGCCCCTTGTCGTCGGCCGAGCCACGGCCGGTGATTACCTTGTGACCGGGCTCGATCTCCTTGACCGCCGGTGCGAACGGGTCGTTCTCCCAAAGCTCGATCGGGTCGACCGGCTGCACGTCGTAATGGCCGTAAAACAGCACATGCGGCGAGCCGGCCGGGCCTTCATGCTGCGCAACCACCATCGGGTGTCCCGGCGTGTCGCGCACGGAAGCGTCGAAGCCGATCAGCTTGAGCTCCGACACCAGCCACTCCGCGGCCTTGCGGCAGTCGGCGGCATAGTCGGAATCGGTGGAGATCGACTTGATGCGGAGCAGGCCGAACAGGCGCTCCAGGCTCTGGTCGAGATTTTTATCGAGACGGTCGAGGACGGGGGTAATTGAGGACATGTCTTGCGGGCCTTTCTTTTCGGTGGCCGAACCGTAAAGGCAGCGCATCAAAACGAAAAGCCCGCGATCGTTAGACCACGCACCGTAACCACTTTTCAGAAGGCAAAAAAGAACCGCCGTGGTGGAGGGGAACCACGGCGGTCTTTACTCGAAACGATGCGGCAGCCCGGAGAGGGGGGATAGGCTGCCGCAATTGTCCGGGATAGGCGGGGGACGGGCCTTGCTCCGGACTCGGCGAAAACTGCCGATGACCTTTATTTGTGTCTCGGATCGTGGCGTTTCAAGGGCACAAAAATTACACTTTTGTAACATCGCCGTGAGCGCCGAGGCAAACAGCAGCAGGGCCTATCGGCAGGCAGGCTCTGTCAGCATGTCGCCGCAACACCTGTTGGAAGCCCGCCTTTGCCATGGACCGCGCCGTCCCGCCGCGCTATCCCTGCCGGCATGAAAAAAGGCGATCATCTCTTCCTTATCGACGGCTCCGGTTACATCTTTCGCGCCTATCATGCGCTGCCGCCGCTAACCCGCAAATCCGATGGGCTACCGGTCGGCGCGGTCTCCGGCTTCTGCAACATGTTGTGGAAGCTGATGCAGGACGCCCGCAACACCGATGTAGGCATTGTGCCGACGCATTTAGCGGTCATTTTCGATTATTCGTCGAAAACCTTCCGCAACGATCTCTACCCGGAATACAAGGCAAACCGCAACGCGCCGCCCGAAGACCTGATCCCGCAATTCGGTCTGATCCGCCAGGCAACCGTGGCCTTCAACCTGCCTTGCATCGAGATCGAAGGCTACGAGGCCGACGACCTCATCGCCACTTATGCCAGGCTGGCGTGCGAGGCCGGCGGCGACACCATTATCATCTCCTCCGACAAGGATCTGATGCAGCTGGTCGGACCCACGGTCGGCATGTACGACCCGATGAAGGACCGCCAGATCGGCATCCCCGAAGTCATCGAGAAATGGGGCGTGCCGCCGGAAAAGATGATCGACCTGCAGGCGCTGACCGGCGACTCCGTCGACAATGTGCCGGGCGTACCCGGCATCGGGCCGAAGACGGCGGCGCAATTGCTGGAACAGTTCGGGGACCTTGACGGGTTGCTCGCAAGGGCCAGCGAGATCAAGCAGGAAAAAAGGCGTGAATCGATCATCGCCAATGCCGACAAGGCGCGCATATCGCGCCAGTTGGTGACGCTGAAGAACGACGTGCCGGTGACCGACGGGCTCGACGATTTCGTGCTGCATGCGCCGGATGGGCCGAAGCTGATCGGCTTTCTCAAGACCATGGAATTCACCTCGCTGACCCGGCGCGTTGCTGAAGCGACCAGCACCGAAGCAGGCGATGTGCAGGCTGTCGCCGTCACCGTCGAGCGCGCCGACAATGCGCATGGCCCCGATGTCGGCTCCGGCACACCGGCGCCTGCGGCAACACAGGATGAAGCCAAAACCGAAACCGCCAAGGCCGGCGACGCCCCTTCGCTGCTTGCCGCACTTCGCCTGGAAACGGCCACCGCGGCCAAAATCGATCCCGCCGCCTATGTCGCCATCCGCGACACGCCGACGCTCAAGGCCTGGCTGGCCCAGGCCAAGGAGACCGGAACCGTCGCCTTCGACACCGAAACCACGTCTTCCGATCCGATGCTGGCCGACCTCATCGGTTTCTCTCTGGCGATCGGCCCCGGCCGCGCCGCCTATGTGCCGCTCGCCCACAAGAGCGGCGCCGGCGACCTGCTCGGCGGCGGCACGCTGGAGAACCAGATTCCGGTCCGCGAGGCGCTGGCGCTGCTGAAGCCGCTGCTGGAAGACAAATCGGTGCTCAAGATCGCCCAGGACGCCAAATACGACATCGTCGTCATGAGCCGCCACGGCATCGATATCGCGCCCTTCGACGATACTATGCTGATCTCCTATGTGCTCGATGCCGGCACCGGCCACCACACTTTGTCCTCGCTTGCCGACAAATGGCTCGGCCATGCCACGACGCCGCTCAAGGATCTCGCGGGCTCCGGCAGAAGCTCGGTCGGGTTCGACCAGGTCGACATCGACCGGGCGACCGCCTACGCCGCCGGCCATGCCGACGTAGCGCTGCGGCTATGGCAGGTGCTGAAGCCGCGGCTGGCCGCCAAGGGCCTGGTCTCGGTCTATGAGCGGCTGGAGCGGCCGCTGGTGCCGGTGCTGGCGCGGATGGAGCAGCGCGGCATCTCGGTCGACCGCCAGATCCTGTCGCGGCTCTCCGGCGAGCTGGCGCAAGGCGCCGCACGCCTGGAAGAGGAAATCTACGGCCTTGTCGGCGAGCGCATCAACATCGGGTCGCCAAAGCAGCTGGGCGACATCCTGTTCGGCCGCATGGGCCTGCCCGGCGGCTCCAAGACCAAGACCGGGCAATGGTCGACTTCCGCGCAGCTTCTGGAAGACCTCGCCGCCGAAGGCCACGAACTGCCGCGCAAGATCGTCGACTGGCGCCAGCTGACCAAGCTGAAATCGACCTATACCGACGCGCTGCCGGGCTTCATCCATCCCGACACCAGGCGCGTCCACACCTCCTATGCGCTGGCCGCGACGACCACGGGCCGGCTGTCTTCCTCCGACCCCAATCTGCAGAACATCCCGGTGCGCACCGCGGAGGGACGCAAGATCAGGACCGCCTTCATCGCCGACAAGGGCCAGAAACTGGTCTCGGCCGACTACAGCCAGATCGAATTGCGCGTGCTTGCCCACGTCGCCGAAATCCCGCAGTTGAAGCAAGCCTTCGCCGATGGCGCCGACATCCACGCCATCACCGCCTCGGAAATGTTCAACGTGCCGGTCGAAGGCATGCCGTCCGAAGTGCGCCGCCGCGCCAAGGCGATCAATTTCGGCATCATCTACGGCATCTCGGCCTTTGGGCTGGCCAACCAGCTGTCGATCCCGCGCGAGGAGGCCGGCGCCTACATCAAGAAATACTTCGAGCGTTTCCCCGGCATCCGCGACTATATCGAGGCAACAAAAGCCTATGCCCGCGAGCATGGCTTCGTCGAAACCATCTTCGGCCGCCGCATCCACTATCCTGAGATCCGGTCGTCAAACCCGTCGATCCGTGCCTTCAACGAGCGCGCCTCGATCAACGCCAGGCTGCAAGGCACCGCTGCCGATATCATCCGCCGCGCCATGGTGCATATGGACGAGGCGCTGGAAAAGGCCGGCCTGTCCGCCCGCATGCTCTTGCAGGTGCATGACGAATTGATCTTCGAGACGGTTGAAGCGGAAGTCGAGGCGACGATCCCCGTGGTGCGCAGGGTGATGGAGAACGCGCCGATGCCGGCCATCTCGATGTCGGTGCCGCTGCATGTCGATGCCCGCGCAGCGAACAACTGGGACGAGGCGCATTGAAGGTGCGATGATTGTCTTTGTCACCGGAGACCTGCTGGCCGCCCAGGAAAGCTATATCGCTCAAGGCGTGGCAGAGGGCAATCAAGAGGGCCTTGGCACCGGACTTGCGCTGAAGATTTCGAAAAAGTGGCCGAATGTGCAGGCTGCGTTCAAGAAATATGCTCGGACCGGCAGGTTTATTGGGGGTCATATCTGGACATTGGAGCCAGACGGCAATCAGCCGGGCTTCATTTATCTGGCAACCCAGCCAGATATGTATCACGCCACGCTTCCCTATTTACGGAAAGCAGTTCGCGGGCTTGTGAAATGGGCCGACAAAAACCGGGTAGAATCCATCGCCTTGCCAAAAATCGGGTCTGGGCTTGGCAAATTATCTTGGCTCGACGAGGTGAAACCCCTGCTTATGGAGCAGCTAACACCTGGGCCTACGCGGTACGTCGTCTATGAGACATTCTTGAACGAATTCGAGAATAGCGCACCGCCTCGGCTCAAGTAGGAAGCAAGCTAAGCCGCCTCAGCCAGGCACTTGGCACACGTCCCCCGAAACTCGATGACCGCCTTCTTCGCAGCAAACCCGGTCGAGCGCACCCATTCGTCCAGCCGGTGGCCGACGTCATGGTCGGACATCTCCATCACCTGCCCGCATGTGTCGCAGATAGCGAAGGCTGTCATCGAATGCGTATGGTCGTGCGGTTCGGCGCAGGCGACGAAGGAGTTGAGGCTTTCCAACCGGTGCACGAAGCCTGACTTCACCAGGCTGTCGAGCGCCCTATAGACCTGTAGCGGCGCGCGGAAACCGCGCTCGCGCAGCTGGTCGAGAAGCGTATAGGCGCTGAGCGGTCCGCTGGCGGCCTCAAGCTTTTCGAGCACGCTCAGCTGATTCTTCGTCAGCACATCCCTTGCCGCCATGATCCCGTTTTCCGATCGTTTAGAGCATGATGCCGAAAAGTGTGAAGCGGTTCTCGGACGACATCATGTTCTATCTGTTTGATCCAGCGCCGCTCGCAAATCATTTCTGCCATGCGGCGGTCTCAATTCCCTTGAGATAGCGATGAAGCAGGCTTTTTGCCACTGTTTCCGTTATCGCCATCGACACCATGACCACCACCGCCGATTGACGGCACCGACCACATTCAAAATACTGACAAAATTCGCGACGAAAGGTGCCGCACTTGCAAATTCGATCGGGCTTGGGGAAGCAATTATGATCAAACTGACACGACGGACGCTGCTCGTCGGCACGTCGGCGCTTGTGGCTGCCGGTACGGTTTCGTTCCGCGCTCTCGCCGCCTCGCGCACCTATCACGCGCTGCTGGTTGCCTGCACCGACTATCCGAACCTGCCGCAGAAGAACTGGCTGATCGGGCCGAAGAACGATGCCGGCCTGGTGCGCGACTATCTCCTGAAGAACACGCCCGATCCGGTGAAGTTCTCGGCCGAGAATGTGATCCTGCTCGCCAAGGACGTCGAAGGCGCCAACGGCCCGCCGACGCATGCGGCGATCAAGGCCGCCCTTGCCGACCTCGCCGGCAAGGTGCAACGCGACGATTTCGTCTATCTGCATCTGTCGGGCCACGGCGCCCAGCAGCCGCAAGCCAAGGCCGGTGACGAGACCGACGGCCTCGACGAGATTTTCCTGCCGTCCGATATCGACAAATGGATCAACCGCGAAGAGGGCGTGCCGAACGCGCTGGTCGACAACGAGGTCGGCGCCGCACTCGACGCCATCCGCGACAAGGGCGCCTTTGTCTGGGTGGTGTTCGACTGCTGCCATTCGGGCACCGCGACGCGCGCCGCGGAAGTCGATGACGAACTGGAGCGCAAGGTCGAGTTCGCCGACCTCGTCGGCGGCGACAACGCGGCGAGAGCAGCGGCGGTGAAGGCCTATGACGACATCTCGGCAAGCGCATCGCGCGGTTTCGACGAGAATGGCGGCCGCAAGCCGGCCTTCAACCTGACGCCGACCGGCGCAGAGCCGATCGCCAGGGGCAAGCTGGTCGCCTTCTATGCCGCGCAGACGGTCGAGACGACGCCGGAAATGCCGCTGCCCAAGGGCACGCCCGACGCGCCGCGCTTCGGCCTGTTCACCTTCACCATCCTGTCGAAATTGGCCGAGAACCCCAACGTCACCTATCGCCAGCTCGGCCAGGCCGTGCTGCAGCAATATTCGGCCGACGGCCGCACAAGGCCGACGCCCCTGTTCGAGGGCGAACTGGACGCCCGCGTGTTCGGCACCGACAAGACCGACGCCGTCATGCAATGGCCGATTGCCGTCAAGGACGGCGATGTCGCGATCGGCGCCGGGCTGCTGCAGGGTCTGACCCCCGGCAGCAAGCTCGCCATTTTGCCTTCGGCGCTGTCGAAGCTCTCCGACGCCGTCGGCTATCTCGAAGTGAAATTGGCAAAAAACCTCGAAAGCCAGCTCGCACCGGTCGAATTCGACGGCAAGCCGGCGCTTGCGCCGACGGCGGTGCCCGCCGGCGCCTATGCGCGCGTTGCCGAACTCGCAGTCGACTACAAGCTGCTGGTGGCAAAGCCGGCGCCGACCGCAGGGCTCGATAAAGAAACCGAGCTGGTCAATTCGGTTCTGGACGAATTGGTGGCGAAGCCGAAGTCCGGCTTCCACATCGCGCTGGTCGAGCCCGGCAAGAGCGCCGATCTGCGGCTTGCGGTGCTGCGCGAAAAATCCATGGACGGCGCTGCCGCCAACGCCAGCGACGAACCGGCGCTGTGGTTCCTGCCGGCGTCCGGCGACATCAGCTTGAAGGACGGCAGCAAGCCGCCGCGCATCGTCATCCATCAGGATGGCCGCGACAAGCTTGCGGAAAACACAGCCAAGAACCTGACCACGATCTTCCGCGCCACCGGCCTGTCGCGACTCGCCGCGGCGTCCGACTACCGGCCGGACGAGGTCAGCGTCCAGTTCCTGATCAAGCGCCAGGACAGCGATGTGCTGGAGCCGATCGAATCCTCGACGGTGCCGCGCGTTTCGCCGGGCGATCAGGTACACATTGCGGCCAAGAACGGGTCCGACGAGTTCGTCGACATCAACGTGCTCTACATCGGCAGCGACTATTCGATCACCCATATCGTCGCCGAGCGGCTGGCGCCGATCAACCAGCAGGCCGATCAGGGCCTGAAGGAAGGGCTGCTCGCCTTCACCGACACCAGCTTCGGCATGGAGCGCATGATTGCCGTGCTGACCGAGGCGCCGCCGCAGAGCGAGAAAGAGGATCTGAGCTTTCTTGCCCAGGAAGGCGTGCGCGCCGTGACGCGTGCCGCATCGGGAACGCCTGGTTTTTCCGACATGCTGGCCGACATCGGCATGGCGCCGGCGACGCGCTCGGTGATGCGGCTTGCCGACAAGAGCGGTCCCAAAGGCGCGGTGATGATCTTCCCGATGGAGACGGTGCCCCGCGCCTGACCTGACATCGCTTCGCCGGCTCTTGCCGGCGTGATATATGAACATTCCCGGCTCGCGACACTTCTATGCGCCGCGGCTGAATGCAACAGATGAGGACATCAGTGACTATCCCCGTGCTCTCCTGGCGTGCAGCGACGGCCGGCCTTGCCGGAAGCCTGTTGCTGGTTGCCAGCGCCTCGGCGGACGAGAATTGCGGCCTGTGCGCCAAGCAGATCGTCACCAACTCCGAGCTCGCCACCTGCTTTCTCGACCAGTACGACCAGATCGCCAAGACCGGCAACACGGCCGTTGTCGTCGATCTCTCCAGCTGCGCCTCGCGCGGCGTGGTCGAGCCCTTGCCGTCACCCAGCAAGGCGGCTGCCGAACCGGACGTGCAGTTCATGATTTCGCGCACGCAGCTCGATTGCCTGAAAAAGAAGCTGGAGACACCCGGCATCGTGCTCGATCCCACCGCCATTATCCAACTGGACAGCTGCGGATGAAAAAGCCGGGGGGCACTGCAACGCAAAAATCGCCAGCCACATCGGCGCCGGCACCGGCCAAGAAGCCGGCGACCTTGCCCGAAACCACCGAAGGCTTTCCGTGGCCGAGCAGTCACGAGATCAAGAAGGAAGCCAACCCGTTCACCGACCGCGACTGGCGCATGCTGATCTATGCCTGGTCGGGTCTCGCCGTGCGCCTGGCGATCGTCTTCACCTTGGGCTTCTCGGTCTTCCAGTTTCTGGCAAACCAGGAACAGAAGCGCGTCGAGCAGACGATGTCGCTGGTCGAGCTTTGGGAAAGCAAGGATTTTCAGCAGGCGCAGCGCGCGCTCAAGGAGCGCCTCTCGTCGCTCAACGCCAAATACGACAATCTGCTCAGCGCCACGCCGTCGCCGACCGAGGAACGGGTCTTCCGGCAACGCATTGGCATTGAGGCGATGACTGCCGGCGGCGGCACCATGCCGATCGCCGATTTCAACGACAATTTTGATCGCATCGTCTATTTCCTCAATCGTCTCTCCATCTGCGTTGAGGGCAAGCTCTGTTCGCGCGATGTCGCCGATGCCTATTTCCGCGACTATGCGGTGTCGTTCTGGAGCTATTTTGCCGGCTACATCGAAAAAGAGCGCAAGGCCGGTTCCGCCAGTTATGCCCAGGCGATCGAGAATTATGTGCGTCACGGGTCGGCGCCGCCCGCCGACTCCAAATAGCGGCGCAACAAGGTGCCGGGCAGCTCCCATCCCTTGCGTGCTATCCGGTGGCTAATCCTGGTCGGTCTTCTGGCGTTAACGTCAACCGCCGGTGCCGAGGACCTCGATTTCCACCTCGATCTCAACACCGGCGGCCACAGCGCCAGGGTCACCGACCTTGCCTTCACGCCGGACGGCGAGGAACTGGTCTCCGCATCTGACGACAAGACCATCCGCATCTGGGACTGGCAGAGCGGGGTGACGCTGCGCACCATTCGCGGCTATCTTGGCAATGGCAATGACGGCAAGGTCTTTGCGATTGCCGTGTCGCCGGATGGCAAGACGATCGCCGCCGGCGGTTATTTCGGCGCCGGCATCGGCGACAAGGCCCCTTATGGCGATATCAGGCTGTTCGATTTCGCCACCGGCAAGATCAAAACCGTGCTCAAGGCCGCCGACTATGCCATCTATGATGTCGCCTTTTCACCCGACGGAAACACGCTCGCCGCCGGCGGTGGCGATGGTTTCGTCTACCTCTGGCGGGCGGACGACAAATCCGCGTCGGGCTGGACGCTGGCGGAAAAACTCGATGCCGATTCCTGGCGTGTGGAAAAGCTCGCCTTCGCCGCTGCGGGAACCCGGCTGGTGGCGACGACCACCGACAACGGCATAAGGCTCTGGGATGTGGCCAAGGCTGAGGAAATCGCCTTGCCGACCGAGGCCGAACCGCTGCGGGATGTCGGCGTCGCCGCACTCGCCGTGTCATTGGATGGCAGCCTGTTTGCCACTGGCAGCAAGGACGGTGACGTCCAGCTCTGGCGGGCCAGCGACGGCAAATTCGTCCGCGCCATGCCGAAGCAGGATTTCCAGATCGGCGCTCTGAGCTTCGCCACGGGTTCGCGGCTTGTTGCGTCATGCAGCTATCGCTGCGCCGACAAGCATCGCTCGGCGGTCTGGAATATCGACAGCGGCGAGCAACTGCTCGACTATAACGGCCATGACGGCACGGTCTTTGCTGGCGCCGGCAATGCCGACGGCTCGCTGGTGGCGACAGCCGGCGGCACCCGCAACGCCATCCAGGTCTGGAACCCCATGACCGGCGAGCGCAAGGCGCTGCTGCAAGGGGTCGGCGAACCGGTGACGGCGATCGGGATCGATGCGGCGAGCAGCTCCATCGCTTGGGGCAACACCAACCCCTGCCCTGAACGCGTGTCCTGTCCCGAGCTGCAGGGCACGCTGGACAAGGTGCTGGCGCTACCGACGGCCGAGCGGTTCTTCGAGGACCCGGTGGCGTTTGCGGAACAGGGCGCCTATGCCCGCGCGGCACTCGCAGAGGGTGAGTGGTCGCTCCGTGCTGCCCCCGGCGGCAAGGACGGCCTGGAGAATGCCGTGCTCGAAATCGCGAGCGGCGGAAAGGTGATGCACAGCATCGAGAATTCCGCCACCAATGGCTTCGTCCATTCGGCTTACACGCTGATCGGCAATGGGCTTGGCCTGATCACCGGCGGCAGCGACGGCACGCTGTTGGAATACAAAACCGCGACCGCCGATGTATCGGGTGAATTCACCGGCCACACCGGCGAGATCAACGCCATGGTTGCCGCCGAGAAGGAAGGGCTGTTGGTCACCGGCAGCGCCGACCAGACCGTGCGGTTGTGGAATTTGAAGAGCCACAAACTGATAGTGTCGATGTTCTTCGCCGGCTCCGAATGGATCGCCTGGATGCCGCAGGGCTACTATTATTCCTCCGCCGATGGCGACAAGTTGATCGGCTGGCACGTCAATCAGGGCCGCGACCACGAAGGGCGTTTCATCAGCGCCGGCCAGCTGAAGAAATATCTCTGGAGCCCGGAAATGGTGCGCCGGGCCATCATCCTGCGCAGCGCCGAACAGGCGGTCCAGGAAATGCGCCCCGGCGTCGACCGCGAGCTGGAAAAGCTGCTCGAGCGCAAACCGCCGGAATTCGGCATCAAGCTTGCCGCCGACCAGAGCAACGTCCGCGAGGGCTATGTCGCCGTCGAGATTTCGGGCGCGCAGGAAGCCGGCGCCGATGTCGCCGGATTTTCGATCCTGTCGGACAGCCGCAATGTCGGCGATGTCACCGCTCGGTCAATCGATGGCGGCAAGAGCACCATCGTCGAAGTGCCGGTCGAGAATGGCGAAAACACCATTCGCATCACCGGCACCAACGAGTTCGGCTATCTGACCGAGCGCAGTGTCACAGCACTTGCCAGGAAAACCGAAAGTCCAGCCAACAAGGGCAAGCTCTACGTCGCCGTGATCGGCGTCGACAAATATCCTTTCCTCACCGATGCATGCGCTGGCCACGCCTGCGATCTGCGCTATCCCGTCGATGACGCCACTGAATTCCTCAAGGTGATTTCGCAGAAATCCGCGCCCTTGTTTTCGGCGATGGAGACGCTGGTTCTGGTCAACCGCGAAGCGCTGGATGAGGCGCCCGATGCCGGCAAGGACGTTTTCAAGGTCGCCAACGCCGACAGCATCCTGGAGCCGGATTCCGACACGATCGACGACCAGCTCGCCGATTTCCTCGACAAACCCGGCGAGAACGACACCACCATCATTTTCGTCGCCGGTCACGGCATCAACATCGACGAAGACTATTATTTCATCCCCACGGACGGCCGCAAACAGGATCCCGACCGCTGGAAGCGCTCCTCGCTGGTCGACTGGGGCGACATCCAGAAATCGGTTGAGCGGGCCAAGGGCCTGCGCTTCATGCTGCTCGACACCTGCCACGCCGCCAACGCCTTCAACCCGCGCCTGGAAAAAGACGCGCAGGACGCACGCATCGTCGTCTTCTCGGCCACCGCTGCCAACAACACCGCCGCCGAACTGCCCGAGCTCGGCCATGGCGTCTTCACCTATTCGATCCTCGAAGGCCTGCGCGGCCGGGCCAAGACCTCCGACGGCGGCGTGACGCTGTTCGGCCTCGCCGACTACATTTCGCGCGAAGTGCTGCGGCTGACCGCGTCCAAGCAGAAGCCGTTCTACTATGTCGGCGGCGTGGAGAACATTGTGCTGGCTGAGCCGTGAGAGGTCGGCGCCCAGGCACCCCCCTCTGGCCTGCCGGCCATCTCCCCCGCAAGGGGGGAGATCAGTCTCTTCATTGCTGGAGATCTATTTTCAAGGTTGATGATTGGCGAAAGCCGAGGCGACATCCAATCTCCCCCCTTGCGGGGGAGATGTCCGGCAGGACAGCGGGGGGTGCCTGGGCACGGACCAGCATTCTGGTCTTTGCCACCGCCTTGCTTATCCTCTCAGTGCTTCAAGCGTCTGCCGCCCCCATCACCTGCCCGCCCGGCGACACAAACTTCCCGTCCTTCTACTCCGACCCCACACTCTTCACCGACGCCATCGCCGCCGTCGCCAGAATCGAGCCGTCCAACCAACGCCTCACCGGCATCACAGTCCCCCACCACCTGCTCGTCGCAGATCTCGTCGCACTCGGTTTCCACGCCGCGTCCGGCTTCCGCTACAAGCGCATCGTCATCCTGTCGCCGGACCATTTCCACGAGACGCAGAAACTCTTCGCCACGACGCCGCGCGGTTTTGAAACAGTGCTCGGTCCAGTCCAGGCCGACACGGAAGCCGTGCACCTTCTGGAAGCGAACAGCGACATGGTCGAAGACTCCTGCCTGTTCGCCAGGGAGCATGGCGTGCAGGCGATGCTGCCTTTCCTGCATCACTATTTCCCCGAAGCTGAAATCGTGCCGGTGGCGATGTCGGTCAAAGCCAAGCGAGCCGACTGGGACCGGCTGGCGCAGGCGCTGAAAGCGATCGTCGACAAGGACACGCTGATCGTCGAATCCACCGATTTCTCCCACTATCTGCCGCAGCACGAAGCCAGGCGTTTCGACCAGCAGACGCTGAACATGCTCGCCGCCGGTTCGCTCGACGGCATCGCGGCGCTGCGCCAGCCGGATCACGCCGATTCGGTCGGTGCGCTCTATATCCAGACCAGGCTGCAGCGCGAACTGTTCGGTGCTGCGCCGCTGGTCGTCGCCAACGAGAACTCGCAGGCGCATTCAAGCGACTATGTCGAGCGCACCACCAGCTATGTCGTGGCGCTGTTCGGCACCTTCGGCCCCGGCTTCAACAATCCTGCCCGTCCCGACGACAAGCTCTACTATTTCGCGGGCGACGTGAATTTCGGCCGCGCCATGAAGAAGATCCTGGTCCGCGACGGTGTTGCCGAGAAGATCGTCGAAAGCGTGCTGGCCCTGACCCGCTCGCGGCCGCTGATCGTCAATCTCGAAGGCGTGATCCTGCCCAACGTCCCTGAAGCGATCGACGACATGACGCTGGCCATGCCCGCAGACCTCGCCATCGACATGCTCAAGAAATTGCATGTCGCCGCTGTCAGCCTGGCCAACAATCACGCCTACGACCTCGGCCCGTCAGGCTATGCCGAGACGCTGGCCGCACTCGATGCGGCCGGCATCGCCCATTTCGGGCAGGGCGAGACGCTGGCGCTTGCCGATCTCGACCTGGTCGGGCTGACCGACATCGATACCAACGGCTCCAGGAACACCGACCTTCTGACGCCTGCTTTGCTCGACCGGCTGCTGCACGACAATGCCGAGCGGCCGGTGATTGCCTTCGTCCATTGGGGCCGCGAGTACAAGACGGAGCCGTCGCCGCGCGAGGAGATGCTTGCCGACCAGATGCGGCTGCGCGGTGTCACGGCAATCGTCGGCGGTCATCCACATGTATCGAGCGAGGCGATCCTGCCGCTCGGCGGCGGCGATGTTGCGGAGATCTATTCGCTCGGCAATTTCCTGTTCGACCAGAAAGCCGAACGATCGTCCGGGTCGATGCTGGAACTCAGGGTGTTCAGCCAGGACACGATCTTTGCCCGGCTGATCCCGCTGCCCAATTTTTTCGAGATGGGCTCGAAATGACGCGATTCCCGAAAGGACGTGACAGGACCTCAACAGCCTTGCAGATCTTCCGGCAGATAGCAGACCGCCGGCTTGGTGCTGGTTTCGAACAGCGACTGCTTCGGCCTGAAATAGAAGAACGTGGCCGGCTTGCTCTCGCGTGTGCTGCCATCGGCGAAATGGGCGGCGATGCTGAAGCGATGGATCGACGACATTGACGACCACATTTTCAGCCGTGCCGTGTAGGCGCTGAGATTCTTGTTGCCGCGCACCGGCATGGGGATGCTGTAATCGGTCTTGCCGATCGGAAATTCGATGTTCTGGTAGCGCAGCGCTTCGGGCGACGCGCCGCCGCCATCGCCGCATTCGGCGAGCGATTCTGGGACCTCGATGCTGACCAGCGAGACGATGACGCGAAACGGCTCGCTCTGCTGGTAGACAGCGCCCTGATCGTCCGCCCAGGAATAATCGAGCTTGCCAATCCCGGTCACGCTCATTTTCTCGACGCTGCCGCTGATGTAATCGGCAACGTCGCCGAACTTGACCTTGTTGGCCACCTGGGCGCGGCAGACATCCAGGCTGTCCCTTGACGGGCAGGTGAAGCGCTCGGTCTCGAGCGTGGTTGTGTCGACGCCGGCTTCAGTCAGCACGTCCTTGATCGAGACGTCGACGCCATCGCCGAAAGTGCCGATGTCCTTCGTGAACATGCGGCTCGGCTCGCCGGTCGCGTTGTCCTCCTCGTCGGTCCTGGTGAACTGGATCGACATCTTCATGTCTTTCACGTCGCCCCAGCCATTGTTGACGATCGAGAAGTCGGGGCGGAAGCCGACGCAGCCATAGTGCTCGCTGATCGACAGCATCGGCTTGCGGTAGGCCTCGCTCGCGGCCACCTTCATTTCCAGGCTGTCGATCTTGACCCTCGACTGGTCGGTGGTCTTGAGGTCGACTTCGGCGAAGGCCGGCGCCGTCTCCCAGTCCATGCCTTCATAGACATTGCCGGTACGAATCTCTCCGGTGCCGTTCCAGGCATCGTTGTACTGGTCCGACACCGGATAGATCGCGATGTCTTCGTCGCGCACCAGATGCTGGTACTGCATGTCGGCCTGCTGCGTCATGCGCTGGTCGACGGCAATGCCGATCTCGACCTTGTCGGCGGAACCGCCGCCGGTCTGCGCCTTGAGCAACCCGCCCACTCTGGCATCGGCCAGCACGTCGGGGCGCGCACCGCCGATCTCCTTGCCCATCGCCCATTGCGACCAGTAGACGGTGCCGCCGGGCAGCCGGGTGCGGCCCTTGCCGTCCTTCAGCCCATCGGCAAAAGAGCCGACGAATATCTTGCCTGTCTTCGTCTCCAGCCTGCCCTCGCCATTCGGCACACCGGCCCTGAATTGCCCTTCATAGCGATTGCCGTCGGCATCGACATGGATCGCATGGCCGTCGAGCTGGCCGGCGACCCAATGGCCGTCGAGAATCTCGCCCGAACGCAGCTCCAGCCGGCCTTGTCCTTCGGGGCGGCCATTCCTGATCTCGCCGAAATAGCTGGAATAGATCGTCTTGGGGTCGTAGCTCGCCGAGCCGCGTACGCGCCAGACCAGCCT
The DNA here is from genome assembly GCF_030323145.1 of Mesorhizobium sp. C432A. Lineage (NCBI taxonomy): Bacteria > Pseudomonadati > Pseudomonadota > Alphaproteobacteria > Hyphomicrobiales > Phyllobacteriaceae > Mesorhizobium > Mesorhizobium sp. C432A. The sequence continues at coordinate 2,124,879 of NZ_CP100470.1, read as the reverse complement.
GCCCTTGCCGTTGACGGTGCCGTCGGCTGCGACGGTGCGGTCCGGCGACACGCCGGCTGCCGGCTCCCAGGTGAAATCAAGACCCAATTCCGGGTGGGAATCCCAGACCCGTACATTCTTGCGCAGCACCGAACGTGTTTCGCTTTGATAGAGGATTTGCACCCGCTCGGCCCAGGCGCCATCGGGTGCGGCACCGCCTTGATCGGCCATAGCGGAAAAGCATGGCAGTGCGGCCAGCATGGATGCAGCCGCCATCGCTTTGACCCCGAAGATCATTCTTGCCCGCGCCATCTTACCCAACCCCTTGGATCGCCTAGCGTAAGCACCGCTGCAACACAGTGCAAGAGAGGTGTTTCGATACAAAAAAACCGGCGGCAGGAACGTCCCGCCGCCGGTTTGGTAGTGCTGGTTATCGCCGCTGTTTGCCGGCGAAAGATCATTCAGCCTTATTTGTACAGGCTGTTGATCCACGCCACGTTGGCGGCGTTCAGGCGCACCGCAGTGTTGGCGTTGGGGCTTTCGGCCACGTTCACGCCGGTGACGACGCGCTGCTTGGCGCCATTATCATAGGCGTAGACCGAGCTGCCGCTCGATCCCGGATAGGTGTCGCAGTCGTACTGGAAATACTCCGCGCCGACGTTTTCGGCTTTCACTTCGCAGGTCGCCTTCCACATCGTTCCCATCGGCTTGTCGCCGGGGTAGCCAACGATGTTTGCGGTGAAATCGCCGAGGTTCTCATAGTTGGCATAACCCAGCCAGCCGAGATTGGTGCCGACATCCTGCTTCAGCGTGATGATGCCGAGATCCCACGGAATGACCGAGCCGTAGTAACCCTGATAATTGTCGATGAAGCCCTGCAAGATATAGACGCTCTCGTAGCTGAAAGCGCCAAACGGTGCATCGTCGGCGGTGTTGCCGTTGAGCGACGGCACGAAGATGACGTCGTCGAGCCAAGCCTTGTCTTCATTGCTGTAGAGGCAATGCGCCGCGGTGAGCACCGTGCGCGGACCGATCAGGGTTCCCGAGCAGCTGCCGTAACCGCTCTTGGCTTTGCCTTCGATATAGCCGATCGCGGTGAACGGGTACGTCTTGGTGTTCTTGATCTGCTCGCGGTCGTCGGCCCCGAACACCTGGCGGCCGGCTTCGTCGCCGCCCGTCAGCCCGGTCTTGTTGGCCGCTGGTGCGTTAGCGGGCGCATTCAGTTCCTTGATGACAAGGTCCTTCAGCGTCTCGCCGGCATCGATCTTGATGTCCTTGCCATCGGCGGAACGTCCGACGATGCCATAGGATTTGACCGCCGTGCCCTCGTCGGTCAGCGGCGCTGCCCGGCTGGCTTCATCTTCGGTCAGTTTCGGCGGCGCGATCGGCTTTGCACGGCCGGGCTGGTAGTCGCCCGTTCCGAGATCGCGCATGCTTTCGCCGTTGCCGGCATTCGCTGAGCCGGGATCGGCGGCGAAGGCAGGCATCGTCCACAGTGCGGTGGATAGCAGTGCGGACGCAATGATAGTGCTTGTCAGTTTCGTCATGGTGAGACTCTCCCAAAAGTCAGCAAGGAGTGGAGCAAAATACAGAAATATTGTCGAGATCGTGGTGGAGTTAAAAAATTAGTTTGGTTACCCGCCCGTATCGGATCATCGGTCCGGGCGGCCTCGTTAAAGCCCTCCGCCAAACGCACCCGCGTCGATATACTGCCTAAAATAATCCAACATTGGCAATGACAAATCGCTTCCACGTAGCCCGTGGGGGGCTATAGGGTTTGGGTGGGCTCTGCCCGATGGGGCACGATTAGCAAAAGTCGTATTTCGGTTTTATGACCGCGCGGATGTCGTTCGTTCTGGCAGAAGGCGATCGAGGTACCGGTACCGCTTCTGTTGGTTATGCGTCACGGCGGCATGGCTCGGCATTTTTCATCTCAGGAGGGTTTCAAGGTGAACATTATCCATCGGTTCAGGCCGCTTGCCGCTGCATCGCTGCTGGGCATCGCGGCCGCTTTCCCCGCCGTCAACGTGCTCTATGCAGCCGACGACGCCGCCAGGCCGGAAGCGGCGGTCTCGCCGATGCAGCGCGTCGCCGAATCCCGGGACAAGGCCAAGGCCGAGAATCCCGACGGGGCCGACCGCGTCTATGGCGGCAAGGAAGCCGATAAGGGGGCCTATCCGTTCCAGGTGGCGCTGCTGACCAGCGCCCGGCTGGACCCCAGCCCGGCCTCGCAGCCGAACGCGCAATTCTGCGGCGGCAGCCTGATTGCTCCGCAATGGGTGCTGACGGCGGCGCACTGCCTCAACGACAAGGGCCGGCCGATTTCGCCCGACACGGTGACCGTGCTGACCGGCGCCACCGATCTTACCGAAGGCAAGCGCTACAAGGTGGTCAAGGTCATCGTCAACGAGGGCTACAGCGAACAGACGCTGGACAATGATCTCGGCCTGCTCCGGCTGGCGGAGCCCGCCGATGCGCCGGTCATCAAGATCACCAATGAGCCGACGCCAGACAGCGGCAAGACCACGGTCATCGGCTGGGGCAAGATGCAGGACGGCACCTTCCCGACCGCGCTGATGGTGGCCGATCTCGATCTCGAGCCGAGCGCTGCCTGCAACAGCGGCATCAAGTCGATCTATGCGCATGACCTGAAGGCGGCACTTGGCGATCTCTCGCATCGGATGCGTTATTCGGAAAAGGGCATCGATGCCGCCGCCAATGCGATCGCCGCCGATATGTCGGATCCGCTGACCAAGAACATGATCTGCGCCGGCACCGACAGCGGCGAACGCGACGCCTGCAACGGCGACAGCGGCGGTCCGCTGTTCATGACCGGCGCCAACGGTCCGGTCCAGGTCGGCGTCGTCTCCTGGGGCGAAGGTCCGTCCGACGGCACCGCCGCTTGCGGCCACAAGAATGCCTATGGCATCTACACGCGATTGGCCAACTATACGGGTTGGATCGAAGCCAAGATGAAGACCCCGGCTCCCGCAGCCGCGGCGGCGCCCAAGGCCGGTCTCGGCACGGCCAAGAAGCCCTGAACGGGCCCGAAGCTTGATAAACGCAAAACGGCGGGATCTTTCCCGCCGTTTTGATTCATGTCCGGTGCCGGCTGTTCCGCTTACTTCCGCGGCGGGCCTTTGCGCTCGGCCGACGCCGCCCACAGATTGATGTCGGACTCGCGTGCGTAAGTGTCGATTTCGGCGAGCTCGGCATCGCTGAACTCGAGCACCTTGAGCGCGCCGACGCAGTCCTCGACCTGTTCGGGCCGGCTGGCGCCGATCAGCGCCGAGGTGACCCGGCCCTTGCGCAGCACCCAGGCTAGCGCCATCTGCGCCAGCGTCTGGCCACGCTTGCCGGCGATCGCGTTCAGCGCCTGGATGTTAGCGATGGTCTTTTCGTTGATGAAGGCGGGCCGCAGCGACTTGCCTTGGCTGGCGCGGCTACCCTCGGGGATGCCGCCGAGATATTTGTCGGTCAGCATGCCTTGCGCCAGCGGCGAGAACACGATCGATCCGACACCGAGCCCTTCCAGCGTATCGAGCAGTCCGTCCTCTTCGACCCAGCGGTTGAGCATCGAATAGCTCGGCTGATGGATGATGCAGGGCGTACCGAGCTGCTTCAATATGTCGGCGGCCTCGCGCGTGCGCTGCGAATTGTAGGACGAGATGCCGGCATAGAGCGCCTTGCCGGAACGCACCGCATGGTCGAGAGCGCCCATCGTTTCCTCAAGCGGCGTATCCGGATCGAAGCGGTGCGAATAGAAGATGTCGACATAGTCGAGCCCCATCCGCTTCAGGCTCTGGTCGAGGCTCGCCAGCACATATTTGCGGCTGCCCCATTCGCCATAAGGCCCTGCCCACATCTCATAGCCCGCCTTGGTCGAGATGATCAGCTCGTCGCGATAACTGGCGAAGTCGGTGCGCAATATCTCGCCGAAGGCGATCTCGGACGAGCCGGGCGGCGGGCCGTAATTGTTGGCGAGATCGAAATGGGTGATGCCGAGATCGAAGGCCTTGCGCGCGATCGCCTGCTTGGTCTTGTGCGGCGTGTCGTTGCCGAAATTGTGCCACAGGCCGAGCGAGATCGCCGGCAGTTTCAGGCCGGATCGCCCACATCTGTTGTAGAGCATTTTCTCATAGCGGTGTTCAGCCGGCTGCCAGCGCATGGGTACAGATCCTGGATTGTATGGGTGTCGGCGCGAGCGCGCCGACACCCTTCTACCTCATTTCTGCTTCGCCAACAGTCCTTTTGCGTCCTTGACGCCGAGTGCAGCCGGCCGCTCGCAGCTGGTCTGCATGGCGACGAACTTGCCGGTCTCGCCCGACCGCAACAGGCCGGTCATGACATCGACGGCATGCAGCGCGAGCTCCATCGAGCAACGATGCGGCCGGCCCTCGGCGATCGCCAGCGCCATGTCGGCAAGGCCTGCGGTGCGGTAGTTGGCCATCATGCCCTGGCCGTGCATTTCGTTGGGCACGCCGAACGGATGCTGCCATTTCGGCAGTTTCTTCACCGGTTTTGCCGCCTTGGTTATGCGCACGTCGCCACCGAAGAAATTCGGATCCGGCACGAACACCGTGCCCGTCTCGCCATAGAGTTCCATCGGCGCGTGACCATGCGCCCAGACGTCCCAGCTGGTGTTGAGCGTGATCACGGCGCCGTTCTCGAACTCCAGCAGGCCGTGGATCGTCGTCGGCGTGTTCACCGGGATTTTTTCGCCCGCGCGCGGTTTCGACGAGATCGTGCGTTCCTTGGCAGGCGTCGTCGCGAAGGCCGCCACCTGCTTCACCGGCCCGATCAGCTGGATCAGGTTGGTGATGTAGTAGGGCCCGATGTCGAGCACCGGCCCGGCGCCCGGCTGGAAGAAGAAATCGGGATTGGGGTGCCAGTGCTCCATGCCGTGGCCCATCACATGACAGGTGCCGCTGGTGATCTTGCCGAGCGCGCCGGTGTCGATGAGGTTGCGCACCAGCTGGTGCGCGCCGCCGAGGAAAGTGTCCGGAGCCGAACCGATGCGCAGCCCTTTCTTCTCGGCCCGGCTCTTGAGGTCGAGGCCTTCCTTGACCGACAGCACGAACGGCTTTTCCGAATAGACGTGCTTGCCGGCATCGAGGATCTGCTTCGACACCCCGTAGTGCGCCGCCGGGATGGTGAGGTTGACGACGATGTCGATCTCGTCATCCTTGAGCAGTTCTTCGACGGTCTCGGCGCGCAGCTTGAACTCCTTCGCCCGTGCCTTGGCCGCGTCCATGTTGATGTCGGCGCAGGCGCGCATCTCAATGCCGCGAAACAGCGGCGCCAGCGAGAAATACGCTTTCGAGATGTTGCCGCAGCCGATGACGCCGATACCCAGTTTCTTTGCCATGATGATTGTTCCTAGTAAGCCTTGACGGATGCGAGCGAGCGGCTGGCGAAGCGCTCGATATCGTTGGGGTTGTCCTGTTCCATGACGTAATATTTGGCCGCGCTCTTCGCCCGAAGTGTCTTGATCAGGCCGGCCCAGTCGATGGTGCCGTGGCCGACATCCGCCCAGCCGTCCTCGTCAAGGCCTTCGCCTGACTTGGCCATGTCCTTGACATGGACGGCGCTGATGCGCTTGCCGTGCTTTTCGATCCACGGCAGCGGATCAACGCCACCGCGGACTACCCAGGCGACGTCCATCTCCCAGCCGATGTCGGGCGCAGCCGACAGGATGTGATCCTGCGGCACCGAGCCGTCGGCGAGTGTCTTGAACTCGAAATCATGGTTGTGCCAGGCAAAGCCGTAGCCGGCTTTTTTTGCGGTCTCGCCGACCTTGGCCAGACGCTCGCCAAAGCCGCGCCAGCCGGCAGCGTCGGCCGGCCGCTGCTCGGCCAGCAGATAGGGACAGATGACGAGCGTGATGCCGAGTGCGTCGGCTGTTTTGCGTACCCCGTCGAAATCATTCTCCAGCGCATCGATCGAGAAATGTCCGGTCGGCATCGAAAGCCCGTTCTTGTCGAGTTCGGCGCGGAACGCCGTGGGGTCGTCATAGACGCCGCCGAAACCTTCGACTTCCTTGTAGCCGAGCTTACCAAGCATTTTCAGGATGCCGTCCCACGGCTGGAAATTGCGGGCGCTGTAGAGTTGGAATGACCAGTTCATCGTCTCTGTCCGTTTCTTGGGTGGTTAAGGCTTGGGGATGTTTTCGGGGGATCGTTTTCGCGAGATCGTTTTAGGGGGATCGTTCTTGGGAGGATGGTTTGCGGATGATTCTAGAGGGTCACAGGCGATTGCCGGTCGCAGCGTCGAACAGCGAGGCGCGCGCCGGATCGAAACCGAACTGGATCGGATCGCCGCTGCGCAGCGTCCGTTCCGCCTCGACGCGGAAGGAGAGGTTGCGGCCGGCAAGCTTCGTCCACACCAGCGTGTCGGAACCCATCGGCTCCACGATCTCGACCGAACCGCCGGCGGAAAACGGCATCGACTTCGCCGCGTCACCGAAAGCGATATGTTCAGGCCGGATGCCCAGCACGCAAGCGCCGGCCGGGCGCTCCGTGCCGTCAAAGGTATAGCGATCGAGCGGCACCGAAACACCGTCGGTCCTGAACACTGGAGCAGCATTGGCCTCCAGCTCCCCTTCGAGGAAATTCATCGCCGGCGAGCCGAGGAAGCCGGCGACAAACCGGTTGACCGGCCGGTTATAGATCGTCTGCGGCGCGTCAAGCTGCTGGATGACGCCGCCGCGCATGACCGCGATACGGTCGGCCAGCGTCATCGCCTCGATCTGGTCGTGGGTGACGTAGATCATGGTGTTCTGCAGCTTGCGATGCAGAAGCTTGATTTCGACGCGCAGTTCCGAGCGCAGCTTGGCGTCGAGATTGGATAGTGGCTCGTCGAACAGGAAGACGTCGACGTCGCGCACCAGCGCCCGCCCGATCGCCACGCGCTGGCGTTGGCCGCCGGACAAGGCCGCGGGCTTGCGCTGCAAAAGCGGCTCGATCTGCAGGATCTCGGCGGCGCGGGCGATGCGCTTGGCGATCTCGTCCCTGGGCACGCCGGCAACGCGCAGGCCGAACGACAGGTTCTTCTCCACCGTCATTTGCGGATAAAGCGCATAGGACTGGAACACCATGCCGATGCCGCGATCCTTGGGCTCTTCCCAGGTGACGTTCTTGCCCTTGATGAAGATGCGGCCTTCGGAAATATCGAGCAGCCCGGCGATGCAGTTGAGCAAGGTCGACTTGCCGCAGCCCGAGGGACCGAGCAGCACGATGAACTCGCCCTCTGCGACCTCGAGATTGAGGGTCTGCAGCACCGATACAGAGCCGAAATTCAGGGACAGGTCCTGGATCGAAACGCTGGTGCCGTTGGCTGCCGTCATCGCCATCACCCTTTCACCGCACCGGCGGCGATGCCGCGCACGAAAAGCTTGCCGGAAATGAAGTAGACGATGAGTGGCACAAGGCCGGTCAGGATGGTGGCGGCCATGTTGACGTTGTACTCCTTCACGCCTTGCACCGAATTGACGATGTTGTTGAGCTGCACCGTCATCGGATAGGTGTCGGGGCGGGTGTAGACGACGCCGAACAGGAAGTCGTTCCAGATGCCGGTCACCTGCAGGATGATGGCGACGACGAAGATCGGCAGCGACATCGGCGCCATGATCCGCAGGAAGATGCCCCAGAAGCCGGCGCCGTCGACCCGTGCCGCCCTGAACAGCTCTTCCGGCATCGAGGCAAAATAGTTGCGGAACAAAAGCGTGAGGATCGGCATGCCGAAGATGGAATGGACGATCACCAGGCCGCTGAGGCTGCCGTAGAGGCCGATCTCGCGCAGGATGATGACAATCGGATAGATCATCACCTGATAGGGGATGAAGGCGCCGACGATCAGGATGACGAAGAATGTGTCGGCGCCCTTGAAGCGCCAGTTGGCCAGCGCATAGCCGTTCACCGAGGCGATCGCGATCGACAGCAGCACCGACGGCACGGTGATGCGCACCGAATTCCAGAAGCCGCGCGAAAGCCCGTCGCAATTGAGGCCGGTGCAGGCGGTCGCCCACGCCTTCACCCACGGTTCGAACGTGATTTCGAGCGGCGGCGAGAAGATATTGCCCATCCGTATCTCGGGCATGCCCTTGAGCGAGGTTACGACCATCACGTAGAGCGGCAGCAGATAGTAGACCGCCACCACGATCAGCGTGCCATAGAGGAAGATATTGCGGCGCGAGAAGACATGCCGCGGCTTCGGCCCGCGCGGCCCGGAGGCTTCGCGCTCGGCGGCACCCGCGCTGGCGGGCAAAGGGACGGCCGGGTCAGCCACGCTTCCTGCCTCCGAATTCAAGGTAGGCCCACGGCACGACGACGATCACCACCGAGAGCAGCATCATGGTCGAGGCGGCAAAGCCCTGGCCAAGATTCTGTGCGAAGAACATGTAGTCGTAGACATATTTGGCCGGCACTTCGGAGGCGATTCCGGGGCCGCCGCTGGTCTGGGCGACAACGAGGTCGTAGACCTTGACGATGCCCGACGCGATGATGACCAGCGTGGTGATGAAAACCGGCCGCATCATCGGGATGACGATGAACAGATAGGTCTTCCACATCGGGATCCCGTCTACCCGCGCCGCCTTCCAGATGTCCTCGTCGATGCCGCGCAGGCCGGCCAGCATCAAGCACATGATGAGCCCGGTGCCTTGCCACAGCGCCGCAATCGAAATGCCGTAGATGACGATGCTGGAATTGTATAGCGGGTCGAAGTTGAAGCTCGTCCAGCCGAGGTCCCGCACCACATGCTGGATGCCGAAATCCGGATTGAGCAGCCACTGCCAGACCAGGCCGGTGACGATGAAGGAAAGCGCGAACGGATAGAGGAAGATGGTGCGGAACGTGTCCTCGAAACGGATCTTCTGGTCGAGAAGCGCTGCAAGCAGGAAGCCGATGACCAGTGAGAACACCAGCGAGATCGCGCCGTAGATCAAAAGGTTCTCGATCGAGATCAGCCAGCGCGGCGTCACCCACAGCCGGTAATACTGATCGAGCCCGGCGAAATTCAGCCGTGGCAGCAGCTTCGAATTGGTGAAGGAATAGAACACCGTCCAGACGGTGCCGCCGACGAAAACCACCGACGCGGTGAGGATCATCGGGATCGAGGCGACCTTCGCATTGAGGTTGCGGAACAGCGGGTTGGGGCGTTCGCTCTTGCTCATCTCGTCAGCCGGCTGGGTAAGGGCGGTGCTATCCCGGCCCTGCTTTCGCAAGACCGGGAGCGAGGTGTATTGCCTCCAACGTCAGTCTGCCGAAGCGATGAGGTCGGCGAAGCGTTTCTGCGCGTCTTCGATGGTCAGGTCCGGCTTGGCGAAGAATTCGGCGAAGAGATCTTCCTTCTGCTTCTGGGTGTCCTGCGAAAGCAGTTGGTCAGTCCACGGGATGACGGCGCCCTTGGCGAGGATCGCCAGACCCTTCTTCATGCAGTCGTTCGCCGCATTGAGATCGACGTCACCGCGCACCGGCAGCGAGCCCTTCTTGAGATTGAAGGCGACCTGAGTCTTAGGGTCGAGCAGCGTCTCTGCCAACACCTCCTGCGCCTTGGACTTGTCGGCATCCTTGAGCAGCGGGAAATAGAAGGCGTCGCCGCCGGTGGCGATCACTTCGTTCAGACCGAGGCCCGGCAGGCAGGCATAGTCCTTGCCGGCGACCTTGCCGGCAACCTGGAACTCGCCTTGCGCCCAGTCACCCATGATCTGGCCACCGGCCTTGCCGGTGATGACGAGATTGGTTGCCTGGTTCCAGTCCTGCACATTGGTGTTCTTCGCCATCTTGCGGGCATCGTCGGCGGCCTTGAAGACCTTGGCGATCTCGGGCCCGGCGGCGAACTTGGCATCCTTGTCCTTGTAGACCTTAAGGAACGCGTCGGTGCCGCCGACCGCCGCCAGCAGCACGTCGAAGGCGCCGGAAGATTGCCAGGCCTGTCCGCCGACAGCGAGCGGGATGATGCCCGCCTTTTCCAGGGCGGGCGCTGCCGCCACGAATTCATTCCAGTCCTTCGGCAGCGGCACGCCGGCCTTCTCGAAGGCTTCGTTCGACAGCCACAACCACTGCCAGGAGTGGATATTGACCGGCACGCAATAGATCTTGCCGTCGATGGTGCAGCTGTCGAGCAGGCTCTTCGGCCGCACGATTTCCGTCCACTTGCCCTTGGTGGCGACATCGGTGAGGTCGCGCATCAGGCCGGCCTGCACCAGTTCTTCGGCCTGCCGGCCGTGATTGAACTGGGTGGCGCCCATCGGATCGCCGCCGGTGATGCGGCTGATCATGATCGGCCGTGCCGTGCCGCCGGATCCGGCAATGGCGCCGTCGACCCAGTGATTGCCGGTCGCGTCAAAAGCCTTCGCGAATTCCGCAACCGCCGCCGCCTCGCCGCCCGATGTCCACCAATGGGTCACTTCCAGGTCGGTGGCGGCCGCCGGGCCGGCAAGCTGAAGCGCGGCCGTCGCGGCAAGGGCAGCGGTCAAAAGTCTATAGCGCATTTCGGTTCCTCCCAGAATCTGAAACGTTACAGATTTTCGATACGGCAATTATGCGGTGCGTGCAACCCCTGAGATAAACGCGCTCGAATGTTTTTTCGAGGCGCGAACAAATTCGTTGCGTGCGAACCGGCAAACTGCGCGCAAAACCGGGTGCTGCGCTGCAAAATCATGCTGCAGCGCAAGAAAACCGTCTCGAACCTGATTGTCGCGCTACGTTTCTGGCCGCCAAAACCCTGCCAAAACCATGGCTTGAGAGGCCCACGCGCTGCGATGTTGGAAATCTGTAACGTTTCAGTATATTGAGGCCCGACTGCGAAGAACCGTGCCACATCGTCATCGAAGCGATTGTCGGCTGGTCCGGCGGCTGCTATGCGCCTGACGGGGCGGGACGAATGGACAGGGACCAGACGGACAAGGACGACGAGGCGTCGGCGCATGAGCGGCCGACGCTGAAGACGCTTGCCTTCATGACCGGGCTCGGCGTCACCACCGTCTCGCGCGCGCTCAAGGATGCACCCGAGATCGGCGCCGAGACCAGGCGGCGGGTTCAACTCGTCGCGAGGCAGATCGGCTACCGGCCGAACCGCGCCGGCGTGCGCCTGCGGACCGGCAAGACCAATGTTATCAGCCTCGTGCTCAATACCGAGCGCGAGATCATGAGCTTTGTCTCGGACATCATCTACGGCGTCTCGGAGGTCATTGCCGACACACCCTATCACCTGATCGTCACGCCCTACTCGCGCTCGCAGGATCCGCTGGACCCGGTAAAGTATCTGGTCGAGTCCGGCTCGGCCGATGGCGTCATCATCTCACGCACGCAGCCCAACGATCCGCGCGCCCGCTACATGCTGGAGCGTGGCATACCCTTTGCCACACATGGCCGCACCGATATGGGGCTTGTCCACCCCTATCACGACTTCGACAATTACGCCTTCGCCGCCGAAGCGGTGCGCCATCTGGCCAGCGTCGGCCGGCGCCGGCTGGCGCTGGTAGCGCCGCCGGTCGGGCTCACCTATTACGACCACACGGTCAATGGCTTTGCCGACGCACTGAGCGAGGTCGACGCCAGCGAAGTGCCGTTCAACGCTGTTTCGATCGACCAGTCGATCGATCAGATCAGGACGCGGACCGCGCAGTTGATGCGCCGCGACGTCAGGCCGGACGGTTTCGTCAGCAGCGCCGCCGCAGCAACGCTGGCCATCGTCGCCGGCATCGAGGATGCCGGCCTGAAACTCGGCCGCGACGTCGATGTCGTGTCCAAGCAATCGTCGGAACTGCTGCATCTGTTCCGCCGGGAGTTGCTGATCGTCAACGAAGATTTCCGCCTCGCCGGCACCGAGCTTGCCCGCGCCGTGCTGGGCTGGATAGGCGGCGCGGCACCTGGCTCTTTGCAGACTGTGGTCAAGCCAGGCGACGTCGTCGCGTATCAGGGCTGACTGGCACGACCTGAGAGGTCCGCCTCACCTGACCCTATCCGGCCGCTCCACTTCCCCATGGCCCATGGAAAGCGCCCTGCTCGCCGATGCGCTCGAAGCCATGCGCGCCGAAGAAGTCGCGCTGCGCCTGGATCAGGTTCGAGGTGCCGCGGCCCTGGCGGTAGCTGTCGAAATAGGCAAGTGCCGACGCCAGTGCAGGCACCGGCGAGCCTGCTTCCGATGCCTTGGCAACGGTGCGCCTAAGCGACGGATGCGCCTCCTGCATCATGGTGGTGAAAGCCGGCGCCATCAAAAGGTTGGTGGACGCGCCGCCCGAGCCGAAGGCTTCCGCCATGGTGTCGAGCATCTGCGAGCGGATGATACAGCCGGCACGCCAAATCTTGGCGATGGTCGGCATCGGCAAGTTCCAGTTGAACTCCTTCGAGGCGGCGCTCATCACCGCGAAACCTTGTGCATAGGCGGCGATCTTGCCGGCGAGCAGCGCCAGCTCCAGATCTTTCAGAAGTGCCGCCTTGTCGCCGGAGATCTTGGTGACGCCGATATTGCCATAGGCTTTTTCGGCCGCCTGCCGCTCATCCTTGATCGAGGACAGCACGCGGGCCGCCACCGCCGCCTCGATGGCCGTCGCCGGAATGCCGAGCTGCTGCGCCTCGATGACAGACCATTTGCCGGTGCCCTTCTGGCCGGCACGGTCGAGGATGATGTCGACTACCGGCTTGCCGGTCTTTGCATCGTCAGCGGCCAGCACCCTGGCGGTGATCTCGATCAGATACGAATCGAGCCGGCCCTTGTTCCAGTCCTCGAAGACCTTGCCGATCTCCTTCGGCCCCATGCCGAGACCGTCACGCAGGATGCCGTAGATCTCGGCGATCATCTGCATGTCGGCATATTCGATGCCGTTGTGGATGGTTTTCACGAAATGCCCGGCGCCGTCTGTGCCAAGCCAGGCAGCGCACGGTTCATCCTTGAACTTGGCCGAGATCGCGGTCAGCACGCGTTCGACGCGCTTCCAGGAGTCTTCGGTGCCGCCGACCATGATCGACGGTCCATGGCGCGCGCCTTCCTCGCCGCCGGATACGCCCATGCCGATGAAGGTGAGACCTGAGCCCGACAGTTCCGAAAAGCGCCGCATCGTATCGCGGAAATTGGCGTTGCCGGCATCGATGACGATATCGTTGTCAGACAACACGCCGCGCAGCGCTTCGATCTGTTCGTCGACCGGCTTGCCGGCCAGCACCATGATGATGACCGGGCGCGGCGGCTTGATCGCAGCTGCCAGTTCCTCCAGGCTGTAGCAGGGCACCACCATGTCCCTGAGCGAACCGGCGCCTTCGAGGAAGGCATCGGTGCGCGCCTTGGTGCGGTTGAAGACGGCGATGCGGTGCCCGTGCTCGGCAATGTTGAGCGCGAGGTTGGAGCCCATTGTGCCAAGGCCGATCAGGCCTATTTCGGCTTTTTCCATCGTTTCTTCCCTGCTTTCGGATTTTGTTGAGGCCGCGTTTTTCGGGATGCCCATTTTTCGGCGAGATGATTGACGGGCCTTTCGCGCCACGTCAACCGCCTCGCCGAATTGTGTTGCGTCTGCGTTGTGTCAGACCGAGTCAGGAAGGGTCAGTTGGTGACCAGGCGACGCCTTGCCGATCGAACATATGACGTTAGGTTGAACTTATGGCAGTCAAACGGATGGACAATGTCGGAATCGTCGTCGATGACCTCGACGAGACGATTGCCTTCTTTCGCGAGCTCGGCCTCGAACTGGAAGGGCGGGCGACGATCGAAGGCGAGTGGGCCGGACGTGTCACCGGGCTCGGCGATCAGCACGTCGAGATTGCCATGATGCGCACACCGGATGGCCATAGCCGGCTCGAGCTCTCCCGCTTCCTCACGCCGACGGTCGTCGCCGATCACCGCAACGCCCCGGTCAATGCCCTGGGCTACCTGCGCGTCATGTTTACCGTGGACGACATCGACGACACGCTTGAAAGGCTCCGCAAGCGTGGCGCGCAGCTGGCCGGTGAAGTCGTCCGTTACCAGGACGTGTATCGGCTCTGCTACATCCGTGGGCCGGAAGGGCATCTCATCGGGTTAGCCCAGGAACTCGGCTGAGCGCCCTTCGCAGGCGGGCTGAATATCACTCGGCGCGGATATCGATCGGCGCTTCGATCTTTACCACTTCGAAATCCGAAACCAGAATATCGAGCCGCGCCGTCCAGCGGCCTGGAATCGGGATGACGAGATTATCGACGCGCCAGGTGCCGTCGCCTGGCTTGGTCGCCGGACGCTTGATCGGCTCGATCCCCGAATCGGGCTTGGACAGCACCAGCGTCACTTCCTTGGCGTCGAGCGGGCCGAAATCGCCATCCATGATGACGATGGAGGCGGTGACCTCCCCGGTATGGCCGGGCGTGATGTCGATGTCGGCCATCGCCTTCATAGTGTGGATATGGGTCGACGTCGGTTGTGCCGCGGCGATTGCCAGGGCCCGTGGCGGCGGCGTGAAGCGCCAGCCGGCGGCAACGCCGAAGATCAGGAGCACGATCAGCATTTCGACTGAGATCGAGCGGCTAAGCCGTCGCCGCACTTCCGTCGCTCCGGCCTCGGCCAAGGCGGTGAGCCGCCATCGATTGACCGCCGCCAGCGTGAACAGAAACACCAGCAGCGCCAGCTTGATCAGCAGCAGCCGGCCATAGGCGGTGTTGACCAGTGCCGCCGGTGTCTGCACCTGGATGATGGCGAGCACCACACCGGCGGCGGCAAGCACTACCACCACGGGCATGATCGCGCGCGAAAACCGCCGCAGGAACGCCCCGGCTTCCACCGATTGGCTGCTCAACGCCAGGCCGAGCGGCAGCAATGCTCCAGCCCAGAAAGCGATGCCGGCGCCATGCAGGAACACCATAGGCCGCGTCAGCCATTGCGGTTCGGCTGCACTGGCATGGCCGCTGGCGGCAAGGGCTGCACCCACACCGGCCAGCCCGGCGAGCGCCAACGGCCTGGCGCCAGCACGCGATCCGACCAACGACAGCAGGCCAAGCCCGAGCGCCGCCAGCGAAATCAGCACCGTCCAGCCGAAGCTGGTGCCAAGCGCCGTCCGCCAGACCACCGGTTGCGCCAGCCGGGCGAGTGGCGCGCCCAGCGCGTCCAGCCCCTGGAACCCGAGCGACAGGGGTGCTGCGACCAGCCCGCACAGGATGGCGGCAATGACGAAGCGCTGGCCTGAGCGCTGGCCTTGTGCCAGCCATGTCAGCGCGAAGGCGCCGCCAATGCCGAGGAAAAGCCCGATGTAGAGAAGAACCTTGCCGGTCCAGATCGCTGACCGCAAATCTATATCGACAGCTTCCCCCACCGCCGGCGCCGCACTTGGCGCGCCAACGGAAAACAGCACCGAGCCGCCGACCGGATGGCCATCGGCGGAAATCACCCGCCAGCTCAAGACATGGGTGCCCGGCCCGAGCTTTTGTGGATTGTCGATCTCAACCGTTTGGTCGCTCAACCGAAACGAGGTCAAAGCGACAGGCGTACCGTCGGGCCGCACCAAGGTCAGCACCAGCGGCGACACAGGCTCGCTGAAGGTCAGCGAAAATTGCGTCGGCGCTCGCTCCAGAACCGCGCCGTCGGCAGGCTCGGCCTTGATCAGCGCCGCATGGGCAAAGGCCTGGTTTGGCGTGGCAAGGACGGCAAGCAGCAGGATCGCGGCCAGCAGGCCGAAGCACCTGCCGGCTGTCCGTTCTATCCGCTGAAAACAGGCCACGTTCATGCCATCCACCAAAACAGCGGCGCGCCGCTTCGAAGCAGCGCGCCGCCAATGCATCATTTCTTCGGCAGCAGGTTGAGGCCGGGCGCCGGATCTTCCAGCGCATCCTCATCCTGACCAGCCGCCGGAATCTCTATCCAACGCGTGGTGGCGCCATCGCATTCCTGCACCACCGGAAAATAGAGTTTTTGCCCGGCCGGCAGATCGGCGGCCAACGTGCCGCGGAAGACGAACTCGTCATAAAATTCATCCGGCAGGCTGCCGCCGCTCCAGTCGACTTCCTTGACGCCCGAGGTCACCGCCTCGCCATAGAGCTGGTAGGATTTCTCGTACTTGCCTTTCTTGACCTGCAGCGTCCAGCCGGGCTTGGGCATCGGCTTCACCCCGATCACCCCTTCCGGGATCTGCACGCGCACGGCAATCGTCGCCTTGCCTTCGCAGCCATGCGGCACGCGCAGCACGGCCTTGTAGGTCGAACCGACCGCAACCTCCTGTGTTTCGAGCGTGATATGGGCGAAGGCGGCACTTGTCCCCAGGACGAGGAATGCAGCGGCCGGCAAATGATGCTTGTTCATGATGGGTCCCTCTCGAAAAAATTGATTGGCAATAATTGGTCAGTCGTTGTCTTCCAGGGGTGGCGCGCTGCCTATGGCTTGCACGGCAAACTCGACGGTCACGGTTCCGGCCCTCTCGAAAGTCAGCGTAGCGGCAAACATCTGGCCTTCTTTAGGGGGCTGCTTCAGATCCATGAACATCACGTGATAGGCGCCGGGACCCAGCGTGACCTTGCCGCCCGCCGGGATATCCAGGCCACCACTGACCGGGCGCATGGTCATGACGCCATCCTTCACCCCCATTTCATGCAGTTCGGCCTTGCCCGAAATGTCGGAGGAAATCGATAGCAGCCGGTCTGGCGCGCTGCCCTTGTTGACGATGGTGAAATAGCCGCCGGCAACCTTGGCGCCGGCCGGCGTGGCGCGCGACCAGGGATGCTCGATCTCGATGTCACCGGCCTTGAATTCATGCGCAAGGACGGAATGGGAGCCGACGAACAACAGTGCAAAGGCGAACAGGGCGCTGCCGAGACGCTGCTCGATAGTGCTGAATAAACGGGTGCTGCGGTGCAACGCGCCGGCACGAAGAAAACGGAACATGGGTAGGCTCCATGAATATAAGGTCGCGCCGTTGTCGGGCTGCGAACGTGTTTGTCATTGGATGATTATCGCCTGCGCAGGTTACGCAAAGCGAGCGGCGGTTTTCAGCCCGCAAGCGGCGGCGCGCGCGGATTGGCCGGAGAGCGCTCGCGCGTGACGTCGGGATGCCTGACTGCCGGCGGGGCAAAAGCGACTGTTTCCAAGGACTGGCTGACCGGCGCCAGGCCGACGCCTGCCGGCGGCGCATAGGCGACGGAGGCCATGCTGCAGCCGAGCATGCAGCACGCCGGCATATGCTGCTGGTGCGGATCGCCGCCGGGAAGCTTGACCGCTCCCTCATGGCTGCAGATGACATTGCCGAAAGCGTCGAGTTGCGAGGCATCCGGCGCAATGCCGAAGGCAAACACGCCGAGCGTCGACTGGAGCAGCAGCACACAGGTCGCGACAAACGCGGCCATCATGCTCCATCTCTTACGCCCGAAGTTCAAGGATCTGCCTCTTCACGCAGCAACGGCGGATACCTAGCATGCGTCACGCGGCCGGAAAATCGCCAAATCATCGCTGCGGCAACGCGGCGCGTTAAGAAGCAATCCGACCGATTTCCGGGATCGACGTCAACAGCGTGTGGCGTGCCGACTTCAGATGCTTGCGGCAGGCGGCGTCGACCTTGCCGAGATCGCGCGATTTCAGCGCCGCGATGTAGGCGAGATGCTCGCTCACCGCGACTTCGTTGCGCTCGCGCTCCTGCGCCTTGTTCCACTGGTAGTGGTAGTGAAAGATCATGGCGATGACGTCGTAGAAATCGACGATGAAGCGGTTGTGCGACGCCCGGTGGATCAGCCGGTGGAAGCGCTCGTCTAGCTCCGAGAATTCGTTGAAGCGGATGGCGATTTCGCTGGCCAGAAGCCGGTGCTCGTCTTCCAGCCGGTCGAGATCCGCCCAGACCGGACTATCCCCAGGCAAGGCGGCAAAGGCCGCCGCCGAGCGTATCTCGAACATCTCGCGGATTTCAGTGAGTTCGAGCGCGAAGGCTCGCGTAAACCCCTTCAGCACCCAGTGGCTGTTGCGCCGCTTCTCGATCAGGCCGAAGCGGGAGAAGCGGATGAGGAACTCGCGCACGCTGGTGGTGCCGACGCCGATCTCGCGCGCCAGTTCGAGCTCGTTGATCTGCATGCCGGCCTCGGCGCCGCCAGCCAGCAATCTGCGCATAAACGACCGCTCGATGATCTGGGCCAGTGTGTCTGTCTCCTCCTCGGGGAAGAAATCATCCGGCTTCGGCGCCCTGAGCACTGTCTTGCTGCGTTTGTTCCACGCGATCAGCCCGGTCTCTTCCATGCGCGCCAGAATGGTGCGCACGGTGGTCCGGCTGACGCCGAGCAAAGTGCCCAGTTCCGGCTCCGACGGCAGGCTCTGCGTTTCATCGAGCAGCCGCAGACCCCTGTTGTAAGCGTCCTTGTAGACGTTGTTGCTCTTCGACATCCCTGCCCCGTTGCGCGCCGGCGCTTGCTGTGGCTGGCTTGAAGCGCGATATCACATATGTCCTGGCTCTCACCCGGCAGAGCAAACGCTCTGCGTGTCAGACGCCGCTCCCCACAAGCCAAGCGTCCATCGGACGCATGGTCTCCTCCTGAAAAAACAATTGACGCACAAATGTTTTTTCACGATAAAAGACATTATATGTAAACAGACGCGTGTCAATCCGCGCATCCCCAGGAACAGACCCAGGAAACTGCCCGTGAACGCCTCGAACAGCATTCTTCTGTCCCCCGCCGACAATGTCGCGGTCGCCAATGGCCGCATCGAGATCGGCACCCCTCTGCCCGGCGGCGCCGTCGCCACGGCCTTGATCGAGCCCGGCCACAAGGTGGCGATCAAGCCTATCGCCGCCGGCGAGGCGGTGGTCAAGTATGCCCAGGCCATCGGCCGCGCCACCCAGGACATCGCGCCCGGCGACCACGTCCATTCGCACAATCTGGTCTTCGAGTCCGGCCGTCTGCCGGTGGTGCCGCCGAGCGAAGCGGAGCATGCCACCGAAGCTGACCGCGCCCGGACATTCATGGGCTATCGTCGCGCCGATGGCCGTGCCGGCACCCGCAACTTCATCGGCATCATCGCCAGCGTCAATTGCTCGGCCACCGTCTGCCACGCCATCGCCGACGAGGCCAACCGCGTGCTGCTGCCGAAATATCCGGGGATCGACGGCTTCGTCCCGATCGTCCATGGCCAGGGCTGCGGCATGAGCGGCACCGGCGACGGCATGATGGTACTGCACCGCACGCTCGCCGGTTACACCCGCCATCCGAATTTCGGCGGCGCGTTGATGGTCGGCCTCGGCTGCGAGGTCAACCAGCTCACCCTTTACGGCCAGAAGGGTGCGGCGGCGGGAAAACGCCATTTCAACATCCAGGACGCCGGCGGTTCGCGCAAATCGGTCGCAAAGGCGATGGACGTGCTCGCCGAAATCGCCGAGGAAGTCGGCCAGTATCAGCGCGAGCCGATCCCGGTCTCGGAGATCGTCGTCGGCCTGCAATGCGGCGGTTCCGACGGCATGTCGGGCATCACCGCCAATCCCGCGCTGGGAGCGGCGGTCGACATCCTGGCCGGCGTCGGCGGCATCGGCATCCTGTCGGAGACGACGGAGATCTATGGCGCCGAACATCTGCTCGCCTATCGCGCGGCAACGCCGGAGATCGCCAAGAAGCTCGACGGTTTCGTCAAATGGTGGGAGGACCATGTCGCCAAGCACGGCGCCTCGATCGACAACAACCCCTCGCCCGGCAACAAGCGCGGCGGTCTGACCACCATCCTGGAAAAGTCGCTGGGCGCCGTGGCCAAAGGCGGCCAGACTCCGCTCAACGGCGTCTTCGGTTATGCCGAAAAGGTCACCGGCAGTGGCCTGGTGTTCATGGACACGCCCGGTTACGACCCGGTCTCGGCGACCGGTCAGGTGGCGGGCGGCGCCAACATCATCGTCTTCACCACCGGCCGCGGCTCCTGCTTCGGCTGCCGGCCCACGCCGTCGATCAAGGTCGCCACCAACTCGACCATGTACCACCAGATGGAAGAGGACATGGACGTCAATTGCGGCGTCATCGCTTCGGGTGAGAAGACCATCGCCGGCATGGGCCGGGAACTCTTCGAACTCATCGTCGAGACGGCATCGGGCCGCAAGACCAAGAGCGAGGCGTTCGGCTACGGCGACAACGAGTTCGTGCCGTGGCACCTCGGCGCGACGCTCTAACCACCGACGAAAAAAGCGGGCTGCAAAGACGGCTCACAAGGGGAGGCTGTGGATGGACAAACGCCGCATCGGCACGACTGCGCTCGAGGTAACCGAGATAAGCTTCGGCGGGGCGGCGATCGGCGGGCTCTACCGGGCGTGTCCGCGCGAAGCGGCGATGGAGACGCTGCAGACAGCCTGGGATGCCGGCCTGCGCTATTTCGACACCGCGCCCTTCTATGGCTTCGGCCTGTCGGAACGGCGGACCGGCGATTTCCTGCGCTACAAGCCGCGGGATTCCTATGTGCTGTCGACCAAGGTCGGACGGTTGTTCCGCCCGGTGCCGGAAGACCAGGTTCCCGATCATTCCTATGTCGACCCGCTGCCCTTCGCGCTCGACTACGACTACTCCTATGACGGCATCATGCGCTCGGTCGAGTTCTCCTATGCCCGGCTCGGGCTGAACCGGATAGACATCCTGTTTGTGCACGACATCGGCACCTACACACATGGCGTCGAGAAGACGAAGCTGCACTTTCGCCAGCTGATCGACGGCGGCTTGAAGGCGCTGGAAGAGCTTAAAACGTCCGGCGTGATTTCCGCCTATGGGCTCGGCGTCAACGAGGTGCAGATCTGCCTCGACGTGCTGCGCGAAGCGCCGCTCGACTGCATCCTGCTGGCCAGCCGCTATTCGCTGCTCGACCGCTCGGCTGAAGCCGAGTTGCTGCCGCTGTGTCGTGAGCGACAGACTTCGCTCATCATCGGCGGCGTTTTCAACTCCGGCATCCTGGCGACCGGGCCGGTGCACGGCGCGCATTTCGATTATCTGCCGGCGACGCAGGACATACTCGAGCGCGTTGGGGCGATGGAGAAAATCGCTGATGAGGGCGGATATCCGCTGGCGGCGGCTGCATTGCAGTTTCCGCTGCAGGAGCCTGTCGTGGCCAGCGTGCTGACCGGAACGGCCAAGCCCGCCAACCTGACGCGCAACCTCGACCTGTTCAATGTCCAGGTGCCGCAAGCGGAATTCGCCCGCTACGCTCCCTACACCATCGTTCAGGAGCTCGGCTGACGAAACGCCACGATCACGGTTCTAAAGAAGGAATGAATATTCCATATTGACTCGACGGTGGAATTAATATTCCATGATGATCAAGGAGGATCGGGAGCGTCTGGACGTGGCACTGAGGATCGGCAGGGAGGTTTCCCCGCCAAGCCATGCGCAGGCCGATATGAAACACCGCTTGCGTCGGCCGGACCGATGCACTATCAAAAAGCGGCAATTGTTTTTTATTGATAAAGTTCTGTTTGGGCCGCGCCTATCCAAATGGAGCTTCCGTAACCTTCACCGGGCGATCTAGGGAGGATTCCTAATGAAATTCGTGACCAGCATTCTCAACCGCCGCTCACTGATGGCACTAGCTGCCGCCTCGATGCTTGCCGGCACGCTGCACACGGCGCCGGCTTCGGCGGCGGACGTGACCATTCCGATCATCGTCAAGGACACCACGTCCTTCTACTGGCAGATCGTCCTGGCCGGCGCCCGCAAGGCCGGCAAGGATCTCGGCGTCAACGTACCCGAACTCGGCGCCCAGGCTGAAACCGACGTCAACGGCCAGGTCTCGATCCTCGAGAATGCCGTCGCCGGCAACCCGGCCGCGATCGTCATCGCGCCGACCGAATTCAAGGCGCTCGGCAAGCCGATCGATGAAGCGGCCAGCAAGGTCAAGGTCATCGGCATCGACTCCGGCGCCGACTCCAAGGCCTTCACCTCGTTCCTGACCACCGACAATGTGCAGGGCGGACGCGTCGCCGCTGACGGTCTTGCAGCAGCCATCGGCGAAGCCAATGGCGGCAAGATCGAGGGCGACGTCGCCCTGATCACCAACGCGCCGGGCGCCGGTTCGCTGGAGCAGCGCAAGCAGGGCTTCACCGAGCAGCTGGCCGCGAAATATCCGGGGCTCAAGCTCGTCGCGGACAAATATGCCGACGGCCAGGCAACGACCGGTCTCAACATCGCCACCGACCTGATCACCGCCAACCCGAACCTCAAGGGCATCTTCGCGTCCAACCTGATCATGGCGCAGGGCGTCGGTCAGGCAGTCGCCGAGAACAACCTTGGCGGCAAGCTGGCGCTGGTCGGCTTCGACAGCGACGAGAAGCTGATCAAGTTCCTCAATGACGGCGTCATTTCCGCGCTCGTCGTCCAGGATCCGTACCGGATGGGCTATGACGGCATCAAGACCGCGCTCGCCGCCTCGAAGGGCGAGAAGGTCGAGGCCAATGTCGACACCGGCGCCAACCTGGTGACCAAGGCAAACATGAAAGACCCCAAGATCGACGCCCTGCTCAACCCGAAGCTCTGAGCCCGTCAACCAAAAATCCTTTCCGGGGCCTCGCGCCCCGGAAACACCGGATACAAGCTTGAATATCCACCGGCTTGAATCACCTCGACGATGCGGCTTGACTGCATCGCGACGTGCCAATCGTAAGGCCAATCTGGGAGGATTGTCATGACGCCCACGGCGCAGGAACTGCACCCGGCCCCAACGCTAGCGCCCGGCAGGACGATCCTCGAACTGCACGGGCTGGAAAAACGCTATCCCGGCACGCATGCGCTGAAGCCCGTTCACCTTGCCTTCAAGGCAGGTGAGATCCACGCCATCGTCGGCGAGAACGGCGCCGGCAAATCCACCTTGATCAAGCTTCTGACCGGCGTCATGCCGCGCACCTCCGGCGATGTCATCTGGGAGGGCAAGCCGGCAGCGCTGGCAACCCCACACGAGGCGATGGCGCTGGGCATCAACGCCGTGCATCAGGAGGTCGTGCTCTGCCGCCATCTCACCGTCGCCGCCAACATGTTCCTCGGCGAGGAGAATTCGCGCTTCGGCATCCTGCAGCAGCGCGCCATGGTGAAGGAAGCGCAGAAGATCATCGACGGTCTCGGCTTCGATCTGCCGGCGCATGTCATGCTGGGTGACCTCACCATCGGCCAGCAGCAGCTGATCGCCGCCGCCCGCGCCACCGTGCGCGGCACCAAGTTCCTGATTTTCGACGAGCCGACCGCCTATCTCACCCGCAAGGAAGCCGACCAGCTGTTCACGCTGATCCGCAGGCTCAAGGGCGAAGGCGTCACCATCATCTACATCAGCCATCGCATGGAAGAGGTGTTCGAACTCGCCGATCGCGTCTCGGTGCTGCGCGACGGCACGCTGGTCGGCACCCGCAACATTGCCGAGACCAATGACGCCGAGCTGGTCAAGATGATGATCAACCGCTCGATCGAGCAAGTCTACCACAAGGAGCATTTCACCCCCGGTGCCGTGATCGTTGAAGCGAAAAACCTGTCGGGCAAGGGCTTCGAAGACGTCTCGATGACAGTGCGTGCCGGCGAGATCGTCGGGCTCTATGGCCTGATCGGCGCCGGCCGCAGCGAGTTCGTCACCACGCTCTATGGCCGCCACAAGAAGTCGGCCGGCCAGATCCGCTGGCAAGGCAAACCGGTGCTGATCAATTCCGAGCACGACGCGATCAAGCTCGGCATGGCGCTGGCGCCGGAAAGCCGCCGCGACCAGGGCCTGTGCCTGAACCTGCCGGTCGGCCTCAACCTCAACCTGCCGATCTACAAGCGCATCTCCAACAACCTGCTGATTTCGAACACGAAGGAAAAGGCTGAAGCCGATCGCCAGATCGCCGGCCTCCGCATCAAGACGCCGACACGCGGCGCACTGGCCTCCAGCCTGTCCGGCGGCAACCAGCAGAAGATCGTCATCGGCAAATGGCTGGCGCACGGCGCCAAGCTGTTCATCTTCGATGAGCCGACCGTCGGCGTCGATGTCGGCACCAAGGCCGAGATTTACCGCCTGTTCGGGGAACTGTTGTCCAAGGGCGCCGGCATCATCCTGATCTCGTCCTATCTGCCCGAGGTTTATGAACTCGCCGATACGCTGCACGTGTTCCGGCGCGGCAAACTGGTCGCCAGCCATGGCTTTCGCGCCGCCAGCCACGAAGACGTGCTGACACAGGCGATCGGCTGACAAAACAAGAAACGGGAGGAACCATGAGCATCGAAACCATCGCGATCGAAAAACCGAAACGGAACTACAACGTCCTGTTCGGGCTGACGCTTCTGGCGTTGCTGGTTCTGCTCTGGATCGTGCTGTCGGTGGCGACGCCGAGCTTCGCCTCCTCCAACAACATCGCCAATCTTTTGCGGCAGGGCTCGATGATCGCCATCATGGCGGTCGGCCAGACCTTCGTCATCATCACCGGCGGCATCGACCTCTCGGTCGGCGCCGTGGTCGGCTTCGCCACCGTCATTGTCGCCATGATGATCAATGCCGGCTTCCCGATCTGGGTCGCCATTCTGGTGACGCTGCTGGTCGGCGTTGCCATCGGCCTGTTCCATGGCTTCGGCATCGTCAAGATGGGCCTGCCGCCCTTCATCATCACGCTGGCGACGCTGACCTCGTTGCGCGGCATCGGCCTGTTGATGACCAACGGCAACTCGATCAACATCAACAGCGACAGCTTCACCGCGTTCTCGCGCAGTTCCTTTGTCGGCATCCCCAATCTGTTCTGGATGGTGATCCTGGTCGGCATCCCGGCCTACATCTTCCTGCACCACAGCCGCTGGGGCCGCTATCTCTTCTCTGTGGGATCCAATGCCGAGGCCTCGCGCCTCTCGGGCGTCAATGTCCAGCACACCATCTACATGGCCTACACGCTGTCGGGCCTATGCGCGGCCTTCGTCGGCGTGCTGCTGGCGGCGCGCATCGGCATCGGCAACCCGACCCAGGCCGAAGGTTGGGAGTTGCAGGCGATCGCCTCATCGGTGATCGGCGGCACTTCGCTATTCGGCGCCGTCGGCTCGGTGCATGGCCCGCTGCTCGGCGCCTTCATCCTGGCCACCATCAACAACGGTGCCAATCTGCTCAACGTCAACTCGTTCTGGCAGCGCATCATCACCGGCGCGTTGATCATCATCATCGTCTATTTCGACGGGCTGCGCCGTCGCGGCAAGTAATCCTCCCTGACCTTCCGTGTCGGTCCGCTCAACAACGGACCGGCGCCTTTTTGAACACTGGAATTGCCGAATGAAAGCTGTTGTCTGCCGCTCGCCCGGCGAGCTTGTCCTGGAAGACCGGCCGGCGCCAGGAGCGCCGCCTGCCGGCTGGGCGCTGGTTGCCGTCAGCCATGTCGGCATCTGCGGCACCGACTACCACATCTTCGAAGGCAAGCACCCGTTCCTTGCCTATCCCCGCATCATGGGCCATGAAGTGTCGGGCACCGTCGTCGAGACCGGCGAAGATGTCGACCTTGCCGTGGGCGAGCCCGTCATCATCAATCCCTATCTCGCTTGCGGAAAATGCATCGCCTGCCGGAACGGCAAGCCGAATTGCTGCGTCAGGATCGAAGTGCTTGGCGTGCATCGCGACGGCGCCATGGCCGAGCAGATCCTCGTGCCGGCGCAGAATCTTTATCCGGCAAACGGCTTGTCGCTGGCCGACGCGGCGGCGGTGGAATTCCTCGCCATCGGCGCGCATGCCGTGCGGCGTGCCCGCGCCGAACCAGGCGCCCGCACGCTGGTCATCGGCGCCGGGCCGATCGGCCTTGGCGCAGCGCTGTTTGCGCGCATCGCCGGGCTCGATGTCAGCCTGCTCGACATGAGCACGGAGCGGCTGGATTTTGCAAAAGGCGAACTCGGCTTCGCCACGCTCGACGGTTCACAAAAAGCGGCAGCCGAACTGGTGCGCGAGGCAACCGGCGGCGAAGGGTTCGACGTCGTCTTCGACGCCACCGGCAACACCGCCTCGGTGCAGTCGGCCTTCGCCCATGTCGCGCATGGTGGCACGCTCGTGCTGGTCAGCGTCGTCAAGGACGACATCGTCTTTTCCGATCCGGAATTCCACAAGCGCGAAATGACATTGATCGGCAGCCGCAACGCGCTGAGAGTCGATTTCGACCACGTCGCTGCCTCGATCCGCAACGGCGCCGTGCCTCTGGCAAAACTCGTCACCCACCGTACCACGCTGGCCGGCACGCCGGATGATCTCGCCCGCTGGGCGCATGAGAAATCGGGGTTGATCAAGGCTGTGATCGAGGTGGGGTAAGACATCCGAAAAATTTGGTGGAGCGATAAGTGCCGAGTTAAGGCAGATCGCATACCTCGGCGATTTGCGAAAAGGCCCGTCGCTTCCTCATCCACGGGCGGAGCAAGGAGCGAAGCGACGCGGCGCAGACCCGAGGTTTCATTCGGTGACGTCTGCGCTAGAATCCAGCGGTGCAAAAAGAGGCGTCCATTCGCATCTCCTACCTGCACCGCTGCGGCGCGCGACAGTCGCGGCATGGGTCCTCGAGTCTCCGCGTCCGCTGCGCCCGTGGATGAGGGAAGTGAGCGGCTAAGCCGCCCGCTTCCACCCATCCCTGATATGCCTGTATCCCTCGCGATAAACTGCCTCCGGCGTCTCGGAAAAATCCCGCCACACCTTGGTCGCCGCCGTCAGATCCTTCAGCGACCTGCCAAACGCCTCGATCGTCAGCCAGTCGTCATAGCCGCTCTTGCGGATGGCCGCGAAAGTCTCTTTCCACGGAATGTTCCCGCGTCCCGGCACGCCGCGATCGTTCTCCGAAATGTGGACGTGCACGACATTCCGCCGGTGCTTCATGTAGGCGCCGATCGGGTCGGCCTCCTCGATATTGGCGTGGAAGGTGTCGTACATCGCCTTGATGTGCGGCCGGTCGATGGCGTCGACGTGCTCGGACAGATCGGCCATCGTGTTCAGCAGATAGCACTCGAAACGGTTGAGCGCCTCCAACCCGATGGTAACGTTCCGCTTGCCGGCATGATCGCCAATGGCGCGCTGC
Source organism: Mesorhizobium sp. C432A (assembly GCF_030323145.1). NCBI lineage: Bacteria > Pseudomonadati > Pseudomonadota > Alphaproteobacteria > Hyphomicrobiales > Phyllobacteriaceae > Mesorhizobium > Mesorhizobium sp. C432A. The sequence continues at coordinate 2,097,977 of NZ_CP100470.1, read as the reverse complement.
GAGGCGATCGAGCGCTTCTTCTCGGCAGCGGTCGGCCCGCTGCCGGAGAAGGCGCCGAGCGTCGAATGCAGCGGCCCGCTCAGCGTACTCGCGCCGAGCGCCTGGGCGCAATCGATCGCCCATTTCATGTAGCCGATGCCGGCCTTGCGGGTCGCGGCATCCGGCGAAATCAGATTCATCGCCGGGTCGCCCATCGCCGTAACAGCCGTGCGCTCCAACCCGATGCGGTCGAGCAAATCGCCAAGCTTCTTGTAGTCCTCTGGCGTGCCTGAGAAGATCGGTATCTCGACGCCGTCGAAGCCGGTCGCCTTGATGTCGCGCAGCAACGGCTCGTGTTTCTTAGACACGGAAGTCGTCCACAAAAACATGCACATGCCGATTTTCATCGACAGCCCCTCCCCATTTGACGGCGCGCTGGTTTCTTTCGCACCTCGCACCATGCGCCCTCATTCGGCCGCTTAGCGGCCACCTTCTCCCCGAAGGGAGAAGAGACTTGGCGCCGGCGCTCCCTAAAGTTTCGTCCACGCCCCGTTCTTCTTCGACGACTTCACGCAGGCCTCGATGAACGCCATACCTTCGACGCCGTCCTGGATGGTCGGGAACACCACGTCCTTGCCCGGCTTGCCGCCCTTCTTGCGTGCCGCGCGGATCGCGCGCGCCGCCTCCTGGTAGATGTTGGCGAAGCCTTCGAGATAGCCTTCCGGATGGCCAGACGGAACGCGGCTGACGCGTCCCGCAACCGGCAGCGCGCCGGCGCCGTTGCGGGTGAGCAGCTGCTTGGGCTGGCCAAACGGCGTGTACCAGAGATAGTTCGGATCGGCCTGCACCCATTCCAGGCCGCCTTTAGAGCCATAGATGCGCAGCTTCAGCCCGTTCTCGTGGCCGGGCGCCACCTGGCTTGCCCAGATCATGCCCTTGGCCGGATGCACCTTGCCGACCGGCTTGAAGCGCAGCATGACATTGACATTGTCGTCGAGCAGTCGCCCCGGCACGAAAGCGTCGAGATCGGCCGACAGGGAATCGAGCTCCAGACCCGAGACGAAGCGCGCCAGATTGTAGGCATGCGTGCCGATGTCGCCGAGCGCGCCGCCCGCGCCCGCCTGCTTGGGGTCGGAGCGCCACGCCGCCTGCTTCTGGCCGGTGGCGGCAAGATCCTCGGTCAGCCAGTCCTGCGGGTACTCGGACTGAAGGATGCGGATGTCGCCAAGCTGCCCCTTGGCCACCATCTCGCGCGCCTGCCGGATCATCGGATAGGCAGTGTAATTGTGGGTCAGCACGAACACCTTGCCGGTCTTTTCGACTATCGCCGCTAGCTTCCTGGCTTCAGCCAAGGTGGTCGCCAGCGGCTTGTCGCAGATGACGTGGATGCCGGCCTCGAGAAACGCTTTGGCCGCCGGCACGTGCACATTGTTAGGGGTGACGATCGCCACCGCCTCGATGCCGTCCGGGCGCTTGGCCTCGGCCTTGGCCATCTCGGCATAGGAGGCGTAGCTGCGCGCCGGGTCGAGACCGAGTTCGGCGGCGGAAGCCTTGGCGCGCTCGGGATTGGCCGACAGGGCGCCGGCCACCAGCACGAAGTCATTGTCCATGCGCGCCGCGATCCGGTGCACCGCGCCGATGAAGGCGCCTTGGCCGCCGCCGACCATACCATAACGGATCGGGCCGCCCCCCGCTTCCGACTTCGATGCGCCGACCATGTCTTTCTCCTGCTTGTGTCAAATACCCATCATGGCGCGCAGCATCTTCTTGTCGGTGGTGCCGCCGGCGAAATCATCAAAGGCCTTTTCCGTCACCCGGATAATGTGGTGCTGGATGAAGGGCGCGCCTTCGGCCGCGCCGTCCTCCGGATGCTTGAGGCAACACTCCCACTCCAGCACCGCCCAGGAATCGTAGCCATACTGGGTAAGCTTGGAGAAGATGCCGCCGAAATCGACCTGCCCGTCGCCAAGCGAGCGGAATCGCCCCGCGCGATTGGTCCAGCTCTGATAGCCGGAATAGACGCCTTGCCGCCCCGTCGGATTGAACTCGGCATCCTTGGCATGGAAGGCCTTGATCCGCTCGTGATAGATGTCGATGAATTCGAGATAGTCGAGCTGCTGCAAAAGGAAATGCGACGGGTCGTAGTTGATGTTGCAGCGCTTGTGGCCGCCAACCGCATCTAGGAACATCTCGAAGGTGGCGCCGTCGAAGATGTCCTCGCCAGGATGGATCTCGTAGCCGACATCGACGCCGTTTTCGTCATAGACGTCGAGGATCGGCTTCCAGCGTGTGCCGAGTTCGGCAAAGGCCTCCTCGATCAGCCCGGCCGGCCGCTGTGGCCAGGGATAGAGATACGGGAAGGCCAGAGCGCCGGAAAACGTCACCGAGGTTTTCAGGCCAAGATTCTTCGAGGCCTTGGCGCCGAACTCCATCTGTTCGACCGCCCATTTCTGCCTGGCCTTGGGGTTGTTGTGCACCGCAGGCGGTGCAAAGCCGTCGAACTGGGCATCATAGGCCGGGTGCACCGCCACCAGCTGCCCTTGAAGATGCGTCGACAGTTCGGTGATCTCGACGCCGGCATCCGCGCAGATGCCTTTCACCTCGTCGCAATAGGTCTTGGAAGATGCCGCCTTCTTGAGGTCGAACAGGCGTGCATCCCAGGTCGGGATCTGCACGCCCTTGTAACCGAGACCGGCCGCCCATTTGGTGATCGAGGCCAGCGAATTGAACGGCGCGGTATCCCCCGCGAACTGCGCCAGAAACAGCCCCGGACCCTTCATTGTCGACGGCATCGGCATCCTCCCAATTCATTTTTCCAAGGACCAAGCATAGCGCCTGATGAAAGCAGGGCCAGCCTCTTTGGTCTCTTGCGATGTGCATTCTCGTATCGGCATTCTGGTATTACCAAATACCGAAAATGGGTCAAGCCATTTGACTCACGCGCAAAGCTGCCAGGGCATTCCATTTTTGGCGATATATACCAGCATAATCAATACGGTACACAGATGTCGATATCGCATGGCGGCGGTTCTTGCCGCGCGACAAAAATTGCTGTAGACCTCCATTAGGGCCCAATTGGTCGAACCAGTTGCGCAAAAACGCTGGAGCGCCTTGGGGAGGAAACACGCGACGCGCCTTGTGGGGCGCATCGCAGGCGAACTGGCACAGACGAATTCTGGGAAGGATAGACCATGCATCTTTCGACGCACAACTGGATGCGCGCGGAACCGTTGGAGGTGACGCTGAAGCGCATCAAGAAATTCGGCTACGAGTCGATCGAGATTTCCGGCGAGCCCGAGCAATACAAGACCAAGGAGACCCGCGCGCTGCTGAAAGAATACGGCATCCGCTGCTGGGGGTCGGTGACGCTGATGCTGGGCGAACGCAACCTTGCCGCCAGGGACCAGGGCCAGCGCGAACGCTCGGTGCAGTACGTCAAGGACGTGCTGACCATGGTCAGCGAACTTGATGGCGAGATCATAACGCTGGTGCCCGCGACCGTCGGCAAAGTGGTACCGGACGGCACCGAGGAAGAGGAATGGAAGTGGGTGGTCGACGCCACCCGCGAATGCTTCACCCATGCCAAGAAGGTCGGCGTCAAGATCGCGGTCGAGCCGCTCAACCGCTTCGAGACCTATCTGTTCAACCGCGGCGCGCAGGCGTTGGCCCTGGCCGATGCGGTCAGCCCCGAATGCGGCGTCTGCCTCGACGCCTATCACATCCATATGGAAGAATTTAACGTCCATGACGCGATCCGTCAGGTCGGCAAACGGCTGTTCGACTTCCACGTCGCCGACAACAACCGCTTTGCCGCCGGCCTTGGCCAGATCGATTGGCCACGGATCGTGCAGACGCTGAAGGAAGTCGGCTATGACGGCGCGCTGACCAACGAATTCGTCGCGCCCGTCGACCGCACACCCGCCGCGCCCTATCCCGACATGGTCGACCGGAATCCGGTCGACATTTCTCCCGAACAGCTGAAGTTCATCCAGGATCACGGCTCCAGCGTGCTGACGGAGAAATTCTACACCGACCAGATGCGCATCACGGCCGAAACGCTGCTGCCGCTGATCAAGTAGCCGATCGGGATGCGCATCAAAACGGTCCAGGCGTGGTGGGTCCGCGTGCCGATTGAGGCCGCGAAGCAGCATCGCAGCGACTTTGGCCAGGTGACGACGTTCGACGCCGCCATCCTGCGCATTGAGACTGACGACGGGCTGATCGGCTGGGGCGAGGGCAAGAACGCCGCCGGCAGCGCCGGCAGCTATGGTGCGCTGGTCTACATGCTGAATCACGAGGTCGGGCCGCAGCTGATCGGCCGCGACCCCGCCGACATCGGCATGATCTGGGAGATGCTCTACAACGGCGTGCGCCATGACAGTGCCGCGCGCGCCGGCCATGCCATGCCGCAGCTGGCGCGGCGCGGCATGAGCATTGCGGCAATCAGCGCCGTCGATATCGCGCTCTGGGATATTCTGGGCAAGTCGTTGGGACAGCCGGTGTGGCGGCTCATCGGCGGCCGCAAGCTCGACCGCATGCCGGCCTACGCCTCCGGCGGCTGGGCTGCCGCCGACGCTATCGGCGAGCAGCTCAAATCCTACATCGCCAAAGGCGGCTTCAAGGCGCTGAAGATGCGCGTCGGCGCCATGGACGGCGCCCCGCACATTTCCGCCGCCCGCGTCCGCGCCGCACGGCAGGCGCTCGGTCCTGACGTCGAGTTGATGGTCGACGCGCACGGCACCTATACGGTGGCCGAGGCCAAGCGCTTCATCAGCCTGGCCAGCGATCTCGACCTCGCCTGGTTCGAGGAGCCTGTTATCGCCGACGACAAGGCTGGTATGGCCGAGGTGCGCGCCTCGGGTTCGATCCCGATCGCCACCGGCGAAAGCGAAGCGACGCGCTACGCCTTCCGCGATCTCGCGGTGCTGAAATCCGCCGACATCTTCCAGCCGGATCCGGCCTTTTGCGGCGGTATCAGCGAGGCGATGAAGATCGGCACCATCGCCAGTGCCTTCAATCTGCGCTTTGCCCCGCATCTGTGGGCCGGCGCGCCATGCTTCTTCGCCGGCCTGCATGTTTGTGCGGCCTCGCCTGCCAGTTTTACCGTCGAATATTCGCTCGGCGCCAACCCGATGATCCACGATCTTATCGAAGAGACTGTCGAAGCAAGGGACGGTATGATAGCGATCCCTGAAAAGCCGGGTCTGGGATTCACCATTTCGGAGCGGTTCCTGGAGGCGCACGCGCAACGCGGTTGACGATGAAAGAAAAGAACCTTCTGGCCGAGCTCGCCGCCTATCTCTTCGCCCATTCGGACAAGGAGACCGGCCGCACGCCTTCGGAGCGCGAACTGGCGGAGCATTTCGTCGTCAGTCGCGGCCAGATCCGCGAGGCGCTGGCCATTCTGGAGGCCATGCGCATCGTCGAGCGCCGCGCCAAATCCGGCATCTATGTCGACACCAGGCAGGCCAGTGTCGAGGCGCTGGCGCTGTTTGCCCGTGCCGGCCTGCCGCTCGACCCGGTGCAAATCTACGAGACCGTCGAACTGCGCAAGATCCACGAGATCAAGGCCGCCGAACTTGCCTGTTCGCGTGCCACCGAAGAGAATTTCGAACGCCTGCGGGAGATCCTGAAAGCCTCGGAGGAGTGCATCGCCGCCGGCGAAGGCCTCGCCAAGGAAGACCGCGAATTCCACCTCGAAATCGTGCGGGCGACCAAGAACGGCGTCTTCCACAATATCTGCAGTGTCTATTACCTGATGGGCGAGCAGCGGCTGCCGATCTACTTCAACGATCCCGAGCGCTCAGTGCGCTCGCATGCCGAGCATATCCAGATCTACGAGGCGCTGCTGCGTCGCGACGGCAATCTCGCCCAGGCGCTGATGAGCGCCCACCTGCAAGGCGCGGAAAGCTACTGGAAGGGGATCATCGAGGGCCGGGAGGCGCAAGCGCAAAGCCTGGCACTTGAGAAGGTCTAGTGCAATTCCAGGAAAGGTGTGAAACGGTTTTTCTGGGAAAAGCGCGCGGCGCTTTCCTTTGAGAATTGCGACTAGCGAGAGCCCCATGCCCAGAATCCTGTCGACGCACACGCTGCATCCGCGTGCCTCCGCAATGCTGGCGGGCGCCGGTGAACTCGTCGTCGCCTCAGCGCTCGATGCGGCCACGCTGACCGCCGAGGCGAAGCATGCCGACGTCATCATCGTTCGCGCACCGCTGCCGCCGTCGCTGTTCGAAAACGCCACGAAACTCAGAGCAGCGGTCCGCCACGGCGCCGGGCTCGACATGGTGCCGATGGAGGCCGCGGCCGCGGCCGGCGTGCTGGTCGCCAACGTGCCGGCGGTCAATGCGCGTTCGGTCGCCGAATATGTGATGTTCGCGGCCCTTGCCCTGCTTCGGCGCTTCCGTTCGGTCGACCGCGACTTGCGCGCCAAGGGCTGGAATGCCGGCCGCGACCACGCCAGCCATGCCAGCGAGCTTGCCGGCAAGACCATCGGCATCATCGGCTTCGGCGCCATCGGTCAGGCGGTCGCCCATATCGCCGCGCACGGCTTCGGCCTCGACGTCGTGGCGACGACCCGCAGCATGCAGCCGGCACCCGACAGGATCGGCTTCCTGTCGATCGATGCGCTGATCGAACAGAGCGACATCATCGTGCTCTGCTGCCCGCTGACGCCGGAAACGCGCGGCCTGATCAGCCGCGAACGCATTGCCCGCATGAAGCCGGACGCGCTTTTGATCAACATTTCGCGCGGACCGGTGATCGACGACGAGGCGCTGATCGAGGCCTTGCGCCAAGACCGGATCGGCGGCGCCGCACTCGACGTCTTTGCCACGCAGCCGCTGCCGGCAAACCATCCCTATTTCGGTTTCGACAATGTTATCGTCACCCCGCATATGGCGGGGATTACCGAGCAATCGATGATGCGCATGGGCGTGGGCGCGGCCGGCGAGACCTTGCTGGTGCTGGCCAACCGGCTGCCTGTCAATCTGCGCAATCCCGACGTGGTCGAGCATTACCGCAGACGGTTCCCGGCGGACGCGTGAACCATGTCCGGTTTTCGCTTCGCATCTCTGGTTCTCGCAGTGTCGTCGATCGTGGCCTTACCTTCGCTCGCGGCGGCACAAAGCAGCGATTATGTCTATTGCAGCAATGGGATCGTCTGCATGATGGCGCCCTGCCCGTCAGGCAATGCGCTGGATCTGACCACCGGCAATGTCGTTAAAGGCGTGGAGCTCAACACTACGGAATTGCCGCCGCTGGACAGATCGGCACCTGACCTCTCCGACAAGCTTTATGCTGGAAAACTCGTCGTCCGAGGATCGATCCAGCATCGCGGCCAGCCGAACGATCCGCCGATGCTGGTCGTTACCAAAATCGAACGCTCCTCCAAGAAAAGCGAGCGCAAGCGCTGCGCGGCACGTTGACTGCCGACCTACGGCTCGCTGCCTATCGGAGCAGCCGCTCGACTTCAGCCGCGATGCGCAGCAGATGGTGGTCGTGGCCATTGCGCGCCACCAGCATCAGTCCGGCCGGCAGCGTCATGCCGGGCATCGGCAGCGAGATCGCGCAGAGGTCGAACTGGTTGGCGACCTGGGTATTGCGCAGCAGCAGACCTTCGGTGCGTTCACGCAGAGCCGTATCCTCGGCCATCGAAACGATAGTCGGCGCTGTCACCGGCGTGGTCGGCAGAGCCAGCACATCGACCGAACCCAACCGCTCGTCCATGGCTATGCACAGTGCCGCGCGACGACGCATTGCCCTGATATAAACCGGCGTCGGTATGGCCGCCGCCCGCGACAGCGGCCCGCTGACATGGGGATCGACCGCCACCGATGCGCCCGTCGCCAGCCAGTCGGCATGGATTTCAGCACCTTCCATGGCCGCGATCGAGCCGCGTTTGGTGGCCAGGCGCAGATCGGCAATGAGGTCGTCGATCGAAATGTCCGTGAGCCACGCGCCTGCCTGCTCGATCCCGGCAAGGCTGCGATCGAACGCGGCGGCAATCTCCGTTTCCGTGTCTTCGAAAAGCAGGCCGCGCGGAATGCCGACACGAAGCCCGGCAAGCGCTAACGGCAGGGGCAGTTGCGGCATCTGCTCGCCCGTCATCGCGGCGTCAGCCAGGGCACACGCAGCAACACTCAGCGCCAGCGGCCCGATCGAATCCAGCGTCGCGGAAAGGGGATAGGCACCAGTCAGCGGCACGCGCCGCGCCGTCGGCTTGAAACCGACGACGCCGTTCAGCGATGCCGGGATGCGCACCGAACCGCCGGTGTCGGAGCCGATGGAAATGTCGCTCGTCCCCTCGCCAACGGACACGGCGGCGCCCGACGACGAACCGCCTGGAATGCGGCTGGTGTCGGCGGCATTGCCCGGTGTGCCGTAGTGCATGTTGTCGCCGATAGCGGTGAAGGCGAATTCGGTCATGTTGGTCTTGCCGATGATGACGGCGCCGGCCTGGCGCAGACGGCTGACGACCGCAGCGTCGTGCCGACGGGGCGCGGTGTCCCTCAGCATCAGCGACCCGGCCGTGGTCGGCTCGCCGGCGACATCGAACAGATCCTTGATCGACACGATGGTGCCGTCGAGCGGCCCGAGCGATACGCCGGCCTTCTTGCGCGCATCGGTGGCCTCGGCCGCTGCGCGCGCCGCCTCGGCATAGAGTTTGGTGAACACCTTCTCGCCTGCCGCGCAACTGGCAAGACGTGACAGGATGATCTCGAGACGATCGCGGATTGATTGCATGTCGATGTCGGATTCCGTCAAGGTGGAGCGTCTTTAAGGCATATGGGCCGCTAGGTCAGCGGAAGGAATAGCCCGGACAGCGTGCCTTTGCACCTGCCAGCGATAGGAAGGGACTGATGCTGTACAAAGGCAGCTGCCACTGCGGCAAGGTTGCGTTCGAATTCAAGGCGCAGCTGACCGGCGCCGTGCGGTGCAATTGTTCGATCTGCTCGCGCAAGGGCGCGCTGTTGGCCGCCATCCCGCATGACAGCCTGACGGTGCTGGCGTGGGGCGACGATCTCGGCACCTACACATTCGGCAATCATGCAATGGCGCATCGCTTCTGCCGCACCTGCGGCATCCATCCCTTTGCCGAGGATGTCAGTCAGGGCAGCGAACGCAGCGCCTACATCAACCTCAACTGCGTTGCGGATATTGATGCTGCCGGTCTGTCGATTTTCGACTTCGATGGCCGCTCGGTCTAAGCTTACCGGTAACCCGCGGCATCGGCAGGTTTGCCGGCGTCCTGTACCTCCGGAACATAGCGCCAGGCGTCCGGGCGTGAGCCGTCGAGATCGGTAAAACCATAAATCTGCGCCAACCCACCGCGCTGGACAGCGACTGGCCGTTCCAGCGCGCACGATCCGGATCCGCCGCAAGCGACGCGACCGCGCGGCCGACAAAGCGCGGCCTTTCGGAAATGACGAAATGCGGCACGTTGGCGGTGGCGTCGCGCCAATTGTCTTCGGTGACGCCAAACGCCTCCAGCATCATTTCGGAACGCAGCCAGCCGGGCGTCAGCGACACCGAGGTGGCGCCATGCGCAGCAATATCTTTGGCGTGTGCCCATGCCATGCGGTTCACCGCGACCTTGGCGAGATCGTAGAACGGCGACAGCCGATAGTGATCGGCATTGTACTCGGCGGTGCCGTCAGTGACCTCGACCAGCAGCCCGCCCGGCCGCTCGATCATCAGCGGCAGCGCATGATGCGCGGTGATCAGATGCGTGTCGATGCCGAGCCGCAACAGGCGCAGGCCGTTTTCCAGATTGTGGTCCCAGACCGGCTTATTCCACTCGAACAGCTTTTCGCCGCCCCAGACATCGTTGACCAGAATGTCGAGCCGACCCTGTTCGGCCCGGATGCGCTCGACCAGACTGCGCACATCATCAGTCACCATATGATCGACTTGCACGGCAATGCCCTTGCCGCCATGCGAAGAAACCAGCTCCGCCGTCTCCTCGATGGTTTCGGGCCGGGCATAGTCGGATTGCTGGCTGCGTGTGGTGCGCCCCGTGACATAGACGGTGGCGCCGGCGGCACCGAGCTCAACCGCGATTCCCCGCCCTGCGCCACGCGTGGCGCCGGCGACCAAAGCGACTTTTCCCTGCAATGTCATGGTACGCTCCCAAACGAAACAATGATTAATCCAGCTGGCCTTCGCCGCTCACATTATATATAAATGATCATTCGGTTATATCTGGATGTCAAGATGACTCGACCAAAAACGCAATCCGACGAGCAGGTGCTGGAAGCCGCGCTGCGATTGATTCACGATCAAGGCCCCGAGGCGCTCACCTTTGAGCGGCTGGCAAAGGCCTGCGGCCTCTCGGGCGCGACACTGGTGCAGCGCTTTGGAAACAAGGCGCAGCTGAAGCAGCGCACCTTGCTCTGTGCCTGGGGCGGTCTCGACGACAAGACCAGGATGCTGACGGCCACGGTTGCCAAAACCCCGGCAGGCGCCATCGAGCTTCTGGTGGGACTATCGCAGGGCTCTGGCGGCATCGAAGCCTATGCCGAAGGCCTGCTCGTGCTGCGCGAGGATCTGCGCGACCCCGTGCTCAGGGCGCGGGGCGCCGCCTGGAAAGCGTTCCTGAGCGAGGCCCTTGCGGCTTGCTTCGCCGGAACGCCCGACACCCCGCGCGACATCGGCCTGCTGATGGCATCGCATTGGCAGGGCTCACTGCTGTGGTGGAGTTTTGACCCGACGATCGAGGTGGCCACCTATGTCGAGGAAAGCCTCAAGTGCTTCGTTGCAGCCATCACCAAGACAGCGGCCCGAAAACCGTGATGGGCCGCTGCGCAAGCTGGGAGTGGATGTAGTCTAAGTTAGCTGGCGTGACGCAAGCTCACGCCGCTGCCCTTGTCGAACAGCACCACCTTGTCCTGATTCCAGGCAAAGCGCACCGGCTGCTCGATCTGGACATCGGTTCTGGCCGGCACCGTGGCGCGCAGCGTCGTGTCGCCGACCCGCAGAGTCAGGATCTTTTCCACGCCATGGTTCTCGACATCGTGGACGCGTGCCTCGACCGGCGCACCGCTTTCAAGATACACATCCTCAGGTCGAATACCGAAGACGAGCGGGCGACCGTCGGTCGCACCGCCCGCCTTGGCACCCCCAGAGAAAGGCAGTTCGAAATTCAGCGGCGCCATCACCGCGCGGCCGTTGACCAGCTTGCCATCGATCAGGTTCATCGGCGGCGAGCCGACGAAGCTGGCCACATAGGTATCGCGCGGATTGTTGTAGATCTCGTGCGGCGTGCCGGTCTGGATGATGCGGCCATGGTTGAGCACGCCCACCTTGTCGCCCATCGACATCGCCTCGATCTGGTCGTGAGTGACGAACAGAAAGGTGGCGCCGAGCTGGATCTGCAGGTTCTTCAGTTCCGTGCGCAGCGCCTCGCGCAGCTTGGCGTCGAGCGCCGACAGCGGTTCGTCCATCAGGAACACGCGCGGCTTGCGCACGATGGCGCGCCCGATAGAGACGCGCTGCATTTCGCCGCCTGAAAGCCGGTCGGTCTTGCGGTCGAGCAGATGCTCGATCCGCAGTGTCTTGGCCGCTCGCGCAACACGGTCCTTGATCTCGGCATCCGGCAGCCGACGTATCTTCGGCTTCAGCGGGAATTCGAGATTTTCGCGCACCGTATAGCGCGGATAGAGCGAATATTGCTGAAGCACCAGCGCCACGTCGCGCTCGGCCGCACCCCAGTCGGCGACGTCGACGCCGTCGATGAACACCTGACCCTCGGTCGGCTTTTCCAGACCCGCGATCATGCGCAGCGTCGTCGTCTTGCCCGCGCCGGTCTCGCCGAGCAGCACGAAGAACTCGCCATCGGCGATCTCGAGATCGAGCCCGGTCAGTGCGGTGTGGTTGCCGAAGCTCTTGGAAATATTCTTGAGCTGGATATGAGCCATCAGAGCCTCACCTCAAGCGACTTGCCGCTTGCCGTGTCGAAGAAATGTGCCTGCGTCGGATCGATCCTGGCGAAGACCTTTTCGCCCGGGCCGCCGACGAAGCCGCTCTTGGTGCGCGCACGCAGCATCTTGGAGCCGACCTTGAGATCGACAATGTCGAACGAGCCGAGCGGCTCGACGATCTGCGTCTCGACCGGCAAGAAACCCTCCGCCGCTTCATGGCGCACCAGCACGCCTTCGGGCCGGATGCCGAGCGCCAGCTGGCCGCCGGCATGACCGTTGAGCTTGGACAAAAGCGCGCGCGGGAACTCGAAGCCGGCGGCAGCGCCACCGACGGTGACGGAGGCCGCCGAAGCGGTCTCGGCGATCGCCGCATCGGCGACGTTCATCACCGGGCTGCCGACGAACTGCGCCACGAACAGATTGGCTGGATGCGAATAGACCTCGTCGGGCGAACCGACCTGCTGCAGCACGCCCTCATGCATGATCACGATGCGGTCGGCGAGGCTCATCGCCTCGATCTGGTCGTGCGTGACATAGATGGTGGTCGAGCCCTGTTTGATGTGCAGCCGCTTGATCTCGGCCCGCATCTCTTCGCGCAGCTTGGCGTCGAGGGCGCCGATCGGCTCGTCCATCAGCATCGCCTTCGGCCGCCGCACCAGAGCCCGGCCGATGGCCACACGCTGCATGTCGCCGCCCGACAGCGCCGACGGCTTCTTGGCCAGCAGTTCCGTAATCTGCAGCGTCTTGGCGACCGAGCGCACCTCGCTATCGATCTCGGCCTTGCTTTTGCGCGTCGCGCGCAAGGGAAAAGCAATGTTCTCATAGACGCTCATATGCGGGTAGAGCGAGAACGACTGGAACACCATGGCGATGTCGCGGTCGGCGGCCTTGAGGTGTTGCACCGGCTTGCCGTCGATGAGGATGTCACCGCCGTCGATCGTCTCCAGCCCGGCAACCGCCCTCAATGTCGTCGTCTTGCCGCAACCCGACTGACCGAGCAGCACGATGAACTCGTTGTCGTCGATCTTGAGGTTGAGGTCCTTGATGACCTGGACCGCACCGAAGAATTTCTGGACGCCGCGAAGCTCAATCTGGGTCAATGCTCTGCTCCCGGATTGCGCACCTGGCCGGTACCGGCCTTCTCCGCCGGCGCGATCTTCGAGGTGATGTTGAAGCCGATCAGGCCGATCAGGGTGATGGTCACGCCATAGCTGTGCAGCAGCAGGTTCCACGGCTGGCAAAGCGCGATGATGCCGAGGACCATCAGCACCTGAGACCCCGGTTCGAGATATTTCTGGTTGATGGCTCGAAAGCTCATTTGCGGATCGCTCCGAAGGACATGCCGCGCAGCAAATGGTTGCGGAGCAGGAAGGTGAAGATTGCGACCGGCAGCAGGAACAGGAAGGTTCCGGCGGCGATCACCGTCCAGTCGGGCAGGCCGGCGCCGACCTGGCTGGGGATGAAGGGCGGCGCCGTCTGGGCGCGGCGGTTGGTCATGATCAGCGCGAAAGCATACTCGTTCCACGCCGTGATGAAGCAGAAAACCGCGGTCGCGGCGATGCCGGTGGCGGCCTCCGGCAGCACGATCTTGAAGAAGGCTTCCATGCGGGTGTAGCCGTCGACCAGCGCTGCCTCTTCATACTCCTTCGGGATCTCGTCCATGAACCCCTTCATCAGCCACACCGAAAAGGACAGGTTGAAGGCGGTATAAAGGATGATCAGCCCGATATGGGAATCGTTGAGGCCGACGGCCCGGTACATCAGGAACATCGGGATCGCGACCACCACCGGCGGCAGCATGCGCGTCGACAGGATGAAGAAGAGCAGATCCGCCTCCCCCTTCACCTTGAAGCGCGAGAAGCCGTAGGCGGTGAAGGTACCCATGCCGACAGCCAGCACCGTCGAGGTGATGGCAATGATCAGCGAGTTCATGAAGCGGCTCGGATAGCCCGACCATTGCACCTGGCCCTTGCCGTCGCGCACGATCTTTTCACCGCCATCGAAGACGACACGTTCCCACCAGGGTGCCGCCGCATACTCTTCCGGCGACGGCGGGTTGCGCATTTGCGAGCGCTTGGTGAACAGCTTGACGAAGGGCGAAATCTCCGGCTGGAACACCACCGTGGGCGGGATGGTCGTGGCAAGGTTGCGCGGCTTGAACGCCGTCGAGGCGATCCAGTAGATCGGCGCCAGGAAGATGATCGTCACCAAAAGGACGGCGACGATGGCGACGCGATTGAAGCCGATTTCGGAAGAAGTGCGGACGGCGGCCATCTCAGCGCTCCTTCACCTTGTTGAGGTACTTGACGTAGATGTTGGTGATGGCCAGCACCATGATCAGCACGATGTAGGCGAGCGCGCAGGAGCGCCCGGTCTGCCATTCCTGGAACGCCATCTTGTACAGCCGGATAGAGATCAGCTCGGCCGTCGGCTGGCTGGTCAGGATATAGGCGAGGTCGAAGGTCTTGAACGCTTCCATGGTGCGGAAGATGACCGCGATCATCAGGATCGGCGCGACCAGCGGCAGCGTGATGCGGAAGAAGGTGTAGAACGGTCCGGCGCGGTCGATCGCCGCTGCTTCGTAGAGATGCTTCGGCACCGCTGAAAGGCCGGCCAGCGACAACAGCATGACAAAGGGCGACCACATCCAGATGTCGGTCAGCGCAACCGCATAGAGCGCCATCTTGGGATCGGCCAGCCACTCGAAATTGCCGAGGCCAAGCGCATAGTTGATGACCCCCATGACGGATCATAGAGCAGTTTCCAGAACAGACCGACGACGGCCATCGACAGCATCATCGGCAGCAGAAGCAGCGTTGTGATGAGACCCTTGAGGGGAATATCCCGGTTGAGCAGCATGGCCACGCCGAAGCCGACGAGCAGCTGACCCGCGACCGAGATGATGACGTACTTCGCGGTGATGGCGAAGTTGGACCAGACATAGGGATCGTTGAGCAGATCGCGATAATTCTGCAGCCCGACGAAATTCGCCGGCGCGTTGGTCGACGCGCGGAAATCGGTGAAGGAATAGCCCAGCGAATAGATCAGTGGGAAAATATTGAAGACGATCAGGAACAGGATCGTCGGGATTATGAAGAGGTTGCGGATCGACATGTCGCTCAAGCCGCGTGCAGCGGCCCGCGAGGAAGTGTCCAGCGTGGTGATCATCGTGGTCGCCAAGACCCTGCTCCCGTTTCGGAAAAAAAGAACGGAGGAGGCACGGATGCCTCCTCCGCGAGAAAAGCTGCTTATTGGCCGCGGCCGTATTTCTTGAACGTCGCGTTCCAGTCGCCTGCGAGCGCGTCCAGCGTTTCCTTGGCGGTGCCTTCGCCGCCGATCATGTAGGGATAGACGCGCTGGTTGAGCTGCTGCAGCAGCTCGGCATATTCCGGCACCGCCCAGAAGTCCTTCACCTTGAACATGGTCTCGTAGAAGGCCTTGTTGTACGGCGTGGCGTTCTGGAATTCCTCCGACTTGAGCACGGCGGCGCTGCAGGTGTAGCCGCCGAGCGCCGCCCACTTCTTCTGGGTCTCGTCCTTGATGAACCATTCAAGGAACTTCGTCGCCTCTTCCTGCTTCTTGGAGTAGGAGACGATGGAGATGCCCTGACCGCCGAGTGCGGCGAACTGATCGCCGTTCGGGCCTGGAGGATTGGCGAAGAAGCCGGTGTTCTTGGCGTTCGGGTTCGACGCCTCGTTGATCAGCGAGGGGAAGAACGCGAAGTAGTTCATGCTCATCGCGGCCAGGTTTTCGGTGATCGCCTGGTTGTCCTCGACGAAGAACGACTTGGCCCAGCCCGGAGGCGTGAACGTGTAGAGTTCCTTGTAGGCGTCGAGTGCGGCGATTGCCTTGTCGGAGTTGATGAAACCGTCGACCTTGTAGGTCTTGTAGTCACCCAGTTCGCCGCCGAAGGAGAACAGCGCGTTTTCGAAGCCCATCGCCATCGCGTCATAGGAATTGTCGGTGTAGATGGCGATGCCGTATCGCTTCTGATCCGGCCGATAGAAGAACTCCGCGATGTCGCGCAGCGCCTTGAAATCCTTCGGCACGTCGAGATCGTAGCCGTATTTGGCCTTGAAGGCTTCCTTTTCCTTCGGGTCCTCGAACCAGTCCTTGCGATAGGACCAGCCGACAGCGTCGCCTTCGAGCGGGATCGCCCAGTACTTGCTGCTGCCGCCCGGATACTCGGCGTAATATTTCACCGTTGCCGGCGCCATCACTTCGCCAAGCTTGTGCTTGTTGAAGAAGTCGGTCAGGTCGACATAGTGGCCGCCGGTCGAGCCGGCGCCGAGCCATTGCGAGTCGCCGACGACCATATCATAGGCGTCGCCATGGGCGTTGAACTCGGTGAAAGCCTTGGTCTGGAAGTCGGACCAGGGCGTGGTTTCCACCGTGATCTTGACGCCGGTTTCCTTCTCGTACTCGTTGCCGAGTTCCTGCAGATAATTGGCCGGATCCCATTCCGCCCAAAAGATGGTGAGCTCCTTGTCCTGCGCGTAGACGGACGTTCCGCAGGCAAGTACTAAGCCGATACCAGCAAGCAGGCTGGTCATTGTCTTGCGCATAATGATTTCCTCCCTTGTGCGCATTCTACCTTGTCATGCTAGCCGGCGGTGAAGCCGGCCTGGTAGTTCCTCCCGAGATCGCACCTTTCCGGTTCCAAGCCTCCTCGCTTTGCCGGAAACTGGATCGCAGCTCTCACTTTCGATCCGCTTTTCTGTCCTGATCTGGTATTACCAATTTTAGATAGCCGTCAAGCTCTTTCTTGGACCACCACCGGACCTTGTATAACCGGATTCTTCATGTATCCGACTGTTTTCCCTGAATTTTCCTACTCGTTGATATAGGAGAGCCTTGTTTCGGCACTGCCATCCCGGTTAACATCAATAGTGGGCATCCAAATCTGGTCGAACCAGATTGGCGCTATTTCGCCAATGCCGCTGTCGGGGCCGCATCGATTTCAGCCGTTGATTCCGCCACCGCGGCGCGCACAAGGGCGCCCGCCGCCCATTGCGCGACCGACCGCATGCCGCGGCTATCGAGCCCCCATATATCCTTCAGCACGATCAGCACTTCGACGCCGAACATCATCGACAGCGCCTGCGCCAGGCGCTTGAACTCGCGCGGCGGCAGCCGGCCCTTGAGCGGTGCGATGGCATCCTTCAGCAGCTGGACGCGATGTCCGCGCGTGAATTGCGGCTCGCCGCCCAGCGTGCCCGCCTGCCGCTGCGCCCATTGGTCGAGCGACAGTTTCAGCGCTGCCTTGAAAGTTGCCTCGAAAGCTTCGATGCGCGGCATGGCGGTATCGAACAATTCGGCAACGCGCCGCCCGGCATCGGTGGACGTCGATTGCCAGGTCAGGATCGGCCCAAGCCCCTCGTCAACCACCGCCTGCACCAGGGCTGCCTGGCTGGGGAAATAGCGATAGGCGGTGGCGCGCGACACTTGCGCCGCCTCCGCGACTTCGCTGACCGACGGGGTGACGCCCGCCTGCATCAGCCGCGTCGCCGTCTTCAGCATCAGCCGTTTTGTGCGGGCCCGTGGGCCGCGTTCGGCAGCCTCGTTGGCGTCGTCGTTCCCAGCGGCTTGTTGACGTGAGACTTCCATGTCAATACGATACGCGCGTCTCAAAAAATTGCAATGACCTTTGCCCACCGAAGGGCCGGCAAAGGGCGACAGGCGGCCCGGCGCCGGTCGGCCGGTGACGGGAGAAACGCGATGAAGCGCATCTACGTGGTGGGCACAGCCGACACCAAGGGCGAGGAACTTGCCTTCCTGGCCGATGCTATTGCCGCCACCGGCAGTTCGGTTGCCCGCGTCGACATCGGAACGCGCGGTGCCACGGTGCCGGTCGATATCCCGGCCAGCGAGGTCGCGGCGCATCATCCGGGTGGAGCCAGTGGCGTGCTCGGCATCGATGATCGCGGCACGGCAGTGACCGGCATGGGCGCCGCCTTCACCAGTTTCATTCAGTCGCGCGACGACATATCAGGCGTGATCGGCATTGGCGGCGGCGGCGGCACGTCGATCATCACTGCTGGCATGCGCGCGCTGCCGCTTGGGCTGCCCAAGATCATGGTCTCGACGCTCGCCTCCGGCGACACCGCGCCCTATGTCGACGTCTCCGACATCATCATGATGCCATCGGTCACCGATATGGCGGGACTGAACCGGCTCTCCCGCACGGTGCTGCACAACGCGGCGCAAGCGATCGCCGGCATGGCCGCAAAGCCGGCGCCGACTGCCACCGGCAAGCCGGCACTCGGGCTCACCATGTTCGGCGTCACCACGCCTTGCGTGACCGCCATCGCGGATCAGTTGCGCGCCAACTATGACTGCATGGTTTTCCACGCCACCGGCACCGGCGGCCGCTCGATGGAGAAGCTCGCGGACTCGGGCCTGCTCGCCGGCGTCATCGACATCACCACGACGGAAGTCTGCGACCTGCTGCTCGGCGGCGTGCTGCCTGCGACGGAGGACCGCTTCGGCGCCATCGCCCGCACCAAGCTGCCCTATGTAGGCTCGGTCGGCGCGCTGGACATGGTCAATTTCTGGGCGCCGCCGACCATTCCCGAGAAGTTTAGGGGCCGGCTGTTCTACGAGCACAATCCCAACGTCACACTGATGCGCACCACGGTGGATGAATGCCGCGGTATAGGCGAGTGGATCGGCACCAGGCTCGCTCGCTGCGAGGGCCCTGTGCATTTCCTGATCCCCGAAAAAGGCGTCTCGGCACTCGACATCGAGGGCGGCGCCTTCTTCGACCCCGAAGCCGACGCCGTGCTGTTCGGTGCCGTCGAGCGCACCATCAAGCCGAACGCCGCGCGCCGGGTCTCACGCCTGCCGTTGCACATCAACGATCCGGAATTTGCCAAAGCCGCAACCGCGGCCTTCCTCGACATCGCCAGATAGTGAGAGCCAACAAATGCCCGCAATACCGCGCAAGGACATATTGAAGAAGTTCAAGGCGATGATCGCCGACGGCGTGCCCATCGTTGGGGGCGGCGCCGGCACTGGCCTGTCGGCCAAGGCCGAGGAAGCCGGCGGCATCGACCTCATCATCATCTACAATTCCGGCCGCTATCGCATGGCCGGGCGCGGCTCGGCTGCGGGCCTGCTCGCCTATGGCAACGCCAACGAGATCGTCAAGGAAATGGCCTATGAGGTGCTGCCGGTGGTCAAAAAGACGCCGGTGCTGGCCGGTGTCAACGGCACCGATCCGTTCGTCATCATGCCGCTGCTGCTTGCCGAGCTGAAGACGATGGGCTTTTCCGGCGTGCAGAATTTCCCGACCATCGGCCTGTTCGATGGCAGCATGCGCCAGAGTTTTGAGGAAACCGGCATGGGCTTCGGGCTGGAGGTCGACATGATCGCCGAGGCGCACAAGCTCGATCTTCTGACCACGCCCTATGTCTTCAACCCCGACGAGGCGCGCGCCATGACAAAAGCCGGCGCCGACATCGTCGTTGCCCATATGGGGGTGACGACCGGCGGCTCGATCGGAGCCACGTCGGCCAAGTCGCTCGACGACTGCGTGGTCGAGATCGACGTCATCGCCAACGCGGCGCGCTCGGTGCGCAAGGATGTCATCCTGCTTTGCCATGGCGGGCCGATCTCGATGCCGGATGATGCCCGCTACATCCTCGACCGCTGCAAGGGCCTGCACGGCTTTTATGGCGCGAGTTCGATGGAACGGCTGCCGGCTGAAGCCGCGATCGCCAGGCAGACGGCGGATTTCAAGGCCGTCATGCTGCACGACCAGAAGAAAAAGAAGGGGATGAGATCATGACCGACAAGAGCAAGGTATTCGTATACCCGAAGGACGTGAGCGCCTTCGGCTTTGACTGGGGCAAGCTGTCGCTGACGGTGGCGCCTGAAGTGAATGGCGCTGAGCGCTTTTCCGGCGGTGTCGTCGACCTGCCCTCAGGCAAGGGACACACGCGCCACAACCATCCCGGCGCGGAAGAGATCATCTTCGTTATTTCGGGCAATGGCGAGCAGATGGTCGAGGACGAGGAGGGCAATCCGGTCGTCGCCAAGGTCGGCCCCGGCTGCACCATCTATGTGCCGGAAAGCCGTTTCCATTCGACGCTGAACACGGGCGATGGGCCGATGCAGCTCTTCGTTGTCTATTCGCCGGCTGGACCCGAACTGGTGCTGCGGGAGCTGCCGGATTTCAGGCTGATCCCGGCGGGGAAGTAATCGCGAAAGGCCCCCTTCATCCGGCCGCTTCGCGGCCACCTTCTCCCCGAGGGGAGAAGAGGCAGAAGCCAGCGCCGGCGCAAACTCCTCTCCCCTCGGGGAGAGGTCGGATAGCCCCGAATTGCCCTTCGCAATTCGGATGGCAATCCGGGTGAGGGGGTAGCGCCGAGCTAGGCTATCCCACCTCTATTCCACCCCCGCGCCCGATCCCCAAACATCACATATCCCGCATCCGTCACCGCCAACGTGTCCTCCAGCTTGATGAACCCCCGCGTCGGGTGAAGCATGGTCGTCTCCACCGACAGCACCATGTTTGTCTCCAGCGGCTTGGCGGCATAGGTGCCTTCATAGGTCACCGGATGGTTGGTCATCAGGAACGGAGCCTCATGCGTGATCAGGCCCATGCCGTGGGCGAAGAAATCCGTGTAGGGCGCGACCTTGGAGGCCTTCAGCACACCCTCGGCATGCGAAATCATGTCGCCGCCGATGGTGCCCGCCCTCACCTTCGAGAACGCCGCCTGCTGCACCGTCTCGACCTCGGCCAATAGATCCTCAAGCTCGGCATCCGGTTCGCCCAGAATGCCCATGCGGCAGAGATCGCCAATATAGCCGTGATAATTGCCGCCGGAATCGATCGACAGCACTTCGCCCTTTTTCCACGCCTGCGGTGACGCCGCGCGGTTGTGGCTGGCGCCCAACGTCAGCAGGCAATATTCGAAATGCGCGCCGCGATTGGTTTCCTCACGCCGCAGCTGCTCGATGATCTCCGCCTTGGTCGTGCCTTCATGCGCCCACCGGATGGTCGCCAACATGGAATCGGTGATCAGCTCGGAGGCGATACGCAGCTTTTCCAGCTCGGCGTCCGTCTTGATGGCGCGCATGCTCTCCAGCATGCCGGTCGCGTCGATCAGCCTGGCATCCGGCAACGCCTTGCGGATCAGCGCATAGGCGTCCGACGGCAGGAAGGCCGGCTCGATGCCGAGGCGGGCGCCGGCCTTGCCGATCTTGCTGATGTGCTCGACCGCAAGATTGGCAGCATCGAGCGTGCCCCAGCAGGCGGCATGCAGCGTCGGCGTCCAGAACGGGCTGTTCTGGTGCTCGGCGCCTTCCATGCGGTTGCCGATATAGGCGGCATGACCGGGCCCGCCCTTTTCATAGAGGACGATAGGCAGGTAACGGCTATGGCCGATCGCATCCATGGCGGCAAAGAAGATGAACTTGTAGCCGCCAAGCAGATACTGCGTGTTGTGCTTGGAGGTCGCGAGCAGAACATCGATGCCGGCCTCTTCCATCAGCCGGTCGACCCTCGCCTGGTCGAACGGGATATTGCTGACGGCGCTCTTGCCCGGGGCAATGTTCATCTTTCTCTCCCTGATATCAGTGGGATCGCCAGCCGTACTGCGTCCAATCCCTTGGCTTCGATCAAATCTGCACCATTTCGTTAACTCTGGTCCAGCCAGAAACAGGTTAGATTGCTTCGGCAGGCTGTCACCACTCGTCATTGCTGCACACTAAGGCAATCTGGTCCTACCGGAATACCAGAATGAAAGGGCCACCTCTAAAACTGGTCCAGAGGACGAAAATTTCAAAGCCAAGCAAAGATGCGCCAATTCCGTCTCTGGCGAAACCCTTGGCAAGGGCCATAATCGCCGCGAGGATGCTGGCGGGTGCCGCTAGCTTCGAGGGGTGCGCCCATCTGGTCGCGGAGAGGACGGAGGTTGATCATGTCGGATATTTCCAGACGCACGCTGCTAGGCGGCTCAGTTTTACTGCTGGCCTCCACCGCCATGCCCACATTCAGCTGGGCGCAGACGCCGAAGAAGGGCGGCCGCCTCGTGCTTGCCGCCGATTCCGAGCCGCGCAACCTCAATCCCGCCATCGTCGCCTCCAACGGCGTCTTCTTCATCTCCAGCAAGATCGTCGAAACGCTGGCCGAAGCCTCGTTCGAAGGCAAGGACGGACTGGAACCCCGTCTTGCGCTCTCCTGGGAAGGTGCCGCCGACGGGCTGTCGGTGACCTTCAAACTGCGCGACGGCGTCAAGTGGCATGACGGCGAGCCGTTCACCTCGGCCGACGTCGCCTTCTCCGCGCTGCAGATCTGGAAGCCGCTGCAAAATCTCGGCCGCACCGTGTTCAAGGATCTGGCCAGCGTCGACATCCCTGACGATCTGACCGCCGTCTTCAAATTCGCCAAGCCAACGCCGTTCCAGCTGATCCGCAACGCGCTGCCGGCGCTGTCAAGCGTGGTGCCGAAGCACATCTACGAGGTCGGCAAGATCGAGGACAACCCGGCCAACAATGCACCCATCGGCACCGGGCCGTTCAAGTTCGGCGAATACAAGGCCGGCCAGTATTACAAGCTGACCAGGAATGCGGATTACTGGGCCAAGGACGAGCCGTATCTCGACGAGATCATCTACCAGGTGCTGCCCGACCGCACGTCGGCTGCAGCGGCGCTCGAGGCCGAAGAGATCCAGCTCGCCGCCTTCTCCGCCGTGCCCCTGGCCGACCTCGACCGCATCTCCAAGGTGCCGGGCCTGAAGGTGATCTCCAAGGGCTATGAGGGGCTGACCTATCAGCTCGTCGTCGAGATCAATCATCGCCGCCAGGAACTGGCCGACGTGAAGGTCCGCCAGGCGATCGCGCATGCCATCGACAAGGACTTCGTCGTCAAGACGGTGTTCCTCGGCTATGCCGCCACCGCCACCGGCCCGGTGCCGAAGAACGATCCGCAATTCTACACTGCCGACGTGCCGATCTATCCATTCGACGTCGCCAAGGCCAACTCCTTGCTCGACGACGCGGGGTACAAGCGCGCCGATGACGGCAAGCGTTTTGCGCTGAAACTCCTGCCGGCACCCTATTTCAACGAGACCAAGCAGTTCGGCGACTATCTGCGCCAGGCGCTGGCGGCAATCGGCATCGACGCCGTGATCGTCAACAACGACTCGGCCGCGCACATCAAGGCCGTCTACACCGACCACGCCTTCGACCTCGCCGTCGGCCCGCCGGTGTTCCGCGGCGACCCGGCGATCTCGACCACCATCCTGGTGCAGAGCGGCATTCCCAACGGCGTGCCGTTCTCCAACCAGGGCGGCTACAAGAACGCCGCGCTCGACGCGCTGATCGCCAAGGCTTCGGAGACGCTGGATACGTCAGCGCGCACCGACCTCTACAAGGAATTCCAGAAACAGGTCGCGGCGGACCTGCCGCTGATCAACGTCGCCGAATGGAGCTTCATCAGCGTCGCGCGCGATACCGTGGGCAACATCGCCAACAACCCGCGATGGGCGGTTTCGAACTGGGCGGACACGTATCTGGAATCGTGACAGTATTTCGCGGATGAAAGTTCGCGAAGAAATTGGTGTGAAGGCATGGCGTAGGGCCGCGTTTCGTCACACCCCCCTCTGTCCTGCCGGACATCTCCCCCGCAAGGGTGGAGATCAGCAGCTTCGCTGTCGCGTACATTCGGCATCGAAGATTGGCGAAGGCAGAGGCGAAATCCAATCTCCCCCCTTGCGGGGGAGATGTCCGGCAGGACAGAGGGGGGTGCCTAGACACCGCACTTCTCCCGACTGGCGCGCCGCCATGCGTCCCCCATGACCCGCGCCTTCACCCTCATCCGCCGTCGCCTCGTCGGCAGCATCTTCGTGCTGCTGATCGTCATCATCGGCACATTCCTCCTCCTGGAAGCCGCCCCCGGTGACGCGGTCGACGCCTACATCGTCTCGACCGGCAGCGACGCCGGCATGATCGAATTGCTGCGTCATAGCTGGGGCCTCGACCAGTCCGAGTTGACCCGGCTCGCGAACTATCTCTGGGCGCTGCTGCATTTCGACCTCGGCCAGTCCGTCACTTTCTCAAGGCCGATCCGCGACGTCATCCTGGAACGCCTGCCGACGACACTGCTCCTGATGGTCACCGCCACCGCGCTCTCCTTCGGGCTCGGCTCGGCGCTCGGCATCTATGCCGGCGCCAGACCCGGCAGCTTTCGCGACCGCTTCCTGTCGATCGGCTCGCTGGCGCTTTATGCCGTGCCGGGTTTCTGGCTTGGCCTGGTGCTGATCGTCGTCTTTGCCGTCGACCTGCGCTGGCTGCCGATCGGCGGCATCGAGAGCCTGGCCTCGGACAAGACCGGTTTTGACCGCGCCATCGACATCGCCGTCCATCTCATCCTGCCGGTTTCCGCGCTCGGCTTCATCTATCTCGCGCTCTATCTGCGCATGATGCGCGCCGGCATGGCCGAGGCGTGGCGGCAGGATTTTGTGCTCGCCGCCCGCGCCAGGGGGTTGTCGCGCCGCCGCATCGTGCTCGCCCATGTCGCCCGCAACGCGCTCTTGCCGCTGGTCACCATGCTCGGCCTGCAATCGGCGCAGATGCTGGGCGGCAGCGTCGTCATCGAAAGCGTCTTTGCCGTGCCCGGCCTCGGCCGGCTGGCGCAGGAAGCGGTCGCCTCGCGCGACACGCCGCTGCTGCTCGGCATCATCCTCACCAGCGCCGTCCTCGTCATTGCCATCAACCTTGCAGTCGACATCGCTTACGCCTTCCTCGATCCGCGCGTCGGTGCCAGCGAGGCCAGCGCGTGAGCGCGCTGCCGCGGTTCCTGCGCCGGCCGGAAGCGGTCGCCGGCGCGATGATCCTGGCGCTTCTGTTCGCCATGGCGCTGTTTGCGTCGCTGCTCTTCCCCGGCGACCCGCAGGCCATTGCCGGACCAGCACTGCTGCCGCCGTTCCAGGACTGGTCGCTGCCGCTCGGCACCGACCGGCTCGGCCGTGACGTGCTGGCCGAACTGTTCCACGGCGCCCGCACCTCGCTGGCGGTCGGCCTGGCGGCGGCAGCGGCGGCACTCTTCATCGGCGCGGTCGTCGGCACGCTGGCCGGCTTTGCCGGCGGCCTTGTCGACGAGGGGCTGATGCGCATCACCGATGCCTTCCAGACCGTGCCGAGTTTTCTCCTGGCGCTGGCCTTCGTCAGCGTCGTCGGGCCGTCGCTCGGCGTCGTCGTCACGGCAATAGCGCTTGGCGCCTGGACCGGGCCGGCGCGTGTAGCGCGCGCCGAAGTGCTGTCGATCCGCGAGCGCGATTACGTCGCCGGCGCCCGCGTCATCGGCATGCACCCGCTTGAGATCGCTTTTCGCGAGGTGTTGCCCAACGCGTTGCCGCCGGTGCTGGCCTTGTCCTCGGTGATCGTGGCGGCCGCGATCCTCACCGAGGCGGCGCTGTCCTTCCTTGGTCTCGGCGACCCCAATCGCGTTACCTGGGGCGGCATGATTGCCGAGGGCCGCACTGTGCTGCGAACCGCGCCCTTTCTGTCGATCGCTCCGGGCATTGCCCTGGTGCTGACCGTGCTCGGCGTCTATCTCGCCGGCGAAGGCGTGGTCGAAACGACGGCGGTGCGGAGGAGCCTGTCATGACCGCACTGGCTGAGGTACGCGACCTGTCGGTGCGCTATCGGCGGGACGGGGGCGAAGTGACGGCACTGAAGGGGGTCAGCCTGGATGTTATTGCCGGCGAGCGGCTGGCGATTATCGGCGAAAGCGGGTCGGGGAAGAGCACGCTGGCGCTGGCGGTGGCTGGACTGCTGCCGGCGAGCGCCAAGATTGAAGGGCATTTCAAGTGGCAATTTCAGGCGCCGCGATCCTTCCCACCCCCCTCTGTCCTGCCGGACATCTCCCCGCAAGGGGGGAGATCAGCAGCTTTGCCGACGGCTTCCCTTCTGCAACGTTCGTGGTTGGCGAAGGCGGAGATGAGAGAGCAATCTCCCCCCTTGCCGGGGAGATGTCCGGCAGGACAGAGGGGGGTGTGACGGAACGCCGACCTCTCAAATTAACCGAACCCAGTACGCTCCCCCTTCCCGGTCGCGACATTGGTTTCGTCTTCCAGGACCCCTCCGCCAGCCTCGACCCCGTCATGACCGTCGGCAAACAGATCGCCGAAGTCGCCCGCACCCACCTCGGCCTCGACTGGCCACAAGCTTACGCCAAAGCCAAAACCCTGCTCCAGCGTGTCCGGCTGCCCGACCCACAAACCGCCATGCGTGCTTTCCCGCACCAGCTCTCCGGCGGCCAGAAGCAGCGCGTTGCTGTTGCCGCGGCCATTGCAGCCGGTCCGAAACTGCTGATCGCCGATGAGGCGACCAGCGCGCTGGACACCATTGTGCAAGCCGAAATCGTCAGCCTCATTCGGCAACTGGTGGCGGAGGACGGCATGACGCTGCTGTTCATCAGCCACGACATCGCGCTGGCCGCCGAACTCGCAGAGCGTATCGCTGTATTCCGGAACGCCGAACTGATCGAACTCGGCCCGACGGAGCAAATCATAAACGCCCCGCGCCATGCCTATACGCGAACGCTGCTCAACGCCCATCTCGGCCTCGACGCCGATCCGCTGCTACGACGGGCGCCGGCATGAACTTGCTCACCGTCTCCGGTCTTACCAAGCGATACCGTCGTGGCGGCAAGGCCATCGCGGCCGTCGACGGTGTCTCCTTCGCCATCGAACCCGGCGAGACGCTGGCGCTGGCCGGGCCCTCCGGCAGCGGCAAGTCGACGATCGCGCGGCTGGTGCTTAGGTTGATCGAGCCCGACGCCGGCACCGTCCAATTCGAAGGCGATGACTTTCTGCTCTTGAAGGGTGCGGCCCTGCGCACCAAGCGCGCGCGCCTGCAAATGGTGTTCCAGGATCCGCTCGCCGCGTTCAACCCGCGCGCCACGGTGGCTCGCGTGCTTGACGATCCCTTGCGCATCCATGCCATCGCTTCCCGCGCCGAGAGGCCGGCCCGCATTGCTGCCTTGCTGGATCGCGTCGGGCTGGCAGCCGATCTCGCCCCGCGCGCCATTCACGAAATCTCCGGCGGCCAGCGCCAGCGCGTCGCCATCGCCCGAGCCATCGCGACCAAACCGTCGCTGATCGTGCTCGACGAGGCGGTGTCGGCGCTCGACGTTTCGGTCCGCGGACAGATCCTTGAGTTGCTGCTCGACCTGCAAGCCAGGGAACGGATCGCCTATCTCTTCATTTCGCATGATCTCGGCGTCGTACGGGCCATCGCCCACCGCGTCGTTCTTCTCAACGCCGGGCGGATCGCCGAGAGCGGCGACCCCCGCAACGTAGTCGACGCGCCGCAATCGGCAATCGGCAAGGCGCTGGTTGCGGCGGCGCCAAGATTGGACAGAAGCAGCAGGCAAGTACCATGACCGAACCAGAAGCCAGAGCCGAAAAACTCTCGCGCGAACTCGATTCCGCCTTCCGCAACCGCGCCGATCTCTACCGTCTGTTTCTCGACGAGCTGACCGGCGAACTCGGCGCGGAAAAGGCCGAGGCGATCATGATCCGCACCATCGAGCAGCGCGGCAAGGAGGTGGCGGCGGCCGCCTTCGCCCGTTTCGGACCTAACGACGCGCCGGCCATCGGCGAGGCATTTTTGGCCGTCAGCCCGGATGGCGGCCTGATGTATCCGACCGATGTCGAGCGCGGGCCGGACCACATCGCCTTCAAGGTGAAGCGTTGTCCGCTGAAGGACGCCTGGGTCGAGGCCGGTGTCGGTGATGAAAAACTCGCCACGCTCTGCCGCATCGCCGGCGCTTTCGACCGTGGTCTGTTCGAGGCAACGGGCGTGCGCTTCGACAATGTCACCTGGACGCCGGGCCACGGCCCCGGCTGCTGCCACATCGCGCTGACCAACAGGGATGCCGCCGGATAGCCAATGCTGATCAGTCGGCGGCAAACACATGCAGCTCCGTGCCCGCCTGTTCGGCAGCAGTGCGCAGATCGGCCTTCGGTTCGCTGTCGGTGACGATATCGGCAATGTCATCGAGCCCGCAGATGCGTTCCAGACTGCTGCGGCCAAACTTGTCGTGGGTCACCACCAGCACCGTCGACAGTGAACGCGATATCATTGCGCGTTTAACGGCTGCGGCGCCCGAGATCATGTCGCTCGGACCATCGGCGCTTATCCCCGATGCCCCGATAATGGCGACGTCGGCATTGTAGCGGCGCAGGAACTCGACGGTGTCTTCGCCAAGCACGCTGCCTTCGCGGCTGTCATAGGTCCCGGGGCAAAGCAGCACGCGGAAGGTCGGATTGGCGCCGGCCACCGAGGCCACGCCGGTGGAATTGGTGATGATGGTCAGGTCGCGCTTCAGCTGCGAAAGGTTGCGCGCCACCTCATAAGTGGTCGAACCGCCATCGATCATCACGATCTGGCCCTTCTGGACCAGGCCCGCTGCGCCGCGGCCGATGCGGGCGCGCTCCTCGACCAGGGTCAGGCCGCGCTCCGAAATCACCGGCTCTGATGTCACCAGCGAGATCGTCGCACCGCCATAAGTGCGGTTGATCAGCCCGGCATCGCCGAGTTCGATGAGATCGCGGCGGATGGTCTCGCCGGCGACGCCGATGCGCCGTGCAAGTTTGGAGATGCGGATGGACGCCGACCGGCGCACTTCCGAAAGGATAAGCGCGTGCCGCTCCTTCTTCGTCAGTCGGCCCTGATCCATGATTATTCCATTCCCTTTGCAGCAATCAGTGCGTCGGCAAGCTCGGCAAACCCTTGCGCGCCGCGCCCGCTTGTGACGAAGGCAGGAGATGCCGGAAGTTCGCCGGCGAAGTCCAGCACATTAGCGACACCGACGCTGTTGGGGAAGAAGCCGAACATTGGCGCATCGTTTGGACTATCGCCGACGAAGACAATGCTGTCCTTGTCGTGGTCTATGTCTATACCAAAACAGTCGCGCAAGAATAGCCGGCTTGTTGACAGTTTGTCGTATTTGCCGAACCAGCCATTGACATGGATGGACGAGATTTTCGCCGCCGCTCCATAGCGCTGAAAGATAGCGACGATCTTCAGCACTTCAGATTTGGGCAGCGGCGCGACATCCTCGCGAAAATCGATCGCCAAATCGGCTTCGCGATAGGCCTGGTCAGCGGCGACCGCCGCACCCGGAATTTCCGCGAGCACGGCGCGTTCGATCTCGCGCAGGCGCGCCGCGTCAGCCTGCCTTTCCCCGGCACTCCTGGCATAGTGACGAACGATGCGCTTGGCAGTGCCGTCATAGCGGAAATAGAAAGCGCCGTTCTCGCCGATCACGCCATCGACCGGCCATTGCCGCGCGATCAGGTCGCACCAGCCGGCAGGGCGGCCGGTGACCGGCGCGACAAGGAAGCCGGCCTGCTTCAGCCGCTCGAGCGCCGCATAGGCTTTTGCCGGCAGCCGTCCCTTGTCGGTCAAGGTGTCGTCGATATCGGTCAGAACGACGGCGATGTTGCGCCGGTCTAGCGCGGTGAAGTCGGCAAGCGGACGCAGCACCCGCTCAGGCTCCCGCCGCAACCGTTTCGAGCGAGGCAGCCGCGACGTCGAGCATGGTGAACCTTTCGCGGATCAGCCGGGCATTGGCGACCGCCTCGTCGTAGAAGCCAGCCGGTATGGCAACCTCCTGCGGCGTGGTCGGCGCGCCGGCGGCGCGCAGTGCTGCCGCGATCTCGCGCGCCGGGCGTGCCACCCGCACCAGCCTTTCACGATGCGAGCGCCATTGCTTGGCCAGCATGGTGTTGATGGCGTTTGCCCGTTCGCGGTCCAGCAGCTTGGGCTTGAATGCCGCCCAGCAGGAACGTCCGAGCGTTTCGCCGAAGATCTCGATGAAGCGTTCTGGCGTATCCGCGGACGGCGCGAGCTGCAGCTCCGGCAGTGCCAGCACGCGCTCCTGCAGCCGCGCCATCGTCAACGTCGTCACCGCTACGTGTTCGCCGTGATGCGCCTCAGGCAATCCCTGGCCCCGCATGTCGATATAGTGGGCGATCAGATGTTCGCCCTGGCTGGCCGGATAAGAGCCGCCGCACAGTGTCATGCCGAGACCGGACATGACCAGCGTGCGCACCAGCACTTCCATCGCCTCAAGGTCGCCGGTCCCGAGTTCGCCGGCCTTGGCGATGAGCGCCTTCTCGTCCTCGGCCAGAAGCATGAACGGCGCCTGCCTGTAGGGCGTGCCGAGCAATAGATGCGCCATCAGCCAATCGGTCTGCGCGGTCGGCCGCGCCATCGAATCGCCGAAGCCGGCAGCGATCAGCCGGTGCGGCGCCCGCGCCATGACATCGAGATCGAGGAAGACGCCGACCGGCAGGCTGGCAGTCAGCGATTTCTTCAGGCCGTCCTCGGTGATTGCCGCCGACACCGAGGTGTAGCCGTTCATCGATGGCGCGGTGCCGAACACCGCATAAGGTTTTTGGGTGAGATGGGCAGCATATTTGGTGATGTCATTGATCGAGCCAGATCCGACCGCGACCAGGCCGCTGGCGTCTTTCGTGCGTGCGATCACCGATCGCACCGCGTCCATGTCCGGATGCGGATGGCGCGGCAGGATGATCTTGTCGACATCGCTGCTGCCACGCAGTCCGATCGACACCCTCTCACCCAGCGCCAGCCTTGTGTCGGGATCCATGACCACGGCGAGCTTGCGGCCGAGCGGCAGCGGCTTGACCAGCGCATCGGCCTCGTCGCCGAGACCGCGCCCTATGACGATGGTCTTCAGCGGCACCGACAGCATTCCCTGGCTGTCCGGGTCAGGCAGCGTGCCGGCAATAAGGCGATCGAGCATTTGTCTGGACATAGGATGCAGTCCGGTCAATCAGCATGAAGCGGGGTCAGGGCATCGAACAAGGTGCGATACCGGCGGTAACTTCTGTCGTAGGCGGCCTTGGCGGAAGGATCAGGGTCGATCGTCTCGATGTGGCCGGCCAGCCTTTCAGCCGCCTGCTGCACTGAGGAGGTAAGGCCGATGGCTGCGGCGGCAAGGATTGCCGCACCGATCGGCGAGGCATCGGCCGCACCCGCGATCTCGACCGGCCTGCCGCTGACATCGGCACGGATTTGCGCCCATACCCGGCTGCGCGCGCCACCGCCTGAGAGCCGGATGCGATCCGTCGCGATATCGAGATCGTCCAGCCGGTCGACCACGTCGCGCATGGCAAAGGCACAGCCCTCCAGCACGGCACGGGCACAAGCGGCTTTGCCGTGGAAGGATGTCAGGCCGTAGAAAGCGGCACGCGCTTCGGCGATCCAGCGCGGCGCCATGGCACCGGACAACGCGGGCAAGAACAGCAAATCGTCGCTGCCGGCAACCACCGTCGCCGCCAGTTCCGACATCGCCGCCGGCGAATCGACGCCGAAGGTTGTTAGAAACCACGTCACCGCGCCGCCCGAGAGCCATCCGGGATTGGAGATGAAATAGCCGTCGCCGAGAAAGCCATGGGTCTCGACCAGGCCGCCGGGGTCGAGGCGAAGCGTGCCGGACACCGCGCCGACCACTTCGGCCGTGCCGAGATTGCAGGCGACGACACCGGGCACGACAACCCCGGCGCCTATGGCGGCCGAAAAATCATCGCCGGTGCCGACCGCCAGCGGCGTGCCCACAGGAAGACCGGTGAGCTCGGCGCCGGCGTGGGTCAAGGCGCCGGCGATCTCAGATGCATCGTCGATGCCGGGCAATTTATGTGCATCGATGTCGAAGGCCGCCAGCAGATCGCCGGCATAATTGTGCTCCTTCAGCCCATAGAGCATGGTCGTCGAGGCCAGCGCGTGATCGATGACGGCACGACCGCACAACGCTGCGACCACGAATGATACCGGTTGATGCCAGAGCGCCACTCGGCGCGCTTCGGGCAGGTTGCGCGCGGCCCAGCGGATTTTCGCCGCCATATGGGTGGCGTCCAGAACGAGACCGGTGCGCTCACGGATGAAGTCCGGGTCGATGCCGGCGATCTCTCCTGCCGCCCGCCGGTCCATCCAGATGATGCACGGAGCCAGCGCCTCACCATTGCGATCGACCGCGACGCAGCCGTCGAGCTGGCCGGCAATGGCAATACCCTTGATGTCGGACGGCGCAAGCCCAGCCTTGTCGAGCGCGCCGGCAATGGCCGGCTTGAGCGCCGCCAGCCACAGCGCCGGGTTCTGTTCGGCCCAGCCGGGCGCCGGGAAGGCCGGCTGGTACAACACAGCGGCCTCGCCACGCAGCCGCAATTCGTCATCGACAACGATCGCCTTTAGGCTTTGTGTGCCGAGATCGATGCCGATGACTGGCATTAGACACGCTCGCAATCCGCGAGGACATCCCGCAGTTGCGAGAGGATAGAACCTTTCGTCGGCGAATAGGAGCCATCGAAAACCGCTGTGCCAATGGTAAAAGCGTTGGCGCCGGCCAGCTTGATTGCCTTGATCCGATCGGCTGATGCCACAGCGCCGGCGACGATCAGATGCCGCGACGGACCAAGCCCGCGCCGGGCTGCGCGCACCAGTTCGGCCGGGTCGGCCTCGGTGGCGCGATAGGCGAGGATGTCGCATCCCGCACAACCCTTCTCGGCGAAGGCCCGGCAGTCGGCCTCGACATCCTCGGCCGAACCGCCGAGCTTGGTCGGATGGCCGACCGGCCGCCCGGGAAAAGGGTAGTATTCGGTGCCGCTCCCCTCCAGCAACGCCATGATCTCGTCGACCTGGGTACCACCGAGCAGGCGCTGGATGCCGAGATCCCTGGCGATGCGCGCGGAATTAAGGCAGGCCTCAGCCGTCGTCGAGACAACTTCCATGTAAGTGGTGGCGCCTGTCCGGCCAATGGCGACAGCGAGCTTGCGCAGCACATCCGGCGCGACGCCAATATCCTTGAAGCCGACATGCTTCAGGCCGACCGGCTCAATCAAATCGACCAGGTCGAGACAGTCCTCGACCGTGCGATCGTTGCGCGTCAGCATGAAGATGAAGTCCATCCGAAAGGTCCCTCGCCTGGTCGGGAAAGCCGGTTTGCTGCCGGTCTGTTAACACCTCCCAACCATTTGTTGCAAGGTGCCACATTTTGATTTGCAGTACCACACATTTTATGACAAAACGGGCGCCGGCCCGCCAGGCACGACTTCTAGGGAGAGGGAAGAATGCTCAAGCCGCTGAGACGTACCGCGTCCAGACTGCTCGTCGCAGTCGTATTTGTGTGGCCCCTGACGTGGCAAGTGACACAAGCGGACGCGTGGGATCTGAAAGAGGCGTCGAAACCCTATAGCGGCCAGACCATCCGCATGGTCGGCGAGGCGCTGCCGCCGCTCGAAGCGCTGAAGAAGATGGCGCCGGAGTTTGAAAAACAGACCGGCATCCATGTCGAAGTCGAGATGTACGAGCACTCGGAAGCCGTCAACAAGGTGCAGCTCGATCTCAACTCGCACCGCGGCCGCTACGACGTCATCATCCAGCCGCATCGCGAACTCGGCAAGTTCGCCACCAACAACCATCTGGTCGAAATCGCCAAGATGATGGCCGACCCGGCTTTGCGCGATCCGAGCTTCGAGCCGGAGAAGCAGCTCTACCAGACCGCCTGGCACGAAATCTCCTGGTATGACGGCAAGGAGTACGGCTTCCCCTTCACAGTGCTCAACATGTTCATGTGGTATCGCTCGGACCTGCTCGCCGAT
The DNA here is from genome assembly GCF_030323145.1 of Mesorhizobium sp. C432A. NCBI lineage: Bacteria > Pseudomonadati > Pseudomonadota > Alphaproteobacteria > Hyphomicrobiales > Phyllobacteriaceae > Mesorhizobium > Mesorhizobium sp. C432A. Next base: position 2,064,439 of record NZ_CP100470.1, on the reverse strand, counting down.
CCCAAGGAGCAGGCAGGCTTCAAGGCCAAGTATGGCTACGGCCTCGCTCCCGCCAAGGACTGGAAGCAATACCGCGATATCGCCGAATGGTTCTATCGCCCCGACCAGGGTTTTTACGGCACCGCCCTGCAGGGCAAGCGCCATGAGGCACTGTGGTATGAGTGGCTCAATTTCCTTTATTCCTTCGGCGGCGACGTGCTCGACGTGAAGAGCGGCTCGGCCTGCGGCCCGGTCATCGTCAACAGCCCCAAGGCCGTCGCCTCGCTCGAATATTACAAGAGCCTGCTGCAATTCTCGCCGCCGGACAGCCTCAACTATTTCTGGGATGATGTCATGGCGCTGATGCAGCAAGCCAAGGTCGCCGAGCTGATCATGTGGAACGACGCAACCTATGCCGTGTCGGTCGACACCACGGCCTCCACCGTGGTCGGCAAGGTTGGCTTCGATCTCGTGCCGCAAGGCGACGGCGGGAAGATCGGCCAGGTCGAGGGCTGGACCTATCTCATCCCGGTCTATTCGAAGAACCAGCAGGCCGCCTTCCTCTTCGTCCAGTGGATGATGGGCTATGACCGCCAGCTCGAACAGCATCTCAATGGCGGCGCTTCAGGTCGGCCGGATGTCTATGCCTCCGCCGAGGTGCAGAAGCTGCCCTATGCCAAGGCTTCGATGGAGGCCAACGAGCATGCGGTGCCGAAGGCGACGCTGCCGCAATCGGCCGAGATGACCGACATACTAGTGCGCGAACTGTCATCCTACCTCGCCGGCGAAAAGGAGGCGCAGGCCGCCCTCGACACCGCCGCCACCGACATCTCGACACTGCTCGGTTCTTGCGCACCCATGACCTATCCGGCACGATAGGCCTTGAGATGTCGCGCAGAGGCTACCCGCACAAGCGGGTAGCCGTTCTTGTCCGCAGGAAACGCCCGTGACGAACCGCACTCCATCGCCGCGCGGAATGCCGCTTCTCGACCGTGGGGTGGGGCCGCTCTTGATGCTGCCGGCGACGCTGCTCGTCGTCGTCTTCCTGGTCGGCCCGTTCTACTACATGGTCTACACCGCGCTGACCGACCTCAGCTTCGCCGACGCCAGCCATGCCGGCGCCTTCGTCGGTTTCGACAATTTCCGCAAGCTGATGCGCAACGACCCATTCTTCTGGGCATCGTTCCTGCTGACGCTGAAATTCGTCGTCATCGCCGTCGGCCTGGAATTCCTGCTCGGCTTTGCGCTGGCCTTCCTGATCTTCCGCTTCGTCGCCAGCCAGCGGCTTCTCACCACACTGCTGCTCATCCCGATGATGATCGCGCCGGTCGCCGTCGGGCTGATCTGGCGGCTGCTGTTGCAGGGCGATTTCGGCATGCTCACCTTCTACATGCGCAAGGTCGGCCTGCTGGCGCAGAATTCGGCGGTGCTTTCGGCACCCGACCTGGTGTTTCCGACCATCGTCGCCATCGATGTCTGGCAGTGGACGCCTTTCGTCACCCTGATCATGCTCGCCGGGATGATGAGCCTGCCGCGCGCGCCGTTCGAGGCGGCGATGATGGATGGCGCCAAACCGTTCCAGATTTTCCGAAACGTCATGCTGCCGCTGCTGCGGCCGGTCATCGCGCTCGTGCTGCTGCTGCGCGGCATCGACGCCTTCAAGGAGTTCGACAAGGTTTTCCTGATGACCGGCGGCGGACCGGGAACGCTGACCGAGCTGGTCTCGATCTACGCCTACCGCGTCAATTTCCGTAACTGGGACCTCGGCTACGGCGCCGCGGTCGCCTTCATGATCTATCTCGTCGTGCTGATCCTGTGCTCGGTCTTCTACAAGGCCGTCTACTGGTCGAGCCGCAAGCAGGTGGGGGCGTTTTGAGGGCGCTGCGATGATCGATCAGTCCACCAACCGCGCCTGGAAAAGCTTTGCCTGGGCGGTGTTGCTCGTCGCCGTCGTGGTGGCGCTGACGCCTTATGTCTGGATGGTGCTGGCGTCGTTCAAGAACCGCGTCGATCTTCTGTCTTCTGTGCCGAAATGGATTTTTTCGCCGACGCTTGCCAACTATCCCGCCGTCTTCATCGACAAGGGATACTGGCCGCTGGCGATCAATTCGGTGCTGATCTCGGTGTCGTCGACCATACTCTGCATCGTCATCGGCGCGCCAGCGGCCTATGGCTTTGCCCGCTCGGATTTTCCCGGCAAGGAAGACCTGTTCTTCTTCTTCCTGACCACGCGCATGGCGCCGCCGATCTCAATCGCCGTGCCGCTGTTCCTGTTCTTCACCTCGCTGGGCCTGATCGACACCATCTACGCCGTTGTGATCGCCCACACCTCCTTCAACCTGTCGCTCGTCGTCTGGATGATGCGCGGCTTCTTCGCCGAAATCCCCAGGGAGATCGACGAGGCCGCGATGATGGACGGCCGCTCGCGGCTCGGCGCCTTCTTCTTCGTCGTTGCACCGCTGGCCGCGCCCGGCATCGGCGCGACGGCCGTGCTCTGCTTCATCCTGTCATGGAACGAGTTCCTCTACGCCTTCATCCTCGTCGCCTTCGACGGGCGGCCGCTGACCGTCGGCATACCGGGGCTGGTGACGCCGCATGGCACGCTATGGGGCCAAGTCGCGGCGGTCGCCATCGTGGCGACGCTGCCGATCGTGCTTTTCACTTTCCTTGTCCAGAAACAGCTCGTCCGCGGCCTCACCTTCGGCGCGGTCAAGGGTTGAAGGGATCTCGCATGGCAATTGTTTTCGACGGCGTCACCAAGGCTTTCCCCGATGGGACGGTGGCGCTGCAGGCGCTCGACCTTGCTTTCGAGCCCGGTGAATTCCTCGTGCTGCTCGGGCCCTCCGGCTCGGGCAAGACGACAGCCTGCCGGCTGCTCGCCGGGCTGGAGCGGCCGACCGCCGGGCGCATCATGGTCGAGGGTCGCGATGTCACCGACCTGCCGCCGCGCCTGCGCGGCATGGGCATGGTGTTCCAGAACTATGCGCTCTACAGCCATAAGAGCGTCTACGAGAACATCGCCTATCCCTTGCGCATCCGAAAGATGCCGGCTGCCGAGCTCGACCGCTGCGTCCGCGCCATGGCCGAGCTGCTCGAAATCACCCGTTACCTCGACCGCCGCCCTTCGCAATTGTCGGGCGGCCAGGCGCAGCGCGTCGCCGTGGCCCGCGCCCTGGTCTGGCAACCTAGCCTCTGTCTGATGGATGAGCCGCTGTCCAATCTCGACGCCTTGTTGCGGCTCCACATGCGCACCGAGCTGAAGCGTCTGCATCGCGAGCTGAAAAAGACCTTCGTCTTCGTCACACACGACCAGGAAGAGGCGATGACGCTGGCGACCAGGGTCGCGGTGTTGCGCGAAGGCGCACTGATCCAGTACGACGACCCGCGCGAGATTTATCGGCGGCCTGCCAATCGCTTCATCGCTGAATTCATCGGCCGTCCAGCGATGAACACGTTCGATGGCGATGTCCGCGCCGGCGTCTTCCACGCCAGCGGTTTCACTTGCCCGCTTCCGGGAAAGCCTGATGGTCCCATCGTGCTCGGCATTCGCCCCGAGCAGATCCAGCTTGTCGACGCGACTGCCGGCTATGCCATCCTGTTTGCCGTCGACGTCGTCGAACCGGTCGAGCCGGACGTGCTGATCTTCGCCACGAGCGAGGCCAACGCGCTGATCGTCAGGACCGTGAATGTCGATCGCGCTTTCGATCCCGGCCAGCCGCTTTATCTACACTTTCCGCCGGCGGCGCTGCACACATTCGATGCGGTGTCGGGAGCGCGACTGCCGTGAGCACGCTGCTCGCTTTGGTGCCGCTGGCCGCCGCAGCCTTGGTCGGGTGGCTGTTCTACAGCTTCAACCGGTCGCGGCGCTGGTTCTCGATGGGCGAACTCATCTTCTGGGACGCCATTGCACTGGTAATCCTGCAGCTTGTCTGGCTGATCTGGTTCTGAATGCGCATTCCAGCAACGCAGATCAGTAGCCCAGCGCACAACCGTCCTTGCGCGGATCGGAGGCACCGGTGAGCGTGCCCTTTTCCCAATCGATCAGCACCAACTGGCCGCCGCCATGCGGCTCCTCGGCGATCGAAACCTGATGGCCGCGCTGACGCAGGCCGGCGATCGCCTCAGCCGGAATCCCGCGCTCGGCCAGCACGGCATTGTCCTTGTAGAACACCCGTGGCGCATCCAGTGCCTGCTGCGGGTCCATCCCGAAATCGATCATGTTGGTCAGCAGATGGACATGGCCGAACGGCTGGTAGCCGCCGCCCATCACCCCGAACGGCATCACCACCTTACCCCCTCGCGTCGCCATGCCAGGCATGATGGTGTGCATCGGTCGCTTTCGCGGCGCGATACGATTTGGATGGCCTTCCGTGAGGCGAAAACTGCTGCCGCGATTCTGCAGCACGACGCCTGTCTTGGGACCGACGACGCCGCTGCCGAAGGAACCGAAGGTCGAGTTGATGAAGCTGACTGCATTGCGGTCGCGGTCGACCACGGAGATATAGACGGTGTCGCTGCGCGGCAGCTCAAGCCGCGGCAGATGCGTCATGGCGAGGGCCGGATCGATGGCGGCGCGCAGCCGCTCCGCATAAGCTGCCGACAGCAGTTGTTCGACGGGGACCTGGACGAAATCCTGGTCGCCGATGAAAGTATCGCGGTCCTGGTAGGCAAGCCGGCCGGCTTCGATCTCGAGATGCAGCCGCTGGGCACTGTTCGGCTCCAACGAACCAAGGCTGAAGCCCGAAAGCACATTCAGCATGATCAGCGCCGTCATGCCCTGATTGTTCGGTGGCATCTGATGGATATCGTAGCCGCGATAGGACGTATTCACCGACGTGACGTAGTCGCCTTGGGTCTCGGCGAAATCCTCCAATGCATGCAGCCCGCCCAGCGCGCGAAGACGTTCCACCAGATCGTCCGCGACTTCACCTTCATAAAACCCTGCACGGCCTCGGTTGGCGATGATGCGCAAGGTGTCCGCCAAGTGCGGCTGCCGATGCACATCGCCGGCTTGCGGCGCCCTTCCCTCGGGCAGGAATATGCGCGCGGCATGTTCATCGGCTGAGAGCAGGGCGACCTCGTCGGCCCAGTCGAAGGCGACGCGATCATGAACGACATAGCCTTGTTCGGCATAGCGAATGGCTGGCGCCAGCGCGGCGTCGATGCCCTTTTTTCCGTGGTCCTCGAGTAGCCGGCACCATGCATCGATGGCGCCTGGTATGGTGACGGCATGCGGTCCGGCCGCAGGCAGTTCGCTATGGCCCCGCTCCAGATACCAATCGGCATTTGCAGCAGCAGGCGACCGCCCCGAGCCGTTGAAGGCCAGCACCTCGCCCTCGCCTTTGGGGGAGTAGAGCACAAAACAGTCGCCGCCGATGCCGGTCGATTGCGGCTCGACGACGCCTTGCACCGCCGCAGCGCACACAGCGGCATCCATGGCATTGCCGCCGGAGCGCAGCATGTCGATGGCGGCCAGCGTCGCCAGCGGATGCGATGTCGCCGCCATCGCTTCTGTCGCGCGAACTGGCGAGCGTCCGGGGAACTGAAAATCACGCATGCAATCGCCTCCAATGATTTCGCGCCCGCCGGCCGCAGCCTTCAATGCTTGATGCGGTCGCGCATGGCGTACCACAACATCCCCAGCACATAGAGCGGGCCCCGCAGCGCCGTACCGCCCGGGAACGGCATCGGCGTCAGCGTCGAGAACAGGTCCAGCCGCGAGGCGTCGCCCGTAATCGCTTCGGCCAAGAGCTTGCCCGACAGCGTTGACAGGATGACGCCCTTGCCGGAATAGCCATGCGCGAAATAGACCTCGCCATAGTGCCCGACATGCGGCAGCCGCGACGTGGTCACCGACACCAGACCGCCCCAGGCATGATCGATGCGGCAGCCCTTCAGTTGCGGGAAGGTGGCCTCCATGTGCGGCCGCACGAAGCCGGCGATGTCGGCCGGCGGCGATCGCGTGTAGCGCTCGCCGCCGCCGAATAGCAGCCGACCGTCCGCCGACGTGCGGTAGTAGTTGACGACGAAGCGTGTATCGGACACCGCCACATTGGCCGGGATCACATTGCGCTTGCCCTCCAGCGGCTCGGTGGCGACGATATAGTTGCCTACCGGCATGATGCGGCTGTTGACGCGCGGCTCCAGCCCATGCAGCAGCGCGTCGCCGGCCAGCACGACATGTTTGGCCCTTACCCACCCCTGCGCCGTCGAGACCCGGATCGAAGGCTCGCGCTCCAGCTTTACCGCGACGGAGTTTTCATGGATGACGACACCGGCCGCCACGGCGGCACGGGCAAGGCCGAGCGTGTAGTTCAGCGGATGCATATGGCCGCCGAGCGGCTCATACATCGCGCCATGATAGGGCGTGTCCACCTTGCTGCGTGCCTGCGCCGCCGACAGGATCTCGACGTCGCGGAACTTCATCACGCTCTCGAGGCATTTGGCCTCGTCTTCGAGATCCCTGAGGTCGGAGCCATTAACGGCACCGACGAGATGGCCGGTCAGCCGCAGATCGCAGTCGATGGTGTGGCGCTCGATGATGTCGAGCACCAGGCCCCGCGCCTCGAAGGCGAGGTCGAACAGCGCCTTCGCCCGCTCGGGGCCGTAGAGCTTGACCAGCCCCTTGGCGCCTTTGCGCAGGCCGGGGATCATCTGGCCGCCATTGCGGCCCGACGCGCCCCAGCCGATCTTGCCGCCTTCGAGCAGCACCACCTTCAGGCCGCGCTCGGCGGCATGAAGGGCGGCCGACAGGCCGGTGCAGCCGCCACCGACCACCACCAGATCGGCGCCGACATCTCCCACCAGCGCCGGATGGTCCGGCGCCGGATTGGCGGTGGCGACATAATAGGAATTGCCGATATCGAGGCTCGAATTGAAACCCGTTGAGCCGGAGGCCATGATCACACCTTCAGCAGCAAATGGTCGCGTTCCCAGCTCGTCACCACGCTCTGGAACAGGTCGAGTTCGACGCTCTTGACGCGCAGATAGGTCTGGAAAAAATCCTCGCCGAGCAATGCCCGCACCGGCTCGCAAGCAATGAAACGATCAAGCGCCTCCTCCATCGTTTTCGGCAGCGTGCTTTTGATCTTGTAGGCATTGCCCGAGGCCTCAGCCGAGCGCGCCAGCTTCTGCTCGACGCCGAGATAGCCGGCAAGCAGCGAACCGGCGATCGCCAGATAGGGATTGCAATCCGCTCCCGGCAAGCGGTTCTCTACCCGCCGGGCGGCGCGGCCACCTGCCGGCACGCGCAGGCCGCAAGAGCGGTTGTCATGCGACCATTCGATGTTGGCCGGTGCGCTGTGGTTCGGCCGGATGCGGCGGAACGAGTTCACGTTGGGTGCGAACAGCGGCATGATCTCGGGCACATATCTCTGCAGGCCGCCGATGAAATGGCCGAACATTTCGGTGTCTGCATCATCTCTGTCGGCAAACAGCGCGGCGCCCGTCTTCTCATCGACGACGGACATGTGCAGGTGCATCGAGCTTCCCGCCTGCGCCGCGATCGGCTTGGCCATGAAGGTGGCGTGCATGCCGCTCTGCTGCGCCGCCTGGCGCGTCAGCCGCTTGAACAGCAGCACCTGGTCGGCCAGCGGCACCGCGTCGCCATGCAGCAGATTGATCTCCAGCTGCGCGGCGCCGGATTCATGGATCAGCGTGTCGAGCGGCAGACCGGCGGCCGCGGCATAGTCATAGACGCGCCTTATCACCGGCTCGAATTCTTCCAGCGCCACCATGTCATAGGGATGCTGCGAACCCTCGGCGCGGCCATTGGCGCCAACCGGTGCCGTCAGCGGCTGGTCGGGATTCGGATTGGGCGCGGTCAGATAGAATTCGACTTCCGGCGCCACCACCGCGCGCCAACCGCGCTTCCGGTAGAGATCGAGCACGGCGCGCAGCACATGTCGTGGCGAGGCCATCCAGGGCTTGCCTTCCATGTGGAAGGCGTCGGCGAAGACATAGGCTTTGCCAGCGCCACCGCCCGGCGCCAGGCACAGCGTCGACATATCAGGCACCATGCGCATATCCGGGTCTTGATAGGCAAAGCCTTCGTCGATCGAACCGGAGTAGCGGCCATCGATGCTGACCAGGAAAGCGCTGCTCGGCAGGTAAAGTGCGCGGTCTTCCAGCGCCTTGAGGAATTTTGCTGTCGGCAGCGCCTTGCCGCGCAGCACGCCATTCATGTCGGGCACCAGGCACTCGACCTCCGTGATGCCGTGCTGGGCGAGCCAGGCCTTGGGATCGTTGCCGGTGAAGAGAGCGGTGTTGGTATTTTTGTCCTGCATTTTGGTTCACGTACCTATGAGAGAGAGAGTATGGCTTGCGCGGCCACATCCGTTCCAGGGGTCAGCGCCATCTTGGCAGCATTGTCCCTGAGGCGGGCGCGCATCGCATCGTCGGCCAGCAGGCCGAGAATGGCTCTCTCCAATCCCCCTTCGGTCCAGGCGTCGCGGCCGATATGGTCGCCGACGCCCGTCTCTCCCGCGCGTTGCGCATTGTCATGTCCGTCCCAGCAATAGGGCATGATCAGCGACGGCACGCCGAAGCGCAGCGCCTCGCAAAAACTGTTGTTGCCGCCATGGTGAATAAACAGGTCCGACTTCGCCACCACCGAAGGCTGCGGAAACCAAGCGTCGAGATAGACATTGTCCGGCACCGCGCGATAGGCGTCGCGCAGGCCGCCGGCATTGACGATGAAGCGCGCCGGCAGCCTGTCGAAGACGGCGAGCATGCGCTCGATCAGCCCGACATCCATCGCGCCGAGGCTGCCGAAGCTGACATAGACCAGCGGCCCGCCATTGCGCGGAAACACCGGCACCTCGAATGGCCCTTCCGAACGCACGCAGCCTTCGAGATAGACAAAGCGTTTGGGGTCGAGCGGCTCGGCCCGCTCACGCCGTACGATCGCTGGCGTCAGCAGCAGATTGAGGTCGGGTGATGTCTCGAGGAACAGGCCCTTGGGCAACGGCGCCAGGCCGGCATCCGCGCGAAAACGGTTGAAGCGCTCATGCGCGGGTGCGGAGGCCGCGAGATAGCGCGCTTCGAACGCCGCACGTTGCGGGTCGTCGGCACCCATCCCCGAGAGATAGGGCGGCACCTCGGCATCCGGCAGTTCCGTCTCGGCACAGGAGACGACGCGCACCCACGGGCAGCCGGCGGCGGCGATCGCCGGGAACATGATGACGTTGTCGAGCACCACCACATCCGGCTTCAGCCGCGCCAGCAATTGGCGCAGCGGCGCCTCGGCGTTGACGGCGGTGTCGACGATCGCTTGCCAGGTCGGCGCGACATAGGTCTCGAGCTGGTCGATCGGGCTCAGCCGGAAATGCGGCAGGTGCCGGCGCACGAAGGCCTGCCAATAGCTCTGGCGGTCGCTGTCGCTCAGCGGCTCATCCGTCGGCAGATGGTATTCCTGGAAGCCATAGTCGGTAAAGACGCCGGAGAAGCCGGCATGGCAGATGAAGACGGGGCGAGCGCCCCGTGCGCGCAATGCCTGTGCGATACCGACGCAATTCAACGCGGCGCCGAAACTGGCTTCGGGAAACAGCGCGATGGTCGGGCTGGCTTTACGCGTCAATTATTCCTCTTCAATCCGGCCGGCTGATCATGCTGAACAGTGCGGGAGCTCCGCGGCTGGCTGCTTGCGGTCGCTGGCTGCGGGAGAGCCGCAGGTGGATGCGAAGCAGATCGGCAGCCACCTCATACTGCCGGCTTTCAAGATAGTCGAGTATGCCCGAGTGTTCGCGCAACGATTGCCGCAGCCGAAACACGTTGACGCCGGAATAGATGCCCGGCAGCCGGCGCAGGCGGAGATGATCGGCCAATGCATCCGACACAAAACGGTTGGCGCAGCCCTCGGCGATCATGCCATGAAAATCCATGTCCAGCCGCTGGAACTCGCGCGTGTCGAATGTCTCGTCCGGCAGCGCTGCAAGCGCTTCCATGCCTTGCCGCAACATTGCTGCCCGCGCCCCGTCCAGCCGAAAGCCTGGCGTCAGGATGGCCGCCGGCTCCAGCACCAGGCGGAACTCGTAGCTTTCGCCTTGCGCCTCCGGATCGTCCGGCGCGCGGCGAAACAACCAGGATTGCCCAGGCGCACGATCCAGAAGATTCTCGTCGGTCAGTTTGTTAAGTGCTTTTAGTACCGTCTTGCGATCAGCGTCGTAGCGTCGCATCAGCCCCGCGATGGTCACCGTCTGGTCCAACCGTCGCGCCGAGCGGTCGCGCAGGATGGCTTCGGCGAGCTCGTCTTCCTCCGCACTAGGTAGTTCGGCGGCAATGGCGGGCTGGGCGGCGAGGTCGACCGTCAGATGATAACCGCTGTCGGCCTCCCAGCGCACCACGCCCCGTTCCGCGAGCAGGCCGAGTGCGGCGCGTACGGGCGTGCGCGAGACATTGCACAGCGAGGCGATCTGCTGTTCGGGCAGGCGGGCGCCAGGCTCGAAGCCACGCTGCCGCGCCACATCCAGGATGCGCTGCGCCAGATCGAGATGGTTGGTGCGAGGTCGTCTGGCTACGGCTTGCATGACTTTTCTCGAATGCGAATGTGGCGCATTGGTCTGGCTGATCGCCGGAACAGGGACAATCGGCCAAATTCCTCCGTCGGTTGACAGATTATGGATTGACGTACTTTTTTCTGCAATAGTACTGTCGGCACAATCGGCGAGAAAAGACCGAGGGAACAGGATCGAGGCAGGCGCGCGCGTCGCCGGCCTTGGTCCGGCAAATGATTTCGACGATCAAACCGAATGGGAGACTGCCATGACCGCTACCAGCCTGCGGCGCCGTGCGCTCAATACATCCTCAATCGCTCTCGGTCTCGCCCTGACGCTCTCGGGGCCGGCCGCCGCAGCCGACCTCGTTATTTCGAACTGGGATGGGTACATGGCACCCGACGCCATGGCCGCTTTCAAGACCGCCACCGGCATTGCCGGCGAAGTGGTGGTGCACGCCACCAATGAAGAGATCATGGGCAAGCTGATTGCCGCCGGCGGCAAGGGCTATGACGTGGTCTTCGTCTCCTCGCCCTTCGCCGAAGTATTAAACAAGCTTGGCCTGACCGAGCCGATCGACCATGCCAAGATCCCCAACCTCGCCAACCTCTATCCCGAAGCGACCAAGCTGCCGCACGATGCCGGCAACGCTTTCTCCGTGCCTTACACCTGGGGCACGACGGGCCTCTGCTACCGCTCTGACCTTGTCAAGACGGCGCCCACGAGCTGGAGCGACCTGCTCGCCCCTTCCGACGAGATGAAGGGCAAGACCACCATGCTGGCGACCGATCGCTGGCTGCTGGCCGCCGGGCAGCTCGACAAGGGCTATTCGGTCAACGAGACCGACCCGGCCAAGATGGCCGAGGTCAAGGACCTCTTGATCTCCGCCAAGAAGACCCTGCTCGCCTATGACGACACCACCTTCTATTCCAAGCTGGTTTCCGGCGAGGCGCTGATGGTGCAGGCCTGGGACGGCTGGTGCAATTACGGCATCGCCGACAAGCCGGAGATCAAATACGTCATCCCTAAAGAAGGTTCGGACCTGTGGGTCGACACGATGGTGGTGATGAAGGCGTCCGAGCACAAGGACGACGCCTTCAAGTTCATCAACTTCATGCTCGACGCCAAGAACCACGCCTGGGCGGCGCAGAACATCGACTACAAGGTGCCGAACAAGCCGGCGATGGAAAGCCTGCCGGCCGACTTCCTGGCCAAATTCCCCAACATGGCGATGCCGGTGGCCGATCTCGTCAAGTTCGAGCAGTTGCGTGACGTCGGCGAAGCCCAGCGCGACTATTCCAAGATCGTCAGCGAGATCAAGGCCGCGCAGTAAGCGGCGCAGACTTCACGGCCGGCAGCACTTCTGCCGCCGGCCCTGAGCGGTACCCGAGAAATTGTCCCAGACCCGACTTCGTTCCTCTCTGCTGATGGCCCCGGCGCTGGTCTGGCTGACCGCGCTGATGGTTATCCCATGCGCCCTGGTGCTGGCGCTCGCCTTCTTCCGGCGCGGCGTCTATGGCGGCATCGACTACACCTTCACGCTGGGGAATTTCGGGCTGGTCTTCGACCCGCTCTATGCCGGCATCTTCCTCAACTCAGCACGTATCGCCGGTACCGCGACGCTCATCGCAGTCGTGATCGGCTATGCCGCCGCCTATGCGATCGCGGCCGCCCCGCGCCGGTGGCAGCCGGTGTTCCTGTTTTTCGCCGTGCTGCCGTTCTGGTCCAACTACCTGATCCGCACCTATGCCTGGATCGTGCTGCTGAACCGCGAAGGCCTGATCACCCAGCTCTTGCGCTGGTTCGGCTACACCGGCGAACCGCCCTCGATGCTCTATACCGAAGGCTCGGTCATCGCAGGCCTCGTCTACAACTATCTGCCCTTCGTCATCCTCGCCTGCTACGCGCCGCTGTCACGCCTCAACCCGGAACTGGCCGAGGCCTCACGCGATCTCGGCGCCTCCGCTGCCACCACCTTCCGACGTGTCATCCTGCCGCTGACCGTGCCCGGCATCGCTGCGGGTGCTGTCTTCGTCTTTGTGCTGTCGATCGGCAATTTCGTCACCCCGGCGCTGCTTGGCGGCGGCCGCTTCCAGATGATCGGCAACCTCGTCTACGACCAGTTCCTGACCGCCAATGACTGGCCGTTTGGCGCGGCATTGGCGATGGCGCTGATCGCCATCATGCTTCTGGTGCTTATGGCGCAGGCGCTCGCCGCCGACCGCGCCGCGGGGCGTGCGGCTGAGGCAAGGGGTGACGCCTATGGCTGAGCGCCGCGCAATTCTTGCCTTCTCCCCGTTCACCGGGAGAAGGTGCCCCGAAGGGGCGGATGAGGGGCGGCGTCAACCTTTGCGACGCTCAACGCTGCCCCCCGTCTGCCTGCCGGTAGCTTCTACCCGCGAACAGGGAGAAGGACTCTGGTCGTTCGCTTGCCCTCCAATTGTCGGAGGCCGGCGATGACCCATTCCTTCACCCGTACGCTCGGCATGCGGACGATCCTCACCCTCGTCTTCGCCTTCCTCTACATCCCGATCGCCGTGCTGGTGGCGCTGTCCTTCAACGAAGGCGGATTGCCGACGGCATGGTCGGGCTTTTCGCTGAAATGGTATGCCTCGCTGGCCGGCAATTCCGCAATCCTTTCCGCTGCGCTCAACACGCTGATCGTGGCGTTGGTCTCCACGGCCATCGCCACGCTGCTCGGCACGCTGCTGGCCATCGGCATCGAGATGCGCCGGCAATACGGCAGGGGTCTCGAGGCGCTGATCTTCGCACCGATGATCATCCCCGACATCGTCCTGGCGATCGCTCTGCTGTCGTTCTTCTCCATGCTAAACCTGACCATGGGCCTGCACACCATCATCCTCGCCCATGTCGTCTTCAACCTCGCCTTCGTCTGCTCGGTGGTGCGCGCAAGGCTAAAGAGTTTCGACTGGTCGATCGTCGAGGCCTCCGCCGACCTCGGCGCCTCGGCTCTGACCACCTTCCGGCGTGTGACATTGCCGGTCATCGCGCCGGCAGTGGTCGCCGGCGCTCTGCTTGCCTTCACGCTCTCGGTCGACGAGTTCATCATCGCCTTCTTCACCGCCGGTGCCGGCCGCGCCTCGACGACGCTGCCGATGCAGATCTACGCCATGATCCGCTTCGGCATCACGCCGGAGATCAACGCGCTGGCGACGATCGTCATGGCGGTATCCATCACCGCGCTGACCCTGTCGCAGCGGCTCAACCGTGGGATCATCGGCCAATGAGCGAACCGCGCACGCTGCTGGCCATTGATAACGTTTCGAAGAAGTTCGGCCGGGTCACCGCCGTCGACGGCATCTCGCTCGACATCCGCGAAAACGAGTTCTTCGCGCTGCTTGGACCCTCCGGCTGCGGCAAGACCACGCTGCTGCGCATGCTGGCCGGCTTCGAGACGCCAACCGACGGCCGCATACTGCTCGATGGCAAGGACATCGCCCGGACCCCGCCCAACAAGCGGCCGGTCAATCTGATGTTCCAGTCCTACGCGCTGTTCCCGCATATGAGCGTGCGCGCCAATGTCTCCTACGGGTTGGAGATGGAGCGCTTGCCGAAAGCTGAAATCCGTTCCCGCGTCGAGGCCATTCTGGCCACCACCGAGCTTGTCCCCTTCGCCGACCGTAAGCCTGAGCAATTGTCGGGTGGCCAGAAGCAGCGCGTCGCGCTCGCCCGCGCGCTGGTCAAACGGCCTCGGTTGCTGCTGCTCGACGAACCGCTCGGGGCGCTCGACAAGAAACTGCGCGGCGCCATGCAGTTGGAGCTGAAGCGCCTGCAGCACGAAGTCGGCATCACCTTCGTCATCGTCACCCACGACCAGGAAGAGTCACTCGTCATGGCCGACCGCATGGCGGTGCTCAAGGACGGCCAGTTGCTGCAATGCGACGCGCCGCATGCGATCTACGAGCATCCCGCCGACCGTTTCGTCGCCGACTTCATCGGCGTGATGAATTTCGTACCGGGCAAGGTGTCTGCGGATGGCGTGATCGCCGCGAACGGCGCGCGCATCACCGGCAAGGTTCCCGCCAAGCTCACACCCGGCGCTTCCGCTGTCGCTTCGGTGCGACCCGAGCGCATCCGGCTGTTCCCGTCAGCCGAGACCGCCAACCGCACCGCCGGCACGGTTGAGGCGCTGGCCTATCACGGGCTCGACCTGCAGCTGCATGTCCGCACGCCTCTGTCGCCAAAACCATTTCTGGTGCGCGTCACCGCCGATGCCGCCGACCGCCGGCCGGTCTCGTCGGGCGATCAGGTCGAACTCGGCTGGGACGCCGCCGATGTCAGAATTTTTCAGGAATAGGAGAGCTTGATGGCGCAGAAGACGATCGCGTTTTTTCCCGAAGCGGCCTACGGCCCGGCGCTCAATTCGGTCGGCATCGCGCAAGCCGTCGAGGCGCGCGGCCATAAGGCAGTGTTCCTGTCCGACCCCGGCTTTGTCGATGTCTACAAGGGTTACGGCTTCGAAGCGCATCCGGTGAACCTGTCGGAGCCGATGCCGCCCGAGCAGATGGCGAAATTCTGGGAAGACTTCATCAACGGCCACATCCCGAACTTCCGCAAATCGCCCTACGATCAGGTCGACAATTACGTGAAGGATTGCTGGACCGCGATCGTCGACAGCGCCAAATGGGCGCAGAAGGATTTGCCGCGAGTCCTGGCCGCCATCAAGCCTGATGTCATTTGCGTCGACAATGTGATCCTGTTTCCGGCCATCAAACAGTTCGGCAAGCCTTGGGTGCGCGTCATCTCCTGCTCGGAAAACGAGATCGAGGATGAGGACATCCCGCCGCATCTCTCCGGTTGCGGCGAGAACGACCATGTCGGCCACCAGCGCTATCGCGATCATTTCAATGCGGTGATCAAGCCGATCCACGACGACTTCAACGCCTTCCTCACCGCAAACAATGAAGCGCCATACCCGGTCGGTCAGTTCTTCGAGGCCTCGCCCTATCTCAATCTCCTGCTCTATCCCGAAGCGGCAAAGTTCAAACGCCGCCATCCGCTTGATACGACGAAATTCCAGTATCTCGAAGGCTGCGTGCGGCAGGAAAAGCCATACGCCGTGCCGACCTTCGCCGAGAACAATGACGGGCCGCTGCTCTATGTCTCCTTCGGCAGCCTCGGCGCCGGCGATGTCGATTTGTTGAAGCGCATCATCACAACACTGGGCAAGACCCGTTACCGCGCGCTGGTCAATGTCGGCGGCTACAAGGACCAGTACACGGATGTGCCGGGCAACGTCATCGTGGAGAGCTGGTTTCCGCAGCCTTCGGTCATTCCGCAAGTCGATGCGGTCATCCACCATGGCGGCAACAACTCGTTCACAGAGTGCCTCTATTTCGGCAAGCCGGCCATCATCATGCCCTATGTCTGGGACGGCCACGACAACGCCACCCGCGTCCAGGAAACCGGCCACGGCTTCGGTATGCCGCGCTACGACTGGAGCGACGCCCAGCTGATCAGCAGGATCGAAGCCTGCCTGACTGACACCAAGATGAAGATCAGGCTGGCGAAGACCTCGGCGCAGATGCAGGCCCAGAACGGGCCTGAGAAGGCAGCCGGGCTGCTGGAGGCGCTGCTGTGACCTCCTCCGCCCCACACCTCTACCAAGCCTCCACCCGCACCGACCTCGTCGACTGGGGCGCCCAGTCCGACGCGCTGGACGGCGCGTCGCACTCGACCGGCAGGCTTGTCCACAAAGGACCCAACAACCAGCCGGAATCCGGCATCTGGGTCTGCACGCCCGGCCGCTGGCGGCTCTCGATTCCGCGCGACGAATTGTGCCATTTCGTCGCCGGCCGCGCGACGTACCGGTCGGATGCCGGGGAGGTGGTAGAAGTCGCAGCCGGGACCGTGGTCATGTTCCCTGCCGGCTGGACAGGCGAATGCACCGTGCATGAGACCATGCGCAACGTCTACATGCTGGCTTGAACAGCAACGGAGCTTCCCAATATGCCGACACCGCACTGGCCAAAGGCCTCGACCGTGAAACTGGAGGACTGGGGCGGGGGCAGCAACACGCTTGCCGGCTCGCCGCGCGCCTCGGGCAGGATCCTCTCGCAGAACCCGGACGGCTCAAGCGAATGCGGCCTGTGGTCGTGCACGCCAGGCAGCCGCAAGGTTACCTTTGCCGCCGACGAGTTCTGCCATTTCCTGTCGGGCCGCGGGACCTATGTCCGCGAGAATGGCGAAGAGATCCCGGTCGAGGCCGGCATGCTGGTGTTCTTCCCCGCCGGCTGGGCCGGCACCTCCACCATCACGCAAACACTGACCAAGGCCTTCATGTGCCGCTGAGCACTTTTTTAAAGGAAATCGCCATGACCACGCCCATCATGCAATCCCCGCTTGCCATCACCGACCTCGTCGACTGGGGCGTCATCCCGACCATGATCGAGGGCGTGTCCCACACCTCGGGCAAGC
Organism: Mesorhizobium sp. C432A; assembly: GCF_030323145.1. Taxonomy (NCBI): domain Bacteria; kingdom Pseudomonadati; phylum Pseudomonadota; class Alphaproteobacteria; order Hyphomicrobiales; family Phyllobacteriaceae; genus Mesorhizobium; species Mesorhizobium sp. C432A. The sequence goes on along the minus strand of NZ_CP100470.1, from coordinate 2,047,529 downwards.
TGCTCTACAAGGGGCCGGAGGGCCGTTCGGAATGCGGCCTGTGGGTCTGCACCCCCGGCAAATGGCACTGCCATGTCACCCGCGACGAGTTCTGCCACTTCCTCGAGGGCCGCTGCACCTATGTGCACGAATCGGGCGAGGTCATCCAGATCGAGCCGGACACGGCGGCGTTCTTTCCTCAGAATTGGAAAGGCGTCTGCACCGTCCATGAGACCATCAAGAAGGTCTACATGATCCGCTGAGCGGACCTGAAAGGACGACCATGCAATTCTCCGCTGAACGGCCGGCTTTCTTCGTCAATCCGGACTACCGGCCGATGACCGGCACGGCAAAACCGGTGATCGATCCGGCGACGCTGGAGACCGTCGGCTCGATCTCCGCCGCAACGGACGGTGAGGTCGATGCGGTGCTGTGTGCCGCAACCACGGCACAAGCCGCCTGGAAGAAGCTCGATGCCAAGAGCCGGGCAAAGCATCTGCATGCGGTCGCCAACGCCATCGAGGCGGCGGACTTCACCCGCTGCGCAGAGCTGATGGTGCGCGAGATGGGCAAGCCTTATCCCGAAGCAATCGGCGAGATCGCCAATTGCGCGCCGATCTTCCGCTACTATGCCGAGATGGCGCGCGACGACGCCGGCAAGATCGCCGGTACGACGCAGGCCGGGTCGTTCCAGTATGCGCGCTACGAGCCGTATGGCGTCTCCGTGCACATCATGCCTTACAACTTCCCGATCCTGCTGATGTGCTGGACCGTTGCGGCCTCGCTTGCCGCCGGCAATGGCTGCATCATCAAGCCGGCCGAAGCCACGACGCTGTCGACACTCGATTACATGACCGTGTTCCGCTCGCTGCCCGAAGGGCTGGTCTCCTGCCTGCCCGGCACGGCCGCCACCGCGCAGGCGCTGATCGCCTCCGAGCGCACCCACGCTGTCGCCTTCACCGGCTCGGTCGCCGCCGGCAAAGCCGTGGCAGTCGCCTGCGCCGAGCGCATGAAGCCTTGCGTCATCGAAGCCGGCGGCAGCGATCCGCTGATCATCAGCGAGCACGCGCCGCTCGACGTGGCGGCAGCCGGCAGCGTCACCGCCGCCTTCCACCTGACCGGCCAGGTCTGCACCTCGGCCGAACGCTTCTTTGTCGTCGACTCGGTTCACGATCGCTTCGTCGAGCTGTTCGCCGAGAAGACGCGGGCGCTGCGCATCGGCAATGGCATGGACAAGACCGAGATCGGCCCGCTGGTCAGCGAAGCCGCCCGGGCGAAAGTGATGCGGCTGGTCGATGATGCTGTCAGCAACGGCGCTATAGCCGTTGCCGGCGGGCGCATTCCGCCGGCGCACAACACTGGCTGGTTCTACGAGCCAACGATCCTGACCGGCGTCACCCCCGATATGGCGATCGTGCGCGAAGAGTGTTTCGGACCGGTCGCCGCGATCTGCCGCGTCAAGGATTTCGACGAGGCGATCCGGCTTGCCAATGACAGCCCGTTCGGCCTCGGCGCCTCGGTGTTCACCACCGACCTCGCCGAGGCGCATGAGGCGGCCGAGCGGCTCGAGGCCGGCATGGTCTGGGTCAACAACCCGCTGATCGACAATGACGCCTTGCCCTTCGGCGGCTGGAAGGCATCAGGCCTTGGCCGCGAGCTGGGACGCCAGGGACTCGACGCCTTCCGACGCTCCAAGATGGTCATCATCGACCACAGACCGGCGATCCAGGACTGGTGGTATCCTTACCCCGACAGCTGGTTCCGCGAGACAGGCGGCCGCAAGCACGTGTGAGCCCGGCCAGTCCATAACGTAAGCTGATGCTTACGCATCTGCCGAGATAGGCCGGCTATTTCAACGCTTGAAGCTTGTCGATCGCGGCAGTGAATCCGGCAAGCGAGACCGGAATGGTCACCGGCTTGCGCGTCACCGACTCCATGCCGATGTTCAGGTTGGTTCCCGATTTCATCGCCTTGACGAGGTCCGCCGACAAAGGGGTCGCGGCATAGGCGCCGTTCTGGTCGCTGGTCTGGATGGCAATGGTCGTCTTCTGCCCCTGGTCGATCTGGTACGAGGCGCCGGAAGGCAGGAACAGCCCGTGCGGCAAGGCCAGCAGCATGGCGAGGTTGCCATTGCCGTTGTCGCGGCGAACCGTAACGGTAAGAACGCGCTGCCCCGTCTTGGCCTCGGTAAGGTTTTGGGAGACCTGGCATTGAAGCTCGATGCCGGCCGATCCGCTGGCGCAGTTTAGCGCCCACGGATTGCCTTCTGCAGGCTTGGTCTCGGCAGATGTGGTTGACTTCGGCTCTTCGGCAAGCGCCGACCCTGCCGTCACGACCAGCCATAGCGCGCCGACCCAGGCGGCCCGGCCACAAACCGTTCTCAGCAATGAAGCCACCCGATCCTCGTCGTGTCAGGGTTTCGCCGAGCGCGTTGATACAACAGCCGAGCCTGGCGGGGAAGCCAATACGGTACATGAGCTCAGGCTAAATTACTGTTGCTGAATTGTCACAATAAACAACTTTGAAATCTTGTACGTGTAAAGCAAACAATCATGCTCGCTATACACTGGGATTCGGATAGTATTAGCGACGGAGCGTGTACTCGTCGGGGTTCGCAAGGGATGGAGACGACCGAGAAAACTCGGCAGATCAATGACATGGCGACGCACGGAAGAAGCTTCCGGGCGAATAGCAAGTATCGCCGGTCAGGTTTTTCCAGGCATCTCTGGAAGACGACTGCGCTGTCCACTCTGGCACTTGCCCTTTCCGGCATAGCCGCCCATGCCGGCGACACCGGACTGTGGCAGCCGCAGGTCCGCGCCATCATCGGCGCCAACAACAATGGCGGCAACACGGCGATCGAGGGTTTCCTGCCGCTGAAGCAGAACCTCGAATCCGTTCTCTTTCTCGATGTGCGCTCGAAATACGATTTCGACGACGGCTTCGGCCAGGACGTCGGCCTCGGCGTTCGCCGCATCGTGAATCCGGATCTGATGATCGGCGGCTACGCCTATCTCAACATCCAGAACCACGACAGTCACCAGTTCGTCGCCTCGACGCTCGGCCTCGAGGCCATCACCTCAAAATACGATGCGCACGTAAACGTCTATCTGCCGATCAGCGGCGACCGCAGCACGGCCGGGCAAGAGTCGAGCCTGTCGCTGGTCGGGCATCAGCTGATCGAGCAGATATCGGCCATCGCCCACCGCGATTACGCGGCCTGGGGCATCGAGGGCGAGGTCGGCGTTCAGGTGCCGCTCAACCTGCCCGAGAACCATTCACTGCGTTTCGATGTCGGCGCCTACCATTTCGGCGATCCCGACGGCGACGACGGCAGCATCACCGGCGCCAAGGCCGGCCTGGAATATTCGATCGGCGACGTCATCGGCAAAGGCACGTCGCTGACCTTCACCGGCGAGGTGCGCAACGACAACCGCGATGACACCCAGTTCGCCGGCAGCATCCGGCTGACGGTGCCGCTCAACGCTTTCGACAAGGGCTCGTCTTCGGCCGATGACGGCGCCGAGCCGGTCTATCCGGTCAGCCCCGGCCTGCGCAAACGCGTCAACGAGCGCGTACGCGGCGACATCGGCGTTCGCATCGAGAGCCAGGACAAAGTTACCGGCACGTCGACGCGGGTGGCGATCAATGCCGCCACCAACACGGCATTCGGCCAGTTCTTCTTCGCCGATGGTGACAACGACGCGCTCGGCCTCGGCACGATCGGCGACCCGACCACGCTCGACAATGCAGTCGCCGGCGCCGGCGCTAACGGCGTCGTCGTCGCGCTGGGCGGCAAGGGAAACATTACGACAGCCGGCGTGACGCTCGCCAACGGACAGACCGTTATCGGCGGTGGCGGCGGTGTCCAGGCGCGGCTCGCCGACGGCAGCATCGGCACCTACAATTTCGGCGGCTCCAACGGCACCATCCAGGGCACCAACCCCGCCAACAACGTCCTGACGCTCGCCAATGGCAACACGCTGAGCGGTATCACCATCACCGGCGGCAAGGACGGCATCTTCGGCAACAACATCACCGGCGCCACGTTGACCAACGTCACGGTCACCGGCACCGGCGGCCACGGCGCCGACTTCACCGGTACATCGACCGGCGTCAATGGCTCGAACTTCACCGCGACCGGCAACGGCCTCGACGGACTGCACATCGAAGGCGACGGCACCTATAACTTCACCGGCACGACGCTGCTGCAGGGCAATGGCGACGACGGCCTGGATATAACCGGCCACGGCACCTACACTTTCGCCACCCTCAACTCGCTCGACAACAACGATGCCGGCATTACCGTGAAGGGCACCGGGGTCGCCGGCTCGATCACCATCACCGGTGGCCAGGTGTCGGGCAACAAGGCACTCGGCGACGACGGCGTCGGTGTCTTCATCGATCCGATCACCGCCCATATCGTGCTGGATTCGATCACCCAGACCGGCGGCGCATCGGGCGTCGTGCTCGAGAATCTTTCGGGCAGCTTCACCGTCAACGGCGCGACGACGATCTCGAACACGACCGGACCGGCCATCGCGATCACGGATTCGCCGGCCGCGATCCGCTTCGGCGACATCAACATCACCGATCCCGGCACCGACGGCATGGTGTTTACCGGCGTCAATGCGTCCGTCATCGCCGGCAACATCATCATCTCCGGGCTCGGCTCCGGCATCGGCCTCGACTTCTCCGGCAGCCAGACTAATTTCACGGCGCAGTCGCTGAACATAAACGGCACCGGCGGCACGACGTCCATCGGGATCGACCTTGTCCAGACCAACGGCGGCACGATCATCATCACCAATGGCGGCACCATCGCCAATGTCGGCACCGGCGTGCGGCTCGGCATTGCCGGCTCGCCGGCCGACACCGCCAACGCCCAATTCACCTTCGGTGGCGGCTTGATCGGCGGCAACCTCGCCTCGCTCGACGCACGCGGCCTCAATTCCGGTTCGGGCCAATACGCATTCGGCACGACGACGTTCAACGGGCCGCAACTGTTCGACCAGACGCAGCTGATCTTTGTCGCCGCAGGCGGCACAGGCGACGGTACCTCGCTTTCGGACCTGGCTTCGATCACCGACGCCGACAACAATACCGACGGCACCGCGATTTTCGTGCTGGTCAATCGCGGTGTCATCGACGACACCGACGGCTTTACGCTCGAAGCGGGGCAGACCCTGGCCTCTTTCGGCAACGGCCGCACCTTCTCGCTCGGCGGCCTGCCGATCAATGTGACCGGCGACAACGTCGATCCCGGCAGCACCATCTCGGATGCGGCCGGTGCCGCAACGCTGACCGCTTCGGGCAGCGGCGACGTCGTCACGCTGGCCAACAATACCTCGCTCCAGGACTTCAACATCTCCGGCGGTACTGCCAACGGCATCCATGGCAGCGGCGTTACCGGCGTCGTGCTGACCGGCATGACCGTGTCGGGGGCCGCCCTCAATGGCGTGCTGTTCGATGGCGCCAACGACGTTTCCGGCAGCAATCTGAGCTCGACCGGTAATGGCGGCGCTGGGCTGTCGATCCAGGGCGACGGCACCTACAATTTCACCGGCACGACGACGGTGTCGGATAATGCCGGCGACGGCTTGCTGATCAACAGCAATGCCATCACCAGCTTCCAGACGCTCAACGCGACCAGCAATGGCGGCAGCGGCGTCCAGGCCACGTCAACTGGCACCGGCTCGCTTTCGATCGACGGCGGTACCGTCAACAACAACACCACATCCGCCTTTACAGCGTCGAATATCGGGCTCGGTGTCACGCTCTCCAACATCGGCCACGTCGGCGGCACAACCGGCGTCAGCCTTTCGGGCGTCAGCGGCAGCGTCAGCGTTACCGGCCCGACGACGATCGGCAGCACCACCGGCGACGGCATCTCGATCAGCGGCAGCACGGCAACGGTCGGCTTCAGCGGCGACGTGCTCATCAGCCAGGTGCTTGGCAATGGCATCGCGCTCAACGGCAACACCGGCGCCGTCAGCTTCGGCTATGCGGAAATCGGTGCGCCGGGCCTCAACGGCATCGATATTGGGGGGAATACCGGGTCAGTCACATTCTCTGGCCCCACCATCGTTGTCATCGGTTCTGCCGATGGCAGCGCGGGCATCAACTTCAGCGGCACAAACAACGACGTCAGTTTCGGTACGACGACGGTGTTGCTCGGCGAAGGGCTGAACCAGACGGGCATTGACTTCAGCGGCTCGTCAACGACAGCCGATTTCGGGCTGACCAGCATTACCGGCACCGGCGACCTGACCTCGCGCGGCATCGACCTGTCGTCGACGACCGGCAACAAGACGATCACCTTCCTGCAGGGCTCCAGGATCGACAATGTCGGCGTCGGTGTCGAATTGTCGTCAGGCGGCACCACGGCCACGTCGGCCAACGCCAACTTCACCTTCGGCGACGGCAATTCCGCCGATGGGCTGGAATCCTTCATCACCGCGGCAACCGGCGGCTACACTGTCAATACGATCGGGCTGGATCCGGCGCTCGGCAACTACGACTTCGACGATGTCTTCTTCACCGGCGATGCCCAACTGGCGGTAACTGTCGGCGGGGTCGTCATGATCTCGCAGACAGGCGGCACTGTTCACGCGGGCACGAACGGGCTGAGCGCCGATGTCACCACCGTGACGGCCGCGCAGGCCGATGCCATGGTCGGCACGCAGACCTACGCCTTTGTCGGCACCGTCGATCTCAGCGCGACGCCGTTCACGCTCGATTCGGGACAGTCGATCACCGGTTTCGGCAACGGCAATTCCATCCTCACCTCCGGTACGTTCCAGCCGGTCAATGTGCAGGGCAATCTCGGCGCCACCGGCGGCAATGTCACCGGCGATGAGGGCGTGGTCAAGAGCACGGGCGACACCCTTCATCTGCTCGGCAGCAATCAGGTGCGCAACACCGCCTTCGACTACAGCGGCGGCAGCGGCTCGGTGTTCGTCATCGACCAGAGCGTGGGTGGCTTCAACAATTCCGGCGGCACCGTTGTCGAAGGCGTCACCGTCAGCAATGTCGCTGCCGGCCAGACGGCGTTCAACGTCGACGGCCTCACCGGCAACCTGTCGATTATCAACAACAATATCAACGTTGCCGGCACGCTGCTCGATGTCGACGGCGGCAACGGCAACATTACGGTCACCCGCGGCAACTTGCCCAACAGCGCGACGCCCGGCACGCTGACCGGTGGCGGCATCGCAATCGCCAACCGCACCGGCGGCTTGGTCAACTTCACGGACAAGGCGACGATCGGCGGCAGCGGCGTATCGCTGACCAACAACACCGGCGCCACAATCACCTTCGCCGATGTCGACATCACCACGGACGCCGCAACGGCGTTCACTGCAACCGGAGGCGGCTCGGTCAACGTCACGACCGGAACGATCAATGCCACCAATGCGGGAGCGGTGGCGCTCGACGGCATTGCGGCCAACATCAATTTCGCCTCGACAAGCGCCAGCTTCAATTCCGGCAGCGGTGTCGACCTGCAGCATCTGACCGGTACGGTCGCGCTCGGCACCGGCACGCTGACCAACACCGGTTCGGGTACAGCCTTCAATGTCGGCTCGGCGGCCGATCAGAGCGGCGGCAATGCAATCATCTCCTATGCTGGCACCATCGCCAGCAACGGCACCGGGGCCGCCGTCTCGATCCAGGAACTGACCGGCGGCTCGGTGACGCTGTCGGGCAATCTGACCGACGGCAACGCAGCCGATGGCGGCCAGATCTTCATCGGTGGCATCGCCAACGGCACGGCGGCGACCGTCACCTTCTCGGGAAGCAGCAAGAAGATAAGCTCTGGCGCGACGACAGCTGTACAGATCGGCTACACGGGCCCCCTCTCCGCCATCGTCCCGTATGACAACACGGACGGCACGATCAACTTCACCAATGGCGGCCTGGATATAACGACAACGACCGGAGAAGGCTTCGGCGCCGCCTTCGGCGGCACCGTCAGCGTCTCCGGCACCGGCAACAAGATCGCCTCCGGCGGCAATGGTCTGTTCATTGTCCTCGCCGACGTCGGCGCCGCCGGCGTCACCTTCGACAGCGTCTCGGCCGTATCGACATCGGACGCTGCCGGCGTCTTGCTGACAGGGTCCAATCTGGCGGGCGACGTCAACATTGGCGGCCTGAAAGATACCGGCTACATGGGCGCCTCGCTGAACGCCCTGCTCGGCGCCGGTGCGGTGAATTTCACCGGCACGACCGATCTCGACGTCAGCTACCGAGGGTTCGATATCGGCGGCCCGCAAGTGGGCACCATAAACATCGCCAACGTCGCCGGCTCCACCCTGACCATCGACGGTGGGGAAGCCGGCATTGTCACGAACGGCCTGCAGGCAGGAATCATCAACGTTGGCGGCAATGGCGGCGTCGCCAGCATCGGCGCGACGACAAGCACCACCGGTGCGGCTATCGCCGTCAGCGGCGGTAACGACCTCATTCACGCCACGCTGAACTACAACGGCTCGATCAAGGTCGACACCGGCATGGTCGTGCAGGCCGTGGCCGACTGGAGCGAGCTCAACATGAGCGGTTCGGTCGTTTCGACTACGGCAGCAACTGGCATTGGTACGGCGGCCTTCGTCTTCACCGGCAACGCCAACGGCGTCTACAATATTTCAAGCACGATCGATCATACCGGCACGGGCATCGGCGTGCGGTTTGACGGATCGTCTAACGGGACGGCCACCTTCTCCGGTGCGTCGAAGATCTTCAACACCAGCAGCGGCACCAACGACGCGATCGTCAAGTTGCCCAGCATCAGCCCGACCCAGGGCATGGGCACGCTCAACTTCACCAATGGCGGCCTGGTCATCACCACCTCGAGCGGCGCCGGCTTCACCGCCAGCACTTTCGGCGCCGGCACGGTCAGCGTCAGCGGCACGGGCAACTCGATAACCACGACGACAGGCACCGCGCTCAACCTCGACAACGCAACGGTCGGCGCCGGCGGCATCAATTTCAGCTCCATCTCGGTCAATGGAGCGGCGACTGGCGTTTCGCTCAACAATGTCAGCGGCGGCACGCTCAATCTCGGCACGGTGAACCTGCAAGGCATCACCTCGACCGGCGTCGACATTTCCGGCACGCTCGGCTCGACGGTAAACTTCGCCAGCCTGACCATCGCCATGCCCGGCGACAATTCGACCGGCATCACCTTCGCCGATGCCGTCGTCAACAGCATCTTCACGACTGGCGGTTTCACGCTCACCAGTGCTTCCTCGACCGGCACCACCGCCGTCAACCTGTCCAACACCACCGGCACCGGCACCATCCAGCTCGGCGATCCGAACACGGCCGGCGCATCCTCCACCATCGGCGGCGCCGGCGCCGGACCCGGCATCGGCTTCCAGTTCACCCCGACGACGGCGATCAACTTGATCTATGGCGACGGCGAAAGCGCGGTCGACAAGCTGTCGACGGTCAAGGCAATCGACATCCTCAATTCCACCGGCGTTTTCCCGGTCGGCGGCACCTATAATTTCCAGGATGTCGACGGCGCAAATGGCGGCTTCATCGGCGACCTCTCCGAGGCCCAGGGACCGACCACCTATTATGTCGATCAGGAAGGCGACGGCGACGGCACCGCCGCCAATCCGGGCTCGATTGCCGGCGCGGAAGCGTCGGGCGCCTCGGTTGTCATCCTTGTCGACACGTCGCAGAACGGCACCAGCAACCTCATCGACATGATGCAGGCTCAGCAGAATGGCGGCGGCAACAACACGCTCAACCTTGCCGATGGCCAGATCCTGATCGGTCTCAAGGCCGGCGATTCCATCGATACCGCGCCGCTGGGCGCCGTCGGCGGCGGCCTCGGCGGCAACTTCAGCTTCAGCGGCATCAATGCCTCGACCGTCATCACGGCAGCGTCCAATGTCGACAGCGTGCTGGCGACGCTGACGACCGCGAACGGCAACACCATCGATTTCTCCGGCAAGGCCGGCATCGAAAATGTCATCGTGCAGAACACCGGTGCGGGCCTTGGCATCTCCGGCACCAACATCACCGATCTTATCCTGCGCCGCGCCACGATCGCCGGCGGCACCGGTGGCGCCCTGTCGCTTACCGACGGCGCCGCTGCCAGCCAGATCGCACTGTCGAACCTGATCCTGTCGGCAACCGGCGGCGACATTGCCAAGGTTGACGGCACGATCGGCGCCGGGCTGATGAAGGTCAGCGCCTTCTCCGACATCACGCTTCTGGGCAACAATGGCGAAACCGGCGGCTTTGGGGTGAGCGGTGTAACCTTCGATGCCGTTCCAGCGACTGTCGGCATCGACCAGGTCGACGGCGACGCCTTCGTCGCCGGCACAAGCACCAATGGCGTCGGCGGTTATGGCCTGACGCTATCCGGTGTATCCGGCGATATCCAGTTCGACAGCATCACCGCCTACGGTGGCGTCAACGGCATCGCCTTCAATGGCGTTGACGCCACCGTCACGGTCAGCGGCGCCACCACCATCACCGGCACCAGCAGCTTCGGCATAGACGTCACCGGCGCCAACACCGGTACGTTCACCTTCGGCGCGGTGACGGTCAACAACACCGCCACGGCCGGCGACGGCATCCATGTGGTATCAGGCACGGTCAACGTCACCGGCCTCGCCAACATCGATACGACGAGCGGCGTCGGCCTGTCGCAGAGCGGCGGCACGACAAGCTTCACCGGCGGTGTGACCATCGACACCACGACCGGCACGGCCATCGTGGGCACCGGCGGCACGATGGGCATCACCGCTTCCGCTGCAGCCCAGACGGTAAATTCGACCAGCGGTCAGTCGATCAGCCTCACCAACGTCGCCGCCACCATTGCGCTTGACTCGACCTCGTCGGGCGGCGGCACCAACAATGTTGGCCTGGCCAATGTCACCGGAACAGTCAGCCTCGGATCCGGCGCATTGAGCGGCGCTTCGGGCGTCGCATTCCTGGTCAATGGCGGCGCTGCGACCGTCAGCTATGGCGGCTCCGTCACCAAGACCACCGCCGGCAAGATCGTCGACATCTCCGGCGTCACCGGCGGTTCGGTCACACTGTCCGGCGCGCTCAGCGCCACCGGCGGTTTCGACAATGGTATCTATGTCCACGGCAACTCCGGCGGGACCATCACTCTCAGCGGTGGCACGAAGACGCTGACCACTGGCGCCAATACGGCGGTCGACTTGACGACCAACACCGGCGCGACGATCAACTTCGATACGGGTGGCCTGGTGATTACCACCACCTCCGGCACGGGCTTCAACGCCAGCGGCGGTGGCACGGTCAGCGTCGGCGCGCTCCTCAGCGACAACAGCATCACCACGACGGCCGGCGGCACCGCGTTGAACCTCAATGGCGTTACGATTGGCGCTGCGGGCATGAATTTCGACAGTGTTTCGGCCACTGCCGCCGCAACCGGCATCTCGCTGACCAATATCGCCTCGTCCGGCGGCGGGGCCATCATTCTCGGCACGGTCAACCTGCAAGGCATCACCACGCGTGGTGTCGATGTTTCCGGCACGCTTGGCGCGGCGCTGTCCTTCAACGATCTCGACATCGGCCTGAACAGCACCACGGGCGTGGCCTTCGACCTCAATGGTGCCACCATCAATGCGGCGGTGACGGCCAATGACTTCGATGTCACCAATGCCGCCGCCGCCGGCACCTCGATAGGCGTCGACCTGCGTGGCACCACTGGCGGCCAGACGGTACGCCTCGGCGATGCCGTTGTCGGCGGCGCCAGCTCCAGCATTGCCGGCGTCAACACCGGCGTGTTCCTCAACAGCGCCACCAACCTCGCTTTCACCTATGGCGACGGCGAATCGGCGACCGACCAGTTCTCGACCATCGGCGCCAATGTAGGCATCGACGCATCCAGTGCGCCGGTTGCCGGCACCTACAATTTCCAGGATGTGAACTTCCAGTCGGCTCCCGGCCTGGGCTTCGGAGTCGGCAAGGTCTATTTCGTCGGCGCGTCCGCGACCGGTGACGGCAGCGGTCGCGACCAGAACAATCTCGCGACGCTGGCCACCGCCGAAGCAGCAGCCGTGGCGACGGACATTCTGGTTCTCGTCAACGATGGCGGCACCATCACCGCGGCAGGCAGCAATGGCAACGACACGCTGGCTCTCGCCACCGGCGAGCAGGTGCGCGGCTTCGGCAACGGCAACATCAATCTGGCGCTGACAGTGCCCTCCACCATCCAGCTCGCCAGCAACAGCATCTCGATCATCGACCAGACGCCCAATGGCGCCGCGACGCTGACGACGAGCGCCGGCAACAATGTCATCACGCTCGGCGCCAGCGGCAACATCATCGACGGCTTCATCCTGAATGGCAGCCCGGCGGGTGCCGCGCGTGGCGTCAAGGACAATGGCGCGGGTGCTGCGAATACCGTCATCAGCAACATGACCATCAGCAATTTCGCCACGCAGGGTATCGAGATCACGCCGTCAAACAGCACGACGATCAACAACGTTACTTTCTCCAGCAACGCCAGCGATGTGTGGCTGAACGCGTCCAACACCACCATCACCAACGTCACCAGCACCGGCGCCACCGGCATTGCTTTCAAACTCGACAACACCACCGGCACGACGACGCTGACCAACGTCAACATCACCACGGCGGCGACCGGAACCGGCATCGCCTTCGGTGGCGCGTCGGGCGCTGGCGGCACGATTGCCGGTACCAATGTCGACATATCGGGCGGCAGCGGCCTTTCGGTGACCGGCGGCAACGCGGTGATCAGCTTCGACGGCGCCAGCTCTATCATCAGCACGTCGGGCGCGGCGGCCACGATCTCGACCCGCGCTGGCGGCAGTTTCACCTTCGCCGGCTCGGTGATCGCCAATGGCGCTGCCAGCGGCATTAGTATTTCCGGCGCGACGGCGGCCAATACGGTGAGCTTCACCGGTACGGTCGATCTCGGCACCACGACGCCGATGACCGGCACCGCAGTCGCAATCAACAACGGCGCCACGGCCTCGACCGTCAGCTTCGCAAACCTCGACATCGTCACCAACGGCACCACCGGATTCAGCGCCATCAATGGCGGCACGGTCAATGTGACGACCGGCACGGTGAGCTCCACTTCCGCGCAGGCGGTCAACCTCAACGGCATCGCCACCACCACCGGCATCAATTTCACCTCGACCAATTCGACCGGCGGAACCAACAACGTGTCGCTGACCAATGTCACCGGCGCCGGCACTGTCAGCCTCGGCTCCGGTGCGCTCGGCGGCGCGACCGGCGCGGCCTTCCTGGTCACCGGCGGCTCGGCCAATGTCAGCTATGCCGGCTCGGTCACCAAGACCACGGCCGGAAACGTCGTCAGCATCTCCACCCGCACCGCCGGCACCACGACATTGTCGGGCACTCTCAGCGCCACCGGCGGCGTGGCCAACGGGATCCTCGTCAACGCCAACACCGGCGGCACGATCAACTTCTCCGGCGCCAGCAAGATACTGACCACCGGAGCCAACAATGCCGTCGACCTGACGGCGAACACCAACACCGCGGTCAACTTCACCGGCGGCGGCCTAGCCATCACCACCACCTCCGGCACCGGCTTCAACGCCACGAGCAACGGTACTGGCACCGTGACCGTTATCGGCTCGGGCAACACGATTTCGACCGGCAGCGGCGTCGCGGTCAACCTTGACAGCGTTGCCATCGCGGCGGGCGGCGTGACCTTCGCTTCCACGAACAAAGGCGCCGGCGGCACCAGCGCCGTCATCCTCGATACCGTCACCGGTTCGGGAGCGATCGACCTCGGCACCGGCGCGCTGGTGGGCGGAACAAGCGCCGTGATCCGTATCGGCGATGGCCTAGGCACCGCCAACAGCGGCGGCACGGCGGCCTTCACCTATGCCGGCGCGATCACCAGCGGCAGCACCGGCCAGGCGGTCAACATCCAGGATCGCGCCCTGACCGCCGGCAACATCACCCTGTCGGGCAACATCACGCATAATGCGGCGGGCCAGATCGGCCTCCTGCTGGACGACAATGTCGCCGGCATCATCACCTTCTCCGGCGCGTCGAAGTCGATCACCTCGACCACGGCGGCTGGCGTCAGCCTGAGCGACAATACCGGTGCGACGATCAACTTCACCAATGGCGGGCTGGTCATCGCCACCACCAGCGGCGCCGGTTTCAATGCCACCGGCGGCGGCACGGTGACGGTGCAGGGCACCGGCAACACCATCGCGTCCGGCACGGGCACGGCGCTTAATGTCGCCAACACGACGATCGGCGCCGGCGACGTGACGTTCAGGAGCATTGCGTCCAATGGTGCAGCCAACGGCATCGTGCTCAACAACACCGGCACCAGCGGCAATCTGGTGGTGACCGGCACCGGCGCGACGGGGGGCAGCGGCGGCACGATCCAGAACTCGGCCGGCGATGGCGTCAGCCTGACCGACACTCAGGATGTCAGCCTGAGCAACATGATCATCAGCGACAATGCGGGCAACGGCATAAAGGGGCTGCGGGTCAACGGCGTGGTGCTCAACGGTCTGACCCTGAACAGCAATGCCGATGCCAACACCGAGTCCGGAATCCTGTTCAACGAACTTACCGGCAACGCCTCGCACGTCACCACGTTCACCAACCTCACGGTCTCCAACTCATTCACCCATAACGTGCAGGTCATCAATTCCGGCGGCACGTTGGCGAACCTGGTGGTGAGCGGCGGCACGTTCTCGAACAACGGCGCCTCGAACAATGCCGGCAGCGACTTCATCTTCGAGGCGGACGGCGCCGGTGTCGCCGGCGCGCCGACGATGACGCTGACCGTCGACGGCGCAACCTTCACCGGCAACAACGCCTATCCCGGACCGGGAGTCATCCCTGGAACCGGTCTGTTCGTCATTGCCAATGACGGCACCGTCAACGCTCACATCGGCGAGACCACGGGAAATCTATTCAACAATCTGAACAACGGCATCAATCTCACCCAGAGCAGCAATTCCGGCGCCGGCACGGGCGGCAATCTGAATTTCACCGTCCGGAACAACACCGTCACCAACAGCGACTCGACGGCCATCAACGTGTTCAGCAGCGGCGACCTCGCACGGACGCTTGACGGCACAATCGCCAACAACGTCATCGGTACGCAAGGCGTAGCAACCTCGGGATCGCGAACCGGCAACGGCATCAGGGTTGGGCATGAAAGCCTCGGCGTCGCCAAGGTGCTGATCGACAACAACATTATCCAGAGCATCGGCGTCAACGGCATAAGCGGTGGCGACAGCGTCTCGATCACGCAGCTCGTGCAGCCGGGCACCGTGCACGCGGCGGTCACCAACAACACCATTCGCGACAATGCCGACAGCCGCGGCATCACGGTCACCGCCACATTTGCCGGCGCTATCATCAATGCCGACGTTCATGCCAACACCATCACCAACGTCAACAACGCCAATGCCATCCGCTTCCTCGCGGACGGCCTCGGCGGCGCCGACGGCACGATCAACGTACCGCAGGCGAGCGAGGCCGGTATCGAAACCGTCAATGGCGGGGCAACGGCACTGACGGACACCCGGACGTTCTTCAACCAGCCGCTGCCACTGCTGCCTGCCGCGACACCGTAGTCAGCAACCTTGGATTTCGTCCTAGGAAATATATTTTATGAATCTGATATCGACTTGCTGTCTTACTTAGGCATAATACAAGAATTCAGACAGTAAGCGGCCAACGGAGGGAACGGGGATGAGCGAGCCTTATTTAGGTGAAGTCAAGATCATTTCCTGGAACTATGCACCGCGCGGCTGGGCATTTTGTAACGGCCAGTTGTTGCCGCTTAACCAGAACCAGCCATTGTTCTCACTTCTAGGCACCAGGTACGGCGGCAACGGCCAGACAAATTTTGCCCTTCCGGATATGAGGGGACGTGCGGCGGTTCATACGGGCGGCCCTATCGGTGCAATTGTCGGCGGCCAGGGCGGCGAAGAGTTTCACACGCTCACGCTCGGCGAAATGCCGACACACAACCATTTCGTCAACGCATCGAACACTGCCGGCAACGTCAACAATCCATCCGGCGCGCTGTTGGGGGCGAACGCCAGCCCGATCTATCAGCCGCCTGGCAGCGCGGTGGCTATGGCGAAGGAAAACATCACTTTCGTCGGTGGCGGCCAGCCGCATGAGAACAGATCGCCCTATCTCGTCTTGAATTTCATCATTGCCCTGCAAGGCATATTCCCGTCGCGAAATTAAGAGGACGCTTCGATGAGCCAACCTTTTGTCGGCGAGATCAGGATGTTCGGTGGCAATTTCCCTCCGAATGGCTGGGCGTTCTGCCAAGGCCAGCTGATGCCGATCTCCGAGAACGAAACCTTGTTCAATCTGATCGGTACGACCTATGGCGGCGACGGGGAGGAAACATTCGCCCTGCCCAACCTCGCATCCCGCATCCCCGTCCATGCTGGCAAGGGCCCGCTGGTCAGCCAGACCTATATCATCGGAGAACTGGGCGGGGTCGAATCCGTCACTGTTTCAACCCAACAAATGCCGAACCATTCCCATACCTGGACCGGTTCGTCGAATATCGCCAAGAATCCGGGTCCGTCCGGCGGTGTCCTGGCGACATCGAGCCTGCTGACGCCCTATGTGGGTATCGCACCTGATGGCAACATGGCCGCCGGAGCCATTTCGCCGGCCGGCGGCAGCCAGCCTCACGACAATATGGTGCCGTTCCTCGCCGTCAGTTTCATCATCTCGCTATTTGGCATCTTCCCCCAGCAAAGCTAGAGACTTGCCATGACCAATCCGTTCGTCGCCGAAATTCGAATTTTTGCCGGAGATTTCGCCCCGACGGGGTGGGCGACCTGCGATGGCCAGCTCCTGCCAATCTCGCAGAATACGGCGCTGTTTTCGCTCCTGGGCACAGTTTACGGCGGCGACGGCAAGTCGACCTTCGCGTTGCCGAATATGGCTGGCTCCGCGCCCATGGGGCAAGGACAGGGCAATGGCTTGTCGGAGCGGTTTCTCGGCGAGACGGGTGGCGAAACGTCCGTCACCCTTCTGCAAACGGAAATGCCGCAACATAATCATTTTGTCGCGATATCCACCGAGAGTGGCGCCCAGGGAACTCTTACCGATGCGGTTGTTCTGGGGAAGTCGGGGGGCGGAACGCTGTATCAGAACAACACTTCGCAAAATCTGGTCCAGATGGACCCCCAGGCACTGAGCATAACGGGCAGTACGTTGCCTCACAACAACCTGCCTCCCTATCTGGCGATGACGTTCATCATTGCCATGCAAGGCGTCTATCCGGCGCGTCCGTAAGCGCCACTCCATGATCCAGCTTCCGACTGTGGACAACGGGCCTGTTATATTTTGCTGGGTGCGCGCGGCGCGGATTGATCTGACGTTCCGCCCGATGGCGGACGCCGATCTGCCGTTCCTGTCGGCGCTCTACGCCTCGACCCGCGCCGAAGAACTTGCCGTCACGCCGTGGAGCGACGCGCAGAAAACGGCGTTCCTCGACATGCAGTTTCAAGCGCAGCACGCGCATTACCAGAAATACTATCCCAACGCCGACTGGCTGGTGATCGAGCAGGCAAGGCAAGATATCGGTCGCCTGTATATCGAGCGCTCGGCGAGCGAGCATTGCATCATAGATATCGCCTTCCTGCCGGCGCATCGCGGCAAGGGGTCTGGCGGTGCGTTGCTCGCCGATCTCATCGATGAGGCCGCCGCCGCCGGCAAGTCGGTCTCGATCCATGTCGAGAAGAACAATCCAGCGCGGCGGCTCTACAAACGCCTCGGCTTCACTGTTGCCGAGGACAAAGGCGTCTACGACCTGATGATCCGTTCGCCGTAAGGGCCGTGTTGGTCGTCACGCGCCGCGATACCAGGATACGATGGTGAAACGTTCGTTGCACGTGACCGGGGTGACTTCATGCGTCGTTTCCGAACGAAAGGCGACGAGAGAGCCCGGCAATGCGGGCATGGCAACGCGCAGGTCCGGGCCGCTGTAAGGCCCATGCAGGACCAGCGAGCCGCCTGCATAGCTTTCTGGCGAAGGGTTGTCCGATTGACGGTTGAGAAAGATCACCACCGAGATCTTTCGGAACCGCGACTCGTCGTGAATGAGCGGCGTGTTGCCATCCTGATGCGGCACAAAGAAATCGCCTTCCCGATAGTGAAGGAACTGAGGTTCCTCGACCTGGCCGAGCAGCCGCCCGAAATGCCGCTCGAGAGCCGCCTTCTGCTGCGCCAACAGGGCACTCACTCGCGCTTCAGTGGCCTGCGAAACCTCGGCGCGCGCGGTCTTGCGGATCCATGCCGTCTTCTGGTCGGCACGCCCCAGCAGGCCGGCCGGACGGCCCACGGCCGCCCGGAATTCGGCGCACAGTGCGCTACACGCCGCTCCGTCAAATACGTCCGCAATCTCGATATAGTCGATCATATGTCGAGCCGCCGCGCTGGCAATCACCCTGATGACCGGATCGTCCCCTGGCCGATCGGACCGCGAAAAATCAGTTGAATACCGCCTCGTAAAGTCGCCCCGCCGCATCGGCAGCGATCGGCACGATGAAGATCTCATGGGCGCCGCTTTTGCCGTTGAACCGATAGATAGCCTGCGGCAGCGCCGCGTCGCGCGGCCCCCTGAACAGCAGCGTGAAGCCACCGCCGTCGCGCGGGCTGTTGGCAATGGGCTGCACCGCGCTCAGTTCCAGCGTGAGCGTCTGACCGCCGGCTTCGACGGAAAAGCTCTGCCCCTGCTCGAAATCCGAAAGCGATGCCATGCGCCTGCCCTGGTTCGTCTGTCTTAAGACGTTTTGTGTTGAGAGTCTGTCCCGTCAGCCAATGTCGCTGCTTGATGGCATGCTGTCTATAGAGCTCGATCTCCAGAAGTAGAAAAGAGCACGATCGAACAACGAGGTAGATTTATCCCGCTAATGTCGGGGTAGATCAGTCGTCAGTGCGTTGCGCCCTCGCCGCCGCTGGCCTAAACCGGGAGGGCATAAGAGGAGAATGCCAGGGATGACCGATGCGAAAACGGACGGGGCGGAAAGCACGCCCGCCAATGCGCTGCCGCTGTTCTACAAAAAGCCCGAGGCGCTCAATCCGCTGCGGCACGGCTCACTCGGCCTTACGGCGCGTGCCGATTTCTCCTTTGCCCGCACCGCGCACGCCATCCCCGTCGTCGCCTCGGAAATGCCGGCGGCAATGCGCTCCTACCCGATCGTTTTCATCGGCGACGCCAAGGCGCCTGTCATCATCACCGGCCTGCGCCAGGACCAGAACCTGTTCGTCGGCGCCGACGGCAAATGGGCGGAGCCGCATTACATTCCCGCCTATGTCCGCCGGTACCCCTTCATCCTGGCCGATGAATCGAAAACGACCGGCCGCCTGACGTTGTGCATCGACCGCGCCAGCGAACGCGTCGTCGAGCAGACGCCTTCGTCCAAGGGCGGCGACGAGACCGCGCCCTTCTTCGACGGCAACGAGCCGGCCGAGGCCTCGAGGCAGGCGCTCGCCTTCTGCAGCCAGTTCCAGACCGACTTCAATGCGACTCGCGCCATGATCGACAAGATCGACGCGCACGGCCTGTTCGCGCCGCGGCAGAGCAAGGTGACGCTGGAGGGCGGCGAGACCCTCAACCTCACCGACTTTCAGGTGATCGACGAGCCGGCCTTCAACAAATTGAGCGACGAGGCGTTTCTTGATCTCAGGAAATCCGGCGCGCTTGCGCTGCTCTATTGCCACCTCGCCTCGAGCAACAGCTGGACCTCGCTGGCCTTCCAGGCGTCATTGCGGCGAGCTGGCTGACGCGGCCCGCGACGAAAAGCTTCGGCAAGGCGCGGGTTGTTTAAATCAACGGTTCGCGCCTTCGCACGACGATCTCTCCGCGGCTCGAATCATGCTGTTGTCGTGCAGATCGATTGCCATGACGGGTTGGCGAACTTCCTAATGCTCGACGTATCTCTCGCGAAATGCGCCGAGGCGGCATCAATCCCCCGGTTCGCGGACCTCTCAGCACGCCAACCTTGCTGCCCTCCTCAATCGTTGAATAGCCGGTCGTCGCCATCGATCACGGTCCGAACGCAAAAAGCCCGCGTGAAGCGGGCTGTTTTTGATGTTGGTTGCGGGGACAGGATTTGAACCTGTGACCTTCAGGTTATGAGCCTGACGAGCTACCGGGCTGCTCCACCCCGCGTCACCTCCAGGGCAAGCTCTTGCCTGCTCCGGATCTGAAGCAAGCGTTTGCTTGCTTATCTGGATGTAAGCCTGGGCCTATGAACAGGATGGCTTACAGATAGGTATATGGCTGACCAAATGAAAGGGCCGCTTGCGCGGCCCGTGATCCCTTGGCGGGCCTTTTCGTAGAGAGAAGATTTCAGTTTCATCCGGTTTGCGGATGAGAGTTCAACGTGCGTTTTGCAGACCTGGCAGCGACCTACTCTCCCGCGTCTTGAGACGAAGTACCATCAGCGCTGGAGCGTTTCACGGCCGAGTTCGGAATGGGATCGGGTGCAGCCGCTCCGCCATAACCACCAGGTCGGCAAAACGCACGTTATATCGAGAAGCTGTTTTTTCGTGCCAAGGCGACGTTTGTGTCTAGCTAACGGACAAAGTCCGCAAGCGCGACTGCGCGTCGCCGGTTTTCCGGCGCCCTCGCGGAGCATAGGCCCTGTAAGGGCCGCTCATGCGTGAGCGCTGGTCAGATCATCGTGTTCACGATGAGCATAAGGAATGAGAACGATCAAGCCGATCGAACTATTAGTACCGGTAAGCTTCAAGCGTTGCCGCTCTTCCACACCCGGCCTATCAACGTGGTCGTCTTCCACGGTTCTCAGGGAATACTCGTTTTAAGGTGGGTTTCCCGCTTAGATGCCTTCAGCGGTTATCCCGTCCGGATATAGCTACCCTGCTATGCGGCTGGCGCCACAACAGGTCCACCAGAGATCCGTCCATCCCGGTCCTCTCGTACTAGGGACAGATCCTTTCAATATTCCTACACCCACGGCAGATAGGGACCGAACTGTCTCACGACGTTCTGAACCCAACTCACGTACCGCTTTAAATGGCGAACAGCCATACCCTTGGGACCTGCTCCAGCCCCAGGATGCGATGAGTCGACATCGAGGTGCCAAACAACCCCGTCGATATGGACTCTTGGGGGTCATCAGCCTGTTATCCCCGGCGTACCTTTTATCCGTTGAGCGATGGCCCTTCCACGCGGGACCACCGGATCACTATGACCGACTTTCGTCTCTGCTCGACTTGTCAGTCTCGCAGTCAGGCAGGCTTATGCCATTGCACTCAGCGAACGATTTCCGACCGTTCTGAGCCCACCATCGCGCGCCTCCGTTACTCTTTAGGAGGCGACCGCCCCAGTCAAACTACCCACCATACATTGTCCCGGACCCGGATAACGGGCCGCGGTTAGACATCCATAGTAATAAGGGTGGTATTTCAAGGGTGGCTCCACCTGAGCTGGCGCCCAGGTTTCAAAGCCTACCACCTATCCTACACATGCCACTACGAATGCCAATGTAAAGCTATAGTAAAGGTGCACGGGGTCTTTCCGTCTAACCGCAGGAACCCCGCATCTTCACGGGGAATTCAATTTCACTGAGTCTATGCTGGAGACAGCGGGGAAGTCGTTACGCCATTCGTGCAGGTCGGAACTTACCCGACAAGGAATTTCGCTACCTTAGGACCGTTATAGTTACGGCCGCCGTTTACTGGGGCTTCGATTCAGAGCTTGCACCCCTCCTCTTAACCTTCCAGCACCGGGCAGGCGTCAGACCCTATACGTCGTCTTGCGACTTCGCAGAGCCCTGTGTTTTTGATAAACAGTCGCTACCCCCTGGTCTGTGCCACCCTCCTCTACTTGCGTAGAAAAGGGTCACGCTTCTTCCGAAGTTACGCGTGCAATTTGCCGAGTTCCTTCAGCATAGTTCTCTCAAGCGCCTTGGTATACTCTACCTGACCACCAGTGTCGGTTTCGGGTACGGTTTATAAGGAGGAGCTATTTCCTGGAACCGCTCCGCTGCCCGTTCAATCCGATAAGATTGGACAACTTGTGCGATCCGTCACTACCTCCAAGCCCACGAATATTAACGTGGTTCCCATCGACTACGCGTTTCCGCCTCGTCTTAGGGGCCGGCTAACCCTGCTCAGATTAGCTTTAAGCAGGAACCCTTGGTCTTTCGGCGGGGGAGTCTCTCACTCCCCTTACGTTACTCATGTCAGCATTCGCACTTCTGATACCTCCACCACCCCTCACGGGTATGGCTTCGTCAGCTTACAGAACGCTCCGCTACCGCTTGGCCCTTGCGGACCAAACCCTAAGCTTCGGTGTATGGCTTTAGCCCCGTTACATTTTCGGCGCAAAGACCCTTATTTAGACCAGTGAGCTGTTACGCTTTCTTTAAATGATGGCTGCTTCTAAGCCAACATCCTGGTTGTTTTGGGATCCTCACATCCTTTCCCACTTAGCCATAACTTGGGGACCTTAGCTGTAGGTCAGGGTTGTTTCCCTTTTCACGACGGACGTTAGCACCCGCCGTGTGTCTGCCGACTAGTACTCC